>NZ_CP013274.1:705000-2054166 GCF_001455345.1 Bacillus thuringiensis
TCGCATCCTGGGGCTGTAGTCGGTCCCAAGGGTTGGGCTGTTCGCCCATTAAAGCGGTACGCGAGCTGGGTTCAGAACGTCGTGAGACAGTTCGGTCCCTATCCGTCGTGGGCGTAGGAAATTTGAGAGGAGCTGTCCTTAGTACGAGAGGACCGGGATGGACGCACCGCTGGTGTACCAGTTGTTCTGCCAAGGGCATAGCTGGGTAGCTATGTGCGGAAGGGATAAGTGCTGAAAGCATCTAAGCATGAAGCCCCCCTCAAGATGAGATTTCCCATAGCGTAAGCTAGTAAGATCCCTGAAAGATGATCAGGTTGATAGGTTCGAGGTGGAAGCATGGTGACATGTGGAGCTGACGAATACTAATAGATCGAGGACTTAACCATATAATATGAAGCAATGTTATCTAGTTTTGAAAGAATATAAAAAACTTGTTGACTTTAAAAGTTAAATGAGTTACAATAATTCTTGTCTTAAATGAATACAGTCTGGTAATGATGGCAGAGAGGCCACACCCGTTCCCATACCGAACACGGAAGTTAAGCTCTCTAGCGCCGATGGTAGTTGGGACCTTGTCCCTGTGAGAGTAGGACGTTGCCAGGCAAATGGAGGATTAGCTCAGCTGGGAGAGCACCTGCCTTACAAGCAGGGGGTCGGCGGTTCGATCCCGTCATCCTCCACCATATATGTCGGAGGGGTAGCGAAGTGGCTAAACGCGGCGGACTGTAAATCCGCTCCTTCGGGTTCGGCAGTTCGAATCTGCCCCCCTCCACCATTTTCTTTAAAATAACCTGAGAGGGTTTATTTTTTTGAAAAGATAACCATACTAGTAAATATTAATGGGCTATAGCCAAGCGGTAAGGCAACGGACTTTGACTCCGTCATGCGCTGGTTCGAATCCAGCTAGCCCAGCCATTTACGAGCCATTAGCTCAGTTGGTAGAGCATCTGACTTTTAATCAGAGGGTCGAAGGTTCGAGTCCTTCATGGCTCATCATTTTTGCGGAAGTAGTTCAGTGGTAGAATACAACCTTGCCAAGGTTGGGGTCGCGGGTTCGAATCCCGTCTTCCGCTCCAATTTTCAATATGACATGCCGGGGTGGCGGAACAGGCAGACGCACAGGACTTAAAATCCTGCGGTGGGTGACCACCGTGCGGGTTCGACCCCCGCCCTCGGCACCATATGCGCCCGTAGCTCAATTGGATAGAGCGTTTGACTACGGATCAAGAGGTTAGGGGTTCGACTCCTCTCGGGCGCGCTTTTATTAACGGGAAGTGGCTCAGCTTGGTAGAGCACCTGGTTTGGGACCAGGGGGTCGCAGGTTCAAATCCTGTCTTCCCGATATTCCCAAAAACATGGGGCCTTAGCTCAGCTGGGAGAGCGCCTGCCTTGCACGCAGGAGGTCAGCGGTTCGATCCCGCTAGGCTCCACTTTATTTATTATATGTCTCGGAGGTATACCCAAGTTCGGCTGAAGGGATCGGTCTTGAAAACCGACAGGCGGTGAGAATCGCGCGGGGGTTCGAATCCCTCTACCTCCTCCATTTTATTTTTAAATGGTTTAGACATAAATAATAAAATATTTCTTTTTTCCTTCATGGAGGTATACCCAAGTTCGGCTGAAGGGATCGGTCTTGAAAACCGACAGGCGGCGAGAGTCGCGCGGGGGTTCGAATCCCTCTACCTCCTCCATTTTTTTAAAAAAATATTATATTGTCGCGGGGTGGAGCAGCACGGTAGCTCGTCGGGCTCATAACCCGAAGGTCGCAGGTTCAAATCCTGTCCCCGCAACCAAATGGTCCCGTGGTGTAGTGGTTAACATGCCTGCCTGTCACGCAGGAGATCGCCGGTTCGACCCCGGTCGGGACCGCCATTTATGTTGGCTCGGTAGCTCAGTCGGTAGAGCAGAGGACTGAAAATCCTCGTGTCGGCGGTTCGATTCCGTCCCGAGCCACCATTTTTTTTATGCCGACTTAGCTCAATTGGTAGAGCAACTGACTTGTAATCAGTAGGTTGGGGGTTCAAGTCCTCTAGTCGGCATCCTTTAGGGGCATAGTTTAAAGGTAGAACTGAGGTCTCCAAAACCTCCAGTGTGGGTTCGATTCCTACTGCCCCTGTAAAGTATATGGGCCTATAGCTCAGCTGGTTAGAGCGCACGCCTGATAAGCGTGAGGTCGATGGTTCGAGTCCATTTAGGCCCACCATATATTATTCCGCAGTAGCTCAGTGGTAGAGCTATCGGCTGTTAACCGATCGGTCGTAGGTTCGAGTCCTACCTGCGGAGCCATGGCCCGTTGGTCAAGTGGTTAAGACACCGCCCTTTCACGGCGGTAACACGGGTTCGAATCCCGTACGGGTCATAAAAAAAGAGTCAGCACATTGCTGACTCTTTTTTATTGTGCGCTAATCCTCTTTTATCTACTGATTTTCCTGAAATAAATAAAGGGATTTAGGAAAAACTATGGTATGTATAAAAAGGAGGAGACAAAAATGACACGAGTGAGAGACCTTATGAGTACTCATATTGTACATTGTACACCGCTAGACAATGTATACGAGGCTGCTGTAAAGATGAAAGAAGAATCGATTGGATTGATTCCGGTTGTTGAAAATGAGCAAGTTGTTGGGCTTGTTACGGATCGCGATTTAGTTGTTAGAGGCATTGCTGAGAAACATCCTGGATCTAATAAAATTACAAATGTAATGACAACAAATATTGTTTCAGTTGCTCCAGATGATTCTATTGAAAAAGCTACAGAGTTAATGGCACAGTATCAAATTAGACGATTACCAGTAGTTGAAAGTGGTCAACTTGTTGGGATGCTAGCATTAGGTGATTTAGCTACAAGAAAATCGGCAGATGATCAAGCGGGATTCGCTTTAAGTGAAATCTCGGAGCATACGGAATGAAGAGAGACTTTAATTAGTGGGATAAGTTACGTATAAAAATCAGATGCATTATTCTAGTATATATGGATTAAACTAATATGTTAGCATGATGTATCTGAGCCATTATATAATAAGTATACGGTTAGTAATTTCGACAGTTTATTTAAATTTGTCATTCCTAATTTTAAATAAGAGAAAAAATGATATACTAATAGATATAAGTATTATGAAAAATTTCGAATATAACAATATTTACTATTAATGATGTAATAATGGATTAATATTTCCTATGTAGACAAAAGGGAAGGGGAATTATATGAAAGCTGTACAGCGCGATCCAAATTGGAATTTGGTTACAGATACATATATAGAACCAAATAATTTCGCTGAATTATTTTCTTTGCTTGTACCTTGTCATCCAAAAGGTGAAGGGAAAGAACGAACTATATTAGTGTGGAAAGAAAAAGAATTTTATAAAGAAGAAAATTTAGCGGCATTTATCGTATATGGAATGAATAAAGCAAAGAATTTACCACAGTTTCATAAAGATGAAATTCCAACTTTAGTACGTATTCTTCGCTTATGCCAAGAGATTGGTTGGTATGAAGAAGCAAATACTTTTATGGTAAATCAAGGACTAGCTGAGTTTGTTCACACTTCATTGGAATATGAAACGTGGGATCTTTTGACGCAAGCGGTTGCTTTAAACTATTTAATTATTAAATATCGTATTGGTGAATTGACTGATGGGGATGTAGAAATTTGGGATAGAGTTAAATTTAATGAGAAATGTATAAAGGAGTGTAAACATCTATTATCCCATAAAGAAGTATTGGAATTTACATTCTTTTATATGTGTAAGAGAGCTAAGTTCCTATCAAAGGAACAATTAAATAGTGATATGATGAGTCTAGCGATGTATTGTAATACTTTTGTGTATGATTTATATACACATGACTTATTACGGAAATATCGTAAGTGTACAGACTTCCTATCATATTATGGACCTAGTCAAGCAGTATTAGCTTGTCAAAGAGCTGTACTTTCTCAAATTTCAGATCGATTAGACCCATTAAAGACTACTCATGTAGATGATTATTTATATGTAATGAAAGATATGATGGAGCATATGACGATAGGAATAATGGATCGATATGATCATTTTATTGGAAAATTATTATCATATGTGCCATTTTTCGAAATGATTCAAGTTCCACAGCATGCATATTATTGTGAAGAATTACTGTATATTTGTAAGGGCATTGAATATAAAGAAGAAATATTACGCAATTATATATTTATACAATTACATGATTGTCTGCCATCATTCTTTAAACTATTTCTTAAAAATAAGCGTTATGCAACGATTCATGACATTCTGTTCTATTGGTGCGATGATGAACAAAGGATGAGCTTGGAGAAAAAATATAATCTTAGCTTTATTTATGAAAAATATGCTTGTGGATAAAGAGCATTTTCTATATAAAAAATTTATATAAATTAAAAAGGATCTCAATTTTATGTGAGATCCTTTTTTTATTAATAAAGCAAGGAGAACGCAATTAAGACGAGAAATAACATTCCATAAAGGAGAAATTGTGCTGTATTGCTTCCTTGTATACCAAAAAAAGTATTTATTTTTTTATATAAATTCAATATATATTTTAGTGGATTATCTTTGAAAGATCGGTACACAGTGTCTCCTCTTTCTAAGCTTCTTGTTCGTGTTTTTTGTTATTAGGGACATGAATGTATCTAGCTATGAATAGTAAAACAGCCATAAAGAACACAGGAAATACGGTAGATAAATAAAAACCATTACTAATAATATTTGTTATTAGGGCACTTAATAGAAAGATGGCATTATAAATATGTGCAATTTTTTGTTTTAGTTGAACTTGAAAGGATTCCATCATAATTTCTAAAGCGACAAAAGCAATGATAATAGATAAAAATACAGTATTTGTATTGTAAATGATTAAACAACAGATTAAACCTAAAAAGGCTAAGTATTCAATTAAGAGAGGTATATTGATATTGCGTGGCATACAATTTACCTAACTAAATATGGCAGTGGGTTTACTGCATTTGTTTTTTCAAAATTCCATTCTCCATTGTGTAATTCAAAATGAAGATGTTGCCCGTATGAATGACCTGTGTTTCCCATATGACCTACTAATTGTCCAGCTTGTACTTGATCGCCAGCTTGTACAGTGCGATCTTTCATATGAGCATAGACTGTTGTATATAGTTTCCCGTTTAGTTGATGAGCGATGAACACAACATTGCCATAGCTAGCTGAATAATATGATTTCACAACTTTACCTGCAGCCGCAGCTTGGATAGAGACATTACCCTGAGCTGCAATATCTATCCCATAATGCATTTGTTCCCAGCGCATATCAAAGGTTGAGCTAATTCTTCCTTGAGTAGGGAATTTGAAAACTGCTGGAATGGAAGTAGGTTGAGCTGTTTGAGTTTGTGATTGCGTTTGATTTTGCACCACATAATGCTTTGCTACATATCCGTATCCTGTGCCAAAACGAATTTTATACCACGTTCCGACAGTTTCCACTACTTGTATTTGTGTACCATTTTGTAATGAACCAAGTAGTGCACTACTTGTACTAGCAGTGCTACGTACATTAAGTTTAGGTGTTGCAACTGTGTATTTCGTATTATTTTGGACTGTGATGCCTTTTACTAAAGGCTGTGAACCATTAGACACGAATGCCTTTTGTACGTAACCTGTTTTGCCATTATGTAAAATTTTATACCACTCACCTTGTTCTTCTTGAATGGTAACGAATTTCCCATTTGGTAATACATCTAAAATTGAAGATTCTAAATTAGGTTCAGAACGAACGTTTAATGCATTGGCATTAACGATGTATTGATTATTAGATTGAAGTTTGTTTTTTAGTAGAATAGCATCTTTTTGTACGTAACCTACTTTATTATTAACAGATACTTTATACCAGCTATTAGTTGTTTCAAGTATGTTTACTTTCGTATTAAAGCGAATTGTATCAATTGATGAGCTATTTGCGTTATCTTGTGCATGTAAGGCTACTTGATCGACTTTGACATATCCAGTTTTCACGTTAGATAATTGTTCAGCGTTGGCTGTTTGTACGGTTGTTTCTCCCATAGAAGGAAGTAAAGAGGCAATTGCGACAGTAGTTGCTGTTAAAGCAGTAGCTTTCATGTTCATATAATAGAGACCTCCTCTAGTTGTATAGTTGTAATTTTATTATAGTATAAAGATATAATATAGTGGGTGTATTCACATAAATGTAATATGAAATCAATAAAAAAATAAATTTTTTGAGGATAATGATTCCTTAATATCCAATTAATTAGGATATTAATTTCTAAGATAGAATATAAGTATTATATAGTTTTGTTATTTTGTTGACAATTGAGAAAATTAAAATAGTTGATGATGTCTTATTACGGTGTTATACTGACAGTGATAATTTCATAGTTTGCTAGGAGAGCTGGTGTTGCCAGCTGAGAGTAGGCCGTAAGCCTTTGATCCTTTTCATTACCTGATCTAGATTATGCTAGCGTAGGGAAGCAATTCGGACACTAATAATGAGTCCCGTTTCTTTGCGTATAGAAACGGGGCTTTTTTATTTAAAAATTTCATATTGAAACCACTAGGGGTGCTTGTTGTGCTGAGAGAGGAATAATCCTTAACCCTTACAGACCTGATCTAGGTAATACTAGCGAAGGGAAGTGGAGCAACGAATAAATTATAATTTTATTTGCTGTAACCACTTCTTATTTAGAAGTGGTTTTTTATTTAGATATATAAATTGAAAGGGGATAGAGAAATGAAATTTTGCGATAGATTATTAGAAACTGTACAACCAGTTTGGGAGATGAGTCATAATCATCCGTTTGTAGTAGGTATGGGAGATGGCACGTTAGAAAAAGATAAGTTTCAGTATTATATTATCCAAGATTATTTATATTTGTTAGATTATGCAAAGCTATATGCGATTGGTGTTGTAAAGGCAACGAATCCACAAGTAATGGGGAAATTTGCTGAACAAATTGATGGAATATTAAATGGAGAAATGACGATCCATAAACAGTATGCAAAAAGACTTGGAATTTCTATAGAGGAGATAGAGTCCGCCAAACCATCTGCTAAAAATTTAGCTTATACAAATTACATGATGTCTGTATCTCAAAATGGCACACTTGCTGAATTAATAGCAGCACTTCTTCCGTGTATGTGGAGCTACTGGGAAATTGGAAAGCGTTTAAATGATATTCCTGGAGCAAGAGATCATGAGTTCTTTGGTGAGTGGATTCAAGGATATAGTTCTGAAGAATACGGTAACCTTTGTATTTGGTTAATAGATTTATTAAATGAAATGGCAGTTGGAAAGTCTGAAAAAGAGCTAGATCGATTAGAGGAGATTTTCCTATATTCCAGTCGATTTGAATATTTATTCTGGGATATGTCCTATCGTAAGGAGATGTGGGGATTTGAGGAGCAAGAACATACTACAGTTTCATAATGTTTCTTTTCATTATGATGAGAAGCCAATCATCAATGAATTAAATGCTTCTATACAAGATAAAGAGTTTGTAAGTATTATCGGACCGAGTGGATGCGGGAAAAGTACTTTATTTCGCCTTATTACAGGTTTAGAAGAAGCAAGTACGGGACAGATAGAGCTGACAGAAACAAAGAGCCATCCTGTAGGGTATATGCCCCAAAAAGATATGCTCCTGCCATGGAGGACGATTATTGAGAATGCAGCTCTGCCGCTAGAGTGCCAAGGTGTACAGAAGAAAGAAGCACAAATAAAGGCAAAGGAACTGTTACATAAATTTGGCTTACAAGGGTATGAGACAAAATATCCGAAAGATTTATCTGGCGGTATGAGACAACGCGTATCTTTTATTCGAACTTTATTAACAGGCGGGGAGATATTGCTGTTAGATGAACCGTTTAGCGCGTTGGATGCTTTAACGAAGGCATCTTTGCAAGAATGGCTGTTTGAACAATGGAAAGAGTGGGAAAAAACAATTTTATTTATCACTCATGATGTGGAAGAAGCATTATTTCTTTCTAATCGAATTTTAGTAGTGGAGCAGCAGCCGATAACTACTTTGAATGAGCGGATAGTGCCGCTTGATCGTAACCGGACAAGAAAAGATTTATATAAGCCTGAAGTGTTAGCGCTTAAAGATGAGCTTCTTAGTATGTTACAAAGGCAGGTACTCGTATGATGAACCGGTTGAAGGAACTTTTACCTGCCCTTACACTGTCTAGTATTTTACTTGTCATGTGGGAAATAGGCGCAAGAATTGTAGATGAGATGTACATTTTACCGTCACCATCTGCAATTGTAATGAAAATATGGAAACTAAAAGATATATTATTTACGGTTCATTTGCCGGCAACATTATATGTCGTTTTAATAGGGGTGGCTATTTCTATCGTACTTGGGGTAGGGCTAGCGATATTAATGAATGCGAGTAATTGGATGGAGAGAGCATTTTATCCATTATTAGTGGCTTCACAAACAATTCCTATTACCGCGCTTGCTCCACTTTTCGTTTTATGGTTTGGATATACCATCTGGAGTAAGGTTGTTGTCACGGTTTTAATTACGTTTTTCCCAATTGCGGTCAATACGTATGATGGACTGCGCAGTACGAAAAAAGAATGGGAAGAGCTTTTAGTTACGTACGGGGCAACGAAAAAGGATGTTTTTCTTAAATTAAAATTGCCGTCTGCTCTTCCTTATTTTTTCTCAGCTTTAAAAATTGCAGTACCGCTTAGTGTAATTGGGGCAGCTATAGGTGAATGGCTCGGTGCACAAGCGGGGCTAGGATATTTCAGTAAGAGAATGATGACGCAGTTAGACGGAGCAGGTGTATTTGCCCCTATTGTATTGTTATCATTATTAGCTATTTTCTTCGTCATACTTATTTCGGTATTAGAAAAGAAATTCATTAGTTGGAGGAAGCATTCATGAAATTTTTAAAACGCATCTTTGTATTTACATTATTAGTTGCAATGATTACTGGATGTTCTAGTAATTCAGCATCAGATAAGAGTAAAAAAGAAAAAGAAATAACGGTCATGCTTGATTGGTACCCAAATGCGGTACATAGCTTTATTTATGCAGCGATTGAAAAAGGTTACTTTAAAGAAGAAGGAGTAAAGGTGAATATTAAATTCCCTTCCAATCCGACTGACCCATTAACGTTAGCAGCTGCAGGAAAAGTAACAGTGGGCTTATATTATCAGCCGGATGTTGTCATGGCAAAAGCAAATGAACAAATTCCAGTGAAATCAATTGGAGCTGTTGTACGTTCACCATTAAATCATGTTGTATCGCTGAAATCAGCAGGCATTCAATCGCCAAAAGATTTAGAGGGGAAAACAGTTGGCTATTCGGGAACACCTTTAAGTGAGATGTATTTAAAAACGATGGTAAAAGAAGCTGGTGGTAATCCAGATACAGTGAAAGTAGTCGATGTTGGCTTTGATTTAGTACCGGCATTAATTACGAAAAAAGTGGATGCGGTAACAGGGGCATATATTAACCATGAAGTACCTGTTATGCGTCATGAAGGTCATGAACCAGCGTACTTTAATCCAGCTGATTACGGTGTACCGAATTATCATGAGCTTGTATTTGTAACAGGTGATAAAACGTTGAAAAAAGATAAAGAAGCATTACAAGCCTTCTTACGTGGTACGAAAAAAGGCTATGATTTCATGAAGAAAAATCCAGATGAAGCATTAAATATTTTATTAAACCATCAAGAAAAAGAAAACTTCCCGCTTGTACCAGAAGTTGAAAAAGAAAGCATGAAAATTTTATTAGAGAAGATGGAAACGAAAGATGAGCCATTCTTATCGGATTCAAAAGAGTCATGGGAGAAACAAAATAAATGGTTGAAAGATAAAGGGATGACGAAAGAAATCGTTCCGGCCGATGAGCTATTCGAAAATATTTTAAAGTAGGCGAATGAATATGAAAAATGAGCTTCATGTAATCTCAAATGGTCACATGTCATTCGAAGAGCTAGTGAATGTAGCAATGCAAATTGAGAGTGAAATTGATTATTTGCATATTCGTGAGCGTGAGAAAAGTACGAAGGAATTGTATGAAGGTGTGGAAAGTCTTTTGAAGAAAGGCTTTCCGGCATCAAAAATAGTGATAAATGATCGAATTGATATCGCTATTTTGTTAAACATTCCACGCGTGCAGCTAGGATATCGAAGCGCAAATGTAAGGTCAGTGAAAGAAAAGTTTTCTTATTTGCATGTCGGCTATTCTGTACATTCTTTAGAAGAGGCGATCGATGCATTTAAGAATGGAGCGGATTCACTCGTCTATGGTCATGTATTTCCGACAGATTGTAAAAAAGGTGTACCAGCGAGAGGGCTTGAAGAAATTTCAGACATTGCAAAGTGTTTATCCATACCAATTATAGCAATTGGAGGAATCACCACGGAAAACACAGGGGATGTTCTGACTAACTGTGTCAGTGGTATTGCTGTTATGTCTGGGATTATAAGTAGTAGTAACCCGTATAGCAAAGCGAAATCTTATAAGGAATCAATAAGAAAGTGGGCGGAAAAACATGTGTAAGAAGTATGGTGTAGCGATAATTGGCGGAGGTGTAATTGGTAGTTCAGTTGCACATTTTCTAGCAGAACGAGGGCATAAAGTAGCGATTGTAGAGAAGCAACAGATTGCATCTGAAGCCTCGAAAGCAGCTGCTGGTTTACTTGGGGTTCAGGCAGAATGGGATGCATATGACCCACTATTTGAACTTGCTAGAGAAAGCCGGGCTATATTTCCACAACTTGCAGAAGTTTTACGTGAAAAAACAGGCATCGATATTGGGTATGAAGAAAAAGGAATTTATCGTATTGCCCAAAATGAAGATGAGAAGGAAAGAATTCTTCACATTATGGATTGGCAGCAGAAAACAGGTGAAGACTCTTATTTTCTAACAGGAGATCGTTTACGAGAGAAAGAGCCATTTCTATCTGAGTCAATTATAGGTGCTGTATATTATCCGAAAGACGGTCATGTTATTGCACCAGAGCTTACGAAAGCCTTCGCACATTCCGCATCATTTTCGGGTGCTGATATATATGAACAGACAGAAGTGTTTGATATTCGTATTGAAAATAAGAAAGTGACTGGGATCGTTACAAGCGAAGGTATTATCGCGTGCGAGAAGGTTGTGATTGCGGGTGGTTCATGGAGCACGAAGCTACTAGCACATTTTCACCGCGAATGGGGTACATATCCAGTTAAAGGAGAAGTAGTAGCGGTAAGAAGTAGAAAACCACTTTTAAATGCGCCTATTTTCCAAGAAAGATTTTACATTGCACCAAAGCGCGGCGGACGTTACGTAATTGGAGCAACGATGAAGCCGCATACGTTTAATAAAACTGTGCAACCAGAAAGTATTACTTCTATATTAGAGCGTGCGTATACAATATTGCCAGCTTTAAAAGAAGCAGAATGGGAAAGTGCATGGGCAGGATTAAGACCACAATCGAATCATGAAGCTCCTTATATGGGAGAGCATGAAGAAATAAAAGGTTTATATGCTTGCACGGGCCATTATCGAAATGGCATTTTATTAAGTCCTGTTTCTGGTCAATATATGGCTGATTTAATAGAAGGAAAGCAGGAGAATCACTTGCTAGATTCATTGCTTTCTAAAACAGTTTAGAAAGGGGATGGAAGTTTGAATTTAAAAATTAATGGTAATCAAATTGAAGTGCCAGAGAGTGTGAAAACAATAGCTGAGCTACTTACACATTTAGAGTTAGATAACAGAATTGTTGTAGTAGAGCGTAATAAAGATATTTTACAAAAAGATGATCATACAGATACATCTGTTTTTGATGGAGACCAAATTGAGATTGTAACTTTCGTAGGAGGCGGTTGATTATGTTAAACATTGGACCATTTTCATTTCATTCTAGACTTTTATTAGGAACAGGAAAATTCCCTGATTTTGATGTACAGCAAAAGGCAATTGATGTATCTGAGGCTGAGGTTTTAACGTTCGCAGTACGTCGTATGGATATATTTGATGCAAAGCAGCCTAATTTATTAGAGAAACTTGATGTGAAAAAATATACGTTATTACCGAATACAGCCGGAGCCAAAAATGCTGAAGAGGCTGTTCGTATTGCAAAATTAGCAAAAGCTTCAGGACTTTGTGACATGATCAAAGTTGAAGTTATTGGTGATGATAGAACGTTATTACCTGATCCAGTAGAAACGTTAAAGGCATCTGAAATGTTACTAGAAGAAGGGTTTATCGTACTTCCGTACACATCTGATGACGTTGTACTAGCACGTAAGTTACAAGAACTAGGCGTGCATGCAATTATGCCAGGAGCATCACCAATCGGTTCAGGGCTTGGTATTGTAAATCCTTTAAATCTAAGCTTCATTATTGAACAAGCGACAGTACCAGTTATCGTTGACGCTGGTATCGGTAGCCCGGCTGATGCGGCATTTGCGATGGAATTAGGAGCAGATGGCGTGTTATTAAATACAGCTGTTTCAGGGGCAAAAGATCCTATTAAAATGGCACAAGCAATGAAATTAAGTATTGAAGCAGGTCGTTTAGGATTTGAAGCAGGTCGTATTGCACGCAAACGTTGTGCAACGGCAAGTAGTCCTTTAGAAGGAATGAGCGTAGTTGAATAATCGATATTCTCGCCAAGAATTATTTTCTCCGATTGGGGAAGAAGGCCAACAAAAAATAAGAGAAAAGCATGTACTCATTATCGGCGCAGGTGCATTAGGTAGTGCAAATGCAGAAATGTTTGTAAGAGCAGGTGTTGGCACAGTAACGATTGTTGACCGGGATTATGTCGATTGGAGTAATTTACAAAGGCAGCAATTGTACGCAGAGAGTGATGTGGAAAATAATCTTCCGAAGGCTGTAGCAGCAAAGAAGCGTCTGGAAGAGATTAATAGTGAAGTAAGAGTAGAAGCGCTCGTTCAAGATGTGACAGCTGAGGAATTAGAAGAGCTTGTTACAGATGTTGATGTAATGATTGATGCAACTGATAATTTCGAAACACGTTTTATTGTGAATGATATAGCACAAAAATATGCTATTCCATGGATTTACGGAGCATGTGTAGGGAGTTACGGCCTTTCCTACACAATTCTTCCTAGTAAAACGCCATGTTTATCATGTTTATTACAATCGATTCCGCTTGGCGGTGCGACATGTGATACAGCGGGCATTATATCGCCTGCTGTATCTCTCGTCGTTTCTCATCAAGTTACGGAAGCTCTTAAATTGTTAGTGGAAGATTACGAATCACTTCGGGATGGTCTTGTGTCGTTTGATGTATGGAAGAATGAATATTCATGTATGAATGTGCAAAAGCTTCGTAAACACAATTGTCCTTCGTGCGGAAAGAATGCATTATATCCGTATTTAAATAAAGAAAACACATCGAAAACAGCGGTTTTATGCGGGAGAAATACAGTTCAAATTAGACCACCTCATAAAGGGGAAATGGATTTTGAACAATATAAGGGGCTGCTGGAAGGTCGCGTTACGGATTTAAATGTAAATCCATATTTACTATCATTTTCTGTTGAAGAAAAGAGATTAGTTGCTTTTAAAGATGGTCGTGTACTTGTACATGGAACGAAAGATATAAGCGAAGCAAAGACGATTTATCATCGCTATTTTGGTTAGAAAAGGATGAGTGGGATGAAAGTGAATAAAGCTTTAACAATTGCAGGATCTGATAGCGGAGGCGGTGCTGGCATTCAAGCGGATTTAAAAACATTTCAAGAGCTTGGTGTGTATGGGATGACGGCTATTACGGCAATTACTGCTCAAAACACGCTTGGCGTTCAAGGGGTATATCCTGTCCCATTAGAAGGTATTACGGAACAGTTGAATTCAATTGGTACGGATTTAACACCAGATGCTGTGAAACTAGGAATGTTATTTAGTAGCGAAATTATTCAAATTGTAGCAGAACATATTAATAAATTTGGCTGGAATAATATTGTACTAGACCCTGTTATGATTGCTAAGGGCGGTGCATCATTATTACAACAAGAAGCAGTACAAGCATTAAAAGAATATTTATTACCAGTAGCAACGGTTATAACACCGAATGTTCCTGAGGCAGAAGTGTTAACTGGGACGGAGATTCATAATGTTGAAGATAGTAAAGAAGCTGCGAAAATACTGCATGAATTAGGTGCGAAATACGTGCTTATGAAGGGCGGACATGCAGAGTATCAAGGTAATGAAGTAATTGATTTACTTTTTGATGGAGAAGAGTTTATCGAATTTAGAAGTGAGCGAATTCCTTCAAAGCAAACGCATGGAAGTGGCTGTACATTTGCGTCAGCAGTTACAGCAGGACTTGCAAAAGGCTACTCGATTGAAGAGGCAGTACAAGAAGCAAAACGATTTATTAGTATAGCAATTGAAGATGCGCTGAATATTGGAAGTGGTCATGGACCGACGAATCATTTTGCATATAAAGTGAATAAAATACGTGTGTAAAGTAAGTGAAAAGTCAGTTTTGTAACTGGCTTTTTTTCTATTTACTTTTTCCAATTACAGGAGTAATATATCAGCCAGAATACATTTTTTGTAATACGCTGAGTCCAATTATATGGAGCGGAGGAACCAATTTGTGCAGTGTCACTAGGGGTGAATCTTTCAATTTTGAAAGTAGGGCTACTCTCAAAGTCCGAATCCGACAGCTAACTTCGTAAGCGTCTTGAGAGAGGGCGGTGCCATGATGGATACATCACTTCATCGATCTGATTAGTATAGGGGAATATCAATCTATATTTGAGTTCTTTTATGCTAAGGAGGATGAGGTACATGGAACTAACACTGATTTGTGTTGGAGAAGAAAGCAAGGTAAATAGTTTAAGAGATTTAGTAGCATTTCAACATGAGTTAATTATTTTTACAGCAAATGAAGAGATAGCGGCTGAAGTTAGGGATTGTGGATTTGATTGGACGTATAGTTGTAGTAAGGAGCAGGATTTTACTAGTATTTGTGAGTGTATTAAGAAGGTAATTTTACTAGGGGATGAGCTTCCAATCGTTAGTTTCTTCACAGAACACATCCGCTTTTCTTTTCAAGCACCTATTACTGTTGTTACAAGGAATAAACGATATCCAGCAAGGCTCTATGAAACAATTGGAGCTACATTTGTCGTGTTTACGAATTGTGATAATATTTCTTTTTTATTTTTTGAATAGGGCGGAGGAAAAGAAGATGAAGGTGTTGTTACTAGGAGATATAGCAAATCGTTGGGCGGTATCAGTAGATCGAGTTCAAGAATTGGTGGTGCTCGATCCTATTTTTCCAAGGCCCTATATCATATTGCCGTCAAAAGACGCTTTATATTTAAAAACAGATGTTATCGAATATGAGCAGTTACATGCAGAATTGTCACAAGTTTATATTCGCGGGAGAAATTTACGTGCTTTTTTACGAGGAGAATAAATAGTGTATGAAAAAAGAGCGAATGCGAGGTGCAACAAGCTATGCACTTCATGTCATTCGCTCTTTTTATTTCGTATTTAAAAGGTTATTTCTGTGAAAAAGAAAGAAAAGACGAGAAAACAGGTGAAAGAATATTAATAACACTTAATGTAAGCGTTTAAATAGGTGTATATTTTCTTATTTTAGGGAATTTGCCTCTTTACAAGTTAAATATAGAGGAGTATATTTACTCTCATAAATCATTCATAAAATTTCCAAAAAAACCTAAAATCGCTGAGTTCCAGAAATGGAGCGGGGGAACCAATTTTGTGCATCGTCACTTGGGGTGAATCTTTCAGTTTTGAAAGTAGGGCTACTCTTTAGGCCCGAATCCGACAGCTAACCTCGTAAGCGTTTAGAGAGGAGGTTTACTTTGTGTTGTTCATTTCGAACACTAAGTAGAGCTTAGTGTTCTTTTTTTGATAATTCGATGGTAAATTTTTACAATAGGGAGAGGGATAGCTATGTTAGATGTTGTAATGATCGGAATTTTTGTTGTGTTAGTCGCATCGATGGCAAGTCTTGCAAGTTGGTCAGATAAAGTTGTGAAAGAAGGGAAGCAATCATGACGATTGCCTTATCGGTTATTGTTGCAGTAATTACGGTGTACTTAGTGTATGCATTATTAAATCCGGAAAAGTTTTAATTAGGGGGAGTCATTCATTATGATCTGGGTCGCAGTTGTTATTACAATGCTATTGTTTATTCTTGTGGCAAAGCCAACGGGAATTTATTTAGAGAAAGCCTTTCAAGGTAGCAAAAAGCTAGATCAAGTATTCGGGCCTTTTGAAAAACTTATTTTTAAAATTACGGGTGTAAAACAATACAATCAAACGTGGAAACAGTACGCATTATCATTAGTTTTATTAAATGGCTTTATGATTGTTGTCGTATATTTCGTTTTCAGACTACAAGGAGTATTGCCATTAAATCCAGCACACATTGAAGGAATGGAGCCTACGCTCGCTTTTAATACAGCAATTAGTTTTATGGCTGATACGAACTTACAGCATTATAGCGGTGAAAATGGTTTATCTTATTTATCACAATTAATCGGAATTACATTCTTAATGTTTGCAGCACCGGCAACGACTTTAGCGCTCGTTATGGCATTTATAAGAGGGCTGGCTGGAAAAGAACTCGGTAACTTTTTCGTTGATTTTACGAGAGCGTTAACGAGAGTGTTTCTTCCTATCGCATTTATTGCGGCACTAGTTTTTGTCGCACTTGGCGTACCGCAAACGTTAGATGGAGCGGTTACAGCACAAACGATTGATGGGGCAAAACAAAGTATATTACGTGGACCTGTTGCATCATTCGTTTCCATTAAGGAACTTGGAAATAACGGCGGTGGATTTTTCGGAGCAAACTCTACGCATCCTTTCGAAAATCCAGGACAAATGAGTAATATTTTGCAAATGATGCTTATGATGTTATTACCAACAGCACTTCCATTTACGTACGGACGAATGGTAGGAAATAAAAAACAAGGTCGCATCCTTTTCGTTTCACTATTCATGGTGTTTTTACTAGGATTTATAACAATTACGACATCTGAACTAAACGGGAATCCGGCATTAAATGGAATGGGTATTGAACATGTACAAGGAAGTACAGAAGGAAAAGAAGTAAGGTTCGGAACAGTATTTTCTTCCCTATACGCAACAGTAACGACAGCTGCTGAAACCGGAGCGGTGAATACGATGCATGATACGTTAACACCAATTGGCGGTTTAGTACCACTCGTAAATATGATGTTAAACACAGTATACGGCGGCGTTGGAGCAGGCTTTGTGAACATTATTATGTATGCGATTATCGCAGTCTTTATATCTGGATTGATGGTTGGACGGACACCAGAGTTTTTAGGTAAGAAAATTGAAGGTAAGGAAATGAAATTAATTGCGGTAACGATACTATTTCATCCACTGCTTATTTTAGGATTTTCAGCATTAGCACTTTCCACAAGTTTAGGAACGGATGCTATTTCTCATTCCGGTTTCCACGGTTTGACGCAAGTGGTATATGAATATACATCGTCAGCTGCGAATAACGGATCTGGATTTGAAGGATTAGCGGATAATACACCGTTTTGGAATATTACAACTGGTTTAGTTATGTTTTTAGGTCGCTATTTCAGTTTAATTACGATGCTAGCTGTGGCAGCTTCATTGAAAGAAAAGACGGTTGTACCAGAAACAGTCGGAACGTTCCGTACGGATAATAGTTTATTTGGCGGCATTTTCATCGGAACAATTGTAATTGTCGGTGCATTAACATTCTTCCCGATGTTAGTACTCGGTCCAATTGCAGAATTTCTTACATTGAAGTAATGGAGGGTAAATGATGAGACCGGTAGTAGTAAAAGAAAAAAGAGTAAATGAGTCACAAATACATGTTGTAGAAGATGAAGTTAGACAAGCGAAAACGATGGATCGTGATATCGTGACACATGCGATGAAACAGTCCTTTGCGAAATTGAATCCAAAAGTCATGATAAAGAATCCGATTATGTTTGTTGTAGAAATTGGATTTATCATTACGTTCATTTTATCGTTTCTTCCAAGTCATTCTAGTAGTGTACCAGGATGGTTTAATATAACAGTTTCTCTCATTTTATTATTTACAGTTTTATTTGCTAACTTTGCAGAAGCATTAGCGGAAGGTCGTGGGAAAGCGCAAGCTGATTCTTTAAAACAGTCGAAGAAAGATGTGTTTGCAAATGTTGTAAAAGAAAATGGAGACATTGTTCAAGTTTCGGCAACAGATCTGAGAAAAGGTGACGTTGTTATTATAAAACAAGGAGAAATGATTCCAAGTGATGGGGAAGTAATAAAAGGATTAGCGTCTGTCGATGAATCTGCGATTACAGGGGAGTCAGCTCCTGTAATAAAAGAAGCAGGCGGTGATTTTTGTTCCGTGACAGGCGGTACGATGGTTGTAAGTGATGAGATCACGATTGTCATTACGAGTAATCCTGGTGAATCATTTATTGATAAAATGATTTCGTTAGTAGAAGGAGCTGCTCGTCAAAAAACGCCGAATGAAATTGCTTTAAATACAGTATTAACGAGTTTAACGCTTATTTTCTTAATCGTTGTTGTGACGCTGCCGATTTTTACAAATTATTTAGGATTTCAAATTGATACAGCTGTACTTGTCGCTTTGTTAGTTTGTTTAATTCCAACGACAATTGGTGGATTATTATCAGCGATTGGTATTGCCGGGATGGACCGCGTGACAAAGTTTAATGTGTTAGCAATGTCGGGGAAAGCAGTAGAAGCTGCGGGTGATATTAATACAATTATTTTAGATAAAACGGGTACGATTACTTTTGGGAACCGAATGGCTCATACATTATTACCTGTAGGAAATGAAACGATTGAGCAAGTTGGAAAGTGGGCTGCTATTAGCTCAGTCTTAGATGAAACACCAGAAGGTCGATCTGTTATCGAGTATGTGCAAGCGAAATCTATATCATATAATAGAGAGCTTGCAGAACAAGGTGAATTTGTTCCATTTAAGGCAGAAACGAGAATGAGTGGTGTTGATTTACAGGACGGAACGAAAGTGAGAAAAGGTGCTGTCGGTAGCGTGATTGAATGGGTTCAGTCACAAGGTGGAACAATTCCGAAAGATGTAAATCAAAAAGCAGATTTCATTTCAAAAGAGGGCGGAACACCACTTGTAGTTGCAGTGGATAATCGTATTTACGGTTTAATCTATTTAAAAGATACAGTAAAACCTGGTATGCGTGAACGTTTTGAACAGTTGCGTCAAATGGGGATTAAAACGGTTATGTGTACAGGGGATAACCCATTAACAGCAGCAACCATTGCAAAAGAAGCAGGAGTAGATGAGTTTGTTGCTGAGTGCAAACCAGAAGATAAAATTGCTGTTATTAAAGCAGAGCAAGATAAAGGAAAACTCGTAGCGATGACAGGTGATGGTACAAATGATGCGCCGGCATTAGCACAGGCTGACGTTGGATTAGCGATGAATAGTGGTACAACAGCTGCGAAAGAAGCAGCCAATATGATTGATTTAGATTCGAATCCAACGAAGATTATTGAGGTAGTAGGAATTGGTAAGCAATTGTTAATGACACGCGGTGCGTTAACGACGTTTAGTATTGCAAATGATATCGCAAAATATTTTGCAATCATTCCAGCGATGTTTACACTTGCGATTCCGCAAATGGAAGCATTGAACATTATGAAACTAACATCACCACTGTCAGCGATTTTATCAGCATTAATCTTTAATGCAGTTATTATTCCATTACTCATTCCATTGGCGATGAAAGGTATCGCATATAAACCGATGAGTTCGAATGCACTACTTGGCCGAAACTTACTTATTTATGGGCTTGGCGGAGTGATTGTACCGTTCATTGGAATTAAAGTAATTGATATGATTGTCGGCTTGTTTATATAAGGAAGAGGGGAAAGAGATGGCGAAGAAACAAAGTATACTATCACCAATCATCCGTATTACTTTTACATTTTTAGTGTTGTGCGGACTTGTATATCCGCTTATTGTAACTGGTATTGCACAAGCAGTAATGAAGGATAACGCGGATGGAAGTCTAATATATAATGATAAAAACGAAGTGATTGGTTCTAAATTAATCGGTCAAAACTTCACAGATCCACGTTATTTTCAGGGGCGTGTTTCTAGTATTGAATATAAAGCAGAAGCATCAGGGTCTAATAACTATGCACCGTCTAATCCAGATTTAGCAAAACGAGTAGAGAAAAGTATTGAAGAGTGGAAGAAACAAAATCCGAGTGTTCCAGTTACAGAAGTGCCAATCGATTTAGTGACAAATTCAGGTTCAGGGCTAGATCCTGATATTAGTCCGCAGGCAGCTTCTGTGCAGGTGGATCGTATCTCTAAATTAACGAATATTCCGAAAAAAATGCTAGGTCAGTTGATTAAGGATCAAACGGAAGGTGCGGCACTTGGTTTATTTGGAGAAGATCGCGTGAACGTCTTAAAGTTAAATTTAGAATTACAGAAACTAATGAAATAGTAACAGTGCTACCTCAATCTAACGGATTGAGGTAGCGTTGTTTCAAAAGAAAGGTTGTGAATGTTTTGTATGCAGATGACTATAAACCAACTTTTCAAAGGCGAACACCAGAAGAGTATTTAGAATATATTCGTCAGCAAAATCGCGGGAAGTTAAAGCTGTACGTGGGGGCTGCTCCAGGAGTAGGGAAAAGTTATAAAATGCTACTTGATGCTAGAGAGATGAAAAAGGATGGTATGGATATTGTAATTGGTTTAATTGAAACGCACGGGAGAAAAGAGACGGAAGACGCAATTGCTAATTTAGAAAAAGTTCCTTTAAAAGAAATAGAGTATAAAGGTAAAGTATTTTATGAACTTGATGTGGAAGGAATTATAAAACGTGCACCGCAAGTCGTTGTTGTGGATGAACTTGCGCATAGCAATATTCCCGGATCTAAAAATAAGAAACGTTATATGGATGTACAGGAATTGCTAGATGCCGGTATATCTGTATTATCAGCGTTTAATATTCAACATTTAGAAAGCGTTCATGACATTGTTGCTCAAATTACGAATGTAAAAGTAAGAGAACGTATTCCGGATTTTATTTTACAAAAAGCAAATGAAATTCAGCTCGTTGATGCAACGCCGGAAGTATTAAGGAAGAGATTAATAGACGGAAAGATATATAAGGAAGAAAAAATTCAACAAAGCTTACAAAATTTCTTTACGCTCAATAATTTAGGGGCACTAAGAGAATTATCACTTCGTGAAGTTGCCGATGATATGGACGAGAAAATTAGCCAAACAGTAATAGAACCGATTGGCGTAAAAGAAAAAATTCTCGTTTGTGTACAGTACAGTTCAACGGCAGAGAAATTAATAAGACGGGGATGGCGCATGGCTGATCGATTAAACGCTGAATTGTATGTATTAAATGTTGAAAGGGAAAATATAGATTCTCTTTCAGCGGGGAAAAAGCAAACGATTGAAGAGTGGAAGTCGCTCACGAATCAATTTGATGCAAGTTTTGTATTAGAAGAAGCAAATGGAAGAAAGCCAGCGGATGTTATTATTGAAGTCGCGAAAAAACTACAAGTAACGCAAATTTTACTTGGACAATCAGCAAGAACAAGGTGGGAAGAAATAAGAAAAGGCTCGATTGTAAATGAGATTATGAGACAAACGAAGCATATTGATATTCATATTGTTGCGGATCAACGAGCTTAAAATAGAGACCATCTGTAGGTCTCTATTTTACTTTTTGTGTGACGGGGAAGCGTAGCATTTTCGTCGCATATAAGATTATGATTAGAAACATAATTGCACCTAGGAAGAAAATCCAAAAGTAATTTTGATTAAATAAAAGAAATCCACCTACAAGTGGCCCTGTGCCCATACCGAGATAGCGGATGAAGTTGTACATACCGATAGCAGTTGCGCGTTCTTGTACGAATTCTTCCGTTAATAAAGTAGTGTGAGTTGGCATAGACAGTCCCATACTAAAACCGTACAAAGATGTAACGATAATGATGAATGGGATATTGATGCTATATGTGAAAGAGAATAAAGTGACACATATAATATTGAAGAAACTAGTAATGAATAAAGTTTGCTTTGTTGTGAGGCGTTTTTGCAAAAACTTGTAGCAAAAACTTCCTAGCATGATAGAAAGAGACATTGGTACAAACATAAGACCAATTTCATTTACAGTTAAATGAAATGAATTTATTAAAATACTCGGTAAAAAAACGAGAAAGCAAAAGTAAATACAAAATTGAATGAAGCCAATAAGAGTAATAGAAAATCCAGTTTTATTTTTTAAGATAAACCAGTAATTCTTTTTTGCTTGCGGTTGCTTCATTACAGTAGGTTTTGTTTCTGGAAGTAGTGAAATGTTTATCATTAATAAGAGAATGCCAAGTATAGATAAAAATAGAAATACGGATAAGTGGCCATGTATACTGCCGAGATAACCACCAATGAGAGGACCAATCGCAGGTGCGAGGGCAAGTAACATTTGGTATAGGCTCATCGCTTCTCCGCGTTCTTTTCCTTCAAATAAATCGCCTATAATCGTTGCTGCAACTACAGGGATAGCCGCTATTCCTATAGCTTGAACAGCTCTAAAAAAGAGAAATAAATAAATGTTTGCCGAAAAAGCACATCCGATTGAACCAATTGTACTAATGACTAAACTAGGGATAAGGACAGATTTTCTCCCTTTTGTATCAATTAAAGGTCCATATGCGAGCTGCATAATTGCAAGAATGAATGTGAAAAGTGAAACTGTTACATTTACAAGATAAAGAGAAGTATGAAAAGAACCTTGAATCATGGGCAAGATAGGTGTGTAAATATTTTGAGCGAAGGAACCAAGTAAGGCACTCATACAGACAACATATAAAATGAAATGTAGTTTGGATTTTTTCATTATGTTAACCTCCTTCTTTTTGGTTTCCTTGGAAACTAAATTTATTTTAACATGTTTTTCTCACTTGTAAATATGAAAAAATGATTTTAAAATGGTATATAGTTAAATTGTTTCTTCGGAAACTTAGGGGGCGAACGGATTGGATTATGCAACGAAACAAATGGAAATACTTTCGGACATTCGTACACTTTTGCATAAAAGAGAAGAACATTTGAAAGGACAAAATGAGAAGTTTCTTCGTGAGACAGGTGTAAGTGGTATGTCTTTATCTGAGTTACATGTAATCGAGTGTATCGGGAAAAATGGTCTGATGAATGTAACGGCAATTACGATAGAAATGGGAATGACGAAGGGCGCAATCTCTAAAGTTTGTACAAAGTTGTTCCAAAAGAAATTCGTTGAGAAGATGCAAATGTTAGACAATCAAAAAGAAATTTTCTTTCGCTTAACGGAAAGCGGAAATGAAATATATAAAGCTCATGATAAATTGCATAAACAAGCTGAAGAAAAGTGGCTGTTACTCTTAGATAGATATACGAAAGAAGAACAAGATTTTATTCAAAGGTTTATAAAGGATGTCTCCGATCATTTGGAAATATAATTGGAAGAAAAAATTCCGTTTTCTCAAGTCTTTTAAATATAATTTCTGAAAGAACTCATATATAATAGAAAAAGATACTTAACATGGTGAATAATTAAAGAGTCAATATATATAGAGGAGAGAGTAACATGCTTGAAAATACAGGGTTAGTATTAGAAGGCGGCGGTATGCGTGGTGTATATACGGGCGGGATATTAGAATACTTTATGGAACAAGATTTATATTTTCCATATGTAATCGGTGTATCAGCTGGTGCTTGTCATGCAGCGTCGTATCTTTCCAGACAAAGAAATAGAAATAAAACAGTAAATATTGATTATGCATCACATCCGAAATATTTATCGTATAAAAACTTATGGAGAAAACGCCAGTTATTTGATATGGATTTCATTTTTCATGAAATTCCAGAAAAGCATGTGCCGTTTGATTTTGAAACATACTTTAATAGCCCCGAGCGTTTTCTTGTAGGAACGACGGATTGTGAAACAGGACAGTCTGTTTATTTTGAAAAAGAGGGAACGAATGACGATGCACTAAATTTATTACAAGCTTCTAGTTCATTACCTTTCATTGCACCGGTAGTAAATTACCGTGGTAAGCAATTATTAGATGGCGGGATTTCAGATCCGATTCCAGTTCGTAAAGCACAGGAAGATGGATTTAAAAAATCAGTCGTAATTTTAACAAGAAATCACGGTTACGCAAAGAAAAAATCAAGATTTGGGTGGGTTGCTGCGAAAGCTTATAAAAAATATCCGAATCTTGTTAACACGATGCTAAATCGTTATGAAGTGTATAATGAAACACTTCACTACATTGAAAAAGAAGAGCAAGCGGGTAATTTATTTGTTATTCGTCCAGAAGTACCGCTTCAAGTAGATCGTATGGAAAAAGATACAGCAAAACTACAAAATCTATATGAGCAAGGCTATGAAGATGCAAAGAGACAGTTTGCAGATTTGCAGGCGTTTTTGCAAAAATAATAATTAGGCTGTGGAGAAGAATTTCTCTGCAGCCTTTTTTGTATTGCTTGCTTATCCGTTACTTTTAAAAAATGTATGAATGTTTAAGTGTTTAAAGAGTTTGTAAAACATTGGGGTGTCTTATTGAGGAGAATTTACTTGAGAGGTATTATGACGATGTAGCGCTACAAAACTATTTAATTTACGAGGTGATTGTTAATGAAGGGAAAGGTTTTTTCGATTGCGACTTTAATGTTATTAGTAACATCAATCTCAACAAGTGCATTTTATCCAACTTTAAGTGGCCACAAAAGCGGTAACCTACTATCTTACAGAGCTCAAACGACTACGAATCAAAAAGCATCTCGCTGTTCAGTAGCGATTTCTTTTATTAATTCAAAAGGAAGTTATTCATATATTGAAAGTGCTTCGGATAAATTAGGATCACATGAATCTGGAAGGGCATTAAATGCCACGGTTAGTAATGGCGCATATAACGCCTTTGGTGCAAAGGGGCTATATTCTGAGCATTATGCTAATGAGAATAATGACTATCAAGAAGATACACACAAAGGTACTTTTGATAGTAACGGTAACTTACGATTACAGTGGTAAAAGATATTAAATAGTTGTCTTTATAAATATTTGGATAAGGAGAAGGGGATGTGTATCATCTCCTTCTTATTTAAAAGGAGCGCAGACATGTACCTAGCTTTTAAAAATATAAAAAGCAATAAACTGTTTTTCGTAATTCTTCTTATGTCATTTTTTATTTCTTTTTTTTCTATATCAGTAGCCGCGCTTTTAACAGAATCTAAACGAAATTTCATATCTGCTTTTCAAATCGGCTTTCCAGAAAAGAATCAAACGTTAACTGTTCCGATAGCGAATACAACTGAATTGGAAGCGATAATTCCTGTCATACAAGATATTTTTGTGAAAAGTGATATTTACGTAGAGCATTTAAAAGCATTAAATAGTTCAGGTGCAATAAAAATCGTAGCTGTGAACTTAAAAGATGATTATTATTGGACGCCATATATTTCCGAAGGGAAATATTTTCATCGTGAAAATGTAAATGATATGGTTGTTGGTGATCAAACGAATGTAAAGGAGTTATATGAATTTGATGATACATATCAAAAAATAGGGACTATATCGAGAAAAGACAGTGACGTCGGTGTATCAGACATATACATTCCACTTCAAAACTTACCTACTCTATCTAAAAAAAGTATTATTGCGAGTAAACAATTACAATTAACAGTTGTTAACCCTACATCATCTATTTATAACGAGATAAAAACATTTATGAATAAGAGCAAAGAAGTGCTCTCGGGAGATATTCAAATACTGAATGAACGAGATCTTCAGGAACTACAGGTAGCACATATAGATCCAGCAAATAAGTATTATTATAAATTCATTCTTGTTGCAGTAGTTTCTGGGCTTTCCGCGGTGTTGTTTTGGATTTATAAAAAAGAAAGAGAGATTTCATTAAAAAAAGCAGTAGGTGCTTCTAATAGATCTATTTACTGTGAACTATATGTTCAAATTTTGTTTATTTCTCTAGTGGCGATGTTGCTGGTTTTTCTGGCGTTAGAAATGTTTTCTGGAACAATTCATACGTATTTTCAGACATACTTATTAAAACCGTTAACACCATATGTATTGGTATATAATATTGTTTTTATAATTTTTCTTACAATGTTTGTTACTGTAATTCCAATCAAGCACATTATAAATATATATCCTGGAAAACATTTAAGAACGTAGGTGGTCGTCATGTTTTTTGTATTTGATTCTATACGGTCTGTGAAAAAACGGTTGTTACCAAGTTTGATTATAGTAATTTCTTTAATTATTGCATTTTCTTCAGCTATAGAATTTATTAGTAATCTGTCGGGGTATCGAAAAATGATGACAGTAGCAAATAATTTATCGACTCATAAAAATTTCTATGAACTTTATGCGACGCAAGATATAACATTGTTTAGCGAAGAAAAAGCGAAAAATGATTATCAACAATTCATGCAAGGGTTATCTAATAAGATACCAATAACAAATACAACAAATTATTTGTTCCGTAACTATTCACTTAACTTAAAAAAAGAAAATGGAACGATAAAGACTCTTATTATTGATAAAGATATTAATAAATACTTTCATATACGAATTTCACAAGGAAGATATTTTGAGGAATCGGAATTTCATAAATCAGTATTTGATATTAGACCTGTTATATTAGGGGCTAATTATATAGAAAAGGTATCTATTGGTGATGTTATACGATCTGGAAAAATGAAGCTAAAAGTAATTGGCTTTTTAGAAAAAAATTCACCATTTACATATCCTCGAAGCGGTGAAATATCGGATAATCGTATTACATTATTAGATGACATGGCAATTTTACCAATTGGAACAGAAGAAATAGAGTTCTATAGTGTAGAACTTTTATACAATGGGTTAATTATAGAAACAAATGAGAAGATAAATATAAATGAATTTCAAAAGAAAGTATTAAAGGTAACAGAAGGTAAGGGGTATTCGTATTATGTTACAAATCCGAATAAATTGTTAGAAAACGAAAAGCAAGGTATTGATAATATGTCATACCCATTATTATTAAGCGGTACAGTCTTATTTTTTTCATTTCTATCTATTGTATTAACATCAATGGCAGCACTTTATATGGAGCGTAAAAATATTTCTATTAAATCAGCGTTAGGTGCAAGTACTTTTCAAATATGTCTTCCATTTATTATTGAGTATATGTTGTTATTCATTTTATCGATATGTATAGGAATTACGTATTTTCAATGGGAGAATAGCGGAGCGATTGAAATTCAAAAAGAGCTAGAAAATAGTACCGTATCTTTTTTTGGAACGTTACAAGTCTCTAAAGAATCATTGATTGTTATAAGTATGTTATCAATTGTAATGATCTTCATTATATATACAATCATTTATTTCAATGTATTAAAAATAAAAAATACATATATGAAAGAGGTGTTATAGATGATTCAGCTCGCAAATGTGGCTAAGGGCTTTGGAAAGAATAATTTTAGTGCGTTAAAGGATATTAATCTTACAATAGAAAAAGGCGAAATGATAGCTATTATGGGGCCCTCTGGTTCGGGGAAATCTACTCTCCTTAACATTATTGGTTTAATCGATAGCCCCTCTGCTGGAAAGTATTTTTTAGATGGAATGGATACGAGTACATTAAAGTCAAACTATCATAAGTATAGAAACACGGAAGTTGGATTTGTGTTTCAGAACTTTTCGCTATTAGGTGATTATACAGTTGTTGAAAATGTAATGCTTCCGCTTGTATATAGAAGAATTTCTCATAAGAAACGTATGCAAATATCAAAAGAAATGCTGAAAATGGTAGGGCTAGAGAGGCATATTAACAAATATCCTTACGAGTTATCAGGAGGAGAACAGCAAAGAACAGCAATAGCAAGGGCCTTAGCACAAGATACAAAAATTATACTTGCTGATGAACCGACTGGTGCTCTTGATCAAGAAAACGGGAAGAAAATTATGAGTATTTTAAAAGAAATTAATAAACAAGGAAAAACGGTACTAGTTGTAACACATGATCAAAAGATAGCTGCATATTGCCAGAGGACGATACGACTACTTGATGGCGATATTCAATAAAATTTATGGTATAATATGGATAAAAAGTATGTGGAGAGCTGATGATAGCGGTCTCTTTAGGGATTGCAGCGATAGTGAACGGCCTGTTACTTCTTGCTTTGCAAGTAGTTCGTGTGATTGTTGCAAAGGGAAAATAGAGCATCGAATTTCGATGCTCTATTTTTTTATGTATAAAAAAATCCCTCTTTATGAGGGATTTTAATGTGGTAAGAATATCAATTGATAAGCAAACAAAATTCCAAATACATATACAAGTGGGTGAACAGCACGGAACTTACCTTTTGCCACTTTCATAAGTGGATATGAAATAAATCCAAGAGCGATACCTGTTGCGATACTTGATGTAAGTGGCATGCTTAAGATGACTAAGAATGCTGGGAATGCTTCATCAAATGCGTCCCAATCGATGTGACGAACTGAACCCATCATAAGACTACCAACGATAATTAATGATGGTGCAGTAATAGCTGATACACCAGAAACGGCACTTACTAACGGCCCGAAGAATGCTGCTAGTGCGAATAGAACAGCTACTGTAACTGTTGTTAAACCAGTACGACCACCAGCTGCAACACCAGCAGAAGATTCAATGTAAGCTGTTGATGGTGTTGTTCCGAACATAGAACCGATTGTTGCTGAGAATGAGTCAGATAGAAGAGCTCGTCCAGCTTTTGGAAGCTTTCCGTCTTTCATAAATCCACCTTGTTGAGCAACGCCAAGTAATGTACCTGTTGTATCGAATAATGTAACAAGGAAGAATGAGAATACAACGCCGTATAATCCGTAGTTAATTACATCAGATACAGCAGTAATTGGATTTGAAACGATAATGCCTTCTGGTAATCCAGGCATTGATGTAACACCGTTTGAGAATGATAACTGTCCTGTGAAGAAAGCGATAATACCAGTTAATAGCATTCCGATAAATAGTGCACCATTTACATTTAAAGACATAAGAACAATTGTAATTCCAAGTCCAGCTAATGCTAGTAGTACTGGAGCAGAGTGAAGATCACCAAGTCCAACTAAGTTTGCTTCATTTTTTGTAACGATACCTGTTAAACGTAAACCGATAAAGGCGATGAAAAGCCCAATACCAGCAGTAATTGCATGTTTTAAGTTTTCAGGAATTGCTTCCATTAATTTTGTACGGAAAGATGTGAATGATAACAAAATTAAAATCATACCTGCTACGAATACAGCAGAGAATGCAATTGCGAAAGTCATGCCTTCATGAGCTTTTACAACAGAGTAAGAGAAGTAAGCATTTAATCCCATACCTGGTGCAATTGCGATTGGTAAGTTTGTAAAGATTGCCATAAATAATGTCCCGACAACAGCAGCGATAATGGTTGCTGTAAATGCTTGTTCAAATGGAACACCTGCATCCCCAAGGATAACAGGGTTTACCACAATGATATATGCCATTGTTAAGAAGGTAATAATACCTGCCATAATTTCAGTTTTAATAGAAGTTTTATGTTTTGAAAGGTTAAACATATAAACATCCTTTCTGTTTACGAATAATTTTCACAACAGTTATATATAATATTCGCTTTTTAACTATTTTGCAATAGTTTTGCATAAAAAGTTTACAACAATTCATATTTTGTGTCTTAAATTCGAATATTAATCGTAACATGATGTGTGAATTTCACTTTTTATTATGCACATGATAAGGAAAAGGAGTTGAAAGAAGCTATGCCGCAGCAAAAAAACTTTGTAACAATGCCAGCGCAACATCAAAATAAACAGCCTGGCATTGAATCGTTAATGAATCCTCTACCGCAGTTTGAAGATCCCAATTATAAAGGAAGCGAAAAGTTAAAAGGAAAGAACGTATTAATTACAGGTGGAGATAGCGGAATTGGACGAGCTGTTTCCATTGCTTTTGCAAAAGAGGGAGCAAATATTGCGATTGCTTATTTAGATGAGGAAGAAGATGCTAATGAGACGAAGCAATATGTTGAGAAAGAAGGTGTAAAGTGTGTATTGTTGCCAGGTGATTTAAGTGATGAACAGCATTGTAAAGATGTTGTTCAACAGACAGTCCAGCAGCTAGGTAGTTTACAGGTTTTAGTAAATAATGTAGCGCAGCAATATCCGCAGCAAGGACTAGAGTATATTACAGCAGAACAGCTAGAAAAGACTTTTCGTATTAATATTTTTTCTTATTTTCACGTTGCGAAAGCAGCGCTTTCTCATTTAAAGCAAGGAGATGTCATTATAAACACGGCATCTATCGTTGCGTATGAAGGAAATGAAACTTTAATTGATTATTCCGCAACGAAAGGAGCAATCGTAGCTTTTACAAGATCACTTTCTCAATCGTTAGTGCAAAAAGGGATTCGTGTAAATGGTGTTGCACCAGGACCAATTTGGACACCGCTTATTCCATCAAGCTTTGATGAGAAAAAAGTATCACAGTTCGGAAGTAATGTTCCAATGCAAAGACCTGGTCAACCATATGAATTAGCGCCAGCATATGTATATTTAGCTTCGGGTGATTCATCCTATGTTACCGGGCAAATGATACATGTAAATGGGGGCGTTATTGTAAATGGATAGTTTTCATTTATAAGAGCAAAGTAAAGTTAATTCCACTTATTATAGTGAGCGCTAGGGGGATATAGATGAAAAAGTTATGTTTTGTCATACTATTATTTTTCATTCTACCTGTTAGTGCTTTTGCTAATACAGATCATTTAATATTAGTGAATCTTACGACAAACCAGTTGTCTTTTTTTGAAAATGGAAATTATACAAAAACATTCTCCGTAACAACTGGAAGAGATCGTACACCTACGCCTGAAGGTAGTTTTTGTATTATAACTAAATTTAAAAACAAGGAATACCATCGGAAAAAAATACCTGGTGGTGCACCAAATAATCCTCTTGGTACGCGATGGTTAGGTTTGGATAAAAAAGAGTATGCAATTCATGGAACAAATCGGGAATGGACGATTGGAAGTAGGGAATCAAATGGCTGTATTCGCATGCATGACAGGGATATACAATGGTTATATGACCGAGTCCATTTACAAACAAAAGTAATCATTTCTCGTTTTCATGCGAGCCCCGAATATGAAGCGAATAAGCTTGGTTACCGCGTTGTGAGCTGGAACGGTCGTAAAATAGAAGAAGAGCAAATTGGTATGCTTACGTTAGTAGACCGCGTGGATATATATTGGCAAGAACCAAATGGGCAGTTAACAAAAGTAAAAACGGTATTGCCAAATGAAAGATATGCAGTGTACTCAAAACGAAAAGATGGAATATATTATATAGGAAACAATTTGTATATTGCTGATGAAACAGGAGAAAAAATTCGCTATGAACAAATTCCTTCTTCCACTTTAAGTAATATATATAAACGGAAATATAATGTTCCGTAATGGCTACCGTATTATAGACGGTAGCTTATTTCTACTTTGAGTTTAACTGCAACTATTGTATTTTGCTGAATATAATACAGTACAGATAGGGAAGGCGGTTACATTATGAAAAGTGAATTTGCTTTTAAAATTTTCTTAGTAACGACCTGTTTATTTCTCGTGTATTTGTATGCATTTCTCGTCTTTTCTTTTTATGTTCCATATGTTGATTTAATATTGTTCTTCGGGTTTATTTGGGCGTTTGTTAAAGCAAGAGAAGGGGAGAAGAGTATATATCGGCGTATTACGTTATGCGGGACAGCCGTTCTCGTTATTTTGTACTTTTTTATTATGCATGATTTTTGGAGAGGGATGTAAAAAAGCATACGAGTAATCGTATGCTTTTTATGTTTAATATTTTGGCTTAAAAGTATGACAACAAGTTTCTACACTCGTTGCTACAGAACTTTCTAGCGTCTCGTTTGTTAAGACTGCACTTGTATACGAATCATTTTCAGTTTGACCCGATTCATCTGCATCTGGCTGAACGATAATCGCACTGGCTTGACAAAAGTTACCTTGTCCCCAAAATGAGCAATTGGAAACAGAGCATCTTACTTCTGGCATAAAACCCCCTCCTTATACATTAGTTTGGGAATTTACGCCCATTTCATGTGTAGAAGGAGTTTCCTTTTCTCGTTATTTCTTCGTTTGTTCAAACCATTCTTTGAATTTTTCTTTTGATTGTTCTCCGCCAATACGGCTTACTTCTTTACCATCTTTAAAATGAATAATTGTCGGTGTTCCTTGGATATTGTATTTATCCCAAGGCTCGTTTAAATTTTCAATATCAATTACCTTCATATCAACATTTAAATCTTTCGCTAAAGGTACAACAATAGGAGAGACCTTTTGACAATGAACGCAAGAGGTTTGATAAAAGTAAATCGTTTGTTCTTTTTTATCTTCTATATTTTTATTGAGATCCTCAAGAGAAATTTTATTTGAGTAGTAACCTTTTTCATCTGTCGATGCGTTTTTCTTTTCCATTTGTGTTACAGCAAAGATTGCCGCAAATAAGACGATAATAATACCGCCAAATATAAGCATTTTTTTCATTCTTTCATCTCCTTATTTGTTTTTGATGACAATAAAGCTACAAACAGCGATTGTAATAAAGCCGATAAGTGCTAAAAACGGGATTGTCACAAAGCCGAACCAGTTTATGTATTCTCCCGTACATGGTACACGACCGCAAGCTGCCCCAGCAGCTGAAAATGCTGCGATTTTTTGAATCGCATAGTGATATAAAGAAATACAAGCACCAATACTTGCAATTGGTAAAGAATAACTTGCGATGCGATAGTCTTTTTTTACTACAGCGATACCGAGCCATAACACGAATGGATACATAAAAATACGTTGATACCAACAAAGGACACAAGGCTCAAATTTCATGATTTCGGAAAAGTATAAACTTCCTAGTGTAGCGATAAAAGAAGCTCCCCAAGCGGTAAGTAAAGCATATTCTTGCTTTTTTTCTCGTCCCATATTTTATACCTCACTTATAATAGTTACATACTAAATTATAGTATGAAGTGGCACAGAAAAGAAAGAAAAAATATGTTTATCAATAAAAGTTTTATAAGGGGAAACTTTTATTGATATAAACATTTTAAAAAAGCGCTATTCTCCAGAAGAGAATAGCGCTATATTTTACATTTGAATTTGCTCTACTTCTTCTACATGTGACTTTTGGGATGCGTGGTCAATATATTGAAATAGGAGCTGCAATTGTTTATCAACTTCTGGCAGTTCTTTACTGTATTGATAAGCGTGTAAAAAATGCTCAATACGCTTAGAAAATAATTGATCGTTCGTTTGAACCATGAGAACGAGTAATTTATCCCAATTACAGCAATACGTGTAATAGAGAGCTTTATCATAATCGTTATATGTTTGCACTGTGTACCCTCCTTACCGAGAGTTATATATAGTGTGTGATAAGTAAGGAGAAATACACTTGAAAGAATTTGTTAAGAAAAAAAGTGAATGAAAAAAAACGAGGTGTGTCCTCGTTTTTTAAGCTTTTGGCATTGGCGTAGGTGTTGGTTTGCCGTAGCCTTCTTTGTATTTATTATCGATATAGTTACGAATTTCAAGCGTTGATTTTCCTTTTTGTTTCATCGAAGCAGATTCAACAGCGATTTCTAAGCAATTGACGCAAGTCGTTGCATGGGAATCCCAAACAACTTCACCATTCTTTTTAATTTCGCGAATAAAGCAATTTTTATTATTTTTATGTCCTACACTTTCACCGCAACCACAGTAACATGGAATCCAATCTAATAGTTCTGCATTTTGTCCAGCGACAGTGTAGATATCTTTCATTTGTGGATCAAGCTTGTCTAGGAAGGTAGGAAGTGTGTCGACTCCTTTTGTTTTCTCTTGAATGTCAGCTTGCTGAGTATGCGATGCATGGTCGTGCTCTTCTTTTGATTCAGATGATTTTTTTTCATTTGTACTAGTAGCTCCGCATCCAGCAAGAATTAAACTCAGTACTGCAAGTAAAGAAAATACATATTTCTTCATACGCTTGTCCCCTTTACAAATGTATTAATCAAATTGTATCAGAGATTATGGTGTGTCGGGTGAAGATTTTTTTGACCGATTTTTGAAATGCCATCGTAGTGAATGGAATAGAAATAAAATTGGGATATAGGCATATACAATATATAAACCAGCTTGAGATAGTACCGTATTTAATGCATTGATACTTTCGCGGTTTGTGAAAAATAAGGATGAAATAAATATGGCTGCCATAAATAATGGTAGTGTGATTTTAAATGGTATGTGAAACGATTTTTTACTAATACAACAAGAAGACCAAATGGTTAAACAAAGATTAGGTAAAATAATAAGATACCATAAGAAAATAATAATGTACTCAAACCTTTGAATGAAAGGAACTTTAATGATTTTTAGCATCGTTAATGTTGGCCAAATGGTATGGTGTAGTTGCCCTTGACTATAGTACATAAGGGAAACGATGGCTAGTATTACGTATAGAATTGTTGTAAAAGCAATACCGCCATGTGCCCATTTATTTAACGATTTTCCTTTTCTAATAAATGGATAAAAAACAAGGATTGCTTCAAATCCAAGAAATTCTAATGCAGATGATTTCGCTGCAGTTAAAATGTCTAAAGGTGAATGAGTAAGAATTGGAAAAATGTTACGAACATGTGCATATTTCATTGGGAAAACTAAGAAAAGCACGACGAAAATTGGTATTATGACGCCCCAAAAACATATTCCTGTTACTGAACGAAAGCCTCCCCTAATTATGTAATAAGCTACAAGTAAAAATAGTAAGGTTAATTTCCACGGTTTAATTGTAGGAAAGACCCAAACTTGAATCACTTCAATATATGAACGAAGAACAGTAAGGCAAAATAATAAAAGATATGCGGCAAAGCATACGGAAAAAATTTTTCCAATCCACTTTCCGAAACATGTCGTATGAATATTCATTAAATCATTATCTTTTTCTAACATTTTAAGCATGCAAAATAGTACGATATGAGTTGCAATGCCCGCAACGATAAGGGAAATCCAAGAATCATACCCAGCATATTGCGCAATAATCCTTTGGTATCCTAACACACCTACTCCAATTTGAAGAGAGTGTAATAGAAGAAATGTGAAATAAGGGGAAACAGTATGTGTTTTATCTTGTTCAGCCATGATAGCACCTCACTATTCTCCGATACCAGATTGTACGACATTAATCTTCACACTAACAGCAACGTCTACGTCAGGATACATGTCTTGAATTTGTTTCATGCTCCATTTTCTTGAATGACTACGAATTTCTTCACGTATACCAATTGGATCGATTTCATTTTCTTGGAATTGTTTTATTAATTTGTTTAAATCCTTCTCAAGCGCTTTTTCTACATGTCTTTTTACGTAAGTTACATTTTTGCTCTTCGATAAATCAAGCCAGCTGGGAGCATTTTTTACGAGTCCATTTAATTTTAAGTGTATGTTAACCCTTGGAATATCACCGTTTTGGGAAAGGGAACATACACTTTTTCCGGATAAGTTTTGAGTAGCAATTAATCCTTTATGTTTACCTTGACGTATTGGGACTTCGTAACGCCCATTTTTCGTTGGATTAATGAGTAATTTAAATAAAAAAGACTTTTCCTTATCTGTATACATAGCCACTTTATCCTTTTTTAAAAAAGCTAGTCCTTTAATGGAAGCAGATTTGTCTTCTGATACTTGAATGTAAGGAAGAAATGGATCGCATCCAGATGAATAGAAGTTATATAAAAAAATATTTAAAGCTGTCCGCGGGATTGTCTCGTTTTTTATATTTTGCTCCAGTAAATCAGATAAATAAAGTGATCCATTTGTTTTGACATGTTTCAGTAATTCTTCTGCTGAACCATCTACAAGCGCTAGTTGTACATCTCGGCCAATGTTAGGATCACGTTGTAAGTTGTTAATAACATCTCCAAGTCCATGTTCACCAAATGCTTTTCCAAATAGGACAACACGCATTTGACCTACAGCGATCGTATGTGGAGATTTAGCGTTTAGAAGGGAAGAGATTGTTTCAATTGTGCCTGCATGAGTTGATTGAGTTTCTGGTTTAGATTGTATGCCCTTTGTGTAATCGGGATATAAAATGGTTCCGCGAAATTTTTTATCTTTTATTATATCGAATCCACCTACGTGAATCATTCGCTGTGTATCAACTATATGTGCTTCTGTACAACCAGATTGAACAATTAAAATGATAATGAAAAAGCATAAAAAAATATTTTTCATTTTTCCTCACCGTCGCGTTTTTCTTTCGCTTTGTTCGGGTCATAGCGCCATTTCTTTTTGGGCCTTAGAAAAGAAGCGCGTTCTGCAGTTTGACTAAATGGAAGGCGAAGGAGTCCTTCAGCTGTACCTAAACCGCGAAATGGATATAGAGGTAATAAATAAGGTGATCCAAGTGATTTTAAGCGAATTAAATGAGCTAATATGAGTACGAATCCTACAATAAGACCTAAGCCCCCAAATGCACCAGCTAAAAGAATAAGTGGAAATCGTAGTATCCGGATAGTAGAAGACATTTTTACAGTTGGTGTTGTAAAAGAAGCGAGTGCTGATAAAGCAACTGCAATTAATAAAATGTTACTCGTTAAAGCAGCTTGAACAGATGCTTGGCCAATTACAATCCCGCCAACGATGCCGATTGTTTGTCCAACTTTTGTAGGTAATCGTGCTCCAGCTTCACGGAGCAATTCGATTGTGATTTCTAAAAAAAGTGCTTCTAAAATGGGCGGAAAGGGTACATTAGCTCTTGAAAAAATAATCGGACCTAGTAAATCCACAGGAATCATTTGATAATGATACGTTAATACAGCTGTATAAATAGCTGATGAAAATAGCGAGAATGCTGCTCCGAAAAAGCGAACCATTCGAAGAAATGAGCCTGCTATCCATGGTAAATAATAATCTTCTGGCGAGACGAAGAAATCAAGTAACGTCGCTGGTCCAGCTAATGCGTAAGGTGAACCGTCTGTTAAAATAACAACGCCTCCATTCAGTAATGCGTACACAGAGCGGTCTAACCGCTCTGTAGGTAGTAAAACAGGAAAGGGTGAGTTACTATTATCGCTAATAAACTGTTCGATCATAGTTGCATCAAAAGGAACATCAAAGTCCACATCTTGTAAGCGCTGCATTGCAGTATTGATGTGTTGTTCATTTGTAATGCCTTCGATGTAAGCAACTATCACCTTTGTTTTTGATATAGAGCCAACTATAACTTCTTTGAAAACCAATTGCTCTGTTACTATATTTCGGCGAAGTAAGTGTGTATTTGTATCAATATTTTCAACAAATCCGACTTTTGGACCGATTACACTATATTCATTTTCGGTATCGTTATATAATCGTGTACCTAAAACTGAACTTTCAGCACGAATAATTGCATATTCTGCTGCTTGAGAATCGTTTTTTATCTGTATGAGTACATACCCAACTAATAATTTTTCACGAATATCATCAATAGAAGGATTGGTGATGATCCCTTCGAGTGTAACGATATTTGCTATGTCACTTATATTTTCAATGCGATCTAATTCTCTTTTTATAGGTGTTAAAATGAATCGATTAATGAGGAGTGATTCAGCTGTAGATTTATAATAAAACAAACATAGTGTCCCATCTTCTACGATGTTATAGGAAACGAAATCACTAGATTCTTTCATAGTGAGGATAAACTCTGGAATGGAACAGATTGTTTTTTTCTTCTTTTTAGACGATAAACGAAACATTTTCTCACCCCTTACTACATCATTTGTTTATGTTAGTTTTTGGGAAAGACGGGAATTTATACTTGAAAATTGAAAGTTCATAAAGAAAAGGAAGAGTATTGAACATCTCTTCCTTTTTGGTGTATTAATTTGTTTTCTTTTCCTTAATCGACTTTACTAATTTAATCATTTCTGCGCGTATATCTTCTTTGTTTACATTTAATTTTTCGGCAATTTGTTTAATATCCATTCCGTCTTTTTTCATTTTTAGTACATCATCAAGGGGAGTATTACTTTTTTGAGAGATGATTGTTAATACCGTGAGCTGACGTAATCCGATATTATATTCTTTCATTTTTTGTTTTAGTCCATCTGGTGTAGATTTTTGCATATTTGCTAATTCTTGCAGTAGTGCTTTTTTCGTTTCTTTATTCATATGATGTTTGTTCAACTTACTTGGATCTACACCGAAATGCTGGGCTGTTTTCTCCCAAGATTTATTTTGCTTATAGTAAGCTAAAACGTCTTTTATTTCTTTTTTACCGATTCTTGCAATATGAGCAGCTTTCCAAATTTCATGTTTATTATAGCCGAGTTTTTCGAGCGACTGCATTTCTTGTTCTGAAATAGGCTTATGGTGATGCAATGTTACTTCTTTTGGCGTAGCAGCGAAGGTAGGGAAGACGGTTGCCCCAAATAATAACGCTGCCATAGTCATACTTACTGCGATTTTTTTGTACATATAAACTCCTCCTAGATGGATAATGTGGAAAACTTTATACATATCATTTCCATAAAATGTGAAAAACTTGTGAACAAGCTAAGTTTTTTTATTCACAGGATGATGAAATGATGTTTTGAAAGTTTTCCAACATAAAACATTGATTAATAGTAAAAAACTAGGGTATAATCGAAATTGAAAATCAATATCAATACTAAAAATAATCTTATACATATAGATAAAAATAAGGGAGAGAAAAATATGACTACATATACTTCCATCGCAAATGTGATTAAAGAAAGACGTTCTGTTCGTACATTTACAGATAAAGCAGTAGACAAAGAGTTATTAATTGAATTATTAAACGACGCAACATGGGCACCGAATCATAAACACCGTGAACCATGGAATTGTAAATTATACATTGGAGAAGGCCGTCAGAAATTAGTAGACGCAGTATTAAACTCTTTCACAGAAGAAGAAAGAGCGAAACGCGGTAAAATTTTATCTGATCGTTTCTTAAGCACACCTGCACAAATCGTTGTATATATAAATGAAGACCCACGTCAAATTCAACGTGACGAAGATTATGCTGCAACATGTGCATTTATGCAAAACTTCCAACTTCTTGCTTGGGAACGTGGATTAGGTTGTGTTTGGAAATCAGGCGGATTAAACTACAATCCATTATTTATAGAAGGACTTGGTTTAACAAGAGGTCAACGCATCGTTGGAATTCTTCACCTTGGCTACTTCGATAAAGCACCAGAAGGAAAAGCTCGTACGCCGATTACGGAGAAGATGGAGATTATTGAAGGTTAATAGATGAGACATTCTCGTTTTTATGAGGGTGTCTTTTTATTATGCAATCAATCCTCATGAAAGCTTGTTCTCAATCATACACTTTCTTAAGGGAAAGTGTAAGGAGGGAAAATAATGAGAGCAAGTGATGATAAAGCACTGCAATATGCGATTGCGGAAATTACGGAAATTGCGACTGGATTTGGGTTAGATTTTTATCCGATGCGTTATGAAATATGCCCAGCGGAAATTATTTATACATTTGGTGCATATGGAATGCCGACGCGGTTTTCACATTGGAGTTTTGGAAAGCAGTTTTTCAGAATGAAATTACAATATGATTTAGGACTTAGTAAAATATACGAACTCGTTATTAACTCTGATCCATGTTATGCCTTTTTATTAGATACGAACTCGTTAATTCAAAATAAATTAATTGTAGCGCACGTGTTAGCGCACTGTGATTTCTTTAAAAATAATATTCGTTTTTCAAATACGAAGCGAGATATGGTAGAAAGTATGTCGGCAACAGCTGAACGGGTGAAAGCATATGAGCATAAGTACGGAAAAGAAGAGGTAGAAACATTTTTAGATGCCGTACTTGCCATTCAAGAACATATTGACCCGTCACTCATGCGCCCAAAACTTGCGTGGAGTATTGATGATTTAGAAGAAGAAGTAGAAAAGAAAAAGGTATCACAATACGATGATTTATGGAATTTAGATGATCGCAATAAAAAGAGGGAACGTTCCAATGTGCGTAAAAAGAAGAAAATCCCACCGCAACCAGAGAAAGATTTACTTCTCTTTATTGAAGAGTATAGCCGAGAGTTAGAAGATTGGCAGCGTGACATATTAACGATGATGCGTGAGGAAATGTTATATTTCTGGCCGCAACTTGAAACGAAAATTATGAACGAAGGCTGGGCATCCTACTGGCATCAACGCATACTTCGTGAAATGGACTTAACATCTGATGAAGCAATTGAATTTGCGAAATTAAATGCAGGTGTAGTTCAGCCATCAAAAACAAGCATTAATCCATACTACCTCGGTATTAAAATGTTTGAAGATATTGAAGAACGGTACAACAATCCGACAGAAGAAATGAAACGAAGAGGCGTAAAACCAGGGTCTGGCCGTGACAAAATCTTTGAAGTACGCGAAATCGAATGGGATGTATCGTTCCTAAGAAACTATTTAAATAAAGATCTTGTTATGCGAGAAGATATGTACTTATTCCAGCGCCAAGGAAAAGAATATAAAGTAATAGATAAAGAGTGGGAACATGTACGTGATCAGCTCGTAAATATGCGTACAAATGGTGGCTTCCCGTACTTAGTAGTAGAAGACGGAGACTACTTAAAGAACGGAGAATTATACATTAAACATAGTTACGAAGGAATCGAGCTCGATTTAAAATACTTAGAAAAAGTATTACCATATCTTCATCAGCTGTGGGGAAGAACGGTGCATATGGAGTCAATTGTAGAGAGTAAGGGCGTTGTGTTTTCTTATGATGGGAAGATGGTGCATCGGAAGTATGTGTGAGGAGAAGCCGCTGGGATCAGCGGCTTTTTTATATGGGAAATTAATGAAATTGGTGTGTCTGTATGTAATAATATTATTGCATTCATTAAATAATTAAGAGTTAGTCAGTTCCATGAACACAAAAATTTTCATTCATGTTCAAGTATTTTTGTACAAGTTTATATAATCAAAGCTGTACGTTTAAAAACAACTATTTACAATGAAAATTTATATTAAAATTAAATCAGTTAATATATAGAAGGGAGAGAGAGAAAGATGAAATAGCATTTTCAAAATCTTATTAAACAATCCATATAAATTAATTCAACTTGAAGTAGTCGTATGAAAAACCTTTACTATTATTTTAGTGAGGAATCTTTTTAAAGATTGATGGCAATTAGAAAATGCATATCTCTTTTTCCGTTTTCTACATTTTTTAATTGCTAAATATATTTTTTAAAGGAAGATTTTAATAAAACGTTAGTTTGTATGGAAGGTGAAGGGGCTTTACTTTAACTAATATGAATATTATTGAGAGCAATGACGAATTAATTTGTTTTATGAGGATTTGAGATATTAGTTTAAAGTTAGAGTTTATAAAATTAAGTGTAAAGTAAAATTTGTATTGTGAGGGTTAGAGATGAAAATAAATTCAGTATACATTGAAGAATTATTTAATATAAAGCAACAAACAATTTATTTTAAAGAACCAGATGTTGATTATTTTGGGAACTTGAAAATTTCAATTATAGTAGGAGAGAACGGAACTTGTAAAACATCTATACTAAAGTTTTTTGCTGAAGCATTAGCGCTCCCAGCTGCTAGTAGGAAATATAGGGATAGCCTGAATAAAGGGTTTAATATTGAATATAAAATAGATAATGATGATTATGAAATTGGAAACTGTATCAGCAAGGAGAAACCGTTACAGGATACTAAAATAAGGATACCTAATAAGTATCCTGCGAACGTTATTGTATCAACAACCGCACTGAATGGAAAATTTTCAAGTAAAGATAAAGTGGGTCGATATACAGAATACATTTATAGCGGTCCATTAAAATCAGCAACGATTGATATTTTAAGTGCACTTAGGGATCCTGGATTAGAAAAATACGTTAAAGATTTAATAAGTTTAATAGGATGTTCAGTAAAATATCGAATTGTAATGCCTGAAGAGGAAGTGCTGAGAAATATTATAAATAAAAAAGGAAATCGGTTAGGTATTTCTGCAAGTGACAGTAAAATATCTGACTTTTTAAAAAGACATGAGAGTATCGGCTCAAAGGAATCAGATGTAGAAGAGAAACGTTTGCACAGAAGGGTCACAATTAAAAAATCAAGTCGAAAAATTATAATTAATCCAATGGATATAGATGATTTATGGATGGAATGTATCGAATATTTTAATAAAAATAATATTAATCTCGATTTACGTATTGAACTTTATAATTTACATAGTGATGAATGGATTGACATAAAGGATATGAGTTCTGGAGAACAAGCAATGTTTGATAGGTTTTTCTCATTACTATTATCTATAAAGAATAATTCATTGGTTCTTATCGATGAACCAGAAACACATTTACATCCAAGGTGGGCCAGGGAGTATATACATATGTTGACTAAATTATTTTCTGATTTTAAGGCTCATATTATTTTAGCAACTCATTCTCCATTTATTACTGCAGATGTTCCGAGTGAATGTATTGTGGGGTTAATTAAAGATGAAGGTACAAGAGACGTAAAACAATATGAAGTAAATTCGGCGACTTTAGGGGGGAATCCTGTAAATATACTTGATGAAGTTTTTAGGCTTAATAATTACACTGGTTCTTTTAGTGAAGAAATAATAAAGGATATTAAAAAGTGTCTTGAAAATGGGGATAGTGAAAAAGCTTTAAAGATGTTCAATGATTTAGGGGTGACTATTAGCAAGTATGCCTTGTTTAACGAATTGAAAAATAAGTTATTAGGAGATATACAGTAACATGTGGAAAATCGATACAACTATGGTCTCAAAATGTATGTCTGTCACTGATACATTTATTAATGATTTTTTCTGTTGGGCAAAAGAAAATAATTCAAAAACAAGAGAAGAAATAGAAGAAACTTTAAAAAATGATGATTCTTCTTTAGGTAAAGTTGCAAATGGTTTGACAGGCGTATTCGAATTACTTATAAAACTATCATTATACCAAAATATAGAAGAAATTTATGAAGTTTATACAAATATGACGGCGGATTATTATGTTTTTTTGGAAAATGGAGCCTGCGTTGCTGATATCCCTGAAGAATCATTAAAACTATCAGAGGAAATATTTAAATACTTTTATGAAACACTTCTAGATAGACAAACTTTTTGGGAAAATTATAGTAATGGATTCGAGAGATTTTCTAAAAGTATCTTTCGAGAAACAATAACAAAGGAGAGACAAGTATGTCCATATTGTGATATGAATCTTGTGACATATAATAAGCAATCGAATACTGATCACTTTCTTGCACTTACTTATTTCCCTGTATTATCAGTTAAATGGGAGAATTTAGTTGTTTCTTGTGTGGTTTGTAATTTGTACTTGAAAAATGCTAAGTTGATAGGAACATATCAAGGGAAGAGTAGTTATATACCTATGTTACATCCCTATTTTCATGAGGTAGCAGAACATATTCGATTTACATTTGATGATAGTTTAAACATAGGAGTGATTCCTAGTGATGTAGAAGATGAAAGAGCTAAAAATTATTGCGAATTATTTGAGTTGGAAAGTATTTATCAAGGAGCTCAAAAAATTATTGAGATGACTTGGCTTGAAATATACAACACAATAAAAATACGTTTTAATAATGAACAAGGCTTATCCGATGAAAGCCCTTTAGAAAAATTAGTTCGGATGTATAAAGAACAACTTTTAATAAAATTAGAATGTTTTGAAAATGGTATAGGGGGAGTACCTTATGTGAAGATACTAATAGATTTATTGAGGTTTAAATTATCTGAGGTAGAGATGGAACAAGTCATTGATTTATTAGCAATGGAACTGAATATAAAAATGCCTTTTAAACAATTTATTAATGATGACAATTAAAAAATCACATAAAATAGTATGGATGAATTTATGGTATTTGGAAGAGGGGCTGGACTTCCTACTGGCATCAACGCATACTTCGTGAAATGGACTTAACATCTGATGAAGCAATTGAATTTGCGAAATTAAATGCAGGTGTAGTTCAGCCATCAAAAACAAGCATTAATCCATACTACCTCGGTATTAAAATGTTTGAAGATATTGAAGAACGGTACAACAATCCGACAGAAGAAATGAAACGAAGAGGCGTAAAACCAGGGTCTGGCCGTGACAAAATCTTTGAAGTACGCGAAATTGAATGGGACGTATCGTTCCTAAGAAACTACTTAAAGAACGGAGAATTATACATTAAACATAGTTACGAAGGAATCGAGCTTGATTTAAAATACTTAGAAAAGGTATTACCATATCTTCATCAGCTGTGGGGAAGAACGGTGCATATGGAGTCAATTGTAGAGAGTAAGGGCGTTGTGTTTTCTTATGATGGGAAGATGGTGCATCGGAAGTATGTGTGAGGAGAAGCCGCTGGGATCAGCGGCTTTTTTATATGGGAAATTAATGAAATTGGTGTGTCTGTATGTAATAATATTATTGCATTCATTAAATAATTAAGAGTTAGTCAGTTCCATGAACACAAAAATTTTCATTCATGTTCAAGTATTTTTGTACAAGTTTATATAATCAAAGCTGTACGTTTAAAAACAACTATTTACAATGAAAATTTATATTAAAATTAAATCAGTTAATATATAGAAGGGAGAGAGAGAAAGATGAAATAGCATTTTCAAAATCTTATTAAACAATCCATATAAATTAATTCAACTTGAAGTAGTCGTATGAAAAACCTTTACTATTATTTTAGTGAGGAATCTTTTTAAAGATTGATGGCAATTAGAAAATGCATATCTCTTTTTCCGTTTTCTACATTTTTTAATTGCTAAATATATTTTTTAAAGGAAGATTTTAATAAAACGTTAGTTTGTATGGAAGGTGAAGGGGCTTTACTTTAACTAATATGAATATTATTGAGAGCAATGACGAATTAATTTGTTTTATGAGGATTTGAGATATTAGTTTAAAGTTAGAGTTTATAAAATTAAGTGTAAAGTAAAATTTGTATTGTGAGGGTTAGAGATGAAAATAAATTCAGTATACATTGAAGAAATTTATTTTAAAGAACCAGATGTTGATTATTATTTAATATAAAGCAACAAACATTTTGGGAACTTGAAAATTTCAATTATAGTAGGAGAGAACGGAACTTGTAAAACATCTATACTAAAGTTTTTTGCTGAAGCATTAGCGCTCCCAGCTGCTAGTAGGAAATATAGGGATAGCCTGAATAAAGGGTTTAATATTGAATATAAAATAGATAATGATGATTATGAAATTGGAAACTGTATCAGCAAGGAGAAACCGTTACAGGATACTAAAATAAGGATACCTAATAAGTATCCTGCGAACGTTATTGTATCAACAACCGCACTGAATGGAAAATTTTCAAGTAAAGATAAAGTGGGTCGATATACAGAATACATTTATAGCGGTCCATTAAAATCAGCAACGATTGATATTTTAAGTGCACTTAGGGATCCTGGATTAGAAAAATACGTTAAAGATTTAATAAGTTTAATAGGATGTTCAGTAAAATATCGAATTGTAATGCCTGAAGAGGAAGTGCTGAGAAATATTATAAATAAAAAAGGAAATCGGTTAGGTATTTCTGCAAGTGACAGTAAAATATCTGACTTTTTAAAAAGACATGAGAGTATCGGCTCAAAGGAATCAGATGTAGAAGAGAAACGTTTGCACAGAAGGGTCACAATTAAAAAATCAAGTCGAAAAATTATAATTAATCCAATGGATATAGATGATTTATGGATGGAATGTATCGAATATTTTAATAAAAATAATATTAATCTCGATTTACGTATTGAACTTTATAATTTACATAGTGATGAATGGATTGACATAAAGGATATGAGTTCTGGAGAACAAGCAATGTTTGATAGGTTTTTCTCATTACTATTATCTATAAAGAATAATTCATTGGTTCTTATCGATGAACCAGAAACACATTTACATCCAAGGTGGGCCAGGGAGTATATACATATGTTGACTAAATTATTTTCTGATTTTAAGGCTCATATTATTTTAGCAACTCATTCTCCATTTATTACTGCAGATGTTCCGAGTGAATGTATTGTGGGGTTAATTAAAGATGAAGGTACAAGAGACGTAAAACAATATGAAGTAAATTCGGCGACTTTAGGGGGGAATCCTGTAAATATACTTGATGAAGTTTTTAGGCTTAATAATTACACTGGTTCTTTTAGTGAAGAAATAATAAAGGATATTAAAAAGTGTCTTGAAAATGGGGATAGTGAAAAAGCTTTAAAGATGTTCAATGATTTAGGGGTGACTATTAGCAAGTATGCCTTGTTTAACGAATTGAAAAATAAGTTATTAGGAGATATACAGTAACATGTGGAAAATCGATACAACTATGGTCTCAAAATGTATGTCTGTCACTGATACATTTATTAATGATTTTTTCTGTTGGGCAAAAGAAAATAATTCAAAAACAAGAGAAGAAATAGAAGAAACTTTAAAAAATGATGATTCTTCTTTAGGTAAAGTTGCAAATGGTTTGACAGGCGTATTCGAATTACTTATAAAACTATCATTATACCAAAATATAGAAGAAATTTATGAAGTTTATACAAATATGACGGCGGATTATTATGTTTTTTTGGAAAATGGAGCCTGCGTTGCTGATATCCCTGAAGAATCATTAAAACTATCAGAGGAAATATTTAAATACTTTTATGAAACACTTCTAGATAGACAAACTTTTTGGGAAAATTATAGTAATGGATTCGAGAGATTTTCTAAAAGTATCTTTCGAGAAACAATAACAAAGGAGAGACAAGTATGTCCATATTGTGATATGAATCTTGTGACATATAATAAGCAATCGAATACTGATCACTTTCTTGCACTTACTTATTTCCCTGTATTATCAGTTAAATGGGAGAATTTAGTTGTTTCTTGTGTGGTTTGTAATTTGTACTTGAAAAATGCTAAGTTGATAGGAACATATCAAGGGAAGAGTAGTTATATACCTATGTTACATCCCTATTTTCATGAGGTAGCAGAACATATTCGATTTACATTTGATGATAGTTTAAACATAGGAGTGATTCCTAGTGATGTAGAAGATGAAAGAGCTAAAAATTATTGCGAATTATTTGAGTTGGAAAGTATTTATCAAGGAGCTCAAAAAATTATTGAGATGACTTGGCTTGAAATATACAACACAATAAAAATACGTTTTAATAATGAACAAGGCTTATCCGATGAAAGCCCTTTAGAAAAATTAGTTCGGATGTATAAAGAACAACTTTTAATAAAATTAGAATGTTTTGAAAATGGTATAGGGGGAGTACCTTATGTGAAGATACTAATAGATTTATTGAGGTTTAAATTATCTGAGGTAGAGATGGAACAAGTCATTGATTTATTAGCAATGGAACTGAATATAAAAATGCCTTTTAAACAATTTATTAATGATGACAATTAAAAAATCACATAAAATAGTATGGATGAATTTATGGTATTTGGAAGAGGGGCTGGACTTCCTACTGGCATCAACGCATACTTCGTGAAATGGACTTAACATCTGATGAAGCAATTGAATTTGCGAAATTAAATGCAGGTGTAGTTCAGCCATCAAAAACAAGCATTAATCCATACTACCTCGGTATTAAAATGTTTGAAGATATTGAAGAACGGTACAACAATCCGACAGAAGAAATGAAACGAAGAGGCGTAAAACCAGGGTCTGGCCGTGACAAAATCTTTGAAGTACGCGAAATTGAATGGGACGTATCGTTCCTAAGAAACTACTTAAAGAACGGAGAATTATACATTAAACATAGTTACGAAGGAATCGAGCTTGATTTAAAATACTTAGAAAAGGTATTACCATATCTTCATCAGCTGTGGGGAAGAACGGTGCATATGGAGTCAATTGTGGAGAGTAAGGGCGTTGTGTTTTCTTATGATGGGAAGATGGTGCATCGGAAGTATGTGTGATGAAAAGAACGAACATAGAATGCTATGTTCGTTCTTTTTTATTTGGAACAAGGTCAAATATGCTATTCTTGAAAAAGGGAGTTACATAGAGAAATGGAGAGGTTCAAATGAGTAAAGTAGGGGTATGTAAGGTGGATATTACGCCGCCTATAGGTATTGATTTTGTCGGATATGATAGAGAGACAGGCATAAATAATATTGAAGAGCGTATTTCCTACTGGCATCAACGCATACTTCGTGAAATGGACTTAACATCTGATGAAGCAATTGAATTTGCGAAATTAAATGCAGGTGTAGTTCAGCCATCAAAAACAAGCATTAATCCATACTACCTCGGTATTAAAATGTTTGAAGATATTGAAGAACGGTACAACAATCCGACAGAAGAAATGAAACGAAGAGGCGTAAAACCAGGGTCTGGCCGTGACAAAATCTTTGAAGTACGCGAAATTGAATGGGACGTATCGTTCCTAAGAAACTACTTAAAGAACGGAGAATTATACATTAAACATAGTTACGAAGGAATCGAGCTTGATTTAAAATACTTAGAAAAGGTATTACCATATCTTCATCAGCTGTGGGGAAGAACGGTGCATATGGAGTCAATTGTGGAGAGTAAGGGCGTTGTGTTTTCTTATGATGGGAAGATGGTGCATCGGAAGTATGTGTGATGAAAAGAACGAACATAGAATGCTATGTTCGTTCTTTTTTATTTGGAACAAGGTCAAATATGCTATTCTTGAAAAAGGGAGTTACATAGAGAAATGGAGAGGTTCAAATGAGTAAAGTAGGGGTATGTAAGGTGGATATTACGCCGCCTATAGGTATTGATTTTGTCGGATATGATAGAGAGACAGGCATAAATAATATTGAAGAGCGTATTTATGGGACGGTTTTTGTATTTGAAAAAGATGAAATGAAAACTGTATTTATAAGCATTGATAATATTGGGATGTTAGTAGAAGATACGAATATGATTCGTGAGCAAGTAGAGAGTGAACTTCATGTGCCATTTGAGCAAATAACAGTTATTTATACTCATACGCACTCCGGTCCAGAAACGGTCGGTGATGATACGCTAGTACAGTCGTATAAAACGATTTTAGTAAATAATGTAGTGCAAGGTGCTGTTACTGCGAGTAACAATTTGAAGTTGTGCGAAGTTGGATGGGGTGTTACGACAGGTGATATTGGTGTCAACCGAAGAGAGAGAACATCTGATGGAAGAGCGAAGATGGGAACAAATATAGAGGGTGTTGTAGATAAACGAATTGGCATGTTAGCGATAAGAAATGCTGAAACGAAGGAGCTATCTGGTATTGTAGTATTTTGTACTGCGCATCCGAATGTTTTAAAAGGTGATAGTGATGTATTATCAGCAGATTATCCAGGGATGACGAGAGAGATTCTTGAGAAGATCGTAAACTGTCCTGTTATTATTGTGCAAGGTGCTGCTGGAAATGTGAATGCGAAGTATCGCGGTTCAAGGGAAGCATTAAACCAAATGGCTTACATGCTTAGTGGACATGTATTAACGATGTTGCCAACAGTTACATATAGCCCAATTGTAAATTTAAGGACAGTTTCAAGTACCATGCAAATGAAGTTGAAGGATATCCCTGAAATTGATGAGATAAGAAGAATGGCTCGGTTCGCCGAGAAGCAGTGGGGCGTGAATACGGATGAATGGCTTACTATCGTTTTAGAGAAATATAAGCAAGGTATTCGGCAGTTACGTATTGATTTAGAAGTTCAACTGTTTCAAGTTAATGATGGTATGTTCTCTGGTATACCGATGGAACCTTTTTCAGAGACTGCGTTAGAAATGAAAGAGCGTCTTCAAAATGAACTAGCTTTCTTTGGTGGATATATGAATGGATATATTGGTTACTTACCGACAAGGGAAGAGTTTGAATATGGTGGATATGAAGTGGAATTAAGCCCTGTTGTGTATGGATCGGTTACGAATTTATTGATGCCACCTGGGGAGAATACTGCGGAGTTGGTTGTGAAGAGAGTTATGGAATTATATAACGCGTAAAAAAATATATTCAGTAGAATAAAATTTAAAGAAATTAATGATTTTTAATACAGCTATAGAAAAACGAATCCATTTTGAAGAAGATGAATCAAAATGGATTCGTTTTTTGTTTACCAGACAGGTCGTATATTTGATGATAATTTCTCTGTATTTTCTTTAGTAACGAATGTTGTTAAATCTTCTTTTAGCATTTGCATTCGTTCTGTACCTATGTTTTCAATCCATCGCTGCTCTATTTCAGCTACTATTTCTTCTTTAGCTTTCATTACTGCTAAACCACGTTCGGTTAAAATAATGATTTTACCTCTTTTATCAGTAGGGTGTGTTTTACGTGTAACGTAGCCACTATTATCAAGAGAATCCACCATTTTACTTACAGCTTGTTTGGAAATCCCTAAATACTCAGCTAGTTCTATACCAGTTGCTCCGTTAGGAAGAATGCGTTTAAACATAAATCCATGTGCTGGTCTAATATCCTCAAATCCCAATTCACTTAATCTGTCATGTAGCTCAGTAATTAATGTACTAAAGGATAATGATAAAAGTGAAGTAAGATCTAACTCGTTAAATGTTTGATTCATGTATATAACCTCCGCACTTGTAGTCAATCAAGTTGACTATATATAATACTTATTGTACTATACACAATATAGTCAATCAAATTGACTATATTGTGTTGGTAGAACAAATAATGATTTATATAATATAGAATCAATGGAGGTTTCATATGGTCAATATCGTAAAAGTTAGAGGGAGTGTCTTTGCACCATATGCATCGCTGGAACCTATTAAGGATCTTGCAACAGGAAGATCGTTTGAATATGCTGGAGATGCACGTGAGTTTACACCATACGCTGTGAACGCAAAGCGTTCAAGATTAGAACAAGAAGTGAATATTGATTTTTATAAAAGAGAGATTTTCACATATGCAGATGCTTGTATCGTCACAGTGAAGATTACAAATCCAGATGGATCAACTGAGTATCAAAAAGGAGAAACAAGTACAGAAAACATTGTATGTACTAATATCGTATGGGGCGAGGATGAAGTTTCATTTGAAATGAGAGCAAGTGCAAGTAATCCGTTAAATGCGGCAGCACCTGCAGCTGATTATTTGTTGGCTATACGAGTTAATAAAAGTGGTACTGTGCATGTTGAAGGTGTACATGATGGTTTCCCTTGCTATGAATTTTATAAACAAGTAGATTTTGGTTCGTTTGAATTAATATATACACATGATTTTAGAGAGACAAATGATACTCCAGCAGCACTGGCTGGAGAGATGGAATACAGCTTTAAAACGACAGTCTAAACATAAATATAGCACTATTTTTTAGAAGGAAGTAGAAAAGTAAAAGAGAAATCTATTGATTATTGGACCGAAATTGTGATCTGTTTTACTCAATGATATGCAGTATTTAAAATAAAATTATAGAGGTGTTTCTTATGACTAATATCGTGAAAATTAGAGCCAGTGTATTTATCCCAATTTCTTGGACAGAAGCTAAGAAGGATATGGAAACAGGAAAAGTAATTCAATTCGAAGGTGATTCGCGTGAATTTACACCACATGCGGTAAATACGATGCGCTCTAGAGTTGAGCAAGAGGTAGTAGTTGATTTCTATAAAGAAGAAGTGTTTTCATATGCGAACACGGGTATTACGACCGAGAAGATTACAAGTCCAGATGGTTCTGTGAGTAAAAGAACAGGAAAAGCGAGTACAGAAAATATTGTGTGTACTGATATCGCATGGAATTCTGATGGTGTGCAATTCAAAATGAGTGCGAGTGCAAGTAATCCATTAAATGTATATGCACCTCCTGTGGATTATGTATTACATGTATGTGTGAAAAAGGATGGTAGTATTGATATTCAAGGGGAGCATGATGGATTCCCTTGTTTTGAATTTTATAAGCAAGTAGATTTCGGTTCATTTGAAAAAATATATACACATGATTTTAGAGAAACTGGTGATACAGCGGCAGCGCTAGGCGGGAACATGGATTATAGTTTTACAAAGAGATTATAGAACGTATGACAATGGAACGATTGCTTGCTTTATTCGTAAAGAACTTGGAGATGTCTAAGTTCTTTTTTATTTGTTTCGAATTTGTGAAAGAAAGACATATTGATTGAAATTAAATTTTTTATACTCTATCATATACCCATACAGGTATAGGTTATTCGTAATACGTAAAAAAATTAAATAATAAATAAGATGGAGGTTTGAAATATGTCTAGAAAAATAGTTGTAGTAGGTGGAGTTGCCGGCGGGGCATCAGTAGCTGCAAGACTTCGTCGTTTAAGTGAAGAAGATGAAATTATTATGGTGGAGCGCGGTGAATATATTTCATTTGCAAATTGTGGATTACCATACTATATTGGCGGTGTCATTACAGAAAGACAAAAATTATTAGTACAGACTGTTGAAAAGATGTCTAAGCGTTTTAATTTAGATATACGTGTATTGAGTGAAGTGGTACAGATTAATAAAGAAGAGAAAACAATTACGATAAAGAATGTAACTACAAATGAAACATATAACGAGGAATATGATGTGTTAATTCTGTCACCAGGAGCAAAACCAATTGTTCCACCTATTCCAGGTATTGAAGAAGCGAAGGCGTTGTTTACGTTACGAAATGTACCTGATACAGATCGTATTAAAGCGTATATTGATGAGAAGAAACCACGTCATGCGACGGTTATTGGTGGCGGGTTTATTGGCGTGGAGATGGTTGAAAACTTAAGAGAACGTGGAATTGATGTTACTCTCGTAGAGATGGCAAATCAAGTGATGCCACCAATCGATTATGAAATGGCGGCATACGTGCATGAGCATATGAAAAATCATAATGTTGAGCTTGTTTTTGAAGATGGTGTAGATGCATTAGAAGAAAGCGGGAATGTTGTACGTTTAAAAAGTGGCTCAATTATAGAGACAGATATGATTATTTTAGCAATTGGTGTACAACCAGAGAGTAGTTTAGCGAAGGATGCAGGATTAGCATTAGGAGTTAGAGGGACGATAAAAGTAAATGAGAAATTTCAAACATCGGATCCACATGTATATGCAATTGGTGATGCGATTGAAGTGAAAGATTTTGTTACAGAAACAGAAACGATGATTCCTTTAGCGTGGCCGGCTAATCGTCAAGGTCGCATGTTAGCTGATATTATTCATGGTCATACGGATTCTTTATATAAAGGTACGCTAGGAACTTCTGTAGCTAAAGTTTTTGATTTAACAGTTGCTTCGACTGGAGTAAATGAGAAAATATTAAAACGATTAAATATACCCTATGAGGTAGTGCATGTGCAGGCAAATTCTCATGCCGGGTACTATCCGAATGCTACGCCAGTACTAATAAAATTAATTTTTAATAAAGATAGTGGGAAAATTTATGGAGCGCAGGCGTTAGGGCGTGACGGTGTAGATAAGCGTATGGATGTTATCGCAACAGCCATAAAAGCAAATTTAACTGTAATTGATTTGCCAGATTTAGAATTATCATATGCTCCGCCTTATTCTTCTGCAAAAGATCCGGTAAACATGGTAGGGTATGCGGCAAGTAATATAGTGGATGGTTTTGTGGACACAGTACAATGGCATGAAATAGATCGTATTGTTGAAAATGGTGGGTATCTTATTGATGTTCGAGAGCCTAATGAACTAAAGCAAGGAATGATTAAAGGCTCTATTCATATTCCGTTAGATGAATTACGTGATCGTTTAGATGAAGTGCCAGTGGATAAAGAAATATATATCACTTGTCAACTTGGTATGAGAGGGTATGTTGCAGCGCGCATGTTAATGGAAAAAGGATATAAGGTAAAGAATGTAGATGGTGGCTTTAAATTGTATGGGACAGTATTACCAGAACGTGTTGTATATTAATATTTTTTCATCTTCCACTCCAAAATTGGTGGAGGATGAAAGCCTATATATTAAGGTTTCACTTCCTGCTTTGTGAACATATAAGATAAACATTAAAAATAGGGGTTTACAAAATACCCTATAGGGTATAATATATTGTCATAAGCTATAAATAGTGACATAATGGTAATGAGGTGATTATAGAATGGAATATAATCAAGATATGAAAAATAGATTGAAACGTATTGAAGGTCAAGTTCGTGGTGTGCTTCGTATGATGGAAGAAGGAAAAGATTGCCGAGAGGTTATTACACAGTTAACGGCATCTCGTTCTGCACTTGATCGTACAATTGGACTTGTTGTGGGAACAAATTTAGAGCAATGTTTACGTGAACAGTTTGAAAGTGGTAATGGTTCAAATGAAGAGTTAATTAAAGAAGCTGTTCAATTACTTGTAAAAAGCCGATAATCTGTCAAACATAAGTGTTGACAGATTTTCAAAAACATTTCAATATACCCCTACAGGTATATGTATATAAATTATGGAGGAATCGACTATGAGTATAAAAGTGGATATGAATCTAGATTGTAAAGGTTTGGCTTGTCCGATGCCGATTGTAAAGACGAAGAAGGCGATGGAAGGTTTGACATCAGGGCAAGTGATTGAAGTTCAGGCAACGGATAAAGGGTCTACTGTAGATATACAAAGTTGGGCGAACAAAATAGGACATCAATATATCGGGACGAAACAAGAAGGCGATATTTTGATGCATTACGTTAGGAAAGCACATGAGCATGAAGTGAATGAAGTAGCGAAGTATCCTCATACAATTACGAATTCGGAATTGGAAGAGATATTATTAAGTGGTGAAGAGTGTATTATATTAGATGTTCGTGAAGCGGCGGAATTCGCTTTTGGTCATATTCCATCGGCTGTCTCCGTGCCGTTAGGAGAATTAGACAGTGCAGCATTAGATCAGAAGAAGCAAATTTATGTTGTTTGCCGAACTGGTAACCGTAGTGATGTAGCTTGCCACATGTTGAAAGAGAAAGGTTATGCAAATGTGAAAAATGTCATTCCAGGTATGTTAGAGTGGCAAGGGAATATAAAGAATTAAATTTTTTTAAATGTAAATATACCATAGGGGGTAAAAAGATGAGTGTTAAATCATTACAAGCAAAAGATGTTGCAGAGAAAGTTTTATTCGGAGAGTTGTTTATTTTAGATGTTCGTAATGAGAAGGATTATGAAGATTGGAAAATTGAAGGGAAAGAAGTTACTTCAATGAATGTGCCGTACTTTGATTTATTAGAGGGTGTAGATCATATTGTAAGTGAATTACCTAAAGATAAAGATGTTTTAGTAGTATGCGCAAAAGAAGGGTCTTCTATATTTGTAGCAGAGCAATTAACAGAGGCTGGATTAGAAAATATTTATTATTTAGCTGGTGGTATGAAGGCATGGAGTGAATATGTAAAGCCTATAAAAGTTGGAGATTTAAAAAATGGAGGAAGTATGTATCAGTTTAACCGTCTTGGAAAAGGCTGTTTATCTTATATGGTCGTTTCAAACGGTGAAGCAGCAGTTATTGATGCAGTAAGAACAGTTGAAGCATATGAAGAATTTGCGAAAGAGCATGATGTTACGATTACGAATGTAATGGATACACATTTACATGCAGACCATATTTCTGGAGGACGTAAGTTAGCGGAAAAAGTAGGGGGTACGTATTGGTTACCGCCAAAAGATGCGGAGGAAGTTGTTTTCGCATACGAACCGCTTGTAGAAGGAACTGTTATTACGGTGGGGGGTACTAAAATTGAAATTGATGCATTATACTCACCAGGGCATACGATTGGAAGTACGTCATTCATTGTAGATGATTCTTATTTATTATCAGGCGATATTTTATTTGTAGATTCAATTGGGCGTCCTGACCTTGCTGGGAAAGCTGAAGATTGGGTAAGTGATTTACGTAATACTTTGTATAGCCGATATAAAGAACTATCTCAAAGTTTAATTGTGTTACCGGCTCATTATTCAAAAATAAGTGAAATGGACGAAAGTGGTATTGTTAGCGCAAAATTAAAAGATTTGTTTGCGTATAATGCAGGATTAAATATTGAGGATGAGGGAGAGTTCCGTAAAGTTGTAACAGAGAATTTACCACCTCAGCCAAATGCATATGAAGAAATTCGTCAAACGAATATGGGTAAAATTCATCCAAGTGTAGATGAAGAGCGTGAAATGGAGATTGGTCCAAATCGTTGTGCAGTTCATGAATAATAAAATAAATAAATAAATAAATAAATAAATAAATAAAAAATGGAGGAATAGATGATGAATGTAAAACAAGTATTAGATGCGAAAGGATTAGCATGTCCAATGCCAATTGTAAAAACAAAGAAGGCAATGGAAGCATTACAATCAGGAGAAGTGTTAGAAGTACACTTAACAGATAAAGGTGCGATTAAAGATATTCCAGCATGGTCACAAAAAGGCGGTCATGAAGTGTTAAAGCATACAGAAGAAGAAGGTGAATTAAAGTTCTGGATCAAGAAAGCATAGCATTTCAATAATAAGTGGAAGATTACATCCTCTGCTTATTGTTGAAAGTAAAGAGGATAATCATATATGTCTTATATAGTTATATCTCTAATAGTATTGATGCTAGGAAGTTTCGTAAAACGTTACATTCCGGTTTTAAATGTTGCATATATTTCGTTAGAACAAGTAAGGAAAATGGAAAGTGTTGTTGTAGATGTACGCAATTACGCAGAGAGTCACAATGATAACACTTCTAGAATTATGTGTATACCGTATGCGTATTTAAAACGGTATTATCATGAAATACCAAATAAGCCTTTGCATCTTATTGTTCATAATAAAGTGGATCGGAATTTAAGTGTTCGTTTTTTAAGAAAGAAAGGGTTCCATATTCAAAGCTATAGTATATATTTGGACGGGAAAAAAGCAAAGAAGGAGTTTAAATAGTTTTATGGATGTAAAGACAATATTGAATGTAATCTTAATTGTACTTGTATCGTGGCTTATTATTTCTCGCTTCTTACCAGTTAGAGGAGTGAAAAATATTTCAGGAAAAGATTTAAAACGTATGATGGGGCAAAAGAATAAACAATTTATTGATGTGCGGACAGCTGGTGAATATAGAGGGAACAATATTAAAGGATTTCGGAATATCCCATTAAATGAACTAGCTAATAAGGCGCAACAATTAGATAAACATAAAGAAGTTATTATTCTTTGTCAGAGCGGGATGAGAAGTAAGCAGGCTGCAAAAGTATTAAAAAAATTAGGATTTCAGCATGTTATCAATGTTTCAGGCGGGATGAATGGTTTGTGAGGAGGAAATGTAAAATGAAAGAAATGACAGCAAAAGAATTAGAAGAAAAATTATTACGTAAAGAAGCAGTAAATATTGTGGATGTACGTGAAGTAGAAGAAGTAGCTGAAGGGAAAATTCCAGAAGCATGTAATATTCCACTAGGACTATTAGAATTTCGTATGCATGATTTGGATAAAAAGAAAGAATATATTATCGTTTGTCGCTCTGGCGGAAGAAGTGCAAGAGCAGTTCAGTTTTTAGAAGGTTACGGTTTTCGAGTGGTTAATATGGTAGGTGGTATGTTAGCGTGGGAAGGTAAAGTAGAATAGGGCGAAACGATTTTTTATAAAAATAAAAATACCCCTATAGGTAATTGGGAGGAGAACAACATGGAACAACAGAAGAAAACAACAATTGTTTTATTTAGCGGAGATTATGATAAAGCGATGGCTGCTTATATTATTGCAAATGGTGCAGCTGCTTATGATCAAGAGGTTACTATTTTTCATACCTTCTGGGGATTAAATGCTTTAAGGAAAGATGAACATGTGAAGGTAAAGAAAACTTTTATCGAAAAAGTATTTGGAAAAATGATGCCGCGCGGCGCTGATAAGATGGGATTATCAAAAATGAATTTTGCCGGTATGGGACCAAAGATGATTAAAGGTATTATGAAAAAACATAATGCGATGCCTTTACCAGATTTAATGGATTTGGCGAAAGAACAAGGGATTAAACTAGTAGCTTGTCAAATGACAGTAGATTTATTAGGGTTAAAAGAGGAAGAGATTATGGAAGGGGTAGAGTTTGCAGGAGTAGGAGCTTATTTAGCAGATGCTTCAGATGGGAATGTGAACTTATTCATTTAAATCACCTTCTTTTTAGATGGCGGGGGATATAAGGTGAGTTTAGTCGTATTACTTTTTATAATTGGGTTTATAGGATCGTTTATATCAGGAATGGTTGGAATTGGCGGTGCGATTATTAATTATCCGATGATCTTATACATTCCTGTATTGCTAGGATTTACTGGTTATACGTCACATGAAGTGAGTGGTATTACAGCGGTGCAAGTATTCTTTGCAACTTTTGCAGGGGCATGGGCCTATCGGAAAAGTAATGATATGGATAAAACGCTAGTTTTGTATATGGGAGCTAGTATATTAATAGGAAGTTTCATAGGGAGTTTTGGTGCTAACGTATTGGAGGAACATACGGTAAATGTTGTTTATGCAGCATTAGCAACAATTGCTGCTATTATGATGTTCGTACCGAAACGTAATAATGGCAATGAAGTGAAATATAATAAATGGTTAGCAAGCTTGTTAGCTTTTATTGTAGGCGGAGCATCAGGCATTATAGGTGCTGGAGGTTCGTTCCTTTTAGTTCCAATTATGCTAGTTATTTTAAAATTACCAATACGTACAACAATAGCGACATCTATCGCTATTACGTTTATTTCCTCAGTAGGGATTACAACTGGAAAAGTAATAACTGGGCAAGTAGTTGTAATTCCAGCTCTTATTATTGCACTTGCAAGTATCGTTGCTGCGCCGCTTGGAGCGCGAGTTGGGAAGAGGATCAATCAAAAAGCACTACAATATATGTTATCGATTTTGATTGTAGGCACTGCTGTTAAGATGTGGATTGATATGATATCGAAATAAAAGGATGGCGCTGCTTGCAGCCCATCCTTTTATTTATCTCGCTATTTGAGGACAGATTGATTATGCCCAAATAACTTTCATTAAGTTTTTATATTCGTCATTTGCTAATTTATATAGCATTCTCGTATGTTCAAAGACAAGTGCTGGATTAAAGTTTGGTTCTGAGAATGCAAGAGATGCTGAAATATCAATTGCATTTTGCTTGTTTAATGTGAATTTTGCAAATCGATAAGATGTGTTTAATTCATTGATAACGTGCAAAATATCATTTGTTGATGCTTCATTAGGTACGTGAGCAACATTGAAGCAGTATATATCTACAGTAGGATGTTCGTTTTGGAAAGCAGCGATAAGTTGGATTTTTGCTCCAGCTTCTGTCTCTAACCCTACTGAAAAATGAACAGAACCATCATTTTCATCTATATTTTCTTCCATGTATATATCGTTTGATTTTAAGTAGTCTTTAAAATCTGAGATGTTATGTTTTACTGCAGCTTTCATATGTATGAGCCCCCTGATAATTGGAATAGATTGCTACTATTTATTATAATTTAAAAATATTAAAAAAGATAGTTAGAAAGTTCTGATTTTTAGTTTCGGATAAATAAAAAGAAGCAGTACTCTACCTCCATAGAGAACTGCTTCTTTTTTATTCATTGTCGTTAGACGATGTTTCTGTGTTTTCACTGCTATTTTTATTCTTATTTTTCACTTCATTGTTACTTGATTCGCGTTCACTTGAATTTTCAGACTTAGATTCTTTTGTTTTCTCTGTGCTTGTTTTTTTCGAATCAGAGTCTGTTTTTGTATATGCAGGTAATCCAAGGTGAGCACGAAGTTCATTCGTAACATTTGCTAATTCTTTTTTATCTGGATTGTAGTAATACGTTCGGCCGCCACCAGCAGATTTGCTACATGTATCGTCACCTTTTTCCATATAGCAGTCTTCACCTTGAATTTGTAATTTCTCAATTTCTGAATCCGATCCATACTTATAGAATGAAAGCATATCATCGAATGTTAAGTTTGTAACGAATTGTCCATTAATATCATCAATGATGTTACCAACTTTTGTTACAGATCCAACGCTTGTTAGTTTCTTTAAAATCGCTTCAATAACGAGTTGTTGACGTTGTCCACGCATTGCATCACTATCGATATGGCGCGTTCTAGCAAGAGCAAGAGCTTCTTCACTATTTAGCTTTTGAACACCTTTTTTCAGATGAATTGCATCAGCATTATCATTACTATCTTGTTCAGTAAATTCAACTGGTACATCGACTTCAATCCCGCCTAAATCATCGACAATTTTCATAAATGATTTGAAATTAAACTTTACAAAGTAATCGACAGGAACATTCATTAATTTTTCAACTGCATCGATACTTGCTTGTGGTCCACCATCTTTTCCGTTTTTAGTAGAACCGTATGCATGAGCGTGTGTAATTTTATCTTTTTTCTTTTCCACTGGGATATAAGTATATGTATCTCGTGGAATACTTAATAGTTTTACAGTTTTGCTATCTTTATTAAACGTTGCAAGTAATAGTGCATCCGTTCTTATAGCTTCACCATATTCTTTCCCACGGACATCGCTTTCATCAACACCCATGATTAAGACAGAGACATTGTTCGTAATAGGTTTTACAGCTTTGTCACGTAAATCAGATTTATCACCGCGCGCTAAATCGTGTGCGGCATTTCGAACAGCAGAAGATGCTTTATTTACTAAAAACCAAGTATAACCGCCACCTACTATTAAAAAGAATAGAATAACGCTTATAATAATTTTTGTTTTTTTCTTACCTTTTTTCGGTTTACTGCGTGTATTTTCTTGCAAAGATGGGTTTTGCTCCATTTCTTGTACTCCTTCATTTGGATTGAAATACGACACTCATATCCACTTATTATAATGAAATTTGACGAAAAAAAACATTACAAAACATTTACATTTCGTAAAAATTCAATATATTTATAAAAAGTCAGATTTTTATATTTTATTTTTGAGATGTAGAATAAGTATAAGTTGTTTTAGTAGAAATGAAAATACGTATTGTGAGAAAGTGATAGAGAAGTAAGATTTGTTGAAATATAGCCAAGAAGAAATGGGTAGGCTTACTTATTTCTTCTATATAATAAAGAAGAATTTGACGGATAAAGGAGAGAGCATAATGAATCATACATCATTCCGAGCAATTGTTGTAAACGAAACAGAAAGTAAGCAGTTTGTAAGAAACGTTGTAGAGAGAGAAGTAAGTAGTTTACCTGAGGGAGACATATTAATACAGGTTCATTATTCTTCATTAAATTATAAAGATGCTCTTTCAGCCACAGGTAATAAAGGTGTTACGAGAACATATCCTCATACGCCAGGGATTGATGCAGCAGGAGTGGTTGTGAGTAGTGAAGATGCTACCATTAAAGCAGGAGATCAAGTCATTGTAACGGGATATGATTTAGGGATGAATACTTCGGGTGGTTTCGGAGAATATATTCGCGTGCCGGCGTCTTGGATTGTTCCTTTACCAGAGGGAATGTCATTAAAGGAAAGTATGATGTACGGGACAGCAGGTTTTACAGCTGCTTTATCAGTATATAAGCTTATTAGAGCGGGAGTAACGCCTAGTATGGGCGATGTTTTAGTAACGGGTGCTACAGGTGGCGTAGGGAGTGTAGCTGTTAGTATTTTAAGTAAGTTAGGATTTAACGTAGTAGGGGCGACAGGAAAAATGGAAGAGGAACAGATGCTACTACGTCTAGGAGCGAAAAAAGTGATTCATCGCGCGGAATTGAATGATGACTCAGGAAGACCAATGCTTAAAGGAATATACGCCGGAGTTATTGATACTGTAGGTGGACATATGTTAGAAACAGCTTTAAAAACAGTAAAGTATGGTGGTTGCGTAACGACATGCGGTAATGTGGCAGGTCAGGAATTACAAACAACGGTATATCCGTTTATTTTGCGGGGCATAAGCCTTTTAGGAATAGACTCAGTGCAATGCCCAGTGGATGTGAGAAGAGATGTGTGGACACTCTTAGCAAATGAATGGGCAAATAAAGAGTTACTATCTTATACAGAAGAATGTACATTAGAAGAATTAGATGAGAAGTTTACACTTATATTGCAAGGAAAGTTAAAAGGAAGAACAGTTATAAGTATGAAATGAAAAAAGAGACGCTTACATTAGCGTCTCTTTCCTATTATAAGGATTGTTTTAAATTGATTTTACCTTGTTCACCTAAAACACCGTCAGCAATATTTACAGCATGATCACCGATACGCTCTAAGTTACTTACCATATCAACGAAGATGATACTTGCATCGCCGGAACAGCTACGTTCGTTTAGACGTAATACGTGACGTTTACGAAGAACACGTTCCATTTGATCGATTTTACGTTCTTTTGCAATAACCGTTTGTGCTAGTTCAGTATCGAAGTTTGTTAAAGCGTTGATTGCATCTTGTAATGTTGAAATTGTTAATTCAAGCATTTCATTTAATTCAGTTAGTGCTTCGTCTGATAGAGAAACACGATTTGAAATTTGGAAGTCTACAAGTTCTACAAGGTTTTCTACATGATCACCGACACGTTCAATATCTCCAACAACACCCGCTAGAACTGAATGCTTCTCAGAGTCCGTAGGTGAAAGCGGCTTTTCTGATAGTAAAACTAAATACTCGGTAATTTTTTTATCTAAATTGTTAATAGCTCCTTCTAATTGAGTAGCCATATCAGCGTGTTTTTTGTCTTGTGTGTTTAAAAATTGATTTGCTTCGTTTAATCCATGTAATGAAAACTCAGCCATACGGACAACTTCTTTTTGAACTTCTGTTAAAGCGATGGCTGGAGATTGTTCAATAAAGATTGGATTTAAATGTTGCGGTTTGAAGTCAATGGCTGCATCTTCTCCGCGAATAATTTTTGTTACAATCCATGCTAATACAGCTATGAATGGGAACTGAATAATAGTATTTGTTACATTAAATGTTCCGTGTGCAAATGCGATTGTCATTTCTGGATTTAAGTTTAATGACGTTTGGAAATATTGAATTAAACTTGTAAAAGGTACTAATAAAATCGTAAAGATAATCGTACCGACGATATTAAAAATAACATGAACTAATGCGGCACGTCTTGCAGCAATAGAAGTACCGATAGCTGCTAATACAGCTGTAATTGTCGTACCGATGTTATCACCGAATAATACAGGAAGAGAAGCTTGTAAATCGATTGCACCTTGACCGAATAGTTCTTGTAAAATACCGATTGTTGCGCTTGAACTTTGTACAATTAAAGTGAAAACTGTACCGACAACGATACCTAGAATTGGATTGTCACTCATGCTAACCATTAATTCTTGGAATGATTCTAAAGAGCGAAGAGGCTTCATACCTGTGCTCATTAATTCTAAACCGAAGAATAACATACCAAAACCGAATATAACTTGACCGAAAGAATGTACTTTTTTATTTTTAAAGAAGAATAATAAGATTGCTCCAACTGCCATAATTGGGAGAGCATATTCTCCGATTTTAATTCCGATAATAAATGCAGTAACTGTCGTACCGATGTTCGCACCCATAATAACACCAATTGCTTGTCTTAATGTCATAAACCCGGCACTTACAAGTCCAACTGTTAAAGCGGTTGTTCCTGAACTTGATTGGATTAATACAGTAACTAACATACCTGCTAGTACACCCATAAGTGGGTTTGTTGTAAAGCGATCTAGAATATCGCGAAGACGATCTCCAGCTGCTTGTTGCAGTCCATCGCCCATGTATTTAATACCAAATAAGAAAATACCTAATCCACCAATGAACTGGAAGATCATTTCTTGAACATTATATTCCACGCATTCCACTCCTTAAATTTCATGTACGATGTAATTATTAACTGAACCTTGAGGCACTGTAAACGGTTTGCTAGTAAAATTTACACTAAATTTACAAAGAGAAGAAAAGTTTACAATTACTTAAAGAAAAAGCTGTATTTTATTGGTTTTCATCTTTTATAAATCTTAATTTTGTAAAGAAATCACACTTTTTAGAATAGTGTTATTTAGTTGAATATGAAGGGAAGTGTCTGCGAGTTCATCGTATATTTTTTGATGAAAGTTAATAAAATATGTAGGGAAATGATTGTATTAATTTTTCCTTATGACTCACTCCGTTTTTGCACATAAAAAAGCTACTGAAATTATCCAGCAGCTTTTTCTCTTTTTTTATCCCCATGCTTTTGTTTTCTTATACTTGTGATGTAAATGAACAGGAAAGCAATAAGTAGTAGAGAGGAATAGCGATATACAGTTGCGTAGTTTGTAAAATGTGCAATGAATCCAAATATAATTGCGCCAGCGCCAATGCCGAGGTCAAATGCTGAGAAGAATGTAGCTGTTGCGACTCCTCGTCGGTGCGGCGCTACTCGGTCGATCATCCATGCTTGTAGTGCCGGTTGAATCGCTCCAAAACCACTTCCGTAGCATGCTGCTGCAATAATTAAACTTGGAATGGTAGTTGTATACGACAATAAAATAATGCCTGTAAACGTAATAATAACTCCTGGAATAATAACGAATGCATGACCTTTCGCATCATATAACTTTCCAGAAAACGGACGAGTGACAGCGATTGCAAGCGCATTAAATAAGAAGAAGAGGCTTATATCAGCAATGCCGACTTCCGTAGCAAATAATGTAATAAAGCTTCCAATCCCGCCGTACATTAATGTAATACATAATATTAATAATGAAGGAAGTAAAGCTTTGCGCTCAATAAATCCATCGAGAAAAGTACCAGATGTTTGCTGTGGTGGTTGCGGTGATTTTTTAATTTGAAGTAGTTTCGTTAATATTAAGGAAACAATTGTACAGGAAAGTGCACATAAAAAAAGAATCGTGAAGTTATATGTTTGCATAAGCCAAAGTCCGATAAGTGGACCGAGCGCCATTGCAATCGTTCCAGAAAGTCCGAAATATCCCATGCCCTCACCGCGGCGAGCTTGCGGAATTAAATCTGAAACGACAGTTCCATATGTAGTCGTTGTAATACCAAAACCAGCTCCGTGTAAAATTCGAACGGCAAGCAATAGGAAAACAGTTGAAGCGAAAAGATAACTACCCATAGCGAGTAAACAAATAGCAGTGCCAATCATTAAAATGATTTTTTTATTGAATTTCTGCAGGGCGTTCCCAGTTAGCGGTCTAACAAAAAGTGCTGCAACGGTAAACATACCGACAACAAATCCGATATTGGAACTTGTGCCGCCAATTTCTTTTACATAAACAGGTAAAGTCGGAATTAACATTTGAAATCCTAAAAACATACATAAGTTTGCTAGAATTAGCGCAAAAAACTCTTTCGTCCATAACGGTTCTCGTTTTACGAGTATTGCTTCTTCCATATATTCATCCCCTATATAAAAAAATTCTCTTTTCTTTCGAGTATATGTATTGGTCAATGTAACAGTCAAGGAAGGTGCCTTGAAAACGTACAACAATTTTCGAGGTGAAAAAACTGACAAATTTGTGGAAAGACTACACAACTATGAAAAAAAGATGTAAAGTATAGATGTATAGACTAGTAATTGTTATGAATGATAGAAATTGTTTTTTCTTTAACGAAAGCGGATTCAAAGGATAGTGGAAGAGAAGGGGATATATACTTTTTCGCTACATATATTTGAAAAGGTTTACAATATGACGAAGAAAGAGGCGTGTACATTTGAGACGATTAGGTATTTCTATTTATCCAGAACATTCAACAGTAGAGAAAGACAAGGAGTATTTAACATTAGCAAGTAAATACGGATTTAATCGTGTATTTACATGTTTATTATCTGTAGATGGTGAAAAAGAGAAAATTATAGAAGAGTTTAAAGAAACGATTTCTCATGCAAATACATTAGGGTTCCAAGTGTTAGTTGATATTAGTCCAGCTGTTTTTGAACAACTAGGTATTTCGTATAATGATTTATCGTTCTTCCATGAACTAGGTGCGTACGGTATTCGTTTAGATGTTGGATTCTCTGGTTTAGAAGAATCAATTATGACTTACAATCCATACGGCTTAAAAATTGAGATTAATATGAGTAACGGTACGAAGTATGTAGATAACATTATGAGCCATAGACCAAATCGTGAAAATTTAATTGGTTGCCATAATTTTTATCCGCATCGTTATTCAGGATTATCATACGATCATTTTATTAAATGCTCGAAACAATTTAAAGATTATGGTATGAGAACGGCTGCTTTTATTTCATCATTTGATGCAACATATGGACCTTGGCCAGTAACAGAAGGATTATGTACGTTAGAGCAGCATCGTGAATTACCAATGACGACACAAGCGAAGCATTTATTTGCGACGGAATTAATTGATGATGTTATTATTGCGAATGCATATGCTTCAGAAGAAGAATTAGAGGCACTAGGTGCATTAAATAAAGAGAAACAAACATTTGATATAGAGTTATATGATACAACGACAGAACTAGAAAGAATTATCGTATTAGACGAACCTCATTTTTATCGCGGGGATGTATCTGAATATATGATTCGCTCGACACAAAGCCGTGTGAAATATAAAAAAGAAGAGTTTAAACCTCATAATACACGTGAAATTAAGCGCGGCGATCTTTTAATTGATAATGAGCAATATGGCCAATATAAAGGTGAATTGCAAATTGCATTAAAAGATATGGTGAATACAGGAAAAACAAATGTAGTTGGCCGAATTGTGGAAGAGGAAATTTTCTTATTAGATTATTTACAAGCATGGGATAAATTCGGATTTACATTAAAGAAATAGAGAGAATATAAAAGGGAAAAACTACTGACTTCAGCAGCTTTTTCCTTTTTATATATAAAGAGTGAGAGGAAGAGCTATGACAAAGGTGCATCAGCGATTAATTTCTATTTTAGAGGAGTTTTTAGAAGAGAAATCGATGTTAAATCGAGCTTTTTTAGCGAGCCGTTTACATGTATCAACGAAGACGATTCAAAAAGATATAAAATTATTAAATGATATATTGGAAGAAAACGGAGCGAAAATTGAATCGCAAAGAGGGACTGGATATGAACTAGAAATTATACAAACGAAGAAGTTTGAAGAGTTTTGCATGAGTCTATTTCAAAAACAGACGGAAAAAATCCCAACGTCTTATGAAGAAAGGGTAGCTTACATTCTACAACGTATTTTAACGACAGAAGGGTATGTAAAGCTTTCACAGTTAGCAGAGGAGATTTATGTGAGTAAATCGACTGTAAATTTAATTATGAAAGATGTTACAGATATATGTAGTCGCTATAAACTGCAAATTGAAAAGAGACCGTATTATGGTATACGTATTGTGGGTGAGGAATTTCATATTCGTTCTTGTTTATCACAATATGGTTTACCGCGTTATGACCATACTCTGTTTCATGAGCAATTTGAGCAGAGTGATACATATTTATCGTTACCTCATATACCGCTTATCCGTTCGGTTATATTAAAGTATATCGAGGGAGGGACGATATATTTATCAGATATAGAAATTGATAATTTAGTCATTCATATTGCAATTGCATTAAGGCGTTGTGAACATCAACATTATATGAAAGGACTAAATAAGGAGCAAGCGGAACTTATTATAAAGAAAGAATATGCAATTGCGAAACAGATTGTAGGAGATTTAGAGAAAGAGTTGCATCTTTCATTTCCAGAAGAAGAAGTTTTATATGTGACAATGCATTTATTAAGCACTGCTGTTACAGCGAAAGATCGTTATGAAAATGTGGAAGAACTATTAGGGAAAGATCTATATGCATTCATGCAACATATTCTTTTTAAAGTAGCGGAAGAACGGAATCTTATTTTTTATTATGATGAAGAATTATTATTTGGGTTTGGTGTCCATTTAAAAACATTATTAAATCGTTTGAAGTATAAGTTAAATACGAGAAATCCTCTTTTGGCAGAAGTGAAAAAGAATTATCCGTATGCTTTTGAAATTGCGGTTCTCGTTGGAGAGATAATTGGTGAATATACAGGAGAATCGATCCCGGAAAGTGAAATTGGTTATATTGCAATTCACTTCGGCGGAGCGATGAGTCGTTTACAGGAACAGAATCAAAAGAAAAGATGTTTATTAGTTTGTGCAACTGGTCAAGGAAGTGCCCAACTATTGAAATATAAAATTCTATCACAGTTCCGAGATAAATTAGAGATTGTAGGTATTACCGGTTATTATCAATTGAAAGTGGAGGATCTTTATAAAGAAAAGATAGATTGTATTATTAGTACGATTCATATACCAAGTGGTTTACCTGTGCCTGTTATAAAAGTAAACTCAATATTTGACGATAAAGAGATTAAGTCAATTGGTCAGCAGTTGTTTACACATGTGAATAATAGTGTGCAGCAATATATTAAGGAAGATTTAATCTTTTTAAATCATAGTGCTTCTACGAAAGAAGAGGTTATTCAGTTTTTATGTGAGAAAGCTGCTCAGAAAAACTATGTACCAGAAAACTTTTATGATTCTGTTATGGAAAGAGAAAATACATCTCCGACAGCGGTTGGGAATTTAGTTGCGATTCCTCATCCGATGCAGTTATTAAGTGCGGAAACATTTTTGATATTTTGTACACTTGAAAAGGCTGTTGATTGGGGAGATAAAAAAGTACAACTAATTATTTTATTTAGTGTAAAGCGCAATAATAATGAAGATTTACAACGGCTTTATGATTTTTTATATGATATTATGTCTAGTCAAAGTGTGATAGAGAAACTAACTCAAACAGAAGGTATTGAAGATTTTCAAGAGATGTTACTATCGGTTTAAAAAAGTATATAAAAACTTCCGTTACATAACGGAAGTTTTTTATGTTTAATTGTATGCGTTTTCATAATAAGATGAAAATATAGAAAAAAGATAGCTTGGGGGAATTTAAAATGACTGATATGCAAACTCCATTTGCGTTAATTTTACATGGTGGCAACGCGAGAAGCGCATCGCTTGAAGCAATTGCTTTTGCAAGACAAGGAGATTTTGAGAATGCGAGTGAAAAGATGACACTTGCTAGTGAAGAAATTTCAGCAGCGCATCGCATTCAAACGGACTTAATTCAAGAAGAAGCAAGAGGAAATCATGCAGAAATCAGTTTACTGTTAGTGCATGCACAAGATCATTTAATGAATGCAATTACAGTGAAAGAACTTGCTGAAGAATTTATTACTCTTCATAAACGAGTAGAAGAGAAAGTGACAGTATAAGATGTACATTTTATTATGTTGTGCAGCAGGCATGTCAACGAGTATGGTTGTAAGAAAAATGCAAGAAGAGGCAATGAAACAAGGGAAGAATTATAAAATTAAAGCAGTTGATTCAGAACTTGTGAAACTGGAAATAAAAAATGCTGATGTTGTTTTAATTGGTCCGCAAGTGAAATATTTATTTCCAGCCGTAGAGTTTCTTGCAAATTCATACAATATACCAGTTGCGATTATAGACCAACGAGATTATGGCATGTGTGATGGTTTGAAAGTACTGAAACAAGCAGAACAATTAGTTTTAGCATAATTATATTTTTTTAAATATAAACATTATAATGTTATAACTTTATTTCATTCTTTCATAGAAAAGAGAACGAGGAGGGGTTTTGATGAATGGATTTATGAGTTTTATGGAACAAAAGATTATGCCAACAACACAAAAGATTGCCGGACAGCGACATTTATTAGCAATTCGAAACGGGGTTATTTCTACATTACCTTTAACGATTGTCGGATCATTTTTCGTTATCTTTTTAAACTTACCAATTGATGCATATATGGAGTGGATTGCACCGTTTCGCCATATTTTAGATATCCCATTCCGATTTACAGTAGGACTAATGGCGTTATACGCAGCATTTGGGGTAGGGGCTTCGCTCGCGAATTTTTATCAGCTCAATCAGTTAAGTGCAGGGTTATTATCTGTACTCGCCTTTTTACTAGCATCAGTTGAACCAATTCAAATTACGAAAGCTGTACCAGGTGTTATTGATGCAGGTAGATATATTTCAGTAGGAACATTAAGTGCCACATCTTTATTCGGCGCAATTGTTACAGCTTTAATTGCAGTAGAAATTTATCACTTTATGATTAAGCATAATATCTCAATTAAATTACCAGATAGTGTACCACCAGCAGTTTCAAATTCGTTTGCAGCATTAATTCCAACGTTAGTCGTTATTCTTTTATTCTGGGGTATTCGTTACGGTTTGAAATTTGATGTAAACACAACAATCACATATTTAATCGCACCACTAAAATCAGTATTAGTAGGAAATAATTTATTCGGCGGTTTATTAACAGTATTCTTAATCGTATTCTTCTGGTCATTCGGTATACATGGACCTGCGATTTTAGGACCAATCATTCGCCCAATGTGGGATTCAGCAATTCTTGAAAATATGGAAGTATTCACAGCTACAGGAAATGCACATCAGTTACCAAACTTATTTACAGAGCAATTTATTCAATGGTTCGTATGGATTGGCGGATCAGGTTCAACGTTAGCTTTAGTAATTATGTTTATGTTCTCTAAATCTAAGTTCCTAAAAGAATTAGGTAGATTATCATTCGTACCAGGTTTATTCAATATTAACGAACCAATTATTTTTGGGGCACCGATTGTAATGAACCCAATCTTAATCATTCCGTTCGTTATTACACCTTTAGTTACAACGACAGTATCATATTTCGCAGTTGTTTCAGGTATGATTCCGTTGATGATGGCGAAACTGCCATTTACGATGTTAGCGCCAATTGCAGCGATTATTAGTACGGACTGGACAATTATGGCTGGTGTACTTGTACTTGTTAACTTTGTTATCTCATTCGTTATTTACTACCCATTCTTCAAAATGTATGAGAAACAACAATTAGCAGGAGAGGAGAAAACAGAATGCTCGGATCAATTATCATCTTAATTACATTCGTAGCGGGACAGTGTATTGCACATTATTCAAAATGGGTACAAAGTAAATCGTTATTAGTTTTACTACTAGTATCAATTGTATTTATCGGTAGTTCAATGGGTGCATATGTAATGCTAAGCTTGCAATCACCGTACGTTATCATTGTACCAACGATTTTATGTGCAACGTGTTTATCTGCAAAATATAGATTTACGAGCATGGCATTAATACAACGTGTGAAGGAGATGCAAAAGCATGGAGCGTAAATTAGGAATTTCACTTTATCCAGAACATTCAACGAAAGAAAAAGATATGGCATACATTTCGGCAGCGGCACGCCACGGTTTTTCAAGAATATTCACATGTCTATTATCTGTGAATCGTCCGAAAGAAGAAATTGTAGCTGAATTTAAAGAAATTATTCATCATGCAAAAGATAACAATATGGAAGTTATTTTAGATGTAGCTCCGGCAGTATTTGATCAACTTGGTATTAGCTATAGCGATCTATCATTCTTTGCAGAGTTAGGTGCAGATGGTATTCGTTTAGATCTAGGTTTTGACGGATTAACAGAAGCAAAAATGACGAATAATCCGTATGGCTTAAAAATTGAGCTAAACGTAAGTAACGATATTGCATACTTAGAAAATATCCTTTCGCATCAGGCGAATAAGTCAGCTTTAATTGGTTGTCATAACTTCTATCCGCAAAAGTTCACTGGTCTTCCGTATGATTATTTCATTCGCTGTAGTGAACGTTTTAAAAAACACGGTATTCGCACGGCGGCCTTTATTACGTCACATGCAGCTGAAATCGGTCCATGGGATATTAACGACGGACTATGTACGCTAGAACAACATCGTAACTTACCGATTGAAGTACAAGCGAAGCATTTATGGGCAACAAGGCTTATTGATGATGTTATTATCGGAAATGCTTATGCGAGTGAAGAAGAGTTAGAGAAACTAGGAAACTTAAATCGTTACATGTTACAGCTAAAGGTACATTTTGTAGACGAAGTGACTGAAGTAGAGAAGAAAGCGACACTGCAAGAATTACACGTAAGACGCGGCGACATAACAGAATATATGGTACGTTCTACAGAAGTACGTAAAAAGTACAAAGACTATGACTTTCCAGTGCGCGAAAGTGTACGACAGGAAAGAGGGCAAGTTGTAATAGGTAACAACTCATTCGGAAAGTATAAAGGTGAACTGCAAATCATTCTAAAAGAAATGCCGATAGATGAACGGAAAAATATTGTCGGTACAATTGCAGAAGAAGAGTTATTCTTACTAGATTATGTAGGGGCTTGGACACAGTTTACTTGTGTGGAATAGGGAAGTGCAAGAAGAGGGTGCTGTGGCATCCTCTTTTTTCTGTTGAAATAGTAATCTATTGTATATAGAATGCAAAGAGATAGACTTAATTTGGACGGGAGAGAAGGAGATGGAAGAGTATATAGATGATTTATTAAGGCGGATGGCTGATGAAGAAACAGAGATTTGGCATCGTGCGTATGATGAAGCAAAAGCGTTAAATGACTTATTAACTTTTCCATATTTACAGCAGAAGGTAATCAAAGCAAAAAAAATAGCTATGAAGAAAGATATATATTATGTAATGACGAAACTCGCTATCAATACGAAGAAAATCTATATTGCTGATTATCTTATAGATCGTTTGGAATGTGAACAAAGCCCGACTTTGTTAAGTGAACTGCTTAGTAATATTTATACATTGCCAGAAGTAAGTAGTACAAATAAAATCATTCCGTATATTTATCATAAAAACGATAGTGTTCGTTATTGGGCAGTTTCTTCCTTAAAGTTATATAAATCATTAGAAGCGGAAAGTGCGTTGCTAAAGTTGCTGGATACTGAAGAAAATAAAGATGAGATTACAAATATTTGTTATACATTGTTTGAGATTGGAACGAAGCAATCGATTCTGCCGTTAACAAAGCTTTTATATAGTAATAGTGCCTATGTTCGTTCAACTGTTATTGAGGTGTTAGCAAAAATAGGGGGATCGGACTTACAAATAGTTTATATTGAAGCTTTACAGGATAGAAATGTGATGGTGAAATATGAAGCTGTTCGAGCTATTTATACGTATGGCGATGAAATGGCAATGAGACCAATTTGCGAACGTGTGAATAAAATTGTTGCTAGAAGACGTAAAAATGAAGTAGAGCCTACGGATGAAGCAGAGATTATCATTGCTCTTCGTTTCTTACATAAGTTTGCTAATCATGAAGAAGTTTTAAAGATATTTGATAAAGTGTACAAAAAACGTGGAAACTTGTTTATGTCGGAGAGGAAGTGGCTTCGAGACAATATTACTTACTTTCAAGAGAAAGAAAGAATGTAAGAATCATAAAAAAGAGCCAGCCTCGATGATGAGGCTGGCTCTTTTTTTACTAACTAGTTTAATACTTTAACTGTAACTGTTTTACGTCCCCAGTTACTTGATGTACCTTTATCTGGCATTAAAACGTCGATTTTATTGCCTTTAATAGCTCCACCAGTATCACCAGCGATTGCTACTCCGTAACCTTCAACCCATACTTTTGAACCTAATGGAATGACACTTGGATCAACTGCAATTAGTTTCATGTTTGGATTAGCTGTTAAGTTGTGGCCTAAAGCTGATTTTACTTGGTCGCCTGCTTTATAACCATTTTCAAGTGGATCTGCTGTATAAGCTGTTGCTACAACTTGGAACTCACGAGAAGAAGATTGTGTGTTTTTCTCAGTTTCTTTTGTAACAGGTTGTTGTGTAGCTGGTTTTTGAGCTTTAGCCGCTTCACGAGCTTTAGCTGCTTCACGGGCCTTAGCTGCCTCTTCGGCCTTAGCTTCTGCTTGAGCTTCAGCGTCTGCCTGAGCTTTAGCTGCTTCACGAGCTTTAGCTGCCTCTTGAGCTTTAGCCGCTGCTTGAGCTTCAGCTGCTTCTTGAGCTTTAGCTGCTTCACGAGCTTTAGCCGCTTCTTGAGCTTTAGTTTCTGCTTGAGCTTCAGCGTCTGCCTGAGCTTTAGCTTCTGCTTGAGCCTTAGCTGCTTCACGAGCTTTAGCTGCTTCCTGAGCTTTAACTTCTGCTTGAGCTTCTGCCGCTTCACGAGCTTTAGTTGCTTCCTCTGCTTTAGCTTTTGCTTGAGTTTCAGCTGCTTCTTGAGCTTTAGCTGCTTCACGAACTTTAGCTGTATCTTGAACTTTAGTTGTTTTTTCAGCTTTAACTACTGGTTGTACTTTAATTGGAGCTTTACCTGTTAAGTAAGGAACATGAACATAAGCTGTTTTTCCGTTATATTCAAATTGGATCCAATCATTTTGTACTTGGTGTGTTGTTTCAATTACATCATCTTGTTTCAATTTACCAAGAATTTCTGAGTCTGTGTTTGCACCAGCACGTACGTTTAATACGCTAGCTGTTACGTAGTAAGTGTCTTTTGTATAGTCAGCGCTAATGAAAGCTTCTTTACCGCTATTCAATTTCACTTTTGACCATCCGTTTTCTGTATGTAAAACGTTAACTTTATATCCATCTAATAATTTTCCTACAACTTGTGATTCAGTAGTTGGGTTTTCTCGTACGTTTAGTACATCAGTCGTTACGATTGTTTCTGCTTTAGCAGATGTTGTGAAAATCCCAAGACCAAAAACCGCTGCTGTTGCTATACCCATAAATTTTTTCATAATAGCCTCCATTGCATTTGTTTTCGTTGACCTCATTATAGCAACCATTATTTTCTTATTTGCGAAAAACATAGAATTACAAAGCTTTCGTAACGGGTCATTAATATTCTGTAATAATTCCAGTAATATCCTAAAAGCGCTTTCATATAGTTTTTAGGGGATGTTAGAGCATATGATACATAAAAAGAGGAGTATTTCAATTTCTAATAGGTTAATAATGTTTCTATGGTATTACGTGATTGTTTCTTAAGTGTTACAAAAATAGCGTATTTTGCTGTCGGAACAGAAAAGTAGTTATGCAAAAATAACTATTTCAGTTGTGGAGAAATAGAAATGAGGTGAAATTTAATAAAATATCGCTATAATTGTTACAAAATAAGTCGAGGTATGGAAAAAATTACGCCTTGATTTTAGGGTGTCACATATTATTTTTGCAATAATAGGATTGTAGGATAGTGGTAATGTGAAATGAAAGTTGCAAGGATAAAAAGATAATCGCAACATGAAACATATATAATAGAAGAAACATGATTTAAAGGGACGATATTGTTATGAATTGGTTCGTGAATTCCTGTAGATTCATATTTTTAATAAAACGTTGATAAAATTGAATTATTCTTCAATACAATAAAAAATAGTGGAGATTTGCTTCGAATTACAAATAATAGAATGATTATACGCTGTTTTTTAAAGAATTATAAACTAAATATAGAACAAAAGTTCGATTGGTGGTAAAATATTCATAAAGATATTTTGTAGTATTTTTTGGGAATTAGGTGCGTGGTTTAACATATACAAATAGTTATGAAAATGAGTATATATAGGAGGGAGATTAAATAAAGAAAATTTAGTAATGATAAGTTGGAAAGTAGTTCAGTAAGAAATCATTATCCTGTTAAAGGTGATGGAGGATTTTGGAGATGACAAAAGAGGAAATCGTTAAGCTATTTATAAATACGATAGTAAAGATAGCCCCAGAGAAATTAGATGAATACATAGAAAAAATTAAAAGAAATAGCCATTCTTCTAAATAAATAGGCTATTTCTTCTCAGGTTTCGTATGATTTTTATTTAGCGCCTGAGCGATAGAAAGCATTTGTTCTAATGCTATATCTTTTTCATCTTTTGGTAACGGTTCTAGCCATTCCATGATTTCTTTAAACTTTTTATATTTGTGTGCATTTAAATCTATTTCTTTACTTTCTCCATATAAGTAGTCAATAGTAACATTAAATCTTTTTGAAACTTTTTCTAATGTTTCTCGTCCAGGAAAGGCTTTCCCATTTTCAAATTTAGAAACAGTTCCTTTTGTTAAGCCAACCTCTTTCCCGAATTGTTCTTGGCTTAGCTTACTATCTATTCTGATTTGTTTTAATCTATCCTTTATTTCCACTGTATATTGTCTCCCCTTTAAACGAGTTTCCAAAATAACTCTTATTTTCATTATAAAGTTTACTAATAGGAATCGTAAAGAGGAAAGGATTGATATAATATGGGGCTATTTAAAGAAATGTTGGATCCTTCAATTTGTGAAATACGTAATGTTGAAGAGAGGTAGTAATAATCTTTTAATAACATGAAAAAAATTTTAAACGAAAAGTTTCACTGTGTGAAACTCGAGGGGCATATGCCCTCATTAGAAAAGATGCTTTTATTTTAATGAGTAGATTTAATTATATTCTCCAATAAATATAGAGCGATCTTTTAAAAGTAAGAAGGATTTTATACGAAAATAAATTATATTCTTGGGAGGTTTTTAATTTGGAACAACCAATTTTATTATCAATTATGGATAAAGAAACAGAAAAGAAAATACAAAAAGTAGTTATAAGTATTTTAAAGGAACATCGTGCATTAAAGGTGCGTTTTGGGGATGAGATTGGGCAACAGCAGGGAGGAATTAATTTGTTTCCTGAAATTTGTAATACTAAGCAGATTAATCAAATGAAGTATAGACAGGTTGAAAAAGCTTTAAAGTATAGCTTAGATGAGGACGAGAGAAACATTATTGAGATGAAGTATTTAAGCGATCAAAAATTAAGAGATAATTATATTTATAATGAATTGTTAATAAAGAAAGACTCTTATTATGAAAAGAAGAAGAATGCTCTTCGCTTAATTGCTACGGCTTTAGGGGTGATTTGAGCATCATAAGTAAAGGTTTACTATATCCGAATGGGAAAATAGTGAGATATTTTCAATAGATTTACATAATCAATAAAGATAGTAGAAGGAGAAATTTCCGATGAAGAGAGGGATAATTAAGGGGAATTTATAAATATGGATGAATGATAATCTTAGTATCAGAAGGGGAAAACAAAATCCCTTCTGGTGAATAAGCGTTCCACCAGAATAGGACGCACTCGGGTTATCGTACAGTGATGCTTTCATAGGTCACCATGCACTTTGTTCGCGTAGATAACCAGCGGGGCCTTGGAGGTAAGAGTACTCCTGTGTGGTGTGTGTATTACTCAACTTTGTAGATATTATCTGAGCTAAATATACAAATGAATATTTTTTATTTCATGTATGTTTAACCTCCTACATTTAAGCAAGTTTAGGAATGAGAAGATAGTATTTTTAAGGGTTGAATGAGTTTATATACTCTCAAACTTAATACATTTAAAGTAGCGAAATAGCTTTTGGTGTATTAGGTAAAAGAGTAGTACAAGGAGGTATGATAAAGGAAGAAAATATGTATACACTTCTCCTGAATCAACAAATTTGGAAAAATATAGAATTAAGTAACTATAAAGGTGCAAAGCGTAGCCTAATTAAAAATTAATTAGTATGGAAAAGGTTATTAAAGATAAAAACTATCCCTCCTATACAAATAAATCTTAGTGATTTAATAAAAAGCGAAGAGAGACATTTGTCTTTCTTTTTTATTTGAAAAAAGAGAAAGGAACGTGGCTCATATTGCTAGCTTAATAAAGATATTTGGAGCGACATTCGGAGCTTTTTGTGGGTATTTTTTTGGAGGGTTTGATGTTGCATTGAAAGTATTGGTAATAATAGCAGTTATTGATTATCTGTCTGGAATGATTGCAGCAGGGTATAGCGGAGAATTGAAAAGTAAAGTTGGCTTTAAGGGCATTGCTAAAAAGGTGATGTTATTTTTATTAATTGGAGTTGCAGCACAGCTAGATTCATTATTTGGTAGTAATAGTGGAATTCGAGAAGCAACAATCTTTTTCTTTATAGGAAATGAAGCATTATCAGTTTTAGAAAATGCTGGTCGTATAGGGATTAAGATTCCGAAAATATTAATCAGTGCTGTTGAAGTTTTAAATAATGAACAAAAACAAGAACATAAAAAGGAGAAATGAAGTAATGGGACACATTGTAGATATTTCAAAATGGAACGGTAATATAGATTGGAGTGTAGCGGCTCCACAGCTTGATTTAGTTATTGCTAGGGTGCAAGATGGCTCAAATTACGTAGATCCTATGTATAAAGAATACGTTCAAGCTATGAAAAGTTATAAAGTACCGTATGGAAATTACGCATTTTGCCGCTTTACGTCTGTTGCGGATGCTAAGAAAGAAGCGCAAGATTTTTGGGCGCGAGGTGACAAAGGTGCATTATTTTGGGTTGCAGACGTTGAGGTTAAGACAATGGGTGATATGCAAAGTGGGACGCAAGCATTTATCGATGAATTACGCCGTTTAGGAGCAAAAAAAGTTGGTTTATACGTAGGGCATCATACTTATGAAGCGTTTGGTGCAGCAAATATTAAAGCTGATTTTACATGGATTCCACGTTATGGCGGGAATAAACCAGCTTATCCTTGTGACATTTGGCAGTATACTGAGACAGGAAATGTATCTGGTATTGGTAAATGTGATTTGAATTATTTAATTGGTAACAAGTCATTATCTTGGTTTCTTGATGGAAATGGTGATAACAATGGGCAACAAAGTCGACCGGTAGGTATTGGGATCGCTATCTCAAAATATCCTGTTGGATATGAGGTGAACTTAAATACAAATCCAACTGATTTTATATTTTCAGGTAATTCTATTAAAGATAAAAACCCATATTTAATTTATAAAGCTTGGTGGATCCCAGAATATATGATTAATTTCGGCGGGGATCAACAATGGGCAAAATTAGAGCATTTCGATGTTCAATGGTTTTATGCTTATTCAAAATATCCTTCTGGTTATCAAATTAGACATTACGATGGACCGAATGGAAAAGATACTGGTTTTGTCGATGGTAGCGAGCCGTATCGATTATTTGGGCGTCAAGATGGACATGTTGATATTGGTGGGAATCGTTGGATTCGTGAAGAACATGTAGTAATTAGATAATACAAAAGGCCAACTTATTTAAGTGGCCTTTTATATTTTTTATTAAGTATTATTTGAAATTAATAGGATCGTTACTTTATATAAATTAAGTAGAAGAAAAGGAAAGGTGATATATATGTTAAAACATAGTGTAATGATGGATGTATTAGCGAATGCGGATACGAAGGAAAATGTAGAAAAGTCATTTTATGCATATAATGAAGCTTCTTTTACATCAGTTAAATCAAATGGAGGCGTGGAATATCCGCCTCAAACAATTCTTATAAGAGAAAAACGAAACAATGGTTGGTGGAAAATTCAAACTTGGGAAGGCGAGAAGTGGATCAATTTAAATGGTGAGAAAAAGTATGTAGAGAAACCATTCTATACGTATAATGAGCCATCATTTGTGTCTGCAAAAGGAGGAGGAGGCCAATCCTTTTTAGCACAAGAGGTACCTGTTATCGATGGGACGACAAGTGGCTGGTTAAAAATTATTTCTTATGAAGGAGAAAAATGGATCAATCCAAACGGTGAGAAAAAGTATGTAGAAAAATCATTCTATACGTACAATGAGCCATCTTTCGTATCTCCAAAAGGAGGAGGAGGTCAAGTCTTTACAGCGCAAGAGGTACCTGTTATTGATGGTACAACAAGTGGTTGGTTAAAGATTATTTCTTATGAAGGAGAAAAATGGATTAATCCAAATGGTGAGAAAAAGTATGTAGAAAAATCATTCTACACGTATAATGAGCCATCTTTCGTATCCCCAAAAGGAGGAGAAGGCCAAGTCTTTACAGCGCAAGAGGTACCTGTTATCGATGGTACAACAAGTGGTTGGTTAAAGATTATTTCTTACGAAGGAGAGAAATGGATCAATCCAAATGGTGAGAAAAAGTATATAGAAAAATCATTCTATACGTACAATGAACCATCATTTGTATCTGCAAAAGGAAATGGAGGCCAAGCTTTTTCAGCACAAGAGGTGCTTGTTATCGATGGTACAACAAGTGGCTGGTTAAAGATTATTTCTTATGAAGGAGAAAAATGGATTAATCCAAATGCTTCTGAGGTCTCAGGAGTAATTGAATTAGCTCTAAAACAATTAGGGAAGCCATACGTCTTTGGAGCATCGGGGCCTAATTCCTTTGATTGTAGTGGTTTCATATACTATGTATATAAAAATAATGGGTATAGTATTTCAAGGAATAGTGTAGCAGGATATTGGCCGATGGTAATTAAATTTAATGATCCGCAGCCTGGAGATTTAGTCTTTTTACAAAACACATATACACCTGGCCCATCACATATGGGGATTTATCTTGGAAACGGTGAGTTCATTCATGCAGGAAGTGAACAGACGGGTGTTGTAAGAGGAAATGTGTTTAGTTCATATAATCAAAAACATTTCCTTGGTTATGGTAGATTTCAAAAATAAGTTAGCAACGTTAGCATATAAACATCTTTTAAGATGTTTATAAGGGTAATTAAATAAAGTGATTTAATAGATTATAAAACAGCTATCAATTTTGATAGCTGTTTTTGATAGTTATGAAAAACCACAATGAATTTTCTAAAATGAAATATTCATTGTTTCAGAGATTATTAATTGAAATATACGAAAGGATATAGGTGATATATATGTTAAAACATAGTGTAATGACGGGTGTATTAGCGAATGCGGATACGAAGGAAAATGTAGAAAAGTCATTTTATGCATATAATGAAGCTTCTTTTACATCAGTTAAATCAAATGGAGGCGTGGAATATCCGCCTCAAACCATTCTTATAAGGGAAAAACGAAATAATGGTTGGTGGAAAATTCAAACTTGGGAAGGCGAGAAGTGGATTAATTTAAATGGTGAGAAAAAGTATGTAGAAAAATCATTCTATACGTACAATGAGCCATCTTTCGTATCTCCAAAAGGAGGAGGAGGTCAAGTCTTTACAGCGCAAGAGGTACCTGTGATTGATGGTACAACAAGTGGTTGGTTAAAGATTATTTCTTATGAAGGAGAAAAATGGATCAATCCAAATGGTGAGAAAAAGTATGTAGAAAAATCATTCTACACGTACAATGAGCCATCTTTCGTATCTGCGAAAGGAGGAGGAGGCCAAGTCTTTACAGCGCAAGAGGTACCTGTTATCGATGGTACAACAAGTGGTTGGTTAAAGATTATTTCTTATGAAGGAGAAAAATGGATTAATCCAAATGGTGAGAAAAAGTATGTAGAAAAATCATTCTACACGTACAATGAACCATCATTTGTATCCACAAAAGGAAATGGAGGCCAAGCTTTTTCAGCACAAGAGGTGCTTGTTATCGATGGTACAACAAGTGGCTGGTTAAAGATTATTTCTTATGAAGGGGAAAAATGGATTAATCCAAACGGTGGCATTGAAATGGTTTTCGAGTCTACAGCGTATAGTGTAGAGAACAGTCCTCCACATGAACGCATTACTGCATATGGTATTGATATAGGGAAAAACCCAAATATCAAGTTAATTGCTGTTGATCCTAAAGTAATTCCATTAGGAACGCAAGTAGATGTTGAGGGTTATGGTGTAGCCATTGCCGGTGATACGGGTGGTGCTATTAAAGGGAAAATAATTGATGTACTTTTCCCGACTGAAAGAGAAGCTATTAAGTGGGGACGCAAAAAGGTGAAAATAAGAATTCTTAATTAATCTTTTAATACACGAATATTGTTATTTGAGATTTGCTTAGATGATGCACATAATAAAGTTGTTCATTTCTTTTGGTATAGAAAAAGAGGTTGCACGTAGGCAACCTCTTTTTTACTCATATCGTAAACATTCAATTGGATCCAGTTTTGCAGCTTTGTTAGCTGGCAGTAAACCGAATATAATACCGATTAACATTGAGATACCTACTGCAAGAAGTCCAAGTTCTTTTGAGACAACGAGTGGCCATCCGGCAAAGATTGAGACGATCCAAGCGAAGAAGATACCGAGCATGAATCCGATGAAACCACCGAGTCCTGTTAAAATACAAGATTCAATTAAGAATTGTGTTAATACTTTACCGCGTGTTGCACCAAGTGCTTTACGAATACCGATCTCACGTGTACGTTCTGTTACAGATACAAGCATGATGTTCATTACACCGATACCACCAACAAGTAAGGAGATAGCGGCAATACCACCGAATACCATTTTCATCATACCGATTGATTCATCTAATTGCTTCGTAAATTCACCTAAGTCTTGTGCTTCGAATTTGTGCTCAAATTTAGGAGCTTTCATTTCGTTTAAAACAGAAACGGCTTGTTTTTCTACATTTTTACGTTCTGTTGGAGAGGTCATTGTTAATCTTACAGAGTCATACTCAGTTACTCCTGAAATGACAGGGGCGTTTTCAAGTGATGTATAACCTTCTGACATAGCCATTCCAAATTCGTTTTTCGTTTCGTACACACCCACTACTTTATACGGCTTTCCTTTTATATCTGTGTATAAATTTGGTTCCCAACCATTAAACAATTTATTGAAAGCTTCTTCATTTAATATAACAGCAGGGATTGCTTGATTTAATTCGCTGTCATTTAATTCACGACCGTGAACTAATTTTATTTTCGAATCTGTCATAAAAGCGCCTGTTCCACCTTTTAAATCAAGATTTACATCTTTTGAACCGGCAGATGCTTTCACTTTCATACTTACATCTGGATACACATCTTTAACGCCTGACACAGTTTGAAGACGGTTTAGCATATCAGGTGTGATTTTTGCACTATCTGTTCCGTAATCAGGATTGTTGTAGTAAATCGTTACTTCATTATCTTTTCCTTGGCCTAACTCTTTTTTAAACTTTGCATTTGTACCATCCCCCATTGAAATGATAGTAATAATGGCACTAATACCGATAATAATTCCTAGCATCGTTAAGATAGAACGCATTTTATGAGCAAAGATAGAGGAAAGGGCCATGCGTATATTTTCACTCGTGTTCAAAATTAACCTCTCCAATCTTGGACGATATTTCCGTCACGAATTACAATTTGACGTGCTGCAGCTTCCCCAATTTCACGATCATGGGTAATCATAATGATTGTTGAGCCTTGTTTGTTTAATTCGTAAAAGAGGTCCATAATTTGTGTACTTGTTTTCGTATCAAGTGCCCCCGTCGGTTCATCGGCTAAAATGAACTTTGGATTATTTACGATTGCACGTGCAACAGCGACACGCTGTTTTTGTCCACCTGATAATTCGTTCGGTAAGTGAGTAGCACGATCAGCTAAACCTACTTTTGTTAAAGCGGCTAATGAGCGCTCACGTCTTTCCTTTTTATCAACTCCAGCGTAAATAAGAGGTAGCTCTACATTTTGAAGTGCTGTAAGTCTCGGTAATAACATGAAGTTTTGGAATACGAATCCGATTTCTTTATTACGTACGTGTGCAAGTTCTGTTTCAGTCATGTTTGAAATATTTTGACCGGCTAGTTCGTACGTACCTGTCGTCGGTTTATCTAAGCAACCGATAATGTTCATTAATGTTGATTTACCAGAACCAGAAGGCCCCATAATAGAAGTGAATTCTCCTTGGTTCAGTGTTACGTCAATTCCGTGTAATATTTGAACGGATTCTGCACCATTTTGGAAGGATTTCGTGATGCCTTTTAAGTTAATCACTGGGCGACAACCTCCATACCATCTTTTAAGTCTTTTTCAGGTTTAGAAATAATTTCCTCACCTTTTTTCACTCCAGAAACTTTTGCTTCGCTATCAGTCTCGAATTCAACAGTAACTGCTTGTTCTTTCGCCTTACCGTCTTTCACAACGAAGACAACATTTTTGTCACCTTTTTTCACGATGCTGCTTTTCGGAACAATTGTACCAGTTGCTTCACCAGATTTACTTGTTACGTAAACGTGGAAGCCGTTTTGTAATTCCTCACTATTATCTAATGTGACAGTGAATTGATAGTTAGAAACTGTTTTGTTTTCGTCCATACTCTTTAATGGTGTAGAACCGATTTCAGTTACTTTTCCTGTCCAAGTCTTACCAGCGACCGTTTTTGAAGAAACAGTTACTTCTTGCCCAACTTTCATACTAGCAAGCTCATATTCAGAAAGTTGACCTTTTACTTTAAATGGGCCAGCGTGACGAAGTGTAATACCGCTCATACCTGTTTTTTCATCAGCGATTTTTACGATATCATCAATTACACCATCAGCAGGGCTCGTTACAGAAAGTGTATTTACTTTCTCTTTTGCAGCTTTAATCATTTCATCAGATTTTTCAACTTCAAACTTTTTCATTTCAAGCTGTGATTCTAATTGTTGTACTTCAATTTCAGATGCTTTTAATGCTTCAGCAGGAAGGCCTGCATTTTTATCTTTTTGTAATTTTTGTTTCGCTGCATCAATTTGTTTTTGGAACAATGTCACTTCTTTTTGTGCGATTTTCTTTTGCATTTCGGCTTCTGTTACACCTTGTTTCGCAGTCGGGTCATTGTATTTAAATAGAAGCTGACCCTTTTTCACTTCATCGCCTTTTTTAACAGCTAATTCATATGTTCCTTTTGTTGGATCGAATGAAATAGTTTCAATTCCATTTGGAATAACTTCGCCACCAAATTTTTGCGCGTTTTGGATTTGTTTTTCAGTTACTTTATATCCGCTATATGCCATTGCTACTTCTGAACCGCCACCAGCAAATGCAAAGTATGATCCAGCTGCAATTCCGATTGCTACTACACTAGTAATTAACACTTTATTTTTCTTCTTCATCTATTTATCACCTTTTCGTTCGTTTTAGTATCTACATTAAGTATAGAAGAGGTGAAGAATCTGACAAATCGTTTTAGCTTACAATAACCTTACAGTTTTGTAAGGTATGAATATGTAAATGTAAGGTAGAGCTTGTCCCAGTGTAAGCAAATGAATTGACTCGTTGTTTCTTTCTTACAATAATATTGTATGAAGGAGAGGAGGAAGGAAGATGGAAGCTTATTTTAGTGCGCATCCATTAAAACCGTTTATTCCCTACTCAAGGCAACATGCCATTATATTATTTATTATGTTGGTGGGAATCGTTTTTTTATATCAATACCAAGATGTATTACGTCAAAATGAGTGGAATATAACGGTTCGATATGCGATTGCATTTCTATTTATAGGGAGTGAAATTGGACTGCATATGTGGGAGTGGAAAGCAGGGATTTTTGAGCTAGCCACTTCATTACCGTTTGAGTTATGTACGATTAGTTTATTATTAGCGTCGATTATGATCATAACGAAAAGTTATCGCATATATGAGATTGTATTTTTTACAGGAATTATTGGTGCATCACAAGCTATTTTAACGCCAAACTTGCAGTATGCTTTTCCTCATTTTCGTTTCATTGAATATTTCATCGCGCATATATTGCTCATTTGGGCACCGCTCTTTATGACTTGGGTGGAAGGATATCGTCCGACAGTACAATCTATTAAACGCACAATGATATTTTTAAACATATTGATTCCGATTGTTTCGTTTGTAAATTACAAAACAGGTGGCAATTATATGTTTTTAGCTCGTAAGCCAGAAACTGCTTCATTACTCGATATGTTAGGGCCACACCCTTACTATATTATTTCATTAGAAATAGCTGCGCTTATTGGATGTTTTATTTTGTATATGCCGTTTGCGAAAAGAGAAGGGCACGCACAGAAAGAATCACTAGGATCATAACCTAGTGATTTTTTTATTTGAATATTTACAATTCAGAAAATTAAGAATAAAATTAGAGGGTAAATTATATAAAGAGAGAAGGGAAAACGTGGTCAAAAAAGTTTTTCTGAATGGGATGGAAGTGACGGTTCAATTTATTATTTCGATTTTGGGTATTATTTGTTTAGGGACATTGCCGAAATTATTTTATGGATTTGAGCTGCATGCATCACAGTACATAAAGAGTTTACAAGAAGTGTTTGTGAATTTAATGGACATCTCCAATTTTAAATATGTGGGAGATAAATTTTTATTTCCACAGTTGTTCGTCCATTATAAAGAAACGATTATTATTTTTTTGGCTGCTTTTTTCATTTCATTATTTGTAGCATTTTGTATTGTTTATGTAATTATGAGTAGTTCACCGCGTATACAACATCGAATTAAATCATTTCTTATCTTCCTAGAATCCATTCCAGATATTCTTCTTATTTTAGTATCACAAATTTTAGTTGTATGGTTTTTTAAACAAACAGGTTTTTTACCTTTTCAAATTGCTTCAATTGGAGGCGAGTCGATTAGAGGGTTGCCAATATTGTGTTTGAGCATCCCGACTACGATTATGTTTGTAAAAATGGTCGTGCTTCGTTTTGAAAATGAACTAGAAAAAGATTATGTACTATTTGCTAAGGCGAAAGGGCTGGGGCGCTTTCATATTTTAAATCGTCATATTTTACGAAATGTGTTGCTTAGTACATTATTCTTTGCGAAAACGAATATCTTTTTTATGTTATCTAATTTATATATTATAGAATGGATTTTTAATACGGGTGGCATTTTTATGTTTTTGAAATCGTATGAGGGTATTAGAGTTGAGGTTTTCATTGTTAGTGTACTGCTTATTTATATTCCGATTTTTATTTTATTTAAATTGTTTCATTATCTCATTCCGGCTGCGATGAAGGAGAGATTATAATATGTGGACATATATAAAACGTGATAAAAGATTTTGGATAAGCATTGGGTTTCTTCTCCTATTAGTTCTTTTGAGCATCGGAAATACGTTATGGAATGATGGACATATTAGACAAGTTACATTGCAATATGATGCGGATGAAAATCCACAAGTACCACCGTTTTCACCTTCATTACAATTTTTACTCGGGACAGATCGGAAAGGATATGATCTTTTACATTTAGTCATTGAGGGTGCGAAGTGGACGATTGGTATATCTATTTTAATTGCGGCACTTAGAATGGTAATAGGTGTGTTTTTTGGTGTCGTACTGGGAACGTACATAAAAAGAGGATTTTCAAAAATTGAGGCTTTTTTTGATAGTTTTACAGTTATTCCAACAATTATGATTGCTTATTTCTTCCTTCAATTTGCAAATACATTTGGAAGCGGAGAGGAAACAACAACCTTTTTTGAAAGAGCTTCGTTTCAAGTTGTCTTACTTGTAATGCTTGTAATGCCAGTTATTGCGCTCTATGTTGCGAAGGAAGTTCGTAAATTGCGAACGGAAGAATTTGTTGATGCCGCACGCATATTAGGTGGATCGAGAAGACATATTGTTATAAAGCATCTTTTCCCGCATCTTTATATGACGTTTATACTTGTATTTTTTCAGCAGTTTACGCAGACTCTTACTATTTTAATGCACTTAGGGTTACTAGAAATATTCTTTGGCGGAACGGTTAAGTTTCTAGGACCGATAGAAGAAATAGAATCTTATACACATGAATGGTCAGGGTTAATTGGAGTCTATTTTAGATCATTAACAGTGAATCCGTGGATTCCTCTCGTTCCGATTACATTTTTTGGACTTACTATTTTTTCAGGAAATATGATTGTAAAAAGTATAGAAGAGGCGATGATGAAAGTAAGGTTAGGAGGAGAGATAAAGAAGGACATTGTAGAAGAGGAACAATCTGTTGTGCAGTCGAAAGAAGAGTTATTTACTTTTAAGCATACGATGTGAAAATAAACAGAAGCAAGCATGTATTTCATGCTTGCTTCTGTTCTTTATTTTGTAGAAACTTCGCCTTCAGCTTCTGTTTGCGGAATAAAGTATCCGATTATACCACCGATGATTGCTGGGATAATCCAGCCAATGCCTAAGTTATAAAAAGGAATGGTGTGTACAATATTCGCAATCAAGCTTGGTATCATTCCCACATTATCAAGTGCATGAATACAGCTAATAAGGAATGCTGCGATCATTGCCCCGATGTAGACAGAAGGTTTACGTTTGGTATATTTATCAATAAATGATACGAAAATTAAAATAATCGTAATTGGATATAAAATAATTAATACAGGTAATGTAATTTTGATTAATAAACTTAAACCTAAGTTTGAAATCACGAAGCTAAAGATACAAACGTATAGTACGAGCTTTTTGTATGAAACATTTGTTAATACTGTTGCGAAATAGTTTGCAAATGCACTTACAACGCCAATTGCTGTCGTTAAACATGCAAAGATAATGGCGATACTTAATAAAACATTACCGCTTGTCCCAAAGAACTGGTACATAACAGTCGCTAATAGTTGACCACCGTTCTCGAATTGTCCTAAGTTGCCGTTTGAAGCGCCGATATAACCAAGTAAGAAATAAACAATTGTTAAAAATAGAGCTGCAATGCTCCCGCAAATAATTGTATATTTCGCAATCGATTTTTTCTCTTGTATACCGTTTTGGCGAATTGCATTTACAACGATTGTTGATAATACGAGAGCACCAATTGCATCTAATGTTAAAAATCCTTCAAGAAATCCTTTGAAAAATGGGATTTCTTTATAGTCACCAACAGGTTCTGCAAACGTTCCTGGTGAAAGAATCGCTTTTGTTGCCATAATTGCAATAATTACAAGTAAAATTGGTGTTAATATTTTTCCAATATGATCTACTAATTTTGATGGATTTAATGATAAGAAGTAGACGACTGTAAAGAAAATAGCACTAAAAATTAACATAGAGTACCATTGGTCCGGGAAAAGTGGTGCAATCCCAATTTCGTAAGATACAGATCCAGTTCGTGGAATAACAAATAGTGGGCCGATTGAAAGATAAATAATAATAGCGAATACTGCTGCGAATTTTGGATGAACACGGCTTGCTAAAGTGTTAAAACTACCACCGGCAAGGGCAACAGCGACGATAGCTAGTAAAGATAAACCGACGTCTGTAATAATAAATCCTGTAATGGAGATCCACATGTTCTCTCCAGAAGAGAGTCCAAGGAGTGGCGGGAAAATCATATTACCAGCACCGAAGAAAACAGCGAATAGTAGTAAACTAATCGAAAGAATTTGCGCTGGTTTTAAAGTTGTACGCATATAAAGAAAATCCTCCTAATGAGTATTTTTGTCGAAAATTCAAACAATTTGTCGAGTAACTGTTATTATTTTAAAGGTCTGATGACTAGAAAGCAATAGGGAATTTTAAAAATATTTTAAAATAATGCGTAAAATTGAATAAATATACTATTTATATGCTTAATATAGGAAGGATTTAACTTTAAACGTAAAAAAACACATATCGCTAGGATATGTGTTTTAAAAAAATATTTTTTTATCACGTTCTTCTTTTAAAATTTCAACTGCTTCTCGGAAACGTTGTGAATGAACGATTTCTCGTTCACGTAAGAAGCGTAGGCTGTCATTTATATCTGGGTCATCTGATAAATTAATGAGCCATTGATATGTTGCGCGTGCTTTTTCTTCAGCCGCAATATCCTCATATAGATCGGCAATTGGATCACCTTTAGCCTGTATATAGGTTGCAGTAAATGGAACACCAGCAGCGTTATGGTAGTGAAGTGCACTATCATGATCAGCGTAATGAGGGTCAAGACCAGCAGCTTTCATTTGTTCAGGAGTCGCATCTTTCGTCAGCTTATAAACCATCGTAGCAATCATTTCAAGATGTGCAAATTCTTCTGTACCAATATCGGTAAGGAGACCAATGACTTTATCAGGAATTGTATAACGTTGATTTAAGTAACGGAGTGCAGCAGCTAATTCTCCATCTGCACCGCCATATTGCTCAATTAATAATTTTGCAAGTGCTGGATTGCAAGTTCCTACTTTAACTGGGTATTGTAATTTTTTTTCATAAATCCACATAGTTTCTCTCCTTTATATTTGCCATGGCCAAGGACCTTTGCTCCATTCCCAAGGGGCATTAGAATAGCTATTTCCAAACTGTTGGAGTGGTCCATATTTTTCTTCCATCTTTTGTTTTAATACTCTTCGTTTATAGGAAAAGTCATTGAATTGATTAATAGCAGCGGTGTCATCTGGATGTGTATCTAAATAAAGAGTAAGTTCAACTAGTACAAAGTCCAGTTCTTGAAGCTCCAGTAAAAGCTGGTAGTATTCTTCTGGTAGCGATTGATTCACGTCAGTAGTCACCGCCCTTTTTTATAAGGATTTTCATAATAGTCATAAAAAACAGGCCATAAAGTCCCTTTTTGTAGTGCTTCTTTTGGCGTGAATTGCGGTAAGTTTGGCGGTTGAAAGCCTAAAAATAAATTAGGAGGAGTAGAATAATATTTTTTTCCGATAGGAGGACAAGGATCGAGAGGGCTATGATAGGGCACAAATGATCTCATATATTTATTCACGAATAAACCTCCTTACATGTTCATTACTACGTATTGTATTCAGACATAATGAGCATTTATGACACATATAAAAAAGTAATAGGTACGGGGGGAATGAATGTGGAGACTGTGAAACAATTCATTGTATTGGAAGTGAAAAACTTAAAGGAAACGTTGTATTTTTACGAAGGGATTTTAGGAATCAAACCTAGTTTAGAAAGACCACAATTAGATGTAACGGGGGTTTGGTATGATGCTGATTCAACGAGAATTAGTTTTGTCATGAATCGCATGTTAGGTGGGCGGGAAAAAAGTGTTACAGATTCATGTGAGGCTTTAACATTTACGATTTCTAACATAGAGAAATTGAAAAAGAAGCTAGCGTTTTATGAAATTTTATATACAGAAAATGAATGTGCGAGGAGTATTGTAGTACAAGACCCAGATGGATATAAGCTTCAAGTAGTAGAGAAGGGTGAATAAACGGAGGGGATTTAGTGGAGAGAAATTATGAAGAAAGTGCGTTGTTTGAGCATCAATTTTGGCTAAAGGTACTTACTGATCATGCGCAATTTTTACTTGATGCGTTAGCTCCGAAGGAAAAAGAAGATATAAAAAAAGCTACTTATTTTGTTGAGACGTTTACGGACTTTCTAAAAAAAATTCATACTGTTAATCTCATTGCATTTTCAAAAGAGGCAGAACAAGCTGCTAAGGAGATTCGGACGTTTAAATTAAATATTATACAGAAACAGTTGGAAGGAAAAATTACCATTCATTTTACGCCAACTTTTATTAATCATATGGTAAACGAAGTGGAAGAGTATATAACGGTTTTAGAGTTTTTGAAGAAGGGGGAAGTTCCACCTGTTTTTCATGAACTGCATTATCATCTCGTTTGGTTAACGGATGCGGCTGGTCATGCGGGTTCTATTTCTGGTGGGCTAGATCTTGTTGAAAAAAGATTAAAAGAGAAAAGCGAAGAATTTACGAAGCATTTTGAACAATTTTACTTAAAGGCAGTTGAGATGACTGGGTATTTACGGACAGAGCTTCATCATTTTCCAGCGTTAAAGAAGTTTACAAAAGATGTTTCACTTGAACTAAAATTATTTTCACATTTTTTACATGAAGTTGAAGAATTGGAGTTGTCGAATGAAATATTAAGTGCATTATCAGCGAGAATGGCAGACCATATGGCAAGAGAGGAATGTTATTATTTATTAAAATTAGCTCAATCATCTGGACTCGAAATGCCGAAATGTAATCCGCTTTAAAGAACAAGAGGCCGATATCATTTGGCCTCTTGTTCTTTTTTATTTTCTCTTTTTATTTGTGCTTGTTCAATACTTGCCTGTAATGTCTCCATAATATTGATGATGTTTGGAGCAGGAGAGATTGTTTCCGTTTTTTCCTGTTGTTCAACTTTATTTTCGATTAATTCGGTAAGGGCTTCTGTATATTCATCTGTATACATTTCTTGTTCAAAAGGATTTGTAAGGTGGTGGATTAAATTAATTGCTGCGGTGAGTTCTTGTTTTTGGATAGGATAATTTTCATTACTTGGTAAGTTAGGTGTATTTGTTATATCGCGAATTTCATTAGGGTAGTGAATGGTTTGCAACATAAGTCCATCTTCAAAGTTACGGATAATAGCTAAATGTTGTTTTTTTCTAATGGAAATATGAATCAGCCCAAGTTTATTTGTACGTTCAAGAGCTTCTTTTAATAATAAATATGATTTTTCGTGTCCTGGAGTAGGGCCTATAAAATAAGAACGATCATAGAGAACTGAATCAATTTCGTTATTTTGGACAAAAGATATAATCCGAATGGATCGTGGTTCGTGAGCTTTTTGCAAAGCAGCTAATTCTTTTTCATCAATAATGATGTATTTATGGGGTGCATATTCATAGGCTTTTACAATATCTTTATCATCAATTTCTTCATCTGTACAATCAGGAGCAAATTTTTTATATTTAATAGGTGTTAAGCATTCTTTATGGAGACTTAAAAATTTTATATCGGTTTCTTCTACGGCGCTATATAGTTTAATTCCTATATTTAATAGTCCAAGTGAAAGTGCACCTTTCCATACGGTATGCAATGAAACCTCTCCTTTCATTCAAAAATGATTATGTATATTATGAGATAGTAAGAAATTTCCTATACGTGTATTTGTATTTTAGTGAAGGGCTTGAGACTTAAAATATATTGACAAGCCCTCCGAAATATTTTAATGTGAGTGTATAAAATTGTGTATAAAGGGGAGTAACTTATTACAGTAAAGTCGTCATTACAGGGAGAAACCCTCGGCTTTATTGGCAACGTTTCGTTGTTAGTGAGACCTTTACCAGCAATGGTAAAGGCCCCTTATTGTCTTTTTTTAGGACCCTTACCATATTTGGTAGGGTCCTTTTTGTATACAAAGAGAGGAGAAATAAAAATGAAAAAACTTATTAGTAGATTAAGAGTTGTCTTTCATGTTCGCCGATTTGTTCCATTCCTATTTGACTTTTTTACTTCAAAAGAGGTTTCAATAAAGAAGAAAATTTTATCCATTGCTTTTTTAGTTGGTTATGTAGCGATGCCGCTCGATTTAATTCCAGACTTCCTGCCGTTTATCGGTATTTTAGATGATATTGGAATTGTGTTATTTATTTTGAACCGAATTGTAAAAATGGCGCCAGTTCAATTACAAGAAAAGCATAATGTAAATATTGGATAGGAGTTAAAAGAATGGAGCAAATTATTTTAGATATAATCGAGTTTTTAAAGCAGTTTTCTTATTTTGGAGTTGTGTTAGCATTAACGTTTGAATTTATTCCAGCAGAGGTAGTTTTGCCTATGGTTGGGTATTGGGTGTACGAGGGTGATATGAATTTTTGGCTAGCTGTATTAGCCGGGACACTGGGGGGAACGACAGGACCGTTAACGTTATACGCACTCGGTTATTACGGTGGTCGCCCTCTATTAATAAAATACGGGAAATACTTCTTTATTAAAGAAGAACAAATTCAAAAAGCAGATGATTTCTTTGAGAAATATGGACCGGTTGTAGCATTTGTTGGACGCTTTGTACCGGGAGTTCGAACGCTTATTTCTGTTCCATGTGGTATGGCAAAAATGAACATATGGAAATTTAGTATTTATACATTTGTAGCAATGTTCCCGTTAACGACTTTATATGTCTATTTTGGAATGAAATTAGGTCCGCATTGGGCAAAGGCTGCGGATGTTGTAGGGCAATATATGCTACCGATATTACTAGCCGTAGTCATTGTTGTAGGTGGTATTTTAATCTATAAATTTATGAAAAAAAGAAACAGAACGGAATCTATTTAGTCATTTGAATATTTTTTGAAAATAGATGAATAGTACAGGCAAAAGACTCTAAAGGACATACACATATAGGGAATATAAAAGAGAGAGGGGAAACAACTATGTCTTGTGAGTGCTCAGGGTCAGCATTAACTTGTTGTCCAGATAAAAATTATGTGCAAGATAAAGTGTGTAGTCCGTGGTCAGGAACTGTAGTAGCGACTGCTATTACGAATGTGCTGTACAACAACAATATTAATCAAAATTTAATTGGAACAGGATTTGTTCGATATGACGTAGGACCAGCGGCAATAACGTTAACAGTTCTTGATTCTGCGGGTAATACACTTGATACCCAAACTATAAATCCAGGAACAAGTATTGCTTTTACGTATCGCCGTTTTGAAACAATTGAAGTAACTTTACCAGCTGCAACAGCTGGGACATATCAAGGTGAGTTTTGTATCACGACGCGTTATTCACTTTCATAGAAGAATAGGAGAAGGCTAAAATGGGGAATTCTAGTTTATCTTGTTGCTCCAATAAAACACTTGTACAAGATCAAGTATGTATAGATTGGTCCGCTACTGGTGCGGTAACCGAAACGGTGTATACGAATAATATTACGCAAGATTTATATGCATCAGGTTATGTGAAATATGATGTAGGTACAGCTCCAATTACCGTGAATTTTTTAGTAGGAGCGACAGTGGTGAATACAATTACTGTACAACCCCAAAGTAGTGGATCATTTACAGTAAGGTATTTTACTACAATTCAAATCGTAACGACAGGAACGGGAGTAAGTCAGGGACAATTATGTCTTACGGTACGTTATCCAATTTCATAAGAAAAAGCATACCGTAACGGTATGCTTTTTTTATATAGTTTGTAAGTTGAGGTCATAAATGATTTTATAAGCAAAACGAGAATTGACAACAATATTTTCCTTCTATATACCGAGTTGGGTTATGTGGAATGTTAATAATTGTCATAGATTGTAATGACTGACCTGTATATGACATTGTGTTGCCAGGATAGACAGTAAAAGCATTTGTCACCTGTCCAATAATTTGAACAGTAACCGCTTCGGTACTACTAGTGCTATTATACACAGAAATGGTACCTGATATTTTAAGTATACCATCTCCTTCCCATAAGGTTAATGTAGGACTTTTAGAAGGCGGTGGAATTTCTTTTGTTATAAAAAAATTACCAGCGAATTCATTGGTGACTAATTCACAAGATGGTGGATTTGGGGGATCAGGTGGATCATAGGGAGGGCAAATGATAGATAAAGGGGCATAACAGCCGATATTTTTTTTACAAGCCATTAATAGCTCCTCCCTTCATACTTTCTTTTTATTACTATTAAATGTTGTAAAACGATAGTTGTGTTAATAAAGGGGCGAAAAATTTCAGGAAAGTTTGTTTAATAGGCTTCCAAATCATAATAATGAATAAGAGTCTGTTAGACACAAGGTGGTTGTATAAGATAATACAAGTAATGTTGGATGTCACGGAAAATTGACTGTATATTTACAAAAATTAAATAAATTTTATTTTCACTTTAAACGAAGTTAATATGTGTTCGATACAATAACCATTGTAATTAATTCATTATATGAGGAGGATTTACGTGGACAGAACTGTTTTACGCAAAGTAAAAGGTCTTATTGGATTATTAATGGTTTTTGTATTAGCATTTGTATCATTTCCGTGGAGTACATCAGTTAAAGCGGAAGAGAAGAAGCAAGAAAAGGCACCGAGTGAGAAGAAGATAGTTTTTCCAGTTGTAAGTGATGTACATATTAAGAATAGTGGAACAGATGATACGTTTCGCTGGAAACGAGCAATCGAGCAACTGAATACACTTGCACCTAAACAAGATGCGTTCGTAATTGTGGGAGATTTTACTGATTCAGGATCACTGCAACAATATGATCGTTTCATGCAAGTGTATAATGAAAACGCAAATAAAGATGCCGTGCGAATGAATTCTCTTGGTAACCATGATTATTGGAACGGTTTATCTGTAGAGGGCGCACAGAAGCGTTTCTTAGAAAAAACAGGAATGGAATCGATTTACTATCACAAAGTGGTAAAAGGGTATCATTTCCTTGTTATGTCTCCGGAGGACGGTACAACTCATGGATATTATTCAGACAAGCAAATTAATTGGTTAAAAGAAGAAATGGCAAAGGCACAAAAAGATGATCCAGAAAAACCAATTTTCGTATTTTTACACCAACATATTAAAGATACAGTATACGGTAGCCAAGAGTGGGGAACAAAAGATAGTGCGAAAATTAACGAGGTGTTAAAAGAATATCCACAGGTTATTACGTTTTCAGGTCATTCACATTATCCGTTAGATGACCCAAGATCGATTCATCAAAAAGACTTTACATCAGTTGGTACATCTTCTGTAAGTTATATGGAAGTTGAAGGTGGTAAAGTACAAGGGACTATCCCGCCGGGAGCTAGTACATTAAGCCAAGGTTTATTAGTAGAAGTAGACGATAAAGAAGTAACAATTAATCGTCGTGATTTCCATACAAATTCTTGGACAGGCGAGCCTTGGAAAATTAAATTACCAGCAAAGAAAGATACATTTACACATGTAGAAGATCGTGATAAAGAAAAGCCTTACTTTGCTAAGGATGCAAAGCTTGCTGTATCCAATGTAACAGAAAATGCAGCAACAGTAACATTCCAGCAAGCGTTGGACAACCTTCTTGTTCATTCTTACCGTGTACAAGCTAGAGATAAGCAAACGGGAGAAATAAAGAATAAATTGTTGGCATTCTCAGAGTTTTATCGTGATCCAGTGCCGAAAGAACTGACATTTACACTTGCCGGATTAGATGGCGGAAAAACATATACACTTGAAGTAGTTGCGATTGATTCGTTTGGTAATGAAAGTGTACAACCGTTAACGGCAGAAATTACTACGAAAAAAGATAATATTGACCCGAATGTGAAAGTACCAAAGGCTGACGTTTTTGATGTAAACTTTGCAGATGGTACATTTAAAGATAATTCACCATTTAGTACAAAAGGTGATGTTAAGGGCAATGTAACTATTGAATATGATAAAGCATTGAAAAAGAATGTTATGAAGCTAAACGGAAAAGCAAATACATTTGGATACCTTCCGTTTTCAGCAGCACAGAAAGAAAAAGTAGCAAATACATTTACGTTAGAAACGGTATTTTCAATGAATGAAATCCGCGGGCAAGGTATTCTACAAAATACGGAGAGCGGCGGAATTGGATTTGAGTCTACAGGAAGTGGATATGTTGAATTGTGGGCTCACATTGGCGGCAGCTATAAACGTGTTGGAGTTCAATTAGAAGCAAACAAAACATATCACTTAACAGGAACGTATAACGGAAGTGAAGTAGCTATTTATGTCGATGGTAAAAAAGTAAATAGCCAACCAGCTACAGGAAAAGTGTATCATCCAAATGTACCATTTGCACTTGGAGCTGACCCTGATAGTAATGGGAATGGTGGTATTCCGTTAAATGGACAAATCTCGCTTGCGAAATTATATAGTAAAGCGTTAAGTTCTTCAGAAGTATTAGCATCGTACAATGAGTTTTCTAACCGCACGAAGTTAGAGCAAGTAAATGCGTTATATGAAGAACTTGGAAAAGTAAAAGAAGTATTAGCTGGTACGTATGAATTTGGTGATAAGCCAGGTCAATATTCAAAGGAAGCATTTCAAGAATTAGAGAAAAGCTATAATAATGCAAAACAAGTGTTTGAAAATGTAGCGAGTACGGGAGAACAAATTGTTCAAGCGTATAATGAATTAAAAACTGCAAATCAAACATTTATACAATCTAAAGTAGTAGAACAACCGAAAACACTGAAAGAAAAATTACAAATAAATATTGAATCTGCAAAAGCAGTAGTGAAAAAAGCGCAAGCTGCAAATGTAACGGACGGTTCAGTGAAATCATTGAGTCAAAAAATTACAGTGGCAGAAGCTGTATTAAAAGATGCGAAAGTAAAGGATGCACAGGTAGAAACGATGAATCGTACATTAGAGTATGCGATTTCACTCGTTGAAAAAAGCATAAACAAATAAGAGTGAAGAAAAGAAGCTTATCATGATGGGCTTCTTTTTTGTTATACTAAAAATAGTATAGAATGAAGGAGCGAATAATTTGGAAGAGAAAAAGCTAAAAAGAATTCTTGAATATGTATGGATCGCGGTTGTGCTCCTTGTAGGATATTATTTCTTAAAAGAAAAAAGTATATGGATTCTATTTTTAATGACGTTTTTATTAGCGGGTTTAGGCACGCTATTTATTAACTTTTTCTTTGATAGTTTGAATGCATGGAAGAAGAAAAAGAAGGGAACGAAGTAAAGGAGGGAATATATGCAAAAGTGGAAGCTTATATATCAGGTGATTATTTTCATAGTACTTGTAGGTATTGGCATTTTTAAATATTCTACACCAATAGGAAATTGGGCATGGTTTACAGCTTGCATCGGCATATTTTTCATTTTACAATCGTTAACGAAAAAGCATAATCAGACATGAAGGTAGCTCGCCGTTTTATCGGCGAGCTATTTTATTATGCTTTTTTCTGTTCATCACTTGTTTTTTCAGTAGCTAAATGACTATGTTTTCTAGAGTAGAAGAAATAGAAGCATAAGCCGACTAGAAGCCAAACGGCAAAGCTAATCCATGTCGTTTTAGACAAATTAATCATTAAATATAAACAGCAAAGAATTGCAACAATTGGTAATACAGGTACGAAAGGTGCACGGAATCCGCGTTTTAAGTCAGGATGAGTTTTTCGTAAAATAAGTACAGCGCAGCAAACGAATGTGAAGGCTGTTAACGTACCGATGTTCACTAAGTTAGCTAATACATGTAAGTCTAAAAGTCCTGCTAATAAAGCTGACACAACGCCAGTAATCCACGTGTTTAATAAAGGGATTTTTACTTTTTTGTTCACACGTGCTAACGCTTTTGGAAGTAAACCGTCGCGGCTCATCGCATACGAAACGCGAACTTGTCCATACATAACGACCAAGAGAACAGTTGTCATTCCAGTCATTGCCCCAACAGCGAGTAGTCCTGCAATGGTATCTTCACCAACAAAATGTAAGGCAAATGCAACTGGATCAGAAACATCTAATTGTGTATATGGAACCATACCTGTTAAAACGAAAGATACAATCATGTATAAAACGGTACAAATAAGAAGAGAGCCAATAATGCCGATTGGTAAATCGCGCTGCGGTTTTTTTGTTTCTTCCGCAGCGGTTGCGATTGCATCAAAACCTAAGAAGGCGAAGAATACAGTGGCAGCCCCAGTAATAATACCGTCGTATCCGAATGGAATAAACGGCGTCCAATTTTCTGGTTTTACATATTTTGCGCCTGCTACGATAAAGGCGATAATAACCGCTAACTTGATAAGAACCATAATATTATTAATGCGTGCGCTTTCGCGTATACCAAAGCTTAAAAGGCCAGTAATGATGAGTAAAATACAAACAGCTGGTAAATCGATGAGACCACCTTTTCCTACGCCAGGTGCCGAGGCAATTATGGCGGGCAGATGGACGTTAAATCCTTGTAGTAAAGATTGTAAATAACCAGACCAACCGACAGCTACCGCTGCGACTGCTAGTAAATATTCGAGCATTAAACACCATCCGACGATGAAGGCGACGACTTCTCCGACTGTCATGTATGCGTAAGTATACACACTTCCTGAGACAGGAATAGAAGAAGCAAATTCGGCATAACAAAAGGCTACACAAGCACAAGTAAATGCAGCAATAAGAAATGATAGCATAATACCAGGACCAGAATGTTTCGCTGCAACAATACCTGTTAATACAAATATCCCTGTCCCAATTACGGCGCCAATTCCTAAAAACGTTAAATCAAGTGCGGTTAATGTTCTTTCTAACTGCCGTGGTGATTCAGTACTAAGCGGTTTTTTTCGTAATAATGACTTCACTTTGGACTCTCCCTCCGTTTTTTTCATTTCCATAACTGCGAATATAGTATGAGCCCACTAGAAAAGAGTATGTAAGTAAATGGAGGTACAGTTATGGTGCGTAGTTTTTTAAAATTGCTGGGTTAATCTTAATATAATTCAGAATATTTTGTCAAATAGAAATATGACAAATAAAATGCGGATGAATAGGAGAAACTACTTGCAGGAATGGACGAGGGTTAACGACCCACTGATCAAAGTTAAAGTAGGAGAAGATGTTATGTTATTTTATTTTGAACTTGTCGTCATTTTACTTTGTACGAAATTAGCTGGTGATATTAGTGTAAGACTCGGCCAGCCTTCTGTACTTGGTAAGTTACTTGTTGGTATTATTATCGGTCCTGCTGTACTCGGTATTATAAATAGTTCTGAATTGATTGATGAATTGAGTGAGATTGGTGTGTTACTCCTTATGTTTATGGCAGGGCTTGAAACAGATTTAGAAGAGTTAAATCGGAATTTGAAATCATCATTTGCAGTAGCGGCCGGTGGAATTATTTTTCCTTTCATCGGTGGTTATGTAACAGGATTGTTGTTTGGATTAATGCAGTCCCATGCCATTTTTTTAGGGCTATTACTTTGCGCAACATCGGTTAGTATTACGGTGCAGACGCTACGCGATCTAGGGAAAATGAATACGAGAGAAAGTACAACAATTTTAGGTGCTGCCGTATTTGATGATGTCATCGTTGTTATTTTATTAGCGTTTGTTATGAGTTTTTTAGGAACGCAAGATGTGAATATAACACTAGTTATCGTAAAGAAAATTATTTTCTTTGTCAGCATCGTTTTTATCGCATGGAAAGTTGTTCCTTGGATTATGAAAATGCTCGTGCCGCTTCGTGTAACAGAAGCGCTAATTAGCGCGGCTCTTATTATTTGTTTTTCTTTTTCGTATTACAGTGAAATGATGGGAATTGCAGGTATTATTGGAGCATTTGCAGCCGGAATTGCCATTTCTCAAACAGAGTATAAGCACGAAGTAGAACATAAAATTGAACCGATTGCTTATGCGATATTTGTACCGGTGTTCTTCGTAAGTATCGGAATGGAAATTACATTTCAAGGTATCGGAAGCCAGCTTTGGTTCATTATCATTATGACGCTCGTTGCGATTTTCACAAAGTTAATCGGATCGGGTTTAGGAGCAAGACTAACAGGATTCAACCTCCAATCTTCTATTAGTATTGGTGCGGGAATGGTGTCGCGCGGAGAAGTAGCACTTATCATCGCAGCGAATGGACTTACAGCGAATTTATTGGCGAAAGAAAATTTCACAGCGATTGTTATTGTTGTTATATTAACGACGATTATTACGCCGCCGCTTTTGAAGAAGTATTTCGTGTAAAGAGGAAGAGCTTATCTGACGTAGATAAGCTCTTTTTTTATTGAAAAAAGCAATAGTCATGTGGCATGAAAGGTTTGTAATTATGGTAAAATCTATGTATGTGATATGACAAGGAGAGGGAAGTGTGAAGATTACGAAGGGGAAGGTTATCGGTGTAATCATACTTATTGCACTATGTATACCATTTACTGCATGGAAAGAATCAAAAGTGAAAGATTTTCCGGTTTCTATTTTTTCTTCCTATGTAGAAGACGAAAACCCGAAAGACTATAAGTACACTGCTTTTGTACCTGACTTTGCAATTTGGATAGGTGGATGGGAAAAACAGCGATCTGAAGGTGAAATAACGTCGTATAAAAAAGGGGATCGAACTGTAATTGTTCACCATCCACCTGGTAATGATGGTTTTTATCTATATGATACAAATGATAGTAGAGAATATAAGCAACCGTAAGAAGTGGAGGTTAAATAGTGAAAGCTTCAACATTACTATTTAAAATTGAAAATAATATGGATCAATTTTCACCAGCTGAAAAGAAGGTTGCCATGTACATAATGGAGAATGCAGAGATTGTTCCGAACTTAACGACGAAAGAAGTGTCAACGAATGCGGGCGCAAGTGAGGCGAGTGTTGTTCGCTTTTGTAAGTCGATTGGAATTGGAAGTTTTAAAGCATTTAAAATCGCGCTCGTTCGTGAATTAACGATTGCTGATTATAATATTAATGATTTTTCAGTTATGAATACGGAAGATGGACCGTATGACTTGTTTAATAAAGTTACATATGTCAATAAAGCTGCAATTGAGGCGAGCGTTACGGCGATAGATAAAAAAGAACTTGAGAAAGCTGCAGATCGTATTGTAAATGCGGATAAGATTATATTTTACGGAGTCGGCGGATCAGCTACTCCAGCGATGGACGGGGCTTATAAATTTACAAGGCTCGGATTTACAGCGATGATGCTATCTGATTTTCATATGATGTTGCCGCTTGTGACGAATTTAAAAGAGGGCGATATATTTGTTGCGATTTCAACATCTGGTCGTACGAAAGATGTACTTGAAATGGCGCAATATGCGAAGAGACAAGGTGCAACAGTTATTGCGATTACAAAGCTCGATCAATCATCACCGTTATATAAAGAGGCGGATATTCGTCTTTGTATGCCAGATGTGGAACAAGATCATCGTATTGCGAGTATTGCTTCAAGAATGACACAGCTGAATATGATTGATGCCTTATATGTGATTACCTTCAATCGTATCGGTAATAAAGTTTTGGATCAATTTATGGAGACAAGAGAAGAAGCCTTGCGATTACGGAAGTTAAAATGAGAAGATGGGGAAACCCATCTTTTTTTGCGTACTGACATAAAGTGAAACTTTAATAAGTGGGGGGCATCCCCCACTTATTATTAGTTGAACCAATCGGACTTTTACAGGCAGTTGATCCCCCACCTATCTTCTTTGCTTTCGCTGAATTTGAGGTGGGGGTCTTACTGCCAGTTAAAGTGGGATAAATTCGTCATGAAAAGAAATGAAATTTCATAAAATAATAAAGTAATATTGATTTTAAATTTCTTAAAGTTATAATAAAAGTATGAAATTAAATTTCGAAGCAGGTGATAATATGTTAGAAAATTTATCGACAGAACATCGTAATGAGAAGACGATGAATTTAGATGAGATGAGCATAAAAGAAGTTCTGCAAAGTATGAATGAAGAAGATCGAACTGTTGCGTTAGCAGTTGAAAATGAAATAGAAGAAATTGAAAAGGTTGTACAGATTGTTATTAAATCCTTTGAACAAGAGGGCCGTTTAATTTACATTGGGGCTGGTACGAGTGGCCGTTTAGGTATTTTGGACGCGGTGGAATGCCCGCCGACATTTGGTACAGATGATAAAATGGTGCAAGGATTTATAGCAGGTGGATTGAAAGCGTTTACTAAAGCGGTGGAGGGTGCCGAAGACCGCGAAGGGTTAGCAGAAGAAGATTTAAAAAGTATTGGATTAAACGAGAAAGATACAGTGATTGGAATTGCGGCAAGTGGTCGAACTCCTTATGTAATTGGCGGCTTGAAATACGCGCAGAGCGTGGGAGCGAGTACAGCGAGTATCTCCTGTAATAAAAATGCTGAAATAAGTAAATATGCAAAACTAAATGTGGAAGTAGAAACAGGCGCAGAAATTTTAACAGGTTCAACGCGGTTGAAGGCTGGTACAGCGCAAAAATTAGTGCTGAATATGATTTCAACAGCTTCTATGATTGGTGTTGGGAAAGTATATAAAAATTTAATGGTAGATGTGCAATCTACGAATGAAAAGTTAGTAGAACGATCAAAACGAATTATTGTGGAAGCAACAGGGGTTAGTTATGAAGTAGCAGCAGAGCATTATGAAAAAGCAGAACGTAACGTGAAAGCTGCGATTGTTATGGTGTTGTTGCAGTGTGAGTATGGGGAAGCACTGGAGAAACTAAAAGAAGCAAAAGGGTTTGTGAAGAAGGCACTATAAATAATAGGGAGGGGGATTCTATTATGAAGAAAGAAGAGAGAATGGCCAAAGAAATTTCGGAGCAACTTGGGGGAATAAAAAATATTCGTGGCATCGCTCATTGTATGACGAGACTGCGATTAACGCTTCATGATGAAAGTAAAGTGAATATGGACCTTTTGAAAAAGGTTGAAGGGGTTATGGGCGTTATTGAAGATGAGACGCTTCAAGTCGTTGTTGGGCCAGGGACAGTAAATAAAGTAGCAGCAGAGATGGAAGGTTTAACGGGACTGCGAATTGGTGAGGTGGCAGATCATCACCTTGAAGATCTTGGGCAAGAGATGAAGTCAGAGATGAAGAAGAAAAATAATACACCGGTGAAAAACTTTTTAAGAAAAATAGGAAGTATTTTCATTCCGTTAATTCCGGGTCTTGTTGCGTCAGGTATTATAAACGGGGTTGCTAACTTTGCGAAAAACGCAGGTGCTGATCCGAATGCAACGTGGCTACAAATGTTACTACTTATTGGCGGCGGTATCTTTACATTCTTAGGAATTTTAGTCGGCTGGAATACAGCGAAAGAATTCGGCGGGACTCCAGTTCTTGGGGCAATTGCTGGTATTTTAATTTTCAACCCGGCGATGGCGACTGTAAAATTATTCGGTGAAGCGCTCGTACCCGGACGGGGCGGATTGTTTGCAGTTATTTTTGCAGCGTGGCTTATGGTTGTAGTAGAAAGACAAGTTCGAAAAGCTGTACCAAATGCAGTTGATATTATTATAACGCCACTCATTACGGTGTTAGTCGTAAGTATCGTAACGATGTTAGCAATTCAGCCGGTAGCAGGTTTCTTATCTGAAGGAATTACAAGCGGAATTAATGGTATTCTAAATATTGGCGGCGCGTTTGCAGGAGCAGTGCTTGCCGGAACATTTTTACCGCTCGTTATGGTCGGATTACATCACGGTTTAACACCGATTCATATGGAGTTTATTAATCAAACGCACGTAACGCCTTTATTACCAGTACTAGCAATGGCGGGTGCTGGGCAAGTAGGAGCAGCAATTGCGATTTTTGTAAAAACAAAAAACAAACGACTTCGTAACGTAATTAAAGGTGCATTACCAGTTGGATTTTTAGGAATTGGTGAACCGTTATTATACGGGGTTACATTACCACTGGGAAAACCGTTTCTTACAGCTTGTTTAGGGGCAGCTGTCGGCGGTGCATTCCAAGCAGTTATGAAAACAGCCGCACTTGGAATTGGTGTATCAGGATTATCATTAATTCCGTTAATTGCTGATAATAAGTATTTATTATATTTCCTTGGATTAGTAGTGGCATATACTTTCGGATTCATCTTTACGTACTTCTTCGGATTTAAAGAAGAAATGGCAGAAAACATATAGAGAAAGGGATTCCTTTCTCTTTTTCTATTCATAGAAAGGGAGATTCATATGATCGGAGTTTCAATTTATCTTTCAAAAGAACGAGTAAAGAAGCAAGAAGAGTGGCTAAAAGTAGCGAAGGAAAACGGATTTTCATCTATTTTTACATCACTTCATATTCCAGAAGATGATCCAAATACGTATAAAGAATTAATACAAATACTTGGGAAACAAGCGCTGAAGTATGAAATGGAATTAATGGTCGATGTTTCTCCAAAATCGTTACACCATTTAGGAATGACGTACGAAAATGCGGAAGAGTTAGTAGAGTGGGGCATTACTGGCTTACGAATGGACTATGGCATCACGCCGAAAGAAATTGCGCGCGTATCCCATAAAATGAAAGTAGCTTTAAATGCGAGTACGATTACAGAATCATTTTGGAAAGAGTTAATCACTGAAAAGATACGGGTAGAGAATGTAGAAGCGTGGCATAATTTTTATCCGCGTCCAGAAACAGGACTAGCAAAGTCCTTTTTACAAAAACAAAACGAATACTTACATGCGTGCGGAATAAAAACAATGGCATTTATTCCGGGAGATTGGGAAAAACGTGGTCCGCTATATGAAGGGTTACCAACGCTAGAAAAGCACCGTAATATGCGCCCGCTTGAAGCGTACTTAGAACTTGTACAACATTGTGGTGTTGATAAAGTGTTAATCGGGGATATAAGCGGAAGTCTAGAAAGCGTACAAGAGATAGCGAGTGCGAGTAGAGGAATTATTCCGCTGCGGTATGAGCCATTGATAGAGAAAATTGAAGTATTAAAAATGGTAGAACAAGTGCATACAAATAGACTAGATCCAGCTCGTGATGTCATTCGCTCAGTAGAATCGCGAGAAGAACAGAAAGTGATTGTACAGCCGATGCATACAATTGCAAGAAAGAAAGGCAGCATTACAATTGATAATGAATTGTACGGGAGATATGCAGGAGAGATGCAAGTTGCTGTACATGATTTGCCTGCAGATGAGAAAGTGAACGTTGCTGGCATGATTGTAGAAGAGGATATATCTTTATTGTCGTATGTTGGTGCTGGAAAAATGTTTCAACTTTTTTGTGTAATAGAGTAAAAGCTTGAATTAGCGCTATTTTGTAAGAAAACATTATCCGTAAAAGGGATAATGTTTTTTGTTTTCTTTAAAAAAGTATTTGACGAATGAAATGAAATACCGTATTGTTTTGACTTGTAAATAAAAGTTCACCATAACAAAACAAAAAGGAGAGAAAAAAATGAATCAATATATTGGGAATTTAATTATTCGTATCGTGTTAGGAGTAACGTTCTTTGCACATGGTTTAGCGAAGTTTCAATCAGGTATCGATAACGTAGCGGGATGGTTTACAAGCATTGGCTTACCGGGCGGTCTTGCATATGGCGTAGCAACAGTTGAATTAGTTGGTGGTATATTATTAATTATCGGTTTAGGCGTACGATATGTAGGATTATTATTCGCTCTTATTTTAGCTGGAGCTATCGTAAAGGTAAATGGAGCAGCAGGTTTATTAGGAGATGGAAAGAATCCAGGATATGAATTAGATCTTGCATTATTATCAATGGGTGCGTATTTATTTGTTGTAAAAGCAGAGGGATATGTAGATCGTTTCTTAAAAGAGAAAGTAATGAAAACGAAGTAAATTTATTTATAAATTGTTGACTTGAATCATCATTGTAACTATAATGATTACATCGTATAGATTAAGAATAAAACAATTTAAATATTTTTTTACACAAGATGTAACCACGAAAGTTACATCTTGTGTAAAAATAAATAAAACGGGAGGAAGTTAATATGCCTAAATCAAATTTAGAAATTATTCGAAGCACGTATGAAGGATCAGCTTCTTCAAATGCAAAACATTTAGCAGAAGCCCTCTCTGAAAAAGTAGAATGGACAGAGGCAGAAGGATTCCCGTACGGGGGAACTTATATAGGTGTAGAAGCAATAATGGAAAATGTATTTAGCCGATTAGGATCAGAATGGGATGATTATAAAGCGAGTGTAAATACGTATCATGAAGTAAACGGAAAAGATGTAATTATTGCTGAAGGTATGTATTCAGGAGTTTATAAAGAAACGGGAAAATCATTTGAAGCAGAATTTGTTCATGTATGGCAACTTGAGAACGGAAAAATTGTGAAGTTTAAGCAGTATGTAGATAGTCATATTGTTAAGGAAGCGATGAAGAGTTAATGCTTTTTAAATGGATCGTAGGTATATGTATTACAATTATAGTAATTATCTCGTCTATAGTTGGCGGAAAGAAATTGCTTGCATATGTAGAAAAAGAAAATAAAAATATTCAAACCCAGCAAGCGGCAAATGAAAAAGAGAAGAAAGTTGCAGAAGAAGCTCCACAAATTAGTGAAGGTGAAGTTATTTCTACTATGCACAAAATGGTGCACCAAAAGGTAAAATCCTCTGAAAAATGGGGATTTGTAGAAATGACGAACAAGGAAATTTCTAATGTGAAAAGAGATATTGAAAACAGTACAGGTTTTCAATATAAAATGAAATTATTTTCTATTATAAATAGATGGGAGAAAAGCGATTTTTCTCAAACTGTTGAGGAGCACAACTTTTTATGGAGCCTTCAAGGTGGAGATACTGGCAAGGCAACAGAACGTTTATCACCAGAAGAGGAAAAGCAGTATATAAAAGAAATGAAGAATAAATAAAACACATCGCCACTCAGATGACGATGTGTTTTCATTAAGAATGTTTTCGTATTAAAGCTCCAGTTGGCTGAACAGTAACTGTTTTGAAATGAGAAAATAAATAACATCCTGTTACAACGATCATTGTCCCTACAATTTGTATCCATGTTAGTTCTTCACCGAGGAAAAGGAATGCTAAAATAGCAGTGAAAATGGGGTTGAAGTTTAGAAAAATGCCAGATGTAGTTGCTCCTAATTTTTGTACGCCAACATTCCAAAATACCATACAAAGAACTGTGGAAATGAGTCCTGTATATAAAAGGGATGTTATAAAAGAAGTGTTGATATTTGTAACAGTGAAGCTCCCTATGTTAAACGGTAGTAATAAAATAACGCCGAAAATACCAGAGTATAATGTGGCCATGAGTGGTGTCGTTGTTTTTGTTGCCCATTTACTACAAACAGAATAGATTCCCCAAATACAAACAGCAGCCATCATCCATAAATCGCCGCTATTAAAATGTAATGAAAATAAAAGTGAGAAATTACCTTTTAATAGGACAAGAATAACCCCAAAGAATGAAAGAACCATGGATAGGATTTGAAGTGTATTTACTTTTTCTTTTAGAAATAAGACAGAAAATAATGCGATTGAAATTGCGTTTAATGTAGAAATAAGCCCTACATTTGTTGCGGATGTTTTTTCTAATGCTAAAAATTGAAAGATGTTAAAAAGAGCAACCCCTGAAATTCCCATCAGTACTAACGGAAGTATTGCCGCGCGAGGTGGAATGATTTTCTTTTCTTTAAACCATACCATTGGTAATAAACAAACGATCGCAATCATCCATCTTAAACTTGTAAGTGTCATCGGAGACGCGTGATCAACGAGTGATTTTCCAACGACGAAATTTCCCCCCCATAATAAGCTCGTTAATAATAGTAAAAAGACATAAAAATAAGGCATGCTAAAATCCCCTTTGTTGTAATCAATACGAATTGTAAATAATTTTAGCATTTTTCTTTATTGTGTAATATATTCTTTTGTATAATGATGAAAACTCGATAAAATCTTTAGTTATGAATATCATTTACGGAATGATATTCAGTTTTGTGTAAGGTATAAGGTGTTTTTTCGAATAATCATCGGTAAGAAAAAAGGGGGAATTGTAATGGAGTCGTCTGTTATTAAAGTGTTGGATGATTTGGATGTACAAATTTTAGACATATTGCAGAAGGAGTCACAAGTAAGTAATGCAGAGCTTGCGCGACGCGTTAATTTATCACCAGCTGCGATGCATGCGAGAATAAAAAGATTAGATGGAGAAGGATTCATTGATAAGCAAGTAGCCATTTTAAATCAAGAAAAGCTTGGTTTTGATTTGTTATGCTTCATTTTTATGAGTACGAATATTCATCAATCGGATAAACTTGAAGTGTTGGAAAAAGAATTAGAATCGATGCCTGAAGTGTTAGAATGTCACTGCTTAACAGGAGAATATGATTATTTATTAAAAGTTGCAAATCGTGATCGTAAAGAATTAGAGCAGTTTATTAGAAAGCTAAATAAGCTTGGTATTACAAAGATACAGACGAGTTTAGCACTTCGTGAAATTAAATATTCGACCGTATTACCGATACGAAATGAGGAACCGAGCATCGATTAGATTGCTTGGTTTTTTGTTTGTATAAAGTGATTGACGAGGAGAAAGGAGAGATGTATTATTATATAAAATTATGTATTAAAATTCAATTTGATTTATAAATATTAATATCAGGGGCAAGGGGATAGAATATGAAAATCTGTAATGCGGTTACGAGTGATGTGAAAGAAATTTATAGTCTCATTGAAGCTTATGCAAAAGAGGGAGCTGTTTTACCGCGTTCTCTTTTGTCTCTCTATCAATATTTACAATGTTTATATGTTATGAAAGAAGGGGAGAACATCGTTGGAGTTGCTGGTTTACATGTGTTAGGGGAGGACCTTGCAGAAGTACGATCGTTAGTCGTTTCGCATACATATGCAGGGAAAGGGATTGGACGTATGTTAGTAAACCATGTAATAAATGAGGCAGCGAAAATAAAAGTGAGTAGAGTTATTTCTTTAACCTATGAGACGGAATTTTTTCAAAAGTGCGGGTTTGATTTTGTGAATAGAGATGCATTGCCAGAGAAAGTATGGATTGATTGTAGGCATTGTCCAAAGGTTGATTATTGTGATGAGGTGGCGATGATTCGGTATGTTGGGTGAATTTGTCAGACAGAAAAAGGCCCACTATTATTTACGTAATAGTGGGCATCTATATTTTAGGGGAAATTAAGAACTTGAATTCGTTTTTCTTACTGCAAAATTAAAAATGGGGCTTTTAAGCTCATAGTTATAAGTAAAACCATCGACAATCCCTACAACTTTATCGCTATCGTAAAGATCGAGCATAAATTGTGCCATTTGTTTTGCAGTGTGGAATTTCGGTACAACATTATCGTATTGGAACTCATCAATATCAAATGAACGTTTTGCAAATTCTGTTTCAGTTGCAGCAGGAGCTAAAACTTTTGCTTGCAGTTTTGCGTCTTGTTCCTTTAGTTCGTGAGACAGCCCTTCTGTAAATGCACTTACATAGAATTTCGTAGCACAGTACGTAACAGCATCAGCAACAATCGTGTATCCGCCGCCCGATGAAACGTTAATAAGCTGTGTTCCATCAACCATTGAATAATCTCGAACGAAAAGAGAAGAGAGTATTGTTAGTGCTTCTATATTGACATGTAACATCGTCTCTATTTTATTTAAATTTTGTTCGGAAATTGAGGCGAAATTACCAAAACCTGCGTTGTTAATCCACGTTTCAATTTGAAAAGTTTGTAGGCTTTCATAAAGTTTATAAACATCTTCAGTGACAGATAAATCCGTTCGTCGAATGACAACATCCAACTCTGGATGCATTTCGTTAATTTTCAATTTTAATCCGTTCAATTCTTCTTGTCTTCGAGCTACAAGTACTAAATTTTTCCCACGAGATGCAAATGCTAAAGCTGCTTCATAACCAATTCCGGAACTTGCACCAGTAATAACCGTGTATTTCATATAAAATCCCCCTAAGTTCAAATTCATTTATGGTTAGATTGTATTTGTTAGAGTATACTCTAAGTCAAATGTTTTTTATAAATTTGATAAGATTGTAAAATATATGAGGATAAATGGCATGCGGAGGGATTTTGAATATGTACACAATTAGCGAGGTAGCAAAATTATTAGGAGTGAGCACACATACACTACGTTATTATGAAAAGGAAAATATATTAATTGCAAATCGCGATACAAATGGGAATCGACTTTATGAAGAGTCACATATAAAGTGGTTGCAGTTTGTAATGAAATTAAAACAAACGCAAATGCCAATAGCGAAAATAAGGGAATACGCTAGGTTATATTTAGAAGGAGAGCATACAACTGAAGCTCGTTTACAGCTCCTAGAAGATCATAGGAAATCTATTCAAGATCAAAGAGAAAACTTAGTAATTACAGAGAAGATGCTTGAGAATAAAATTATTGCATACAAGGCCTCTTTGGAAAATAAATATAAAGTATAATCTGCTCCTTAGTTAAATGAAATAGTGTGTTGGCAAATAAAAAAGAGCAGATAGCAAAAGCTAACTGCTCCATTTAAGGGATCTCTCCAAGGGGGAGTGGAGAAAATATTATGTTACTAACAGTATTGACAGATTATTAGGAAATATACAAACCTCATGAAAGAAATTTTAAATAAACTTTCGGCATTGACAGTTCTTAAAATATTCATGTACAATATTTATGAATGACATTCAGTCATTTTCTGTGGGAGCGTATAGTTAGTTTGAAAACGAAACAAATATAAATGGTAAATGAGGATGATAGTTGTTTATATATAGTAGTGATGAAAGAGAATATTTTTTTAAAACAAAAATGACTGATATTCAGTCATAAGGGGTGAGAGGTATGAAAAATAAAGCTTGGTTATATGTCATATTAACATGTATCTTTGAAATTTTTTGGGTGTTTGGTTTTAATACGGCTAATACTTGGTGGCATTGGATCGTTATTTTAGGAGTTATCGCTGTTGATTTTCACTACCTTACTAAAGCGTGTGAACATCTTGCGACAGGAACTGTATATGCTGTTTTCGCCGGAGCTGGTACGGTAGGTACTTTCTTAATGGATGTATTTCTTTTTGGCGGCAGTTTCAGTGTAGGGAAATTATTCTTTATCGTGATGGTTGTAGCTGGCGTTATCGGTTTAAAGCTAGCTGATAATAAAGAAGAAACTATGGAAGGAGCTGCTTAAAGATGGGTTGGTTTTTCGTATTTTGTGCTGCAATTAGTGAAATAGTCGGTGTGATCGGTCTTAAAATGTATAGTAAAGATAAGACGTTAGCCAATGGTGCGATTTATATAGGCGGATTTGCTACATCCTTTGCATTCTTGTATACATCTTTCTTGTTTTTACAAGTCAGTGTCGCGTATGCGGTTTGGATTGGTATTGGAACAGCAGGTGCCGTTTTATTAAACATGTTCCTGTTTGGTGAGTCGAAAAGTAAAGCACGTATCATTAGTGTGGTTCTTATTGTATGCGGAGTGACAGGATTAAAGGCTCTTTCGTAAAGATATACTACATTTGATCTCCTAGTGGTTTGTTAGGAGATTTTTAATATTAAAAAATGATTTCCTCTTAGAGTTCACTATCATTGACAGTACAATCGATTATCTTATAAAATGAGTGACAGTCATTCAATACGCGTGTGAAAGGGTTTAGATGATGAATAAAAAAGAGAAAATTGTCTATGCAGCTATTGAAGTGTTTCAGGAAAAGGGCGTTGAAAAAACGAAGATTTCTGATATCGTAAAATTAGCTGGCATTGCGCAAGGAACTTTCTATTTATATTTTCCTTCTAAGCTATCTGTTATGCCTGCAATAGCAGAAGTGATGGTCGAAAAGATGATACTTGCAGTGAAAGAAAAAGTGCAAAATGATGCGCCTTTCTCAAGTAAAGTTACGCAAGTAATAGATGCGGTATTTAACTTTATAGCTGAATATCGTGAAATACAAGCTTTAATGTATGCGGGTCTTGCATCTACAGAACATATAAAAGAATGGGAAGCTGTGTATGAGCCTCTTTATATGTGGTTAAGTGAATTTTTAAATGAGGCGAAAGAAGCTGGTGAAATTCGTGATTCGGTTCATGCAGAGAGAACAGCGAAGTTATTTATCGCCCTTGTTGAATCAGCAGCGGAACAAGTTTATTTATATGATCATAAAGATGATGAGCAAGTCGAGCTACAAAAGGCAGAAGTACTAGATTTTTTAACACATGCACTACATATAAAGAAGTAGTAAGATGAACCTGTCTGAGAAGGTAGGTTCATTTTTGAGGAAAACTGAATGATAGTCATTCACCTGATACTTATGTATGTGTGGAAGGATAGAGTGAAATTCTAATGAGTGAGGCATCTCTACTCATGATTGGCCCACAAAGAGCAGGGTAAAGAAAAAGCTTCTTGGGCATTATTTTTTGAGAGGAATTTACGGGAAGAGGTGTGAAAAAGTGAAGAAACCGATAAAAGAACAAAAGATGGTATTGGTCATTCTTTTGAGTAATATATTTATCGCTTTTTTAGGGATTGGATTAATCATTCCGGTTATGCCGTCCTTTATGAATGATATGGGTTTAACAGGGAAGACGATGGGTTATCTCGTTGCAGTGTTTGCAATGGCTCAGCTTATTGCCTCACCTATTACAGGCCGATGGGTCGACCTTTATGGTAGGAAGAAAATGATAATCATTGGATTATTTATTTTTGGTGTTTCAGAGCTTCTTTTTGGATTAGGAACCGATGTATGGATGCTCTATGCAGCGAGGGTGTTAGGCGGAATTAGTGCTGCATTTATTATGCCTGGTGTTACGGCATATGTTGCTGATATTACATCTATGCAGGAACGTCCAAAGGCGATGGGATACTTGTCTGCGGCGATTAGTACCGGATTTATTATAGGGCCTGGAATTGGCGGATTTATTGCAGAATACGGTATACGTGTGCCGTTTTTCGTTGCAGCAGTAATTGCCTTTGTAGCATGTGTGATTTCGATCTTTATTTTAAAAGAACCGTTAACGAAAGAAGAGCTTGCAGAGATTTCTTCTAATACGAAAGAATCAAGTTTTATTGGAGATTTAAAGAAGTCATTACATCCAATGTATGCAATCGCATTTATTATTGTATTTGTACTTGCATTCGGTTTATCGGCATATGAAACTGTGTTTAGTCTGTTTTCTGATCATAAGTTTGGATTCACACCGAAAGATATTGCTGCAATTATTACAATTAGTTCAATCTTTGGGGTAGTTGTGCAAGTATTTATGTTTGGAAAATTAGTTGACATGTTTGGCGAAAAAGTATTAATTCAAATATGTTTAATTGTAGGTGCAGTATTAGCGTTCGTTTCAACTGTAGTCTTTAATTATTGGATTGTACTTCTCGTTACTTGCTTTATTTTCCTTGCATTTGATTTACTTCGTCCAGCTTTAACGACGTTTTTATCAAAGGCAGCTGGAAAAGAGCAAGGATTCGTTGCTGGTATGAACTCGACTTATACGAGTTTAGGAAATATCGCAGGACCTGCCATGGGCGGAATATTATTTGATATGAACATTCATTATCCATATGCATTTTCAGGAGTTGTTTTAATAGTTGGTCTCGCTATTACATTTATGTGGAGAGAGAAACAGCTAGCTGAAAGTTTTGCGAAGTAATAAAGCCCCTTACGATAGTAAGGGGTTTTTGTTTTATAAATTTAATCCAAACCGTTTTAATTCAATAAATATCCCCTCTAATTGTTTTCCTTTATCCGTTAATGTGTACTCTACACGAGGCGGAACTTCTGGATATACTTTTCTCGTTATAATCCCTTGAGCTTCTAGTTCTTTTAGTCGAAGCGATAATGTTTTCGGACTAATGCCATCCATTGATTTTTGTAAATCACTAAAGCGTAATGTTCCTTCGATAAGAAGGTCACGGATGATTAAAAACGTCCATTTTGTACTGATTACATCAAGCGTTTTAGCGATAGGACAAGGTATGCCAGGTAACCCTTTCGTTAATTCAACTGGATCTATATTGTTCATGGAACTAGCCTCCATAAATTTTTTTGAATGAATTTTCTTTATAGTATCACAAAACTATACTTTTGGTAACTATATGAAAAAAATATCACTACTTCCATAAAGGAAGTTAATGCATATACAATAGCAATACGAAATACAAAGGGTTTAGATGAGGAGGTGGTGATTTTCATGGGGATAAAAAAGTTGTTTGGATTCTTTAGTTTGTTTGTTGTTTGTATTGTACTTGTAGCATGCGGCGTGGAAGACAAAACGGAAGTCCAGTTATTAAAAGAAATGCCAAAGCCAAAAGCAATGACAATTGATCCCTCACTAAGTAAAAAAGAAGCGACCGAAATGGTTCATGCAGCGCAGCGTTTTTATGCATTTTGGGATACAGGTAAAGAGGAACTTATTCCACAGACTGTTACGAAAGATTTTTTCGATAATACGTTGCCGAAAGGGCGACCACAGGGTGTTGAAGGATTAAAGTTTGCAGCGCAAAATTTTCGTAAAGTCGTTCCTAATATACATTGCGAGATTGAAGATTTATTAGTTGTTGGTGATAAAGTAACCGCTCGTCTTTCTTTTACAGGAACGCATAACGGTAAAAATATTAGCTTTTCTGCAATAGATATTTTGCATGTGAAAGACGGAAAGATAACCGCAGATTGGCATTTGGAAGATAATCTTACGTTGAAACAGCAACTTGGGTTAATAAGTGAGGAATAGAGTAGGGGAGAGAAAAACGATGAAAAATATATTTATTATAAATGGGCATGAAAAATATGGTACAAAGGAAGGACGATTAAATAAAACGTTAGTAGATCATATGGTAACAGTATTAAGCGAGAATCATCATGTGAAAACAACAACGATTCAAGATGGCTACAATATAAAAGAAGAACAAGATAAGTTTTTATGGGCGGATGTTGTGATTTATCAAACACCGATTTATTGGTTCAGTGTTCCAGGATTATTTAAAACGTATATGGATGAAGTATATGAATACGGTTTGTTCTTTGAAGGTGCAGATGAATATGGAACAGGTGGTTTATTAAAAGAGAAGCAATATATGTTTTCTACAACTTGGAATGCACCTGAAAAAGCATTTGGAGATAAGACGAAGTTCTTTGAAGGGGAAAGTCTAGAATCAACGCTTAGTCATTTACACCGCGTGCAGAAGTTTCTTGGGATGAGTCCGTTAAAGAGTTTTGCTTGTTATGATGTGGTGAAGCATCCGGATATTGAGCAGTATTTATTGAACTTGAAAGATCATTTAGATGGAGTAATTCAATAATAGTTTATATTTGTATGTGAAGAAGGTACTACTAAGGAGGTAGTACCTTCTCCTGTTATAATGAATCACATTTTAAGACATGGATGGCTGTATCCATAACTTCGCAAAATTTGCCCAACCGAATGAATCAATTGTTACGTTTTTCAAAGAAGAAGGGTATGTTTTTCTTTTTAAAACGTGATAGTTAAATAAAATGATGTGTTCTGTTTGTAAAAATTCTTCGATCTCATACATAAGCTCATAGCGCTTTTCCTTATTTTCTTCTAATAAAAATGTATCTAGTAAACAGTTAATTTGGTTTTCATAGTGCGGGTCCATGAACCGATTTACGAAGCAACTTTTATTTTTAAATACATTTAAGAATGCAAGTTCATGATCGGCAGCAAACACTTCGCCCATAAAAATAATATCGGCATGTTGATCGATAGAGCGGTTCATATAATCTGAAACGGGAAATGGGTGAAGCTCTACTTGTATACCTAAACTTTCACATCGTTCTTTTAGGAAATATGCGTCATTTGCACTGTCTTTAAATGCGAAGAAATAAATGTGTATCGTTTCTCCATTATAGGTGCTCTTTTTTAAATACTCTTTTGCTTTTTCTAAAGAGTAGGACCTTTTAGTAGCTTGGCGGCTTCTTTCAGGGAAAAAGCTTGATGCAGCAATTGTTCGTCTACCTTCTATGCTACGAAGTATCGTTTCAACATCATATAGTTCTCTCCAAGCTTTTCGAAAGTACATGTCGTGATGAGGACCAGGTTTTGTAAAGTTGAAGCCAGCATAAATACAACCTATTTCTTCTATTTGTATATCATGCCTTTCATTTTCTTCTTCATTTGGTAGTTCATAATCAGCATCTATTTGCACATGATCAGGAATGCCCCAAAATTCAATACGGTCTAATAACGCGCGCTCTTTAAAATAATGAGTGAACGCTTCGAGTACGATATTGTCTTCAGAGTAATGAGCAAGTTTGAAAGGTCCAGTACCTATATAATGATGATTTTGAATAATCGTATCACGCGGTAAAATTGCGAGTTGCATGGAACTTACATAGTGTAAGAAAAATAAATTTGGTTTTGCTAAATGGAATCGAATTTGCAATGGTGACGGTGTTTCAATTTGAACAATTTCTTCTGTTAACCATTCGAAAGGAGAGTGAACTTCTTTTAGTCTTTCAAATGAAAATTGTACATCTTTAGAAGTTAAAACAGTTTCGTTATGAAAATATACATCCTTTCGTAAGTAAAAAGTCCACGCAAGCCCGTCTTCACTTAATTCCCACGTATGCGCAATGTGTGGTTCCATTTTTTCAGTAACATCGTTATAAACGACTAACGTATCAAAAATTTGACTCGTAAGATGGCTCTCTGTAGTGACAGCCACAAAAGCCGGATCTAATGGGAATATCTTTCTCGATATAGGAATCTTTAATATGTCGTACATATCATTTGAAGGTTCGTATCCAAAATGATGATGTAGTTTATTTTCTATCTTTTTTTGAAGTGCAAGGGGTAGGGGTTCTTTTAAAAGAAGAAAGATATCTTTTAGTTTTTCTTGCGCTAACAGTTCATCTGTATAGGACTCAATCGCTTCTACGAAATTATGTATAAATAGAATTTCCGTTTTATTTCCGCGGCCTCGCCCTGGAGTCCAGCTAATTAATTGCTCCTCGCTCATTTTCTTTAATAAAATCTTTACGTTTTTCGTACTGCAATATAAAATATCCGCTAATTCTTGTAAGCTATTTCGCATATGTTGTTGATCTTGTGCATGTAGTCTTAGTCTAATGTAATAGTCCATAATTTTCATATATACACTTCCTTCTATCATAAAAGGGGAAACTCTTTAGAATATTCTAACCTTTTTCTTCCTTTTTTTCAAAGTAAAATAAGTAAGCATAAGGAGGGGGAAACAATGGGATTTTGGAGTATGCATCGAAATATAAAGATTAGAATTATAACTTCGTTTTTGACACGTACTGTGTCCACGATGATTTTTCCATTTATGGCGATTTATTTTTCAATAAAGTTAGGTAGTGCGATTGCTGGTGTGTTACTACTCATTAATGTCATAGCTTCGTTAGTAATTGGTTTATACGGTGGATATGTTGGAGACCGGCTTGGGCGTAAAAAGGTTATGATTATCGGTCAAAGTATACAAGTCATTTCCATTGCTTGTATGGGAGTTGCGAATTCGGATTATGTAGATTCACCGTGGTTAACATTTATCTTTATGCTAGTGAATAGTTTAGGATCTGGACTTATGAATCCTGCTACAGAGGCGATGTTAATTGATGTGAGTACACCTGAAAATCGAAAAGTGATGTACACCATTAACTATTGGGCTATTAATTTATCAATGGCAATTGGAGCAATATTTGGCGGATTACTATTTGAGAACTATAGATTGCAATTGTTTATCGGATTAACAGTTATTGCCGTTATTACTTTATATGTGATGGCTGTATACATGGAAGAAGTGTATGTAGCGAGAAAAACAGTAGAGAAGAAAAATGTATTAAAAGATATGGCGGATAGTTATAAAGTCGTAATGAAAGATAGAGCGTTTTTAATTTTTTGTGCAGCAAGTATATGTACGTTATCTTTAGAGTTTCAAATTAATAATTATTTAGGAGTACGTTTGCAGAAGGAATTTGAAACGGTAAACTTTTTCTTTAGTAATGGTTTTACGTTTGATTTAACAGGTATTCGCATGCTGAGCTGGATTTCTGCAGAGAATACAATTTTAGTTGTTTTATGTTCAGCTCTTCTTATTAAAATGCTGAAAAGCTTCAACGATTTGAAAATCTTATATGTAGGCTTATTCATTTATACGATTGGTTTTACAATACTCGGAACGAGCAATAGTTTATGGATTTTATTAATTGCAGGGCTTTTCCAAACGGTAGGCGAGATGATGTATGTGCCAGTACGTCAATCTATTATGGCAGATATGGTGCCAAATGAGGCGAGAGGTTCATATATGGCGATTAACGGAATGGTCTTTCAAGTGGCAAAAATGAACGGGGCATTAGGTGTTATGCTAGGTTCATTTATCGCATCTTGGGGCATGAGTGCTCTGTACTTTATCGTTGGTATGAGCAGTATTTTATTATTTATGAAGGCGATAGGGAAAGAGAAGTATGAGGATGAGAGAAATGTTTCTCAGATTGGATGAAACTATATAAAAGCGAACCAGTTATACTGGGACTCGCTTCTATATAGTTTTTAGAACGGATCAACTTCAGCTAAATTTGGAGTGGTATTCGGCTGTAACAAAAGATTTTTTAATGTGCCTACTTCAGAAAGAGCGACTAATATGTAGCCACTAATCAGTACAATAAGCCCAATAACGCGTAACGTTTGTAAGCTCACTTCATTATTATTCGTTTCCGTTGGATTTGGGGGCGTTGAAGGTGGATTGTTATTCATAAATAAGGCTCCCATCTTTTGTATTTATATATGTGCGAAATCATTATTTAACTTATGGATAGGAATTATATAGTCATTTTCACTATATGAGAACTGCCTATGAAAAGTGATAAGAAATTTTTGGACGAGAAAGAGGGGAATCCAAAAGATTATTAAAACTGAACTTTTGGATTCCCCTCGTTTTATTTATCCCGCTTTAATGGGCAGTAAGACCCCCACCTCAAAATTCAGCGAAAGCAAAGAAGTTAGGTGGGGGATCAACTGCCCATAAAAGTCCGATTGGTTCGACTAATAATCAGTGGGGGATGAAGAAAACCCCCACTGATTAAAGTCTCACTTTATCCCGCTATTTGTGGTGGTCGGATTTTCTGTAAACGACCAGTTGGTGAGGGCTGATTAATTATTTTCATGTAAATAAAAGGAGGTTAGTTAACCAAAGTAGCTATCCTAATATACGCAACGATTCTTCAATAAACGCCGGTATATCTTCTGGTTGTCTACTTGTAACTAATTGATTTTGGCATACGATTACTTCTTTATCATGGAAATTTCCACCGGCATTTTTCAAGTCAATCTCAATAGATTTATATCCAGTTACATCACGTCCTTCAAGTGTTTGGGCAGTGATGAGTAGCTGAGGTCCATGACAAATAGCGAAAACAGGTTTTTCCGCATCCATAAATGCTTTGCTAAAGCGAACAAAACGCTTATCTGCACGCAGTATATCTGGGGAAAATCCGCCTGGTATGAAGAGGGCATCAAAGTTTTCTGGAGAAACATCATCAATACTTTTATCAATTACGACTTCACTTTTACCTTGCTTACCGTGTACCGTTTTCCCTTTTTCAGTTTCAATAGTTGTTAATTCATATCCCTTTTGATGAAAAGCTTCTACTGGCTCTGTGTATTCTGTATCCTCGAAATAATCCGTTATTAAAATAGCAATTTTTTTACTCATTGCAGTCAGCTCCTTACATTATAGTATCGGTTCCAGAATCGTCTTTGAGCAATGCGTCGTATTGTCTATTTACTTTTAAATTTTTAATCCCCCCAGTTCGTTTACCTTGTTAATTTAATACATACCCTTTTTATTAGGACGTAAACATGTATTATCGTTTTTGTATGTAAAAATCATAAAATATCGGTTGTTTCAGTGATTCTTGTTTGAGGAAGAAAAATAAAAAAGCCAAGGAGAAAATTTATTCGCTCCTTGGCTTTTAAGATATTTCTTTTCGTTAAAACGAAGAAACGCGTTGCTTCGTTTTTGGTACAATAATAAATTTGATCCAGAGTAACCCGATAATCATAATGATAAGGCTATGTAAAAATTGTCCCGTAGCAATGAGTATAACAATTGAAAATACAATGAGATGAATGCTTAGCAATATAAAGATTAAGTGAAGAAATTGATTCATTCGTTTCTCAGTATCAATTGGATATAATGCTACAATAATATTTCCCGAAAAATATTTCCATAGGGAACGGAGCTGCATAGAAATCATATATAGGACGATATATGCGATAGCGCCTTTTACGTATATGTTTGGAATAAAGTATAGAGCGAAAGCACCAATCAGCCCTAAGCGAATATATATACCGAAATAATCATTCCCGCGTAAAAATGCTAGTGTATATAAATAGAAGAAAGTTGTTCGTTTTTTATGTAATAAAGGTTCAATCCAAGTTGTAAGCCATTTTCTTTTATTTACTTGCTTATTTAGTTGCGGAACATCGGTGAAGATGCTAGCAAATTGATAGAAACGAACGTTCATTTTTTCTTCTTGCTCGATTATGTAATCCCACGGTATTCGTTTTGTAGGCTGTTTTTTTGTATATAGAAGTAGGAAAGCGAGTAGTAAGAGTAATCCGCCCAATATGAGAACATTTGCCGCATAAAACAGCATGTAAATGATTAGGGCGTTACAAGTAATACGAATGATCAGCCATATATTTTTCTCGTGACTATCACGCCACATCCAATGTATGTAGATGTTCCAAGCTTTCGTAATCATTAAAACGATAAAGATTGTACATAAGAAAGGAACCGTTAATTGCAATGATTGCAGGGCAAGTGGAACGAGAATAAGGAACGTAAATAATAATGGGAAAAGCTGAATGATATAATTGTATAGAAGAGATTTTTTGAAATAAGATGTTAATTTCTCTTCTAGTGCTAGTAAATAGACAGCATCAGGTTTTTGAATAAATGTACGGATCGGGCATCTCGTTATAATCGCTGTTAGGACGATTGTAATAAGTAATAAAGATAGTCCTTTAGAAGGCGCTGTCTTAAGAAACTTTGCGTAATAGTAAGCACCTATACAGGCAACGAAGATAAAGCTATATAGTAAACCGTTAATCATACGTGCAAAGTATGTAATGATATTTTGCATATGTTGTTGGAAGCGGCCGCTCCATAGTGATTCGATTGACATGTTTTTCACCTCTTTGTTCTATTATATATGTTTTGCAAAAGAAAAAACGAGCAAATTGCGTTATGCAACTTGCCCGTTTTTCTTTTCGTTATTTTTTTTCTGATCACGATTCATTAATGGATAGAAGGCAAAGCCGATTACGAATAAACCAATTCCGAGAAGGAATGTTTTTATATCGGATGCACCAGTTTTAATAACCCATAGTGCGTAACAAAGTGCGATCACTGCGACTATACCATCTGTAATTCTTGCCCGCATTTCATTTTTATACGTTTCACCAGTTGCGACTAGTTTTAACTGGAAGATTGGTGAAACGAGATATGGAATGAGGTAGGCCAGTGTTGATACGGTAATAACGAATGTATAAGCTTCCGCAATGGTTCCTGATAATGTTGAGAATAAGAACACTTGCGACATAATGTTTGTTAATCGTAATGAGTAAATTGGACTTCCTTTTTTATTTGTTTTTGTGAAGAAGGAAGGGAAGAAACCTTCTTTTGCTGCTTGATACGGTACTTCTGAGCTTAATAAAATCCAGCCTAAGATAGAACCGAACAGGGAAGTAAGAGCAAGTAATGCCATAAGTTTCCCGCCGCCATGACCCATTGCAGCGTTTAATGCATCTGCTAATGGACGTTCTGAAGCTTGTAATGTATCAACGTGAAGGACACCCATTGTTAAAATTGTAATTCCTAAGTAAATCGCAACTGTAATAAGTAATCCAGCAACTGTTGCGCGTTTTACCGTTTTTGGAGAAACAGCACGGTTTGATAAAAGAACCGCCGATTCAATTCCGATAAATGCCCAAAGCGTCGTAAGAGCAGCTAAGTTTACTTGTGAAAGTAGGCCGTGTGATACACCTGATTTATCAATCATCGGTGTGTACCATTGTCCAAACTTAGAAGCTTCGAATGCAAATAACGTAACGACGATAAATAAAAGGAATCCAGTTACTTTCGTTGTTGTTGCTAAGAAGTTTAGCTTTCCAGCTCCGCTTACACCGTTTGTTAATATAATATGAGTTCCCCAAAGTAAGATGGAACAAATCGTAAATGTAATTAGTTTTCCGACTTCTACGTTAAAAGAACCGATTGAAAATAGTAGTCGTGTATCTTTCATAATTGGGAAGAAGAGTGATAAATATCCCGCAAATGATGTAATGATGGCAACGTTACTTGCCCAGTTTGCAACCCAATATCCCCATACCATACTGAAACCAGCCATTTTTTTCTTTTTTGGTGTTGAGAATAAAGCATATGCATGACTTTGTGGTCCTGTCGTTAAATCAGGACGACGAATTGCTAAATTACCGAAAACAAGAGCTAGCATTAAAACACCAAACCCTGTTGTTAACCAAGCTAAAGTGACACCGAGAGGGCTTGCTGTTTGTGCCAACGTACTTGGCACCATGAAAATACCAGCGCCAACCATGTTACCGACAACGAAAGCTGTGAGTACCCAAAAGCCCCATTTTTTTTGTTGCATAGAAAATACCTCCAAAGTTAGTATAACCAAGTCAAGCGAGGAGATATGTATGTCTTCCTGAGTCAGGAAGAGAAGTCCCAAACAAAACAAAAAAAGCACGTAATTTGCCGCTACATGCTTTCTATCTTATAAGAAACCCACGACATACCTCTCGATAGCTCTCCACAAACGAAATGTTTGTGACAGTTCTGCACTTATTAAATGCAGACCCAGCAAGCGTGCATGGTGGACACAACTTACTTCGGCAATCATTCCTTTCTCATTCCTTCATCAATGCCACTACATCTCCTGAAATGATACTCTTAATGACTGCAACCTCTACCTCACCGAGATACGAATGAGGATTTAAATATTAAATTAACGTATTTAAGAGTAACAAATGAATTTTTATACGTCAATGGATATGGTAATAATCAGATTATAGAGAAGAGTTTGTGATTGGATGATGGAGGGATTATTGTACAGTGTTTAAATTTTCATAATATAATAAATGTTATTGGCGCTAGAAGATTGAGAAGGGGATGAAGTATATGTCTGTATATAATAAGAATTCCGTAATTGGTGTATTAGATTCAGGGGTAGGGGGATTAACAGTTGCGAGTGAAATTATAAGACAATTGCCTAAAGAGAGCATTTATTATATTGGTGATAATGAGCGTTGTCCGTATGGGCCAAGAAGTGTAGAAGAGGTACAATCTTTCGTATTTGAAATGGTTGAGTTCCTCAAACAGTTTCCGTTAAAAGCTCTAGTTGTAGCATGTAATACTGCTGCAGCTGCTGCATTGACTATGCTGCAAGAAGCACTTTCTATTCCGGTTATTGGCGTTATACATCCGGGAGCAAGAGCGGCAATTAAAGTGACAAAGAAAGGGGAAATCGGAGTAATTGGAACTGTAGGTACGATAAAATCTAATATGTACGAAAAAGCATTGCATGAGCTTGATACATATTTGAAAGTGCATAGTCATGCGTGCCCGACTTTAGCTACAGTTGTAGAAAATCAATTAGAAGATACCGCATATGTAACACAGCAAGTGAAACAAGCTTTATTGCCATTAACGAAAGAAGATATAGATACGTTAATTCTTGGATGTACGCATTATCCACTTTTAGAGTCCTATATAAAAAAGGAACTAGGAGAAGATATAACGATTATTAGTTCTGCAGAAGAAACAGCGATAGAGTTAAGTACCATTTTACAGCACAAAGGAATTTTGTCTGACAATCTGAATTCGGAGCATCGCTTTTTTACAACAGGCTCTGTTTCATCATTTGAACAGATTGCTGAGAGTTGGCTAGGGTATCGAATTTCTGTAGAATGTGTGAATTTACCTATGAAAAATGCTCGCATCTACAACTAGGCTTTGTTAAAGTACTTTTTGTTCAATTTGCATAAGAAGGAAAAAATGCACCTTTAATTGAAAGGATTAAGGTCATTTTAATGAAAGGAGAGGTTTGATTATGGAATTATCAAGATCTCAATTATTTGCTTTACAGTACATTTCAAAATATGCAGAGAACGAAAAACGTGAGGCTAAAGCAACAATTAACCATATATTGAAAATGTCTAATATTACTGATGAAATGTTTGAAGAAGCTGTCGTGCATTTAAAATCAAATGCGAGGATTGCTTTACACTTTCATCCAGACAGATTAGATTCGAATATGAAAAATATTGCTGAGGCACTGTTTGAGCAAGGCATATATAAAAGTCAGTTTGAAACATTGCTATCTAATGGGAGTGTATCTGCTTATCCGGGTGGTGAACGTGACCTTTGGGAAAAGAGAATATTTGGAGGCGCATATCAATTGGAAGGCGTAACGAATAATGAACGGCCTAAATATGGGGCATTAAATGTAATGTTACATCCAGATGGACCTGCCCCGCGTTTTGGATCATGTTATTTTCTCTTATCTCCAAAAGTTTCTTATCGCTCTACATATACGTATTTAGACTCGCATCAAGATCCAAAAGAAAAGGGTACTTATGAAGAGTTTGATATGATTTTAGCTGCTCTTTTGGAAGAGACATTCGTAAGAGATTTTGCAATTGGTGAAGGGAATTTGACTCCAACGAGACTCATTCATCATTTAATGGATAACCTGGAAAGGCCGTTTATAGATTTCGCAGATAAAGAGTCAGCTCGTAATCTTAATCATTATATTGAAGCACAGATTCATGGAGATATTTCTCTTAAAGAAGATGTGGAAGCACTTGTTGTAGATCCTTCATTTAAGGGTACGAATGTAGGTAGAACTTTAGAAGAAATTTGTCTGAAGTATTCTATTGATTTGTATTGGCACATGGGTTTTGTACTTACGGTGGATGAAGTTCCGATGGATTTTAGAGGTTCAAAAATGCCATCTTTGGCAAGACGCATTGCACGAAATAATTGTATCGATGCACATATAATTGGCTCTGCTGTAGTGGATTTGAAACGCAATCCATTATCTTGGAGTGATCGTGGAACTTATGAAGAAGTGCTTCAGGAATTAAAATTATTATGGCATGTTTTAGTTCGATTTGGAAAACCAAATTGGAAGTAGAACTAAATACTCTGTTTTTTGGAAGTATCTATATAGAAAAGAAGCTGATCTAAAATAGATCAGCTTCTTTTTATAAGATTAAACTAAGTTTAATACAGTTACTTTTTCACGTGTCATAGACTCAAGGCTCTTACGAATACCTTGTGCGCCCATACCTGAACCTTTTACACCGATGAATGGGAAGTGGTCAGGGCCGCGCTCTGTGCGTCCGTTAATTTGAACAGAACCAGTTTCGATTTTGTTAGCAATTGCAAATGCTTTGTTAATGTCTTTAGTGAAGACACTTGCTTGCAGACCGAACTCTGATTTGTTAGCAATTTCAATTGCTTGTTCATCTGAAGAAACACGGATGATTGGAAGGATTGGGCCGAATGGCTCTTCCCAAGCAACTTTCATTTCTTCTGTTACGTGGTCGATTAATGTTGGGTAAATTAAGTTACGCTCACGTTTGTTACCGATAACGATTGTAGCACCTTTTTCTACAGCATCGTTAACTAAACCTTGAACGAAGTCAGCAGATTTATCGTCGATTAATGGAACGATTGTGCTGTCTTGTTCTGGAGATCCAACTGATAGTTTAGCTACTTGCTCTTTTAATAAGCCAACAAGCTCGTCCGCTACGTTTTCATGTACAAGTACACGTTTAATAGCTGTACAACGTTGACCAGAGTAAGAGAATGCACCGCTTACGATATGGTTTGCAGCATCTTGTAAGTCAGCATCTTCACGAACGATACCAGGGTCTTTACCACCAAGTTCTAATACAAGTGGAATCATTGCAGCTTTTTTCGCTAAATGTTTACCTGTGTTTGTACCACCTGTGAACGATACCATATTGATGCCTTCATGTTCTACTAAGTAGTCACCAATTACAGAACCGCGTCCTGTCGCTACGTTTACAAGACCTTTTGGAAGGCCAGCTTTATGAAGTGCTTCAACCATTTTAATCCCGCTAATTGCACCTTGAGTTGCTGGTTTGAAAATAACAGCGTTACCCATAATTAATGCTGGTGCAAGTTTTGCAGCAGATAAGTTTACTGGGTAGTTAAATGGTGCGATTGCTAATACAACACCAAGTGGTGCGCGTTGGATGATTGCAAGTTTAGATTTCGTTCCGCCAGGGAAGCTATCGCCCATCATGCTTTCTCCGTGCATATGTAAAGCTTCTTCGATCGTGTAACGAATGAAGTCAGCTGTACGAACAACTTCTTTCTTCGCATCTTTATATCCTTTACCGACTTCTTTCATAATGATATCGGCAATTTCATCTTGCATATTTACGAGCTCATCAGCCCATTTATATAAATATTTTGCGCGATCTTGTAGAGAAGCTTCCGCCCATGATTTTTGAGCTTCTTTTGCAGATGCAATTGCTTCATCTACTTCTCCGCGAGTAATTGCTTGTACTTGTCCAATTACTTCGTGTAAGTATGGAGATGGAATTTCGATTGTTTCTCCTGAAGAGCTTTCTCTCCATTCTCCGTCTAAATAAAATTTGTACGTATTGCTAGTTGTCATGATTAGTCCTCCTAAAATAGCAACTTGTAAGAGTGAGTATAAGGTGATTGTAGGGTGTTTGATAACATTTTTCAAATGAAATGTTTGTGAAAACGATTTCTTATTCTTTTTTTATTTTGTATGCCCTTTCTTACAGAAGATTCCCTTATTTCAAAATGATGTAGCGTATATTTTTGTTCGGTGTGTAAAAAAATAATTGACAGAATACTCAATAAAGTTGTAAGATTATAAATGGAAAATAAATGAAGGGGGTGTGCGTAATGATTGTAATCGTAAATGTAATGGGCTTAGCTCTGTTAAATGGCAGAAAACATTCATATCATTACGCAACCCGTACGGATATATAGGGCATCTTTGTCTTATAAAAAGCGTACGTTGCGTATATCGTAACGTACGCTTTTATGCATTTCTGTGCATATCGTCAAGCGGCGGTATGCTTTTTTTTGTTTATTTTCCCTTGTATGGTTCCGATAAAAAACTTTGGAAGGTGGAAAAATGTGATGAGATTGTATGGGTTACGAAATGTAAATGTGATGGGTCTGGATAGTGGATAAAGAAATGAGAGGTAAACGAGTATGAGAAGGGAGAGGTTACATTGTTATCAGTATTACTAAAGTTAAAATGGTTTTTTAAAGAACATTGGAAGAGATATAGTATCGCTATTGGAGCTCTTTTAATTGTGAATATAGTTGAAGTCATTCCTCCGAAAGTGTTAGGGGTTACGATTGATAACATAAAAACAGGAACGTTATCCAACGAAGCAATTATGCAATCTATTCTTATCTTAATAGGGGTTACGATCGTTGGATACGGTCTTACTTTTGTGTGGCAACACCAATTGTTTGGCGGTGCATTCGTACTGGAGAAGACGATGCGCTCTAAATTTATGGGGCATTTACTTAAGATGACACCCACGTTTTATCAAAAAAATCGTACTGGTGATTTAATGGCGAGAGCGACAAATGATTTAAAAGCAATCGCTATGACAGCTGGTTTCGGTATATTAACGCTAGTGGATTCGAGTTTATATATGCTTACGATTGTCTTTATGATGGGATTTACAATTAGTTGGGAGCTTACATTTGCGGCACTTATACCGCTTCCGATTATGGCGTATGCGATGAATATATATGGAAAGAAATTGCATGAAAGATTTACAGTTGCGCAAGATGCGTTCGGTGATATGAACGATAAAGTACTAGAGTCAATAGCTGGTGTGCGCGTGATTCGTGCATACGTACAAGAAAATGCAGATCAAGAAAGATTTCATCATTTAGGAGATGACGTCTACGAAAAAAATATGAAGGTAGCTAGAATTGATGCACTATTCCAACCAACTGTGAAAATGCTTGTTGGTCTTAGTTATTTAATTGGTTTAGTGTACGGTGCATATCTTGTATTTCAATCAAAGGTGACACTTGGCGAACTTGTTTCCTTTAACGTGTATTTAGGGATGATGATTTGGCCGATGTTTGCAATTGGGGAATTAATCAATGTTATGCAAAGAGGAAATGCGTCACTCGACCGTGTGAATGAAACGTTAGCGTATGAACCAGATGTAAAGGATCCGAAAAATCCAAAGCTTGTACAAGAGCCGGATTATATTCAGTTTGATGACGTTACCTTTTCATATCCTTCATCAACTGAAACAAATTTAAAAAAGGTTTCATTTACATTAAAACAAGGGGAAACGCTTGGGGTTGTTGGAAAAACAGGAAGCGGAAAAACGACGCTTGTACGTCAGCTTCTTCGTCAATATCCACTTGGAGATGGGGATATTGCAGTCTCTGATGTGACGTTAGATAAAATAACGAATGAAAATGTACTTGGATGGATTGGGTATGTACCGCAGGAACATATTTTGTTCTCAAAAACAGCGAGGGAAAATATTTTATTCGGGAATCGAGAAGCGACGGAAGAAGAACTCGAGAAAGCGATTGAAATTGCGGCGTTTACAAAGGATTTAGAGTTTTTACCAGAAGGATTAGAAACGCTCGTTGGAGAGAAAGGTGTTTCTTTATCAGGAGGGCAAAAACAAAGGATTTCAATTGCGCGAGCTGTTATTCAAAATCCAGAAATTTTAATTTTGGACGATTCTTTATCAGCTGTTGATGCTCGTACGGAAGCAGCGATTATCGAAAATATAAGAACAGAAAGAAGCGGAAAGACGACGATTATTACGACGCACCGTTTATCAGCCGTACAACATGCGGATTGGATTCTCGTTATGGATGAAGGTGAAGTAATAGAAGAGGGTACGCATGATCAGCTTATCAAAAGCGGAGGCTGGTATGCTGAGCAGTTTGAAAGACAACAAGGTGAAAGTGAAAGTGCGGATAGCGGGGTGAAAATATGAGTGTTTCAAAACGATTGTTTCAATATGCGATGAAAGTGAAAGGGACGATTTTTGCAGCGATGCTAATGTTATTTATTTTCGTCATCGCAGAGCTTGCTGGTCCTTTCGTCGCAAAAACGATGATTGATGATCATATCGTTGGAATTGAGAAACCTTGGTATGAAACAGAAAAGAGTGAAGAGGCTGTTTCGTATAATGGTACCTTTTATAAGCGAAGCGATCGCTTTGAAGAAGGGGAGAAAAAAGGAAAAGAAGTACGTGTGATGCAAGTTGGTTTTCAATATTATTTTGTACCGAATAAAGTAAATGTGGAAGGATCACGGACCGTGAAAGGTGATATGATTACCGTTCAAAATGGTAAGGCGGTGCAAGTGTATAAAGCGAAAGCATTAACGAAAGAAGAAGTGTTTGCGTTTTATAAACCAGAAATAAACCGTCTATTATTACTTGGTGGTGGCTATTTCGCTTTATTAGTAGTCGTTTCATTATTTGCATACGGAAAGCAATTCTTCTTACAGAAGGCAGCGAACAAAATTATTCAAATTATGAGGGAAGATGTCTTTTCTCATATTCAAACGTTGCCGATTCGTTATTTCGATCATTTACCAGCAGGGAAAATCGTGTCGCGTGTAACGAATGATACGGAAGCCATTCGTGATCTATACGTAACGGTACTTGCGACATTCGTTTCTAGTATCATCTATATTATTGGGATATTTGCCGCGCTATTTTTACTTGATGTAAAACTGGCAACGCTATGTTTACTCATCATCCCAATTTTAATTGTTTGGGCGATCCTTTATAGAAAGTATGCGTCTGTATATAATCATAAAATGCGCTCACGTTTATCTGATATTAACGGAACAGTGAATGAATCCATTCAGGGTATGCCGATTATTCAAGCGTTCCGTCAAGAGCGTGAAACGAAAAAAGAGTTTGAAGAATTAAATGGCGATTATTTTAAGTATCAAAATAAAATTTTGAATTTAAATGCCGCAACTTCTCATAATTTAGTGTCTGTATTAAGAAATATCGCTTTCACAGGTGTGATTTGGTATTTCGGTGGCGCTTCATTAAGTGCTACAGGCGTCATTTCTTTAGGGATACTGTATGCGTTCGTTGATTATTTAACACGATTGTTCTCACCGATTACAAATATGGTAAATCAGCTTGCTAATTTAGAACAATCGCGTGTTGCATCAGAGCGTGTTTTTGAATTGTTAGAGGAAAAAGGGGAAGCAGTAGAAGAAGAGCGTATGCCTCGCTTACAAGGAAATGTGAAGTTTGATAATGTGTCGTTTTCTTATAATGGAAAAGATGAAGTGTTAAAAAATATTTCTTTTGAAGCGAAACAAGGCGAGACAGTGGCACTTGTCGGTCATACTGGATCAGGAAAAAGTTCCATTATGAATGTACTCTTTCAGTTTTATGAGTTTGAAAAAGGAAAGCTTACAATTGACGGTCACGACGTAAAAGAGATGCCAAAACAAGCAACTCGTGAACATATGGGAATCGTACTGCAAGATCCGTTTTTATTTAGCGGGACAGTTGCATCTAATGTAAGTTTAGAGAATGAAAACATTTCAAAAGATCGCATCATAAAAGCATTGCGTGATGTTGGTGCGGAAAGATTTGCGAACAATATAAATGAAGAAATTACGGAGAAAGGAAGTACTCTTTCAACCGGAGAACGTCAGCTTATATCGTTTGCTAGGGCACTTGCTTTCGATCCAGCCATTTTAATTTTAGATGAAGCGACATCTAGTATTGATACAGAGACAGAAGCGATGATCCAACAAGCACTAGAAGTTGTGAAAAAAGGAAGAACGACATTTATTATTGCTCACCGACTTTCAACAATTAAAAGCGCAGATCAAATTATTGTACTTGATAGAGGAACGATCTTGGAAAAAGGTTCTCATGATGAATTAATGAAAAAGCGCGGGCGTTATTATGATATGTACAAAACGCAAATGGAAGGTAATCAGAGCGCTTAATATGTATAGAGGAGAACTTGTGATTTTCACAAGTTCTTTTTTTAGTGAATCATGACAGTTAAATAAGAAGTATTGTTTTACCTTTTTCTTTATAAATGCTATATTAAAAAATGTTACTTATTTTTTGTATGTAGCGTTATTTTCCCCTTTTGTTTGATTATGAAGAAAAAGGATAAACTAAATAAGAACATTTTCATTGAAAAATTGTTCAAGATTGCATACAATCAATATAGTTTTTAAATTCCTATCAGAATACTTGGAGGATTACCATCATGAAAAAATTATTTTCAGTTCTTGCAGTAACTACATTAGCAATCGGGATTGTAGCGGGCTGCGGTAAAGAAGAGAAAAAAGATACAGCTAGTCAAGACGCGTTACAAAAGATTAAACAAAGCGGTGAACTTGTAATTGGTACAGAAGGTACATATCCACCATTTACGTTCCACGATTCAAGCAATAAATTAACTGGATTCGATGTTGAATTAGCAGAAGAAGTTTCAAAACGTTTAGGAGTAAAGCCTGTATTTAAAGAAACGCAATGGGATAGCTTACTTGCTGGTTTAGATGCAAAACGTTTCGATATGGTTGCGAATGAAGTTGGTATTCGGGAAGATCGTCAAAAGAAATATGATTTCTCTAGCCCATACGTTTCCTCTTCAGCGGTATTGGTTATTGCAAAAGATAAAGATAAACCTGCTACATTTGCTGATGTAAAAGGATTAAAAGCAGCACAATCTTTAACAAGTAACTATGCAGATATCGCTAAGAAAAATGGCGCGGAAATCACGAATGTAGAAGGCTTTAGCCAAGCGGCAGAATTATTAAACACTGGCCGTGTTGATTTTACAATTAATGATAAATTATCAGTGTTAAACTATTTAGAAACGAAGAAAGATGCAAAAATTAAAATTGTAGATACAGAAAAAGAAGCGTCACAAAGTGGATTCTTATTCCGTAAAGGTAGCGACAAGCTAGTACAAGAAGTAAACAAAGCGTTAGAAGATATGAAAAAAGACGGTACGTACGACAAAATAGCGAAAAAATGGTTCGGTGAAAATGTATCTAAGTAGTGCATTGGTTTCAGATCGATTGTCTACTTGGATAGATATTATGCAGTCTTCCTTCATGCCTATGCTGAAGGAAGCTGTTTTTACAACAATTCCATTAACGCTTATTACATTTATTATCGGGATTATACTTGCGACGTTAACGGCGCTTGCACGTATTTCAGGTAGTCGTATTTTACAATGGATTGCTCGTATCTATGTATCTATCATTCGCGGAACGCCACTTCTTGTACAATTATTTATTATTTTCTATGGTCTTCCAACTCTTAATATTGAAGTTGAGCCATATACAGCAGCAGTTATTGGATTTTCATTAAATGTCGGTGCATATGCATCTGAAATTATTCGTGCTTCGATTCTTTCCATTCCGAAAGGGCAGTGGGAAGCAGCTTATACAATTGGGATGACATACCCGCAAGCGTTAAAACGTGTTATTTTACCGCAAGCAACGCGCGTATCAATCCCGCCGCTTTCAAATACATTTATTAGCTTAGTGAAAGATACTTCATTAGCATCGTTAATTTTAGTAACGGAAATGTTCCGAAAAGCGCAGGAAATTGCGGCAATGAACTACGAGTTTTTAATTGTTTATTTTGAAGCAGGTCTTATTTATTGGGTTATTTGTTTCTTACTATCAATCGTACAGCAGATGTTAGAGAAGCGTTCAGAACGCTACACGTTAAAATAATCCTTTTACAAAAGGAGTTTTTGTTTTTATGATTTCAATTCAGCACTTACAAAAAAGTTTCGGAGATAATACCGTACTAAAGCATATAGATTTATCAGTTGAGAAGGGCGAAGTTGTTGTTATTATCGGGCCGTCTGGGTCTGGTAAAACAACATTCTTGCGTTGCCTTAACGTATTAGAAACACCAAACGCAGGTAACATTCGTATCGGCAATAAAGAGCTTAACTTCTCTCAAAAAGTATCGAAGAAAGATATTGTTAACCTTCGTACGCAAACAGGTATGGTATTCCAGCACCATAATCTATTTCCGCATTTAACAGCACTTCAAAATGTAATGGAAGGGCTCGTTACAGTGAAGAAGATGGGGAAAGAAGAAGCGAAGAAAAAAGCCAACTATTTCCTTGAAAAAGTTGGTCTTGCGGATAAAGTAGACTTATATCCGTTCCAATTATCAGGCGGACAACAACAGCGCGTTGGAATTGCTCGTGCACTTGCGATGGAGCCGGAAGTATTACTATTTGATGAGCCGACGTCAGCGCTTGATCCTGAACTTGTTCAAGAAGTTCTGAAAGTAATGAAAGAACTTGCTAAAGAAGGCATGACGATGGTCATTGTAACGCACGAAATGCGCTTTGCACATCAAATTGCAAACCGCGTTATTTTCATGGATGGCGGTGTCGTTGTCGAACAAGGTACACCAGAAGATGTATTTACAAATCCAAAAGAAGAACGTACGAAGAAGTTTTTACAAATGTTGCAATAAATTAAGGAAGGTCTCAAGGCATATGCCTTGAGACCTTTTTGCCATATATATTTATTTGTGGAATCCGCCAAGGCTTTGCTCAGCCATTGCAACTAGACGTTTTGTAATTTCGCCACCAACAGAACCGTTAGCACGAGCCGTAGAATCTGCTCCTAATTGTACACCAAATTCTTGAGCGATTTCGTACTTCATTTGGTCGATTGCAGCTGTTGCTCCTGGTACTACTAATTGATTTGAAGAATTTTGGTTTGCCATAGGAATATATCCTCCTTAGAGTTATAAAAATTTTTTTTGGTTGGACTAGCTGGAGTTGAACCAGATTATCGCCCCGGTTGGCGCTAATCCATCGGTAATTAAGTTTGTACTCATAGTATGGATGTTACCTAGAAAGATATACAAAATAATAATTTGTAAATTTTGTAAAAAAATCTTAGTGATTTCGTAAAGTATGAAATAAGAGTAATCGTTGTATTTTTAAGAAAAAAGGCTAAACTAAGAGCGTTATGAAATATGTTTTTCTTTTTGTATCCCGTTATTTGGGGGCAAATCATTAACTTCTTATTTATTACAATTAAATCGGTAGCAACTTCATAGTTCTATTTTGAGTAGGAATGGGACAGAAGACCGCTCCTATGCATAGATAGATGCTTGTAAATGATAACGTATGGAGGAATCGTGATGGGAATTTGCCCGCTTTGCAACGCATTAGAATCACAAACATATTCTTGTCAAAATTGCCAAGGTATACTCCAAGATTATGGGAAGGCTGTAGATTACATAGACGATTATAGTGCGTATATGGACCAAGAATTATTAAGTGCAGTAGATGGATTAGCACATAATAATTCAAATGAATACTGCAATCATATTTTTTATTGCGGAGTATGTAACGTAGAAACAGAGGTTGTAGTCAAACTTGTGTAAATAGAAAACTTCCACCTTATGAATGAGGTGGAAGTTTTTGTTTTCGTATTTGTGAGTGAATCATAGGGGACGGGATATGCTCGGTGCTTGAGGAAGATGCTGATTTTATTTGAGCCATTTTTTCTTTTGCATCGCGCAAAGAATGTTCAGTTAAGTAGATGGCATATTCGTAAAATAATTGGCGCGTCAGTTCACTTTGCTCTTTTAACTTTTCATCTTGGAATACAGTTCGCCCAGGCTTAGAGTTTGCTTCAAAGAGCCACGGATTTTCCTGCGTGTCTAAACCGATATCAAAACCGATTTCTCCAATATTTCCGGTTACTTGTTCATCGAGCGCGTAACTGATTTGTAAGGCTGTATGTTTTAATTTATTTTCAATTTGAACTTGTTTTGTTGAATCTGGAAAAAGTTCTTGCAGTAATTTTGTATCACCACCGCTATTTACATGCGTTGTTAAGCTACCTTTGCCAGCAATTTTTGCGACGATCGCACTGACCATCCATTGCCCGAAATGATTTTTATTTGTATGAATGCGGAAATCAACAGGTTGCCCATCGAAGCGAAGTAAGGGAATACCTTGTTGTACGATAAACTTTTTTAAATCATGTCCTTTTAACACATGGTTCAGAAGCGTTTCTAATGATTGGTACTTTCTTAGTTTATTTTCTTCATTTTCACGATAACGACAGTAGTAGCAATTCTCTGCCTGAGAATAAAATAGTTGATGAATATTTCTACCGAAGCTGCCGTGAATCGGTTTCATGTAAATCGATTTATACGTACCGAGAAATCGTTCTACTTGTTCGAAGTGTTGAAATGTTTCTGTGTTTGGTAATAATGGCATGATTGCATCATCTTTCATAAGAAGTTGATGCACTTCCCATTTATTAAAAAATCCTGGATTAAACCATGGAATAGCATAGTCATGCTCTAATTTTCTTTTTGCTCTTACGATTGGTTTATAATTTTCGGCTTTACGATTTGGTAATCGGTCATAAATGACATTCGGCAAAGGGACTTTTTTCTTTATCCACTGCTGCTCTTGAAAGAAATATCCTTCAATTGTTTCGTCTTCCCAGTCAATATGTTGCACACCAAAAACAAATACAAATGGTCGCAAGGTGAATGGCGGCGTTAGTAACTCGCCAAGGGATGTTGAACGGTTTCCTAAAGGGTTAGAAGAGTCATCGTTAAAACCAGTTGTAAAAATCCCGATTAATGGTCCGAAAATAATGGTTTCATTTTGAGTGAATGCATGGATAGTAGTGGAATGAGGAAGTAAAAGCTTTTCTGCAATTTGTTGTCCGATAATGATTTCGCGAGTAAAGGAATAATGAATTTTTACATCTTCACTTGCAACATGGCGTACGCCGAAGGAAAGAGATGTAATTGGTGGTGTAATGGAAAAAATATAAGGTAAAGTAATACTATTTGGATGCTCATCTGAAATATTTAATGTATATATGTGCTCTTTCAAAATGGGTTTACCCCCTTTCATTATGGTGTAAAGCGACTAAACTTTAATGGCCCGTGATATATTTTTTCGGCTAATGAATCACTATGACGAATGTAATGTTCGTACGGGGGAATCGTGTTGACATACATAAGCCAAATTGCCCCTTTTTGATCCATAATAGTGGAAAGCTCTAGCTCAAATAACGAAGAATAAGATTGATCTAATGTTTGAAACACTTCATTTATAATGTCTTGTAAAGCGTCCTGTAATAATTGTACACCAGTGCTAGATAGTACGTATTTAATTTTTGAAAATGCATGTAGAGAGGAATCGTCTGTTGCCGACAGTAAAAGTTGATTCGGAAATGAGCTTTTTTGTATAAATTGGCCGATAACGTTCCACTTCTGTTCTTTATTTTTTTGTAAAATGGTCCGAATATGAAGCGGGTATGTTAATTGATTTGGTGGTTGCAGCATTGTATGGGTGATGTAACGTGCTGATCGTATATTAGATTTGTACCAACATATAAATTCATCAGTCCGTTTCATTTGAGTAGAAGTATGATAGGCATCATTTATTGTATCAACATGAAACGTTTTATTTTTATAAACGACCCGGTACAGACTTTCATTGGAATGTGCGTTAGTAGGACGTATAATAATATCTTTTGTTTTTAATAACAGTTTGAAAATATTTTGTATCGTTGCTATTTCAAATTTTGGTATATAAGGAGATAATTTTTTGTTCGTGAGAAATACATCATGTAGTTTGCTTAAGTCAATGAGTGTGTTATTTAAAAAGGTAGTGATAGGACGGTTGTGTAATGAGTGAATAATTGATTTTGCTTTTTCGAAGTCTGTTTCCTCGTTAAAAGAAGAACGATCGTATATATAAGAAGGAATAGGGAATATTTGCTCTTTCCATTTTCCTGTATCAGTATCATAAATCAGACCAGAAATAAGATCTGTTTTAGGATCAATACCAAACGGCGTAAACTGGGCAACGACATTATGATAAAGCCGAGCGCGTTTAGCGATTTCGGTGTAATACATTTGCTCATAATGAGGGTGAGAAGTTAAAATACCGAGAACCAACGAAATCACTCCTTTACTAACAAAATGTTGACATAATAGGCGAAGCTATATATTGCAAATACGTTTTTATACCATTATACTTTTGTCCGTATGATGATATGCTATAGTTTTGGAGAAGCGAAAGGTTGATTGTAATGAATATATGGTTAAGTATGTTAACGACGACAGGGCTCGGAGCAATTATCGGAGGATTCACAAATCATTTAGCGATAAAAATGTTATTTCGTCCTCATCGTCCTATTTATATTGGTAAGTTTCAAGTGCCATTTACACCAGGATTAATTCCGAAGCGCCGTGATGAGCTTGCTGTTCAATTAGGGAAAATGGTTGTAGAGCATTTGTTAACGCCAGAAGGAATCGGAAAGAAGCTAACAAATGAAGAGTTTCAAAAAGGTTTAATCCAATGGGCACAAGTAGAAGTGGATAAAGTAATTACGAATGAACAGTCGTTAAGACAAATGTTAGAAAAATGGAACGTAGCGCATGTAGAAAAAGAGGCAACCGAGAAAATCGAACATGTGATTACAGAAAAAATAGAGGCATTTTTAGCGGAGTACTATACATATACATGGGAACAGGCTTTACCTCATTCTGTTCATGAAAAAATAGAGAATGCGATCCCAAATATCTCGGCGTTTATTTTAGAGCGAGGGACTCAATTTTTTGAAAGTGAAGAAGGGAAAGCTCGTCTTTCAAAAATGATTGATGATTTCTTTGCTTCTAGGGGAACACTGCTTAACTTAGTCGGAATGTTTTTAGGGAATGTAAGTGTAGTGGATCGTGTGCAGCCAGAAGTCATTAAGTTTTTAGGGCAAGATGGCACAAAGCAGCTTTTAACTGATGTACTGCAAAAAGAGTGGGAGAAGTTAAAAGGAAGAGATGTAAAAGAATTAGAAACGTTTGTAGAAAAAGAAATGATTGTAAGCTCCATATTGTCAGCAGTTAAAGTGGAGGAAACAGTGAGTAATTTTTTAAACCAATCTGTGCAGCAAGTATGTGAGCCAGTTCGAGAAACAATCATGGAAAAGGTAGTCCCGAGTGCAGTAACGAAAGGCTTGAAGTGGGGGACAGAAAACGTAGCGAGTATATTAAATAATCTCCACCTTGCGGAAATTGTCCAGCAAGAAGTGTCTACATTTTCAACGGAGAGACTAGAGGATTTAGTTCTGTCCATTACAAAAAATGAACTAAAAATGATTACGTATTTAGGAGCATTATTAGGCGGAATGATCGGACTCGTGCAAGGACTGCTATTGTTGTTTCTTAGATAATAAGATGAGTACATAGAAATAAAAGTGAAATTTCTTCACATCTCTTGCATAGTTTGATATGGTAAGAAGAGGTGCGTATGTAAATGCACGTAAAAGGCAGTGCGAGAGAAAAGCGCTAGCCTTCTAAAGGAGGAAAAATAAAATGACAAAAAACATTCATGATGTAGCATATGAATTACAAAAAGCAATCGCTGAAAACGATGATTTCAAAACGTTAAAAGAGAGCTACGCAGCAGTTCAAGCTGATGCAGCTTCAAAGAACTTATTCGATGAGTTCCGTACAATGCAACTTAGCCTACAACAAAAAATGATGCAAGGTCAAGAAATCACTGAAGAAGACAACCAACAAGCACAAGAAGTTGTAGTTCGCATTCAACAAGATGCTAAAATTACAAAGTTAATGGAAACTGAGCAACGTTTAAATACAGTTATCACTGACGTTAACAAAATTATCATGAAGCCACTTGAAGAATTATATAACGCGCAACAACAAGCGTAATGAGAGAAGACGCTCCTAGTATAGGGGCGTCTTTTTTGTGATTTCTATTTGTATATATCATTATTTCTTGAAATACTCAGTCTCAATATTTTTCTCCTTCAAAAACTGTTCAATTTCTTTTTGCTTCCTACCATTAACTTTCTCAAAGCGTTTTGTAAAAGAAAAATCAGTCTTGAATAAGTTACCATCTTCAGCGAGTTTGTCTAGTTCTTGCTCTAGTTCTATTGAAAGTGCCGTAGACGATGAAATATATGCATGAATTTCCTTCGAAGGCTGTTTGTAATCATCAGGGATCGTATTGTTATTAATAAAATCATGGAAATTCGCATCATTTTGTTTTGCTAAATTTACAAGTTGCTGTAATTTCTTTCGGTCAGATTCAGTGACATTCTCGTCAGACATGGCTGATGAAAGTGGAACGGTGTTTTCGTATAATTCTCCACTATAATCTAAATAAGTTTTTATATTTTGTTTCATTTCATCTTCGTTAATCGTTTCATTCTTTTTTGAGGAAGTGAATATAGTTTCCGGAATTTTAACGGTAACATCTTTAATAGATTGTACATCTTTTTCTTCCTTAGGTTGTGCATTGTTTGAGCAAGCTGATAGAAATAAAACTGTAAGTAGCATGAGTGCGTATAAAATATATTTCTTCATATGAATCTCCTTTTACATTCAGTAGTGTCTTTGTAAAATAGCTACATTCCATTTCAAATACTTTACTAAAAGTGCATATAGATGTTTGACCATTTGATAAGAAATGACGGATATGAGTAAACCGCCGCAAAAAGCGATGAACACATTATAAACATCGGAATAACTAATTTGATGAAATCCCTTAAAGAATCCTAATCCTATTAATAAAATAGGTGAAATAATTAATACTGGAGTGGCAATGATCAGTGCTAGGAGAATCGGTAATAAAAAGAGTAGTACGAAAAAGGCGATAATGATAAAGGTAAAGTTTAAAACACTTAAGCTCATAACAGAAAATAGTGCGGTTATTATATTTTTAAAGCTTCGTTTATTGTCAGCATTGCTTATTGTATATGAAACAGTAAGTTCTTTAGCAATAGTTTTAGGGTTTCCTAGTTTTTTAGAAATTTCCTCTTCAGATTTTCCATCTTGTTTACCACTGATAAAATGAGTTTCGTACTCTGAAATAATATCTTTCTTTTCTACATTAGGCATATTCCGCAGGGAAGAACTAAGTTGTTCCAAAAATTCGTTTTTGTTCATAACAATCACTTTCCTTTATAAAATGATGAATGAAAGCTGAGAATCTTATCTTTTGAAAAGGGGATACGAATTATAAAATGCATTCCAATTAATGGGTATTCCATTATTTACAAATATATCATTTAGTAGTGTTCTTTGCAAGGTACTGTTATTTTTAAAATACTGTGATGATATGGAATTTTTTTAGATTTTTTCGAGGAGATATAAAAATGTTATTTTAGGATAAACAAAGGGGTGTAAGCGTATTCTCTAGTGGCTGTCAAAATAATGTCATATTCATATTCTTGGAAAAATAATGCATTTGTAATATAATGATAAATAATACTTCACCACATTAATTAACTAGGTGAAGTTAAAAATCTTTATTACACAAATTATGAAATAAAGGAATGATTAGTTTGAGTACAGGTGTAAAAGCAAACGACGTGAAGACAAAAACAAAAGGAGCAGATCTTGTTGTTGATTGTTTAATTAAACAAGGTGTTACACATGTTTTCGGTATTCCAGGAGCGAAGATTGACTCTGTATTTGATGTACTGCAAGAAAGAGGACCAGAGTTAATTGTTTGTCGTCATGAACAAAACGCAGCATTTATGGCAGCTGCGATTGGTAGATTAACAGGGAAACCGGGTGTGTGTCTTGTAACTTCAGGACCAGGGACATCAAATTTAGCGACAGGTCTTGTTACTGCGAATGCGGAGAGTGATCCCGTTGTTGCTTTAGCTGGTGCAGTTCCGCGTACAGATCGATTAAAACGTACGCACCAATCTATGGATAATGCTGCACTATTCGAACCAATCACAAAATATAGCGTAGAAGTAGAGCATCCTGATAATGTGCCAGAAGCATTATCAAATGCATTTCGAAGTGCGACTTCCACAAATCCAGGCGCTACTTTAGTAAGTCTTCCGCAAGACGTTATGACTGCGGAAACGACTGTAGAGTCTATCGGTGCGCTTTCTAAGCCACAGCTTGGAATCGCTCCCACACATGATATTACATACGTAGTAGAAAAAATAAAAGCAGCGAAATTGCCGGTTATTTTACTCGGTATGAGAGCAAGCACAAATGAAGTGACGAAAGCTGTTCGTGAATTAATTGCGGATACAGAACTTCCTGTCGTTGAAACATATCAAGCAGCTGGTGCGATTTCACGTGAATTAGAAGATCATTTCTTCGGCCGCGTTGGATTATTCCGTAACCAACCAGGTGATATTTTACTAGAAGAAGCGGACCTTGTTATTTCTATCGGTTATGACCCAATTGAGTATGATCCGAAATTCTGGAATAAACTTGGGGACAGAACGATTATTCATCTTGATGACCATCAAGCAGATATCGATCATGATTACCAACCAGAGCGTGAATTAATTGGTGATATTGCCTTAACAGTAAATAGCATCGCAGAAAAATTACCGAAACTTGTGTTAAGTACGAAATCAGAAGCAGTATTAGAACGATTACGCGCGAAATTATCAGAACAAGCAGAAGTTCCAAATCGTCCTTCAGAAGGTGTTACGCATCCACTTCAAGTGATTCGTACACTTCGTTCTTTAATTAGTGACGATACAACCGTTACATGTGACATCGGTTCCCATTCTATTTGGATGGCGAGATGTTTCCGTTCTTATGAACCACGTAGATTATTATTTAGTAACGGTATGCAAACGTTAGGTGTTGCACTTCCTTGGGCAATCGCAGCTACTTTAGTAGAACCAGGTAAAAAAGTAGTTTCCGTATCAGGTGACGGTGGTTTCTTATTCTCAGCGATGGAGTTAGAAACGGCGGTACGCTTAAATTCTCCAATCGTCCATCTTGTTTGGAGAGACGGCACATATGATATGGTTGCATTCCAACAAATGATGAAATACGGCAGAACATCAGCTACAGAGTTTGGCGATGTTGATCTTGTGAAATATGCGGAAAGTTTCGGGGCGTTAGGTCTTCGTGTTAACACGCCTGATGAATTAGAAGATGTATTGAAAACGGCATTAGAAGCAGACGGCCCTGTCATTATTGATATTCCAATCGATTACCGTGACAACATTAAATTAAGCGAAAAATTATTACCAAACCAATTAAACTAATGGAGGCAGATTTGAGATGACTGTTGCGCAATTAATTGATATTGATGCAAAAAAAACGAAAACGAGTAATGAAGTATATCAAACATCTACAATGCTTGCGCTATTAGATGGTATATATGATGGTGTGATTAGCTTTGAAGATTTGAAAGAACGTGGTGATTTCGGTATCGGCACATTTGATCAATTAGATGGTGAAATGATTGCATTTGATAATGAATTTTATCATTTACGTTCAGACGGTTCAGCAGAAAAAGTAGAGCCGGAAGAAACAACACCATTTGCGACTGTAACGTTTTTTGAAAAAGAAATGAGTTATACAGTAGAGCGTCCGATGAATCGTGAAGAAGTCGAAGCATTATTACATGAATTAATGCCGAGTAAAAACTTATTTTATGGTATTCGAATGGATGGTACATTCCGCGAAGTAAGAACGAGAACGGTTCCAAGACAAGAAAAACCGTATACACCGCTCGTTGAAGTGACGAAATCACAACCAATCTTTTCATTTAAACATACAGAAGGTACGCTTGCTGGATTTTGGACACCAGATTATGCGCAAGGTATTGGTGTAGCTGGATTCCACTTACATTACATTGATGATGAAAGAAGCGGAGGCGGACATGTTTTCGACTATGTTGTTGAAAACTGTACAATCCAAATTTGTCAAAAAGCTCATATGCATTTAGCACTTCCAGAAACAGCTGATTTTATGGCAGCTGAATTATCAAGAGAAAATTTAGAGGATAATATTGCAACTGCGGAAGGTGCGGAGTAAAAGGGAGAGACTGTTCCATTGTGGAACAGTCTTCTTTTATTTATAATGTCATTATTTGTCGGTAAGTCGATATTCCTTGTCGAATCGTTGATATATTTTGAGTTATGGTAGATATATTTGAAAAATCGTTGATATATTGTAAGTTACGATAGATATATTCGGAAAATCGTTGATATCGTTTATTTCTTTGAAACAAACGGATGCCCTTCATAATAAAAACGCCACGGATAATGTACAGCTTCTTCTGCATAGTCGATGTTAATTCGAGGTCCGGCTATTATTTTATATTGTGAGGATATGTGTTCTTCTTCTCGGACGAGTTCGATATGTAATGTATCACTTTGTAATGAGACGCCTCGTTCTTCTAAAGTGATTCCGAGTGCGCGGCATAGTTTGCCAGGCCCGTTCGTTAAATTTTTATACTGCGCCTTTGTAATGTCGGTTTTGTTGTAGCGCGCTAGTTTTATTTCTTCAATCCCGTCTACCGGTTCAAGGGCTCGAATGAGCACTCCTTGCGGGGTACCAACTGGTGCTGTAATGACGTTAAAACAATGGTACATACCGTAAATCAAATATACGTAAGCATGTCCTGGTGCGCCAAACATGACTTCTGTGCGATCAGTCCGTCTACCACCGTAACTATGTGCGGCTTTATCATCGGGGCCTTTATATGCTTCTACTTCAACAATGATTCCGCTTCGTTTTATTCCGTCTACAATATGAACAAGTTTCTGCCCGAGTAATTTCTTTGCGACTTCTAACGTATCGCCTTCATAAAAGGAAGGAGGTGCCTGCATTGTACTATCTCCTTTACTGAGTGTATATGTATATAGTAAACCAAATTTTCAGTAGAAATTCTAACTCGTTCTATTTGCTACATTTATTTCATAAATTATGGATAGAGTACAACAGCGAAGAGGGGGAGTGCGACATGATTTATCGCTTACTAGCTCTTAACATAGATGGGACATTACTATACAACAACGGAAAAATCGCAAAAGGATTACGAGAAACAATTGAATTTGTGAAAAGAAAAGATGTATACGTTACATTATTTACGAGCCGTAATTTTCAGTCCGCTCATAAAGTAGCAAAGGCGTTAAAATTAGATTCTATATTAGTGACACATGGTGGTGCTTTCGTTTCAGCAACGTTAGATAAGCCGTATGTTCAAAGAAGATTATCGGAAGAGAAGACGTTTAACATTGTGCAAGTATTAGAGCACTTTGATTGTAACGTACGAATTTCTCATGAACGTTTTTCAATCGGAAATCGTGAGAGAAATACACCAAACTTAATTGCACGTACTGTGTTATCGAGTGCAGATCCGTTATTTTATCCAGTTCAATTTGTAGATTCATTAGGTGATGCGCTTCGTGATCATCCAGTAGCGGCGCCAAAAATTGATGTTCTTTTCCAAACAAAAGGTGAAAAAGAACGAGGGCTCAATACACTAAGAAAAGCGTTTCAAGATCTAGAGTATGTTGAATGTGATTCAAAACGAATAGAAATTTTGCCGCAAAACGTATCAAAATTACGCGGATTACAATTGCTTGGAGAGCATTTAAATATTTCGCTAAACGAAATGGTTGCGATTGGGGATAGCATGGAAGATTTAGAGGTTATTGAAAATGTAGGTCTCGGGGTAGCAATGGGGAATGCACCTGTAGAGTTAAAACAGGCAGCCGACTGGATTACACGTTCAAATAGTGAGAACGGCGTAGAGTATATGATTAAAGAACATTTCCGTAAGCAATTCCCGCTTCCATTTTTGAAGAATCATAAAAATACACCGAAACGATAAAGGAAAAACGTAGCTTTTTGGCTACGTTTTTTTATTGGTTTTATCCTAAGTTTGAAAGCGCTCTATAAAGGTGAATTGTGTCTGGAATGTATACAATTCACTTGAATCCTTTAGCAAACTGTTGTAAAGTGGATGATGTTGCCAAAATAGTTACACCACATGAAATATTCTCCATGTTAATTTTATTGAGCGTCCATACGCAAAAACACTTCGCATGTTAGTTTCGTTCACGTATGATTTCAAAAATGCATTGTAGTCATTTTATTAATGAGTTGTAGAGTTTCTTTGGTTTATTTAAATGGATTATTTTAAGTTAATGTGAGTAAGGCTTAGTACATATGAAATGAGCTTCATTTCGTAAATTTAGGAATTATAATAGGGGGAATGAATTTTTTGAGGAAATCATTTAATCAAAAAATAAAAAAAATAAGTAGTAGTTTTATAGTCGTATTACTAGTATGTATGAATTTTTTAATCCATTTACCAAATAAAGCAGAGGCAGCTACAACAGAATTAAAAGGTTTAGGTGATGTATCTTATTACAATGCAATCATTTTTGGAGATCATAGTGCAACGAGTGCGGATATTGAAGGTGCGATGGCCATTCAAAAAAATATGAATGCATCAAGTTATACAGTCTTAGCTGCTGCAACTGGAGCGCATAACTTAGCTGGAGCAACATGGATAGAGGAAGGATATCCATCATTATTACTAGGTGGTCAATTTACGAAAGCGGGAGCAGGACAAGTAATTATTCAAGATGGAACAGTGGCGATGACAAAAGATGGTGATCCAGAAGGTGCAATGAAATCATCGTATGACCGTATCTCTTATAAAGAGCAAGCGGAGATTGATGCTAAATTTAAAGAGTTTAGAAAAGACGTTGATAGTGTAATTGAGGATGCGGGCCAATTACATACTGATAAACCAAAATCGGGTATGACCTTTGGGATTGGTGAAGATGTAAATAATCCTAATATTTACGTTTCTTCAGGACAAAATGGAAAGGAAACATTTGATGTAAAAGATGTTTTTCTTCCGAATGTAGACAATAAAGATTTTATTGTTATTTATTCAGATGCGGAAACAGTTAATTTTGCTAGTGGTGCAATTTTGTATGATACAAAAAACACTGGGATGGCAACAGACTTAATTAATACATCTCAAGCATACGATCCTAATTCATCTTTTACTGAGTTAGCTAGTAAAGTAATTTGGGTGTTTCCAAATGCTAAAAACATAACAACTAAAGGATATGGTGTAGTAGGAAGTGTATTTGCGCCTAATGCAGTTGTAGATACAAAGGGTGGTTCAATTAACGGACAAGTCTTTCTTGGTGGATTACACCAAAGAGATGGTTTTGAGGTTCATAACTTTAAATTTAATTGGCCGAAATGGAATAAGCCATCGATTGAAAAAGTAACAGGTCAATTTGAAATTGCAAAAGTAGATGCAAGTGATGAAACAAAGTTATTACCAGGTGCTGAATTTGAAGTGTATAAAGATGGGAAACAAATAGATACATTACGAACAGATAAAACAGGTAAAGTAATATCTAAGAAATTAGAACCAGGTAAATACACACTAAAAGAAACGAAAGCACCAGAAGGATATAAATTACTAAAAGAAGAAATTGAAGTTAATGTGGAAGAGAACAAAGTAGTACCGGTAATAGTTAAAAATGTAAAAGAGTTGGGAAGCTTACAGGTAATCAAAAAGGATGCTGAGAGCAAAAATGTGCTAGAAGGCGCGGAATTTAGACTGAAAAACGAAAATGGTCAAATAGTTGGAGGGGCAAAAACAACAAATAAAGATGGTGTTGCTACATTCGAAAACTTAGTGCCAGGTAAGTATACGTTAGAAGAAACGAAAGCGCCAGAAGGCTACAAAGCGATAGAAGTTACAGTAGAAGTAAACGTTGTAGCAAATGAAGTAGCGAAACGAGAAGTATTGAACGAAAAAGAACCAAGTAAAGGTCCAGAAAATCCAGGTGAGGAAACAGAAAAACCAGGCGAAGAGACAGAGAAGCCGGGTGAAGAAACAGAAAAACCAGGTGAAGAAACAGAGAAGCCGGGTGAAGAAACAGAGAAGCCGGGTGAAGAAACAGAGAAGCCGGGTGAAGAAACAGAGAAGCCGGGTGAAGAAACAGAGAAGCCGGGTGAAGAAACAGAGAAGCCGGGTGAAGAAACAGAGAAACCAGGTGAGGAAACAGAGAAACCAGGTGAGGAAACAGAGAAACCAGGTGAGGAAACAGAAAATCCAGGCGAAGAAACAGAGAAGCCGGGTGAAGAAACAGAGAAGCCGGGTGAAGAAACAGAGAAGCCGGGTGAAGAAACAGAGAAGCCGGGTGAAGAAACAGAGAAACCAGGTGAGGAAACAGAGAAACCAGGTGAGGAAACAGAGAAACCAGGTGAGGAAACAGAGAAACCAGGTGAGGAAACAGAGAAACCAGGTGAGGAAACAGAGAAACCAGGTGAAGAAACAGAAAAACCAGGTGGAGAGACAGAGAAACCAGGTGAGGAAACAGAGAAACCAGGTGAAGAAACAGAGAAACCAGGTGAAGAAACAGAGAAACCGGGTGAAGAAACAGAGAAGCCAGGTGAAGAAACAGAGAAGCCAGGCGAAGAAACAGAGAAGCCGGGTGAAGAAACAGAGAAGCCAGGTGAAGAAACAGAGAAACCAGGTGAAGAAACAGAAAAACCGGGCGAAGAAACAGAGAAACCAGGTGAGGAAACAGAAAATCCAGGCGAAGAAACAGAGAAGCCGGGTGAAGAAACAGAGAAGCCAGGTGAAGAAACAGAGAAGCCAGGTGAAGAAACAGAGAAGCCAGGTGAAGAAACAGAGAAACCAGGCGAAGAAACAGAAAAACCAGGTGAAGAGACAGGAAAACCGGGTGAAGAAACAGAAAAGCCAGGTGAGGAAACAGAAAAGCCAGGTGAAGAGACAGGAAAACCGGGTGAAGAAACAGGAAAACCGGGTGAAGAAATAGAGAAACCAGGTGAAGAGACAGGAACATCAGGTGAGGAAACAGAGAAGCCAGGTGAAGGAATGGAAAACATAGATATAGAAAAACCTACCTTACCAGAAAACGGACAAGGTGCATCTCATGGACAACGTCTTCCAGCCACAGGACATGATATGAATTATCTACCATTCATTGGTTTTGCTCTTGTTTTATTAGGAATACGTCTTAGATTTATGATTAAAAATAGCTAATAGTTTTATAAAATTTATAAAAGGCATAAGAGAAATGTTTTCTCTTATGCCTTTTAGTTTTGTTGTTTAAGCTTCAATCACTTTAAGCATTCGATTTAAAAATGCGGCTGATTCAGCGCGTGTTGCTGTGCCTTTTGGTACGAATTCATTTCGTTCGTTACCTTTTACAATTCCGTATGCATAAACGTTTTGTAATGCTTTTTTATCGTATGCTAAGTGTTGGTCAGTGAATGGTAATTTCACTTCTTTTCTATAAATCCACTTATATTCTAGTGCACGGTCAATCATAATAACCGCTTCATCACGTGTTATTGTAGCGGTTGGATCAAATTTATTATTCCCACGGCCACTAATGATACCTGCGCTAGCGGCACGGTTAATTCCATCTACTAACGATGGGTGTGCTTCGTTTAAGTCTGTAAATTTAGCATTTCCAGCAGGTAATTTTAAAGCTCTCGACATTAAATTTGCAAACTCAGCTCGTGTGACAAGACGATTTGGCCAGTAAGAACCATTTCCGTCACCGAACATGATTTTTCTAGCTGCTAACTGACGAATGTCTTGCTCATACCATCCACCTGTAATGTCGTCTTTTTCATGAGGGACTTCTGGCGGCGGAATAACCTCTTTACGATGTTCATTATAGTAAGCGTTCGTGCCTTTTAAGAAAGCATCCCATTGTCCGCGTTGAATCATAAATGCAGGGCAGTTTTTTCCGCTCCAAAATTGATGTTTTTGAACGTGATCGAGGGAGATATTTAATTCGTTCATTAAATAGGCTGCTAATTTTCGTGCGTTTTCTACTGCTTTAGCATAATTTCCATCACTATTCACAGCAATTTCAATACCGATAGATTCATAGTTTCCGGTTTTATTTCCAGCATGCCAACCAACTTCATTTAAAGGAAGATGTTGATAAATTTCTTTATCATCGACAGTAAAATGCCAAGAAGCTGAACGATCAGTGTTTCCGCGGGCTTGATTATCTAAGTACTTCGCATGATTTAACGCGTTAGCGCCTTTACTCGTATTAGCAGTTTCGTGAATTGTTATGTATTTTGGTTCCATTGCGTAGCCAGGACGAATGTTTTCATTACCTTTTGGTACGATCATTTCTTTAAATGTAACACCATAAACGTTATTTGTAGGCAAATTAGATGGTGTTTTGAAAAATGTTGCACTTCTATTTTGGGTAGTACTTGGCTTTTCGAATAATGATGCTTTCGTACCTTCAAATGCAGCTGAAGGAGCATAAATCCATTTCTCAGTTCCGTTTATTTGAATTTTAAACCAATTTCCAGCTTGTTCAGTAGGAGCTACTGTTTGTGGCTGTAATTTCGTTTCTTCTTTAAACGATTGGAAGGGGAATGAATATACGGATGTTTCTTCTTTTACAATTAATTTTTGACTAGAGAGTTTATGAATCTCTTGTACTTCTAAACTATTATTTTCCTTATTAACCCAGCCAGAACCAGATGTCGTTTGTATATAATATGCATTCCCTTTTTTCTTCGTTGCTTTTACTACTGGTTCAGTAATTTCAATATTTGTTTTGGTTTTTAAGTCATTTGAATCATATAGTGGAAGTTTTGTTGATAAGTGGAGAAGATATTCACCCGAGATTTCAAGGTCGTTTTCTTCGTCATGTCTATGTTGTTTTGCATGTTCTTCAATGCTTTTTAAAGCTTGTTCGTCAATAGACAATTCCGCAGTTTTCTCTATACTTTCTGCGAATGAATGGGTAGGTGCTACAAATGTTTGTAATGCCAAAGATAATGCTAAAATGTTGTAAAACTTTTTTTTCATAGTTGTTTTAACACGTGATAGTCTCTATATGTCGTGTTAAGAGTCCTCCTTTAGGTGTATTTAATTTAGTAGCAAGTATTAATACGTTCTAGATTGTAACAAGAGTATATTCTAATGTCTATACAACTGGAGAAAGTTCGTTAAAAATCAATATTCAGTTTGTTTTAAATAGGATATCTAAATAAGGTAAAACCTTCTGTATTGACCTGCAAACGCCCTTCAAGTAAACTAAAGAGAGTTTGCAAATGAAAAGGTGATAATGTTGTTAATTTCAATTAAAACGTTACAAGATGATCGTTTTTTACGTCCGCTACAAAATATTGGCGGCTTATTTTTTGAAGATAGTACGATTGGATTTGAACAAGAGGAAGCAAATCTTATCGTTGATATACACATTGAAGAGAATGTGAAAGCATCAGCTCGTTTAACAGATGTTGCGACTGGAAATGTGTATGAAGAAACATTCGCAAAAGATTTATCTGCTTTTACAGATGAAAAAGAGCGTATGAAGCAAGTGAAGCACGTTGTTTCTTATGTATATCTTTCTGTTCTTCAGCAGTTAACTGGGCTTGAACAAAGCTGGGGTATTTTAACGGGAGTTCGTCCGACGAAACTTCTTCATAAAATGCTTCAAAATGGTATGTCAAAAGAAGAAGCACATCAAGAACTTCGTGAAAGCTATTTAATTCATGAAGAAAAAATTGAACTTCTTCAGCGTATTGTTGATTGCCAATTAGCAGTTGTTCCGGATTTATACCGTTTGAAAGAGGAAGTAAGTATTTATATCGGTATTCCATTCTGCCCAACAAAGTGTGCATACTGTACATTCCCGGCGTATGCAATTAACGGACGCCAAGGTTCTGTTGATTCATTCTTAGGTGGTTTACATTATGAAGTTCGTGAAATTGGTAAGTTTTTAAAAGAAAAAGGTGTAACAGTTACGACGATTTATTACGGCGGCGGTACACCGACAAGTATTACAGCAGAAGAGATGGATATGCTGTATGAAGAAATGTATGAAGCGTTCCCAGATGTGAAAAATGTGCGTGAAGTAACAGTTGAGGCAGGTCGCCCAGATACAATTACGCCAGCGAAGTTAGAAGTGTTAAATAAATGGAACATTGACCGTATTAGTATTAATCCGCAGTCATACCATCAAGAAACACTAAAAGCAATTGGACGTCACCATACTGTAGAAGAAACAATTGAGAAGTATCATTTAGCTCGTGAAATGGGAATGAACAATATTAATATGGATTTAATTATTGGTCTTCCTGGTGAAGGGCTAGATATCTTCAAGCATACGTTAGATGAAACAGAAAAGTTAATGCCAGAATCATTAACAGTTCATACGTTATCATTTAAACGTGCTTCTGAAATGACGCAAAACAAACGTAAATATAAAGTAGCAGGTCGCGAAGAAATTACAGCGATGATGCACGAAGCAGAAGAGTGGACGCAAAAGCATAATTACGTACCATATTACCTATATCGTCAAAAGAATATTTTAGGTAACTTAGAGAACGTTGGGTATGCAATGCCGACGCAAGAAAGTATTTACAACATTGTCATTATGGAAGAAGTACAATCGATTATCGGACTTGGTTGTGGGGCATCAAGTAAATTTGTTCACCCGAAGACGGGAGCAATTACGCACTTCGCAAATCCGAAAGATCCAAAATCATATAACGATGGCTTCGTAAAATATACAGAAGACAAACTGAAAATTTTAGAAGAGCTATTTGCATAAGATGAAGGGGCTGTTCCAAATTGGGACAGCTTCTTTCTTATATTGTCTGTTTTTGTCGGTAAGTCGATATATTCGAAAAATCGCTGATATATTTTGAAAATCGCCGATATAATTTCACTTACCGCCAAAAGCGGAACTGTTTGTAAAACTATGTCGATAATAATCAGAAAAATTAGTCAAATCATTAGAGGACAATGTCTACTTATGGACGAAATGATAGATTTATGAAAGAGAAAAGGGGGAAATTGTTGGCATGTACATGACGATAGGGAGAATATTTGATTTATCTGTTGGTAAGTATCCGAATAAAGAGGCGTTAGTGGAACCAGAAAAAAATATTCGCTGGACGTATAAACAGTGGGATGAGCAAATAAATAAAACGGCGCACGCTCTATTAGAAGAAGGAGTAAGAAAGGGCGATACGGTATCTGTTTACTTATATAACTGCCGTGAATTTGTAAACGTTTACTTAGCCTGTGCGAAAATTGGAGCAATCTTTAACCCGATTAATTTCCGCTTAAAAGCAAAAGAAGTATCGTATATTCTCCAGGACGCATCCTCGAAAGTCGTTGTTTTTGAAAAAGCAGTTGAATCAACTGTCGCTATCATTGAACGAGATTTTCCAAATTCGTCTTTTTGGTATGTAGAAGATGATACACCTTCTTATGCAAGTTCCTACCACGAAAAAGTGAATGCAGCATCTTCTGATAAAATAGATATTGAAATTGATGAAATGGATTATTGTTCGATGCTTTATACGAGCGGTACAACTGGTCATCCGAAAGGCGTGTTACATCGTCATCGTGAATATGATCTGTACGTATTTCATAAAATATAACAGAGATAGTGCCGGACTTGTTGTAGCGCCTTTATATCACTGCGGTGAGTTAAATGCTGGGATTATTCCGCGCATTCAAGTTGGCGGAAAGAATGTTATTTTGCATCATTTTGATACAGAAACAGTATTACATACCATTCAAGAAGAGAAGATTACGACGTTTTTTGCGGCACCGACGATGTGGAATATGTTACTGCAAAAAGATTTAACGCAGTACGATTTAACTTCGATGAAGATTGGTGTTTATGGAGGAGCGGCGATGGCTCCAGCGCTAGTAAAGGAATGTAAAGAACGTCTTTATATTGATCTTGTACAAATTTACGGAATGACAGAAATGGGACCTGTAGTTGCTTTTCTCGTAGAAGAAGATCAAATTACGAAAGCAGGTTCAGCGGGAACACCATGCTTTAGTCATGAAATTCGAATTGTAAAACCAAGCGATGATGCACCGGCAGAACCAGATGACGTATTGCCTCCTTATGAAGTAGGAGAAATTATTTTACGAGGCCCAACTATGATGGCTGGCTATCATAACCGTGAAGAAGCAAATGCAAAATCGATGTATAAAGGATGGTATCATTCTGGTGATTTAGGCTACTTCGATAAAGACGGCTATTTATTCGTTGCAGATCGCGTTGATGATATGGTGATTAGCGGCGGAGTTAATATTTATCCTCGTGAAATTGAAGATTTCCTTCATAGTCATCCTGGTGTATTAGATGTTGCAGTGCTCGGTGAGCCAGATGAATTATGGGGAGAACGTGTTGTAGCAGTTGTTGTAAAGAAAGATGAACATATTACAGAGGTTGATTTAGAAACGTATTGTAAAGAAAGTGACGAATTAGCAGATTATAAACGTCCGCGTCATTATTTATTTGTGGATGAACTGCCTCGTAATGCGAGTGGGAAATTACAAAAATTTGTGCTGAGAGAGTCGTTGAAAGGCGCCAAAAAGTAAGTGGTAGAGCGGTTGTCTATACAGATAAAGCTATCTTTTCTAATACGAAAAGATAGCTTTATTTTTTTTAAAACGATTGAAAAAATGGTATAAATCTTCTTTTATTATTATGTGAAAATACTTTTTGAGGTATTGCACTTTGTTTATAAATGTATATAAACCTCTTTAAATAAGGGGTTAATGAATTTTTCAGGTGAACTTTATAGATATTGAGATAATAATTTTAGTAAGAGTGGAATGAAGTTATGAAAGGAGAATTATCGCTGAAAGATAAAGAAAGTCAGTCATCAGATGACCTTATGAATAAAGCGGTCAGTTAGTATATTTTGGCAGCATGAATATAGTAACAAATTAATATGTAAATGAATAGTCTTGTAATGTATTTTTATTAGGAATAGTATTTATTGTTGGCTGCCCGAAAAAAGTAGGAATGAACACAATATAGTTAATGAATTGTGTTGTTTATTACTTTATGTTGTAGAACTAACGATGGTTTGATGCTGCAAATAATCTTTAGTCCGTACCCCCTTAGTTTAAGGGGTATTTTGGGTGGAATGGATTTCACGGTTAAAAAGTTTAACAATTATTATTGGAGGTTTTATGAGTACATATTTAAAAAGAATATCTGTGATTTGTTTTATTTTTACTGTTCTTATTGGACAAGTTTCTATGCCTATCATAGGGCATGCTCAAGAATTAAATACAACAGGATTTGTTGATAGTTTTGCATTTGAAAAGACGAAATTAAATTATGGAGAAAAGACTACGATACATGTAAATTTTAGTGAAAAACCTGGAAAGAAGATGAAGTCTGGGGATACATTAACGCTAGCACTTCCGCCAGAATTAAAAGGTTATAGTGGCACAATTCCATTGAAGGATGATTCAGGGCGTATTTTTGGTACGTGCCAGATTAATGCAAATAATGTGGTTTGTACATTTAATGATACGGTAGAAAAGCTTGAAAATATTAGAGGGAACTTTAATTTTACTGTTCAAGGTACGAATGTTGAAGCTGGAAAGACGAAAGATGTACAAACGAATTTAGGGACAGATTTAAAAAAACAAATGGTAAGTATTACGCATCCAAAAGGAGAGGGTACAGAACCGGGGATGTTTTTCTATAAGTCTGGTGATATTCAGCCAGACAAAAGTAATGAAGTACGTTGGTTTCTAAATATAAATTTAAAGAAACAATATTTACATGACAACATCGTTTTAAAAGATACGTTACAAGAAGGACAAACGCTAAATAAAGATAGTTTTACTATTACTATCAATAATAAAGAGTATTTATCTCTTAAACAATTTCAAGACCGAGGTTATGGATACATTAAGCTTACTAGTGATAACTCATTTGAAGTTGTAATTTATAGACATATGGCGAACGCTACGTCGTTTACCATTTTCTATACATCAACGATTACTGATAGCGGGAAAAAGTTGAAACATCTACAGAATGACTACAAGCTTGATTATCAAATTTTATATGAGAAACCTATTTCTGAATCTAATAGTGTAAAGGTTGAAAATATATCATTTGGTGGCGAGGCTGAAGGGGTTTTACCTGCGAAAGGAACGTTGCAGATAGTTAAACATATTGAAGGAGACGAGAATAAGTTTATTCCAGGTGTTTCTTTTAAATTGTTTACAGAGTCAGGTCAGCAAATTGGTGATTCCTATACAACAAATCAAGACGGAATAGTTGAAGCGCCAAACCTTACTCCAGGTAATTATTACGTGCAAGAAATTTCTGCTCCGAATTATGTAGAGTTTGATTCACAAGCGAAAATTCCTTTTACAATTAAGACGGATGCTACAAACGGAATAAAACTTATGGTTCCAAATAAGTTGAAAACTACATCTGTTGCAGGAACGAAAACATGGGAAGGCGACAAAGTAAACGATCGCCCAAAAACAATTAAAGTAGATTTACTGCAAAACGGTAAAGTCATTACAACGAAAGAAGTTACGGCAGAAAATGGTTGGAAATATGAGTTTGGAAAGTTACCAGCAGTTGATAATGAAGGGAAAGCTCATACGTATGAAGTAAAAGAACAACCAGTAACAGGATATCAATCGAAAGTTAGTGGTTATGATATTACAAATATAAAAATCCACGAAGTAACAGAAGTAGAAGAACAAGGTAAAGAAGAATCAATAGAAGAACTGGAAGCTCAAACTAATCCAGAAACACCAAAAGTAACAGAAGAGCCGAAAGAACTAGAGAAGCCAGAAGTTACGGAGAAGCCGGAAATACATGTAACACCAGAAGAAGAAAAAGTTGAAGAAGAAACAACAGAAGAAATAAAAGAAGAAAAGCCGGAAGAACCAAAAGTAACAGAAGAGCCGAAAGAACTAGAGAAGCCAGAAGTTACGGAGAAGCCGGAAATACATGTAAAACCAGAAGAAGAAAAAGTTGAAGAAGAAACAATAGAAGAAATAAAAGAAATAACAGACGAAAAACCGGAAGAACCAAAAGTAACAGAAGAGCCGAAAGAACTAGAGAAGCCAGAAGTTACGGAGAAGCCGGAAATACATGTAAAACCAGAAGAAGAAAAAGTTGAAGAAGAAACAATCGAAGAAATAAAAGAAGAAAAACCGGAAGAACCAAAAGTAACAGAAGAGCCGAAAGAACTAGAGAAGCCAGAAGTTACGGAGAAGCCGGAAATACATGTAACACCAGAAGAAGAAAAAGTTGAAGAAGAAACAACAGAAGAAATAAAAGAAGAAAAGCCGGAAGAACCAAAAGTAACAGAAGAGCCGAAAGAACTAGAGAAGCCAGAAGTTACGGAGAAGCCGGAAATACATGTAAAACCAGAAGAAGAAAAAGTTGAAGAAGAAACAATCGAAGAAATAAAAGAAGAAAAGCCGGAAGAACCGAAAGTAACAGAAGAGCCGAAAGAACTAGAGAAGCCAGAAGTTACGGAGAAACCGGAAATACATGTGAAACCAGAAGAAGAAAAAGTTGAAGAAGAAACAATCGAAGAAATAAAAGAAGAAAAACCGGAAACACCAAAAGTAACAGAAGAGCCGAAAGAACTAGAGAAGCCAGAAGTTACGGAGAAGCCGGAAATACATGTAAAACCAGAAGAAGAAAAAGTTGAAGAAGAAACAATAGAAGAAATAAAAGAAATAACAGACGAAAAACCGGAAGAACCAAAAGTAACAGAAGAGCCGAAAGAACTAGAGAAGCCAGAAGTTACGGAGAAGCCGGAAATACATGTAAAACCAGAAGAAGAAAAAGTTGAAGAAGAAACAATCGAAGAAATAAAAGAAGAAAAACCGGAAGAACCAAAAGTAACAGAAGAGCCGAAAGAACTAGAGAAGCCAGAAGTTACGGAGAAGCCGGAAATACATGTAACACCAGAAGAAGAAAAAGTTGAAGAAGAAACAATCGAAGAAATAAAAGAAGAAAAACCGGAAACACCGAAAGTAACAGAAGAGTCGAAAGAACTAGAGAAGCCAGAAGTTACGGAGAAGCCGGAAATACATGTAACACCAGAAGAAGAGCAAGTTGAAGAAGAAACAACAGAAGAAATAAAAGAAGAAAAGCCGGAAACACCAAAAGTAACAGAAGAGCCGAAAGAACTAGAGAAGCCAGAAGTTACGGAGAAGCCGGAAATACATGTAACACCAGAAGAAGAGCAAGTTGAAGAAGAAACAATAGAAGAGTTAAAAGAGGGAAAACCGGAAGTATTAAACGAACAAAGTGTACAAGAAAAAGTAGAAGTACAAAACAAGCAAGAGGTACACAGTAAAGTAGAAGTACAAAAAAAATCTGAAGTATCATTGAGTGAAGAAGATAATAAGAAATCAAAACTTCTTCCTCAAACAGGTGGAGTGTCAACAGAAGCTACTTCTGTTATGACAGGTATGTTTTTATTACTTTTCGGAGCGATGTTGTTTAGACGTCAGAAAAACTAATGAACATGAAAGTTCGTTCAGAAACAAAATGCATGTAAAAAAAGCGGAGACTACGGGTCTCCGCTTTTTTATTTTCGTACGTAGCTAATCAGAACTTTACTTATTAAGTATTGTTTTTAAAATCATATGCTTTATGTTCTTACGAAATCGGGTGATTAGCGTAATGATAATTATACCGAAGAGAATTGTCCATATGTGTTGCCTTAGTATTTGGAAGATCTCTTCTAAATTTTCACCTAACCAATAACCACCGATTAAGAAGCAGGATACCCAAAATAGAGCGCCTGAATAAATTGTTATCGCAAAGCGGCGAAATGGTAAGTTGATAATTCCTGCAAAGTATCCTGTGAAATGACGGACACCTGGAATGAAAAAAGCGATAAAGATTAGAAAGTAGCCGTATTTATCGAACCACATTTTTGTTAGATTAATTTTTTTTGGGGTTAAAAATACATATTTCCCGTACTTCTGAATGAAGGGCATGCCTAGTTTATTTCCTACAAAGTATTGGAAGGTCATACCTACACTTGTCCCAATGAAAGATAACACAATTAAAATGGGTAGACTCAAATCACCTTGGTGTGATAAAAATCCTGCATAGGCTAATGTAGGCTCCCCTGGAAACGGAAGTGCAATATATTCTAAAAGTAAACCGACAAGTACTACATAATACCCATATTGCTGAAATAATTCGTGAATCCATTCCATGTTGTGCTCTCCTTTTTAAGTGAGTTCTCTCTATTTAAATCGACTTGAACCAATAATAGCGTTCATACTTAATATAGCTCTTTGCTAAGTAGCAAAGAGCATGGAAATGTACATATTACTATGAGTTAAAGTTATAGCGGTACAAAAACACGTTGAAATCTTCTTTTGGTCCAAAATTAACTGCTTTTTCTTGTATACGCTGGAAGTTTTGTCTGTCATAAAATGCATAGTTGCATGCGTTATCTGTATATAAATATAAAGATGTTACCTCTTCTTTTTTCATGTATTGGAACAAATCGTTTAATAAATATTTTCCAACACCAAGACCTCTCGATTCTTCAGAAACGATAAATAATTGTATACAGCCTTGAAATTGATCTTCTTTTCCTTGTATGAGTTCTTTATATGTTTTTTTTACTTTTATAAATGCTTTTAAGAATTCCTTATTCTCTTTATTCGTTAGGGATAGTTTCAGCGTGTTATAGGCAAAGCTAACGGTGTTATGAAATCTCTTTAAACGTTTTTTATCTTTTTCAGAATCGCCTAAAATGACACCGATCACTTTATTATCTTTTTCAGCTACTTTACTGAAGGAACTGCCTAAAATACAACTGTGTAAATAAAAGTTTAATACGGAGTTTAAAAATTTTTTATCTGTAATAAATTCATTAAATCCAAATGCTTCACCGATTAAATGTTTTATAGGCTCATAGTCTTCCTTAACAAGACTTCTATATGTTACTGTGCTCATAATTGTATACTCCCTTTATTAATGTAAATGACTTATTATAAATAGTAAGGTCTCCTCTAAGGGGAGAGTCAATGGTTGTATGCAAAAAAATATAAAGGAAGAGATGCAAATGAAAAAGTTATTTTCTATTGGAGAAGTTGCAAAAATAAAGGATATTACGATAAAAGCGCTAAGATACTATCATAAGATGGGGATTCTTATTCCAAAGCATATTGATGAATCAACGGGGTATAGATATTATTCGATAGATCAATTTATTCACATTGATATTATAAAAAGCTGTAGAGAGCTGAACACAAGTATAGTAGAACTGCAAGAGATCTTTAAGGAATGTAATACGGATAAATTACTGCGATTTTTACAAGTGAAGAGAGAAGAAGCGGAAGATGATATAAAGAAAATGAAAGAGGTAATGGAAACGATTGATGACTTACATGCGAAAGTAAGGAGTTCGCAGGAAATATTAAAGAATGATGAAATCTCTATTGGATTTTTTGAAAAGCGTTATGTCGTTGTTGCGCCTTGTAAAGAAGTAGGGAGTTTACAGGAGTTACTGTATTATTCCGATTTAGAGAAAATCGTACAAAATTATGAAGAGAAAATGGAAATGGAGATGGGAATTCTCTACAATGTAAATGAAAATTGGAATGTAGAACCGAAGTATGTTTTTAATAAAGTACGAGATGATGTACATATGGAAGAGATGCAAAATATAAAAGTGTTACCGAGCGGGAAATATATAACGTTAGCGTATAGTAAAGAGAATGAAGAGGAACGTAGAAATACTATGATTAAATATATAAAAGAAAATAATATAGAAGTGGAGAGTTTTATTGAAGTGGAGTTAGTTAGTGATGTCTTCAATGCAGAGACATATAGTTGTCAAATCCAAATTTTTATAGGGGATAGTGAGAATAAGAAATTTTGATGCTATACATTTAGGGAGGCGATCCAAAAAGCCTACTTACTTAATAAGAGAGACCGTCCCTAAAAATGGGACAGCCTCATTGAATCGTATTATTTACGTGAAAATCCTTCTTCATCAAGGTATTCCGCAGCTTCTGGGTAAGAGTTGAATGTACCGTCTAAGTTTACACCAGCGTACACGTTCCACATATCGTCCTCTTGAATAAGAGTTAGGATGTGGCCGTCTTCGTTCTTCCATTCTTCTTCTGCAGCAGGTTCCATTGGTGTAACAACTTCTTCTGGCTCCTGTGATAGACGTTCAATTACTTTTTCAATTAATGAACGCAGTTCTTCTTCTGAAAACTCACGGATGTTAATCATACCTTTATCATCTGTTTTATAACCTTTAATACCACTTGCATATACAAAGCCGTTTCCATTTGGATGTAAATGATAAACAACGTTCTTTTTATCTAAACGACTTTCTTCAAAGTGAAAGTTCACGCGTTTTAATGATACGTTCTTTCTTTCTAATTCAGGGAAAGATTCAATGATCGATAATTTTTCTTCAAAAGTTAGCATAGTGCCTCCAAATATATAATAAAAGATTTAATTTATCTATTATAGCATAGTTATAATAGTTTCCAAAGATGCGGTAGGCACTTGCAATTGAATGCGTTTACGTCACGATACTGTAAAAAGTGGACTAACGAATGTATCTTTTTAGGTGTACAATGGAAAATGGACTTTATATGAAGGTGGTTATTATATGTTTCAAAAAATAGCAAAGGAATGTTTAGCAGGTTTTACTGTTGCGATTGTTGCGTTGCCACTTGCCATTGCATTTGGTATTGCTGCAACGGGAACGTCTGAGGGAGCATTAGTCGGATTGTATGGTGCGATTTTTGCAGGTTTATTTGCGGCGTTATTTGGTGGTACACCTGGGCAGGTTACGGGGCCAACTGGGCCGATTACGGTTATTGCAACAGGAGTTATTGCGACGCACGGATTAGAGGCGAGTTTTATAGCCTTTATGATGGCGGGACTGTTTCAAATTTTATTCGGTGTATGTAAGCTTGGATCTTACGTGAGGTACATTCCGTACCCTGTCGTTTCAGGATTTATGAACGGTATCGCATTAATTATTATTTTAGGTGAAATGAAACATGTGCAAAATAGTTTTCTACTTGTCGTATTAACGATTATCGTAATGGTTGTTTCTGGAAAATGGATTAAGGCAATTCCATCTAGTTTAGTTGCATTAGTTGGTGTGACAGCTATGCTTCCTTTATTTTCTTCTGCGTTAGAAGGACTTACAGTGAAGTTACCGATTATCGGAAACCTGTCATTAAATAAGGTGATTGAAAAGATTGGAACGATTCCAGAAGCGATGCCGACGCTTCATATTCCATCTTTAAGTGGAGCAGGCATAGCAGAACTTATTTTACCAGCGCTTAGTATTGCTTTATTAGGATCGATTGACTCGTTGTTAACATCGGTCGTAATGGATAATGTGACGGGTACACGTCATAAAAGTAATAAAGAACTGGTCGGACAAGGTATTGGTAATATGATGAGCGGATTGTTTGGCGGATTAGCAGGGGCAGGTGCGACTGTACGATCTATCGTAAATATAAGAAGTGGCGGTAAAACGGCGCTTTCAGCAAGTATGCATAGTGTTATATTATTTATTTTCATTATGGGACTTGGATCAGTCGTGCAATACATTCCGCTTGCTGTATTATCAGGTATTTTAATTTTAACAGGTGTTGGCATGTTTGATTGGGAAAGCATGAAGAAAATGCATGTAGCACCAAAAGGTGATGTCATAGTTATGCTCGTAACGATGGTTGTCACAGTGAAGTTTGATTTAATGATCGCTGTTGCGTTCGGAATTATTCTTTCGTTCATTATATACATGGTGAAATGTAAAGAACGTAAAGCTTCTATTGTAAAAGAAAAGGAAGCGACGTATACGATTCAAGGACCGCTCTCCTTCCTATCAGTAGACCGTATTTTTACTACTTTACAAGATGTGAAGTCACCGATTGTTTTACGTATGAAAGATGCGCGCTATATGGATGTATCCGGAGCTATGGCGTTATTGAACTTTATTGAGCAGTCGGATAAGTTAGGAGTGAGTGTGACACTAGAACAAGTGCCTACTCATATTGAAAAAACGTTAGTAACGATGGCGAGTAATGAGCAGAAAGATAAATTACAGTTTGTAGAAGCTGATGTTATGTAAGGAAATGCCCTCGTATGAGGGTGTTTTTTTATTGCGCTTAATATCTGTATATTGCAATTTTTTATGATTATTGACATTTATTAATCTTAGCAGTATAGTAACATTTTAGATTAGGTATGTGATATTATAATAATGTATATGAATTTTGAGATTCCTTTTTTTTCAGAAGGAAGAGCTTTAAGCTGGAGGGAATAATTGATGTACAAACAGTTACCACACGGAGTGAAGATTGGGATTACACGCTCAATTGTTGTTTCTTTTGAGAAGTATATGAAAGAAATTGAATGGAACGAAGAAAAGTTTGATATGCAACAATTTGTTGAACAGTGGAAACAGTATTTATACACAAAATCAACTTGGATCAATAAAGTAGATGACGAGTTGAAAGGACATCCAGATTTCCATCAAGCGTTAGCAATGAAAGTAAATGAAAAAATTAATGAGTTTATTAATGAAAAACCGAGCGAAGAGCAAGTAGAGCAATTAACGAGAAATAAAGTGAAGCATGCAGATGAAATGTGCAAATTAGAAGCTGAATATCATATTGAACGTTTATTAGTAACGAAATAAATTTTACATAAAGAAAAAGCCTGTCCGAAGAGATATGATGACCATCTTTTTGAACAGGCTTTTTTGTATGAAAAAAGAAGAAGAGAGGCAGCTTCGGAAGCAGCCTCTCTTTATGATTAGTCTTGTGGTACAAGTGCTTTCCAAGAAGATAGGTCCATATCTTCTTTTAATATAGATGAAGCAGGGAAGACAAATGACCATGGTTTTGTAGTGTTTGTTTTAATTTCAAGGTTAGGTAATGTGAAAGCGCCTTTAACAACAACTGCACCCGTGGCATCCTCAATATGAAGAGGAAGTTGCTCTAGTTGAATGTTGTCTTTACAACCGTTACGAATAAGAAGCGTTGTATGTAAATCACCGTTTTCTTTTCTTGCAGCTTGCAGGCCTAGGAAGTTAATTTCACCTTCGCTTGGAGGTGTTAAATTGTCTACGAAATTACGTAAAGCTTCTTTGCTTGCTTCAGGTAACTGAGCTTCCCAAGATGGATCTAAATCTAATCCATGCTTGCTTTCAAGTTCAAAAGCTAATTCCCAATCTGTTTGCGATAATGCAGCATCTGTAATTGACTCTTGCTCAAATGTAAAAATAAATGGCATATTTACATTTGCAGGAATATCTCCTAATGCAGAAAGGTTAAATGTTTTGCGTGCGCATAGTTTCTTCTCTTTATTTAGAAGAATTAATGTAACCTCTTCGAAAGAAATTGGTTTCGGAACAGTGCTGCGAATAAATACAGCTACGTCATAACCATTATTACGCTTTTCAATCTCAATTCCAGATAAAGAAATTTGATATTCTTGTAAACGTGGTAGTTCTTTATGTAAAAATTGATAAATGTATTTTTGCTCTTGTGCTACTGCACCCCAGCTAGGGTGGAAGTAAAGCGTTGGTTTTACAGTTTTATTTTCAGTATTTGTTTCTTCTTGTCCGAATAATTGATTACTAGAGACAGTCGTATCTTTTCCACTTTTCTTAGCTCTTTTTAGGAATGATAACATAATCTTTCACCTCGTTATTGTACGTTTTCAGGAACGCCTAAATGTCTTGCAACATAGCGGCACATTTCTTTTTCGAAATTACCATATGTGTATAAAAAGATATCTAAACCTTCTTTTTGATAAAGACGAGTAGGGTCTTCTTGTTGATATTGTCTTAGCCCGATGCCTTCTTTTAAGTGGGTCATTGCATCTAAGTGATTAACCCAGTTCTGATCTAGGAAATGAAGGGCAACATATCGTAGCGACTGTTGTAAATCAGTATTGCTATTTAGCTCATTTACGAGCTCTTTATAAAGAGATAATGTTTCTTTCAAAACGGATTGTAAATCTTCCGGTGAATGTACATTATTCGCTGATAGTGATGGTATATTTTCTACTGGTAAAATTTCGTTTATATTTGCTGTTAAACGAGCAAAATCCCATTCTTCCGGAAGCATACCTTCTAAAAGATATTGATTAGAAATGGCTTCTACAGCATGATCAATCATTGGAATAATAATTTCAATCATATTTGTATCTTCTTGCAACAAGTTATTACGCAATTTATAAATAACGTTACGTTGGTCATTTATTACATCATCTAACTTTAAATTGTACTCACGCATTGAGAAGTGGCTACCTTCACAAATTAATTGTGTACGGTTCACGAAGTCATGCACTTTTGAAGTTAGAATAAGTCCTGTTTCATCTGTTTTCAGTGATTTAGTTAATTTCTCGACTTCTTCCTGTGCGAAACGTCGTAACATTTCATCTTCTAAAGAAAGGAAGAATTGAGAGCTACCTGGGTCACCTTGGCGACCAGCACGACCTTTTAGCTGATTGTCAACGCGTCTTGATTCATGGCGTTCTGTCCCAATTACATGTAATCCGCCAATTTCATGAACACCCTCACCTAGTAAAATATCAGTACCGCGTCCGGCCATATTCGTTGCAATTGTAATTTGTCCTTTTCGTCCAGCAGTTGCGATTAAATCGGCCTCTTGCTCTGCGCTTTTCGCATTTAATAATTGATATGTAATATTTGCTTCATCTAAGTAACGAGCAACGGTTTCTGATTGTAAAATAGACATCGTTCCAATTAAAATCGGGCGTCCTTGTTTATTGTGTTTTAGAACATCTTCACGTACAGCTTTATATTTAGCATCAGCTGTTACGTACACGACGTCATTTTTGTCTTCACGAATGATAGGACGGTTTGTCGGAATCGGCATAACTTCCATGTTATACACTCGGTTAAATTCTTTTTCTTCCGTTTTTGCTGTACCTGTCATACCAGATAATGCTGGATACATACGGAAGAAGTTTTGAATTGTAATGGACGCCTGTGTTTGGTTTTCTTCAGTGATTTCTAGACCTTCTTTTGCTTCAAGAGCTTGGTGTAAACCGTCACTTAAAGAGCGACCATCCATAACACGGCCCGTGAAAATATCTACAAGTAGAATTTTTTCATCATGTACAATATAGTCAACGTCACATTGGAAAGCGACATGAGCTCGTAATGCTTGAATCATATAATGATATAAAGTTTGATGCTCTAAATCATATAGGTTCTCGATATCGAATAAATCTTCTATTTTTGTAATACCGTCTTCTGTAAAACTAGCAGATTTCGATTCTGCATCGTACGTGTAATGAAGGGTATCCTGGAATGATTTAATAACTTTGGCACATAAATAGTGTAAATCAGAGCTGCTTGATTTCTTACCAGCGATAATAAGAGGCGTCTTCGCTTCATCAATTAAAACGCTGTCAATCTCATCGATAATAGCAAAATGATAGGGACGTTGTACCTGCTCATTTTTTGAAGTAGCCATATTATCGCGTAGATAGTCAAAGCCAAATTCTGTTCCAATACCATATGTAATATCAGCTTCGTAAGCAAGTTTCTTTTCGGCAGGATCGATTTGAGGAATATTCAATCCAACCTTTAAACCTAGAAATTCATGAACTTGGCCAATCAATTCTTTATCTCGTTTTGCTAAATAGTCATTTACAGTAATAACGTGAACGCCTTTTCCTTCAAGCGCACGTACGTATGTTGGAAGAGAAGAAACTAATGTTTTCCCTTCGCCAGTTGGCATCTCTGCAATATTACCTTCTAATAGTACAAGACCACCAATTAACTGCACATCGTAGTGACGTAATCCAAGTACACGTTTTGCCGCTTCACGTACAACAGCGAACGCCTCTACTTTTATATCATCCACTGTTTTTCCATCATGTAGCATGTTTTTAAATGTGATCGTTTTATTACGTAATTCTTCATCAGATAAATCAGATAGTTTTTCTTCTAGATTATTAATGTCTTGAACAAGTTGTTCATATTTTTTTAGTTTTCTCTTTTGAGAATCTCCTAACAGCTTTTTTACCGAATTCAGCATGTTGTAAACACTCCTCTTACTGACAATAGCTACATTATAGCACATGTTTATACTGAATAAGTAGAAGTAGTAAATTGAAGAAAAAACTGGATAGAAATAAGAAGTTATTGCACATACTATATTTAAAACCTAGAAAGAAAGAGAGTATTCAATATATAAGAAATTTGGTATGATAGCTAAATGAGATAAAGTGAAATTTTTCAAAAAAGAGAAGAATATAGCTATCTCGTTTTATGATGTAGTATGTATGGAAATTATATATTGAAAGAAAAGAGCTAGAAAATGAATAATAAGTTTGTGAAAGGCGCTGCGATTTTAACGATTACAACGTTTTTATCGAAAGTGTTGGGAAGTTTTTTTCAAATCCCATTACAAAATATAGCAGGAGATGAAGTGCTTGGGATCTTCCGCCTTGTTTTTCCTGTATATATGATAGCTTTAACTTTATCAGTAGCGGGAGTACCGCTAGCTATATCACAGTTAATCGCTGAACTTCATGAGAAGAATGATAAAGATGGGATTGCTAAACTATTTACGTCAGCATCTATTATTGGAGTAATATTTGGGGTGCTTGGATTTTCGGTTATTATGATTGGATCAAGTATGTTTGCAAATATGCTTGGTGGACAAGATACGAGACTCCCATTAATTGTTACTTCGTTTGCTTTATTAATCGCACCATATATGGCGGTATATCGAGGGTATTTCCAAGGTTTCGGAGATATGATTCCTACCGGGGTGTCACAAGTAATTGAGCAGTTCATTCGTGTTTTCTTTATGTTAGCAATTGCATTCTTATTTGTATATTGGAATAAAGAGAGTGATGTTGTAACAGGCGGTGCAATGATTGGTTCTTGCCTTGGGGTAATTACGTCACTTATCTATTTGAGATTGAAGTATGTAAAAAGTATATATCGTTATAAAAGTAATACATATTCACTGCAAGATTTTAAAGATAATGCCCAAAAAATACTTCGGGTTTCGATTCCAATTGCAATTGGAGCATTATCGATGCCGGTGTTAAATTTAGTTGATTCTGTAACGATTCCACATATGCTACACGGATCCACTACAATGATTCAAGAACAATTTGGTATATATAGTCGTGGCTTTGCGTTTACACAATTAATTGTCGTGTTCGCAAGTGCGATGGTATTTCCGTTAATCCCATTGTTAACTGCTGCATTAACAAAGAAAAATATGGCGTTAGCAAAACAAACAATTGAACGAACAAATGAGCTTGCTCATGTTTTAACAACACCGATAACAATCTGGCTCATGGCACTTGCAATCCCGTTAAATGTTGGATTGTTTACAGATGCTAAAGGGAGCGGAATGTTAGCTATTTTAATTGGTAGTTCGTATTTCACATCACTTATGGTATTATCAATAGGAATTTTGCAAGGAATTAACCGTTCTAAGCAAGCGGCGTGGATAGTTGTTGGAGCGAGTTTTGTAAAAGTCATATTAAATATAGTACTCGTAAGTCAATTTGGCATAACTGGTGCGGCTTATAGTACACTTATCATATATATCATGATTTGTATCGTAAATTATATATACATTCGAAAAGAATTGGCTTATTCGATTCGAGTGAGGAGATTTTTTGCTGTCATTGGAGTATCTAGTATAGTAGGTATAGGATTGTATTTCACATCTACTTTCATAAATGTGGTAGATTCTAGACTTATTGCAATACTATATAGTGGTTTAGCATTTTGTGTGGCCTTATTCATATATGGCATATGCGCATTAAAGTTGAACTGGATATCAAAAAAGCAAATTCCATTTTTACGTAAGTAAATTTGTTCATAAATGAGTATGGCTATTTATATGTTTGTGAAAGAAATCAATTTAAAGTTATCCAACTTTTCTTGTTAAGAGTTGATAGCAATTTGTTGAATGACAAAAAGTTGATTGCGAAATGTTGGAGGAGATTAAGAGTGCGGTTAGTTTTATCAGGATATTATGGTTTTTATAATGTTGGGGACGAGGCAATTTTGCAATCAATTATTAAAGCGCTACATGAAGAGGATCCTACTCTTGAGCTTGTTGTACTTTCGAATGACCCCGACTATACAAAAAAAATGTACGGTGTAGAGGCAGTAAATCGCTGGGATATAAGAGCGATTTATAAGGAAATAAAGAGAAGTAATGGCTTAATTAGTGGAGGGGGAAGTCTCCTTCAAGATAAAACGAGTATTAAAAGTATTTTGTACTATACAGGTATTATGCGGATTGCTCGTTTTTTGAAGAAGCCGTATTATATTTATGCGCAAGGAATCGGCCCAATTACGAAAAGACAAAATCGTTTATTAGTGAAGTGGCAAGTATCAAAAGCGGAATATATATCAGTTCGTGATGAAGATTCATTTTTGTATTTAAAAGAAATTGGTATTAAGAAAGATATCGAACTAGTTCCAGATCCAGTATTGGCATGTCAACCAGAAGGAATGAAATCGGAGTGGCTGCAAAAACATTCGATTCAAGGGAAAGTAATTGCAGTTAGTGTGAGGTATTGGGATGCGAAAGAAGATTATATGAAGAAGCTAGCAGATACGCTGAAAAAATTTAAGCGTGATGGATACCATATTTTATTCGTACCAATGCATGGACCGTTTGATCAAAATGCATCACGCGATATTATTAATTTAATGGGAGAAGAAGCTCATATGCTTCCGTATAAGCTGGATATTCATGAGAAAATTGCAATTTTGTCGGAATGTTCGCTTCTAATAGGTATGAGACTTCATGCGCTCATACTATCTGCGGTTGCTAATATCCCTATGGTTGGTATTTCATATGATCCAAAGATCGATTCATTTTTACAACAAGTCAATCAGCCGATCATCGGAAACGTAGATGGTGACTGGACAGCTGAAACTTTGTATAATGTGGCAACGAAGCAACTAGAACAAAAAGAATATGTACAAGAAACGTTGGAACAAAGAGTAGAAGAATTGCGAGAGCAAATTTCAACAGCGTCTCGATACATCATAAGTGACTTGAATTCAAAAGAGTTTAAAAAAAGAGGAATGGAATCTTAATTTAAGAGGACATCCTCTTTTTTATTTTTTGAAAAAAGAAAATGTCGAAAGAAAAAAATATATTTGTAGAAAAATGTCGAATTACGCAAGTGGTTGTAAACTTATGCTCATAAAAAAGAAGTTTGAGAGAGAAGATGTACGTTTAAAAATCCTAACATTAATATATAGAGAATGTTAGGATTTAGCGTTTTATTTAGTAAATTATAAGAAAATAGGTATGGTAATTTCGAAAAATCTGATCGTAATAAAAATGTCGGATTATAGAAAAATATAGTGTCGATTAATGTCGTAATATCTTCATAGTTAAATATTGAAATTGGAAAGGTTTTTCTGTTATAGTTGTAAATGGTTATAAGAAGATTGTTAAAAATGTAATTCTGACGCGTTTTCCTATTTATTTAAAATATTCTGATTTTGTAATCTGAGTCTTTTAAAATGAAAGTCGAAAAAACGATCGCTTAGAATTGTGAAAATTCACTTTTTTGTCGAATTTAAGGTTTTAAATTGGATGAAAAGGGTGTATGATTTCTTTATGATTCTGTAATACGGAATATTCTATTATTCTGTATAAAGAATACTTTAACCACATTTATATCTACTAGTTTCAAAAATAAATAGAATATCTATTTAAAACATTATGGAACTAGTATTACATTCCTAAGGAGGAAATATATAAAATGGCAAAGACTAACTCTTACAAAAAAGTAATCGCTGGTACAATGACAGCAGCAATGGTAGCAGGTGTTGTTTCTCCAGTAGCAGCAGCAGGAAAATCATTCCCAGACGTTCCAGCTGATCACTGGGGAATTGATTCTATTAACTACTTAGTAGAAAAAGGCGCAGTTACAGGTAACGATAAAGGAATGTTCGAGCCTGGAAAAGAATTAACTCGTGCAGAAGCAGCTACAATGATGGCTCAAATCTTAAACTTACCAATCGATAAAGATGCTAAACCATCTTTCGCTGACTCTCAAGGCCAATGGTACACTCCATTCATCGCAGCTGTAGAAAAAGCTGGCGTTATTAAAGGTACAGGCAACGGCTTTGAGCCAAACGGAAAAATCGACCGCGTTTCAATGGCATCTCTTCTTGTAGAAGCTTACAAATTAGATACTAAAGTAAACGGTACTCCAGCAACTAAATTCAAAGATTTAGAAACATTAAACTGGGGTAAAGAAAAAGCTAACATCCTAGTTGAATTAGGAATCTCTGTTGGTACTACAGCTGATAAGTGGGAGCCTAAGAAAACTGTAACTAAAGCAGAAGCTGCTCAATTTATTGCTAAGACTGACAAACAGTTCGGTACAGAAGTAGCAAAAGTTGAATCTGCTAAAGCAGTTACAACTCAAAAAGTAGAAGTTAAATTCAGCAAAGCTGTTGAAAAATTAACTAAAGAAGACGTTAAATTAGCTAACAAAGCTAACAACGATAAAGTATTAGTTAAAGATGTAAAATTATCAGAAGACAAAAAATCTGCTACAGTTGAATTATATAGTAACTTAGCTGCTAAACAAACTTACACTGTAGATGTAAATAAAGTTGGTAAAGTAGAGGTAACTGTAGGTTCTCTAGAAGCAAAAACAATTGAAATGGCTGACCAAACAGTTGTAGCTGATGAGCCAACTGCATTAAAATACACAGTTAAAGATGAAAACGGTACGGAAGTTGTTTCACCAGCGGGTATTGAATTTGTAACTCCAGCTGCAGAAAAAATTAATGCAAAAGGTGAAATTACTTTAGCAAAAGGTACTTCAACTACTGTAAAAGCTGTTTATAAAAAAGACGGTAAGGTAGTAGCTGAAAGTAAAGAAGTAAAAGTTTCTGCTGAAGGTACTGCAGTAGCTTCAATCTCTAACTGGACAGTAGCAGCAGAAAAAGCTGATTTCACTTCTAAAGACTTCAAACAAAACGATAAAGTTTATGAAGGTGACAACGTTTCTGTTCAAGTAGAATTAAAAGACCAATTCAATAACGTGGTAAATAACGTTAAAGCTGAATATGAGTCATTAAATACAGAGGTAGCTGTAGTAGATAAAGCTACTGGTAAAGTAACTGTATTATCTGCAGGAAAAGCACCAGTAAAAGTAACTGTTAAAGATTCAAAAGGTAAAGAACTTGTTTCAAAAACAGTTGAAATTGAAGCTTTTGCTCAAAAAGCAATGAAAGAAATTAAATTAGAAAAAACTAACGTAGCGCTTTCTACAAAAGATGTAACAGATTTCAAAGTAAAAGCTCCAGTACTAGATCAATATGGTAAAGAGTTCGCAGCTCCTGTAGAAGTGAAAGTACTTGATAAAGATGGTAAAGAATTAAAAGAACAAAAATTAGTAGCTAAATATGAAAATAAAGAATTAGTTCTAAATGCACATGGCCAAGAAGCTGGTAAATATACTGTAGAATTAACAGCTAAATCTGGTAAAAAAGAAGTGAAATCTAAACTAGCTTTAGAATTAAAAGCTCCAGGCGTATTCTCTAAATTCGATGTTCGTGGTTTAGAAAATGAATTAGATAAATACGTTACTGAAGAAAACAAAAAGAACGAAATGGTAGTTTCTGTTCTTCCAGTAGATGCTAATGGTTTAGTTTTAAGAGAGAAAGAAGCAGCAACACTTAAAGTTACTACTACAGATAAAGATGGTAAAGTAGTGGATGCAACTTCAGGTCAAGTAGCTGTAAATGATGCTGCTGGCACAATTACTGTAGGAAATGAAGCAAAAGCTGGTGAAACATATAAAGTAACTGTAGTAGCAGACGGTAAGCTAATCACAACTCATTCATTTAAAGTTGTTGACACAGCACCTGCAGCTAAAAAATTAGCAGTAGATTTCACAAGCACATCTCTTAACGAGGTTGCTCAAGGTAGCGAATTAAAAACTGCACTTCTAAATATCCTATCAGTTGATGGTGTTCCAGCAACAACTGCGGGTGCAACTGTAACTGACGTGAAATTTGTTTCTGCAGATACAAATGTTGTAAGTGAAGAAACTGCTAAGTTTGGTACAAAAGGTTCTACTTCAATCTTTGTAAAAGAACTTACTGTTAAAAAAGGTGAGCAAACACAAAAAGTTGAGCTTGACAAGCCAGTACGAGTAGATGTTTCTATTAAAGAAGTAAAAGAAGTAAAATAATAATTATTAAAGCCTATGAGAAAATAGACAAAAGTCTATGAGTATCATAGGCTTTTTATTTTGATCTTATTTCATATATATTTTAGATTGAAGGGGAGGGTTTTATTGAGAAACAAATCAAAAGCGCTTTCAAAAATAGAAGAATACTTCATTGATATGTAAATTATTTGTAAATTAACACCTGTTTTTGTTAAAAAAACATTCGAAAAGAAGAATAAAATGTCGAAATATAATATTTTTAGTCGTATGCAGTCTGAAAATTGTATTTATTGTAAAAAATATTTAGATGATGAAGTGGAAATATGTGCTATAATTCCAATTGTGTATTCGATATGAAAAATATACGAAGCGCAGTGAGAGTGGTTTATAGGAAAACAGTTTATTCATTTCTATATTTAAGTATTATTGATATCCTAATAGTACAATTAAAAGACTGAATTATCAGAATGTGTCGAATCTTCTTTTGAGAAAGTTCTTGATAACGAATGGTTTTGTATAGTATGATGAACTTGTTTCAGAAAATGGTATTTAAACCTTATATTTACATCTAACGGTTTGTATCATTTTATTATGTGAACTACTTTTCATTATAGTATTTTTGTTTATGTTTTTATTGTTTTATGGCTTTTCTAACTAGCTAGTTTTCAAATTTAATATGATATGAAACTAGTAGCATATTCCTGAAGGAGGAAATTTATAAAATGGCAAAGACTAACTCTTACAAAAAAGTAATCGCAGGTACAATGACAGCAGCAATGGTAGCAGGTGTTGTATCTCCAGTAGCAGCAGCAGGTAAATCGTTCCCAGACGTTCCAGCTGGACATTGGGCAGAAGGCTCTATTAACTACTTAGTAGATAAAGGTGCAATTACAGGTAAACCAGACGGTACATATGGTCCAACCGAGTCAATCGATCGTGCTTCTGCAGCTGTAATCTTCACTAAAATTTTAAATTTACCAATTGATGAAAATGCTCAGCCTTCTTTCAAAGATGCTAAAAATATTTGGTCTTCAAAATATATTGCGGCAGTTGAAAAAGCTGGTGTCGTTAAAGGTGATGGAAAAGAAAACTTCTATCCAAATGGAAAGATTGACCGTGCTTCATTCGCGTCTATGTTAGTAAGTGCTTATAACTTAAAAGATAAAGTTAGCGGAGAGTTAGTTACAACATTTGATGATTTAAGAGATACTTGGGGTGAAGAAAAAGCTAACATCCTAATTAATCTTGGAATTTCTGTAGGTACTGGTGGTAAATGGGAGCCGACTAAATCTGTATCTCGTGCAGAAGCAGCTCAATTTATCGCATTAACAGATAAAAAATATGGCAAAAAAGATAATGCACAAGCATATGTAACTGATGTGAAAGTTTCTGAACCAGCGAAATTAACATTAACAGGTACTGGCTTAGACAAACTTTCTGCTGATGATGTAACTCTTGAAGGAGACAAAGCTGTTGCAATCGAAGCAAGTGCTGATGGTAATTCTGCAACTGTAACACTTGGTGGTAAAGTAGCCCCAAATAAAAATCTTACTGTAAAAGTGAAAAACCAATCATTCGTAACGAAATTCGTATACGAAGTGAAAAAATTAGCAGTAGAAAAACTTACATTTGATGATGATCGTGCTGGTCAAGCAGTTGCTTTCAAATTAAACGATGAAAAAGGTAACGCTGATGTTGAATACTTAAACTTAGCAGACCATGACGTCAAATTTGTAGCAAATAACTTAGATGGTTCATCAGCAAACATCTTTGAAGGTGGAGTATCTACTTCTACTACAGGTAAACTTGCTGTTGGCATTACACCAGCTGACTATAAAGTAGAAGTACAAGTTACAAAACGCGGTGGTTTAACAGTTTCTAACACTGGTATTATTACAGTGAAAAACCTTGATACACCAGCTTCTGCAATTAAAAATGTTGTATTTGCATTAGATGCTGATAATGATGGTGTTGTAAACTATGGTAGCAAGCTTTCTGGTAAAGACTTTGCTTTAAATAGCCAAAACTTAGTTGTTGGTGAAAAAGCATCTCTTAATAAATTAGTTGCTACAATTGCTGGAGAAGATAAAGTAGTTGATCCAGGATCAATTAGCATTAAATCTTCAAACCACGGTATTATTTCTGTAGTAAATAACTACATTACTGCTGAGGCTGCTGGTGAAGCTACACTTACTATTAAAGTAGGCGACGTTACAAAAGATGTTAAATTTAAAGTAACGACTGATTCTCGTAAATTAGCATCAGTAAAAGCTAACCCAGATAAATTACAAGTTGTTCAAAACAAAACATTACCTGTTACATTCGTAACAACTGACCAATATGGCGATCCATTTGGTGCTAACACAGCTGCAATTAAAGAAGTTCTTCCGAAAACAGGTGTAGTTGCAGAAGGTGGATTAGATGTAGTAACGACTGACTCTGGTTCAATCGGTACAAAAACAATTGGTGTTACAGGTAATGACGTAGGCGAAGGTACAGTTCACTTCCAAAACGGTAACGGTGCTACTTTAGGCTCATTATATGTGAACGTAACAGAAGGTAACGTTGCATTCAAAAACTTCGAACTTGTATCTAAAGTAGGTCAATACGGTGCATCACCTGATACAAAACTTGACTTAAATGTTTCTAACAAAGTTGAGTATCAATTATCTAAGTACACTTCAGATCGCGTATATTCTGATCCTGAAAACTTAGAAGGTTATGTAGTTGAATCTAAAAATCCAGCTGTAGCTGAAGCTAAGATTGTTGGAAATAAAGTTGTTGTTACAGGTAAAACTCCAGGTAAAGTTGATATCCACTTAACGAAAAATGGTGCAACTGCTGGTAAAGCGACAATCGAAATCGTTCAAGAGACAATCGCTATTGAATCTGTAAACTTCAAACCAGTTCAAACAGAAAACTTCGTTGAGAAGAAAATTAACATCGGTACTGTATTAGAACTTGAGAAGAGTAACCTTGATGATATCGTAAAAGGTATTAACTTAACGAAAGAAACACAACATAAAGTACGTGTTGTAAAATCTGGTGACGAGCAAGGTAAACTTTACTTAGATAGAAACGGTGACGCTGCATTTAACGCTGGCGATGTAGAGCTTGGCTATGTAACAGTATCTCAAACAAGTGATTCTGCACTTCCAAACTTCAAGGCAGACCTTTACGATACTTTAACTACTAAGTACACTGACAAAGGTACGTTAGTATTCAAAGTATTAGGTGAGAAAGATGTTCTAACAAGCGAAATCGGTTCACAAGCTGTACACGTGAACGTTCTTAACAACCCAAATCTATAAGCCGATTATAGATAAAGTGAAAAATCAGTGGGGATTCATCCCCGCTGATTTTTTTAATAGAAAGAAGCCTCTTGTAAAAATACAAGAGGCTTCTTTCTATTTCTTAAACTTAAACATATCCCCACTCAAATTCGAATCACTATACACGAACAATACCATGTTAATATTGTTGTCTTTAATGTATTGATATACATCTTTTTCGTGATAGTGACGCAGGTCGAGGATAGATGTATGTTTAAAGCTTTGTGCTAAGTGTGGCACGATTGCGTTTGCGAATGAGTCTTTTAGGACTAAGGCGCGTACTTCATTTGGTGCATTGTTATTTTCGATGACGATTTCTGGATAGTCGTCTGTGTAATAACCTGCGTATGATGTTGTATCTTTTTGTTTTTCTACGCCGTATATGTCATCTAAGTTTTGGTGAACAGTACCTTTCACATCTTTTGCGGTTACGCTTGTGAAGTTGAAACCGTCTTTCGGTGTGTAGTAGCACAATTTTTCACCATTGGCATCGATGAGTTGGTATAGCTGGTTGTTGAAGCTTCCAACTAAATGTTTATTTTGCGCACATGTACGAGTGTAGTCTTCTTTTTTTATTTCTTTTCCTTTATATATAGAAGATTGTTGCCCGATTGTGTTCATTATATATTGGTAGCCTAAGAAGGCGCCGTCCATATTCCAATGATGATCTGTTTTGAAATACATGTCCTGTATTTCTTCGTTTGTATAGTTCTGTTTCAAGTGTTCCATAACTTTTATTGGCTTTACGTCAGCTGGAAGTTTCTTTAGAAAGTAATTTAAATTTTCCTCTGCATATGTGTGAATATGAGAAGGTAATTTAAATGATAATGCATTCGTTTTTGACGGTGGTAAAGCAAAGTAAAACTCAACGTTTTGTTCTTTTGAAAACTGAGATAAGTCGTTTATAGCAGACATGGATTGGTCAATTTCATTATATTTTTTTGTCCACGCCGGGTTTTTAAGGAGCCATTTATCATCAGTTAAAATAATGTCGTTAATGAGAGATTTGCCCATATTAATTTGAGCAATCGTATAGTTTTTAATAAGCTCATCTCGTCCGATTAGTTGATCATTTGTGTATGTTTCAAAATCTTTAAAGAAGCTACCAGTTAGGAGAGCTTCTTTCGTAAGTGCTGGTTTTTGAGCGAGCGGCCGATTTTCAACTGGTGAAATGTCTCGGTCTGTTTTGAGTAACGATAATATGCCAAATGAAAAGATAATGGTGAGAAAACCGATAGACAGGATGAGGTTCCCCAATTTTTTCATAATAACTTTTCCTTCCTACATCAGTTAAAACCTGAAATAAATAAATGGATTATATGTTGAGTTAATCAAGTACATAACCGAAATCATAAATAATGTTAGTAATAATATAGGACGTACAAATTGCATTGTGAACATATACGTTTTTGGTGCAAGTTCTAGTATGTTTTTAATTCGTTTTAAAATTGGTGTCGCTGCGATAAAGGCGATGATAAATACGATGATGTATTCATGTACGTATAACATTGTATTGTCATCGATGAATGATTGCCCACCTATGCCGAACATTGCTTTTAAATATTGGAACGAGTAAGCGAAGTTGTCAGCTCGGAAGAAGACCCAACCGATCATAACGATTACTAATACGTATGCATGTTGCAGCGGCTTCCATAGTTTGTTTAATATTTTTTCGAATCCAGCTTTTTCAATTGAAATAATAAAGCCGTAATATAAGCCCCAGGCGATAAATGTCCAGCTCGCCCCGTGCCATAAACCAGTTAACCCCCATACGATGAAGAGGTTACGATAATTCGCTAGTTTTGAAACGCGGTTTCCGCCGAGCGGGATATATATGTAATCGCGGAACCAAGAGCCGAGTGTAATATGCCATCTTCTCCAAAACTCTGAAATAGATTTAGAGATGTACGGATAGTTGAAGTTTTTCGGGAAATCAAATCCGAACATTTTTCCAAGTCCGATTGCCATATCAGAGTACCCTGAGAAATCGAAATAAATTTGTAGGGTATAGGCGATAATACCGATCCATGCCGTTCCAACACTTATTTCAGATGGTGGTAAGGCGAAGATTTTATCAGCGACAAATCCAACTTGGTTGGCGATTAATATCTTTTTCGCTAGTCCAAGAACGAAAATTTGAATACCTTCTGTGAATCGTTCAAAAGAATGGATGCGCGTTTTAATTTGCTCAGCGACAATATTGTAACGAACAATTGGTCCGGCAATAAGCTGAGGGAAAATAGAGATATATAGCGCTAAGTTAAGTGGATTTTTTTGAACATCCCCATCTTTACGGTATATATCGATGACATAGGACATCGCTTGGAATGTATAAAATGAAATTCCAATTGGTAGTGGAATAGGTTCCACATGAATAGATAAGTGCAATGCATTGTTTAAGATGTCTGTGAAAAATGAAATATACTTAAAATAAGAAAGTAATAAAATATTTCCGACCACAGCCATAATTAAAAATGTGACTTTCATATTTTTTCGTTTATCATAATGATGCACGAGTAGGCCAAAGCAGTAGTTTAATACGATGGAAAAGAGCATTAAAAGAACGAAACGTGGTTCGCCCCATGCATAGAAAATTAAACTAAATGCAAGTAATACGAAATTACGTAGCTCGGCACGCACTATAAAATAGAGAAATAATACGAGAGGTAAAAAGATAAATAAGAAAATCGAACTACTAAATACCAAAGGACTCTCCTCACTTTTTCGAAATACATTTCGTGCAAAAAAAACCGACATATCTATTATATATTCTTTTATATAATAGTGCCTTTAATATTTTAGCATGTTAATAATTCGATTAAAATAATTATTCTATATAATAGAAGGAAAGCGGTATGGAATCCTTTTGACACCCACTATCTGGATAAGATAAGATGAATAAGGTGTGATTTGTTTAGAAGGGAAGAGATGGTGTGTTATTTAACTCGTTTGAGTTTATTTTTTTATTTTTACCGATAGCATTTCTTTTATATTTTTTATTAAATAAGTTTGGACAAACTACTTTAGCGAAAGCTTGGCTTGTGGCAGCGTCTTTATTTTTTTATAGTTATTGGAACATAAAATATTTGCCGCTTATGTTAGTATCGCTCATTGTGAACTACTTTATCGGAATGAGGCTCGTGAAGCATAAGAGTAAATTTCTTTTAACAGTAGGCTTAATATTTAATATCGGAATGCTTAGTTATTTCAAGTACTATGATTTCTTTTTACAAAATGTGAATTCGTTATTTGGAACTCATTTTACATTATTATCATTAACGTTACCGCTTGCGATTAGTTTCTATACATTCCAAAAGATTGCGTTTTTAGTAGATACATATCGCGGAGAAACGGAGGCATGTCATTTTCTTGATTACGCTCTGTTTGTAACATTTTTCCCGCAACTTATTGCAGGACCAATTGTACACCATGCACAAATTATGCCGCAGTTTGCGGATCGTAGTAAAAAGCGTTGGCAATCAAATTATATCGTTCTCGGTATTTTTGTATTTGCCATCGGTATTTTCAAGAAAGTAGGGATTGCAGACGTTTTATCTCCTGTCGTACGGGAAGGGTTTGATGTACAGCAGTCACTAACCTTTGTTGAAGCGTGGCTTTCATCATTAGCGTTTACATTCCAGTTATACTTTGATTTCAGTGGATATAGCGATATGGCAATTGGGATTGCGTTAATGTTCAATATTAAATTGCCTCAAAACTTTAACTCGCCTTATAAAGCGGTGAGTATACAAGACTTTTGGCATCGTTGGCATATGACATTAAGCCAATTTTTAACGAAATATGTGTATATTTCTCTTGGAGGAAATCGAAAAGGTATTACGCGTACATACGTCAATATTATGATTGTCTTCTTAATAAGTGGACTTTGGCATGGGGCTGGTTGGACATTTGTTTTCTGGGGATTTCTGCACGGATTAGCTTCTGTCGTTCATCGTTTGTGGAATAAAGCAGGAGGGCGCATGCCGGCTTGGGCAGGATGGCTCGTGACGTTTTTCTTCATTAATATAACGTGGGTATTCTTTAGAGCAACATCGATGCATGATGCGGTGAAAGTGTTAAAAGGAATGTTTGGATTTAATGGATTCGAACTAGCAAATAGCGTGTTCCCAGTATTTATTATTGAGAAGCTACAATTTTTAAAAGAGTACGGTGTTTCATTTACTGAAGCATACCATGTTTCATTATTAAATACGGAAATAGTAGCGTATATTTTCGGAGCATTATGTATTAGTTTCTTCTTAAAAAATTCAATTCAGTTAAAAGACTCATTCCGCCCGACAGTATGGACGGCGTTATTTACTGCAATATTACTTGTGTATAGTGTGCTACATTTAACGAGTATTAGTGAGTTTTTATACTTTAATTTCTAGGTGGAGAATATGAAAAACAAACAGTGGCTTATTTTCGTTTTTGTATGTGTTTTTGTTCCACTTACAGGTGTTGGAATATTTAATGGCTATGCAGATTCACTTTGGTTATTCTCGCATAAAAATAAGTGGAATGATGTTCAGTTTGGGTTTAATGAGAGACAACAAAAAACGAATTATATAACATATCGTCCGTTTACTTATGATGGCGTTATACTTGGAAGTAGTAGAACAACGTTTATTAATGAGAATGATTTTCTCGGATTAAATGCATTTAATTATGCGGTAAGTAGTACAGATCCGCGTGAGTACGATGCGTATATTGAATATGCAAAAGAGCGAAAAGGTAGTGAATTATCTTCTATTGTGATTGGTTTAGATTTCCTTGGAACGAACAAAAATAGAGAAATCGGTTTTGAAAAGCCAGAAGTATATATTAATGAGGCGCAAAGCTTACTATATCCAATTAAATCGTATGTGAGTATGGATGGGATTACATATTCCCGAAATACAATTCAAAACTCCATTCATCACAATAAGACTATTGATGTATATAATCGTGATAACATAAAGTCGATGCGTGAGTATACGAAAGAAGAGCGTGATACACAAATTGCCGCGCAAGTAGATAAATTTAGTAGAGAGATTTATGGCGGGAATTATGAGTATCAAAATATGAAGGAAATATTAGGTGCTGTAAAATCTCATAATCCAAATACGAAGTTTTATATTTTTACAACTCCTGTTTCAGAGCCATTGTTCCGTACGATGATTCAATCAGGTCGATGGGAAGATTATAAAAGATGGCTCCATGATGCTGTCGATGTATTTGGAGAAGTACATCATTTCATGTATTTAAATTCAGTAACAAAGAACTTAGATAATTATATGGATGGACATCATTTCAGACCAGAAGTCGGAAAGATAATTGCACATAAAGTTGTGGATAAAGAAGATCGTAATGTACCTAAAGATTTCGGTATTGTTATTACGAAGGATAATATTGATGAGGTGTTGGAGCAGATTCATGCATCGTTTCAATAGAAAGAAGCAGCATCCAAATGGATGCTGCTTCTTTCTTATTCTATTTCTAAATCAACAATTAAGTAAGCAAGTATCACAACAAAGAAAATACTAACGGCTGGTGCTGTTAAGACGTGTCCAGACATAAATCCGATACCGAGCGATAGGACGAGTGTGCTAGCTAGTAGCATATGTTTTACGCTAAATAGTTTCTTGAAGTTTGTGATCAAGCGAATGAATATTTTTATACCGAAATAAAGAAGCGGCAATAGGTACATAAGGAAGCCGACAATTCCGAATGCAAAGAATAGGTCGTGGAAATCCATTTCGACTAACTTCATTTTCGTTGTATAGTTACCAGCGTAGCCCATTCCAAAGAGTTTTTGAGATAGTGGTGCTTCTTTATAGTATTGTTTGTATACTTTTAAAAACTTGTCACGATCACTGTAAATTAAACTTTTCATTTCAGAGTCTGTTAGTTCACCCTGCTTATGTTCTTCTTCTTTAACTTCTTTTCCTTCTTTTCGATCCTTTTCTTCTTGTACTGATTTTTTGTATTCATATATTTGTAAATGGATGCTCATGTTTTTTGCGATAGGAGTTTGCGGTGTAAGTACGAGTAACCCTCCTAATACGACAGCAGCAACAACTGTGTTTACAAGATATGTGAATCCTTTTCCTTCTTTTTTACGATGCATCATATATTCAATGAATAAGAAGAAAAGAGCAATGCCGAGTGTAATAACGATGGCACCATAGCCTACTTTCGTTCCGATCATAATGCTTGCATACATCGCAAGTACAGTTGGAATCCAGTAATACACTTTTGAGAAAGAAGTTGTTTTATGTACCGAGTATAAAACAACGATTGGGAACATAATTGCGAAAATGGAACTTAAATCATTACCAGCAAAGAACCATCCTCTTGAACCGATTTTTGAGTTCGGATAGCTTGGGAAATCTGTACCAGTTGCCATTGCCACGATGATTGAAATACTTAAAATTAACGTTGCATATAAGAAATACGTAATGATTTTATGAAACGCAAATTCGTTATTCTTTAGTTCTTTCAGTGCGATAATATATCCAAACAGTAGTACAATTGGATATACACTTTTCAAAATAAATTTCACTTCTTCTCCAAATGAAACTGGAGACTTGACCATTAAATTATTCACAAGGCCGATTGCAAGTACGATGCCAAAGAGACATAAATAAAGAATATATTTTTTCGCACCTTGTTGTTTATGATGAAGAAGTAGATAACCTAATGCAAGAAGCATAAAGGCGAAACGGACTACGATTCCGACTGTTGCGCTCATGTGCAATATATAGATTGAAAAAGACGTTAATAAATCTAAAATTGGTTGAAACACGATAAATAGCAGTAGGAAATGCGGGAAGTAGTTATCCGTCTGTTTTAACTTAGTAACCATATGTTCCTCCATTTCTTCATTCCTTTATTTCAGCACCCCTCTATTAATAGGAAGGGGAATGAATTTCTATATTTAATTTTTATATCAGACTTAAGAATACACCATTTCATTGTAATGGTAAATAGATGAAGAGAGGGGATAAAACGACTTTAATTTCTATATTTTTCAACGAAATTGTATGTTTTATACAAGGTTATATACAAATTACGAGATTATTAGACAGAAAATTAAGAAAAAAGAAGGGTTTTTCACCTCTTTTCTATAATTATATAAGTATAATCTTTATGTGGAAAAGAGGGGTATATATAATGGAAGTAACAAGTAAAACAGAATCTGTTGTTGTGAAGTATGAAGGGCGCGTTGCAACGGTTATGGTCAATCGCCCAGAGGTGTTAAATGCATTAGATGAGCCAACGTTAAAAGAGCTATTACAAAAACTGAAAGAAGTAGCGGAGAGTTCGGCGCATATTGTTGTGTTATGCGGGAACGGCCGTGGTTTTTCTGCGGGTGGAGATATTAAATCGATGCTTTCAAGTAATGATGAAAGCAAGTTTGATGGTATTATGAATACTATTTCTGAAGTTGTCGTGACTTTATATACGATGCCGAAGCTTGTTATTAGTGCTATTCATGGACCAACTGCTGGTCTTGGATTAAGTATTGCGCTAACAGCTGACTATGTGATGGCAGATATATCATCGATTATTGCGATGAACTTTATTGGAATCGCTTTAATTCCAGATGGAGGCGGCCATTTCTTCCTTCAAAAGCGCGTTGGTGAAAATATGACGAAGCAAATTATTTGGGAAGGAAAGAAATTATCAGCAACAGAAGCGCTTGATATCGGTTTAATTGATGAAGTAATCGGCGAGGACTTCCAAACGGCTGTGAAGCAAAAAATTAGTGAATGGTCACAAAAGCCAATTAAAGCGATGATTCAGACGAAGCAAATTTTATGTGAAGTAAATCGCTCTAATTTAGAACAAACATTGCAGCTTGAAAAACGCGGTCAATATGCGATGAGACAAACAGCGGATCATAAAGAAGGCATTGCTGCATTTTTAGAAAAACGTTTGCCGGCATTTAAAGGGGAATAAAGTGTAGTGGTAGTTTTACTGCCGGTTAATTTAGGGTAAAGGGGAGAAAGTGCTAACACATTTTAGTATAATTGTGTTAGCACTTTTTTTTAAGGAGTAATATATGAAAAAATTTATCGGTGTTATCAGCATGATTGTAATAGCATATTATGCTTTGCATAGTACACCATCTATGGCGGTGCGAACTGCTTTGTTTTTTGAAGGACATCCAAGCGTTGCGTTTTCTGGCGGGGTGACGAAAGAAAAAGATGTGAAAAAAGAAGGAATTCCAGCTGAGTACCAAACTTTATATGGTAAGGAAGAAGAAGGATCAGAGCACTATTTCTTTCCGCACGTAAGAGCAAAAGGATCAGGAATTGATATGATTAGTGCATGCGTGACGAAGAAATGGTTTTTCTATACAGCAGAGCTCGGATGCTATTAAACATAGGAGGATGAATGATGTCAGCATATAACAAGTTAGTAAGAGATCGTGTTCCAGAGAAGATTTTAATGTCTGGAAAAACATATACAGCACAAAAATTAACAGGACAAGCATACATACAAGCTTTAGCGAAAATTGGAACAGAAGAAATTCGTGAATTTGCTTCTATGAAAGAGCGTGAACATGCGCTTGATTCTCTTGCGGATGCACTGGAAGTGATCATTTCATTAGCGCGTGCAGAAGGTGCAACAATTGAAGACATAGAACGTCTTCGTAAGCAAAAAGAAATAGAGCGTGGTGGGTTTGAAAGAGGCATTTATTTATTAGATGTTTCAGAAGAATAGTTTTATAGGAAAAGCATAGCGTTAATGAGTAACGCTATGCTTTTTTGTTGCAAATAAACTAATAATGAAGAAGATAGCTGTTAATACCCAGCCAATTGTAATAGAAGTAGTAGTATGAACTGCATAAGAAACTTGTAAACAAAATAATGATGCTAAAAACCAAGTGAGTGCAATGTGTGCATGTTTTTTGGATATATTCATATTTTATAACTCCTTTTGTATACTAAAGTGAATTTTACTATAATTTAGAAAATTAAGCTATATGAGTAGAGGATTTATAGTAAATTCGGTATACTAAATAATAGAAAAAATGAGGAGGAAACGACAATGGCACATCATGCGAAAGAAACGATGGAATTGATTAAGGAGCTTGTCTCTATTCCAAGTCCGTCTGGAAATACAGAGAAAATTATTCGTTTTATTGAAAACTATGTAAGTGAGTGGAATGTAGAAACGAAACGTAACAATAAAGGTGCTCTTATTTTAACAGTAAAAGGGAAAAATGATGCACAGCACCGTTTATTAACAGCACACGTTGATACGTTAGGTGCGATGGTAAAAGAAATTAAGCCTGACGGTCGTCTGAGTCTTTCTATGATTGGCGGATTTCGCTGGAACTCTGTAGAAGGGGAATATTGCGAAATTGAAACATCAAGTGGCAAGACGTATACAGGAACGATTTTAATGCACCAAACATCTGTACATGTATATAAAGATGCAGGTGAAGCGAAACGTGATGAGAAAAATATTGAGGTTCGTATTGATGAGCGCGTATTTTCAGCTGATGAAGTACGTGAATTAGGAATTGAAGTGGGAGACTTCGTTTCATTTGATCCACGCGTTCAAATTACAGAGAGTGGATACATAAAATCACGTCATTTAGATGACAAAGTAAGTGTTGCGATTCTATTAAAATTAATTAAGAGATTACAAGATGAAAACGTAACATTACCATATACAACTCATTTCTTAATTTCTAACAATGAAGAGATTGGATACGGTGGTAACTCTAATATTCCAGAAGAAACGGTTGAATATTTAGCGGTTGATATGGGAGCGCTAGGTGATGGACAAGCATCTGACGAGTATACAGTATCTATTTGTGCAAAAGACTCTAGTGGTCCGTACCATTATGCACTACGTAAACATTTAGTAGAGCTTGCGAAAACGAACAATATTGAATATAAAGTAGATATTTATCCGTACTATGGATCGGATGCATCCGCTGCGATTCGCGCTGGATTTGATGTAAAACATGCATTAATTGGAGCAGGTATTGATTCTTCTCATGCATTTGAGCGTACACATGAAAGTTCGATTGCACATACAGAAGCACTTGTTTATGCATATGTATTATCAGAGATGATTGCAGAATAAGAAAAGAAATAGGCTACTTCTAGTAGCCTATTTTTTGTTTGCAGAGAAATCGACTTTATTTAACAAAAAGTAAATTAATTGTAATTTATTTTACAATATTAAGAAAGTAGGTTTACTACATAATTCGAGTATTATAAAATGATAGAGGCGCACTAATTTTTTTTGTTCGGATTTGTCGAAATTTATATATTAAGATTACGCGTTATTAAAAAGATGATTGTCGAGAGGAGTATTATTTTTTATGAAGTATCGTGCAGTCGCGGCAGGTATTTTAGCCGCAAGTTTATTATCGTCTCCAGTAAGTAGTTTCGCAGCAGCGAAGAAGTTTTCGGATGTTCCTACATGGGCGCAAGAGTCAGTTGATTATTTAGTAGGAAAAAAAGCGCTTGATGGAAAGCCAGATGGAACGTTTTCTCCATCTGAAGCAGTAGATAGAGGGTCAGCTGCAAAAATTTTAGCAGTCGTTCTTGGTTTACCAGTTGATCCAAAAGCAAAGCCATCTTTTAAAGATGCACAAAGCCATTGGGCAGCTCCGTACATTGCTGCAGTGGAAAAAGCAGGTGTAATTAATGGGGATGGTACTGGTAAATTCAATCCATCAAGCCAAATTAACCGTGCATCTATGGCATCTATGTTAGTACAAGCATACTCATTAGATAAGAAAATTATTGGAGAACTTCCAACACAGTTTAAAGATTTGGAACCTCATTGGGGTAAGAAACAAGCTAATATTTTAGTAGCTTTAGAGATTTCTAAAGGTACGGAAAATGGCTGGAAGCCTGAAGGAACTGTAACTCGTGCAGAAGCAGCTCAGTTCATTGCAATGGCTGATCAAAATAAAACAAATACATCAAAAAGAATGTATATGAACAGAAACTTTATTACATATCATCAACCATCATTATCATCTGGCATTACTGACGTTCAACATAAACCGCAAATGGTTGAAGTGACAGAGCAAAGAGCGGACGGCTGGTTGAAAATTGTAACAAGTAAAGGTGAGAAGTGGACACCTCTAAAAGAAAAAACAGAAACGATTAATGAAGGATTTACTACTTATGAAACAGCTTCACATAGTTCTAAAGTGCTAGGTACATATGATGCACAAACAGTAACGGTTATGGAAGAGAGTGGCAGCTGGATTCGTATCCGCGTAGGCGCTGGTTTCCAGTGGGTTGATAAAAATCAATTAAACCCAGTAAAACAAGAGAACTTCTTAGAAGGTAAAGCAATTATTATTGATCCAGGTCACGGTGGAATTGACTCAGGTAATGTTGGTTATTATGAGAAAGAAAGTGAAACTGTATTAGATGTATCATTACGATTAAAGAAAATCTTTGAGCAAAAGGCACCATTTACTGTTATGTTCACTCGTACAGATAATACACGTCCAGGAGTAAACTCAACAGATTCATTGAAAAAACGAGTAGAGTTTGCTCAAAAAAATAATGGTGATATCTTTGTAAGTATTCATGGTAACGGTACGGATGATAAAAAAGGACACGGTACAGAAACATTCTATTATGCAGCAGCACCAACAAGGTCAACGAATCCATATACGGAAGACAGTCGCTTATTAGCAGACAAAATTCAGAAACGCCTTGTAGCAGCCCTTGGAACAACAGACCGTGGTGTGAAAAAAGGTGATTTATATGTAATTAGAGAAAATACAATGCCAGCTGTATTAACAGAATTAGCATTTGTAGATAATAAAAGTGATGCAGATAAAATTGCTACACCAAAGCAGAGACAAGATGCAGCAGAAGCGATTTATCAAGGTATTTTAGATTATTACGAAGCAAAGGGTAATAAAGTATCTTCTTTCCGTTAATAAAACAAAAGAGATTGCCAATAGGCAGTCTCTTTTATTTATTAGGGTTTCTCTTTATTTCCGGCATGTGATATCATTTAATTTTATGAAAAAGTATTGTAGCAATTGTAATTATAACGATATAGAGGATGATCATAGATTGAATAATCATAGTAAAACACCTGCATGTATATATACGTATGCATTTCGCGAGGAGGAGCGTGCTTTATGTTACTTGGAAATGCGCTCGTTCTTTGGAATGGAGTCTCACGTTAATATTTTGAAAAGTGATGTCAAAATTGACCCGAGTAGAAGTGCGTTTATAAAAGAGCGCGTTGAGGTTATGTATGAAGGAGACGACTTAGAAAGTATTCTAAAACAAGTGGAACAAATTGATTTGGCGGGGGCGTCATTTAAAGTTATCTTCGTTAAAATCAATGACCTTGGGAAAGAAAATAAAATTGAATATGGGGAAAGACGTCTCATTGAACGAGACCTCGGCATGCATATTGAAGGAGAAGCGGATGTTCGTAATCCAGAGCGCGTATTCGGGATTGTTCCTCTTGGAGGACGCTGGTACTTCGGACACTATGTAGAAAGTGAGCCAGTTTGGTATCATCACATAAAAAAACCGCATAGTTATTCGACATCTCTTAGCACACGTGTTGCGAGATCAGTTGCAAATATTGCTGTACCAAATCCAGATGGGGTACGAGCGATTGACCCGTGCTGCGGTATTGGAACAGTAGTAGTAGAAGCACTTTCTATGGGAATTAATATCGTTGGTAGAGATATTAATCCACTTGTCGTGCTTGGAACGAGAAAAAACATTGCACATTTCGGGTTTGAAGGAACAGTAACAAAAGGTCCAATCGAGGAAATTACGGAGAACTACGACGTTGCCATTATCGATATGCCGTACGACTTATTTACACATGCAACACCAGAAGACCAGTTCTCCATTCTTTCAAGCGCGCGCCGCATCGCTAAAAAGGTAGTCGTTGTCACGATGGAAACAATGGACGACATGATCCATGAAGCAGGATTTGAAATTACAGATCGCTGTATCACAAGAAAAGGATCATTTACTAGACAGATTCTTGTTTGTGAATAAGAAAGATCACCCGTTTGGGTGACCTTTTTTTGCTTTGTATTGATGTGTGATTGGTTGGTGGAATGGAGGAACGATTTGGCGAAATTTGTCGATAAATCGATATTTCATGTCGAATCGTCGATATATTTAAAAAATCGACGATATATTGTGCTAAATCGCTGATATATTCCGAGAATCGACGATATCGTTACATTAGTATATTACTGTTCTTTTAATTTCTCTTGTTGTGCGATTAGTAAATTGCGTAAGACGTGTCCGCGGTAACTTTCTAGTTTGCGTCCTTCATGATAGCGCACGCCTAATTTCTTTAGTTCAGCTACGTACCAGCCTTTTGTTCCGTAGTACATTGGATCACTTCCTTTTGCTTTTGAACAGTATATGTGGCGGGGGGAGAGAATTTTCTTTATTATTCATGAAATTTGCGAAAGTGATTATTGAATATTCTGTCTACTTGTATTATGATTAACTTATTATCGGATGACAGTGATTAGCCTCTCTGCAAGCCCGGGTATATGTTTTGAAAAGAAAATAGCGGAAACTTCTTTCCACTTGAACTTCCTTAGCAGGAGGACGAGCCATAAGGATAGGGGCAGTAAAATTCAATGCGGTTGTATGCGTTGTTTTTCTGGCTCTTTTTATTTTTTACTTAAAATAGGAGGGGATTTAAAGAAAGCGTTATCAATGGGGTGTGGCGCACGTTCATGCTAATGGAGGGGCTGGTGAATTGTTTGGCTAAAGAGAAAAAGGAGTTACAGAAAGATTTAAAAACACGGCATATAACAATGATTTCAATTGGCGGGGTTATCGGGGGCGGTTTGTTTGTAGGAAGTGGAACGATTATTCAATCGTCGGGGCCGGCAGCGATTTTGTCCTACATTATTGGTGCTTTAATGGTTGTGCTCGTGATGCGGATGTTAGGAGAGATGGCAGCGGAAAATCCTGATAGTGGTTCTTTCGCAACGTATGCGAACAAAGCAATTGGACCGTGGGCCGGGTATACGATCGGATGGTTATATTGGTTTAACTGGGTCATTATTATCGCAATTGAAGCGGTGCTTTTAGGTGTAATGATCAATAATTGGTTTCCTTCGATTCCAGCATGGATCGCGAGTTTATGTATGGTTCTGTTAATGACGATGACGAATGTGTATTCAGTAAAATTGTACGGTGAGTTTGAATATTGGTTAGCGTTTATTAAAGTGGTGGCGATTGTTGCGTTTTTAATTTTAGGAGTTTCGATGTTCTTTGGTCTCGTTCCAGGGGTGGATAGACCGAGTCTTTCTATTATTACAGAACATGGTGGTTTCTTCCCGAATGGAATTGTCCCTGTTTTACTGAGCGTTGTGTTTATTTCATTCTCGTTATCAGGGAGTGAAGTCGCAGCGATTGCAGCCGGAGAATCGGAAAATCCAGAGAAGAATGTTATACGAGCTATTAATAGTGTAGTATGGCGTCTTATGCTTTTCTTCGTCGGATCAGTAACGATTTTAGTTCTGTTTATTCCGTGGACGGATAAGGAATTATTAAAACTTCCGTATGCAAGTTTATTTAATATGGCAGGAGTACCTGCAGCCGCAGAAATTATGAATGGTGTTGTATTTTTATCACTACTTTCTGTTATGAACTCAGGGATTTATACGAGTTCGCGTATGTTATTTTCACTTGCGAAAAAAGGTGATGCTCCTTCTGCTTTTTCCAAGTTAAATAGTAGAGGGACACCGGTTATCGCAATTTATGCGAGTATCGTATTTGCATTTATTTGCGCGATGTTGAAATTTATATCTCCTGATAAACTGTTTGCATTTTTAGCGAATAGTTCGGGCGGGGTAACGATGCTGATGTATATGTTCGTTGCCGTTTCACATGTCAAGTTAAGACGAGACAGGGAACTCGAAGGGGCTGGGAAGCTGAAAGTGAAGATGTGGTTATTCCCTTATCTCACATATGCAACGCTTTTAATGATTATTACGATATTTGTTTCACAAGCGTTTATAGCAGATATGCGAATGCAGTTTTACATGACATTACTAGCTACGATCCTAGTAATCATCAGTTACTTTTTAAGGGTTAGAAAAATAGATAAGCAAAAGTTGAATGAGTTTACGATGATACAAGATTCAGAAATTAGCCTAGAAAAAGAATAAGAAAAGGGGTATATACTATGTTGAAAGAGAAGAAGGATATTACAACTACAAAATCTAGCATATTACATGAAAGAAGAAAGAATGCGGTGCCAGAAGGGCCTTACAATATTACAGAGTTGTATGTGCAGTCAGCCAAAGGCGCAATTATTACGGATGTAGATGGCAATGAATTAATCGATTTCGCAGGCGGAATTGGTATGCAAAATGTCGGGCATTGTCACCCGAAAGTAGTAAAGGCAATTCAAGATCAAGTGGAGTCTTCGATTCATAGTTGTTTTCACGTAGCACCTTATGAAAGTTATATTACACTGGCGGAAAGACTGAATGAGTTAACGCCAGGTGATTGTAAGAAAAAAACGATGTTTGCGAATAGCGGTGCGGAAGCGGTAGAAAATGCGGTGAAGATTGCTAGAAAAGCTACTGGGAGAAGTGCCATTGTTTCATTTGAGCGTGCCTATCACGGGCGTACACTGTTGACGATGTCACTGACAAGTAAGGTGAAACCATATAAACATGGATTTGGTCCGTTTGCATCAGAAGTATACAAACTACCATATCCGTACTATTACCGCGCGGAAGAAGGACTGTCGCAAGAAGAAGTAGACGCGCAAATTTTAGCATATTTCGAACGCTTTATGTTAGAGGAAGTAGCAAGTGATACTATCGCTGCGATTATTTTGGAACCGCTTCAAGGAGAAGGCGGGTTTATCGTTCCGACGACTACGTTCATACAAGGTGTTCGAAATATTTGTGATAAGTATGGAATCATTATGATTGCAGATGAAATTCAAACTGGTTTTGCTCGTACGGGAAGTTTATTTGCAATGGATCATTTCGGCGTAGCTCCTGATTTAATGACTTTTTCAAAATCAATTGCTGCTGGTATGCCGCTTAGCGCAGTAACAGGAAGAGCAGATTTGATGGATGCACCTGGACCAGGTCAATTAGGTGGTACTTTCTCAGGAAGTCCGGCTGCTTGCGCGGCTGCATTAGCTGTTTTAGATGTAATTGAAGAAGAAAATTTAGTAAATCGTGCTGTAGAAATTGGCGAGCGTATGATGACAGTGTTTCATAGCTGGAAAGAGAAATACGAAATAGTTGGTGATGTGAGAGGCCTTGGCGCTATGACTGCCATTGAGCTTGTAAAAGATAAAGGGACGAAAGAGCCAGCGTCAGAAGAAGTGAAAGCGATTATGAAAGAAACGCATAGTAAAGGGGTTATTACGATAAGCGCAGGTATTTATAGTAACGTACTTCGCTTCTTACCACCTCTCGTTATAACGGATGAACAGCTTGAAGAAGGACTTACTATTTTAGAAGCAGCAATTGCAAAATTATCAAAATGAAAATGGCGGGGGCAGGGGAATGAAGTATCTCAATTATATAAACGGTGAATGGAAAGAACCTTCCACGAATGCATATGTGAAAAATTATAATCCGCATAACGGGGAAGTGCTAGGTGAATTTCCATTTAGTTCAATAGAAGATACAAGAGTCGCAATTGCATCGGCGAAAGAAGCTTTTCATAAATGGCAAAGGTTATCGTTTCAAGAGAGAGCAAATTATTTATGGAAAGCAGCAGCTATTTTAAAAGAAAAGGTAAATGAAATTGGTCAAGATGTAACGAATGAAGAAGGAAAGACGATTGCAGAAGGAATAGGAGAGACGAAGCGGGCGATTAGCATTCTTGAATATTATGCAGGAGAAGCAAATCAACCAATCGGAGAGATTATCCCGTCTACTAATGAAAGTACAATGCTTTACAGTAAACGTGTAGCTGTAGGTCCGGTGGGATTAATTACGCCATGGAATTTCCCAATTGCCATTCCAGCGTGGAAAATGGCGCCGGCACTTATATACGGAAATACGATTGTCATTAAGCCAGCGGAAGTGACGCCAAAATCGGTGTACCATCTTGTAAATGCTTTTCATGAGGCTGGTATTCCAGCTGGAGTTATCAATTGCGTATTCGGAAAAGGATCTGAAGTTGGAGCAGAATTAACGGGAAATCCAGATATACAGGCGGTGTCTTTTACTGGTTCTAATCACGTTGGAAACATCATTCAAAAAGCAGCCGTTGAAACGAGGAAAAAGGTTCAATTAGAAATGGGCGGGAAAAATCCGTTAGTTGTATTAAAGGATGCCGATATTGAGAAGGCGGTAACGATTGCGATAAAAGGTGCGTTTATGTCAACCGGGCAAAAATGTACCGCAACAAGTAGAGTAATAGTCGAAGAGGGTATTTATGAAGCGTTTAAGGATCGACTGTTGCAGCGTACGGTAGCTCTTACAGTTGGAAATCCGTTAGATCCAAATACATTTATGGGCCCGTGCGTTTCAAAGGGACAACAGCAATCTGTTTTATCGATGATTGAAGTAGGAAAAGGAGAGGCTTCTTTACTGTATGGAGGCAGTGTACCGAACGAAATAGAATTACAGAATGGTTGTTACGTGCTACCGACTATTTTTGAAAATGTAGACGGAGATGCACGAATTGCGAAAGAAGAAATTTTCGGCCCAGTTATTTGTTTATTTAAAGTAAATAGTTATGAAGAAGCTGTTTCTTTAGCGAACGATACAGAATACGGACTCAGTGCATCGATTTGTACGAATAATTTAAGTTTGTCGCAACGGTTTATTGATGATATGGAAGTTGGAATGGTTCATGTGAATTCAGAAACTGCAGGAGCAGAGCCACAAGTTCCGTTTGGCGGAATGAAAAACTCTAGTGCTGGACCGCGTGAACAAGGAAAAGCGGCGAAAGAATTTTATACGAGAATAAAGACAGTATACGTAGATCGAGTATAAACACTAAAAAACATAGTAACGGAGGATGAAATATGCGTAAAGGGACATTTTTTATGGCAGGACATTCGAGGCTTCCGAAAGGGATGGCTGTTCGCAGTATGTATGAAACATTAACAATTACAATTGAGGCAGATCATAAATATCATGTCATTATTGAAGCATCATGCACGCTTGCGACAGAGCACGGTAGAGACTTCGTCGCTCAAATTTTGAGAGGACATAGTTTACGAGATGGTATCGAAGAAATCGTTGAAGATATTACAGACCATTATCAAGGAAAAGCGCAAAACGCGATTGTTAGTGCAGTAAAAGATTTGCACCGCCAATATGTAAGTTATTTAAATGATGAGCAGCCACAAGGTGAGTACGAGGAAACAACACCATAAAAACTGTCTAGTTTACCCGACATTTACGGGCAGTAAGACCTCCAGCTCACAAACATAGCTGGAGATTAACTGCCCGTAAATGTCCGATTGGTGAAACTAATGATCAGTGGGGATGAACTACGTCCCCGCTGATCAAAGTTTCACTTTATCACCATAAACAAGAGCCAGTTGTATTTCTTTTAAAGGGATACGACTGGCTTATTTTATTGGGGAGGCAAGGAATATGAAAAAGTTAAATGACGTGCAGGTTGTAAAGCAAGAGACGAAAAAAAGAGGATGTGCAGAGAGCAAAGGGATTTGTAAAATGTGTAAAGTATGTCGAGAAAATAATAAAAAACGAATTGACAGTTAGAATATTTTGAATTATTATTTAATTAATTAATAAGATCCATTCGAGAAATTAGCCTTCTCTAAATTCGATCTTGCTTACCTGTTTTACACATATTTTCATATGAACTGTCTATTATTATTGTACTTTAAGAGATTAAAGAACACTCGTAATTATGAGCCAGTTGTATGTATCTGCGATTGTTATGTCGTGGATGCGTATGACTGGCTTTTTGCTGTTAGGGCAGTAAGACCGGATCTCGGCATACAGAAGATAAGGATAACTGTCTGTAAAAAGCGTCAATACGTTCTTCATATTTCATTTAGGGAGGAATTAAAATGTCGATTATTACAGAACAAAGTGCGAAGATGAAGTTTGCAAAAAAATATGAGGGGTATGAAATTGTTCCTCATCCAGAGCATAAACGTTTATATCATATCGTATTAAATCAGCAATTGCTTAAGCAATTTTTTGAAGAGGTAAAAGAGTATTCAGAGCAGTCACTGCAATACATTCCTTATTCTCGATTTAATCTTGCTGACGGAATGAGAAAGATCTTTGGGCAATCATTTATGGATAACATTCGCGGTATTATTCATGACCGTGAAACGGGCGGATTTACGATTGGGGTACAAGGCGAAACGGTAGATCCAGCAGAATACGTGAAATTTGCGACAGCATTAACACATTTAATTGGAACGCCAAACTTTGATGCGATGACAGGAACGTATTATGCTAGATTTAATGTGAAAGATACGGATAGTAGTGATTCTTATCTTCGCCAAGCGTACCGATTATTTACACTTCATACAGACGGAACATTCGTTGATGAGCCGACAGATTGGCTTCTTATGATGAAGATTGAAGAGCAAAATGCAGTAGGCGGGGAATCACGTTTACTACATTTAGACGATTGGGAAGATCTTCAGAAGTTTAGAGACCATTCGCTCGCGTCTGTTAAAATTACGTATAAAGCACCACCAAGTAAAAACTCACAAGAAATCGTCTATCGTGAAACATTTTTTGATGTGAATAACGCACCGTGTATTTGCTTTATTGATCAGTTTGCGTATCCAGATAATATTGAACAAGCAAACTATCTAAAAGATTTATCTTATTCTGTTGAAAATTCACCAGCAACACATGCATTAAAATTACCAGTAGGAGATTTAGTTCTTTTAAATAATCTATTTTGGATGCACGGAAGAGCGGCATTCGAAAAAAATAAAGATTTATATAGAGAACTAATGCGTCAACGTGGTTGTTTTTCTAAATAATATGTACGGCGGGTCTTACAAAGAGACCTGCCTTTTATACTATTAAGGGGGAAGTAGGATGTATGACTTTATAATTATTGGCGGAGGAATTGTTGGCCTTTCAACTGGAATGGCTTTAACGAAAAAATTCCCTCATGCGAAAATGGCAATCATTGAAAAAGAAAAGGAACTCGCACATCATCAAACTGGACATAATAGCGGTGTCATTCATTCTGGCATTTACTATAAACCAGGAAGTTATAAAGCGAAGTTTGCAAAAGAAGGAAATGCAGCGATGGTCCAATTTTGTGAAGAACATGACATCGCTTATGACATGTGCGGAAAAGTAATTGTCGCGACAGAAAAAGAAGAACTTCCTCTTTTACATAACTTATATGAGAGAGGCTTACAAAACGATTTACATATCGCAAAAATAGATAAAGAAGAATTAGCTGAAATTGAACCGCATGTAAAAGGACTTGGCGCAATCCGTGTTCCTTCTTGCGGAATTGCTGATTATAAAGGAGTCAGTTATGTATTCGCTCGCCTCATTCAGGAAAGCGGCGGAGAAGTACATGTAGGAACAGCCGCAGAGCGTATTACGGAGAAGAAAGACGCCGTCACAATTGAGACGAACAAAGGCACATTTAAAACGAAATTTCTCATTAACTGCGCCGGCTTACATAGCGATCGCATTGCGAAAAAGACTGGCATATTAACGGATATGAAAATCGTTCCGTTCCGCGGTGAATACTATGAACTCGTCCCAGAAAAACGCCATCTCGTAAAACATTTAATCTACCCAGTTCCAAACCCTGAATTTCCGTTTCTAGGCGTTCATTTTACAAGAATGATAAACGGAGATGTACACGCAGGCCCAAACGCAGTATTAAGCTTCAAGCGCGAAGGCTACACGAAAAAAGACTTCGACATAAAAGACTTCATGGAAACAATGACATACACAGGCTTCTGGAAAATGGCGATGCCAAACATGAAAGAAGGCATAAAAGAAATGGTGCGCTCTTTCAGTAAACAATCATTCCTAAAAAGCTTACAGCACTTAATACCAGAACTAACAGAAAAAGATATCGTCCCAACGCATGCAGGCGTAAGGGCACAAGCCATCTTATCAAACGGCAATATGGTTGATGACTTCTGCATTATCCCAGGCATAAACTCTCTACACATTTGCAACGCACCATCCCCGGCCGCAACGGCTAGTATAAAGATTGGGGAGGAGATTGCGAAGCGAGTGCCGGATGTGGTGGGGGTTCGGGTTTGATTAGATTTTAATGAAAAATTTAATCTGTTAGATAAGAAGCTATTTTAATAACCTTTTGTCAAAATAGCTTTTCTCTTTATTTCGTAACATATGAGTTTGTTGAATGTTTTAATAAAAATTCATTTCGAAAATCAATAGTTTTTTAGTTGTTTCTTTGAAGTTATTTCTGAAAATTCTAATTAAAACATCAATAAGCGACTTTTATATGTTAAAATAAGGAATAAAATGGAATGTTAGGAGGTGCTATTTCCGAAATGATACAATTTATCAGAAAAATGTTTTATGGGGTGGATACTCAGTATTTGGTAAAATCATATATTATTTCAATGGCTGTATCCGGGTTTTTACTATATGTAAGTGAAGTTTCATTTTCGCTGGCAATATATATTGTATTGGCTGGACTTTTATTTCCTTTTGCAACAATTGTTTGGGATGACTTGATAAATACACTTATGGGTGGCCATTTTATTATTTTACCATTGCTATTTATGTTGATGTGGAAGGCATTTAAGATTTTAATGCTTTATATGCTTAGCCCGCTTATTGCCCCTTTCGGAATGCTATATGTATATATTGCAAATGGGTACTATCGTAAAGGGGAATAGTTAAATAGTAGAAAGTAATCAAACCTTTTATGGAAATTGTATAATATTTCATAAATTGAGAGTTCGTTTTAATTAGACTGTTTACTTAAAATATATACCTCCGATGTTTCGGAGGCTTTTTTATTTTGAATTTTGGTGAGAGTTCGTTTGTGGGGGAGTTGGATGATAAGGCGAGGTGTGGAATCGGGTGGTGAATCCGAGGGCATCTATTTTTAGTTGGTGGTTATTGGGAGTGAAAACGAGAACTTTTTGTTAAGCATTAGGGTTACAAAATTGAAAAAAATACGATATCACTTCTATTTTTAGCTTCTTAAAATAGGCTTTATAGTAAGAATTTCTGAAAATATAAAGGGGGAATATGCTTTGTTTCCAGGTACTTTATATGAAACACATGTTAAAACGAAAAATTTAGAAGTGGCAAAAGAGTTTTATACTAAACTCGGATTATTTCATGCTCGTACTATTGAAGAACGACGTGTAGCATTCTTTTGGTTTGATAAAGAACATAAGAGAGAACAAATGCTGGGTATTTGGGAGGTATCAGAAGAAGCATTCCATACAAGTCACTTTGCATTCAAGGTTAACTATGAAGAAATCACTCATGCAAGGGAATGGCTTCTTCATAAAGGAATAAACCCAAGGGCCGCTTTTGGTCTTGAACCTTCCGAGCCTATGGTCCAAACCTGGACACCTACTGCAAATCTTTATTTTTATGATCCTGACGGTAATTCTTTAGAGTTTCTATGTTTACTTCCAGAAAAGAAAAACGTAAAACAAGATGTCATGCATTTAAGTGAGTGGGAAAAACTGCCGAGTGAAATATAAATTTGATTTTGGAAACTTATTTTAAAAGGAACGATAACCTCGTCTATACAGCATCACACCCTGAGTTTTCGGGGTTCTTTGTTTTGGATTTTGTGAGTGCAGGACTGATTCGGGGTTAATACTCACCGACTGTCTACTGTATAAAAAAATAGACAGTGGTGTATGTTTTTTTACACAATGTATACAAATTTATCTCCTATACGTTGGCATGATACTTGCAATAAAAAGAGTATCAACATATAGGGGAGAGATTGAAATGAAGGTTAGTAAAATATATACAACGATTGATGCGCACGTAGCTGGGGAACCACTTCGAATTATTACAGGCGGCGTGCCAGAAATAAAAGGAGAAACGCAGTTAGAAAGACGTGCATACTGTATGGAACATTTGGATCATCTTCGCGAGGTTCTTATGTATGAACCGAGAGGGCATCACGGCATGTACGGTTGTATTATTACACCGCCGGCAAGTGCTCACGCTGATTTTGGTGTGTTATTTATGCACAATGAAGGCTGGAGTACGATGTGTGGGCATGGCATTATTGCCGTTATTACAGTCGGAATTGAAACAGGTATGTTTGAAGTGACAGGTGAGAAACAAAAGTTCATTATTGATAGCCCTGCTGGTGAAGTAATTGCGTATGCAAAATTTAATGGTAGCGAAGTAGAGTCCGTATCATTTGAAAATGTCCCTTCATTTGTATACAAAAAAGACGTTCCTATTAAAATAGATGACTATGAATTTCAAGTAGATATCGCGTTTGGCGGAGCATTTTACGCGGTAGTAGATAGTAAAGAATTTGGTTTGAAAGTTGATTTCAAGGACTTACCTGCTATTCAAATGTGGGGCGGTAAAATTAAACATTATATCGAGAGTAAAATGGAAGTAAAGCACCCGCTTGAAGAAGGGTTAAAAGGAATATACGGCGTTATTTTTTCAGATGAACCGAAAGGGAAAGACGCTACGTTACGAAATGTAACAATTTTCGCTGATGGACAAGTAGATCGTTCTCCTTGTGGCACAGGAACTTCCGCAAGAATCGCAACTCTTTTTGAAAGGGATAATTTACAAAAGGGAGAAATTTTCGTCCACGAATGTATTACTGATGGGAAATTCGAGGGGGAAGTATTGTCGGTAACAGCGGTAGATACATACGAAGCTGTCGTTCCGAAAGTAACGGGGCATGCATTTATTACAGGATTTCATCAGTTCGTTGTAGATCCGAGAGATGATTTGAATCGGGGATTTTTGTTAGGATAAGAAGAGGGGGTGAATAAATATGTTAGTCATAAGCGCGAACGAACAAAGAAACTTAGTAAATATGAATGAAGTCATTGAATACGCGGCGCTTGCTTTACAAGAATTTTCCGCAGAAAGAACGATTACACCAATACGTACTTCACTACCATTTGCGAATGAGAAAAATACGGCATTAATTATGCCTTCAGTAGCGGAAGGACTCGAAGCACTCGGTCTAAAAGTAGTAACAGTAGTCCCGCAGAACAAAAAGATAGGAAAGAAAACGATAAACGGGATTGTAATGCTATCAGACTTTCAAACGGGAGAACCGCTCGCACTTTTAGAAGGATCCTACTTAACGATGATTCGAACAGGCGCCTTATCAGGAGTAGCGACAAAATATTTAGCTCGTCATAACGCAAAAACTTTATGTATTATCGGGACAGGAGAACAAGCGAAGGGAATTGCAGAAGCTGTATTTGCGGTTAGAGATATTGAAAAAGTCATTTTATACAATCGAACAGAGGAAAAAGCGTATGCATTTGCGCGATATATACAAGAGAAATTTGGTAAACCTGCTTACGTTCACACCAATGCAAATGAAGCAATAAGCGAAGCAGACATCATCGTCACAACTACGAACGCATCCACACCAGTCTTCTCAGAAAAACTACAAAAAGGCGTCCACATAAACGCCGTCGGTTCATTCAGGCCAAACATGCAAGAACTACCATCTCACGCCATCGCAAGCGCAACAAAAGTAGTAGTCGAATCAAAAGAAGCAGCATTAGAAGAAACAGGAGACCTTCAAGTTCCGATACAGGAAGGTTTATTTGAAGCAAGCGACATCCACGCTGAACTTGGACAAATTATAAGCGGTGAAAGAACTGGTAGGGAGAATGATGAAGAGATTACTGTTTTCAAATCGGTTGGTTTGGCAGTAGTGGATATTATTGTTGCGAAGTATTTGTATGAGAAAGCGGTGGAGCAGGGGATTGGGAATAGGATTGAGTTTTGAGGGACTGCCTTTTGGTGGTCTTTTTTGTTGAGTGTAGGATTGAATAGCATGAATGGGAGATCAATTACGGACAAGGATGGACAGTAATATTGCTATAGGAGGGGAGAGGTATTCCCTCCTTTTTCTCATCCTTGTAATATAATTTTTTAAAATGACGTGAATATTGCTGTATTTTTTTGTAAAATAAAGACATGGTAAATTTTTTATTACATTAAAGGATATATACTAATTCCTTATTTCCTTTTATTTATCTTTAAAGAAAAAGTACAAATCAGTTAGATATTCAATTGGGGTAAGAGGCATAACAAGAGGTATATGGAATGTAATGATCTTTTATAAATAATAAAATTATCTTAAGAAGCACAATCTGAATTTTATTATCTTAATAATAAGTGATTAGGAGATGTTGAGATGGTTGATCAAAAAAATTTTTTAAATCATATTAAGTATATTAAACAAATTACCGATGAATATAATATTCAAGGAGAAATACAAGAAAAGCTAGATAAGTTGCAAGGGAAAATAGATCAATTTTCGATGAAAATTTTGATGATTGGAAGTTTTAGTGCAGGAAAAAGTGCTCTATTAAATACATTACTATCAGAAGAGTTGTTAATTGAAAACCAGAATCCTGAAACGGCTATAGCAACAGAAATATGCTATGGATCTATTAATAAATTTGAAGTGATTTTTACGAATGGTATAGTACGTGAAATGGAATTAGCTGATATTCAGCAATTACCAAGCAAAGATGTATTACATTTTCGGTTTACATTAAATAATACGTTTTTACGAAAGTATGCTAACTATACTTTTGTTGATATGCCCGGATTTAACTCTACATTAGAAGACCACAATAAAGCGATTATGCAGTATATAGATCAAGGAAATGCATACGTTATGGTTGTAGATTGTGAAGAAGGTGAAATTAAGGAGACAGGTATTGATTTTATTCATGAAATTCGTCAATACAATCATAACTTAGCCATTGCTGTATCCAAAGCAGATAAGAAGGCCCCATCTTTATTACAAAGCATTGTGATGAAGGTTAAAGAGACAGCTGAGTGGGAGTTTCAAGAGGAAATTGTTGTTGAAACAGTTAAGAAATTTGATCCTGAAACAGTTATTAAAATGGAACGTATAATTGAAAGTTTTGATGTTCAACAAATATTTAATGCAACGATTTGTCCAATGGTTGAAGAACTATATGAGTATGTTTTAATTAGTTTGAAAAAATTAGCGACAACAGAAGATTTGGATGTGTCTGACATACAAAAGCAAATTGATGGTCATATACGTTTGAAGAAAGAACTTGAAACGAATTTACAAAAAGAGCGTAAAAAGTTAACACAAAAGATGCAAAGCTATGTGTTACCAAATATTATATCGGAAGCAGAAGCGGCATTATTTAATAACTCGTATCAATTAGCGACAGCTGTATTATCGAGCGAAAGTGGATTTTCACGCCAAGTGAATAATACGCTACGACCTATTTTAGTAGAAGCAACTAAACGTTATACAGAAGAATCGTATACAGAATTTTTGCAAGGTATTGATTTCGAATCGTTAAATATTGATACTGCGAATATGAGTGAAGATATCGCTGCGAAGCTATCGGACACAGTAAGAGCGTTGCAAAAGATTCAAAAAGTAACTGATCAGTCATTGAAAATGTATAAGGTAATTTCAAGTGTACTAGCTATTACAACATCTGTGGTTGCACCATGGTTAGAACTGATTATCGTATTCTTACCGGAAATTTTAAAAGTATTTGGTATTGGTGGACAAAAAGGTAAATTGGAAGAAGTTAAAAAGAGAATTGAAGTAGAGGTTATTCCGCAGATCATGGATAAACTTCGTCCAGAAATTCGTAATTCATTAGTAGAAGTTGAAGCTGAATTGTTAGAAGAAACAGAAAGAAAAATGGCGGAACTTATTTTAATTGAGGAAGATGCATTGAAATCGGCGCAGGAAATGAAGGAAAGTCAAACAGAGCGTTATGAGTTATTGCAGCAACAGTTACAATCGATAGTCGGAGAAACAGAACAACAATTAAACGAGTTAAGAGGTGTGACATATGCAAGCTAAAGAGAAACAATTTATTCACCTGATTGAAAATATTGCGGAATCTTTAACGGAGGCCCGTGATTTAGTCAGCGATAATAATATTCTCGATTTCCAAAAAAACGCAAAGATGTTAGAAGAGAATTTGCAAGCCATTAAGGAAGAAAATCGTGCAGTTCGAATTGGAATTGTTGGAGAGGTAAAAGCTGGGAAGTCTTCATTCTTAAATGCACTTATTTTTAATTGCGAATCTATCTTACCGAAAGCTCCTACGCCAATGACAGCGGCACTTACAAAAATTACATACGGCGAAGAGTTTATAGGGAAAATAATTTTTTATTCAAAAAAAGATTGGTATTTAATTGAACAGAACGCACAAGCAGCTGATCAATTTATGGCAAAATTATATGCAGAGCATAAAGAACAATGTAAAAAAAGAGCGCGTATTTCTATGCCTCAAGAGCAATTTTGCAAAAAAAATGAAAACAAAATACCACAAGAGCTAAAGGCATGTAAAGAGCTTGTAGTAATGGCAGAAACGAATGAAATCGATATTTATGAATACTTAGATGAGACGGTTGAAATTCGTGGGAAAGATCAAGAAAAATTTATGCAAGAGTTGAATAACTATGTAGGTTCAGGTGGTCATTACACACCAATTGTAAAACATACTGAAATTCAATTAAACAATGAGTTACTAAAGAAAGCAGAAATTATCGATACACCGGGATTGAATGATCCAATTATTTCGCGTGGTCGTACGACAATGGATTTTCTTGTGAAGTGTGATATTGTCTTCTTTTTAAGTTATACTGGTCAATTTTTAACGAAAGAGGATCTGGATTTTTTATCGAATATTTTACCAGGTGAATCAGTAAACCGTGCAGTACTTGTGGGTAGTAAGTTTGATTCTGGCATTTTAGATTATAAAGAACAAAATGTTTCTTTAAAAAAAGCATTGAAGGTAAGTGTTTTAAACTTCAATAAACAAGCAAATAACATTTTTGATGAAGCATTGAAAAATTCGGATTGTGCACCAATCATTCGCAATATCGGAGCAAATTTGCCACCTAAATATGTGTCTGCAATTATGTATACAATCGCTACAAAAATAGAAAAAAACAAAGCATTATCAGAGGAAGAAGAACATTTAGTAAATGAGTTCGAACGCCGCTTCCAAGGTTTCTCCCAAGACCCAGCGTTATTGAAAGATCTATCGAATATTGAAGGGATTAAAAAAGGGGAGTTAGAACAAATTGTAGCCCAAAAAGATGAGATTATCGCTGAGAAAATAAAAAATACAATTCATGATAAGCAAAATTATTTCTTAAAAGAGCTTGAAACGATTAATATACAGGCACGTACGAATCGTCAAGATTTACAATCGTATGACTTGGATGAGTTACAAAACAAAGCCTATTTAATTTCCAAAAAACTAAATGCAATTCGATATAATATTCAACAGATTTTTGAATCGGGTAGTCTTCATGCACAAAAAACGTTGGAATCAATTAAAGTTGATGTTGAACGTGAAATTGATAACCATGTTGGGGTATCGGTAATGACTAATTCTGAAACTGTTAATCACAGTCGTCGTACAGGCTTTCTTGGAATAAAGAAAGAGTATTACACAAGTACAATTAAAACGAATACAGCAAATATTCAAGAAGCAATTTCGGGTATTCGTAAATATGTTGTACGTAGTAAAGAACTCATTAATACGCAGTTTGACCAGTTATTTAATTTGAATGCAATTAAAAAGGAAATTACGAATGAAGTGACTAGTGTTTTCAGTTTAGTTGAAGAAGAATTTGATGAGAGAGAAATATTAATACCATTGAATGGCGCGCTTAGCCGAATTACGATTCCGAAAATCGAGATAGAAGCAACAAAATATGATCAGAAATTAACAGACGAATTTACAAAAGGGACTGTGGAAGGGGAGGAGATTAGTCGATTGATGCTGACACAAGACCGTATTATGGCTGAAATTAATAAAGACATCGTGGCTATTTTAGATGAAAAAGAAAAAGAAATTGAAGATCTATTAATGAAACAAGCCAATACATTTGTTGACAATATAGAATATCAATTACGTGATAATGTAAAAAAAATACAAACGCTACTGGCAGATAAAGAAAACAGCTTACAAAAATACAATGATTTGATCGAACAAATTGCTCAGTTTAAAAAGCAAGTAAATCAGTATATATAGAGGTGAGTGACAATGGGGCTTTGGGATGATGATGAGGACGATTTTGAAGAATATATAGAAGTTGAAAATCCATATCTAGCAAAACCTGAAAAAGGGCTAGAACTTATAGCATCTTTATTGGAAGTCAATAAAGGTGCTATGCATCATATGAGAAAAATGAAAAAAATAGACACACTTATTGATAAACGGTTATTACAATCTATTAGCCAAGTTAATTTAAATAATGAACTGCAATTGTATCAACAACTCGTACAATTAAGTGATAAGTTACTTGAACACAATAAAATGAAATTACTAGAGAAAAAAATGGTTATTGGTATTGGCGGGAAGTTTAGTGCGGGGAAATCAAAATTTATTAATTCACTTTTACAAAGTGACTTTTTACCAGAAGATCAATCACCAACAACATCTATCGCAACCTATTTAGTTCAAGGGGAAAAAGAAACAGTTAACGCATATACAAAATATGATCGGAAAGTCCCGATTACGATGGAAGCGGCGAACGCGTTAACTCATGCATTTTATGATAAATATAATCTTGGATTCTCACAATTCATTAACAATCTTGTAATGACAATTCCAAGTTTCAAATATAAACATATTGCCTTACTTGATACACCTGGATATAGTAAATCAGATTCTAACATACAACAAAATGTATCTGATGAGCATAAAGCTTATACACAGTTACGGAGTGTTGATCGTCTTATTTGGTTAGTTGATATAGAAAATGGGATCATTCAGCAAGATGATATTGAATTTATTGAATCGCTTAATGTAGCAAAACCAGTATTAATTGTTTTCAATAAGGCAGATAAGAAAAATCGTGAAAATATTGAGATGGTTATCGAGCAGAGTAAAGAATTTTTACGAACGACAAATATTCCCGTTTTTGGTGTAGCTGCATATTCAGCATTAGAAAAGCAGGAATATTGTGGTGCAACTTATTTAGCACAATTTATGGATGAGATTGAGCACATGAAACAGGAAAATGATAGCGTGTTAGATCAAATTGAAAAGGTAATTCAAGCATTAAAAAATGATTTAAAGAAAAAACAACAAACGTTAGTAAATGAACGTAATAAAATTAATGAAGTTATTTTTAACGCTATAGATATTTTGGAGATTAAAACGCTAACTGAGTTATACGCAAAAATTTTAGGCGATATAAAAGAATGTCATTATGCAACAAAAAGCTTAGATAAGACGTATAAAACGATTAGAGATTCATTACAACAAATTTAATACATAGAAGGTGTAAGAAATTATGGTTCAACCAAACGAAACATTCGATTTACTTTCTAAATTGTTAACAGAGAAAATGATGAGACTCACGCCGGAACAAAAAAGTATTCGTCAAAAATATGATGAATTGTATGAGCATGTAACGAAACAAATAGCACGTAAGTTAGATGCCAGTGTATATGAGGGGAAAACGAATTTAATGCTACAGCTTGAGCAATTATTAAAACGCATTGAATTTTTTACACGATTCCCTAAGGTCGCGAATACGAAGATTGTGACAGTGTATGGTTCTGCGAAAGAAGCTAAACATTTTTTTGAGCAAATACTTTCACCGGAAGATGTAGAGTTAATTCGCATGAATACAAATGTACCGACAATTATTTACCGTGACGAACAAATGAATGATATTCATTCTTTAAATACATTAGGTAACATGGAAACACTTGAAGTTGATGATTACAAAGAAGCTAATACTGATTTGTATAAAAAAAATGTGGATATTCGACGTCTAATTCAACTGTATCAATTGGCTACAACGGATACAATTCATAATACGACATTTGTATATTTACCTAAATTTAGTTTGAAAGAACAAGAGATGTACAGTTTACTACATCAATTAGGAGAAAGTGCCATTATCTTTATTGATGAAAAAGGTATGTGGAAGCGTGAAGTACAAACGTTACTAAAGTATAGACAGGTAAAAGAGATACATTTGCTGGCTTCGACTACAGAGTTAGATGAAGTACAGCAATTTGCTACGCAAATAGCAGATTGTATCGTAGTGCATGCATATGAAGACGATATGTACGAGTGGTTTGAAACAATGGATACGCCAAGTTATAATACGGCATTTGAAGAATTGATAAATGAACACATTATGATGTATTCGACATCCATTGAAGCGTTGTTACAGCAACAGAATCGATTGATTCAAAATATGAGGAAGGATATATTAAATACCTCGGATGAGGAAGCGGCAGAACTTTTGCGTACACTTAGTAATAAGCTGAAAAAAGACAATAAAGATGTGAAAAATAACCATGAAACGTTAATGCAAGATATACAAACAGTGATGGATCTTGCAAAACAGCTGGATAGTTTAATCCGCTCGCAAACAAATGTAAAACATTCAATGGTTACAAAAACAACACCATATATTACAAAACATATGGTCAGTCTTATTTTGTCTTTGATTGATAATGATGATTTAACCAATGCCCGTAGATATATTGTTAATCTGGAAAAATTAGGTTTTTGTTATATACGTGCGTTCGATATTTATATTAAATCAATAAAAGGTTCGGCAATTTCTGCAGCTGAATTAGATTATATAAAGAGAAATGGACTGCAACAAGAGATTAGCCGTATTCAACTAAAATTATGGACACAGTTGCAAATGGATTTAGATATACTGCATAATTTACAAGATTTATATGGTAAATCATACGATCCTAATGTGTTATATGAACTAGGCTTAGCCTATGAATGCACGAACGAAGTGAAAAAAGCACAAGATTATTATTGGCGTGCAGCAAACTTAGGACAATTTGAAGCAGCGAAACGTTTAATTAATTATGTAGATAAGAATAATATACGTGATATGGAGAAGCTGGCCGATTTAATGATTCCAGAAGCAAATTATTATGTCGGCATGTATTACTTACATAAAGATCGAGGATATAAAAAAGCAGTAGCTGCACTTAAAATGGCAGCGGCTTATGAACATATGGGGGCTATTAAAGAATTATCGAAACTCGAATATATTAATTATGTAAAGGTACGTAAAAAAGATGCAGATAAAGCTGCTAATATGTTAGATTCTCTAATCTTTCTTCATCAATATTTACTGGATAACGGTGAGGGGGATGAGGATATAAGTGAACGTTTAGGGAAACTTTTTTATTGGAATAAGTATTTCCGTAAAGCTGAACCGCTTTTAGAAAGATGTAATACTGCTGAAGCACAATTTCTCTGCGGCAAAATTTATCAATACGGGAACGACTATGCACAAGATTTACCTAAAGCAAAAATATTCTTTGAAAGAGCAAAAGAATTAGGACACCCATATGCTAATAATGAATACCGTAAAGTTGAAGGCTGGATTCAATCTAATCAATCAAAAGAGCGATATTCGGCAACTCGAAGTTATGCTTCAACTTCTTATACTTCATCTAGTAGCTCAAGCTCGAAAAAAGGATGTTTTTTAACAACAGCTACATGTGTGGCACTTGATAAGCCTGATAACTGTGAAGAAATTATGGCTTATAAAGCGTATCGAGATAATAACTTAGCTAAAGATGGAGATGGTGAACAGCTTATTATCGAATATTACCGTATTGCTCCGTTACTTGTGGAAACAATTGATGCTAAGCCAAACGCAAAAGAAATATATGTATATTTGTATAATAAATATATAAAAGTAGGGTATGCTTATTTACAGCAAAAAGATATGCGTCAGGCTAAGAAAACGTACATTGATATGGTGAGAGAACTTTGTGAGAAGTATGATATTGAGCCATTAATTAAGGATGAGGAAATACAATTGTAGTAGAGGAGTATTGGAGAAATTGGCTAGATTTATAATAAAAAAGAGAGCAGATTTGTTCTCTTTTTTTACTTGGGTATATAGGTTAAAGGGATATAAATAGAATGGGAGAAAAATTATGAGCAAACTAAGTAATTGTCTTCGCATGATTGAACTCCTACATGCGAGAGGGAAAATGAAGATTAGCGAATTAGCGGAGTTGCTAGAAGTAAAAGAGCGGATGGTTCGTATTTATCGTGATGATATTGAAATGGCTGGTATTAAAATTGATACAACTAAGGGAAGGTACGGTGGTTACTCCCTTTCGAATACATCGTTATTTCCTATTAAAAATATGTCTCAAAAGGAGATAGATGCGTTAAAATTCTCTATTCAAAAACTAGTTTTAAAAGGTAATGATATTTATTCGCGTGGCGCACAAGTGGCATTAGATAAATTGAATGCTGTTCAGAAGGTGGAGACGAATAAAGACCGTCATATTTATTTTGTTCAGGGATCTAAACCTAATTATGAGCTTTCTAATGAAAATCAGAAATACATACAGCTTCAAGAATCCTTATTTACAAAACTTAAGGTGAAAATTCAATATGAAAAACGAACTGGTGAAAGATCTGAACGAATTATTGATCCATATGGATTTGTGCACTACAACGAATTTTTTTATTGCCTAGCTATGTGTAATGATAAAAAAGAAAAACGTATGTTCAAACTATCTCGAATAAAAGATATTAAAACTTTATACGATACATATAAAATACCAGATGATTTCGATATCCGAGAAGAATTTCCGAAATTCGGCATTATGAAAGAGCCATTAAAAGTAGAGTTACTCATTTATCCACCATTCGCCGTATCCGTACCAGAATCCGTTTGGGGAGAGAATCAAAAGATAGAACATAATGATGATGGTAGCATCCTTTTCCGAGCGACGATGAGCGGGAAAGAGTCAATTAAGAAGTGGATTTTGGGGATGGGTGCTTCGGTTAGGGTGTTGGAGCCTAGAAAATTACGGGAAGAGGTTGTTGAGGAAGGTAGGAAGTTGTTGGAGATGTATGAATTAAAATTAAAAGTGACGTTATAAGTACCGATTTTAGTGTTACTATGAATATATATTAAGATTTACATATAATTTTACAAATTTCTTATAAAATATAGATAGTAATTGGGAGTATGGTTGTATATTTGGATATTTTATGTAATTCGCACACGGTTGTTAATTAATTATAAAGGAATATGATAAAATATTATTAAAATACTAATGAGATGGCGTGAGGGATAGTAAATATGTCTGAAGAAAAATATTTTTTAAGTTTTATAGAGCATATTAACCAAGTTGCAGCGGTTAATGCGAAAAAAATGGAAGAGTTAATATATGAAGACCCAGCAAGTGCAATTGTGAAGGCTAGGTTATTTGCTGAGGCTATATTGAATGAGGTATTCGCTCAAGAAGATATAAAGGTACCATATATTTCATCACTTTATGATAAAATTTCCTATCTTGCAAAAGAAGGTTATATAACAGCGGAAGTACAGAGGGACTTTGATACAGTTCGTTTTACCGGTAATAAAGCAGCGCATGATGGCTCGTTTAATGATATTAGTGCAGCTTTTAAATTGCATAAAGTCATGCATAATATTGCGGTTTGGTTATATGAAGTATATTCACCTGAACAATTAAAAATACCTGCATATGAGCATCCAAGACCAGCACAAAGCAATGAAGAAGATATACAAGAAATGGTGAAAGCGCAAGTAATGCAATTAATAGGTATTACTAATAAGGATGATGTAAAAAAAGAAGAAACTATTATTGAAGACTTAACGGAAGAGAGCATCCTTTGTAAAGACCTTCCTGATGGAGAAAGTTATTTATTAAGAGAGCTAAAAAGGTTACAAGATTCATCACAAGAGGCTATTGAAAACGCAAATGCATTTAGCCAATTTAAAAAATATATGCATGTAGAGAGAAAGATTCAAACTGACTTAGAGCGTATTTTGGTGAAAAACAAGGAACTTAATTCCTCTAGTTTAATTCTCCTTTGTGGTAGTGTTGGAGATGGGAAATCACATTTATTAGCGTATTTAAAAGAGAATAAACCAGAATTATTAGAGGGATATCAAATTTTTAATGATGCTACAGAAAGTTTTTCTCCTAACAAAAATGCGATGGAGACTTTAGAAGAAATACTTCAAGATTTCTCTGACCAATCAATTGGACAATCAAATAAAAAAGTTATTTTAGCAATCAATATGGGAGTTCTTCACAACTTTATAACGTTAAACCATGAAGAATATACATACGAAGCTTTAAATAAATTTGTTGACGGCAGTGGTCTATTTTCTTCAAGCATCACTACTTGTTATAGTGAAGATCATTTTGATCTAATTAGTTTCGGTGACTATCACTCGTATGAACTAACAGAAAAAGGGCCACAATCAACTTTCTTTTTAACTTTATTAAATAAAATATTTAATAAAGAAGAGGGGAATCCTTTTTATTTGGCTTATCAAGAGGATACAAAAAACAATATTCGAACGATGGTTCATGAGAATTATAAATTTATCCAGGAACCTTACGTGCAAAAACAAATTGTTAATTTAATTATTCAAACGTTAGTGAAATATAAATTAGTTATATCTGCTCGTGCATTTTTAAATTTTGTAGCTGACATTATTATTCCAGATAAATTAGAAGTAATTGAAGTTCTCTCAGAATTTGAAGTGTTAGAGCAAGCGGTTCCTAATCTTATGTTTAAACGTAAAGAGCGTTCTCCTATCCTAAAGACTTTACATGAATTAGACCCAGTTCATAGAAGATCCTCACACATCGATCAAATTATTATTGATTTAAGTACTTTAAATGAATGGGATACTATATTAAATCATTGTGTAACATCTGATCAAGGTAGAGGTTGGTTAAATCCTTTTATTAGTGAAGAGAAAGTAGACGGCCCATCATTCATTGGTTTCTCAGAAGCTGTTATTCGAATTACATATTTAACGAATGAAAACTTCTCTCAAAAGATTGAGGATGAGACGTATCATAAATATGTAAACAAATTGTTTGATTTCAATTCGGGTAATAAAAAAGAAATTAAAGTCTTTTATGAAGAAATAAAAGAGGCGTTATTTAAATGGAAGGGAAGTCCGAAAAAAGGATATATTTATCTTAACAAGCCAAGTGATAAGTATAGATTAGCTCAACAACTTAATTTAAAGCCATCAATCGATCATTTGAAATTTAATCAAAATGATGTACTAGACTCGTTTAAATCATCGCTTGTGTTAGCGTATCATGATGGAGATATAAAAAATATTATTGAATTGGATATTGATTATCAACTATACAATTTATTAGTAAAAGTTTGTCAGGGATATTGTCCAAATAAAAAAGATGAAGAAGATGCAATTAAATTTACAGAGTTTGTAGAGAAAATCATGAAATTTGGAGAGAAAGAGAATGAGTTATTGATACATTTTCCTAATGATTCTCGTTTCTATAAATTAAATCGAGATGATTTTGGTGCGTTTGTGTTTGAAAGGGAGTAGTGATTAATGGATACACTATTAAAAATACATAAATTAGAACAGTTATTGGGGAATAACAAGCATGATGTTGGTAAAGTTGTAGATATTTTACCATTTGTTACAAAAAGAACGAAATCAATACGTGGAAATTTTAATGAAGTTTTAGGTGAGTACGTCCGAAATGTTTGTGGTTTACGCCTAGTTGATAAGAAGAGTAGTGAAGAAGAGGACTTGTTTTCCTCTAGAAACCCTTTTGTGGATCAAATTATGGAAGAAATTGAGTATACGCAGGAAGCGGAATATGATTTAGACCGATTTTTAAATCAATATTTATTTGGTCAAGATAATAAAATTAAACCTATCCATCCATATTTATTTAACTATATGGCTACACCTAAAGAGAAGAAAGATTTACCGAAATATGGGCAATTTATAAAAGATGCGCTAGTTCATGATGAAGTAAGTATTAGTTCTATATTTAAGAATAAGGAAAGTGAAGATATATTAACAGAACTCATATTAAATAAATTAGATATTCCAGCTAAAGATCCGGTCAAACAATATCAACCTTTAATGGGATTTTTAGCGAATTTCTACCAGGAAGACTTGCTATTTTTGAGTCAATATAAAGATTACTTCTTGAAATCTTTCCCATTACTTACGCATTTTTATAGCTTTATGTATGTTTGTCAATTAGTTGTGAAGTTTGAACAATTTGATGAAGCGGATTATACGCATTCTAATCCTTTATATTTCGCTTTAGAATGGGAATCTATTAGTAAGAGAAGAAAAGCTGCGGATGACCTAGAAGGATTTAGAAGAATAAAAGATAAAGCACCAAATTTATTTGTGCATATACACACGATGTCTCAATTAAGTTATAACGAGTTTCAAGATGAAGAAGCGGATGAAAAGCAAAGGCTTCAGTTTATGAATTATAGATACTTAAAAGATTTAATAAATGAAAAAGGATCGGATGTTTCAGAGCAATTTTTAACAGATAGTAAACAATGGATTAATAAATATAGTGAGCTTTGGGCGAAGCGAGTAACACCTAAAGATGCACCAGAAGATATATCTGAGGTTTTTAAAACATTGTTTAGTTGTCTAAAAGAGGGAATGAATACAGATGCATGTAAAAAGTTTGGAGAGAACATTGAAGATTTAGGGGCAGATGTTTTTCTGAAAAATCGAGGCAGCATAGGGGCTGTTTTTAATATGAGTCATGAAATGCTGTTACTCTTAACAGCTGTATGTGTAAAAGAAGAGAGAATGCCGTTAAATCGTTTGTTTGAGGAATTTTCAAAAAGGGGAGTAGCTTTTGATCGTCATTCGAAAAAGATGATTATCGAGCTATTTGATTCTCATAATATTCTAGATAAAAAAAGTGATAGTGGTGATGCACAGTATGTCAAACGAATTTTATAATTATATATGTGAGTTGTTATTGGGGGATTTTAAAAATCGTTCAATAAAAGCCGGTGATAGATTTTATTTACAGCTAGATAAAGTAGAGGATGTAGAGAATTTAGTAGAAGCATTCCAAGAGCAGAAAAATGTTAAGCAATTTGTATATAAACATGAATTAGGTGAACCGTATAAAACATTTTCAGTTGAAATACAAAATATTCAACTTGTTATTGCCTATACAAATGAAAATGTTAAACCAGATTTCTTAGTTACTTTACGAAATCAAGTTGGTGAACAAAAAGGTGTATGGAAAGATACGGCTTTATTGAGTATAGTTTCAGAGCAGTTGGATTCAATTCAAGGTGGAAGTAGTGATCTTCAAAAGGATGGAATGCCGTTACATCCTAATTCTATAGTAAAGGGATTAAGACAAGAAATTGAAAGCAGTATGTTGGATAAAACTGCTCAAATTATCCTTATAGAAAACATGGAGATGATTAAGCAAGAACAGGCACATCAACAAGTTACTTTTTTTGAGTTTGAAGAAATTTTTTCTACTCTTGCAAAGGGTACGATAGAAGATAAAGACTATCAAAAATTTGCAGTTTTTAAAGACGAAGAATTAGCTACTTTTAAAGGGAATAAACAAAAAGAACGTTTAAGTGCGAATAGAGAATTATATGAATTTGTTAGGAAAATTCATGACTTTGGTTTAGGCGCAGAAGAATTAGAAAAAAAGTTCACCCCTGAGGGAGCTAGTAAATTAAAACATGAAGATTGGCAAGAAATTAACTTTGCCGATGTTAATCGATTCCATCAAGATTATTTAGATCTTCATAAAAAGGCATCAATCAATTTAAAAGAGTTGACAGTTAAAGAAGGATTGCACTTTTGGGATAAACCTCAAAAGGAAACCGCAGCCGGAGAAAGAAAAAGACACTTAGTTATATTTAATCCAGAAGGTAAGGAAGAAGTACATTTAAATGCCGCATTTTCAATTCAAGGTGGAAATGTTAAAAGTTTATCGAACAAATACGTAAAAGTACCTCCGAAGTTTAAGAAAAATGTAGAAGTATCGGTAGGGAAAATAAACCTTAGTGCGGTTATAAAAACTGAGAGTAATCAACCTACATTTGTTAGGTTGTCTTATAAGCATGATGATAAATCAACTTTAGGTGTAGAACTATTTATTGTTGTACTACCAATTGAACCATATGTATTAGATGCTTTTAAAACAACATATTTGATAGCTCCTAATAAGTGCCTGATTGAACTTCAGCATGAAGATAATGAGCTTTCATTTGGACAAGGCTATAACAAAAAATCAATGGAAGTCTATGAGGAAAATGCAACTATTGAGTGTAGCGTAGATGATGAACTTACTATTCTCCCTCAACCAGAAGCGTATAATGATGAAGAAGAGATGAGAGTTAACATTCGCTTGACGGAGAATGGAACAATTATTCCATTTATATTGAAAAATGAGTTGCCGGAATCTACTCCAATCAATGGCGCGCGAATTTGGAAATTAAAGCGTGAGCAGCAAAGAGATTTTGAATGGATAAATAATCGATTGCGTTTTGGAAATAGAGAATTCTATTTAAGCCCGGAATATAAAAACTTATTCGAGTGGGAGTATCAATGGATTGAAAATGGGCTTAGATGTGCCGTAGTAGAGTCTGATGTATTGGTCCCTGAAGAGGTGTCCATTAGCGATGAACTAAGAGAAGCTTATAGTAGATTTTTAACTTACTTTAAAATTAAAAAAGGTATACCAAGCTTATGTTATTACAGTGACGAGCTAGTTAAAAGGGCAGAAGAATATTTGAATGCTTTTATAAAAGAGATAAAAAGTTTTGAAGAAGGACATGAGGCTGGCAAACGCGGGCGAGATTTATTTAAGTTAGGGACAGTTATGGGGAATAATGTAATTAAATTTACACCATTCCATCCAGTTATGGTCGCTTTCCAATTAAAATTGAATAATTTACTTTTAAATGAAGAAGTAGATAATAGTATTTTACAGCGATTAAAACCAGATGGACTAGTTCCATATATTTATAATGAACGAGATCAATTGTACAGACCAGATAATCAGAATATCGCATTAGAGTGGATGGACTTCAAACCAGTTAATCAAGTATCAGTATCAGATGCTAATCAATATTTAGCAAAAGTAATTGAGGATAAAATTCAGCAGTTTGAAGGACACTTTGGTTATTTATTTAGTGAGTACTCTAAGGCACCGTTGCAAATTAATTTAATCAATATTGAAAACGATCATGAAACTTTTAGAGGTATCGTAAATTGGATGCTTGAAAGAATTAGATCAAAAGGGCCTGAAGGTTTAAAGGCTGTTGAAGTTACGCTTTATAAAGAAGAAGGTCAGGACAGTGCATTTGATAATTTCTCAAGAATCGAATCGGTAGAGGAGTTTCAAACAAAATTTAATATTAATTTAGGCGCAAAACAGCAGCATGAACCCCAGGATATATTGCGATTTATTCGTGAAAAGCTATTTTATTATAAAAAAGAAATGGGCGAAGAATATAAGTATGCTCATATTTCTTTCTATAAAATGCAAGCGCAAGAGCGATATGCATTACAATCTATGGAGGAAATGTTATCAGGTTTAGCAATTGATGGGTTATACACTACAGTACCTTCAATGAAGAGTAATGAAAACTATAAGAGTGGTTTCGGCGTTAAAGCATATGCTGTAGAGGAAGAGAATCTTTTAACACAAACAGCGTATTATTTTAATGAATTATGCGCAAACCTTCATAATGGTGGAAATAATACGTATCGAAAAGATGAAGCGATTTTCTCTAGAACAACGAGTGCTGATGAAGAAACTCTAGAAGAAATTTTTAAATCTTCTTATTGGGTAACATTTGTAGACCCGAGTTTTGACCTGGAATTCTTTAATGATTACGAGCAAAATCTAGTTGTTATTCATTATAGTGATCAATATTCATCTTCAAGTAGATATGATGCGATTACTGTAACGGACAAATCGCAACAATATCATTTTGTTATTGAAGAATTTTTAAAGGAAAAACAAGTAGAGAGTAAAAAAGAAAATGTAGAAAGTACTATTAAAGCATTTAATACTTTTAATGGTGAATGGTTACTTCGTGTTATTGGTAGTAAGGGCCATTATTCTAGAGAGAAGTTAAGTATTATTTCTGCTATAAAATTCTCTTTAGCATATTTTGAACATCGCGACATTTTATGGGTGCCAATTTCTCTAGAAGAAGTTTTAAGAGTTGCAGGTGCTGTTAATTTAAAGAAAGCAGATGGCATATTTACAGCTAAAAACTTAGGAGTAAAAGGTGTTCATAGTGATGATTTACTGTTGATAGGTTTAGAACAAGTAGAGAATGATGTAATGATGCATTTTTATCCTGTCGAAGTAAAAATCGGAGCTAATAAAAACGATGTATTAGAAAAGGCAAGAAAACAAGTTAAACATACGAAAAAATTAATCAATGATGCATTAACAACTAATTCTTTTGCTAGCCGTTTTTATCGTAATTTCTTTGCTCAACTTTATATTTCTAATGCTAATAAAATATTTAAAAGTAGATTCTGGGAAGAGAAAAATTATGAATTGAATAATAAAGTGGTTGAAAAACTGTTGAAAGATCAATTTATAATTTCCAACGGAATTGAATTATCTATTGGTGAAGGAGCCATTTTATCTTTCCAGCGAGACGCTTATCATAGAAGTGCCAAACTGGATGAAGGGATTACCTTATTAAGCCTTCCAGAGTTTGATGGATATAGTGGTCTTATACAACCAATGGAAGATATGAAGAATTGGATTCAAGAAACAGAAGGCGATTTTATTAAGGAAGAATTACTATCTCATAAATATACAGGTGCCTGTAGCGAAGTAGAAAGTGCGTCATCATCTAGCTCAGAAAAAAATGAATTAGAGGCTGATGTAGAGGTAGAAGCAAAGCCTGAAATTATCGATTCTAATGAGGTTACTAAAGAGAAAATCGATAATACAATAGAAGTTCTTGAAGAAACAAAAGACAGAGAGCCACAAAAATTAGAAGAATCCCGAATTCTAATTGGGAAGGCAGAAAACTCGAATAGAAAGATTTATTGGGAGTATGGTAATAAAGGATTGGCGAATAGACATTTGTTGATCTCAGGTAAATCCGGACAAGGTAAGACATATTTCATGCAATGCTTATTATTAGAAAAATCGAAGCAAGGTATCCCAAGTATTGTTATTGACTATACAGAAGGGTTTTTACCAAATCAATTAGAAGATGAATTTGTACAAGCAATGGGTACAAAGTTAAAACAAAAGATTGTATATAGTGAGCAACTTCCGATTAATCCGTTTCAAAAGAATGAAAGGGATATTGGAGGCATTACGCTTCCGGAATCTAATACCGATGTTGCTGAAAGAATTAAGAGTGTATTTGCTGCTGTATATAGCACATTAGGTGTGCAACAATTAAATGCGATTTATGAAGGTACTCTTAATGGATTGGATAAGTATGGAGAAGATATGAGCCTAATAAGGCTTAGAGAATGTTTAGAAGAAGATGGTTCTAGCTATGCTAAGACGGCTTTATCTCAAATAAGACCGCTTATCGATCGTAATCCATTTAGCCATGAAAATACAATAAATTGGAAAGATGTTGTAGATAGTAATGGTGAGATTTTTATTATTCAGTTGACTGGATATCCTCGAGACGTTCAATTAATGATTACAGAATTTGTTTTATGGGATCTTTGGAATTATTCCGTAAGGTTTGGAAATAAAAATAATCCAATGCCTGTCATAATGGATGAAGCACAAAATCTTGATCATACGGAAAAATCACCTTCTGCACGAATTTTACAAGAAGGGCGTAAATTTGGATGGTCTGCATGGTATGCAACTCAATTTTTAAAATCTCAATTGGCTACTGATGAATTAGCAAGGCTACAAAATGCTTCACAGAAGGTTTATTTTGCGCCGCCAGAACAAGAGATTTCTACAATTGCTACTAGTCTATCTAATGATTCTTCAGAGAAAAAAGAATGGGAGAATAGACTTTCAACATTGAAAAAAGGTCAGTGTATTGTACATGGACCTGTGTTACAAGTAAATGGTGAATTGTCTCAACCAACTGTAACGGTGGTTGATATTATATCTTTATCTGAGAGAATATAAAAAGGAACCACTTTGGTGGTTCCTTTTGCTTTTAGTTTAATACAATAATACGGTAATCTTCTAATGAAGATAAATTGTCTATTTCTTGTTTGATGATCTTTAGCCCATATTCTATATACAAAAGCATGCTTTGGGTGATTTCATCTTCATTTAAAGCGACGTGCATTTCATTAATAATTAAATGTTTAAAGAGTAAAAACTCTTTATCTTTAATAATATTATCTGGGATTGTCCATTTGTTTTTTCCGTCTTTAAAGTCATCATTTATTTTTCCTGTAGCGTTAGCAATACCTTTTGCTAACGCTATTTTTACTCCCTGTGGTCGATCAATCTCAAGTACTTCACAGAGTAGGTCAAGGGTTTCTTTACCTGTTCCTGAGAGGTTCATTCTTCTATTTGCCATAATATCACACCTTTATAAAATCAAAATATCCATCGCGGATAACTGTATATTTCTTTGATTGGTCATAATCAAGCATGTATTGCTTATATGAATGCTCTTGCATGAAATTAATATAGTCTTGGGTAATTTCTGTATCTGTAGATAAGATAATTACTTGTTCACTAAGCTCTTTATAGTAATGGTTAATTAAATGATTTCGATGATAACTGTCTAAGCGTCCTAGTGGTGTATCGATTACCATAGGAAGAGCTAAATCAGAGGCTTTTGTTAGGGCCCAAATTAGTGACGAGGAAATCATTTGCATTTCACCAGCAGATCGGTCTTGAATACTAATTTCTTGATTACGATCGTTGTACAATCTCACAGTATACGTTGAAATATCGAATTCAATTTTTCCAAATTCATCTTGTTTACGGAATAATCGACTTAACATTGAAGAGAATTCTTCGCGAATAAAGCTTGCTTTTAACTTTGTCATTTCATGTACATATGCATTCATAGTATGAATCAACTTTTTGACATAAATTAATCGTTTGTTTAGAGCATCATAATCTGCACCTTGATCAGAAAGACGGGTTAGCTGGTTTACAACGGTTGTTCTTTGTTCTTTAATTTTATTTAACTTTGCAATAATTGATTTATATTTTAAGTTAAGTTCTCCTAATTTTTTAGTTAGTAAATCAATACGTTCATTTTCTGCGCTAATATCAATCGTTTCAGGTGCATTTCTAATTTCAATTTCTAATGCATCTAATTCAAGATTCAGCTTCTCAATTTTATTTATTAAATCTATAACATAACTATTATTTCTAGCAGGGAGATTTACAAGGTAGTTATAGTCTTTATTTGAAATGTCGTGAATATCTACGTGATCTTCGGATATATCTTTTTCGATATTATTTTCTTTAACCCAAATTTCTCTCCCGATTTCCTTAAGTTGATTTAATTGCTCATTTGAAAGGGGAGGAGTGAATGGTTGGTTTAATAATTCATCCATAAATTTTTCATAAGGCATTAAAGAAGCGTCTTGTATCATTTTCTTTTGACGAATATCATACTCTAATTTTAATCTGTTCTGTAGTAATTTAGTTTTCTCTTTTAGAATGATGTTTATAGCATTATTGTTGAAATAGTTTTCAAATTGCTCTTTAGCTAGACGTAACTCAGTTGCTAGACCTGATTGTTTTTTTACAATAACCTCTCTTGATTTGGAGTTAGTTGTAATTTTTTCATTACGTTCATTTTTTACTTCATTGATTAGATCGTCAAATTTCTTTCGTTCAGAAGAAATAAGTTCTTTTCGTTTTTCTAGATGTTGAATTTGCTCTTCGTATTCTTTTAAATTGGCATCTAAACTTTTTAGTTTGTTTTGATCAACCGCTTTGGCTAAATTCTTCTCAATGCCAGTCTTAATAGAAGAGAGGTCAGATAGTAATAATTTATAGGTTTCCATCCCAGTAATTTTGTGAATAGCTTCTTTCATTTCCTCACTATTTTGTCGTAAAATGATGTCTTTAATTTCTTCACCATCAAAAATGAAAAATGGTGCGGCATGATATGGAATCATTTTATCCATAAAGCGATTAAAAGTATCTATATTATCAATACGTACAGTTTTACCAATCATTGCACCAGGCTTTTTCACAGTTAAATCACGGTTTTCACTAATTAACCTTTTGTTGTGATCAAAGCCCCATTTAACTTTAAGAGTCCATTCTTCATTTTTATCCGTTTCAATAGCAAGAGTTACAGAACAATCTCTCCCACCTTCGTCAAAGAAGGTATTGTTAATAACATTAGAAAATACACGTTTATGCTCGGCTGGTGAGAATCCTCTTTTTCCAAATAAAACATATAAAATTGCTTTTAAAATTGTAGTCTTTCCAGCCCCGTTTAGGCCGCCTAATAAAATAATATTTTTTTCGCCTTCTTCACGTACCTCTTTTGGGATATAGAAGTCAACTTCTTGATGTCCATAATACGTTTTATAATTATCAAAAATAAGTTTTTTAAATAACATTATGTAGTCACCTTTACTTTATTTTGCATAAAAATCAATTAAATCTAGGTAATCTTTTTTTCTGTGATTTTCACTTATGTTTTCATATGAAAATTTTTCAGCAGAACGCAATAAGTCATATGCTAGTTTTGTTGATAGGTCATTTTCTTTACAAATTTTTGCTAGTAATTCTAGCTCTTGTTCTTTTAATTTATTCATTTTTACCACCTTTAATATGAGCATGAAGTATAGGGATACCCTGTATGTAATTGTAACATATTTCAATAAAAGTTAAGTGATATACCACCTAACTTTTATTGGAAAAGAGGTGATTGAACAGATAGTGGAGAAGGATAATTTTTGATAAAATATATTAGAGAACATAAAGCATATTATAATTCTGCATTTAAATAAATTTAGTACACTATTCCGTTTGGAATTTAGTAAGTAAAATTCTTCTTTAGAAGGGAGGAGAAATATGGATTTCAAAGATTTAGATATTAGCTATCAATATAGATCTGGTGATGAGGAACAAAATATTGTAAATGATTTTTATGTACCTACGTTAGCTCAGACAAAGATATATAAGCGTGCAGTAGGTTATTTTACGAGTGCTTCCTTAGCTATTGTAGGAAAAGGGTTAAATGAGATGATTAGTAATAACGGGAAAATGTACTTGATTGCATCACCTTATCTTGAAAAAGCAGATATTGAAGCGATCGAATCTGGATATAAAGCACGTAATGAAGTGATAGAGGAATCCTTATTAAGAGCTTTAAATCAGCCAGCAGATTTAGTTGTTAAAGAACGACTAAATTATTTAGCATGGTTAATAGCAAATGGAAGGTTAGAGATAAAAATTGCTACTCTATCAAATAGCGCTACCTATGGTTTATATCATGAAAAAATCGGTATTATGGAGGATGGAAAAGGAAATAAAATAGCCTTTTCTGGATCTGCTAATGAAACAGAGGGAGGTCTATATAATAATTTTGAATCTATTGATGTATTTTGCTCGTGGAACAAAAACGAGTTGATAAGAGTAGAGAGAAAAGATAGGGACTTTGATTTGTTATGGCAGAATAAAACAAATAAAGTTCAGGTTATCGATTTTCCTCAAGCTGCTAAGGAGAAATTATTAAGCTTTAAAGAATATACAATTAAGAAGGTTGATCCAGAAATCCAGTCTAATATTGTTATTAAAGAAGATAATCAACGTTGCTACTTTCCGGATATTCCTAAAGAGTATACAATCAGAGATTATCAAAAGGAAGCTATAAAGAGTTGGTTTGAAAATGAATGTAAAGGTCTACTCGAGATGGCAACGGGCACAGGAAAAACTATTACGGCATTGTCAGCGGTATCATTATTATGGAAAGCGTTATCAAGCAGATTAGCGGTTATTATAGTTTGTCCGTATACACATTTAGTAGATCAATGGGTAAAAGACATTAAAAAATTTAATATGAACCCATTGGTAGCGAAACAATCTCGAAATTTATGGGAAGAGGATTTGAGGTTCAATATTAGTGCGTTTAAAAATGGTATTATTAATCATTTTTGTTTAATAACCACAAATAAGACTTTTTCAAGCAAGACGATGCAAGATTTATTATCTCAATTAAAAGGAGAAGTTGTATTTGTAGCGGATGAAGCCCATCATCTAGGTGCTATTAATAATAGAATGAATCTTATGGAACATTTCCCATATCGTTTAGCTTTATCTGCAACACCTAATCGTTGGTATGATGAAGAAGGCACTGAAGCGTTGCTAAAATATTTCGGAGGAAAAGTAGTTTTTGAGTTTGGTTTAAAAAAAGCTATAGGAGAATTTTTAACAGAATATTATTATTATCCTCATGTGGTTTATCTAGATGTAGATGAAAATGAAAAATACTATGAAATTACAAGGAAACTATCGAAATTTTATAGTCCTAATGGAGAATTAGACTTAAAGGGGAATGAGGGATTACAAAAATTATTGATTGAAAGAGCGAGGATTTTAAATAGTGCAAGAAATAAACTTATTAAATTAAAAGAGTTGATAGAGAAAAATAAAGAATCTAAATATAATATTATATACTGTGGAGATAGCTCAATAGATAACGAAAAACAGGTTAGTGCAGTTGTGAAATTGTTGGGGAATGAATTGAATATGAGAGCTCATACATTTACATCTAATGAAAGTAGTTTACAGAGACAAGAGTTATTAAAAAGATTTGAATTAGGAGAGCTCCAAGCGTTGGTGGCTATAAAATGTTTAGATGAAGGTGTAGATGTACCAGCTACCCAGAATGCTTATATTCTTGCCAGTAGTACTAATCCAAGAGAGTTTATTCAAAGGAGAGGAAGGGTATTAAGAAAACACCATAATAAGCGGTATTCATATATTCATGATTTTATTGTTATTCCAAGAGAGATTGATGAGATTGAATATTTGGACCCAAGCGTTTTTAATATAGAACGAAAAATGGTGAAACGTGAATTAATAAGGTTTGTAGAATTTGCTAATTTGGCGCGAAATGGTCCAGTAGCACATGAGCAACTAGAAGAAATAAAAAAGGCTTATAATCTATTAGATATGTAAAGAGGTGGAGAATATGAATAAAGAAAAAGAACAGGTAGAGGTAATTTTAAGTAACTTATCATCAGAACGTGTATTAATTTTAAGTGAAATTTTACAAGCGGAGAAAAATATTCAACATAGAAAAAACCTGCAAGGTACAGGGATTATTAATAATATAGTAGACATTATTAAAGAGAGAGTGAAATAAACGATGATTTTAGAATCTATTATTTTAAGGAATTTCAGGCAGTATTTTAGCTCGCAAATTATTGAATTTTCTCAATCAAACACTCGAAATGTAACAGTTATTCATGGGGAAAATGGGGCAGGAAAGACAGCACTGCTTAATGCATTTAGTTGGTGTCTATATGGAGAACTGAATTTGCCTAATACTAGTAATATCATAAATGAACATGCTGTGAATGAATTGGAAGATGGAGAGGAAGTTGAGGCATTTGTCACTATTCAATTTAAGGAGAAAGTTAAAGGTTCAGTGGCATATGAAAAGCATTATTCGCTTACTAGAAGTATCAAGGCAAGAAAAATTAGTGAGGAACAGATAAGTTACTCTGAACCAGAAGTGAGATTAGAATACAGAGAAGATGGTCAATCTAAATTAGAAGTTGCTAACATTGGAATAGAGATAAATCGGATTTTACCGGAGCAACTTTCATCTTATTTTTTCTTTGATGGAGAGAGAATAGATAATTTATCGAAAGAATCTGGAACTGAAGAAGTAAAAGAAGCTATTAAAACAATGATGGGACTAGAAATTTTAGAGCGTTCTATTTTACATACGGAAGGCGCGAGAAAAAGATTTTTAACAGAGTTAAAACAATATGGTGACGTGGAAACAAGAAATTTAGTAGAAGAAATTGAAAATTTACATGGGCAAAAAGAAGATTTGGAATCAGAAGAAAAAGAATTTAAACAGTATCATAAGTCAATAGAGAAGCAGATAAAAGAAAAAGAAGAACGATTAAGACAAATTGAAGATTCAAAGCATCTACAAGAACAGAGAGATGTAAAGACAAAAGAGCTAAATACTTCTGAAGAAGAACTTGTTAGTATTCGGAAAGGATTAGCTGATTTGATGAGTAAACAAGGTTATTTAGCATTTAGTTTCTTGGCTATAGATAAAGCTCGAGATGTACTCGCGAATAAAAATTTAAACAATAATACTTATACAGGGATTAATGCTTCGTTTCTTGATCAATTGATTATTCAAGAAGAATGTATATGTGGAACCCATTTAATAACAGGTTCAGCAGAGTATAATAAAGTTATAGATACTAAAAACTATTTGGCTCCCATAAGTCTTGAACATGCTATTGCAGAATTTCAAAGTGACATAAAAATAACAAAAGATAGAAAACAGAAGTTATTTGAAGGTATGGGACAATTAAGGTTACAGGAGTCTAATTTTAAGCAAAAGATACGATTACTAAATGAAGAAATTGAGGAAATAGGAAAAAAAATTTCAGATAAGGATTCTGAGGAGATTGTAAATCTTGAAAATGTAAGAGAACAATTAATTATAAAGAAGAGTCAAATAGATCAAAGAATGGGGGGAATTCAACATCAACTGAATGAAATAAGTGAGAAATTAGATAAAAAAAATAATGAGCGTGAAAAACTTAATCAAAAAGTGGAAAAAGCAGCTGTTACAGAAAGAAGAATTAAAGCTTGTGAAGAAGTAATTGAGGTAATGAAAGAAATCTACAAGTTACGTGAAAAGATCGTAAAAGAGCAACTTCAAGAGCGTGTCGCTAAAGTATATACTAAGTTTTTAAGAAAAGATTATAAAATTAGATTATCTAATGACTATAAACTAGATGTTATTAATGGTAATGGAAATAAAGTTGGCATGTCTCAAGGAGAACGCCAAATTACAAGTTTGTCTTTTATAGGAGCAATTGTGGATATTGCAAGAGAGCAATTTAATCAAAAGAATATAAATAGATTTGAAGAGGGAGGAATTTATCCAATTGTTATGGATTCCCCCTTTGGAGCTTTAGACTCAGATCATCGTGAAAGAATAGCAAAGGGAATTCCTGAGCTTTCAGACCAAGTAATTGTTATTGTTTCTACTTCTCAATGGCAAGGAGAAGTAGAGGAGAAAATGCGCGATAAAATTGGAAAAGAGTACAGATTAATTTATAATGATCCACGTATTAATAAAGAGAAAAACTATGAATTTACAGAAATTACGGAGGTTGTAACAAAATGAGCCGTAGAAGAATTAAAAGGCCTAAGGAACAAGAAGAAATGTATCGAAAATTAACTGATCGAGATGAACCAGGAGGGATATTTTCAAGCTTTAAGGATGTATTTATGTTAGCAGGAATAGTAGGATTTATGAATCAAAAAAGAAAAGAATTTACTAATTCTTTAGAGCAAATACATTGGAATGTTTTTAACTCTGAAACGGATGAAACTGTTATTAATGCGGTTGCTTTAGCAGAAACAGGAGATCTTACAATTATTAATACAGATGATGATGCATTTGATCGTAAAATTACAATTTATGAAGAGTATGCAGCGGGTGGACTTGAGTATTTGTATAATCAAATTATGGAAAATCCGAGACATGCTTTAGATAATTACTTTGATTTTTTAAAAAGTATGGAAAAAGAGGTATCTGCAGAGAAGAAAAACTTAAAAGATGTTCTAGATACTCTATTTTTATAAAATAAATCTTCGTGGCAGAAGTAGCTGATATATATTGTACGTATTATGTATCAGCTTTTTTATACTCAAACAGATAGGAATGTGATATTAATGGATGATCTGTTGAATATAGTTAATGAATATATAAAAAATAACCAAAATAATGTAATTGATAGTTTGGATAAAGATGAAAATTCAATTCAAAAAGATAATGAAAGAAATTATTGTGAAATTCATATAAAGCCTACTAATAATCATAAATCAATAACAAATAAAGAAGAATCGGTTCAAATTGAAGAAAAAGCAAGGGAAATAAAAGGAATTGTCAATCTTCTAAATCATGGAACTTCTATAGATGAGGTAGAAAAAAGATATAAATTAGATAAACATTATATTAAGAATTTATTGGCAGAGCAGGGTTATTACTATATTCCTTTTTTGTATACTTGGCTAGATAAGACTGAAGAAAAAGTTATAAAAGAAGTTGTATCTAAAATTAATAATGGTGTTCATATTTACGACATAATTAAAGAATACGTAGAATACAGAAAGAATCGGGCATTAGCATCGGGGGAGCTTTTAGCAGCTTTATATAAGGCAGGATATAAATACAACTCTAAAACAAAATATTGGGAGCGCGTTAAATTAGAGGAAGAAAGAACTAAAAATAGCGATCTTTCTATAAAGGGTGAAATAAGTATTCTAACCACCGATGTGAAGAAGATGGTTAATTATTTGAATAATGAATTTTCTTTAGATGGATTAGCAAAGTATTTATGCATAGAAAAATCTATTATATTAGATGCTTTGTATAGAGATGGTTATAATTATATCCCATTTTTATATACATGGGAGAGAAATACACAAAATGAAGTTTTGCAGCAAATAGTAAGCGAATTAAATAATGGAAATGTTATATATCAAATTACAGGAACTTACACAAAAAATGAAAAGAAAAGAGCTGAAATTTCAGAGGGCTTAAAAGAGGTATTAGAAAAAGAAGGGTATTACTTTAATAATATTACTAACCTATGGAAAAGGAATAAGGATAGTGAAAAACTCATCGAAAATAATAACGGGATTCAAATTGAGAGTATAGTTCAATTATTGAATAATAATATACCGCTCAAAATAGTCGCTAAAGAACACGATACCGATATAATAAACTTAAGGATTTTATTAAGACATAAAGGCTATAGATATGATACATCTATACAAAAATGGGTAAATAATACCTTGGATAAACATTCCAATAAGGAGGGTGTTTTCGAGGAAAACCGAAATGAGGAATTGTCTCAAGAGAATGCTGAGAGTGTAAAGGAAGTTAAGAATAGGATTGTTCTATCTATCGAAGAACAAAAAATTTTAAAACAAATTATTGATTATTGGAATTCACAAACGAAGATTTCTAGTATCCAAGAGGATGAACAAAAAATAGAATATCAATTATCTCAAAATAGTATAGATAAGGTGAATCTACTTTCAAATACATTAAATATAAAACCGTCTCAAATCATAGAGAGCGCTATTGATCAGTATGTAGAAAAACTAATTAACAATTTTAATAAATTAAAGAAATAGATAAGCAGAAAGTGGAGTATACAATGTAGAACGAAGTTAGAAGATAAAGATTGTATTGAATTTGATGAATTGGAGAAATCAAAAGTGTATTGGTATGCCTGTTTGACTACAGTTTTAACAACTAAATTTAACTCTCGGGGAGGTGTTTCTGAAAGTTATGGAGAGATATTAGGACTAAGTACATATGATTTAGACGGAGATATTGAAGAGGGAATATTATGGTATCGCTGTAAACGTGTTTTAGAAGATGATAAACTTGAAGAATTAGATGAGCATGATGAAATAGGTGAATATTTATTACAGTCCAAAGGCGGTTCGGAGTAAAAAAGCAAGCAATTCGAAAATTGCTTGCTTTTTATAGTGTATTGAAGATTTCTAGTTCAGCTAATGAAATTGTAGAAGAAAGTGAAAATCTAATAGTTGATCGAATGTTCTCCATTGATAATCCTACTGCCTGCAAAACATGGCTAGGCTTACTTGAACTACAAGCAGAGCCAGTAGAAACGGCAGCTACTGGAGCGAGAGTTCTTACAAGAGTCTCATTATTTATGCCTTTGAATACAACACTCAAAATTCCTGGTATTTTATTTTCTATATCATTATTGAATTGAATGTGATTCTGAAACTTACTTTTAAGGATATCTGTTAATCTGTGTTCTAATTCTTCTAATCTGTCTATATTTTTTTCTAAATTAATATATGCAATTTCAGCAGCTTTTCCCATTCCGACAATATTGTGGACGGCTAATGTTCCACTGCGAATATCACGTTCTTGCCCTCCGCCGTGAAGTAACGGTGTAATTTGGATTGGTAACCTTAATTCATCTTTACGAATAACAGTTACCCCAACACCTTTTGGGCCATGAAACTTATGAGAAGAGCAGGATAGAAAGTTTATACCGTCTATGTCTGAAAGAGAGAACTGTACTTTTCCAACTACCTGTGTAGCATCTGTATGGAAGAATACTTCATTCTCTTTGCAGATTTTTGCGATCTCGTTGATTTGGTTTAGAGAACCAAGTTCGTTGTTGCCCCACATAATTGAAACGAGAAGAGTTTTTTCTTGTTGAATAGCTTTAGTTAGTTCTTCCAAATTGATTCTGCCATATTGATCTACATCAAGATATGTGACCGTATAGCCATTCGCTTCTAAAAATTTACAAGTTTCTATGATAGAAGGATGTTCTACTTTAGAAGTAATAATGTGATTGCCTTTATCTTTATGATAATGAGCGATGCCTTTCAAAATAAAGTTATTACTTTCTGTAGCACCACTAGTAAAGATTACTTCATCAGTTTCACAGCCTAATAATTGAGCTACATGTTTTCTTGCTGTTTCAACAGCGTCTTTAGCATTTTGGGCTAATCCGTAATATTTACTTGAAGGATTTCCGAATTCTTCAAGTAAATATGGCAACATTACTTCTTTAACTTCAGGTAATAATTGTGTTGTTGCACTATTATCAAGATAAAGCATAGAGATCACTCCTTACCGTATTTTAGCAAGTTCATTGTGAATTTCTCGTTGTTCCCAGCATGTTTATATTCGCTGTCTAATAAGTTAATTCCGCGTTCTAAGTGAGCATTGAATAGGGTAGGAAAGTATTCATTATCAGATACTTCACGTCCCGCATGCTGAGTGATTAAGCATTTATAAATAAAATCATATTCTCCAGTTAATGTGTGGCGATTGATTTCTAATCCGCCGGCTTCTTTATCTGTTAAAATCTCAGGAAAAGTTGGATCAGTTAAAGATAATCCAACTGCTAAACGAGCTAAAATGTTTGGTGTTAAATTAGTAGGAGCTTGTAATTCTTTTAGTTTATCTGATACTCTTTTAGAAATCTTTAAACGGTAGTTCATTTTGCTTGCTCCTTATTAAAGTTGAAATATTGATCTGTAACATTCACTTTTCGTAGTTCTGTATCAAATTCTAATAAGTATCCATGGGATACAAAGTTTTTCAGTAAATTATAGTGTTTTTCATCAACTTCAGAGTTAGTTGACAAGATTAAGACTTGCTCACCACATGCAGGGATGAAATCTACTAAAATATTATGTTTATGTGTTTGATCAAGGCGGCCTAAAAGTGTATCGAATATGAATGGAACACGACGACCAGAACATTTGAACATTGCCCAAATTAATGATAGTAAGAGAATTTCTTTCTCACCTGCTGATAATGTTTCTTTTGCTACATGGTCACGATTATTATCATATAAAGTTACTTCAAACGTGCTAGAATCAATGCGTAAAGAAGAAATATATTGGTGTTTACGCATTAATTTATTCAACATTTTTGTAGCTTCGATTTGTACTTGTTGTAATTTCTTTTGATGTTGTAACATTTGAAACTCTGTACTTAATTTCATAATGCTTTGGGCAATTAAGAATGTATTTCTCGTTTTGTTGCTTTGCTGTACAATATTCTGTTTTGAGTCGATTGTATTTTTTAATGTTTCTAAAGCCTCTTGTCTAGTTTCTAAAATACTTAAGTTTTCTTCTACTTCTTTTTCTAACTTAAAGATTTTTTCTTGTGTTTGAGTCATAGTTTCTAACATTTGTGCAAACTCATTTGTAGAATCATTAGTAGAAATTTTCTTTCTTAGTTCTTGTGCTTGAAGTAAGTTTTCTCTATTTTCTTGAAGTAATTGTATATATGTGTCATGAGATTCTTTTTCAACTTGTTGTGCCGTTACTTCGAATTGTGTGCGTTGTGTTGGTGAAACTCTATGGATATACTCAACATCTGTATCATTAGGTTTAATAATATTGAAAATTTGTTTTCTCAATTCAGCTGCTAAATCATTAGGAGCTGAGACTCCAGGTAAACTTTTAGCTAATTCAAGAGCGCGATCATCAGTTAACTCTGAAGTTAATTGGTTTGCTAACGATAGTTTTTCTTCATTTTGTAATTGATTTTTAGTAGATAGTAATAAGTTTTTGTTTAGATAGAAAGGTAAAAGCGTTTGAATAAATTCTCGAACTTTTTCAGAATTAGCTTTTCGATGTGCTTCAATTTCTAATACTTGTCTATTTAACGTTTCACGTTCTTCTTTAATTAAACCACCATGTGTTTCAAAATCCTTTTTCAATAAAGAATAAGATTCTTTTGATTCTTCTATTTGCTGCTGCGCTGTTTTAATTGTATCTTCAAGATCTTCGATCTTTAAAGACTGTTCTTTTTCTTGCCGCTGAAGGGTAAGGATTTCGCTTTCTATAGAAGAAAGATGTTCTTGATCAATTTCTTGTTGTAAATAGTTGGTCAAATCACCTTCTAAATTTCGGAATAAATCTAAGTTGAATATAACAGTAGATAATTCTTTTAAATAAGAGGATAATTTATTTTCATTTATTATTTTTGAAATTTCTTCGCCATCAAATAAGCATAGATCAAATAATTTAGGCGGGAAATTCTCTCGTAGTCTTGATTCGAAAATATCTTTTTCAGCATCATTTAAATAATGACCATCTTTTTTTACAGTGAATTTTTCTTTTATAGCGCTGTTTAAAATGTTCCAAGATCTTTTGAATGTATAAACATGGCGTTTATAATTTTCTACTTCACTAAAGGTAATTGTAATACTAAAAGGATTTGTCTCATCTTTACGAGCAGAAGCATTTAAATACCCATGGACGCGCTTATAGTAGTCATTATTCTCTGTCTTATACCCATAACCAAAACAACCAAATAATCCTAGTTTGATGGAATTTAAAAATGTTGTTTTCCCAGCACCATTTTCTCCACCGATTAAAATTACTTTCTTTTTGGGGGAGGAGATAGACAGATCGAAGGTATTTCTTTCCGTATAAGCTCCTATGTTTTCTAATTCTAGTTGTTCAATTAACATAAATTTAACCTCACCCTACAAATGTAAGTAGTCTTGTTTTAGTACTTTTTCAATTTCGTTCATTAATCCACGACGAACTTTATAACCTGAAAAATCTTTTTCAAGTGATATAAGTTTTTTTAATGCTTTAAAGTCTACGTTGTGTTTGCTACATAATGATTCTAAATCTGTAATTTGTTCATTATCAAATAATGGACGATCATCATACTCCCAGTTTAGGTCATATCCCATTACCTCTTTAAAAATGCTAGGTAAAGAATCTTCCCAATCGCCATTTTCTAACCAGTAACGACGAATAACACGTAATTCTTCTTCTTTAATTAATTCAAAATCCTCTTCTTCAGGATGTTGTAAATCTCTTTGGACAATAAGAAGTCTGCGTAAAATCTCTTTTCGCGCGTTCAGTGTAAAGGGACCTAAACCAAGTTGTCCGATTTGATTATTATCAAGCTTTACTAAAATTTTTGGATCCTCAGGAGAACTTAAATCAATATTGTTTATTGCTAAATAAGATTTTAGTTCATCCCTTTCTAAAATTGTAAATTCTTCTAATTTAATCATTTGTTTTGGACGACTAGATTTTTTTGGAATGATTACATATTCAATATCATCTTTTACTTCAGTTTTTAGCGGATTAAAGTAAATTTGACCACCTTTACGGTATTTCATACGAAATGTTCTATCATCCCGAATCCCAGCTAACCAATTTCTGAATTCTAATAAAGGTTTCATCCAATCTGATCCACTAAGAATGAAGCCGTTTAATGCTTTATCTTCATTTACTACTGTACATACCCAACAACCGAAGCGACTGTTTCCACATGAACCAGCACTTTCTTTAATGGTTTTATCTACAACAAGAGGGCATTCACCACTACTTGAATCTTGATAAAGCTTATTTAATTCATGGTTATCGTTGCCCCAAGGAGATGGATTTTCCAGTAAGTAGTCCCAAACGTTATTTAAACTAAACTGTCTAATCGGTGCAAAAACATATGCATTTGTTAACGTGGAATGGCGCATTAAATCTTTACCTTCAACGGTATGGGATTTAAGAACGTTATCACGAGTAGCACTTTCATTTTCACGAACACCAAGGACCATGATTACTTCACCAAACGTAGAAACTTTGTCCATTACAAAGGCATTTGCTGGTTCAATTTTTAAGCGATCCGTACACCAGCGAAATTGTTGGTTTGGCGATGGATAGCCTTTTCCGACAATATTAGCCCAAAAAGATTGTTCGTATTTTGGTTTTACTTTATGTGTTTCAATAGGAAGATCACGTTTTAAAGCCTCCTCTTGAATTCGATGTAAAGTAACATTAATGGATTGAATAATTAGCGGTGTTTCTACAAGTGTATCTGAAGAGATTACGTATACTTTCTTGTGTAATTGCTCTGTAGGCAATTCACTTAAAGCTTCAAAAACAAGTTGAACGACAACTGTGGAATCTTTACCACCACTATAACCAACGACCCAAGGACGGTCGTCAGCACGATAAACTTTTTTTATATGTTCTTTTGCTTCAGAGACGAAATCATTTTTATTATTTATTAAATCAGTAATGAGGTTATTTAACATTATCATGCTCCTAACTGGAATTTCTCTTCTATCTTTTGTTCTCCTTCTGTCAAAGGAAGACCTAATTTTTCTTTTAGTTTGTTTGCGGTTAAAGTGACTGTTTCTTTTGTCTTTTGTATACGACCATTTGTATTGAAAGCTCGTCCTAACCAATCGGACGAATTAGAACGACTGTAGTCGATGTCCGCTAAAAGAGAAATGTATTTTTTCCAATCTTTTGGATGATTTTCAAAAACATATTTTCCTACTAAACCAACAGATTCAATGAACACTCCATGTCCGACGATATAATGCATTCGAAGTTCACGAGGGTTTAGTTCTTTTTTGTAAACTAAATTCCATTCGACTATTGTATCACAAAGAATGTTCCAAAATTCTTTTAAGAATTGTTCTTCTTTTTCTGTAATTAAGTCACCTTTTGTTTTTCCTAATAATCGAAGGTTTGTATTAAATATGTGATTTAAAGCGAGAATCTTCGGTGAATTTTTAGATAAATTGACTTTTTCTTTGTCCGTATATCGAGATAGTAATTCATTTTCCTCGACAATTTCTTTTGTAACTAATGCTAACTTATCCCTATGATCATATAAAATACCGATAGATGAAGTGGTATTGACTGCGTGTCGATTAAGATCTGAGAAAATTTGTTGGGAATTTCTTAAACCTTGATCATGATAGAACACAACTGAAATCGTTTCGTGTCCTAACTCTGGTGAAAGCTTTATCGCCTCTTCGATAGCTGCTCTTCGGTGTTGTCCATCATTAATCAGGAACTTAGAATCCAGTGAGATACGAAGTTGTCCTAAATCTTGAAACGACTGATCAGAACTAAATGGCTGGAATTCGATATCACCATCTATAGATGCTGTTAGGGATGAAAAAACATAATCATTTTGGTTCTCAATGATATAATTTGTGATTTCTGGGATTCTAATTTTATTTAATATCCTTTGAGCTCGATGTTCAGCTGGGATTTCTTCCTCGTCAAATAGAAATATTTTAGGAATTAAGCGTAAAGGGCACATTACAACAAAGTACTCTTTACCGCCTTGCTTTCCACGTAAAGCGGGGAAGTTATAGCTAAAACCATAATCCATTCATTACATCTCCATTCTTTACGTACGTAATTTATATTTTTTATTATAAAATAGATACAAGTGTTCGGCAAGAATAGTAGCTCGATTATATGAAATTTAATATTTTCCATTAATGGTGCTTGAATCTCCCCCAACGTCACCCCCTAACCTAAAGAAGACAAATCAAAAAGGGGGGACCAAACCAATCATGAAAACCACCACAAAAGAAAAAAGAAACACCATCATCATGCTATTACTCTCAGCCGCAATAGGAATCTTTTCACCACTATTCATGTACATCACGCTGGCACGTAAAAATGAAGTGTACAAATATCATTGCCGAAAGGCGTTCAACTTTCATTTATTAATCTTTCTTCTACTTAATATTAGTTCGCGTATTAGTGATGTTTTATTTTGGATCGTATTTGCTTTTGAGGTTGTTCAAGTGATCATTGTTGCGTGGAAAGTAATACGAGACGAACCATATCGTTATTTCATTCGAATTCCGTTATTTAAAGAAGATAAGTATGCGGTGGAAGGAGAATAGGTGATGAAAAAAGAAGTGGAGATAGGGGAGAAGCGATTTTTCGTTATGATTGCAGTGTTGTTTATTGCGATTTATATCGTTTTACGAAAAAGAAAGTATGAGTATTTTTATGATGGTATTAGCGAGTATGAAAATCGTTATAGAGGGAGTGTTCCTTTTTTATTACTTGTTGTAGGTGTGTTTCAATATTGTAGGCAGAATGAGATGAGTTTTTCTCATATGCTTCAGTATGTGAAAGAGAAGTTAGCGGAGTAGGTGATAATATGGCGTGGATGATTAGTGAGTTCGCAAGTGTTGGTAATGTTACGGTGCGGACGCTTCGTTATTATGACAAGATTAATTTATTAAAGCCAAGCGGTTATACTGAAGGTGGGCATCGGTTATATACGAAAGATAATTTGTATGTGCTGCAGCAAATTCAATCGTTTAAGCATCTCGGTTTTTCGCTTGGAGAAATTCAAAATATTATATTGCAGCGTGATATAGAGACGGAAGAATTTTTAAGACAAATACGTTTTCAAAGGGAATTGCTTTTGGCAGAGCAAGAGAGAATTGCGAAGGTGCTTTCGCATATGGATGAGATGACGAAGAAGTTTCAAAAGGAGGAACGAGTGGATGTCGCTTTGTTTTCTTCGTTTTTGCAAACTTTTATATGGGAGAAAGAAAACAAGGAATGGCTAGAGGAACACTTTTCAACGGATAGTGTTCGAGCGTTTTATAATAATAAGGAACTAAAAGAAAAGTTTGAACAGCGATTTATGGATGTGATAGGGAAGTTGAAAAAGTATAAGGTAGAAGAGAAAGATCCGGGTCATCAAGACGTTCAAGTTACCTTGAAGGAATTTTTCAATGTAATAGAAGAAGTAACGAACTATCTTGATACACCTCAAAGTGATATAGAGGATATAATCCAAAAATCAAACCTCCCACTATCCGAATTCCCAGCTCTCTTCACAACTGAAGAAGAAAACTATATAAAAGAAGCAATGCAGCAGTTTAACACCTAGTTAAACTGCTTTTCCATTATAATAGAAGGAAAATCAAACGGAGGGAAACCCACATGCCAACCTACAACAAACTAATCCGAAACAAAATCCCACAAATAATAAAAGCTAACGGAAAAACCCCCACAACAAGAATCCTACCTGAAGAAGAATACATAAAAGAAATCTGCAATAAAACACAAGAAGAACTAACTGAATATCTAGAAGCAGACACAAAAGAACATAAACTCGAAGAGCTATCCGACCTACTAGAACTAATAAACGCCCTAGCCGGACACGAAGGCACAACACTAGAAGAAATCAACAACATCCGCAAAAAGAAAGCAGAGGAAAGAGGTGGCTTCTCAGATCGAGTCTTCCTAATCGAAGTAACCGATAACTAGCCCCTCCTAAGCCCCTTACAAGCCCCTACCAAGTAATAAATCACTAAGAAAAAACATAACAAAAACAAAAACACCAACAAACACCGTAGTAGGAGTCGAAAAAAATTTTGAAATAACACGCCAAAAACCCGACCAACCTCCCATATATATTATGAAGAGGTTTTTATTTTGAACGGAGACGGGAGGAATTAGGATGGCGGTATATCGTAATGTACAGGTGAATTTTTGGCAGGATGATTTTGTTTTGGATTTGACGCCGGAGGAGCGGTATTTTTATGTGTATTTGTTAACTTGTTCGAAGACGACGCAGTGCGGGATTTTTCCTTTTCCGAAGCGGTTAGCTGAGATGGAGACGGGTTATAATCGGGAGACTGTTGATAAGCTTGTGCAGCGCTTTGTTGATTATGGGAAAATTCTTTATGATGCGGATACGCGGGAGTTATTCGTTTTGAATTGGCTTCGTTATAATCCTGTGACGAATACGAATGTGGAGAAGTGCGTGCTTCGTGAGCTTAAAGGTGTGAAGAATAAGGAGTTTGTACATATGTTTCTTCAGAAGTGCGTAGAGGAGGAGCTGAATGTTCCGATGCTTTTAGCACATTTCGGTATGCCGAGTGATTTGGCTGTGGATGATGTAGAGCCAGTTTGTGAGGAGACAGAGGAAGAAGAGGTTATAGAGGAAGAAACGGGAAGTCGTGTTTTTTCTTTTTATGAGCAACATTTTGGTAGTTTGTCTCCTCATACTGTGGAGGAACTGAGTGCGTGGATGGAAGATTTGTCTGAGGAGCTTGTGCTGAAGGCTCTTCAAATTGCGTTTGAGAATAATAAGCGGACGGTTGCTTATGTGAAGGGGATTTTGAGAGGTTGGCACGGGAAAGGTTTTACGAAAGTGTGTGAAGTTGAGGCAGATACGGCTAAGTTTAGGAAGAAGGAGTCGTCTGTTAGTACGGGGGAGACGGAGGAATTCTTGGCACGGTGTGAGGAGTGGGAGAAGAATGCACCGTCAGAGGAAGAGTTGCAGCGCTTTTTAGCGGAACGCGGGTGGCGGCCATGAGTATTCAAAATGTGGAGGCGGAAAAGACGGTGTTAGGTTCTCTACTACTTGATGGAGAGCTTATTAAGGAGTGCCGTTTGACGGAACAGTATTTTTCGATGCCGGTGCATAAGTCTATATTTCAGTTAATGCGAAAGATGGAAGGAGAGGGGCAAGCGATTGACCTTGTGACGTTCACTTCTAGAGTAGATCCGAATTTTTTGAAGGGGATCGGGGGAATGGAGTATTTTATAGGGTTAATGGATGGTGTGCCTACTACTAGCAACTTCTCATATTATGAGGGGCTTGTTCGAGGTGCGTGGAAAATGTATCAGGCTGGTGTTCTCGGGCACAAGATGGGAGAGCGTCTTATTGCGGAGAAGAATGAGAAAATTATTGGTGAGACGATTACGGCACTTTGTGAGTTAGAGGAGAAGGACTGTGTATGTGAGTTTGATTTGAAGGATGCGCTAGTTGATTTATATGAAGAGCTTCATCAAGATGCGAAAGAGATTACTGGTATTGAGACTGGTTATACATCGCTAAATAAAATGACGTGTGGATTGCAGGAAGGTGATTTTGTCGTTCTTGGTGCGCGTCCCTCTATGGGGAAGACTGCGTTTGCGTTAAATGTTGGACTACATGCGGCGAAGTCTGGAGCGGCGGTTGGATTGTTTTCGTTAGAGATGAGTAGCAAGCAATTGTTAAAAAGGATGGCGTCTTGCGTAGGGGAAGTGTCAGGAGGCAGACTGAAAAATCCGAAGCACCGTTTTGCGATGGAAGACTGGGAAAGGGTGAGTAAGGCGTTTGCGGAGATTGGTGAGTTGCCACTTGAGATTTATGATCATGCTGGTGTTACGGTGCAAGATATTTGGATGCAAACTCGTAAGTTAAAAAGGAAGCACGATGATAACAAGATTTTAATTATTGTAGATTACTTGCAGCTTATTACAGGCGATCCAAAGCATAAGGGCAATCGATTTCAAGAGATTAGTGAGATTTCGCGTAAGCTTAAGTTATTAGCGCGTGAATTAAATGTTTGTGTAGTAGCATTGTCGCAATTATCTCGTTCTGTAGAGTCACGGCAAGATAAGCGACCTCTTTTATTTGATCTAAGAGAAACAGGACAAATTGAGCAAGATGCGGATGTCATTATGCTTATGTATCGTGAGGATTATTATGATAAGGAAACGGTGCAGAAAGAGATGACGGAGATTCATGTGGCGAAGCATCGGAATGGGCCTGTTGGTAGTTTTAAGCTGAGGTTTTTGAAGGAGTTTGGGCGGTTTGTGGAGGGGAAATAGTGAAAAGACTTGAGTATTACTTTGCATATAAAATAAAGCATAAGTTTTCCACTGTATTCACTTATGCTTTATTTTTTGAACATGTTTCTTATTTTCCCATAAAGAAAGATTTTCTCTCTGCAGTAATCCACTGCTCCAAATCATCTTGGCTACGTCGGACAAGTCGATTTACTAAAACATCATGCCATACATAATCCTCTAATAAGTATATATGAACGGGGTCATCTGTATAAAAAGCAATATTACGTTCCTCAAGTGATGGGCCATAAATCATTTCTTTCGAATCTATTGATAAAATAAACCAATGTTCTGTAGAGAGGGTTTCTGTATAAGCTGTTATACGATGGGCTTCTAGATTTTTAATAGGATTTTCAACATGCAAGGTAATGCCTTGTACTGTGACTTTATCAGCTACCTCAGCTAGATCCTCTTTTAACGCTTCATACATTTCATCCCACATCGAAATGACAATACGTTGTTCTGCTTTTTTTATTAATGTCTGACAGTAGCTAATGATTGTTTGATTGTCTTTTAAAGTAATTACTCGATTATCCGTTTTTTCCTCGGAAGTTTCTAGTTTTTTTAATGAATCACTAATTCCTTCATAAGTAGACTGCCATTCTGATTGCGCCTTCTGTAAAAAGATTTCAACAGGTAGAGGTGAATAGCGAGTGGTGTCATTTATTTCTTCTTTCATGACAATTCCTTTTTCTACAAGGTTACCTAAAATCTCATAAATTCGCGCTCTTGGGACACCCGAATCCTTACTCACTTGGTAGGCTGTGACAGGCCCTTGTTTAACAAGAGATACATAAGATTTAGCTTCATATTCATTAAAACCAATTTTTTTAAGCTGTTGTACTATGTAGTCCACTTTTTCTTCCTCCGATGTTTGCTTTTATCCCGCTTTAACGGGCAGTAAGACCCCCAACTCAAAATTCAGCGGAAGCAAAGAAGTTAGGTGGGGGTCGGGCTGCCCGTAAAAGCCCGATTGGTGAGGGCTGATAATCAGTGGGGGATGAACAAAACCCCCACTGATTAAAGTTTCACTTTATATTTCAACGTTACAATAACTCTTTACATTTAGCAAATTGATAGTTACTATTACAATAGTGACTAAAGGGGAGGCTACTAGTATGGATTTTTATTTAGACCCATCTGTATTAATGATTTTGATTGTTTTTGGGTTTGTGGCTGCATTTATTGATTCAGTTGTAGGCGGTGGCGGACTCATTGCCTTACCAGCTTTATTATTTACAGGATTGAATCCAGCAAGTGCAGTAGCCACAAATAAGCTAGCATCGACAATGGGAAGTGCAACTAGTAATATTGTGTTTTATCGTTCTGGTAATCTTGATTTAAAATCGGCTTTTAAATTATTTCCAATCACTTTCATAGGTTCCATAATAGGGGCATGGACCGTTCATTTAATGAATCCAGAAGTACTGAAGCCATTAATGCTGATCATGCTTGGTGTGGTCGCTATTTATACGATATTCAAGAAGGATTGGGGAAGTATTTCCACTCATAAAAAATTGTCTGGTCGACACGTCATTATTTTTGCCTTTTTTATTTTTGCTATTGGTTTTTATGATGGATTTCTAGGTCCTGGTACAGGTTCATTTTTAATGTTTTCTCTTTTATTTATTGGATATGATTTTTTAAAAGCAGCAGGTACTGCGAAGTTTCTTAATTTAGGAAGTAACGTTGGTGCATTGTTGATGTTTATGTATGTAGGGCAAGTAAACTATGCGTATGGCTTCATAATGGGGATTGCTCAAATTGCTGGAGGAATTGCCGGATCCAGATTTGCTATAAAAAAAGGAAGCGGGTATGTTCGCGCCCTTTTCATTACAGTAACTTGTTTATTGTTAGCGAAAAATCTGTATGACTATGTACAGTAAGTAATGTAGAAACGTTGAACTATGCAGGCTACATAAATATAATAATTCCTTTTAACATTTTTTAGATGCTATCTTATTCGAAGATAGCATCTAAAAAAGTCTCATTTAAAAGAGAGTGAAAATAATAGTAACGAATATTTTCTCGGGGTATGTTTATCTATTCCACATTCTTTTTATAATTAACTCGTAATAAACTCTTAAAATCTATCTCAGCAATCAACACACTTACTAATATAAGTGTCGCCCCTAAGTATCCTTTTCCTGTAAGTGTTTCACCAGTGAAAACGAAAGCGAAGCCTGCGGAAAAGACAGGTTCTAATGAAAAAATTAGTCCTGTATGTGTAGGCGTTGTGTATTGCTGGGCAATCACTTGCACGATGAATGCGACTGCGGTGCAAAATATGCTTAAGGCTAAGATGATTAGCCATGAGTTGATTGTGCTAGGAAGCTTTGGCGTTTCTATAATGAATGAAAAAATAAGGCTAAATAGGCCGACGAAACCGAGTTGTATGACTCCAAGTGCAATGGAGTTCACATGTTTTGTTACGCTTCCGGTAATGATGACGTGAATGGCATAAAATAAGGCAGATAGTATGCAAAATATATCGCCGTTACCGATTTTAAATTCGCTAGTTAATGTTAATAAGCCGATTCCTATAATCGTTAAAAAGATTCCTACTATAACTTTCTTTTCCGGAATGTGTTTTAAAAATATAGCTGATAATATCGGAATGAAAATGACTGTGAGACATAGTAAGAAACCAGCATTAGAAACACTCGTATACTTCGTGCCGAAAGTCGCGAAAATGTAAACGATAAATAAAACAGAAGCTAATATGAAAGCATATTTTACAGTTTTAAAATCGATCTTAAATAAATGTTTGTAAAATATTAAACCTGATAAAAGAAAAGCGATAATAAATCGTAATGCGATTAAATTATATTCTTCTATGCCATCAAGTCCAAGCTTTGTAAGTAGGATGGATGCACCCCAAAAAAATGTAACTAGTAGTAGCATTAAATCCGCTTTTAATTGTAATTTCATTTCTATTCCCTCGTTATGTATAAATTTTATAATCCCATACCCCTATCCCCATTTTATATTTTAATATTAATTCAGAATATTTGTAACTTAAATTTATCGACGTTTTATTCCATTGATGAAGCCTTTTCATCTTTAGTATGGTGATAACTTCGGAACAATTAGGAAGAGCGATGGTGCGAGTTGGAAAAGAGAGATATTCTCATTGGATTATTGAAAGTTCGGATTTGAAGAAGCTCGGTATATATATCAAAAAACGCCTATTTCATATAGGCGTTTTTTATATGGTGAAGTTATTCCTTTTCAAACTGAAAAATATCCCGATTAATAAGTTGATGGAGATACCTATCCATTTCAGCCGCAGAAACGCTTCTTTCATTTTTAAACCACCATGCGCTTAATGAGGTGATTGCCCCTGAATAAAATTCAATGATTAAATCATTTGGCATCGTATGATTTTTACAAAGTTGATTTAACGCTTCTATTTCTTGTTTTCTCGTTTCGTGACTTAAATGCTGTGTTCGGCTAATAAATTGTTCATCAGACATTTGTGCTTCTAATATTTTACCGATTTCTTCATGATGTAGGAATTGTTCCATTACTTGAAATGGTTTACTTAATCGATCTGAAACCGGTATTTCAGCAATCATCTTGCCGTATCGTTTAAATCCAAATGTTAATAAAGCATCTTTATCTTCGAAGTGTTTATAAAAGGTTGTTCGGTGTACCATTGCGCGGTCACATATTTGGTTAATCGTGATCGTACTATATTTCTGTTTTGATTGCGTCATTAATTCAAATAAGGAATCCCACAGTAATTTATGTGTACGTCTAATACGTAAATCAAGTTGTTTTTCATTATCATTCATCTACAATTCTCCTTTTTTGTAGATTAAATATACAGTAGCTGAAAATTGATTCTCCCTTTTTAATCTACATATGTATATTATATTACATGTGTTCAGGTATATTTAAAGTTTTTTAAGTAAGAAACAGGAGGAGAATTTGCAAATGAATATGACAACTAAGAGCCCTGCAAGTGGCAAAGTTGATAATTCTAATATGAAACATACCCCCATTTTAATCGCATTACTTTTAGGGGCAATGGTTGCATTATTAAATGAAACGTTACTTGGTAATGCGTTAACTGTATTAATGAAAGAATTTGACGTAACAGCTTCAACGATTCAATGGCTTTCTACAGCATACATGTTGGTGGTTGGGGTTTTAGTTCCAATTACAGCGTTACTTCAGCAATGGCTTACAACGAGACAAATGTTTTTAATCGCTATGGTAACATTTTTAGTCGGTACATTAATTGCGGGATTCGCACCGACATTTTCCATTTTATTAATCGGTCGTATCGTCCAAGCAGTAGCGACAGGGTTGATTTCACCGTTATTAATGAATACGATTTTAATTATTTGTCCGCCTGAAAAACGTGGTGCCACAATGGGATTAATTGCACTTGTGATGATGGCAGCTCCAGCAATTGGTCCTACATTATCTGGAGTAATCGTCGACTCATTAAATTGGCGCTGGTTATTCTATATCGTTATTCCTATCGTAATCATTTCAATTATGATTGGGATGAAGTACATTCAAAATGTTTCAGAGTTAACAAGACCAAAAGTAGATTATCCATCTATCCTTTTATCGACATTAGGATTTGGCGGGCTTGTATATAGCTTTAGTGCATCAGGTGACTTAGGCTGGTCCGATACGAAAGTGTATGGCACTTTAATTGTCGGGCTTATCTCATTATGTATTTTTGTCGTTCGACAATTAAAAATTGAGAATCCAATTTTAGAATTACGCGCATTTAAAGTTCCGATGTTTACATTATCAGTTGGATTAATCGTCATTGTGATGATGTCGTTATTTTCAACGATGACTTTATTACCGATGTTCTTGCAAACAGTTTTACTCGTTACAGCTTTTAAATCAGGAATTATCATGCTTCCGGGAAGTATTATTAGCGCTATAATGGGACCAATCGCAGGTAAACTATTTGATAAATTTAGTCCGAAAGTTATTATCGTTCCCGGCATTGTGTTAGTAGGGATTGCGATGTTCTTATTTAAAGGCATTACGCCTGACACATCAATGGTACAAATTATTGTCATGCATAGCGTATTAATGGTTGGACTCATGTTTGTCATGACAGCACAAACATATGGTTTAAATCAATTGACACCAGATTTATATCCGCACGGAACAGCACTGTTTAATACACTGCAACAAGTAGCTGGCGCAATTGGTACGGCTATCTTTATTTCAAAAATGTCTTCAGGAACAGCTAAGTATATGGAAAGCTCCGCAAACCCAATGGACCCAGTAGAGAAGTTAAACGGTTTAACGTCAGGGTTCCAAGGTGCATTTACATTAGGGTTAGTCTTTATCATTGTTGCATTTATCGTATCGCTGTTTTTAAAAGAGGAGAAAAAGGGAGTAGAAGTAGCAGGGGTTTTACAGAACGAAAATTAAGGTTTATATAAAAAGACATCTTTACGATTAAAGATGTCTTTTTATATTTCTTTCGTAATAATAGTTCGAATAGCCGAGGAAAATGTAGTGTATGTATTGTCTGTTTTTTAGTAAGAAGAACTATTGAGAATAACGATATAAGGCCTTACTAATAACTAAAAGTCCAATAATGAGGGAAAGTGTTCTTATAATAAGTTCTGCAACTAATAAGTCACCCATCGTTTTAGTGACATCATACATAGTCCCTGTAATGAGAATAGGTGCGATTATAATGATAATTCCAATTACTATTTGAAGAAGTAGATTGACGTTTTTACTCAAGATAATCACCTCCAAAAAATATTATAAAACAAGTATATGGGATTTTCTGTAATATGCGTGTATTATACTGTATCAAATTAAGGTTATGGTAATGTTTCTAAAATAAAAAGGAGGTGTCACATTGTAAAAAAATGACTCTTGGGACATCTCCTTTTAAGTAGTTGAAATGAAAGATACTTCAATGACAGTTCTATTTTCAGCGTCTGTTATGCAATGTTTGTTAATCCTACATTTCCTCCGTAACATCATACCGAAGCAACTCGCCCTGATTATAAAACCTCTCAAAAATAAGCCCCATAATATAGAAGAATACTAGCCCGAAGCCAATATGAATGAGTGTAAAAGTGGCTCCAAATGAAGAAAATTCATACACGAGAATTGGCAATTTCGCAGTTGTCCAAACGCCTAAGAAAAATACGATGTACCGAATGCTTGCACCTTTTTTTAAGAGTAGTGCTGCGATTGGAAAGGCGACGTAGAGGGGACCAGCTGCAATGCCTCCTAATAATAGAGAAAACAAGATACCATAGATTCCTGATTTTTCGCCCATATATTTCATGAGCGTTTCTTTTTTCACCCACTGATCAAGTAACCCTACAAATAGTAAGACAGGAGGGAGGAGAAACAACATATCTAAAATGCTATTCCCTGTTAGTTGTAATGCGCTCCATCCTAAAGATTGATTTATAAAAGTTAATACAAAGAGCCCGAGTAGTAAGACGAAAAAGAAGCGATATCTTTTTAGTTCTTTCATACCATCACCACCCAAATAATATAGGAGAATAGGAGTGACATGAGTAATGCAGATGCATTACGTGCGTAAGCAAAGCTTCGTCCGAATATCTTTTGTTCCATGGGCAAGGTTGTAATTCCTACTGACATGAGTGTAGACATAAGTGCCGCAACTTGAGGTAGGCCTGCACCGTGTTGTACCAACGTATTCCCAAGTGGGAATACGACGAAGCTTGGAATAAGTGCAACGGAGCCGAGTATTGCTGAATAAATAATCCCTAACAATCCAGACTGTTCTCCAATAATAGAAGATATGAAAGACGGCGTTAATATAGAAAGCGATAAGCCAACGAAAAGCATGATGGAGAGCATGGCAGGGAGAAGATTGCGAAACATTTTCCACGACTTCATTAGAGCATCTTTCGTTTTCTTGCGGTCCTTCATAAAAGAAATCCCAGTAAGAATAATGGCTAAAGTGTAAAGAATCACGCCGTTAATCATGGTCGGATTCCTTTAAGTCTTTATATTTATCTAAGAAAAAGGATAAGTTCTTCATTTTTTCTTCAATATCCATTTGAAAATCTGCCAATTGTTCCTTTCCAGCAGGCGTAATTTTGTACATCTTTCTCGGTTTGTCTTGATGATCTGTACTTACATAAGATTCAATTGCGCCTTCGTTTTCTAATTTTTTTAGTGTTCGATATAAAATGGCGCTATCGATTGGATTAACTGGAAGTTCTTCCTCACACTTTTGCAATAATTGCCCGCCATAGTTATCTCCCTCGGCTAGAAATAATAAAAGAAATGCACCTGTATGTCTTCCTGTATGTTTCATAGATATACCTCCTAGAATGAATTAGAATTTATACTGTTAATGACAGTATACTGTTGTTAACAGTATATGGTGCATGAAGTGTTATGTCAATTTTAAAATGTACGAATTTTGAGGGGGAAGATAACAAGAACATTGTTTTTTTAGCGCTGGTAAACGACGGATAGGAAGGGGCTGTACATCCAAAAAACATAAAAAAAGACACTCTCAAGAGTGCCTCTCCTTAGCAGCCGAATCCGCCGCCCCAACAGCTAGCGCCAACGATGATTAATAAAATAAACAGTACAACAAGTAAAGCGAATCCGCCGCCGAAACCGCAGCCTCCACCACAACTACCGCCATAGCCCATATTAACTCCTCCTTCCATAAAGACCATTAATTAATGGATTTAATTCACTTTATGTTTTTACGGATAAACTTGAGCAGGTCCTTTTGAAAAATAAAGGTACTTGGGATTTTATAAGAGTTGACGACCTTATTTTTGTCACCGCTATTCGGCTGATGACATATTGTATTTTATTCTGTGTATTGGGGGAAGGAGGATCTTTATGGCCAATTCTGAAATGATTTTACGATTACTTACGGATTTAAAGATTGAACAGCAAGCCTTAAAAGAGCAGTTGGAAAAAATACAAACAGCTGTGAATACTCTTGAAGAAAAATCAGCGATTGTGGAAGAAAAACCAACGACTATTGAAGAAAAACCAGCTGTTGCTGCTGCAAAGCAAAGAGCTCATTCTGGACGCCCAACATCTTTTCGTGCTTGGAGAGCATCTACTCAAAAAAATTCATAAAAGTATAAGAAAAGAAGACATCAATTAAGATGTCTTCTTTTGCTTGTACAATCCAAATGAAGTTAAGAAGATATATCCATATTGCTTTAAAAATAAGAAGAAAATAACGATTGTCGACTCCTTTTTTAGTATAGCATGTAATAATAAATAATTTTATGTAATATTGCATATATACGGATTATATAATGTTTAGTCATATATATTTTAGTTGTCTGTTGTCGAAACAGAATTTATCCCCTATTTAAGTAAACGTCAAGTAACGTCGAATTGACTCGCGTATTTGTAGTGTGCTCTTCTGTTTAGATAATAATTTTTCAGTCGGTAATAAAGCTAGCTTAGGGAAAAAGATTAATATATGTACATCAATAATATTGCTAATTATAATTGAGATGAAAGCATTCGTAATATATGGGGGAATAACAAGTAATGAATAAAAAGGCAACATTTAAAATAGGGGCAATGTTTACCATTTTATTAATGGCATGTTTATTTTATGGATATAGGAGTTTAAATAGTTTTTTAGTCTGGAATGAACTCGGTGATATACAGATGATTTCAAGTGAAAAAGAAGTTGCAAATGGTATATATTTTGTAAGGGGAGAGATATATGCTGAACGTGTAACAGGAGATGAAACGCTACTTGCTGATGGGTATGCGGTAGTGAATCGAATTCAAAAGAAAAAAACGACATACTATACACAGACTTCTGCACCAAATCGTTCTTTATGGAGTAACGGTCAAGTAACAGCTTTTTATAATGAACCCATACATATCGGAAATAAAGAATTAAAATTAATAAATAAAGAAAATGTGTCTTTGGAAACTCCCTTTATGGAATTAAATGATCAGAATGTAATTTCAACAAGAATAAATGATATTCAGGCGAATGCTACAAAGTTAGCAGATGGAAATAAACGCTTTTATTCATTTAGAGCAGTGGAAAATAAAGAAAATGTAGTTGTGCTTGGATCAGTAGATGGAAAAGTAATAAAAGAATTACCTAGTAGATATGGGGAATTTGTTTATATTGGAAATACGAAGGAGCAAATTATAGATAGCTTAAAGAATGGGAATAACAAAAATTGGATATATTTCGCTGTGCTTATTATACTAACTAGTATTAGTGGATTTGTATTTTATATGTATTGGAAAGGAAAATGGACAAAAGATGTTTTTGTTTTTACATTTTTCGGACGGAAGATAAATTAAAGAGGATGCATCTTTGCATCCTCTTTAAAAATTCATATGAGTTCTTTTCGTAAGGAAAGTTCTTCTTCATTTTCATATCCAGTAAATAAAATTTCTTCAATTTAAAAGGTACCCCATAAATGATAAATCATACCGAAAACAAAAAAAGCTAGTCCCACAAACAAAACAATTAAAGCAAGCATTCCATTCTTATTATGTTCCATACAGTCAGCTCCTTTTTAGTTATATACAAAAAAGCCTTTAGTCGTAATTATGGCTAAAGGCTTTGGGTATCATACGTTTAAGTTTATAAAAATTTATTTGGTTATGTATCCCGCTATTTGCGGGCTAATAATCAGTGGAGGGTGGACAAAGCCCTCGCTGATTAAAGTTTCACTTTATGGGAGACTTATAGCCTGTAATAATGAGAAAAATAATATAAAGATTGCGATGGAAATAGGTTGTATATTTGAATGTAATCCAAAATGAAAGAAGAATTTACGGCGTTGCTAAATGTATTAACTTGATAATGATGCTTGATTATTAGAATCGAAAAATTTTAGTTTTATTATAATTAATAGAAATGAAAGTAGTATAAATATAAATCCACTCCAAATAAGCTGGTGAATACCTAAGTTTGAAATGAACCAGCCTCCAATAGTTGTGCCTAAAGTAATTCCGAGATTTGAGAATGAAACGAATAGGCTATTACCAAATTCGGGTGCTTCTTTTGCTTCGCTTATTAACCATGTTTGACCAACAATTAATCCGCCGGCATGTATGATTCCCCAAATGAATACCATGAAAATCATTGGAACAAGGTAGGAACCTAAATAATAAACCAATATGTAAACAATAGAATATAAAATAGGGAACGATATTACTGTATTTACTATACTTTTTTGTAGGAGACCACCAAATAATTGATTGCCTAAAATCATAACTATACCAAATATAAATAGCATAATACTGATGAGCGATCCATTCATAGAAGTTACTTTTGCAAGGTACTCGGCGAAGTAGCTGTATACAGAAAACATGGCCGCAAAAAGGAATGTGACGGTTAAAATATTTAACCATAATCCCGGTTTTCCGAGTATACGAATTTGTTTGCCAAAGGACATTTTTTCTTTAACAGGCATAGAAGGAAGTGAGATTAATATTCCAATGAATGCAAGAGCGTTAACAAGCGCTCCGAATAAGAAAGCAATTTCTAGTGAAAACTGGTCTGCAAGGTAAGAGGTTAATGGTACACCTAGAGCAAAACCAACTGTAATTCCCATAAAAACTTTTGTAACTGCTTGACCACTTTTTTCAGGAGGGACAAGTTTAGCAGCAGTTACAAGAGCGATTGAAAAGAAGAGTGGGTGAAGAGCTGCTGGTAAAATACGAAAAATAAGCATGATTTCAAATTGTGTTGTATAAGCGTAGATTATATTTGAAATAACAAAAACAAAGATTGCTGTTAATAAAATTATTTTGCGATTAATACTAGAGACGAGCAGAATTAAAAACGGACCAGAAATAGCAACAACTAGCGCGAATATACTTACTAAAAATCCTGCTTGAGCAGTTGAAATACCAAATTTCTGAGTGATTTGTGGTAATACACCGACAATACCCATCTCGGTAGTAATAATTCCGAACACACCTATTGCTAGTGTCAGAATAAGTAAGGGATTTACTTTTTTCATTTGTGAAAATCTCCATTCTTATTATTATTTTGAAAATAAAGTTGATTCATTAACAAATAAAATGAGCATTATTATAAGTATGATTGGATGTCAAATTTATTAGATTTATGTAATGTTAAATACAATAACAGATATCTAAATAACTAGATATGATATATTAAAAAAAATTTTCCTTTCTATGTTTCTTTCTTTTATAGGTAGTACAATTTTATAAAAGAGTAATTGGACACCTGTAAAAAAGCAGAAGGTGTTAAAGCTAGTAATCAATTGGTAGGTTGATTACTAGCTTTAACTTTATAATTCATTTTGGACGTATTCAGAAAACGCCCGTATTGTTTCTTCATTTCGACGATAGTATGTCCATTTTCCAATTCGGTCAGAGTCAAGTAGCCCTGCCTTTTTCATAGTTAATAAATAACTAGAAATAACCGATTGGGCTAAGCCAGTTTTAAGCTGGATATCTCCTACACACACTCCAATCTGAAAATTAATTCCTTGTTCTAAATAAGGTTTTTCGTCGAAATGGTTTTCTGGATTTTTTAACCATGATAGAATTTGACATCTTGTTTCATTTGACAATGCTTTATAAATTAATGAAGGTTCCATAAGGATATTATATCTACTTTTATAGATTTGTAAATGGGTTTTGATAATTTTAAGGGAAGGAGGTATATGTAGATTCTTTTAAATGTGAATGGGATGCTCTAGTAAGGGGGATTTTTTCTAGATGTGAATTTATAAAAAGTTGTACTTCTGTATTAATTTGGAATATGATTATTTAAAGAGTAGGTGATGAGTACATGCAGGAAACAAAACAATTCCCGCTTATATCTGGAAATCTCTCATTAGATTTAGTGAATACAGAGTTAGTTAGGCGTGGACAACGTTATGATTTATTAATAACGGATGAAGATGTATTAGAATGGCTACATGTAATAAAGGTTAATCTGCCGTTTTGGAATGAAAAAACACTTATTGGAATTCAAGAGCGAATGGATCAAGTTACATCTAGCATATTAGAGGCGAGAGAGGTACTGAGAAAACAGTTTGAGGCAATTGCTGATCAGCACGAAATTTCTAATGATTTTATTACGTATTTAGAAAAACAAATTGAGAAGGCACCATTTACATATAAAGTAATTGAACAACGGCTAGTGCCTATCCCGGTGGGGGAAATTGAGGATGTACTTGCATCGTTAATTGCATTTGATGCTTTAACGTTAATAGCAGAAAATAAGCTTATTTCTCTTAAAAGGTGTTCAAACCCTGACTGTGTTTTATTATTTATAGATAAAAGCGGAAAACGAAAATGGTGTTCTATGAAAATATGTGGGAACCGGAAAAAGGTAGCAAAATTCCAGGATCGAAAATGTGAAGAGGTTTAGGGAATCAACTTATATGAGTTGATTCTTTTTTTTTGTAACTTCAAACTAACCATTTAAAGTGATATTTACAGGTTAGTTTATTCGAGTTATAATGAATGGTAAATAAAGGAGGAGAATGATGAGTAATATAACAGCAGCTAAGCAGAAAGAGGCTTCAACAATAAGTGTACGATATTTCGCAAAAATGAAAGGGAAAGGAAGAAGTCCATTACAAGTAAATATAAAGGACTCTTTAACGGGATTATTAGGGGGATTTTTAACAATTCTCACCTTAACATATTTAACGAGTATAACGTCTACAGAATTACTAATGGCTCCATTTGGAGCGAGTTGTGTATTAGCGTTTGGAGTTTGGAATGCACCGTTATCCCAGCCACGTAATATTATTGGAGGACATTTGATTTCAACTTTTATTGGCCTATCAATCTATCATTTGTTTGGGAATGAATATTGGACGATAGCTTTAGCGGTGGGGATGGCAATAGCTGTTATGATGTTAACGAGAACAACACACCCTCCGGCAGGGGCCGATCCAATTATCGTTATTTTAGGAGCAAATAGTTGGAGTTATTTAGTAACACCGGTTTTAGCTGGTTCCGTTGTTATTGTAGTTATTGCTTTATTCATTAATAATATGAGTAGTAAAAGAAGCTATCCAACTTTTTGGATATAATTTGTAAAGTGAAAAACAATTTGAGTAAGTATTCCGTTTTTACTATGTTTTAATTTTTATATACAAAAAAGCCTTTAGTCGTAATTATGGCTAAAAGTTCCATTTCACATACTTTTTAGTTTACAAAGAAAAGACACCCATATAAGAGTGTCTTTTCCGATAGTTTGTTTAGCAGAAGCAAGAAGCTCCAACGATGATTAATAAAATGAATAACACAACTAATAATGCAAATCCTCCAGCAAAACCGCAGCCTCCGCCGCAACTACCACCAAATCCCATAATAGTTCCTCCTTTAATAAGAGGGGAAAACAAAGGGTCACTCGTGTTTTTTAACGGATTCCATTTACTTTATGTTTTCACGTATAAACATGAGCAGGTCCTTTTGAAAATAAAAAAAGATACCTTGCGGTGCCTTTATGTCATTAATATTCGCTAGCGTAAAACTCTTTTATTAGCTGTATTTCATTTGTATCTGGGTTAAATTTAAATATTTTAATTTGATTAGATTCGTCTTTATAGGCAAATGTATTATCGCCAACTTGGGTCATATTGCTAATGTTTAAGGTAGGATCGCTACTATGGTCAGTGATTTCTACAGGTTTCTCACGATCCCAAAATGCAATGACAAGGATCAAGATGATAAGGCATACACGTATGTTACGTAGTTCTCTTGTTACAGTATTCTCCATCTGATAGTCTCCTTTGTTATTTAATAGGTTTTGTTTATAAAAGAGATAATTCTGATGAATATAAATAAAAAAGACACTTGAAAGTGTCTTTTTTATTTGAGTTATGCGCATTGCTTAATAAGACGCTAGTTCCTCAATCGGAATATGAGTAACTATGTAGGGTGATTTTATTATAACATTTTAACCAGTAATGGGTCTATATGGAATTTTTGTAATGGTTATGTTTATTTATTCAGAATGGTAGATGTAGTGAAAGATATTTGTTACCTATAGTAATTGTAAAATATAATGATGTTTGCTTTGTAAAAAAATATTCAATAATTTATCATTGCAACCGCTTACTTTTTGTGTATAATGAAGGTAAGTTAATAAGTAAAAGGATTGTTACTGTTCGGCAGGCAAAACCTAAATTGATCTAGAGGCTACGGGTGTAGTGTGGCTTTTGGAATCAGTTTAGGTTTTTTTTATACCTTTTGTGACTTTAAGAAGAAGAAGGCGGAACAATATGAGAATCCATAAAATCTTAAATAACAATGTTGTTTGTACGATGAAGGATAATGAGACAGAAGTTGTACTTATGGGCAGAGGTTTGGGGTTTCAGAAAAAAGTAGGCGATGCGATTGATGAATCTAAGATAGAAAAGACCTTTGTGCTAGAAACAAGAGAATTATCAGAGAAACTTGCTAGGTTGCTAACTGAAATTCCTGTAGAAAATTTAGAGATTACAGAGAGAATTATTCAGTTTGCTAAGACAGTTTTGCCGGGAACTTTAAGTGATTATATTTATCTTACATTAACGGATCACTTAAGTTTCGCCTTAACTCGGCATAAAGAAGGAATGGATCTGAAAAATACTTTGCTTTGGGAGATTAAGAGGTTCTATCAGAAAGAGTTTGAAATTGGTCTACAAGCTTTGAACATAATTGAAGAGGAGACTGGCTTTAGACTTTCTGAAGATGAAGCAGGGTCAATTGCCTTGCATTTCGTGAATGCGCAGCAAGGAGAGCCGGCAATGCAGCAAACGGTGGCGATGACGAAAATCGTCCAAGATATTTTAAATGTTGTAAAGTACCACTATAAGATGAACTTAGATGAAAATTCATTTAATTATAGTCGGTTCGTAACGCATTTACGATACTTTGCCCAGCGTTTAATGCAGAAGGAACTGCATTCGGCAGAGGATGATTTTTTATACGAGCAAGTGAAAAGTAAGTATGAAGAGGCATATTGTTGTACAGAAAAAATTGAAGCATACTTACAAAAAGCACATAATAGTCATCTTTCAAAAGATGAAAAAGTGTACTTAACGTTGCACATTCATCGTGTAACGAAACGCAATGAATTATGTAATTGAATAAACGGGATTGTTACTGTTTGGCAGGCAAAACCTAAATTGACTTGTAATGGAGTGATTCGTATGTATCACGTCGTTACGGTTAGTTTAGGTTTTTTCTTTTATAAAAATGATAAAAGGCATGATTGTAGGGAGGGAAAGTTACTATGAAGTATGAACAATTAGCAAAAGACATACTGAAGAATGTTGGCGGGAGAGAAAATATAAATAGCGTTGTACATTGTGTCACTCGTTTACGATTTCAGTTGAAAGATGAGGGGAAAGCAAATACAGAAGTACTGAAAGGTATGGAAGATATTGTGACTGTAATGAAAAGCGGCGGACAATATCAAGTTGTAATTGGTAACCATGTATCCGACGTATATAAAGCAGTTATTGCTGTTGGAGGGTTTCAAGAAACAGAGGAAGAAGATGCGAGTGAGAAGAAAAAGAGTAGTCTTATAGATATTCTTTCTAGCATTTTCACTCCTATTTTAGGGGTGTTAGCTGCAACCGGGATGATTAAAGGATTGAATGCACTATTTGTAGCGTTAGGCTGGTTAAGTATGCAGTCAGGAACGTATCAAATATTAAATGCAGTTGGCGATTCGTTATTTTATTTCTTCCCAATCTTCTTAGGATATACAGCAAGTAAGAAATTCGGGGGATCACCATTCATTGGTATGGCAATTGGTGGAGCGTTAGTGTATCCAGCTTTATCAGGTTTAAAAGCAACTGAGCCATTATATACGCTATTTGCGGGGACGATGTTTGAATCTCCAATTCATATTACGTTTTTAGGAATACCAGTTATTTTAATGAACTACGCATCATCTGTTATTCCAATTATACTCGCTACTTATTTTGGAGCGAGAGTTGAACAGTCTTTAAAGAAAGTGATTCCGGATGTTGTGAAAACATTTTTAGTGCCATTTTTTACATTACTAATCGTCGTACCAATTACATTTCTCGTTATTGGCCCAATTGCGACGTGGGCAGGACAATTTTTAGGACAGGCGACGCTTTGGGTTTATAATGCAAGCCCATTAGTAGCGGGTGCTTTACTAGGTGCTTTCTGGCAAGTGCTTGTTATATTTGGTCTTCATTGGGGCGTTGTTCCGATTGGCTATAACAATTTAGCAGTGCACGGTATTGATCCAATATTAGCGCTTATATTTGCTGCTTCATTTGCTCAAATTGGTGCTGTGCTTGGTGTTTGGGTGAAAACGAAAGATAAGAAATTAAAAACACTTAGTATTCCAGCTTTTATTTCAGGTATTTTCGGCGTTACAGAGCCGGCGATTTATGGTATTACACTTCCTCTTAAAAAGCCGTTTATTATGAGCTGTATTGCTGGAGGAATTGGTGGCGCAATACTTGGCGTATTTGGTACACAAGCTTATATGACAGGTGGACTTGGTATATTTACGCTTCCGACATTTATTAGTCCGAAAGCTGGGATTACAGCTGGATTTTGGGGCGCAATTGTTTCGATGGTTGTTTCTTTACTAGTCGGTTTTATTCTTACTTACTTTTTCGGTTTTAATAAAAAGCAAACATCTACAGAAACAGAGGAAACAAGTAACAAAATTGCTGCATCAAACGATGATGAAGTAATCTTTAGTCCTTTCCATGGCGTCGTTATGCCGCTTCAAAATATTGACGATGCTGCATTTGCATCAGGTGCGTTAGGTGAAGGAGTTGCGATTGAGCCTTCAGAAGGAAATTTATTTTCACCGGTATCAGGTACGATTTCTGCGCTCTTCCCGACGAATCATGCAGTAGGAATTACGGCGGATTCAGGTGCTGAAATTTTAATCCATATTGGAATGGATACTGTGAAATTAAACGGCGAATTTTTCTCTTCTCATATTGAACAAGGAGCGAGAGTAGAAAAAGGACAATTACTTATTGAGTTTAATATAGCTGAAATTCAAAAGGCGGGTTATATTGTGACAACACCAGTTGTTGTTACAAATTATGATAAATATAGCATCAAAAAAACGGAAATAGAAAAGATTCAAGCAGGACATTCCTTACTAATGTTAGGAGTTAAATAGTAGTTACATTTCATACAGGTTCAAACGAAGAAAGGTATTCTTTAAAACTTAGAATAGCTTTCCTCGTTCATTCTTATATAAAGGAGTTTTTCTATATGTCTAAAGTTAATTTTCCAAAAGGATTTTTATGGGGTGGAGCAACTGCAGCCAATCAAGTTGAAGGCGCTTATGTAGAAGACGGAAAAGGATTAACGACGGTTGATCTATTACCAACTGGTGAAAATCGTTGGGATATTATGAAAGGAAATATTCATTCTTTCACACCGGTAGAAGGAGAATTTTATCCGTCACATGAAGCGATTGATTTTTACCATCGCTATAAAGAAGATATCGCTCTTTTTGCAGAAATGGGATTTAAAGCGTTACGCGTATCTATTGCGTGGACACGTATTTTCCCAAATGGTGATGATGAAAAGCCAAATGAGGCAGGGTTACAGTTTTATGATAATTTGTTTGATGAACTGTTAAAGCACGGTATTGAACCAGTCGTTACGATGGCTCACTTTGATGTACCTGTTCATTTAGTAGAAAAGTATGGAAGCTGGAGAAGTAGAAAGCTTGTAAACTTCTTTGAGACGTATGCAAAAACGATTTTTAATAGATATAAAGATAAAGTGAAATATTGGATGACGTTTAATGAAATTAATATGCTTTTACATTTACCTTTCATGGGAGCAGGACTAGCGTTTAAAGAAGGGGATAATAAAAAACAAATTCAATATCAAGCAGCGCATCACCAACTTGTCGCAAGTGCGTTAGCTGTAAAAGCGTGTCATGAAATTATTCCAGATGCAAAAATCGGTTGTATGCTTGCTGCTGGTGCAACGTATCCATACACATGTAATCCAGACGACGTTCTGCGCGCGATGGAACAAGACCGTGAATCATTCTTCTTCATTGATGTACAAGCAAGAGGCGCATATCCTGGATACGCAAAACGCTTCTTTACAGATAATAATGTAACAATTGAAATGGAAAGAGAAGACGAGGGAATTTTAAAAGAGCATACGGTTGATTATATTGGATTTAGCTACTATTCAAGCCGAGCAACAAGTACAGATCCAGAAGTGTTAAAAAGCATAACGAGCGGGAATGTATTCGGTTCTGTTGAAAATCCATACCTTGAAAAATCAGAGTGGGGATGGACGATTGATCCGAAAGGCTTCCGTATTACAGCGAACCAACTTTACGATCGTTACCAAAAACCGTTATTTGTTGTTGAAAATGGCCTTGGTGCAATCGATCAATTATATGGTGAAGACGAAGTGAATGATGAATATCGTATTGATTACTTGCAAAAACATATGATTGAAATGTCCGAGGCCATCCAAGATGGAGTAGATATTATTGGATATACAAGCTGGGGCCCAATTGATCTTGTAAGTGCTTCTACTGGAGAAATGAAAAAACGTTACGGATATATATACGTTGATAAAGATAATGAAGGAAAAGGTTCATTAAAAAGATCGAAGAAGAAAAGCTTTGATTGGTATAAGGAAGTAATTAAGACGAATGGCAAGAGTTTGGAGTCTTAAGTATGAAAAGGAGACATCTTAATGGATGTCTTCTTTTTTCGCTGTGAATAAAGTATGGAAATTGATTTCCCTTTACACAAACATAACGGTATAATATAGTTAAGTTAAGTGAACTTAACTATTAAAAGAGAAATAAAAGCATGGAGGAAGAGTGCTATGACTAGAACGTATAAAGAAATAATTAATGAAATGAACCGAGCCTACACTGAATTTTACATTTTACTATTTCAAGATTTAAAGGACGAGTATGGTCTTACTGGACAGCAAGAGAGTATGTTATTTCATATTAATTTAAATGAAAACACGACAGCAAATCACATTGCGACTACTTTTAATATATCGAAAAGCGCTGTGAGCCAAGTTTTATCGAAATTGGAAAAGCAGAAGATGATTTCGAAACAAGTAAATCCTAATAATAAAAGGGAGTATTTCCTTACACTTGGTCCAAACGGTAGTAAGTATATGGAGCAGTTGTCTAAGTTAGATGATGTATTAATTGAGAAGTATTTTTCTAAAATCGATATAAATGCTTTAGAACAAATGACGGATACGTTAAAGAAAATAAATAAGGTGATATTGGAAGAAAAACAGAAGGATCTTGATTGTAATGAGTAAGAACTTGAATGAGGTAATGAGTAGAAAGGAGGAGAAGCGTGTGATGAGTTACATACCAAATATGATGACGATAGCGAATTTTATTTGTGGGATATTGGCCATTTATTCTGTTTTCTTTCAAGATATGTATGGTGCAGTCATGTTCATTATTACAGGTATGGTATTTGATTTGTTTGATGGTATGGTGGCTCGGAAACTGGATGCTGTTTCGGAAATTGGCGGAGAGTTAGACTCATTTGCGGATTTAGTTACCTTTGGCGTGGCACCGTCTATTCTCGCCTATAGTGTCGCGTTAAAAGATTTGCAGTCTATTGGGATGATATGTGCGCTTGCTTACAGTATTTGCGGAATGCTTCGGCTTGCGAGATTTAACACGCAGCAAAGCAAACTTCCGACATTTATCGGAATGCCCATCCCATTCGCGGCAATGTGTCTCCTCATTTTATGCTTTTTGAATAATCCATTTTCCGTGGCGTTTGGTACATGTATACTTGCTTATTTAATGGTGAGTAAAATCAAATTCCCTCATTTTAAAAAAGATATATCGGAAAGCTTGAAGTCCGAAAGATGGAATTAAAGAGAAAGGTAAGGAGCAGAGCATGATTCGTATGGCATTAAGATCATTTAACATACAAATGTATTGTTTGCTAGGCGTGATGTTATTGGGATGGCTTATGACACCTTTTTCAGCACAGTTTATAGGGATAAGCATTGGCCTTTTGGTGAGTATGTACTGCGCCTGGATTTTAGGAAGACGTATTGAAAAGTTCGGAGACAGCATTGTAAAAAAAGAAAAAGCACCGATGCTAGGAATGATGAATCGGTTCGCAGCCGCAATACTCGGTGCGATTATTATGTATAAAATTGAACACCATGAGTTCATGTGGACATTTGCCGCTGGAATTATGGGTGGGTATTTCTTGGTTATTATTAATTTAGGGTATTACAGTATGAGGGATGAGAAGAAATAGATGAGTAAACTCTCAAGTATAGAATGATATACTTGAGAGTTTTTATTATATAAAAAAGTTTGCTCATTTTATATTTGCGTATCTTCCTCAATTGCGTCCGATTGTTGAATAATGAAATGTGAAAAAATCTTTATAAATGAAACATCAGTTATTGACGTTTAATAATTCTCTTTCAACTATGCTTCCTTCATAAACAAAACGTTTAAATATGCTACACTCTCCTGTAAAAAAGCTTGATGCTCTTCAATACCTCTTCTTTTACACCAACCGATTGCATTAAACGCATCGGTAAAGCGATAAAACGGTAAAACTTCTTGTAAATCAATAAGCGGACGAATGGACTCATAGCCTTTTTGATACGCATCCCATGTTCCAGGAGATTTCATGAGAATGTCACTATTAATTTTTGTGAAGTCTATTTCGGTTGCACCAATTCGGGCACTTTCAAAATCAATGATGCCGACTACTTGATTTTCATGAACTAAAATATTACCTGGTCGAAAATCCATATGTATAAAACTAGGTCCATCTGGAGCTGGAAGTAATTTCACTTGACGGTCAAAATGCTTCAATGATTGTTCGTATAAACAAGGATCAATCACTTCTTTTACATCTTCTGCAAAGGAATAAAATTGTCGCTTAATAAACTCAGACCATTTCTCATATACATTGGAAACAGAGCTTTTGAAATCCTGCTCATTTGGAATGATTGCATGCAGCATTGCATGGTGTACTCCGATATCATAAGCTAAAGCCGTATCCACCTTCTCTGTAATCGGAACACCTTTGATTTCGGATAATAATAAAGCACCAGTGACATCTTCATTACCTTCCCAATAGTCTAAGATTTCTGGTACAGGCAGCTCATTGTGTAATCGTTTAAGTACAGTATACTCACGTTCAAGCTTTACTTTCGAATAAGGAATTTTTATATATACTGTACGATGATCAATTAGCTGGATTTTATATACAGTCGAACTAAAAGACTCAGGGACGTTCTTAACTGCTAACACATTCAACTTAAATTTATCTATTACTTGTTGCAACATATCCATTAGAAAAACCCCCATTTCAGTACCTTTAACAATATAACATATATATTCATTATTTTTGGAAATCTTAATCTATTAAATGTCCCTTTTTCGGGGGGACTTCATTTATCTAGAAAGATTTTCTGTCTTTACCAATAATAAACAGTAATGTATAATCTAATTTCCATGAATGTAATAGGGAGGCAGTAAAATTTGAACAGGAAAATTTGGTATGTATTTACTTTTTTTGCTCTTTTAGTATCTGGTTATATTGTTGTCCAATATGTTATTATGGATGGATTTCAAACAGGGCTTGTAAAAGCGAAGCTTATGTTTGGATCTAAATTAAGTGAGTTCTGGTATAGCATGTTATTTATACATATTACAACTAGTATAGTAGCATTAGTAATTGGTCCTTTTACATTATCCACTAAATTTAGAGAAAGGAATATCAACCGTCATCGAATAGCTGGGAGAATCTATATGGTTGGTATATTATTAGGAGGTGTTTCTGGACTATACCTATCCTTTTATGCAACGGGAGGGTTGGTAGCGAAGCTAGGTTTCGGTTTGTTATCTGTATTCTGGCTAACATCAGCATATCAAGCGTTACATAGAGTTAAGAATAAAAAAATTAAAGAGCATCGGAACTGGATGATTAGAAATTATTCTTTAACCTTTGGAGCAGTTACATTAAGAATTTGGCTACCGTTGTTTATCGTTCTATTTGGAAGAGAGCGGTTTGAACTTAGTTACGCTATTATTGCTTGGTTAGCGTGGGTACCCAATTTAATTGTTGCAGAATTATTCATAAGACAAAGACTTAATAAAGGAAAATACGAGGGAAATGAGGATTTACATTTTTGATGTGAATCTGCTGTCATATTGAGGACAGAATTATTCAGTGTTTCAATGTTTTTATAGGTGTAAGCATGTTGCTATCTAACAACGAATAGCGGATTCCTAACAAGATTAATAATAAAACCCAACATAGAATTTAAGAAAAATTTTATGTTTACCCCACTTTTTATTTTAAAAGTTTTTCCTATCCTATAAACAAGTTATAGCAAGGAGGAGACTGAAAATGAAGAAGTGGGGATTTTATATTTTTAATATATTCCCTATATTCGAAGACAAAGTAGAAGATAAAATATATGAACAAAGTACCGGTTCTTGAACTATGTTCTAAAATAATAGATGAAAATGTAAAGTTAGGGGATTCCACATGCATACAGGAGTTTTGATTAGTTATTTGTATACGTATTTTTTTACTATAATTTTTTGTATTTTGTTTCAAATTGGATTTTATTTTAAAGCGAAAAACAATATATCTATTCGGCATTTTCTATGGGTATATGTTTTTCTATTCTACCTTTCGTTAGTGTATAAGGTGACGCAGATTGCGACTGTATGGGATATAAGTAGATATGAAACGTGGATTCGTGTAAATCAAATCAACTTGACTCTATTTGATACGGCAGGTAGTACTACGTATCTTTTGAACATTGTATTGTTTATGCCGTTCGGTTTCTTACTACCGACTATTTGGCCTCAGTTTAGAAAAATGAAAAATACCGTATGTGCAGGATTCTTTTTTTCGCTGGCAATTGAGTTAAATCAATTACTTAATAATAGAATTACAGATATTGATGATTTATTTACGAACACCCTCGGGGCAATTATTGGGTATTTATTATATAAAGCTTTTAAAATGATATGTAAAAGAGAGGAAAAAAAGCCTAATACGAACTCTTCTCTAGTCATAAAATACGAGGCTATTTTTTGTTTAGTGTGTTCATTTGTAGGTGCGATGTTAATTTATTATCCAGCTTTATTTGGAAGACCTGTCATCCTTCAGTGAGGTAATTACGAATTTTTTTGAATGCTCGTGCGATATTTCAATTTGCAAAAAGCCTTTAACTTGTTATAGCTAAAGGCTTTTATCATCATAATTTTTACTTACCAATTACCCACTCCAGCATCCGCCTTCAACCACTTCACCCAATCCAAATCCTCTACCTTAAGCAAACTGAGTGAAACACCTTTCATATCTAAAGAAGTTAACAGTGTACCGACCTTTACGAATGTAACCTGTAATCCTTCCAGCTCACACAAACGGCGAATGTCGTTTGCGAAAATGTATTGTTCCATTAATGGTGTTGCACCGAGTCCATTAATGAGGATGGCGAAGTTGTCACCTTTTCTCCAGCGGTAAATGCTTTTTAGTTTGTTCATTAGTTCGATTGCTAATATTTCAGAAGAGGATAGTGCTTCTTTACGGTAACCTTTTTCACCGTGGATACCAACGCCGTAAAAGACTTCATCTTCGTTTAATGCGAATGAAGCTTTTCCTTTCACTGGATCGTTTGCAGGTGAAAGGGCGACTCCTAATGTGTGTAAGTTTTCGGTGATAGAACGGCCAAGTGTTGTTAGTTCTTCTAAAGAATGCCCTTCAAGAGCAGCAGCACCAAGTATTTTTTGAACGAAAACAGTACCAGCGACGCCGCGTCTTCTTTTATTAAAAGAAGCATCATCTTCAATTGAAACATCGTCATTTACGATGATATGGTCAATTTGTCTTCCTTCTCCTTTAGCAATCTGCTCAGCCGCTAGAAAGTTCTCTACGTCATCTTTAAAGTTTTTGATGATGAATAAAATACTTTTGTCTTTTGGCATGAGGCGAGTTGCTGCGACGATTTGTTCCACTGTAGGCGGAGTGAAAATATTGCCATTTACGGCCGCCGTAAGCATTCCTTTTCCTACATAGCCAATATCAGCAGGTTCATGTCCGCTACCACCGCCGCTTATAATAGCGACGTCTTGCTTCAGTTTTTCGATATCTTTTACATAAATGATGTTATTTGTTTCATCGTAATTTACTTTGTCGTTATGTTCAAAATAAAAGCCATGCATCATATCTTGAACGATATTTTGTACATCATTCATAATCTTTTTCATTGCTTTTGCCACCCTTTAATTACTTTGCTGATTGTTCCAGTAATAGTAGTAATTGATTGTTTATCATATTTTTCATGAGAGAAGACATAATGGAAGGATCTACTTCACACTTGCTTTCAATCCAATCTTTTATCGTTCCAACGAAGCCGTGACTATAAAAAGAGGCAATCGTATTTTTTGTCTCATCAGAAAGGCTGAATCCACAGCTCAAAGATAATTCATCAATAATCTTCATATATAAGTTTTTCGTATGCTCAAATAAATAGTGATTAAACGAGTTTTGTTCAATGACTTTAAAAGCATTTCGATAAAATTTTTGATTTTCATAAAAGTAATCAAATAATAAATCGAAAATGTTTTCCCACGTTTCATAGTCGAGAAAGTCGATAATGTTTTCTTTCGTTTCTTCTCTATAAATCCAGCTTAATAGTTCAAATTTATCTTTAAAATGATAATAAAAAGTTTGCCTACGCATTTGACAGTGTAACATAATATCGCTCACTGATATTTTATGAAATGATTCTGTTTCCATTAAATATTTCAATGAATTCGCGATTATCTTTTTAGAAATTATAGAAGAGGTCATCTCAATCATCCCTAGAATGTTAGTAATATGAAAATCCTACCTACAAATGAGAGCGTTGTCTTTAGACAGATTGTCCATTTTGTCCGTTTACTATAAAACGCTTTCATTTTAACATGGATAGTAAGAAGAAGATTTCAAATATATCACAATATATTAAAGGAATTGAGGGAGAATCACAATGAAAAAGATTATAAACAAACCAGAAACATTAGTAATGGAAATGTGCAACGGAATGGTTATGGCGCACCCAGAGCTTGAGCTTTTGAAAAGATATAAAGTCATTAAGAAGAAAGAAATGAACGAAAATAAAGTAACGTTAATTAGTGGCGGCGGTAGTGGTCATGAGCCAGCGCATGCAGGACTAGTCGGAAAAGGAATGTTAGATGCGGCAGTGTGCGGAGATGTATTCGCTTCGCCTTCACAAATTCAGGTATATCAAGCAATTAAAGAAACAGCGAGTAAAAAAGGTACGTTATTAATTATTAAAAATTACAGCGGCGATATTATGAATTTCAAAAACGGAGCGCATTTAGCGACGGAAGATGGAATTGAAGTCGACTACGTAAAAGTGGACGATGATATTGCGGTAGAAGATAGTCTATATACAGTAGGACGCCGCGGCGTTGCGGGCGTTATTCTCGTTCATAAAATTGCCGGCGCAGCAGCGGAAGCAGGTATGGATTTAGGAACGGTGAAAGCAGTCGCGGAAAAAGCAGCGGCTAACGTGCGCACAATTGGTTTAGCGTTAACGTCTTGTACTGTTCCAGCGAGCGGATCACCTACTTTCACACTTGCGGAAGATGAAATGGAATACGGCGTAGGTATTCACGGTGAACCAGGAATTAAGCGTGAAAAAATGATGTCAGCTGATGAATTAGCCAACCGTATGACAAATGATTTAATGAAGGATTTAGGAGTAAAAGACGGCGAGGAAATCGCACTGCTAGTTAACGGTTTTGGCGGAACACCACTGCAAGAACTTTACTTATTTAACAACGCAGTTACACGAGAATTAGCTGCAAGAAACATTAAAATTAATAGAGTATTCGTTGGTAACTATATGACGAGTATCGATATGGCTGGTATGTCTTTAACAGTAATGAAATTAGATGATGAGTTAAAAACATTATTATCAAAAGAGTGTAATACACCAGCGTTTAAAGTAGATGGACCAGTTGAAAGTGTCGAGTACGTGAATGTGCTTGAAGAGACAGAAGAGAAGGAAGTTTCTTTTGAAATAGAAACAGCGGAAGAGCACGCTATGATTAAAAATAATGTCATTACATTAAACAACATGATTTATCTCGTTGATAAAATGAGCGACGTGATTATTAAAAACGAAGTACCGTTCTGTGAGTTAGATACGCATGCAGGTGATGGTGACTTCGGAATGAGTGTAGCAAAAGGATTTAAGCAATTAAAACGTGAGTGGCATTCGATTGTAGATCAAGAAAACGTAACGATCGGATCATTCCTTGACGGTTGTTCGATGATTATTATGGAACATTGCGGCGGCGCATCTGGTCCAATTTGGGGCGGTGCATTCCGCGCAGCTAGTAAAGCAGCCGGCGAAAAACGTGAGTTAACAGTGAAAGAATTCGCTGAAATGTTGCAAGGAGCACTGCAAGGCATACAATCTATCGGTGAAAGATCATTCGGTAGAGGAGCGGTAGTTGGTGATAAAACACTTGTTGACGCACTTGCTCCATGTGTAGACTCTTGGTTAAATAGCGCTTCAAACGAAGAAGACATGAAAACTGCCTTCGAAAAAGGCGCAGAAGCAGCGGTTAAAGGAGCAGAGTATACGAAAGAAATCGTAGCTCGCATGGGCCGCGCCGGTACAGTTGGCGAAAGAAGTTTAGGCTATCCAGATGCAGGTGCACATGCACTTGGAGTTATCTTTACGGAGATTGCGGGTAGTTTGAGATAAGAGTTATGTAAGTTTGATAAAATCCCCTTCATGGTAAGTTGTTTACTGTGGAGGGGATTTTTTTAGTTGATATATATAATTTAATTAGATGTTCTCTCCACAAAGATATGTATTTTATAAATACTGAGATAAGAATTTTAAAAGAAGTAATATGAGTCCTTATTTTTTACGGTACTTATTAATCTTTTTCATCATTGGCTTAGTAATACCGGGGGTTATTATAAATATATTAATTACATAATTTGTCCCTATCAAAATGAGCGTCTTTTGCATCTAATATATTGTAAATATATTTTATTTTGAAAGGATGTGATTATATGGCCCATAAATCTACTGGAGTGTTTCGAGTTCCCGTTTCTGAAAATGGGATTATTCCAACTGCTCTCAACATTATGTTAAACAATGATTCACGCTGCCATACTAGTAATGTAACGGTAACTGTTAAGAGAAGTCCAAACACTTCTTTCCCAACTCAAAATGAATTAGTTGAAATCTCTCGTACTTTTGTTTCTTTACAACCAAACAGAACAACTAAGATTGTGTTGTTTACTCCGGAATTCCAAATAGAAGATTTTCTTGATGTTATTATTAGTGGAAATAAAGACGATGTTAAGGATGTTCTTGTATATTCTTTCTTAGCAGATTCAGCAGGTCACAATCTGCCATCTACTGTTTTCAGAAATGCAGAATACACTTTTGCTTGCTGACAACGTGATGATGTATTCTTTACTATCATATCAAGGTAGCATCCTGCAGCTTGAATCAACTTAATTTTATCCCGCTTTAATGGGCAGTAAGACCCCCACCTCAAAATTCAGCGAAAGCAAAGAAGTTAGGTGGGGGATCAACTGCCCATAAAAGTCCGATTGGTGAGGGCTAATAATCAGTGGGGATGAAGAAAACCCCCACTGATTAAAGTTTCACTTTATGGTGTTGTTATTATATAAGAAAAGAAGACATCGATTAAGATGTCTTCTCTTACTTGTACACTTGGTGTTAAGAAGGTATCATATTGCTTAAAAACCATAAAAAAATATAACAATCATCGAGTAAGCCTATTATAGCATCAATAAATAAGTTTCGATATGCAATATTACATATATATAGATTTATTTATGTTTAATCTATATAGTTAAATTGTCTGTTATTTGTTTTAATTCATTTACTTATTTTTGAGTGCTCCAGCAATGGGGCCTTTTTTTTATTAAATAAAATATTTTCTTTGCGTTATTTAGTTGATCTATATTAACTTTACCTCTTTGAAAAATATCCATATTTAGCAAAAGTAGTGTATAGATAACTAGTTTTTTCAAGAATCTATTGGATTGATAGTTTTAATGCTAGTTGTTAATTAGTAAAGAAAAGTTTATAGTATCTCGGAAATTATATATTTATTATTTTATATTAAGATGTTGTAAGTTTAATCTCTAAAACTATCCAAAAAGACTGTCAGTTGATATTATCCCCTTTAGGTAGACAGTGTGAAAAAAGACCATGTATACACATGGATGTTACACTATTACTTGGAGGGAATTTTTCATGTCTCGCAAAGGAAACTGCCATGATAATGCCTGTATCGAGTCATTTTTCTCCCATTTTAAATCGGAGATGTTGTATTTGAATCATTTTAAAACAGAAGCGGATTTAATACAAGCAATTGAAGAATATATTTACTTTTATAACTATAAACGTTTCCAAAAACGACTCAACCATCGAGCTCCGATAGAATATCGAATCTCGATGGCTGCTTAGTCTTTTTAATACTGTCTACTTGATAGGGATAAGACCACAGTAATGGTGGTCTTTTTTTATATTGGTGAGATTGTAATAGTATGAAAGAATAGAATTAACTGTATATTGTAAGGGTGATATACCTATGGAGTTTTTGTTTGAGTTTCTAAAAGAATTGGTGAAAACCATTGTACGTGAAGTTTATGCATATGTTTTATTTACATAAAATTCTTTATCGGTAGCAAGATTTTCATAGAACCCTTGTAGAGTGGGGAGTTACATTACATCAAAAAATTTTAAATTTTATTTTTATCTTGATTTTTTTGAAGAATTAACCAATTATATTAATGGGAGGATTTAAATATTTTTATTAATGATTTAATATAAGGGGGGATATAAATGACTGAAATTAAAATTAAACCAGAAGAGTTAAGGAATAAAGCGAATATTTTTAGAAACGCGATTTCTGAATCTAATGAGCGACATAATAGGATTCTTGGAGAACTTTTAAATCTTCAAATGAGATGGATAGGTGCTTCTAGTTTATCTTTTTATAATGATTTACCTAGGTTAAATAAGGGTCATGAATCTCATATTCAGTCTTTAACTAATATAGAAAATGAGTTAAAGCGTATTGCTGATAAGTTCGAAAAGACAGACAATAATTATATTTCTTCTAAATTAAAGAGTATGGTTAATACGAATTCTAATGCAAATGATCATTTGAATTTTAAAGAATCTGGTGCAGTAGTTGGGGATCCAGATAAAGATAGTAGTGCTTTTGCTCAAGTGTTAAAGTATGAAACAGATATCCAACTTCCTAAAAATGTTAGTACTTTTTTTGGTGATTTAACATCTTTTGATAAAATTGGCGGAGAGGCAAAAGGTGCATTGTTAGATGCTGGTTTTAAAGCAGGAGATTTTACAATTCATGAACAAGTGCTAAGAGGCGAAGCTAAAGCTCAATTTGGTGGAGGTATAGGTGGAGAAGCTAAGATTGCTGGTACCTTTAATGATATTGGTGTAGATCATGAATATGGGAAATTACACGGTAAACTTGGAGATGCTGAACTTGGTGTTGTAGCTAAAGATGGTTATTATGGTTTTAGTGCAAAAGCTGATTTAGCTAAGGTTGAGGGAGAAGTTAAAGTACCATTACCTTTTACTGATTGGAAAGTAGTTGTCGGTGGAGATGCGGCTTATGGTAGTATAGGTGGAGAGGCTAAATTTGGATTGAAAAATGAATTAAGCGTTGGCCTTGGTATTGGTTTAGGAATAAAGTTTGGCGTAGAGAAAGGTTAAATTGTTGTATCTATTAAGGAGGAAGATTTTTTGCTTTCATTACAGGTATTTAGGAAAATTTTAATTATTTTTGGTCTTATTGCTGTTCCTTTTAGTTTATTAGCCCTTTGGTTTGGAGCAGATGCTACATTTAAAGAGAAAATGATGTTATCTTTAGTTTTTGGTATAGTTATGCCATTAACCGGTTTTATTTTTTATAAAATCACATCTTTATTTTTAAAGTAACAATTATTTTTATTTAGGAGGAACTTCGTATGGAAAATATATATATACCAAAATTACCGATTGGAAATGAATTATTACCTATTGGTTCTGTGGTTTTTGTAGAAGAAATTAATCAGTCTCTTATGATTTATGGAAGAAAGCAACAACAATCTGATAATAAATTATGGGATTATGTTGCTTGTCCATATCCTCATGGTAATTTATCAAAAGAATATAATGTATTTTTTAACCATAACCAGATTGTTCATTTATTATTTAAGGGTTTTGAGACAGAGGATGAATTAGAATTAAGAAAAAAATTATTTGAGCTTTAATGAAAATGGAGAATATATTATATGATTTCAGGAATTTCATATTTTGATATTTTTTGTATTGTAGTGATTGTCTCGTTTTTCTTGATTTTTTGGAGATTGAATGCATGGTATAACAAAAAACATAATGTTCCTAAGGTTTTTCAATGGTTTCCTAGAAAATGGGGTAAAAGAAAAGTTTCAGAGCATTTATCACAATTGAATGAAAAGCTAGCGGCTGAAGGTAAAGGTATTTGGGTTACAATCTATGCTATAGATTTATACATTGTAACTATTCCTTGTACAGTGAAAAAATATAAATCTTAATAAGTATATAAAAGGTCTTTTCTTTTTATAAATTTTAGAAGTGATTTGTTGAGTCCATGTGTTTATGCGGAGAAAGTCACTTGAGTTTGATGAGATAGAGGGAGATTGTAGTGAAGTGAACCGTGTAATAAAAAAGAGCTTAGCAAAGGGTAAAAACCAACGGGGTTATTTAAAATGATAATCAAAGATCTGGATTTTTTGTGATGAATACTTATTCATGCTTGATTAATATAACGTCCTATCATCGGTAGCAAGAAAAAGGCGAATTCCTACTTTCAAAAGGAATTCGCCTTTTTCATTTTCTATAACCCTATTCATCTCTTTATAAATTTTGCGTTTAGGGTTCTTGTTTATTGCTGAATAAGTGGAGAAACTGTATAAAATCTTGAATACTCTTAGCGTGATTATTTTTTTAAAATGCTGACGGTACCCCATGTCCATCAAGCTAAAATTTTATAGTACCCCCCAGAACGAAATTTTGTACTAACTTGTAACAAAATGCTCATTTTTTCGTTTTGAGGTATTTGCATTTCTTAGCTTGATGGTGATGGGGGGTACCCCTACTAGAAAGATTGTCTCCGCGTGAACGTGAAGAACTTGAAAAAATTAAAAAAAGAAGCAATGAAAGAACCACCGGATTTCTTTGAATATATTCAGTCTACCGAAAAAGATAATAAATGATACATAATGCCTCCAATAGAATATTTATCAAATTGATAACATATGTATCCCTTTCTATTTTTACAGAAATTGTAATATTATAAGTGTATGCATATAGAAGAGGAGGCATAGTTTCTATGAAAAATGTTAAGTTTTATGGGTTGATTCTAGCATTCATCTTGCTACTGGCAGCTTGTAGTAGTAATTCCTTTGAAGATTATACATCAAAAGCTGATAAGAACATTAAGGATAAAAAATATAGCGAAGCTATAAAGAATTATCAAGAGGCTTTGAAGTTGAAGGATGATAAGAAGATTAAAAGTAAGTTAGAACAAACCGAAAATTTAAAGAAAGCGCAAGATGCTTTTGATAAGCATGAAATCGGGAAAGCTATGAATAATGTTCAAAAGGCAAAATGTGATGAAAATAAAGAATTAACAAAGCAAGCAAATGAATTGCAAGGTGAGATTCAACAAGAATTTTTAGCTACATTTAATAAGTTGAACATGAATGATATTACTGGCGATGTAAAAGAAGCCCGTAAATCTTTAGATGATCTTATGGCTTGGATACAACAATCTGACCTATTAAAATCTCAAAAGGATTTTGTTGATACGTTACCTGAAAAAGAAGCAAGTATCTCTAAACTAGAGGAAAGTAAAAAATAAAGAAAAGAGGTTGCCTAAAAGTAACTATTCAGCGACTTTTGAGACAACCTCTTCTTTTCATTATAGATTTTTAAGAAAGTTTAGAATAAAATAAAAATATGGTCACCTACCTATTATTCACTAATGAAAAGAAAAGGAGGTAGCGAAATGCAACTGAAGTATGGGAAGCACATTAATATATTATCTATTGTTCTAACTTTGTTCTCTTTTTCCGTAATTGTAAGTTTCTCTACCTGGTTGAGTGGATATTCAATTCCCAATCTTTCTACAATGCTTAAGGTAACAATGTTGAGTGCATTTATTCTTGGAATTATAGGGTTTAGACAAGAGAAAAGCGCACTAGCGATTATCATTATGGGAATATGTGCCTTTGCTCTAGTCGTTCTATATACTTATGCGGTTATAAGTTTTCTTGAGCATTAAACACCATGAAAAAGAAACGAACATTTTTGTTCGTTTCTTTTTCATGGTGTTGGATGATTATTATAAAATAGCCTCTTCTAATGATTGAGTGCTGAATCCAAGAATTGATTTTTGAGTGTTATTTTCATGATCTTTTACAATGATATATGGAACGCCCTGTACGTTAAAGGATTCAAACTCTTCTTTTCCTTCTGGGGTATTAGGGGTACCGCCCCATCGCTATCAAGCTAAGATAAATTTGTATCCATATAATCAAAAAAACGCTATTCTTTTTGTAGAAATATACAGAAAGGATGGCGTCTTTGATGAATCCTATCATTTCCAATGAACTGAATCTTTTCGCACAAGAGCTACAATACTTTTTATCTCCAATAGTCCTACAAGATATCGCCAAACAAGTTGGTTTTGTACAGCGATCTAGTAAGTATCAAGCAAACGAACTCATTGCCCTTTGCGTATGGCTCAGTCAAGAAATCGCTAGCACATCGCTTACACAATTGTGCAGTCAGTTAGAAGCCTCAACTGGGGTACTGATGAGCTCAGAAGGATTGAATCAACGCTTTAATCCAGCAGCTGTCGCATTTCTTCGAGAAGTCTTTACTTCTCTTCTCACACAAAAACTCTGTTCAAATCACTCGCTTTCTGCACACATGATCTCTACTTTCAATCGTATCCGTATTTTAGATGCGACAGTGTTTCAACTGCCTGATCATTTCGCCACTAACTATCAAGGTTCAGGCGGGAGTAGTAATACGGCAGGCGTGAAAATCCAATTGGAATATGATTTACTTAGTGGTCAATTTCTTAACGTGCAGCTTGGACCAGGAAAGAATAATGATAAAACATACGGTACCATCTGCCTTGAAACCGTAGAGGCGGGTGATTTGTGTTTACGTGATCTTGGTTACTTCGATTTAGGAGACTTACAAACTATTCATGATAAAGAGGCTTACTATATCTCGCGGTTGAAGCTGAATACACGCATTTATATCAAGAACTCTGAGCCAGAATACTTCAACAACGGCACGTTAAAAAAGCAAACAGAATACATCCAGCTTGATATGGCACAAATGATGTCGGGTCTAATCCCAGGTGAAACGATAGAAATCCCCGAGGCATACATTGGCCAAAATCAGAAGCTTCCAGCACGTGTCATTTTCCATCGTTTAACCGATGATCAAACGCAAACACGCTTGAAAAACCAAGCGATACGTGAAAAGAAAAAAGGCATCGTCATGAAGGAGAAAAGTAAACGTTTAATGGGTATGAATGTATATATCACGAACACGTCTCTAGAAGGAGTACCAACGAACTACGTGCACTCATTGTATTCACTTCGTTGGCAGATTGAAATTTTGTTTAAAACGTGGAAGTCATTTTTTGAAATTGATGAATGTAAAAATATTAAAAGAGAACGCCTAGAGTGCCATTTATATGGACAACTCATCGGCATTCTCCTCTGTTCTTCTACGATGTTTCAGATGCGACAGTTTCTGCTTGAAAAGACAAAGCAGGAGCTGAGTGAATACAAAGCGATTTATATGATTAAAGATTACTTTCCGTTACTGTTTCAAGCGATAGCCGTTGGCACAGAAGAAATTTTAAAGATTCTGCATCGTCTTTATCTGCTGCTCAAAAAGAACTGTCGTAAATGTCATCGGTATAAGAAGATGACCGTCTTTGATATTCTAGGGATTGTGTATAAAACGACGGTGAAGCATAGACAATCTGCCTAGCGAAAAAATCACGTTTTAATAGGCTTCTTTAGCATGCCTACTTTTCTATCAATTGTTAGTTTTGAAACAAGGATCGTTTCTTATCTAGTAATTTACTTGGTTAGCTTGATGGGCATGTGACGGTACCCCATTTATAGGTTATGAGAAAGGGTATTTTTTGCACTATTATCTATTCTTGGATATTATTAATAATATCTATATGAACTTATTTTTTTATTAAAAAGGTTTGGCGGTGTGTAAAATGATTAAAGGGATTAAAAATATTGAAACGAAAGAACCGATAAAAATGTTTCTATTTATTCCCTGTAGTACTCTTTTGTTTGATAGTATTTATCAACATTTTATTCTTAGAAAGGATTTTACACTACAGAAGCTTTTATTTGAACTCGTATTTTTATTTATTTTTATGTCATTTTTTTTATATAGTAAGTGTTTACAAAAAATGAATAAACAAATGTTTACAAAATATATTTTTCTTGGCGTTAGTATTAGTTATCTTTTGGCATACGATCTTATGTTTATACGTAATCCAGGTGCTTCTTTACATATCCCATATTTAGAGTGTTTCTTAGTAATTTCTGCACCTTTATTTTTAAGTATGCATTATCTTCTATCGGTATCTATTTGTATGATATGTAGATTTTTAATTGCTATTTATTATTTTGAAATTAACTATCCAATATCATTAATATTATTGTTTCTAACAATTTTTGTTACGTCATTTTTTGTATTTCTTTCATTAAAATTTTTAGTACAAAAAATTAAAGCATCCTATGAAAAACAAATGAAAGAAACAGCTTTATCGATAATGAGGATAATGGAATTAAAGGATCAATATACGAAAGGACATAGTGAACGTGTAGCCAATTATGCTACTATTCTTGCTAAAGAAACACATGAATATGATGATAATTCTTTAAAACAATTTCATTTTATTTGTTTATTACATGATATAGGGAAAATAGGTATTCCTGATGAAGTTTTAAAGAAAGCATCTTCTCTTACAGAAGAAGAATATAATATTATTAAGACACACCCACAATTAGGATTAGAAGTTTTTAAAAATATATCTTTAATAACAGGTAGTGAAGACATAATTCTTTCTCATCATGAAAGGTGGGATGGAAAGGGCTATCCTCAAAAACTAAAAGGAAATCAAATACCATTATGCGCAAGAATTGTTGCAATAGCAGATGCATTCGATGCAATGACTTCTTCAAGAGCATATCGTTCGGCTCTATCTCCTGAAGAAGCTTATAGACGTATTATAGAAGGATCTGGTACACAATTTGATCCTTCTATAGTAGAAGTTTTCAAAAGGGTATTTCCTTTATGGGAAAAAATGGTCCCCAATTCTTTTCGTTAAAAGCTCATGTCTGAAATCGATTCATATTTGAGGTATGATGAATGCGAAAAATAATAAATCCGGATCCAATCATGATGAAAGTTTGGCATCAGACATGGAATAAGGCATATAAAGAAAAGGTACCTATATATAGGTACCTTTTCTAATAGTTTTTTAGCAGAAACAACTGCATCCGATAATGATTAAGAGAATAAATAATACAACTAATAAAGCAAATCCTCCTGCGAAACCGCAGCCTTCGCCGCAACTACCACCATATCCCATAACAATAGTGCCTCCTTTAGATAAGAGGGGAAAACTAGGGTTCATTCCATGGATTTTAACGGGTTCACTTTACCTTATGTTTTAAAGAATGAATGGAGCAGGTCCTTTTGAAAATAAAGAAAAGACGCCATTAGGCGCCTTCCTTTTAGGTAGATAAGACTTTAGTTTTCCAATCTAAAGAAATTTTGTATCAGTTCTTTGTGAGTATATCATAATATCTAATTGATTTATTATGCATTGTTACATACTTCTCTAAATCCCTCTATTTTTCATTTGATAAAATAAAATCCCAATATTACCAAAAATTAAATAAATATTTCTACATATTCAAGATATTTACATAAATTACAAAGATGATACATTTAAGTTGTAAGCTATAAAAACTATTAAAGGGGGATTTATTATGTTCAAGAAATTAGTAGTGGGAGTATTAGCAACTGGTATTGCATTAACAGGAGGAATTGGAGCGGCTTCAGCTGATACGCAAAAAGCTGTGAGCTCTCCGAAGCAAGCAACATGCTCAATTCCTTATGAGTATTCTAACGGTAAATTCAAAAGAACTCTTTATTACTCAAATGGAGTATATGCTAATAGTTTTAATGAAAATGTTTGTGGCGGGACGATTACGTGGTATTTAAAGCATGTTCAAAATGGAGTTGCTTTTTACGAAGGTAATTTAAAATAGTAGTTTTTTGAACCTCATGTATTGAGGTTCTTTTATTTTTAGTTTTTAAACTGATTCTCCATAAAAAAAGACACTCAAAGGTGCTTTCCTCCGACTCGAACCATCTTAATTTTAATAATATAGTTTTTACGAAATTATGAGTGTTTTTTTATTTTGTATTCCAATAAGTTTATCTGAATCATTTTTAGATCATATTCTTTTTCTATTAGCTCAAATATAAATAATGCTATTTTCATGTTAGTAACAACATCTTCTTGAGTTTACTTTATTCTTTGAATGTATCCGGTTTTTCAACTCTAAATGATTTCACTTCACCACACTCTAAACAAAATGTTGTTAATAGTTTCGAACTTTTCCCACCTGAAAAGAATCTACTAGGTGCATCCTCATAAACATATGCATGATAAGCACTTCCAACTCGCCCTTCTTTAAAATTAGTAGAACCGCAATTATCACATCTTTTATTTTTCATATTACTAACACCTCTTTTGGTTCGTCTTTATTTTGATGTATTGTTACAATAGAAGTAAAGCAACTTGGTTATAAATGATGTTTTCGACATAAGACACTATAGCCCTTTATATATTCACAAGTAAAACAACATAATATCACTATGAATTCCTATAACAATATGAGTTTTTGCATATTTCAAAACTTATTATATCCTTCAAAAAATTTTAATAGTATAATATGTTTTGTCATATTATTTTAGATTTTTCAACAAAACATATTATAAATAGAGAACGTATTGGGAGAAGGAATTATGTACACAAAACTATTAAAATCAATTACATCATTATCACTTATAGGTGGTGCTTTACTATATACAAATGGCAGTGATGTGAGAGCTGCTGAGGCGGGGATTTTTTCTGATGTGCCTACATCGCATTGGTCGTATCCAGCGATTAAAGATTTATCGAGTAAAAATATTATTTCCGGTTATGGAAATGGGAAGTTTGGTTTCGGTGATGTTGCGACGAGAGAACAAGTTGCAGCTTTAATTTATCGTGCGCTGTTACCGAATAAGCAAGGTGGTGCGTTCAGTAATGAAGGTGCTCGTTATGTATTAAAAGATGGGTCTACATTAAACAATCCGTATCGAGATATTCGCGCAGGATCTACATTGTTTCCAGAAGAGGTTTTAACGTTAACGAAGTTAGGGATTTTTAACGGGGATGGAAACGGAGGGTTTAGACCGAAAGATTCTGTTAGCCGTGCAGAAATGGCGCAAATTATTAAAAATGCTTTTCAAGTTTCAGCTAAGCAAAATCATACATTTAATGATGTTCCGAATGGTTTTTGGGCAGAAGGTGCAATTAGTGCGGTGCAGTCAAACGGAATTGCATCTGGTACAGGCGACGGGAAATTTGAACCTGCTAAAACGGTAACGCGTGAACAGTACGCACAGTTTTTATATAATGCTTTGCAATATAAAAAGCCTGCGGTTGCGGTGCAAGATACAGGAGATGCGGCATTATTAGCAGCATTTAAAGATGAAGTGCAAAAGCGTATTAATGCGTATGAAACGAATATTACACTTCCATATAAAACGAAAAATGGTAATCAGGAAGAAGTAATGAATACACTGTTTAACGCATATCAAGAAGTCGCAAGTAAAAATGAGTATACAAATTATAATAGATCGAATGTTTCATATAAAATTTCTGGATCACCTGGAAATTATACGTTTACGCTGAAGATTACATACCGTGAAACGAAAGAACAAACGGAATATGTAATGAAGCAAGCAAAGGCAATTGTTTCTTCTATTACGCAAGTTGGAATGGATGATCACGAAAAAGTGAAAGCGATTCATGATTATGTCGTAAAACATATTTCTTACGATACGTCTTATAAAGCTTACACAGCATATGAAGCACTTGTAAATCGTTCTGCTGTTTGCCAAGGCTACGCACTATTAACCTATCAATTATTAAAAGAAGCGGGAATTGAGAATCATTTTGTAGTAGGAACTGGAGACGGTCAGCCTCATGCATGGAACTTGGTGAAAATCGAAAACAAATGGTATCACCTTGATACAACATTCGATGATCCGGTGCCAGATGAGCAAGGCCGCGTAACATATTCATATTTCAATTTATCAGATGAGCAAATCGCAAGAAATCATGTGTGGAACAGAAGTGATTATCCGCAAGCTACAACAAATTATTATAGTACATTAACAAGTAAAATTGCGGCAGGTGGTACGAAAACCACTGCATATCAGCAAATATTAAAAGATACAAAGTTAAATTATTTAGGAAATGAATACATCGCAAATAACTATAATGAATTCAAAAATAAAATGCAGCAACGTTATAGCACAAAGTCAGAAAAGATTGAAATCCTTTATAAGCAATCAATGGATGGCGCATTGCAAGATGTGAAAAAAGTAATTGGAGAAATCGGTTATCCGCAAGGAGCGAACCGTGTTTCTTATAGAGCCGAGCCGTATAATGCGAAAGAAGGATATTCTTTAGTGACGATTACGTTTACATATTGAGAATGAGAGAAAGCATCTGTTTCAGATGCTTTTTTAAATTGTTGAAAAAGAGATTTAACAAATTATATAATTTATTGTAAACTGCATGAAAACAATGATTGAGAAGATTTGTTATAAAACATATACTTAAATGATTATAAGGACACATAATATGGAGGACTAATATGACAAATAATAAAAATGAGTTATCAGTAGAACAACAAGAAGAATTATTAACAGTATTAAAGGCTCGTTTTGAGAAGAATACGAACCGCCATGAAGATCTTGAATGGGCTAAAGTTGAAGCGAAGTTGGCTGCTAATCCTGAAAAATTGTGGTCACTTAATGAAATGGAAGTAACTGGTGGTGAGCCAGATGTTATTGCTTATGATAAAGAGAAGGATGAGTATACTTTCTGTGATTGTTCAAAGGAGAGCCCTAAAGGCCGCAGAAGTCTTTGTTATGATCGTGAAGCGCTAGAATCAAGAAAAAAACATCAACCAGAAAATACGGTTATTGATGTAGCGAATGCTATGGGTATTGAACTATTAACTGAAGAGCAATATCGAGAGTTGCAAAAACTTGGGAATTTTGACATGAAATCATCAAGTTGGGTACAAACACCTTCAGATATTAGAGAGCTTGGTGGCGCACTCTTCTGTGATTATCGCTTCGGACATGTTTTTGTATACCATAATGGAGCAGATTCTTACTATGCTGCCAGAGGTTTTCGTGGTTCTTTAAGAGTTTAAGTTTTATGTGAATAAGAAAAGTGGTTACATTCAAAGGCTAAGAATAAGCAAGGATAATAAGAAAAACGCTATCTTTTAAAAAGGTAGCGTTTTTCTTATGGCTTATAAAGTTATTTTTGCATTTGACATATACAGTCAAACTGTATAAAATTAAACTATACAGTTTAACTATATAGTTTAGCTATATATTTATCGTTACATTGGAGGTCTTTATGAATAGAGATAAAAATTTACCATTAACGGAAACAACGTATTACGTACTTTTAGCTTTATTAGAGCCAGCACATGGATATTTAATTATGCAAAAGGTGGAGGAACTGAGTAATCATCAAGTGAAAATTGCAGCGGGTACATTGTATGGGGCGGTTGAAAATTTATTAAAACAAGGGTTAATAGAATCGGTAAAAAGTGAAGATAAACGAAGAAAAGTGTATGTCATTACGGAACGTGGGAAAGAAGTATTGCATTTAGACTTTATGAGAATGCAGCACATTATTGAGGTTACAAAAAGTTTATTACACGTATAGTTAGGGGGAAACGATGATGTGGAGATTGAAATTCTTTTTAGACTTTGAGAAAGAGGAAAAATGGTTAGAAGAGATGGCTTGGAAAGGCTATCAACTAGAAAGCACTACATTTGGTTATACATTTAGATATACAGAACCCGAAGATGCGACGATTAGAATAGACCATAGAGTATTTAGTAGAAAAAGTGAATTTATTAATTACTGCACGTTATTTGAAGATAGTGGCTGGGAGCATATAGCTGGTAATCGGTGGTCAGGTACGTACTATTTTAAAAAGATAAATGAAGAAAGTGAAGATGACATTTTCTCAGATCAAATGTCACGAGCGGGGAAGTATAAACGTCTATCTAAAACCTTTTTAGAATTAGCGATCTGTTATTTGCCGATATTATTTCTATTTATGTATAATAACACGATTAATGTAGATGCATTTGTAAATCCGAAAGAACTATACTTGACGCCTGGATTATGGGATAAGCAAGGCGTATCATTTCTATGGTCATTCTTATTTGAAACACCATTTGCATTAATGAGAGGACTGTTTTGGACGTTTATCCCCGTTGCGACATGTATGTTTTTCATTTGCTCGTATAAAGCAAATCGGTTGTATGAGGCGAGAAGATGATAGAAGAAATCTCCTTAAAGCTGACGCTTTGAGGGGATTTTTTGAGTTTGTAAATGGTATCTTTTTAAAATGGGTAAAGGAAAAGGATGCGTATTGGAAACAAGTTATTACGTTTTATATATAGTATCCAATGGGATAATATGCTTAAAATATCCATAATTAACCTGAATTTAATATCTTTATATGTTAATATTGAGTAGGGTGTGTGTAATATTCTTTATGAACACACTATATTAAGGATAAGGGGATTCAATTATGAATTTTAAACAATTAATTTTAGCAGGGACAGTTATTGCATCAACAACACTAACTCCTCTAACAAATGTGCAAGCAGAAAATACAATAGGATTTAAAGATGTTCCTGAAAATCACTGGTCTTATAAAGCAATTATGGATTTAAAAGAGAAAAATATTGTAGCTGGTTATGGAAACGGAATGTTTGGTTTTGGTGATAACATTACACGAGGACAAGTAGCTAGACTAATATATGCTTACTTAAAGCCAGTAGATGAACTTACAACACAAAATCCTTTCACAGATATAGAAGGGCATATGTTTGAAAAAGAAATTTTAGCTCTTAATAAAGCTGGTATTATGAACGGATTTGGTAATGGGAAGTTTGGTCCAGATAATGTTTTAACACGTGAACAATTAGCTGTTGTATTAACAAAGGCATTTAACTTCCAAGCAACATCTACTACCACTTTCAAAGATGTTGATAAAAATTACTGGGCAACAAGTGCTATCAGCGCATTACAAGAAAATAAAATCACGACGGGCACGGGTGATAATAAATTTGAACCGCAAAGTCTCGTGACTCGTGAGCAGTATGCACTATTCTTATACAATGCAATTATTAAATCTGAAAAACCAGAAAAAGAGCCTGAGTCAAAGCCTACTGTTATCCCGCAAGAGTTAGCGACTGATGATGTTTACTATGATAAAGATTATTGGGTGAATGGATCATCTGTATTAAAAAAATCTATCTCTAAGGAAGCACAAAATCTTGTTACTGAAATTAATGCAAAATATAATGTGAATTTAAAGTACAGTGATATAGGAGGTCCATCTTCAGAAGTATTTTTAAAAACTCCTAACTTAAGAGGATTTGCTGATTTCGGTAGCAATTTCTATGTACGTGGTAATAATGAGAATGACTTTTTTGTCATGTTTGTAATCGATAATGCTAAAGATGACAAATCATTAATAGAGTTAGCCAAAAAATGGATTAGCATGATAAATCCGAACTTAGATTTAAGTAAAGAAATTGATACACGATTAGCTTCTAATATAGAAAAAGATGAATATGATGTAGGGGATACACACAAGCTTATGATAGAAAAAAATAATCTTAAAATAGATATAAGCTTAACTTCACAATTTTATAATAGCGATCAAATGTTTATTAAAGTCTATAAATAACAAAGGAGTGAGATGTCACTCCTTTGTTAATTTTTATGTAGGGAATGCCCACAATTTATAAATCACTACATGTATTGTTGTAAATATGTATAATTACATAAAAATTCAGAGGAAAAGAGAGTATACTTTCTTATTGTGTAATAAAGATAAGGCCCGCCTACGGAAATAGGTGGGCCCTTTTTAATGTATAAAGAAAAGGTATATTCTAAGATGTCTTCTTAAAAAAATCCTTCATCATTTTAGCATCTTTAATATTTACTATCACACCTTCTACCTTATCTTTCTTCTCATCTTTAGCAATCGTAATTTGTTCCTTATTATCAACCCACACAAGAAATTCGTCTTTTGCGTCATCTTTATATGTAATGGTAATAGTAGAATGTGCAGATTCTCTCTTTTTTTGATCTAGTGTGATTTGCTTAGGAGTGCCTTTTTGAACTGCTGAAACGATAGATTGTATCATTTCTTCGTTGTCGGTTTGAGATTTTGAAACGTTGTTATTTTTTATGCTAAGTATTTCGATATCTGTAATATTTGCGGAGTTTAATTGAAAGGCATTTTGTTTCTGTTCTTGTTTAGCTTGTGGAGATTTGTCTGTAGCTGAGGTACTGGCACAGCCTATTAAAGTGAAAGATAGAGCGGTTAGAGCGCATATAGATATGATTTTTTTCATAGTATCCCTCCTCATGTTTAATTATAACAATTTTCTGTTAATTTAGGTAGTTATTGTAAGTGGATTTATTCTACTAGTTTTAGGATAGAAAAAAATTACACAATTTTTTTCGGATTTTATGTTTAACATTTCGAAAATGGGTGTACTACATATAATATAACAAATAATTCATTTTAAAGGAGGAAGTTAAAGATGGAAACGAAGTATAGTAAACCTTTTGTATATGAATTTATTACGGAGAAAGAGGTCATGAATGCGGCGAATGATCTCGTGAAGAAAGGGATAGACCAAAAAGATATTTACGTATTAACACACGAGAAAGAAAGGACAGATAGAATCGCAGACAATGCAGACGTGAATACAATTGGTATACAAGAGGAGGGACTTGGGACAAGTATTATTAATGTCTTTCAAAAAACGGGAGATCAGTTAAGAAATAAGATGCAGGAGTTAGGGCTTAATGAAGAAGAAGCGAACTTCTACGAAGAAAAGCTAGATGAAGGGAAAATCTTGTTATTCGTTAAAGATTTAGAAAGAGTCGGTGAATGGTTACACGAAAGAAGATGCATGTATTCTATTTAATTTTGTACCCTTTACATCTATAAATCTATTACGAAAAGGAGATGGGAAATATGAGTAAGAGCGGGCTAAAAGAACAAATTACTGGTAAAGTGGAAAAGAAAAAGGGACAAGTAAAAGAAGGAATTGGTGAAGTCACAGAAGATAGAAAGTTGAAAAATGAAGGGAAGTGGGACAAGACGAAGGGAACGATAAAAGAAAAAGTCGGAAAAGTGAAACAAAAGATAAGTGATGGGTTGGATAATAAAGAATAATACATGTTTATCAAGCTTTGGTTCCATACCAAAGCTTGATAAATACAATATAAAACGAATATAGGAGGGTTAATTGTGGGACTTATTATTACGTGTATTGTAGGTGGACTTATTGGTGCGTTAGCTGGAATGATTACGGGAAAAGACTTTCCTTTAGGTATAGTTGGTAATGTGATTGCCGGATTAATCGGATCTTGGGTAGGTAGTGCGTTATTTGGTCATTGGGGTCCTGAATGGGGAGGCATCTTTATTCTTCCAGCGTTATTAGGTGCAATTGTCTTTATTTTAATCGTTACATTCTTCTCTAGAATGCTTCGGAAAGCGTAAGTATGATAATGAATAGTAATCTTAAGTTTTTTATATATAGCTATAAGGTTAATAGAGTGATAAATATACATAAAAAAGCATCCAATTAAACTAATTTGGATGCTTTTTTTATGTAATGTACATAGGAATGAGCGAGGGATGAAGGCCCCCGCTCATTGAAATTACACTTTCTATTATGTATTAAACCATCGTTACTTTTTTACAATTATTTATTCTTACGACCTGCCTCGGTTCTATATGAGATAAGTCCTCGTTATTGCCTATATCCACTACAATTGTATTCGTTAGTATGTTAATAATGGAACCAACTAATTTTGTAGTATGATCGTGTCGATAAGAAAATTGAACGAAATCTCCCTTTTTAAAGCTGTGCTCTTCCATAGATAAATCCCCCTAAAAATAATGTTTATAGATTATATATACACAAATTTATAAGGTTTAAACATTTGGTATTATTTTTTAAGTGTTAAGCTGAGAAAGGTGTGGAAAATTTACTTATAATAAAAATAAAAAAATATGTTTAAAATTAATTTTTATGGGTAATTAACATAGTAGTAGTTTGAGATAAGGGGGCGGAAATGATGAATTTGGCAATAAATATTTTGCAAAATGATGTAGGTTATACTGTACAACTTAATGGTGAAATTGATGCGTATACGGCATCAGATCTGAAAAATAAGATTATGCCTATTGCAAGCGAAAAAGAGGTTCATATTGTAGTAGATTTTACTAAGGTAGATTATATGGATAGTACAGGTTTAGGCGTTTTTATAGCTTTATTAAAAGCAGTTAAGAAAAATGATGGAAAACTAGAGTTTATTGGTGTATCTAAAAGGTTAAAAAGATTATTTGATATTACAGGGTTAACAGAAATATTAAATTTGAATTCCGATTTTGAAAAAGTAGAAAGAAGGTGACTAGGGATGATGGAGAGATTTGAAAAGATAGAAATGAAAATTCCTGCAAAGGCAGAATATGTGGCTATTATTCGTTTAACAATGGCTGGTGTTGCAAATCGAATGGGCTTTGCTTATGACGATATAGAAGATATGAAAATTGCTATTAGTGAAGCATGCACAAATATTGTACAACATGCATACAAAGAAGATGTTGGAGAAATTGCAATTGTCTTTGGGCTATATGAAAATCGATTAGAAATTATGGTTGCTGATAATGGGGTTAGTTTTGATTTTAATAACTTAAAAAGGAAAGTTGGTCCGTATGATATTAGTAAACCTGTAGAACATTTGCCGGAAAATGGTTTAGGTTTATATTTAATCAATACGTTAATGGATGATATACAAATCATGCATGATGAGGGCATGACAGTTTTAATGACAAAATATATACAAAGAGAGCAGGTGGAGAATGATGGAAATCCAATCTCAACCTACGAATCTTACTAAAGAAGACGTTATTAAACTAATTGCAGAATTTCAACAAAACCAATGTGGTGAAGCGCAGGAAAGGTTAGTTGATCATTATAAAAATCTCGTATATTCCATTGCATATCGCTATTCAAAAGGCGGGCCAATGCATGAGGATATTATACAAGTAGGAATGTTAGGACTCTTAGGCGCAATAAGAAGGTATGATTATTCGATAGGGAATGCTTTTGAGCCGTTTGCAATACCTACGATAGTAGGGGAAATAAAGAAGTATTTACGTGATAAAACATGGGGCATTCACGTTCCAAGGCGAATTAAAGATTTAGGCGGAAAAATTAAACTCGCGATAGAGGAGCTAACAGATCATTTGCAGCGTTCACCAAAGATTATAGAGATTGCGGATCATTTAGGACTATCCGAAGAGGAAGTGCTAGAAATTATGGATGCGAAAAATAATTATCGAGTATCTTCCTTAGATGATGTAGTTGAAAATGCATCTGATGGCAGTTCGGTAGCGAGAATTGAATCTGTAGGTGAAGTAGAGCAAGGATATGAAGAGACAGAAAGGCGTCTCGTTTTAAAGGATATTTTTAACGTATTAAATGAAACGGAAAAGAGTGTTATTCATTATATATTTGAAGAAAATTTAAATCAAAAAGATACAGGGGAACGGTTAGGTATTTCACAAATGCACGTTTCTCGTATTAAAAGACAAGCGATAAGTAAGTTGAAACAAGCCGCATTTTTAGATACATAAAAAATTTAAATAATGATGTTTAAAACATGAGAAAAGGGGTACTTATTAAGTATAGGAGGAGATACAAAAATGTCACACGATGTGAAAGAACTAATCGAAGGATTGAATGAAGATTTAGCAGGAGAATACTCGGCAATTATTATGTATAACCATAATGCAGCTACAGTTTCTGGTATATATAGACAAGTATTAAAGCCTTTCTTTGAATCTGAAATTAGTGATGAACAAGGACATGCCCTATATTTAGCAGAGAAAATTAAGACGCTAGGTGGTACACCTACTACAATCCCTTTACGAGTGAAACAAGTAGAAGATGTTAGAGAAATGTTAGAATACGCTAGACAATCAGAATATGAAACAATTAAGCGTTATGAAACGAGAAAAGAACAGGCAGCGAAATTAAATATGACAGAGTTAGTTGTAAAGTTAGAAGATATGATCGCAGATGAAACAAATCATATGGAAGAATTGGATCGTCTTTTAAATGACAAAGCAATGGTGCTAAATTAAAAGTGGAAACTTATAGAGTGAAAGAACAAACTCTCATTTCTGGGGGTTTGTTCTTTTGCTATATAAAAAATATGTTTGAGTACGAAATTTTCATTTTGTAACTGAGTATGCAATACTAGAAAAATAGAAAATGATAATAGATTTACATTTTAAATAAGAAAAGGGGAAATAACTTGTGTCCATTTTAATTGTCGATGATAATCCGGTTAACATCTTTGTAATTGAAAAAATTTTGAAACAAGCCGGATATCAGGATCTTGTATCGCTGAATTCTGCACAAGAGCTTTTCGAATACATCCATTTTGGAGAAGATTCTTCCAGGCATAAAGAAATAGATTTAATACTATTAGATATTATGATGCCTGAAATTGATGGACTTGAAGTTTGTAGGCGATTACAAAAAGAGGAGAAGTTTAAAGATATTCCTATTATTTTTGTTACAGCTTTAGAGGATGCAAATAAATTGGCCGAAGCTCTTGATATGGGGGCAATGGATTATATTACGAAACCTATAAATAAAGTTGAACTATTAGCACGTATGCGTGTAGCATTACGCTTGAAATCGGAATTAAATTGGCATAAAGAACAAGAAAAAAATCTGCGGAATGAACTAGATTTAGCTACGCAAGTACAAAGAAACTTATTAAGTAGCCCATTAAGAGAAGATCATATAAAAATTGAAGCAAGTTACTTACCTTCATTTAAACTAGCTGGAGATATGTATTATTGGTATAAAATCGATGAAAATCGCTACGGTATTATATTACTAGATGTGATGGGACATGGTGTATCTGCTTCATTAGTTTGTATGTTTATTTCGTCTGTATTACGTGAAACAATTAAATGTTTAATTGATCCAGAACTCGTTATTAAAGAATTAAATAAATATATGACCCTTTTACATAATGAAAATGATAATATTCCATATTATTTTACAGCGATATACTTAGTAGTTAATACAGAAAATAGAACAATTGAATATGTAAATGCAGGGCATCCTTCTGGATATGTTTTAGTTGATGAAACAAATGTAGTTGAACTAGATCGCGGGAGTTGTGCGGTAGGATTTTTTGATGAAATAAAAGTTAAAAAGACAGTTATACCTTTTGAGAAGAACGCTCAAATATTATTGTTTACAGATGGTGTTCTTGAAGCAATTGCAAATGATGAATTTGAGTCTGAAGAGAAATTACGTACTTTTACAGAAAGAAAATGGGGAGATTTAGAAGGCGAGATAGAAGGGTTTTACAAGGAAGAACAAAAGAAAGCGCAATCAGATGATATGTGTCTCATTATGATACAAACGAATGCGAAATAAAAAGCGTATGAAATCCAAACAGAGGATTTCATACGCTTTTTATTGTATTTTTTGATAAATTTGTTCACTAGGATTAAATTGGGTATAATGCGGCATTATATTTGAAAAACGAAGAGTTTCTTTATTTCCTAAACATAGAAATCCATTGTGACCTAAACTTTCATAAAATAGTTGCTGTACTTGGTTTTGAAGTTTACTTGTAAAGTAAATTAAAACGTTACGGCAAAGTATAATGTGAAATTCGTTAAAAGATTGATCGGTTACTAAATTATGTTGTGCAAAAATAATGTTTTGCAACAATGACGGATTAAAATAAGCAAAACGATTATCTGTTGAATAATAGTTAGAAAATGCTTGTGTACCGCCAGCTTGTAAATAGTTTTTCGTATAAGTTTGCATTTTATTTAACGGAAGAATGCCTTGTTTTGCTTTTTCTAACACATTTGTATTCATATCTGTTGCGTAAATAACCGACTTTTCACTTAATCCTTCTTCGTGAAGTAAGATGGACATTGATAATACTTCTTCACCAGTTGCGCATCCAGCATGCCAAATTCTAATTTCAGGATGCTTTCTTAATTCAGGAATAACATGCTCTCTTAGCGCCTTAAAAAAGATAGGGTTACGGAACATCTCAGTTACATTAATCGAGAAATCGTTTAATAACTGTTCTAAAAACCCTTCCTCATGAATTACCTTTTCAATTAATTTTGAAATGGTAGGGATATTAGAGAGCTGCATTCTATTGCAAATTCTTCTATAAATAGAAGTGCGAGCATATTGGCGAAAATCAAATCCTGATAGTTTAAATACCGCTTCTAATAGTAAGTCAATTTCTAAGTTCGTACGCTTATCCGTATCTACTGATGGATCAAAATTATAATACTTATTTTCCACTGAAACTAAACCTCACTTATTTTATTAACCATACACTCATTACCGAATAGAGTTGATGTAAATTTAATGGTTTACTTATATAATCTGAAGCGCCAGCAGATAAACATTTTTCTTTATCATTTGGCATTGCTTTAGCAGTTAATGCGATAATAGGTATTTCATGTAACCCTAAATTCATTCGGATATGTTCCATCGTTTCATAACCGTCCATATTTGGCATCATAATATCCATTAAAATAAGGTCGATATTTGTATTGCTTTTTAGTACTTCTAAACACTCTATGCCGTTTTGGGCAGTAATAATGTTGGCATGTTGTTTTTTTAATGCATTTTGTAACGCAAATATATTTCGATGATCATCATCGACAATTAAAATGGTTTTCTCTTGGAAGACGTTACTTGTTTCTGGAATCACTATAGTTTCCTCAACAACTTCAGCAGGAATAACTTCATCTACTGTTGCTGCGACTTCTAAATTGGATACTTGTATATCATGTAATCCATTTGGAAGGTTAGGGATATACACGGTGAAAGTACTGCCTTCTCCTACATGACTCTCCAACGTAATCCAACCACCTAACAATCTAGCAAACTCTTTACAAATAGATAACCCTAGGCCTGTACCACCATATTTCCGAATCGTTGCGCCATCTGCCTGTTGAAAGGCTTCGAAAATAAGTTGATGCTGTTCTTTAGCAATACCGATACCAGTATCTTTTACTGAAATTGTAATCCAGTCTTTACTTACAGACTGCATATCATGACTTACATTACTTGTTTCTATTGAATCGAAATGTAAAGAGACAGATCCTTTTTCCGTGAATTTAAATGCATTGGATAATAAGTTTTTAATAATTTGTTCAATCCGTTTTGCATCTGTGTAAAACAAATCAGGAATCGTATCACTGTCTTCAACAGTAAATTCAACATTTTTTTGTGCAGCGATATGTAAGAAGTTTTGGTGCATACTTGCCGCCATATCACTTATGTTCGTTGCTTCGAAAATGACGTCTAGTTTTCCGGCTTCTACTTTAGATAAATCTAGTATGTCATTAATTAAAGTAAGTAAATCTTTCCCTGATGAATGAATGACGGTTGCTAATTCAATTTCATCATCGGATAAATGATTATCATGATTTTCTCTTAACATTTCAGATAATAGTAAAATACTATTTAATGGTGTACGTAATTCATGTGACATATTTGCTAGGAACTCTGATTTGTATTTTGAGCTACGTAACAACTCGCTTGCTTTTTCTTCTAATTCTAATTTAGTAATTTGTAAGTCAGCTGTCTTTTGCTCAGCCTCTTCAGTTCTAGACTCTAACTGTTCATTCGTTGTTCTTAATTCCTCGGCTTGCATTTGCAGTTCTTCCGCTTGCGTTTGTAATTCTTCTGATTGAACTTGTAACTCTTCTGTCATTGCTTGTGATTCATGTAAAAGAGTTTGAATTCGCATACGTCCCATAATACTATGGATTGTTAAACCTAGATTATCAACAGTTTGTTGAATGAAATCTTGATGTAAGTCTGAAATCTCAGTTACACTTACTAACTCCATTACTGCGATCACTTCATCCTCAAATAAGATAGGGATGACTAGTAGATTTTTAGGACGTATTTCTAATACTCCACTAGTGACATAACGAAACTCTTCGGGTATGTCACTGAGAATAAAAATTTTCTTTTCTAAGGCAGACTGTCCAATGAAACCTTCACCCATTTTAATGGATTGTTTTCCAATGTCAGCACCTTGATCGGCGAAAGAAGCTTTCTTCACATAGTAGATAGTGTCCTCAATTTCTTCACGTACATAAAATGCACCGCAAGAAGTTTGCGTTTTTTGTATAATGCCACTCAAAATTTTGTTACCTAACATCTCAATAGAAGATACACCTTGATACATTAAAATTAATTCTGCAAGCTCGGTTTGTAACCACTCTCTTTTCGATATTTCGTCCAGTAGGTGGTTCGTTGTATGAGCAAGTTCTTTTATTTCATCCCGCGTGTTTACATGAATTCTTTCCGTGATTTTTTCTTTAGAAGAAATAGATTTAATAGCTTGAATTACATTTTGAATCGTTTTTGTAATGGAATTAGAAATATAGAGTGAAACGATAATGGAAATACAAGAAAGTAAGAATAATAAACTGTATAACCAAATCTCTAATTTATTATTTTCAGTATCTAAGTGTGCAGCTCTTTTTTTCGTTAATTGCTCCTCAGTGCTGCGGAAGTTAGTTACCTGCGATTGTAATGATTGAATTTGAGTCGTATCGATTGCTTGTACGTTATTATTATTGCTATTCGTAATGAGTGGATGAATCTCTTTATTAATCCAACTAGTAATGTTTTCGTTAATTTGTTTTAATTTTTCTTGCTGAGAAGGATTATCCTCTAATAGAGCAAAAAGATCTTGATAATGTTTTGCATAATCCTTTTCCGCGGCGTTAAGGGATTGAACGTAATTTGCATCATTAGAAGTGATAAATCCTTTCGCTTTATTTTCAATTGTTAGCAATTCTTTCTCCACTTGATTCGTTAAATTAAGAACTTTAAAATCGTGATCAATAATAAAATTACGAGATTTTTGTAAACTGGAAATCTCATTGTTTAGCATAATGAAAGAAATAAGTAAGAACAAAATGATAACTAAATAACCAGCCATAATTTTGTAGCGAATACTAAATTTTGCTTTCGAGTTCATTAAAAATTCCTACCTTCAAGGTTATTAAAAGTTTTCAATTGTAAAGAATAAAAAACGTAATATATATTATATCAGTTTTCGTAAGGCCAAACTAGAAATCCCCCTATTGTATTAGGGGGCTCGTTTTTCATAGAGGAAATCATTTTGAAATATAAAACTATATATGAAAAGTAACAATCGAGGGAATAGGGGATCATAAAACTTTTAAGAAGGAAAGAGTGTTCTTAAAGCTCTTTTTGCATCTATTCCTTCAAAGATAAATAATACAAGCTCTCTCTTTTTTACAGTAAGGAAAAATGATACTAATGTGCTTAAGTTTTTAATAGAAGTAAGTGTTCCGTGTTTACTTATAAATACATTCGTTTGAAATGTTGTCATTAAAGCGTAAAAATGATGAATCTGCGTTATTGTAGGTGTTTCATTATAAAGAATAGTAGTAGAGTGAATGGCATTCATCGTAATATTCCTTTCCATATAATAAGCATAACAATATAAACATACCCGTTTTAAGAAATGTTAAACATATAAATAAGAAAAAATATAATTATAGTTTTTTACGTTTAGAAAGAGTTAGGAAGGGTATACATATACTACAAAGAGATTGACTGAAGATGAATTGTAAGATTTCTAGTCTATAAAAATATACTTTTACTTTTAATAAAAAGGAGTCTGGTATACATGAATGAAATGATGATTGATATTACATTTGATTTAATTTACTTGTTAAGTAGTTCGCTTGTAATGCTTTTACTATTTGCTTTTTTCGTAAATGGCTATGTTAATAAGAAGATTAGTGTATACAGAAATGAAGAAAGATAAAGATACATGATATAAAACTTTAGGAGGTTACTAGTTATGGATGTAGATAGAAAAATAGTAGGTATTTTTAGAACAATTGATGATGCGGCGTTCGTTATTAATGAATTAAAAGATAAAGGATACTCAGGTGATAACATTTCAGCTATTGCAAAGGATCAAAAGGAAATTGAACATCTGGAAGAAAAATCGGGTGAAAAAGTGAATCATGAAACTGCACATAAAGCGGATATCTTTTCAGCGACAGGGCTTGTAGCAGGAGGAGTAGCAGGTGGACTTGGTGGTTTATTAACAGGTCTTGGTATACTTGCCGTTTCTGGAATGGGTCCAATCGTAGCAGCAGGTCCTATCGCAGCAGCTATTGGTGGAGCTGGTATTGGCGGAGGAGCTGGAAGTTTAATAGGAGCATTTATCGGCTTAGGAATCCCAGAAGAACATGCTAAGAAGTATGAAGAATACATTTATGATGGAAATATATTAATTTTAGTAGATGCAAAATTAGATGATAAGTTAGAAATCTATCAAATATTTGATAAGCATAATGCTTATAACTCTGATTTCTTTAAATAATAGGTACGTCACATATTAAACATAGTGAATATCGTTTTTTTGATCTTACAAATTTGGCGCGACCGAGGAGTCGTATGATTATAAGAGAGGAAGGGCTTATAGTAAAAGATCAAGTTCTATTACGTTACCCGGCTATTTGTGGGCAGTAAGCCCCCACTGATTAAAGTTTCACTTTATTGAAAAGGAAAGAGGTGTCTTTTCGTGATTGTAAAAATAGTAAAGGATAGTAGTAATAGTTTCCTTTGTACAGTTCAAAACAAAAATGGAGAGAAGTATGTGAAGAAATGGTTTCGTAAACAGAAAAACAAGGAAGAATTAGGGCGACCAACTTTTAAAGAAGTAGAAAAGGACTGGAAAGAAAATAGAGAATCTTTTATGTATCCCAATATTAAAGCGCTTTATTAAAATTAAACATAATGCGCGTTTTATTCTTACAAAACTGTCACATTCCTGTAAGGTAATTCAATAGATTCATTACTTTTTCCATGTCATAATAAAGACATAAGAAAGCTAATTAAAACTACAACTTATTAGGAGAGTGTCAGTCATGATTGTAACAACAACTTCTGGAATTCAAGGTAAAGAGATTATTGAGTATATTGATATTGTAAATGGTGAAGCTATTATGGGTGCAAATATTGTCCGCGACTTATTCGCTTCTGTTCGTGATGTTGTCGGTGGTCGTGCTGGTTCTTATGAAAGCAAGCTAAAAGAAGCTCGTGATATCGCAATGGATGAAATGAAAGAACTTGCAAAACAAAAAGGTGCAAACGCTATTGTTGGTATTGACGTAGATTACGAAGTTGTTCGTGATGGAATGTTAATGGTTGCTGTAAGTGGTACAGCTGTACGTATATAAGTAAATAAAAAACAGGCTCACCCCTTGAAGTTTATGCTTTGAGGGGATTTTTTGTTTTTCTTTTGTTCATGACTAAAGTTAAAATAGAGAAGGGCCGACGTACTAGCTCGCTTATATCAAATGGAGTATATTATTTCTGAAGATAAAAGTAATAATATGGAAAAATATATATTTAACGAAGATGTTAACTTTATGACAAATAATAAAATTGTTATTTGAGATAATGAGAGAATTAGTGGTATGAATAAGTTTAGAGAGTGTATAGTTGATAGAAATAAACGATGAAGCATGTAAAGAGTTATATTACATAAAATTTATTATGAATGGAGGCGGTTACAATATGTTTTGGTTAGGATGTTTTTTAGGATATATTGTAGGTTCCGTTATTACATGTGCGCTACTTTACTTTGGATATAGATCCCATGAAAATAAAAAAGCGGATATGCAAAAGGGGGAGGAGAGGAAAATCAATAAAAAAGGTGTATAGTAGGCGAAAGGTAAGGTGATAGTGTTGATACAAAAATAAAGGACAGTACATATTGTATATGACTACTATGTACTGTTCCGCTTATTCTTTTTGGATTATGAGAGGTTGTTTCCTGTCTTGCTATAAAATTCATAGGCGAAAAACCCCAATAAATAGCCGATTCCGGATCTTAAACTAATGGAAAGTAGTGAGAAATCCGGGGAAAACGTGCCGAAAATCAAACCGATTATACAGCCAACGAGCATTCCCATTGGTATGAAACTATCTAATAAAACTTGAGCGTTTTTTGACTTTTTCTTACCTAATGTGCCGTTGTTATATTTATGTTTAAGCCTTCCAATCACATATACTACAATTCCTCCGGCTATTACAACAGGCGCAATTGCTGTGAGTAACCACATGTTAGAATCTCCTTTCACCGTTTAACCTAATTATACCAGATACTTACAATTGGGTGTTCCTGAACGTACTATCTAGTCTACTATTTAAAAGGCCAATCAAAAAGACTTCTTCGATTGTAGTTAATAACTCGTCAAAAACACCTTCCCTTTCGTTTTCTCAGCAGACTGCACAACATCAACCGCCGTTTTTACATCCGCTAAGTCATATGTAGAATGGACTTTCATAAAACGTAATTGCTTATTTTCTACTAGACGAATTAAGTGACGAAACGTCTCCTGCCATTTATATGGTGACACTTCTTTATTCCAATGTCGTAAATGAAATATGTTAGCGTGCACTTTTGCTTTCGTGACAATCTCTGCCCAGTTTACTTGTACACCTGATAGAAGACCAATCGTTAAAAAGTGCCCGTTTGGACGTAAGGAGAAAGCTAATTCATTTCCATCTGGTCCTCCGATAGAATCAATCGCAGCATCTGCACCGATCCCGTTTGTTAATTCCATAACTGTTTTGTGAAGCGGGGCAGTGGAAGTATCTATTACATAATCGGCACCAAGCTGAAGTAATTCCTCTGTATGTTTACTATTTCTTGTCACTGCAATGAGTCGGAAATTCAAAATTTGTGATAACTGTGCAAATAGGTGACCAATAGCGGATCCACAAGCATTCACTAATAAAACATCATCCCGTTGTAAGTTTAGCGTTTCTGTACATGTAACCCACGCTGTAAGAGGATTAATATACATTTGTGCCGCTGTGAAATCATCGATGGAATCAGGAATAGGAATTACAAAATCAGCTGACGTCTTCACATATTCTTGCCAAGTACCTTCTCCGCGTAACGGTAAAACACGTTTGCCGATAAGGTCTTTAGAAACAAAAGAGCCCACATCTTCTACAATACCAACCCCTTCATAACCAGGTATGTTAGGTAACGGAATTCTATGTGCATACGCTCCGGTAATGGGAATTAAGTCAGATGGATTAATTGGTCTAACTAACATACGGACTAAAACTTCATTTTCTTTTAGTGGTTCTATATTTTTATATTCCACTTGTAATACATCTTTTGGGTTGCCAAACTTGTGAAATTGAATGTGTTTTCCGTGCAAAGTAATGTTCCCCCTTAGTGTAGTTGGATTTATTATAGCATTTTCAGCTTGGATGCTTACTTTGTTAAATATATAAGGAATAGAAATTAAAAAAAGGGAGTAAACATGAAGAACTAGCCCAATAAAAACTAAAGTTGAAGGCACCCGAAAGAGTGCTTTTATTTTGTTTTTATAAATATAATTTAAAGATTATACATAAATGGGGGAGTCAGCATGAATAAAAAGATAATCTGGGGAATTTTAGGGGTTATTGTAATTATCATAGCCCTTGTGAGTATAAACGTATTACAAGAAAATGCTAAAGAAGCAAAAGAAAAGAAGGAACGTGAAGCTAGATATGTTCAAGCGGCAGCGGAATTTTATTATAATATTGAACTAATGGGGTTTGTTGCTACTTTTGTTTTACCGCAATATTCCGAGGTTTGGTCTAAAGCTATTGATGATCGCCGAGACTTTAACGTAGCTATTCATGCTAAGAGAAAATCTCTAAATTCAATGGTGGCTCAATCTTCTGTAATATATAGCGATATGGAAGGTCAATTAAAAACAATGTCTGAAGCTGCAAAAGAAAATCCAAATAAGTACAAAGAACTTTATGATGAATACAAAAAGATGTACGGAACCATTACATCTTTAAAGGAACAAACAGAATCACCTAGTGGGACTCTGGTGGCATTTAACCAAAATGCAAATATGTTACTCCAAGAATACAAGAAATATAAAGGGAATATAGATGTGGCTGTATCTGAGGATATAAAAAATGAAGTAGAGAAGATAAAAGAAAAAAATAAAAAATAATTACAAAATAAAATATATGGCTTAAAAAACAATTATTCATTCTGTTATATAGTTAAGGCATTAAAAGTTTGTGGTGGAGGAAGTCTAAATGGAGCTATTTAAAGGGAAAGTTGTTTGTCCAAGATGTGATGGAAATGGTCTCGTTTATAAAGCAGAAATTAAAGATATAAATAAAGTTGTATATGTTTGTGATGAATGTGACGCAACGTGGTTTCGGAATGATAGGTTTGGAATGGATAATTTAGTGGACTATGAGACGTTTCTTGAGGAGAATTCATTGTCTTATATGAAGGCGAATGTTATTCATTTAGGCTATGATTGGTACGAAGGATAGTAAATTTTTCAAAAGCAAGAAGCTACTTGAAAAGTAGCTTCTTCTATTTTTTATTAAGCTGAAGCCTTCTTCATTCTCTCAAGTAAACTAGATAACACATGCGTACGATACGATTCTAGTTTTTTACCTTCATAAGTACGGATACCTAATTTTTTAAGTTCTTTTACATACCAACCTTTGCTTCCGAAATACATGTGATCGCTCCCCTTCAACTTTGTTTTATTTATCCTGATTGCATATGGAGGTACAGGTAATATAATGAAGGAAATGAATTTCGCGCGAAAATGGTTAACTTTGTTGCAAAAGACATATATACTAAAGATAGTATACAACGAGGTGGACAAGACGTGATTATAGAGAAGCACGAAATTCAAATTGACCAAATTACGAGCGGTAAAGTGAATATCTTTACTTTCTATAGAAATAGAAAGCAAGTAGATGATCATTTTTTACGATTGCAAGAACCATCGCTTACAGCAAACTACTTCTTCCATTTTCATTTTGATGCAGAGAGCTTGCATCTACTGCAGAAAGAGTTTCCAAGCGTATATCCGTACGACGGTAGTGAAACGATTCACGACTGGACGGAAAAGATGAAAGCAGAATTGCAGCATCAGATCCAAACAGGTAAATGGAATAAACGCGTACGTATCGGTAATCGCATTCTAGATGTGGTATTTACGTGGTGTGACGAAGATATAGTAGAGTGAAAAAGAAGCGGATGACGCTTCTTTTTTTAGCGCTGGAATAAAACGAGCTTACCTGCAGTAGATGTACAGCGATGTGTTTTTTCATACAATCCTTTTTCTTTTAAAATAGATTCACCTTTTGCTTTCGCTTCTTTTTCAGTTGCCGCCTCGAATGATTCATCTAATGCTTTTGAACCATCTTTTTCAAAGACTGTTAGAACGTATACTCCCATGAAAATTCCCTCCAATAATAAAAATCAGAATCTTATAACTATTTTGGCATAAATCGCTAGAATATGCAAAGAAATATATGACATTGCGTGTTACAATAAGGTGAAACTTTAATCAGTGGGGAGTTTTTTATTTCCTGCTTATTACTAGTTTTCACCAATTGAGCATGTATTGTTTGTGTTCATGCGGATAAAATGAAACTTTTGAAAGATAGAAAGGATCGTTATTTGTGAAACAAGTGAAGTTTATACATGCGGCTGATTTGCATTTGGATAGTCCGTTTAAAGGGATGGAGATGAATGTACCGCAGTCTGTTTGGGAGAGAATGAAGCAGAGTACGTTTGAATCGTTCGAACGTATTGTTGATAAAGCGATTCAAGAGCGCGTTGATTTCGTATTACTAGCCGGGGATTTGTATGATGCGGAGACGAGAAGTTTGAGGGCGCAAGTGTTTGTGCGTGAGCAAATGAAGAGACTTTCGCAGTACGATATCCCTGTTTTTATTATTCACGGTAACCATGATCATTTAGGGGGAAGCTGGGCTGCAATTGAGTTTCCGGAAAATGTTCATGTGTTTACGGAGCCTTATGTAGAAGAGAAATCATTTTATAAAAATGGTGAGCTGTTAGCTTCTGTTTACGGGTTTAGTTATTTGCAGCAAGCGGTAACGGATAATATGACAGCGCAGTATACGAAAATGAGTGATGCGCCTTTTCATATTGGTATGCTTCACGGAAGTGTGGAAGGAGATGCAGAGCATAATCGCTATGCACCGTTTCAAATTCGTGAGCTGAAGGAAAAGCAGTTTGATTATTGGGCTCTTGGCCATATACATAAACGTGAAATTTTATCAGAAGAGCCATATATTATTTATTCGGGGAACATACAAGGGCGTCATCGTAAGGAAACAGGTGAGAAGGGTGCGTACCTTATTGAGCTTACGAAACAAGGAACGCATTGCTCATTTTTCCATACGGCGGATGTTGTATGGGATGAGATAGAAGTAAATATTGATGGGCTTGAAACTGTCGATGACCTTATGACGGCAGCATCAAGTGCGATGAATGAGTGCCGAAGAGAAGAGGAAGGGACGCTACTAACTGTCGTATTTACAGGACAAGGCCCACTTTCTCCTTATTTGCGTGATGAAAAGCGTGTGGAAGAGATTTTTCATATTTTAGCATCTGGAGAAGAGCGAAAAGATTTTGTATATGCGATGAAGTGGAAAAATGAGACGGTTTCGTTTGCGGAAATCGAACGTTTGAAAGAAGAAAATCATTTCGTCGGTAGTGTGCTGAAGGAGTTAGAAGCTTTCAACAATATGGACGGCGTGTTACGCACGATTTGGACATCTCCTGTAGCGCGTAATAGTATTGAATCTTTTACAGAAGAAGAGAAGAAAGAGATTCAAAAGGAAGCGGAAAATATTATTTTAGAACAATTATTCCAGCAAGAGAGGGATAAGAAATGAGAATAGAAAAACTCCATATTTATGGGTATGGAAAATTAGAAAATGTGGAAATGGATCTGTCAATGCTGACTGTTTTATACGGTGAAAATGAAGCGGGGAAATCGACAATTCGCTCATTTATGAAAAGTATTTTATTCGGTTTTCCAACGAGAGGACAGCGCCGTTATGAGCCGAAAGAAGGCGGCAAGTACGGCGGTGCGATGACTGTGGAAACAGAGAAGTACGGCCGTTTGAAAATTGAACGGTTGCCAAAGACGGCAGCTGGCGAGGTGACCGTTTATTTTGAAGACGGGAAAACGGGCGGCGAGGAAATTTTACACGATATATTAAGCGGGATGAATGAAAGTTTATTTGAATCAGTCTTTTCATTTGATATGCACGGCCTTCAAAATATTCATCAGCTTGGCGAATCGGATATCGGCAATTATTTATTTTCAGCAAGCGCAGTTGGAAGTGATGCATTATTGCAGCTCGATAAAAAGCTAGAAAAAGAAATGGATCAACGCTTTAAACCGAGCGGGCGTAAACCAGAAATTAATGTGTCACTACAAGAGATGAAGAAACTTGAAGAGAAGATGAAAGAGTGGCAAGGGAAAATTGGCACGTATGAAAAACAGGTCGAGCAGTTAAAAGAAAGTGAAGAGAAACTTGCTACTGTTCGCGTAGAAAAAGAGAATGCAGAAAAGCGAAAGCAAGATTATGAAATATTAGCAGCGCTAGAGCCTCTCGTTATTGAAAAGCGTGCGCATGAGAAAGTGTTAGAAAACGAGAACGGGCAGTTTCCTGTGAACGGAATGGCGCGCTATGAAGCGATTAAGGCGAAGATGGAGCCGCTCCAGTTGCAAGTTGACTCGCTCTATAAAAAAATAGAGAATGTACAATCGGAAATTGAATCGATTCAAATAGATGAAGAGTTTTTACAAAAAGAAAGTTACGTGGAAGAACTTCGTATGCAGCATATGTCTTACGAAAATGCACGCCAAGAAATGCGTGATATGACAGGAAGTATTGCGAATATAAAAGAAGAAATCGCAGAGCTAGAGCAACAAATCGGTGCTACTTTTGAAAAAGAAACAGTTCTTTCGTTTGATTTGAGCTTGGCAACGAAAGAGTTAATTACGCAAACAGTGCAAAAGGCGCGCGAATTAGAAACGCAAAAAGTACAGCTTGATGATCGCTTTAAAGTAGCGCAGGAGCAATTAGAAGAACAAGAAGAAAATATAAGACAGGTCCAGAAACAAATGTTAGCGGATGAAGAGCGAAATGCGTTAAGTGAGAAAGAGAAGTCGTTTCAAGATGCGGCGTTTATTGGTATGGGCGCTGAGAGAATGAAGCGCAAATATGAGGAAAAAGCAGGAGCAGCGGTGCAAAAGAAAAAACAGTGGCAAAGAATTTGTCTTCTGTTACTTCTTATTAACACAGGCATTTTATTTACGAGCTTATTTATGGACAACCGCCCGCTCTTATTTATTAGCGTCATTGTTTTTGTAGGGATTGTTCTTGCCCTTGTTTTATATAAAGATCCGTCAAGTGGATTACAAGAAGAGCTTCTAACTCTTCAGCAAAGTGCTGGCGGGAGACAAAGTGAAGAAGCGATGTCTGTGCGCTATGAGTTAGAAAAAGACGAAGAGATTCGTAAGCTATTTGAGCGAGAGTCTTATAAATTGCAGCAAATGGAGCGAGCGTATGATAAAGTCGTTTCATCGTATGAGGAATGGGAGAGAGAAACGTTCCGCATTAGTGAACAAGTTAATGCATATAAAGTACGCTATATGTTCCCTGAATTTTATACGTATGCACACATATTGCCGGCGTTTGAGCGTATGGAAAAAATACAACAATTATATCGAGAATTAGAAAAGCAAGGCGCGCGGAAATCTTCATTGTATGAAATGATTTCGCAATTTGAACATAAACTAGAAACTGTTATCGGTAGCGCGGAGTATAGTAAGCTGCACGAGGCGCAAAGTCGTATGCAACATGAGAAAGAGAAACGCCGAACTTGTAAGCAGTTAAAAGAGAAGCTAGCTGAATGGCAAGAAGAGTATGCGTTTATGCAAGAGCAATTGAAACAATTGTTAGTAGAACGAGATAGCTTATGGCATATCGCACATTCTACAGATGAAGAGATGTTTTTAGAAGCAGGTAAACTGGCAGAAAAACGTGAAGATGCTGAGAAACAAGTAGGGCGTTTATTACCGCAAATTGATCTGTTAGAACAACGCTTAACGAGTTTATCATTAGCTGAACATTATGAGGCTGACGGTTATGATGAAAAATTAAAGCAAGAAATAACAGCCGCGCAAAACTGTCTTACGAAAGAGAAAGAATTGACAGAGCGCATTGCGAAACATCGTATGGAAATTGCGAATTTAGAAGAAGGTAGTACGTACGGTGATTTAATGCATGAATGGGAAATGAAAAAAGCGCAAGTGCGTGAACAAGTGAAGAAATGGGCTGCTTATGCGGCCGCAAAGACAGTGTTAACGAAAACGAAACAATATTATCATGAAGTACATCTTCCTCGTATTTTACAAAAATCAGAAGAGTATTTCGTCTATTTAACAGGCGGACGATATAGTAAAATCTTTTCACCGTCAGAGGCGGAGCCGTTTATTGTGGAACGTAACGACGGTATGCGTTTTTACAGTCATGAACTAAGCCAAGCGACAGCGGAACAGTTATATTTATCGCTGAGATTTGCATTAGCGAAAACATTCGAGCATGATTATCCATTTATTATTGATGATAGTTTCGTACATTTCGATGCGGTAAGGACGAATCGCACAATTGAACTAATAAAGGAAATCGCAAAAGATAGACAAGTCATCTTCTTTACATGTCACGCTCATTTATTATCGTTCTTTACAGAAAAGCAGATTATAAAATTAACGCATAAGCGTAAAGAAAATGAGTTGTAGTGTGCTATACTAAAAGTAACTGATTTGGTGGAGGAATTCGAATGAAAAAGAAAATTGCAGAATATGAAGTTGGTGAACAAGTCGATGTTTTCTTGTTAATTAAAACAGCGACAAAAGGTCTAGCAAGCAATGGAAAGCCGTTTTTAACAGTAATCTTACAAGATCCAAGTGGAGATATTGAAGCGAAATTGTGGGATGTATCACCAGAAGTTGAGAAACAATATGTAGCAGAAACAATCGTTAAAGTAGCTGGAGATATTCTAAACTACAAAGGACGTATTCAATTACGTGTGAAACAAATCCGAGTTGCAAATGAAAATGAAGTAACAGACATCTCGGACTTCGTAGAAAAAGCACCAGTGAAAAAAGAAGATATGGTTGAAAAGATTACGCAATACATATTTGAAATGAGAAACCCGAACATTCAGCGTCTAACAAGACATTTATTAAATAAGCATCAAAACGAATTTTTAGAGTACCCAGCAGCGACAAAGAACCATCACGAGTTCGTATCTGGACTAGCTTATCACGTCGTATCGATGCTTGATTTAGCGAAAGCTATTTCAAATCTATACCCATCGTTAGATAAAGACTTACTGTATGCGGGCGTTATTTTACATGACCTTGGTAAAGTAATCGAATTATCTGGCCCAATTTCTACAACGTATACGTTAGAAGGAAATTTACTAGGTCACATTTCGATTATGGTGAACGAAATTGGTAAAGCAGCAGACGAGCTGCAAATCGATGCAGAAGAAGTATTAATTCTTCAACACATCGTCCTTTCTCACCATGGAAAAGCAGAATGGGGTAGTCCAAAACCACCATTAGTAAAAGAAGCAGAAATTCTGCACTACATCGATAACTTAGATGCAAAAATGAACATGATGGACCGTGCATTAGGACGCACAAAACCAGGTGAATACACTGAGCGTGTCTTTGCACTTGATAATCGTTCGTTCTATAAACCGACGTTCCATAATTAATAGTGTGAATAAAGTGGCCTCATTAAGTGTTAATAAGCTTAGTGGGGCTATTTTTATAGGAAGTAAATAATACGATACAAAAAATATCTTGAATTTGAGATAAATTACTTGCTTTTTAATCACTTGAGGTGTAAAGTGATAGTAACGAAAGCGATTGAGTCATATGAAAAACATACACTCACTTGCTTTCGACTTACAAAACAAAGTAACTTATGCAGTAAAAACTAAGATGAATTTACAAAAACATAATTAAGAATAAATTGAAACGCTAAAAACCATATTAGTTGTGGGAAATGTTATTTTTTTATTTATCACTTGACTAGTAAAACGAAACGGAGGAATAAACAATGTATGAAATTAAAGGGCATCATCACATTTCAATGGTTACGAAAAATGCAAATGAAAATAATCACTTTTATAAAAATGTACTTGGTTTACGTCGCGTGAAAATGACAGTAAACCAAGATGATCCATCAATGTATCACTTATTTTATGGAGATAAAACAGGAAGTCCAGGTACGGAATTATCATTTTTTGAAATTCCTTTAGTAGGAAAAACGTACCGCGGTACGAATGCCATTACTCGAATTGGATTACTCGTTCCTTCCGAGGAAAGCTTACATTACTGGAAAGAACGATTTGAGGAATTTGATGTAAAACATAGTGAAATGACAACATATGCAAATCGTCCTGCTTTACAATTTGAGGATGCTGAAGGTCTTCGCTTAGTACTACTCGTTTCAAACGGAGAAAAAGTGGAGCACTGGGAAACGTGGGAGAAATCAGAAGTTCCTGTACAGCATCAAATTCAAGGAATGGGTTCTGTGGAAATGACGGTGCGTAGACTTGATAAACTGGCGAGTACATTAACAGACATATTTGGTTATACAGAAGTTAGCCGAAATGACGAAGAAGCGATTTTCCAGTCTATTAAAGGAGAAGCCTTTGGAGAAATCGTTGTGAAATATTTAGATGGTCCTACTGAAAAGCCAGGCCGCGGTAGCATTCACCATTTAGCAATTCGTGTGAAAAATGATACAGAGCTTGCTTATTGGGAAGAACAGGTGATACAAAGAGGTTTCCAATCTTCAGGAATCATCGACCGTTTCTATTTTAAAAGCTTATATTTCCGTGAATCAAACGGAATCCTATTTGAAATTGCGACAGATGGACCAGGATTTACAGTTGATGGAGATGTAGAACATTTAGGAGAAAAACTTGATTTACCGCCGTTCTTAGAAGAAAAGCGAGCAGAAATTGAAGCGAAATTAGCACCTATTGAAGAGAAATAATAGAAGAGAAAATATACAATTTAAAACTATTGGAGGAATATAAAATGAACCAATTAAAAGGAATTCACCACGTTACAGCGATTACAAGTAGTGCAGAAAAAAACTATGAGTTTTTCACTCACGTTTTAGGAATGCGTTTAGTTAAAAAAACAGTAAACCAAGATGACATTCAAACGTATCATTTATTCTTTGCAGATGATAAAGGTAGTGCAGGAACAGATATGACATTCTTTGACTTCCCAGGTATTCCAAAAGGAGTACACGGTACAAATGAAATTTCAAAAACGTCATTCCGTGTTCCAACTGATGCAGCATTAGCATATTGGGTGAAACGTTTTGACCGTCTTGAAGTGGAACATACAGGTATTAAAGAGCAATTTGGTAAGAAAACTCTTTCTTTCGTTGACTTTGATGATCAACACTATCAATTAATCTCAGATGAATTAGATAATGGGGTAGAATCAGGTACACCGTGGCAAAACGGTCCAGTTCCATTAGAATACGCAATTACTGGTTTAGGACCTGTATTTATCCGCATCGCAAACTTTAGTTTCTTTAAAGAAGTGTTAGAAAAAGTTTTATTATTTAAAGAGATTGCGCAAGAAGGAGAATTCTATTTATTTGAAGTAAACGAAGGCGGAAACGGTGCTTCTGTCATTGTAGAACATAATACGGTTCTTCCAGAAGCACGACAAGGTTTTGGTACAGTGCACCATGCTGCATTCCGCGTAGAAGATCGCGCTGTATTAGAAGAATGGATCGAAAGAATCAGTAGCGTTGGTCTTCCTTCATCTGGCTATGTAGACCGCCATTTCTTCGAGTCATTATACGCAAGAGTTGCACCACAAATTTTATTTGAATTTGCAACAGATGGCCCAGGATTTATGGGAGATGAGCCATACGAAACACTTGGCGAAAAATTATCGTTACCTCCGTTCTTAGAGCCAAAACGTGAAGAAATTGAAAAATTAGTTCGTCCAATTGATACAGTAAGAAGCACGAAGGAATTTATTAAAGAGTAACAATAGAGAGAATAAGTAGGAGAGCAAGTAGTTTTAGCGGAACGCTGAAACTGCTTGTTTTTTTGTTTTCGCTTTATAAGTATTTTGCTAAAATGAATGTAAAACTGATGGAGGAATAGAATGACGAAAATAAGTGGGTATACTTGTAGATGCTGCGGTACATATCATGAAGAAATTCCAACGAGCTATGGATCATCAGCGCCTGTTTATTATTATGATGCTGAACCTGAAGAGCGAGAAGATAGATTTGAAATGAATGATGATTTATGCGTGATGGATGGAGAACACTTCTTTATGCGAGGGAGTATTGAAATTCCTATCATTGGTACAGATGAACATTTCATATGGGGTGTATGGGTTTCGTTGAGTGAAGCGAATTTTGATAAGGTGAATGAACACTGGGATAAGCAACAATTATTAGAGCCGATGTTTGGTTGGCTTTCAACGAATTTACCATATGAATTGGAAACAGTCAGTTTAAAAACGATGGTTCATCCAAGAGCCGATGGCATTCGTCCTTATATTGAACTAGAGCCGACAGACCATCCTCTAGCAATGGAGCTTAGAGAAGGAATAACGATGGAACGGGTACAAGAAATAGCGGAACAACTGTGTGTAAATAACGAGAATGATGAGGAAGAGTGCTGATATTTGTTCAGTGCTCTTTTTATTATATGGGATAAAATAATTGACTTACTTTTTGTTTGTAACTATAATGGTTACAAAGCAACTGTTAGTGATGGCAGTGAGTAATATTTTTTTAGTATGATTGTAACCGTGATAGTTACGATTAAAATTAATCATAAAACAACCAAATAATGTAAAAACTTTAAATAGCAACTTGAGAAAGGAGACGGGAATTTTGAAACGGTTTAAGTTTTATATGATTAGCGGTATTGTGCTCGTTTTGTTAATTGTTTGTAACTTCGTTGATAAGCCGATTGCGAAGGTTGGAGAAGTGAAAGATACTGTTATGATGAAGCTGAATACGAAAGAGAGTATGGCGCAAATTGACGGGCAGACGATTTATTTTAAGAAAATTGGTGAGGGGAAGCCGCCTTTACTTATGCTGCACGGGTTTGGTGGTTCATCTGATGGATTTAGTGATATTTATCCGGAACTAGCGCGAGATCACACGATTATTGCGGTTGATATTTTAGGGTTTGGACGTTCTTCTAAGCCGATTGATTTTGAGTATTCGTTTCCTGCGCAAGTGAATTTATATTATAAGTTAATGAAGAAGCTCGGATACGATCAATTCGCAGTACTTGGTCATTCGATGGGCGGAGAGATGTCTCTAAATTTAGCGTATTTATATCCGGATGCAGTAACGCATCTCGTTTTAGCGGATTCTACAGGAATAGAGTCTTTCCAGCAAAAAGAAAGTTATGAAGTGCCGCCGCTATCAACGGATCTTCAAACGGTAACGGAGATTACGGATTACAATAAAAATGAAGTGAAAAATAGTCGCGACGATAAAGAGCATTATGATCAGCTGACGAAAATGAGAGAGCGCCGCATCGCGATGGAAGCAGACAAAATTAAGGTACCGACTTTAATTATATGGGGCCGACACGATAAGAGCGTTTCTTGGAAAAATGGTGAGTTGTACCACGAGTTATTTGCAAATAGTACGTTTCATATTATTGAAAAAGGATACCATGCGCCGTTTCGTCAGGAACCAATTGAGTTTATGGAATATGTACAAGCATTTTTCTCGAAGCATCCACAATAAAATAAGCATAAATCCACTTCTTTCCTCATACAGTGAAACTAATAAGGCTTGTCTAAGGAAAGGGATGAAGTACAGTGGAAACTTTACCATGGTGGGTGTATCTTGTAATTGTCGGGATCGTATTAAGTGGCTACATGGTTTTATATACTTCAAAAAAAGAGCAAGAGATGGATAATGAGTTTATCGAAAAAGAAGGCGAAGTATATATGAAGCGCTTAGAAGAAGAGCGAGAGAAACGTAATCAGGATAGTGATAAGGATTCTGTTTTATTATAATTATGGGAGCGTGGATAACATGTCGTTATCCACTTTTTTATTTTCTGAAATATATCGAACACAACTTGAAATATATCAACGATTTTTTCAATTTATCGACGATTCGACATGAGATATCGACTTACCGACAAGAAACGACAATGTTAAGAAGCACGATTATTGTTCGGGAAATTATTATAGAAGAAAAATATATGGAATTGACACAATACATAGCGCCATTACAACCTGTAACGTAAAAGTCGCACAGCTAACGCAATGACAACTCGCTTTACTCTTCATGATGTATTTGTCCATACTAGGCGTAGAGAGGTGATAAACACAGTATGATTTTTAGTGAACGCTTAAAACAAGAACGAGAAAAACGAAATTGGTCGCAAAATGATTTGGCTGAAAAAATTCATGTAAGTAGACAATCTGCTTCGAAATGGGAGACGGGAAAGAACTATCCGAGCATTGAAATTATTATTCATATAAGTGATCTGTTCGGTATTACGATTGATGAATTACTAAGGAGTGATGAAGAGTTGACGCAGAAAGTTATTGAAGATAGTAAGCAATTGGCGCATCCAAAATGGAAGGTGTTTTTTGATAGTTTATTTATGATGGGCGTATTTTTGTTTGTTACAAAAATCATTGTGTGGATGCTAAATAAGTTTGCCGGAGAGAGCATTACAATTATAGCGGATGCACCGTATGTAATGAATTTTTTACCGCTCTTATTAATGGTTATAGGTGGTATGGGATCTGATAAGTTGAAGAAAATATATAGGTAAGAGAAAGTTTTGAAAGAAATCCCCGACACTAGCTGTTCTTTTCACTTAAATTGTGTACTATAAAGGATAGGATGACATAGAGAAGGGGACATATAGAATGGAATTTCATGAGCAAAAGATTTTGCCGGCAGTGAGGCAAATTAAAGATTTGGAGAAGTTATTACATAGTTCGTATGAATATATCGTTATTTTAGATATTCATGTTGGTCAATTGAAGAGTGTTATATCACTTGCGAAGCAATATTGTAAAAAGGTATTTTTACATGTGGATTTAATTCATGGCTTACAGAGTGATGGGCATGCGACGGAGTATTTATGCCAAGAGTTTAGACCGTACGGATTACTTTCGACAAAGGCGAGCGTGATTATGAAGGCGAAGCAAAAAGGTGTTGTGGCAATTCAGCGTATCTTTTTAATCGATTCGAGTGCAATGGAGAAGAGTTGCAATCTTTTAGAAAAGACGAAGCCGGATTATATAGAGGTGCTTCCGGGAGCAATGACGGACATTATCGCTGAAGTGAAAGAACGTACTGGTGTACCGATTTTGGCGGGTGGTTTTATTCGTACAGTGGATGATGTGGAGAAAGCGTTAAATGCTGGTGCGACAGCAATTACAACATCAAAACGCGAACTATGGAAACATTACCAAAAAAAGTGACGAAAATGTGAATATTTACGTTGACACCGCTTTCATTTACAGTTAACATTATAGACAAGTTAATAAACGTGACGGAGAAAAGTAGAGATCCACATTTCATTGTTTCTATATAAATTTATATAGAAGCGTGCAAAGCTGTGGGTCTTTTTCTTTTGACAAAAACGAATGGCCATTCATTTTACCTCTATCACATTTGGAAGCGTTTAAATTGATTGTGGAGGGATACTATGTCAGCATTTTTAGGAGAGTTAGTAGGGACTGCGTTGTTAATCTTACTTGGTGGCGGCGTTTGCGCTGGTGTAAGTTTAAAGAAGTCGTTTGCAAAAGATTCAGGTTGGATTGTTATTACGATGGGCTGGGGCTTAGCGGTAGCGGTTGCAGCGTATGCAGTTGGATCAATTAGTGGGGCGCATTTGAATCCGGCTTTAACGATAGGATTAGCATTTAAGGGAGCGTTCCCATGGAGTGACGTACCAGGTTATATCGCAGCACAAATGATTGGGGCAATTATCGGGGCAGTTCTTGTATATTTACATTACTTACCACACTGGAAAGAAACAGAAGATCCAGGAACAAAATTAGGTGTATTTGCAACAGGTCCAGCAATTCCGAACACATTTACAAACCTTTTAAGTGAAATGATTGGAACATTCGTTTTAGTATTTGGTATATTAGCAATTGGAGCAAATAAATTTGCAGATGGTTTAAATCCATTTATCGTAGGTTTCTTAATTGTAAGTATTGGTTTATCATTAGGTGGAACAACAGGATACGCGATTAACCCGGCTCGTGATTTAGGTCCGCGTATCGCACACTTCTTCCTTCCGATTGCAGGAAAAGGCGGTTCAAACTGGAAGTATGCATGGATTCCAGTAGTAGGTCCGATTTTAGGTGGATCACTTGCAGGATTATTCCATCAAGTTGTATTTGAGGGAAAACAAAATGCAGCACTTATTTATGTGATTATTGCAACTGTGATTGTACTAGCAATCTCTTATATGACAAGTAAAAAAAGTGAAAGCAATACAAATAGTAGAAAAGTAGCATAGGGGGAAACCGATATGAAAAAATATATTCTTTCTTTAGACCAAGGAACAACTAGCTCACGCGCAATTCTGTTCAATAAAAAAGGTGAAATTGTTCATTCAGCTCAAAAAGAGTTTACACAACATTTTCCAAAGCCAGGTTGGGTAGAGCATAACGCGCAAGAAATTTGGGGATCTATTTTAGCAGTTATCGCAACTTGCTTAAGCGAAGCAGATGTAAAACCAGAACAAATCGCTGGTATCGGTATTACGAACCAACGTGAAACAACGGTTGTATGGGATAAAACAACTAGTAAACCAATTTACAACGCAATCGTATGGCAATCTCGCCAAACAGCTGAAATTTGTGATGAGTTAAAAGAAAAAGGTTATGGCGAAATGGTTCGCGAAAAAACAGGTCTTTTAATTGACGCATACTTCTCTGGTACAAAAGTAAAATGGATTTTAGATAACGTTGAAGGTGCAAGAGAGAAAGCAGAAAATGGCGATCTATTATTCGGAACAATTGATTCGTGGCTTGTATGGAAACTATCTGGTGGTAAAGCACACGTAACAGATTACTCAAATGCAGCACGTACGTTAATGTTTAACATCCACGACTTACAGTGGGATGATGAGCTTCTAGATATGTTAACAGTACCAAAGAGCATGCTTCCAGAAGTACGTCCATCATCTGAAGTTTATGGAGAAACAATTGACTATCACTTCTTCGGTCAAAATGTACCGATTGCAGGTGTAGCTGGTGACCAACAAGCAGCATTATTTGGACAAGCTTGTTTCGGTGAAGGTATGGCGAAAAATACTTACGGAACTGGTTGCTTCATGTTAATGAACACTGGTGAAAAAGCAGTAGCTTCTGAACATGGCCTATTAACAACAATTGCATGGGGAATAGATGGTAAAGTAAACTACGCATTAGAAGGAAGTATTTTCGTAGCAGGTTCTGCAATTCAGTGGTTACGCGACGGAATGCGCATGTTTAAAGATGCAAGTGAGAGTGAAGTGTACGCTTCTCGCGTTGAATCAACTGACGGTGTATACGTTGTACCAGCATTCGTAGGTTTAGGTACACCTTACTGGGATAGTGAAGTACGCGGCGCTATGTTTGGTGTAACGCGCGGTACGACGAAAGAGCATTTCATTCGTGCAACGCTAGAATCTTTAGCTTACCAAACGAAAGATGTATTATGCGCAATGGAAGCAGATTCAGGTATTGAATTAAAAACATTACGTGTTGATGGCGGAGCAGTTAAAAATAACTTCTTAATGAAATTCCAAAGTGATATTTTAGATGTTCCTGTAGAGCGTCCAGTAATCAATGAAACAACGGCTCTAGGTGCAGCATACTTAGCTGGTCTTGCGGTTGGATATTGGAAAAACCAAGATGAAATTAAATCACAGTGGCATATGGACAAACGCTTTGAACCAACGATGGAAGCGGAAACAAGCGAAGAGCTATATGCTGGATGGAAAAAAGCAATTGAAGCAACAAAAGCTTTCAAATAATCATAAACAGTGTTATAATGGTGACAAGTTAATAATTCGGTAGGAGATTTGGAGAGACCACAACGCGCTATAGAGGCGAAATCTATAGCGGAGTTTGTGGTCTCTTTTTTCGTTATCAAAGGGAGGAATTACCATGAAATTTTCAAGTAAACAACGTAAAGACGTATTAAACGGAGTAAATAAACAAGAGTTAGATGTGATCGTAATTGGTGGAGGTATTACTGGTTCTGGTATTGCATTAGATGGAGCAACACGCGGGTTATCAACAATTGTGTTTGAAATGCAGGACTTTGCAGCAGGTACATCAAGTCGTTCAACGAAGCTTGTACACGGTGGTCTACGTTATTTAAAACAACTTGAAGTGAAAATGGTAGCAGAGGTGGGGAAAGAGCGTGCGATTGTATATGAGAACGGTCCCCATGTAACAACACCAGAGTGGATGTTACTTCCGTTCCATACAGGCGGTACGTTCGGATCATTTAGTACATCAATTGGTCTTCGTGTATACGACTTCTTAGCAGGTGTAAAACGAAGCGAGCGCAGAAAGATGTTTAACCGTGAAGAAACATTAAACAAAGAGCCTCTTGTGAAAAAAGAAGGATTAAAAGGCGGCGGTTACTACGTAGAATATCGTACAGACGATGCGCGTCTTACAATTGAAGTAATGAAAGAAGCAATTGAGCATGGTGCGAAAGCTGTTAACTACGCAAAAGTAGACAGTTTCTTATATAAAGATGGAAAAGTATGCGGTGTACGTGTAATCGATTTACTAGACGGAGAAGTGTACGAAGTTTACGGTAAGAAAATTGTAAACGCAGCTGGTCCTTGGGTAGATACACTTCGTGAGAAAGATAACTCGAAAAAAGGAAAAGTACTTCAGTTATCAAAAGGTGTTCACTTAGTAATTGACCAAAAACGTTTCCCATTAGGTCAAGCAATTTACTTCGATACACCAGATAAACGTATGGTGTTCGCGATTCCTCGCGGCGGAAAAACTTACGTAGGTACAACAGATACGTTCTATGATAAAGATGCAGCTGTACCACACATGACAACAGAAGATCGCACATACATCATTAATGCGATTAACTACATGTTCCCAAGTGTGAAAATTACAGAAAAAGATATTGAATCAAGCTGGGCTGGTGTGCGTCCGTTAATTTACGAAGAAGGTAAAAACGCATCTGAAATTTCTCGTAAAGATGAAATTTGGACTTCTGAATCTGGTTTAATTACAATCGCTGGTGGTAAATTAACAGGATACCGCAAAATGGCTGAAATGGTAGTAGACTACGTAACGAACTTATTACAAAAAGAAGGCCATAGTGCATATCCGAAGAGTGACACGAAACATATGCCAATCTCTGGTGGACATGTAAGTGGTTCACACGGATTCCCAGCATTCGTTGCGAAAAAAGCAGACGAAGGTACGAAATCTGGTTTAACGAAAGCACAAGCAGAAGAGTTCGCGAAATTCTACGGCTCTAACGTTGACGTACTGTTCGACTTAGCGAAAAAACATAAAGACGAAGCGAAAGAATACAACATGCCGCTTGACGTTCTAATCCCACTTGTATACGCAATGGATTACGAAATGACAGCAAAACCAGTTGACTTCTTCGTACGCCGTAGAGGCGCTGTATTCTTCAATATCCACTGGGTATACGAGTGGAAAGAAGCAGTAATCAATTACATGGCTGCGAAACTAGGCTGGAGTAAAGAAGAGCAAATGAAATACACAGCTGAATTAGAAAAAGCATTAACAGATGCTGTCATTCCTATAGATCAACAAGAACAGGCAGCTGCGTTAGCGTAAAATAGAAAACCACCTGAAGGGGAGCCTTTAGGTGGTTTTTTATCTTGACTAAAAATAATTAGAATGTGTTACAATAATGATAGAGTATGTAGTATGAATTTTGCATAAAATAAAGAAGACAGAAGCCTGAGAAACTTCTGCCTCTGTAACCTAACTTGCTATTGTGGTGGTAGTAGGTGCGGTTATAAGACAATTACATTAACGTTTTAGCCGAGAACCGCCCTTACCTTTTCCACGAAGCAGGGTGGTTCTCGCTTTTTTGTATACAGAAATTAGCCATGGACCGACGTATCTTCTACCGATGACAACGCCAGCTCCGGTTAGGATACCATACACTAATTTAATTACAAACATCGCGATCATATTATCACCTCCCCCTTTTTTCAAAATGGAAGAGATGATTACCACACCTACTAGTTATAGCGTATTAAGTTACGTATTCATTGTATTATGTTTTAAAATAGGGAACAAGACATATGGATAAAAAGCTCTAGTGTGTAAAGTGTGGTTTGTCATATACAACTTTATTTCTTGTTAAATAAAGAAAGAATACTGATAACAACGTTCAAATGAAATACAAAACAGAACTAGAAAAAGCAGTAGATCAACAAGAACAAGCATCTGCGTTAAGTATAGAATTTCAAATGATATACTTGTATTTTATAACCAAAAAACCTAATATTTAGTTTATAGAGAAAAGATTAATACAAAAAATAAGATACCAATATGAGGTGTATCATGAAAAAATTAATTACTTACGCCCCTGAAATCCAGATGGCTTATCTTTATATGATTCCATTTACTTCAGAAATTAAGATTGAATCGACTGAAGAATTAGAAGAAAATCCAAAACTGAATGTAGATATAGATCAATTTGATCGCATAGTAGGGATTGAGTTTTTTGGAGAAAATGCTCGTAAATTAAAAGAATTAACAAAGAAGAGTAAAATATATATAAAGAAAACTTCAAATGATAATAACTACCTATACTCATTTAGACTTTCTCAGGATACTCATTTGCAAAAAGTGTTATTTCATAATATCGTATTTTATTTTGCGGATAAGAAGTATGAAGAATTTATTGGTTTCGATATTATCAAGCCATCCTTGTATGGCTATGACATATTAGACTCTTTAAGTGAGTGTTAGGAAGAAGTGGACCCCTGATTAAATGGGTTCTTTTTTATTTGAGGAAGGATTTCAAAATTAAAAAGCGCCTTGGGAGAAAGACGCTCTTTAGGTGAATGTATCGTAATGACCATTCGGTTTATTATATGTAATTTGCTAAGGAAGTGATTTATAAAAAATGTTATTTAAAAAAGAAAGGCGCAATTGATGGAAGTAAAATTTCCTAAGGTACTATTCATTAGGTATTTTTTCAATGATAGCATCATTTGCAATTGGTGGTGTAGATTTAGTCGTTACGCCGAAAGATATAACGAGTTTATCCCCCAATTGATAATTCCTATTTTTTTCGATAGGAATTTTTAAAAGTTTGTTTGGAATAAATTTTATTGCTTCCATCTCGGAATAGGAAAGTGCTTCTCTTTTTGTAGCGGTATCTGCAACGAGTATGTATACAGTGTCAACTGAAATAACATATCCTGTGAAAGTCTCCGCTTTCAGAGAAGCAGTATTAGTTTGGTTTGGCGCATCTACTGCTACTGTGCACCCGCAAGCTAATGTTAGGGTAGTTACTAAAGTAATGATTGTTTTCTTTGTCATTCTTATTTTTGGCCTCCATATAGTATATGTTTTATAATGAAATATTTGAATGTCTAGATAAATGAAATTATACCATGAGAAAGTGAATATAAATTAAAACTTAATTTTGTAAAAAAAGAAGAGTATTCTCTACAAGTAAAAGAAGTGTAATTGTAAGTTACATATATAAATGCGATTAAAAATATTATGTGGAGGTGAAAATGAGTTAGCTAATGAAGTTAAAGTGGTAGTGTATGTATAAAGGTGCAACAAAACGGTATGAACATTGTCAGCCCTATTTTTTTATGAATGTATAAAACTTTTCCATACAGTGCGTCGTCTAATATATGGGAAGGAGGAAATGATGTGGATGAATTAACGGTAGCAGCGTTTGAAATAGAAGATAAGGAGGACCTTATCGATGAAATAATGAACAAATATGGACAAGAAGTCCTGCAGCTTGTGTATTCATATGTGAATAATAAAGAGGTTGCGGAGGATTTAACGCAAGATATATTTGTGAAATGCTATAAATCTCTTCATACATATAAAGGGAATTCGAACTTGAAAACGTGGTTATGGAGAATTGCAATCAATCATTGTAAGGACTATATAAAAAGTTGGTATAACAAAAAAGTTTTCGTGACAGAGGATGACTTTATGTATATGGAGAGTCAAAAAGAAAGTGTGGAACAAACGGTTATTCAAAATGCAGAGGATAGTAGGCTTGCCTCTGCAGTAATGAATTTACCGATAAAATATCGAGAAGTGATTTATCTATTTTATTATGAAGAGCTATCAATTAAAGAGATTGCTACAGTAATAGAAGTGAAGGAAAATACGATAAAAACGAGACTGAAAAAAGCAAAGGAACTTTTGAAGGAAGGATTGGAGGAATAATCAAATGGAAGATCGATTAAAAGGCTTGCGAAAATCAATGGAGAATACAACGTTTAAACATTTGAGTTTTTCTGATCAGCACCAGAAGCGGGTGCGTGAAAAAATCAATCAATCGTCCGAAAAAGAAGAAGATATTCTTTTAGCAGTGTTGCAACTTCTTATGAATGAAAAAACAGGTTATGAATTGATGCAGTTACTGCGTGGGAGAGGGATTCAAAAATTCGAAGGTGATGAAGGGTCTTTATACACTGTATTACATCGTCTAGAGCAGAATCGCTTTATCCAATCTAGCTGGGACCACGCGGGAGCGAAATATTATCAATTAAATGATAAAGGAAGAAAGATGCTGCGAAAGGCAGAAGAAAATGCTACGAAGGTACAATTTATATTAAAAGGCTTAGTACAGGAGTGAGGCGAAATTGAATAAAAAAGGGGATCGTTTTGTAAGCGAAGTTACGAATCATATTAAATCAAAAGAAGCAAAGAGCTTTGTAGCAACCGAACTAGATTTTCACTTAAAACAGGCAAAGAACACATGGATAGAAAAAGGATTAAGTGAGGAAATTGCTGAAAATAAAGCTGTGGAACAAATGGGAAGTCCGATTAAACTAGGGCAAGAACTTAATAAACTTCATAAGCCAAAGGTGGATTGGTTTTTACTTATTTTATTGGTGGCTGCGATGGGGTTAGGGTTTTTACCGGTTCTGGCTTTTGGACATATGAATGACTTACTAATGAATAAGGTGATATCTGTTATTCTCGGTATTGCAACAGTTGTAGTGATGATGCTACTTGATTACCGGAAGCTAGAGAGATTCGGGTGGCTGTTTTACACAATTGGGGTACTTATCTTGTTAATGATATACTGTTTTCCGAACGCTTCGATACTTGGAGAATCGATAATAAAAGTTGGTCCTATTGCAATTGATCGTTTAATGGCAGTACCGTTCTTTTTTCTAGCTTGGGCTTCTTTTTTCAATAACAATAGATTGAAAGTTAGGTATCTTGTAGTGTTGTATTTATTTTCTTTGTATTTATTCTTAATTGGCGCAGCTTTTTCAGTGATTTTTATTTATATCACGATGGTATTCGTTATGCTTTGGTGGAGTAAGTTAGGAAAGAAAACGGCATTAATTATTACGATTGTACCAATCTGTTTATTGATTATAAGGGCGTCTTTTTCCTGGTCCTCAGTAAAAGGATATCATTTGGATAGATTTTTAGGGTATTTGAATCCAGAGCGTGATGCACAGGGAGCAGGCTTTATGTATATACGTTTAAAAGAGGTAATGTCGTCAGCAGGTTGGTTTGGTACATATGGAGATGTAAAGCGCATCCCTAATCCAGATACTGATTTTGTATTTGCAAGTTTGACTTATTATTATGGATATGTACTTGCACTGGTCCTTGTCTTAATTCTTTCTCTTTTTGTAGCACGGTTAATGTTCATATCTTATACAATAAATGACCGGTATAGTAAATTGCTTCTCATTGGAGGAATGACTCTTTTCGTAGTTCAATTCCTTTATAACGTTGGTATGATTTTAGGTTTATTACCGCTTGCTGCTATATCCTTACCTTTTATTAGTTATGGATTAACACCAACTGTATTTCATGCGCTTATAATGGGGATCGTGCTGAGTGTATATCGACGTAAAGATATGTCGTTTAGAAGGGAAGAAACACCTTGATAATGATCAAGGTGTTTTTTGTTATATACAAAAAGAATTCACTATTATAACCAATTACGGCATACTAAAAGAACAATAAAAGTTACAGGGAGGATAAATAAATTGAGTAACCTCACTCGTTTACGTACACAAATTTTAATAACGAACACTTTCATAGAACTATTAAAAGAAAAACCATTCTCAGCCATTACGATTAATCATATTTGCGAAAAAGCAATGATACATAGAAGTACATTTTATCGTTATTACGTTGATAAGTATGAACTCTTTAGTGCCACGATAAATGCTGTCGCCATAGAGCTATTTGAACAAACGAAGCAAGGTTTGAATTTGGAACGTACATTTTTTGAAGAAGTAATTGACTACATAGATGTGAATCGTGCGTTGTTTTTTAACGTTACAAGTAAAAATAATAGCCGTGAATTATATGATAAGTTGATTCAACTTGGTGGCGAGGCTTTACATGAAAATGCAGCGCAATATAACGACCCTCTTTCAAGGAATATCCGAAATTCAGATTATCCAAATGTGTTATGTGATTTTTACTGTAGTGGATTTTTTGAGATTATAAAGAAATGGATTAATAATGAATATCCGTATTCAAAAGAAGAACTGATCCATATCGTTAATAATTTTCTCATAAATGAACCAGAATAAGACATATGTCTCATTTTGAGACGTATATTCATTTTTATTCATCGTTTTCCTCTAAAGCCTATGATAAATTATTGAGCATAGCAAAGGAGGAAAGAAAAATATGAATAAGGTTTTTGATACAATTGGACGTTTTATCATCAAGTACGCAAAGATGAATATTGCACTTATATTATGTTTAACGATATTTTTCGTATTTGGTATAACGAAAATTGAGATGAGGATGGGGAATGATGTATTTTTAAGTAATACATCTGACGTTTATAAGGATACAGAAACGTACCAAAAACATTTTGGCGGGGATGGTATATACGTATTGCTTAGTGGAGAGAGCGATACATTGCTTTCACAAGAAACAAATAAAGCAATTGTAGAATTCACTAAAAAAGCAGAAGGTATTAAAGATATTACCAGATCAACGCATTATGTTGGCTTGTTAAATGAAATGTTATCCGCTCCTGCTCCTTCTTTTTCAGCATTTGATACAGGGGAAACAAATCCGAAATTAGAAACAGCTTTGAAAAACTCCATTCCGAGTGAAAAAATGAACGGAATTAATAATAACGTAAAAAGTAGCTTAACGAATGAGCAACGTGAAAAAATGGGAGTATTTATTCAGCAACAACTTGCACCTGAACAAATGCAAGAAATACAAAAGCAATTGATTGCACTTGGCCATACTCCTACAGTTGATGAACAAGAGAAAATAACACAATCTGTTTTAACGGAAAAGCAAAACGATGAGGTTGCAAAGTATACGCAAAGCATTTTAACAGAACAACAAAAAGATCATATGCAACGAGATATTTTGAAAGCTCTACCGAATGTTCAACATATGAACAATGATTTACTTCATGAAATCGTCTTTTCAAATAGAGGAAAAGTACCAGACCAGTTGAAACAACTCATTCCTGAGAATGGAAAACATGTTGTGATTCAACTTCATACATCAAATAATACAGAGATGACGACGTATGTACGTATGAATAAGGAGCTAAACGAACTTATTAAAAATACGAACTTCAGTCAAGGTGTAACAGTGAAAGTAGCTGGAATGCCTGCGATTTTAGGGGATATTCAAGAAGAGGTTATAACGACATTAGGAATCATGCTCGGTTTAGCGGTTCTATTAATGATTGTTGTACTATTCTTCGTATTCCCGGTAAGACGTCGTATTATTTCATTAGCCTTTGTGTTAATCGGATTAATATGGACATTTGGTTTCATGGGATGGGCCGGAATCCCGATTACACTCGCAACAATGGCGACACTACCAATCATTATAGGGCTCGGCACCGATTTTGGTGTTCAATTCCATAATAGATATGAAGAGGAATATAAAACGAGTGGATGTAATGCGAAACTTGCAACATTACATGCCGTTCGTCATATTGGACCTGGCGTAGGGATTGCAGTTGTCATTATGAGTTTAAGCTTTCTGACGATGTATGTATCGAAAGCGCCGATGATGCAACAATTTGGATTAACGTTAGCGATTGGTGTATTATTCTGTTACGTTATTGAACTATTATTGATGTTCTCAACATTCTACTTATTAGATCGCAAAAAAGCAGCACCTCCATTAAAAAGTGATGCAGATAAAAATACAATGCTATCACGTTTTTTAAATCAATATGCGAATCTAGCTATGAAACTCGCAATTCCTATTTTAATTGTTTCTGTTATTTTATCTAGTCTTGGATTTATGGCAGAAAGGTCTATTCCGACTGAAACAGACTTAACAAAAATGATTCCGCAAAATATGGAGACATTAAAAAATACGAAACAATTACAAAAGATAGTTGGCTCGACAACATATATTACGTATTTAGTAGAAGCAGAGGATGTCACAGAACCGAAAGTGATGTCTTGGATGCATAGTGAAAGTAAAAAGATTGAAAATGAATATAAAGATGTGAGTGATGTTATATCACTACCGAAAGTTATTTTGCAAATCAACGGGAAAAGCACGTTGCCAGAATCTACTGCACAAGTAGCAAATGAACTTGAAAACGCGCCGAATTCTCTGAAAGAAACGGTTATAAGTAAGAACAAAAAATACGCAACAGTTCAGTTCCAAGTGAATCCAGATCTTTCTTCTGCTGAGCAATTGAAATTGATGCATAACATATCAAAGGACATGAAGCCGATCGATGGTGTGAAAATAAAGCCAGCGGGTGCGCAAGTTATGATGCTTTATGGTATTGATAACATCGGTGCAAATAGTGAACTCATGATTGGTGCGGGGCTACTTATTATTTTCCTATCTTTATTCCTTGTGTATCGCCGCGTAAAACATGCATTATATCCATTGATACCAATTGTTTTAGTATTAGGATTCTCGCCAGGTGCTTTAAAACTACTCGATATTTCATATAACCCACTAACAACAGCACTTAGTTGCCTTGTACTTGGAATTGGAACAGAGTTTACGATTCTCATTATGGAAAGATATCGTGAAGAAGAGGCGAAGGGATTGTCTCCCAAAGAAGCAATTCGTGTTTCTCTTTCAAAAGTGGGGCAAGCCATCACAGCTTCCGGATTAACAGTAATTGTTGGGTTTTCAACGTTAATTTTTGTTAACTTCCCAGTCTTACGTGAATTTGGTATTACAACTGTTATTGATACAACACTTTCTTTATTCTGCGCTTTAACCATATTACCGGTCTTAATTGTGTTGTTTCAAAAACATAAATAGATAGTAGAAGAGGGTTATGATAAATACCCTCTTTTTATGTTGTAATAAGTGAACTCGCTTTAATAGATATACATAATTCAGAACGAGAAATTGATTCAGCTAGCTGCTGTAAATAGGCGTATTCTTCTGTATTTTTTCGGAAGTGTTAGGATCCAATAAAGGTGAAGAAAGAAGTACACCAATCGTAAGTAAACTTGAATCATGAGAAATGATGTTATAACCTGCAAATACAGGTCGTTTTAAGAAATTTAAGTAAGTGCTTGTTTGCATGCGTATCACTATTTTATGTACAATAAAAGAAAGCCTCTTATGAGATGGGGAGAGAAAAACTCATGTTCAGCCAACAATTAGTGAATTTACGCATTGATTTTGCTTTTAAACAATTATTTGGCACAAGTGGAAATGAAGATATTTTAAGTGCTTTTTTAAATGCGATGTTACAGGATTCTTTAGAATCGCCCATTGTTTCATTACAATTAGCAGATCCACATTTACACAGGGAACATGAAGAAGATAAGTTATCTATTTTAGATATTTCAGCTACATTAGACACAGGAACAAAAGTCAACGTAGAAATACAACTCAATAATAATCATGATATGATTAAACGCAGTTTATATTATTGGGGAAGGTTATACACATCTCAGCTTCAAAAAGGAATGCCATACAGCTCTCTTCATAAAACAATTACAATCAATTTGTTAAATTTCGTTATGTTTCCTGAATACGAGGCATTCCATACAACAGGAGTCTTATGGAATCGACAACAACATAAAATATTGAGTAGTGATATCGAAGTTCATATCGTAGAGATTACGAAACTTATGCAACAGTGGCGGAATGAACAAGTAAATCCCTGGGAAGATTTGTTTGTTCGTTGGTTATTATTACTTCCGGCAAACGAGGATGAACAACTAACCCAAACATTGGAGGACATTGCGATGAACCAAGACCCGATTTTACAAAAAGCGATGAATAAATGGGAGCGTATGAGTCAAGATTCTTCTTTTCGACAAGCATATGAAGCAAGAGAGAAAGCTTTGATGGATGAAGCCGCAAAGTTTGCTCATGCTCGTAATGAAGGAAAGAAAGAGGGGATTGAAGAAGGTAAGATTCAATTAATTCGTGGAATGCATAAAAATGGAATGCCAATCGAAGATATTGCAAAGTTTACAAATTTACATTTAGAAGAAATAGAAAGCATTTTACAAGTATAAATGATAGAAAAACACCTCCACTGAATTTGCATACTTAGTATACGGATTCAGGAGGTGTTTTTTCATGTGCCACTCTTTAGGTTCATTTCAAATTATCAAGGTGCAATAAGTTCAAAACTCTCCGAACTAGCCTCAAGTACAAAAGGACTAACTTCGCCAACGCTATAAAGTTGTAATTCATGCATTGCGCGCGTACAAGCAGTGTAGAACAATCTACGAACGCTCTCATCACTGTACACATCTTTAGAAGCATCGTAAATAATAACAGCGTCAAATTCAATACCCTTCGCTAAGTAAGCAGGGATCACGACAATGCCTTGCTCATACTCGGCTGAGTTACTTTTCACAAGTTTAATATTCTCGATATGACGAAGTGCTTCGTAGGCAGCGGCGCTTTCAGCTGCAGATTTACATATAATTGCGATCGTATTGTGCTGCTGTTTTTGTAGTTCCGCAACTTTGGCAGTAATATGTGCATGCAGTTCGCTGTCATTTGATACTTTCGTCACTGTAGGTTTCTCGCCGTCACGTTCGAAGGCGTGAATGTTCTTTCCTTCCGGTACGAGAGCACGTGTAAATTCAATAATTGGTTTTGTTGAGCGATAACTACGAGTTAAATTGATGCCGCTTGTTTCATCTGGTCCGTATAAGCTAGTAAGTGTATTGAAATTCACTGTTTCACTCGCATGTGCAAATATCGCTTGGTTAAAGTCTCCGAGTACCGTCATTCTTGCGGCAGGGAAGAGACGTTTTAAAAACTCGAATTGAAACGGAGAATAATCTTGCGCTTCGTCTACGAGTACGTGTTTAATCGATCTATTCGTTTGGAAGCCTTCAATTAATTCTTTTAAAAGTAAAAATGGAGTTGCGTCCTCGTAATATAGTTTTCCTTCATCTAACATGTTTACTGTTAATGAGCAAATGTCATCCCATTCCTTCGGTTTTTCTCCAGTAACCCATGATGCATCTGTGAAGAGTTGTTTATATATGCCTGTGAAATTGATAAAGCGTAATGTTTGAACACCTTTACGAAGTGGCTTCAATTTTTTACGGACAATCATACGTCCAAGTACTTTCGTTTCTTTTTCAAAATCATGAAAGGAGTTGTCGTCAAACTCGCCCTTTTTCTGCAAGTATTTATAAGCCTTTTGATATTCATCTTTACTAAGTAATTCAATTTCCTCTTCTACCCAAGGCTTTTTCAGTTCTGCTTTTTCAATTTCATCTATTTGTTTATTTAGCCAATCCGTTAACTTTTCAATTCGATTATGGAAGCGAAGGGAGGAATCGGTATTGTAAAATTGCTCTGTAATTTCTTTAGCAGAAACAATTAACTTTCCTCTAAATTTCATTCCTCTAAATAGCACGCCTGAAGATTCAAGAGACTGTCTGTACACTCTAATCATCTCGAAAAATTGAGTGGATGCCTTAAATCGAATGCTTGCATTTCTCGTTTTATAGATAGGGCTATCCGTTTCAGTTAACATATATTCTAATTGTTCATAAGGGTCTTCAACGTCAAATGACTTACTTAGTCTATGGTTTAAATACTCTTGGAATGTCACTTGCTGCATATTTTCTTCACCGAGTTCAGGTAGTACGTTAGAAACGTAGCTATTGAACATAGAGTTAGGGGAGAAGAGAATGATTTGATCCGCTTTTAACCATTCGCGATATTTATATAGTAAGTAGGCGATTCGTTGCAGCGCAGCTGACGTTTTACCACTACCAGCAGCTCCTTGCACGATAAGGAGTCGGCCTTCATCGTGACGAATAATTTCATTTTGCTCGCGCTGAATTGTAGCAACGATACTTTGCATATGTTTGTTTGTACCTTTTCCGAGCGCTTGTTGCAAGATTTCATCGCCAATTGTAAGACTCGTATCGAACATAGAATCAATCTCGCCATTTTGAATAATGTATTGTAATTTTTTCTCCACATTACCGTGAATTACGCCGCCTGGTGTACTATATTCAGCCGGTCCTGGTGGATAATCGTAGTAGACACTCGAAATGGGTGCGCGCCAGTCATATATAAGAAAGTTTTCTCCGCTAGCATCAGTAAGTGTAGCAACGCCAATATAAATTTGCTCCGCAGCAGATTCGCCTTCCTCTTTGAAATCAATTCGTCCAAAATAAGGTGATTTATGCATGCGTTTTAGTGCGGCAAGTCGATTAAAGGTGTGCTTATGAGTAATTTGTGTGACAGCTAGTGACTGAGCTTGTTGTCTTAAGTTGATAACTGTTTCAAGATAATCATCAAAAGTATCCGTGTTCACTTTCACATCATCCCAAAAGTGTTTACGAATATTGATTACTTCTGCCCGGCGTCTGCCAGTTTCGTTTTCCAGCTTATCAATTTGCTGCGTAATCGTTTCGATTACGGTATCCAATCTTTTTTGCTCTAAATCAAGTTTTTTGTTCATACGGTAAGCACTCCTTTAAAAGTGAAAAATAGAGGTTGACTGAAGATGTGTTTTGGTGTACAATTAAGATACGGATAAATACGTTCCTTTAATTTTAGAAAACGTGTTTCTGTACTAATTTAACATAGTTTTTGAATTTAATCAATGATAATAAGATAAACCTTGGTCCCGTGTGGTGTGGATCAAGGTTTTTTGTGTTTTTATTTAAGGAAGAATTGCAATTTTATTGAGGAGAATGTAAGTAAAGCAAAGAAGGGGACACTGATGCAAAAATATTTTGAGGAAGCACATCGTTTTTGTTCTCGTAATAGAAAGCACTTAGAAAAGGATGTTATATGTGGTTGTTTCTATTGTTTAGAAATTTTCCATCCAGAAAAAATTACAGAGTGGTGGGATGATGATAACACAGCAGTTTGTCCGCATTGCGGGATTGACTCTATTATAGGAGAAAGTTCTGGATTTAAAATTACAGAAATGTTTTTAAGTAAAATGCATAAAAGATGGTTTTAGTTAAACGAATGAAAAAATAAACTTTCGTTAACGAAGAGGATACATAAAAAAGCTCGGGCCTAAGCCCGAGCTTTTTATTTCATTATTTCTTTTCTTCTTTTTTAGCGTCAGTTTTCTTCTCTTCGAAAAGATCTTTTAAATCTTTATCGTCAACTTTTACGTCAGCAGCTTTGATTTCTTTCATCATAAGATCGTTCATAAATTGTGCATCTTGTGCTTTCTTTTGAACTAGATCTTTTTTGATGTCGCCTTTAACTTCATCAAATGGTTTTTGTTCTTTAATGTCTGTTACTTTAATGATGTGGTAACCGAATTGTGATTTTACAGGCTCGCTTACTTCATCTTTTTTCAGTTTATAAGCAGCATCTTCGAATTCTTTAACCATTTTACCAGAAGTAAAGTAGCCAAGGTCTCCGCCTTTTTCTTTTGAACCAGTATCTTCAGAGTATTGTTTCGCTAACTCTTCGAAAGATTTACCTTGTCCAAGTTCTTCTTTCACCTTTTTCGCAGTTGCTTCATCTTTTACAAGAATGTGGCTTGCTTTAATTTCAGGCTTGTAGTTTTCTTTTAATTCTTTATCAGTGATTGTTTTCTCGATAGCTTTTTCTTGAGCTAATTGAGCACGCACACCAGTTTTTAACGTTTCTTCTTTAATACCTTGTTGTTTTAATAGTGTATCGAATTGATCACCGTATTGTTTTTTCATTTCATCGTACTTTTTGTCTACTTCTTTGTCTTCAACTTTGTAGTTTTTAATAAGTACTTTTTCCATAACCATGTTGTTTAGTACTTGTTTACCAGCTTGTGTTTTCATTTGATTGTAGAACTCGTCTTTTGTAATGTCACCAGCTTTAGATGTAACGATTTTGTCTGATGATGATGTTCCACAAGCTGATAGTGCGATTACACTTGTTGCGGCTAAGGCAAGCATAGCTTTCTTCATTCGATAAACACTCCTACTATTATGTATTTTTAATTTATCCTATACCAATGAATTTTAGTTCATCAGAGCCCGATTAAGTCTCACTGATACTTTTGCTTTTTATATTGGTAAAGCGCGCTTAACAGGGCTTACCGAGGCTTTAGGATAAAGTTAAGATGCGTGTCATTTATTTCATAGTATAAGCAATATGTACAGAATTTAATATATCATATTTCGACGTGTTTTCATATTGATAAAGAAAAATTAACCATATCGTGTCAGATTTTGAAGGTGTGCCATATTGGGCGTATGCCGCATATACAGAATAGAGGAGGGGATGGGGATGAATTCTCAACTTATTTTATTACTTGTACTGTTTATTTTATTGGTTATAGTAGGTATAATTTGCTTATAGAGGAAAAAAGTGAGGAAGGGGCTTTCCTTCCTCACTTTCCATGAAATATAATTTCTATATAACTAGAAATTAATAAAATTGTTATACATACATTAATAACCCGAAAGACACCGGGTTGGCGGCTCGCAGCTATTTGTTTTCGTTCACACAGTGTATGTGTCATGAAATTCGTGTAAAATATAACAAGAAGTGCGAATGCGACAAAAACAACTGTTATAAGTGTCATGAGGCGAGACCTCCTTTTGGCTAAAATACATATACTTTATATATTGTATCATACGATATTTTGTTCGTGTTATAAAATTCAGAAATAGAAGACTTTGTGTTAGAAAGTGAGGGAGAAAATGGACGTTGTTAGAAGATTAGAACAAGCTGAATACTACGTAGACCTACTATTTAAAATGATTGATGAAGAAAAGTGTCCATTTTATTCTTTAATCATAAAGAAAAAAGCTCGTAAAAAAGATATTGAACGTATACTAAATCTTTGTGAAATACTGAACGAGCAATATGTAGTGGAGAAAGCGGAGGGGCTTCTTTTGTTCGATGCGCTGTTAGATCAATTTGAAAAAGCGCTTCCACATCAGCTCGAAGTACACGAAACTGCGGAAGCGCTAGCAAAACAAGGTTTATTTAAGCCGCTTATGAATGAATTCTTAAGCATGATTGCGAAAAAATAAATAGATTACTTCTTAACTAACTTCTGATCGGATTCTGTAAAGTTCTCTTCAATATCTTCTAATGATTTCTCAAAAATATCGATGAAGTCTTGTCCGTAAATATTACGCAAGATAGCAATCAGTTCGATATTTTCTGGGAACTTCCCATAAAAATTACGAAGTGCAAGAGCCCCATTAAACACTGAATTACTTTCAGGGTCATACTCCTCCATTAAGCGAAGTAGTAATTCTTCCCCTTTGTCTGTAATTTCAATGTACGTATTTCGTTTATCATCTTCTTTTTTCGAGAATACAAGATAGCCGCGTTCCTCAAGCTTTTTCGAGAAGTTGAACGCTGTTGATACGTGCATAACTCCAAACTTAGCAATCTCAGAAATAGAAGCCCCTTTTAAATGATAAGCGATTGTTAAAATATGATGCTCATTGATGTTTAAATCGTAAGGCTTAATCCACATTTGCCAATCTTTCTCTACACATTTCCATAACGCTTTCGATAATTGAGCAATGCGTTGGCTGAAAATCATCGCTTCTTTTACCGAGTAATCTTTTTCTCCACTTTTCATATACTCACCCACTTTAACATTCTTTTTCATTACTATCTATTATGCCAGTAAAATAAAAATTAATAAAGTCTTTTTGTGAGAATTGTGAAAATTTTTTGGAAAAATGACATTCTATACAAATCATGCATAACGATGGAAGCGGTTTATGAGTCGTGAATACATGTGTTGTCCATACATGTTAAGTGATAACATATATTGTAAATGCATAAAAACACGGCATATCTATGTGATATGCCGTGTTAAGGTCAATTTATATAAAAATTATTTGTTATATGCAAAAAACTAAGCAGGAATTTGTTTACGCTTTTTCCGGAACAGCTTCTTGTAGTTTCTCAATTGATTTTTGAATGTCCAAAATCTCTTGCTCAATATGTCGTTTGTTTTGAGAAATATCTTGCTTCCAGTTAGAAAGCGTATCGTGCATATCGTCTTTTAATTCTTGAAACACTTCTTTACCTTCTGAAGCAGTTTCAACGATTTGACGTTTTAATAATTTTGTATCAGCTGTAATATCAGCTAATGTCTTTTTAATATCATTTCCTTTTTCTTTTAACTTGCCGCGCATGTCTTTGCCAGAAGAAGGAGTAGAGAAAAGAACAGCTAATCCAGCAACTGCTCCGCCGCAAATGACACCTGTAATAAAGGATTTAGCTTTTGACATAAAAGGAGACCTCCTTATTTTTTGTTCGTATTCATGATGTGAAAAAATATGCATATCTTTAAGACAAGGGAAGAAAACTGCACAGTCCCTGGCATCTTGAATGGAGAAACAAGCCTTGCAATATTTAATCACTTTAGGAAAGTGGCTTGTTATGTATTACTTCTTATTATAGTGTCACTATTTCACACTATTTGCAATTGTACTTGCGATGTTTTGTAAATTTTCCATTGTGTATTCATTTTGATGTGATTTCCAAACAGCACCGAAACCATCGTTTTCACCGTAGCGTGGAATTAAATGAAGGTGGAAGTGGAACACAGTTTGTCCAGCTTTTTCACCGTTATTGTTAAGTAGGTTAAAGCCAACTGGATTAAACTCTGCTTTAATTGCGTTTGCGATTTTCGGAACGACAGCAAAAATGTGTGATGCGATTTCTGGCGTTAATGCAAATATGTCTTGTTTGTGAACTTTCGGAATAACAAGAGTATGTCCTTTTGTTACTTGACTAATATCTAAAAATGCAAGCACATGTTCATCTTCATATACTTTTGAGCAAGGGATTTGCCCGTCAATGATTTTGCAAAAAATACAATTATCTGCTGTATGATTCATCGATTTCATCCTTTCAAATATCCTTAGCCGTATTTTACCATAATTACATAAGAGAACAAACACGAAAAACAGGAAGCTGACTCAGCTTCCTGTTTTCTGAAGAGGGATTGAAAAAGCATTATCGTAATTTACGTTTCGCAGACACCTCATTTATTTAAGAAATGCACGGTAAATCGGCTAAAGTTTCTGCCGTAGACACCCCATTTTCAAGTGAAATGAATTGCAATCTTTCATAAAAGGAAATTGTTTATTTTTTAAAACAGTATATGCTCTTTCGGAGACACCCCGTTTCTAAAATGAAACAAATGATCTGGTTATGTGTAAATTTCTTTGTCCAACATGGACACCCCATTTCATGATGACTTAACTATGTTGTTGTACTCATCAATTGGTGGTCGCTTTTTCAATGTGTTCCTTCTTCACTAATTATGATGTCCGCTTTCGTAAAAATATATGCTAACAAATTTAAATTTTTTTTAAGACATCGATACTATGTAGTACAGCGCCATTTTTGGTAAGATGAATATAGAATGAATACTAATGAAGAAAGTGGTGTCGTATGAGCGAGTTATTGCGTGTAGAAAATGTTACAGGAGGATATACGAAGCGACCTGTACTAAAAGATGTTTCGTTCTCTGTTAATAAAGGCGAACTTGTCGGCTTAATCGGTTTAAATGGAGCTGGTAAAAGTACGACGATTAAACATATTATCGGTTTAATGGAACCGAAAAAAGGAACTGTCACAATTAATGGGAAAACAATTCGTGATGATATGACAGCGTACCGTTCTAGTTTTTCGTTCATCCCAGAAACACCTGTATTATATGATGAACTAACGCTAGAAGAACATTTGAAGCTAACAGCGATGGCGTACGGTGTCGATGAAAAACAATATGAAGAACGTGTAGGACAACTATTACAAGAATTTCGCATGAAAAATCGTTTGAAATGGTTTCCGTCTCATTTCTCAAAAGGGATGAAACAAAAAGTAATGATTATGAGTGCATTTTTAGTGGAACCATCACTTTACATTGTGGACGAACCTTTCGTAGGGCTTGATCCGTTAGCGATTCAATCACTTCTTCAAATGATGGATCAAATGAAAAAAAGCGGTGCAGGAATCTTAATGAGTACACACATTTTAGCGACAGCAGAGCGTTATTGTGATTCGTTCATTATTCTGCATCAAGGTGAAGTAAGAGCGAAGGGAACATTAGCTGAACTACAATCACAGTTTAATATGCCGGGTGCAACGTTAGATGATATTTATATTGCATTAACGAAGGAAGAAGATTATGAATAGCACAGCGTTATGGAAAGAACGATTTCGTCACTTTCTACAAGAAGTTCGTACATATAGTAAATACGTATTTAATGATCATTTGAAATTTATTTTTGTTTTCATCATCGGCGCAGGAGCGTATTATTACCAGCAATGGTTACAAACGTTAACACCTTCGTTCCCGACAGCGCTCGTGATGGCTATATTAATTGGACTCGTTTTAACGGCTGGATCGATACAAACGTTATTAAAAGAAGCAGACCTCGTGTATTTATTGCCAGTTGAAGAAAAGTTAAAGCCTTACTTCACAAAGGCATTTCTCTTTACGTTTATGATTCAGTTATACATAATCGCTATCGTAGCAGCAGCGCTTGCTCCGTTATATTTCCAGCAAATGAAACAAACTGGAGCGGCGTACATATGGCTCGTACTTGTGTTTGTCATTGTAAAAGCGTGGAATTTATTCGTGGCATGGGAAAAATCATTTTTAACAGATCAAAATATACAAAGAGCCGATTGGTTCATTCGTTTTATTTTAAACGCCTTATTTGTGTATTTCCTTGTAGAGCGTACTTCCGTTATGTTTATTGCCGGAATCGTCCTTCTCATGGTGTTATACCTCGCTATTCTGCATCAGATGGTGAAGGGGAAACCACTAAACTGGGAGTATTTAATTTCTGAAGAAGGTAAGAAGATGATGCTGCTGTACCGCATCGCGAATATGTTCGTTGATGTACCAGCATTAAAAGAGAGAGTAGCACGCAGAAAATGGCTTGATTTCATTCTGTCGATGATAGGCGAAAAGCGTACATATTTATACTTATATACGAGAACGTTTTTACGATCTGGTAATTATTTTGGATTATATGTGCGTTTGCTCGCTCTTGGCGGAGTTATTCTTTACTTCATTCCGTTTTTATATGGACGATTTATCGTAAGTCTTATCTTCCTATATTTAATTGGTTATCAGCTATTAACTTTATGGAAGCATCACCGCATGAAGATTTGGCTTGATTTGTACCCAGTAGGCGGAGAAGAGAAGAAAAAAGATTTCCTTACTTTATTAAATGCAATTCTTATTACAGGTAGCGTTATATTTACAGTTATATTTGCACTTGCTACGAAAGATTTCATGATGACGGGAATTTTACTAGTCGTAAGCATAGTATTTAGTATCGGTTTCGTTTATCAATACGGGGCGAAACGTATTGAGCGTTTAAATTGAAGGGAATGAACCTATGATTACATATGAAGAAAAGGTTATAAAAGAGCTGGAGCAGTGGAAAGCTACATTCATGAAAGATTCTTCTATGATGACACGGTTCTCAAAGAAAGTGCAGACGAAAGTACAACAGCTTATTCCAGCGAAAGTGCAAAAAGTATTAACAGAAACGATTCGGATGATGGTACAAACGATTAGTGCCGGATCAAACTTTATAAAGCCGAAATTAAAAGAGACGAACTGGTCATTGCAAAGACGAGATGATGAAGTACGTAAAAAAATGGATGAGTACAAAAAAATAGCAGCGGCAGAAGGAGCAGGGACGGGAGCAGGTGGTATTCTCCTTGGCCTTGCTGACTTTCCGCTTTTACTCGGCATTAAAATTAAATTTTTATTCGATGCAGCAACATTGTACGGATTTGATACGAGCGACAAAGAAGAGCGCCTTTTTATCCTTCACGTTTTCCAGCTTGCCTTTTCAAGTGACGACCACCGAAAAGAAATATGGAAAGCCATCGAAACGTGGGATACAGAAGAAGAAAATCATATGGACTGGGAAAAGTTCCAAACAGAGTACCGAGACTATATCGATTTAGCGAAAATGCTTCAGCTCGTACCAATAATCGGTGCCCCGGTCGGCGCATATGCAAACTATCAATTACTGCAAAGACTTGGGGAAGTAACGATGAATTGCTATCGTATGCGATTATTGAATAAGGATTAAAAAGAAAGCATCCTAAATTTGTGATTTAGGATGCTTTTTTGTTTTAATGATTAATGCTTGAAAAGAAGAAGGTATAATTCAGATTGTCTTTTCAGCGTTTTAGGCTGAAATTAGTGGTGGAGGTAGTTGACATGTAATAAGGTAATTATGACTCTAGATGATCTAATCCCCATCCAACAACTGAATAATTTTGCCGTTTACTAATTGAAACAAAGAATTTTCTGTTTTTCTGGTCTTTTACATGACCAGAAACTCGAATCATACCACCACTAACGGCAGGCCTGATATCAACTTTAGTCACTATAACATCAATATTTTCTTTTTTCTTAATATGTTCTATGGCAGCTGTAGCAGCTTTTTCTTTTGTAATATTTTTATCATGAATAGATGATACGATATAGCTTATTGTTAAAACTATAATTGCTAAAATGATTGAAAATATAATGTTATTCTTTTTTAATTTATCCATATTTCCCCTTCTCAAATCAATTTATGATGATGGGTCCTAAATATTAAATTAAAAGAAGCGCTTATAAAATTACTTCTTTTGCTAATAATCAATGGGGATGAACAAAACCTCCACCGAATAAAGTTTCACTTTATTCGTCGCCCCAATATTCGACTTTATAGTTTTGGGATTTATTTATTACAACGTAATGTTTTTTTTGTTTATTGTTTTTGTCATATCCTCTAACTCTAATAAAGCCCGCAAGTTCTAATTGTTGAATTTTTACATCGGTTACCACAAAGTCTACATTTTTTTCTTTCTTCATAGTTTCTATTGCAACTTCAGCAGCCTTTTCTTTAGTTATATTTCTATCGTAAATAAAGGATGTAGTACAGCCTATGGCTAAAAATATAATTGCTAAAATGATTAAAATTATAACCCTTTTCTTTTTTGATTGATCCATATGTATCTCCTTAAATTTCTTTATATTATTTTTTATAAAGAAATAATATAAAACGAATCGTGAACTAATCGTGTTTTAGTTCAAAATTTTTCGTGGTTGAAATGGTACTGATATGATAGTTATTAGCGTATTCAACTGCAACACTAAATTCTTTGTTTTTGTCATCCGTTACATAACCAGATATAAAAATTGTTTGCAGATCATTTGGAGTGAATTTATGTTTAGTAATAGTTACATCTACGTTTTCCTCCTCCTTGAAGTATTTAATGGTTTCTTCTTTAGCTTTATTAATGATTTGTTGTTCATCATTCTTTGGATTTATTGTACACCCTCCTAAAGTAGCAAATACTAAGATTAAAAGGAAATAAAAACTAATTTTTTTGAATTTGATAACCATTTTCTCCCTCCAATGATATTGTCCCAGTTATTAGGATATATCATTTTTTACAAGGAGGGATTGTTTTGAAAGAAAATAATAAAAATACAGATGAAACCTTTTTTCGTTTATCCAAATAGGAATTGATTTGTTTTATAAAAAAGACATCCTAATCACACATTTAGGATGTCTTTTTGTTCTAATGATTAATGTTTAAAAGGAAAATTTCAGATTGTCTATTCAGTGTTTTAGGCTGAAATTAGTGGTAGAGATAGAACCGATATTATAATCATCTTTATAATCAATTGAAGTAGTAAATTTCTTATTTGTATCATCTTTGATATGACCAGTTATAAAAATAGTTTCGATATCATTAGAAGGAAATCTATGATTCGTAATAGTCACTTCTAAATTCTCTTTTTCTTTAAAATATTGAACTGTAGTTTCTGTTGCTTTATTAACTATTTGTTGTTCCTCATTCTTTTTATCCATCGTACATCCCCCTAAAATACTTAAAATAAATATAAAGAATAGAAAAAAACTAGTTTTTTTGATTGTAATATTCATATTTATCCTCCAATAATGACATCTTGATTATATAAAATATCGTGATAGAAGGAAGGTTTTTAGTGAAAAAAGCACTCACTTTTTCTGGTAGCGGGTGTTTTTTAGTTTTTCTTTCTTATAAGGGACACTCCTGAATGAAAGAAGCAAACTTAAATAGTTATGTTGAAGTGAAACTATTAGATTTAGTAGTTTAAATCAAAACCTTCAGATGTGGAAATGGAACCGATGTGATAATCATTAGCGTATTCAACATCTGCCGAGAATGTTTTATTTTTATCATCTTTCACATGCCCTGAAATCCAAACACTTTGAAAGTCCTTCGGGGCAAATTGATGTTTAGTAATCACTACGTCTAGATTTTCTTTTTCTTTAAAATATTGAATTGTAGTTTCTGTTGCTTTATTAATTATTTGTTGTTCATCATTTTTTTGATTTATCGTACATCCCCCTAAAATACTTGAAATAAATATAAAGAATAGAAAAAAACTAATTTTTTTGATTGTAATATCCATATTTACCCTCCAATAATGGCATCTTGATTATATAAAATATCGTGATAGAAGGAATGTTTTTAGTGAAAAAAGCACTCACTTTTTCTGATAGCGGGTGCTTTTTATTTCTTATAAAGAACATTCTTGAATTAAAGAAAAAACTTAAATAATTATGTTGACGTGAAACTATTAGATTTAGTGTTTAAAATTCAAATTATTAGACGCTGAAATAGAACCAATATGATAATCATTAGCGTATTGGACTGAAGCGGTAAACTTTTTACTTTTGTCATTTGTTACATAACCTGAGATAAGGATAGTTTGAAAATCTTTTTGTCCAAATTTATGATCAGTGATTGTTACATCTAAGCCCTCTGTTTCTTTAAAATATTTAATGGTTACCTCTTCTGCCTTTGCTACTATTTCTTTTTCCTCATTTGTTTTATTATTCATACTGCATCCTCCTAAAAGGATAAGTGTAAGGATAATGAATAATCTTATACCATTTTTTTTCAATCAAAATCCCTCCATTAATGTTATTCTATATTTAGAATATATTAAAATATCTGGTAGTGGGGATATTTTGAAGGAAAATGATAAAGTTTTAGATTCTTGTTATTATTAGCTGTCAAGGTTTGCTTATCGTGGTGATGAGAAGTTAAGAAACAGTATTGAGGTCACTGAAAAGAAAGGTAATTGATAAACTAATTCATAAGGGAAAAACTGATTTATCTAGTGATGAAAAAGCATGTTGGGAAGCGATGATACAAGCGGAAAAAATCTTGTTAGAAGATGGTGCAGTAGCTCCTTTCTATCAAACGGGACGCTCATACTTATAACGATCGGCTATTAAAGGGCTTGTGACGAATGATTTTGGGGGAGAATTTAATTTTAAATGGACTGAAGTTAAATAATGAAATGACATTGCTGTATGATAGTAACTAAAAAGAGCCTCTAAGGAGGCTCTTTTTTAACTAGTCCATAAAAAAGAAACTCTAGTGAGTATTTAATGACCTAGTTTTTTCATTCTAGACTTTCAGAATATGTTCTAGAAGTGACTCTATAATCACTATCTCCATATTCGACATGCACTGTAAATGCTTGAGTTTTATCGTCTTTAACATGTCCTTTTATAAAAACAGTTTGAAAATCACTCGGAGCAAATTCATATCCAGTAATTACTACATCTAGATTTTCTTTTTCCTTAAAATATTTAATGGCTGTTTCATTTGCTTTTTCTACTATTTTTTGTTCTTCATTTTTTTTATCAGTATTCATACTACATCCCCCTGAAAATATGATTGTAAAAATTATGATTAGTCCTAAATAATATTTTTTCAATTATCATTCCTCCATTAATGTTATCCTATATTTAGAATATATTAAATTTTCTAGGAGGGGAAATGTTTTGAGTGAAAATAATAAAGTTTTAGATTCAAGCTATTATCAGCTGTCAAGGGGCGCTTATCAATCTGATAAGGATTTAGCAAAAGGATTTGCTGTCTTAGACAGGGATGGGAATACTATACAAAAGTGGGGAACAAGTGAAACATTCCACGACAAACAAACCGGAATGGACGCAGTAGTCTTTGAACGAGATGTCGATGGGAAAAAGCAAGTTATGGTATCTTTCCGAGGAACAGAAGGGGATAAAATTATAGAGAAAAACTCTTTAGGCATTCCGATGAAGCCAGGGGAAGGTATGAAGGATTTAAAAACGGATACGAATCATTTTGTATTACGAGAAGGTGTTCATGAACCAGCAGCACCTCCTGTTGCAGGAACTGAGAATGCAGGTTCAAAGAAATATTGGAATGAAGAGAATCAACGCTGGGAAACACATAATCAATTTGAACAAGCTGAAAGGGTCATGAAACAAGTAACGGATACATATAAGGGCAGGGATGATGTGGAGATATATACGACGGGTCATTCGTTAGGGGGAGCTTTAGCGGAATATGCAGCGGCATCTAATGACAATGTAAGATGTATGTCATGGAATGCGCCGAGTGCAAAACATTTGTTACCGCCTGATTTACAAGAAAGAGCTAATAATGGAGAATTTAAAGGTAGAATTGTTTCGATTGTTCACGGATCAGATTCAATCGGTTATGGTCCTTTTGGTCCATATGATGGTCATATAGGTTCAACTTATGCTGTTACACCACCTGTTACGAAAGAAGACCTTTCTAACTTACCATTGGAACAAAGACTATTGTTTGAAGCTAATCGCTTTTTGGACTCCGTAAAAGATAAACCTGGATTTCATTATCAAAATAATAAGTATTTCAAGATGGGTAAAGATGGGAATTTGTCGAGTTCATATCTTTTGAATTTAGATACAGGGGAAAGAGTATATGATTCACCTGGTAAGTTATTAGGCGGGGGAGAAATTCGTGTAGTTGTAGAGAATTTGGAAAAGGCCGTAAGAGATATGAAGCGAAATGCGCAAGAATTTCAAGATAGAGTACCGAGGTTAATTTCTAATATGATGACATTATTAGAAACGGCTGAAAGTAGACGGGTAGAAGCTAAAGTAAATAATATACGCGCACATGTAGAGCATTTAAGTTTTTGGTACATACGAACAGCCACGGAAATTTCAGATTTTATTGAGAAGAAAGCCGATGATTATAAGAAGACAGATCAACAATATTAAGGGAGAAGATTAGGATGCCGAGAATTTACTTAAATGAAGAAGCATTGAACCAAGCCTTACAGCAATTTGACCATATGATTCAAGACTTAAATCATAATAAAAGAGTTGTAAGTAATGTACATAATTTACTCTTATCAAGCTGGTCGCAACTTGGAGTGGGGAAGAAGGCCATTAGCGATTTAGAATCTTTTAAAAAAGATATCGAAAGAAGAATGGAAGAATTAGAGTCTGATAAAAGAGAGTTAAAGGGTGCGATTGATTTATTAAAAGCGTTAGATCAAAGTTATGATTACATGGGGCCTAAATATTAGATTACAAGAAGCACTCACAAAGGTGCTTTTTGTAGTTTAACTGGATGAAAGATTACTGTAGTAATTATGGAGGAATATGATTCTGATTCATAAAGTAAATGGAGAAAGTAATATGTAGTTTTGAATCAAACTTGCAAACAATAATCTTTTATTTTACAATTTACTTACCGACCGGTAAGTAAAAATAAGTGAGGTACAGTATGACTAAGAATTTACAAACATCGCAGAACATTGTAGAGGCATCATTTAAACTTATGGCAGAACACGGCATTGAGAAGATGAGTCTTTCCATGATTGCGAAAGAGGTAGGTATTTCAAAACCGGCTATTTACTATCATTTTTCTTCTAAAGAAGCGTTAGTGGACTTTTTATTTGAAGAAGTTTTTTCTGGATATCATTTCGTGAGTTATTTTGATAAAGAGCAATATACGAAAGAAAACTTTGCAGAAAAGTTAATCGCAGATGGTTTACATATGCTCTCTGAGTATGAAGGGCAAGAAGGAATACTACGCGTTATCAATGAATTTATCGTAACTGCATCGCGAAATGAAAAGTACCAGAAACGTTTATTTGAAATACAAGAGGATTTCTTACATGGTTTCCACGATTTATTGAAGAAAGGCGCGAGACTGGGCGTCGTGTCACAGCATGAAACGGAAGAAAATGCTCATACGCTAGCACTCGTGATCGATAATATGAGCAACTATATGCTCATGGGATTCCATTTAAAGTATAAAGAAATTTGGATTCGAAATGTGAAAAACGTCATGAAGGAGGAGTAAAGATGAAAATGCAAAAAAACTGGTGGCTCGGTTTTCTTGGATTTATTGGGATTTATAAAATACCAGGTATGATTGAAGCTTTTCAAGCGGATGGAAGTTGGATGAAGTTAATCGGTTTCATTTGGCTACTTTGGTTCGGATATTTTATTCCTGAGAAGAAAGAAGATTAAATTTCAATTTTCTGTAAGGTTATGTAAAATATAGATTGAGAGTATTCATATATTAGATTACTAGATTTGGAGTGGTTACATGGATCCATTGAAAAATGAAATTCATCCTGACATGGTCAAGGTGTGGAAAGTTCGTGCTGTAATAGAAGAAGGGATCGGTATTCTTGTCATTTTAGCTTACCTTTTCCTCATGATAAAGTTTGATTGGTGGGCGTGGATTTTGTATGTGATGATTGGGCTAACAGTTGTGTTCGCACCATTTTCGTACTTCTTATTCCCAAAACTACGTCAACGTTATTACAGCTACCAACTAAATGAAGAAGAACTTGAAATTCAGCACGGTCTTTTCGTCGTAAAGCGCATATTAGTACCGATGATTCGTGTGCAGCACGTTACGATTGAACAAGGGCCGATTATGAGAAAATATGGCTTAGCAGAATTACACATTTCAACAGCAGCAACTTCTCACAGCATCCCAGGCTTAACGATGTATGAAGCTGAAATGTTGAAAACGAAAATCGCAGAATTAGCGAAAGTGAGTGATGAGGATGTATAAGAGGCAGCATCCAATCACGATGTTATTGGAATTAAAAATAACAGACTTTATACCATTTATTATTTTTCTCTTTAGTTTAAAAGGAAAGTTCCCATTTTGGTATTTAGTTCCTATCGGTTTTGCAATAATCACGATTGTTTCAGCTATCGTAGGCTGGTATTACAAATTATACTGGGTTGAAAATAACGTATTACATGTGAAACAAGGTCTCTTTGTGAAGAAGGAGAGCTACTTAAATAAAGAACGTGTTCAAACAATTAATACAAGCTCTAACGTGTTATATCAAATGCTTGGCTTAAAGAAAATCCAAATCGAAACAGCTGGCGGGGGCAATGATGCAGAAGTAAGCTTAGCTGGAATTAAGGAAGATGAGGCGAAGGAGCTTATTTCCTTACTAAATGAGCCAACTCCAGAAGTGAAAGCAGAAGAAACGTTAGATGAAGCAACAGAACATGCAGTAGAAAAACAAACGACAGAATATAAATTGACTTGGAAAGAAATTTTACTAGCCTCTGTTACATCGGGTCAGTTTGGGCTATTATTCTGGTTAATCTTTTTCGTGTACCACCAAGTAGATGAGTACATTCCGAAATGGATAGAGAATGACGTAAAGTCGTATGTAATGGAATATGATATATACGGCTGGATTTTCATGGTAGCTATTTTGCTCGTCCTTTCGTGGATTATATCTACAATCGGTTATGCGCTAAAACATGGAGATTTCACAGTAAATCGAAAAAATGACGAAGTCCGCATTTCACAAGGATTACTTGAGAAAAAAGAACTCGTCCTAAAGTTACACCGTATTCAAGGGATTACGATAAAAGAAGGCATTTTCCGTCAAATGTTCGGTTATTGCGCTGTGCAAGTAGAAGTGATTCAAAGTAAGGGAACGGATGACGAAAAAGAAAAAGTTACACTGCACCCAATCATTCGAAAAGACCGAGTACAACAGTTACTCGATCATTTACAATTACCATACGAACTGAATACAAATATTATTTCATTACCAAAAGCAGCATTACGCCGCTATCTCATTGATAGCTTCATCTTCTTCGCTATGCTAGCTATCCCGCTTATTGGTATAAGTATATACTTTGAAAAGCACTTCATCATGTGGGCATTAATTCCGCTCGTGATTCTCATCTTTACACTTGGTTACGCAACATTTAAAACAAATGGTTACAGGGTAGATGGAGAGCAAATTACGCTTGTATATCGCAGCATCGGAAAATATACAGGACTTATTAGAAGAAGACACATCCAATCGATGGAAAAGACGCAATCCTATTTCCAGCGCCGCGCGGATTTATGTACGTATAAATTTTCGAGCGCATCATCGAGTTATAAATTAGAGCATACGAGAGTAGAAGATGCGGAGAGAATGCAGGATTGGTATAAGAAGAGAATAAGTGAGAATTAAGTGGAAGGGCTCGTCTTTTGCGGAAGGCGAGTTATTTTTCTATGTAAAAATGATAGGAAATAATTAATAATATATGTGACGCAAAAAAAGTGAGGTGAGCAGGATTGGGGAAATTTTTAATTCCGTATTCCCATTCTTTATTAAGCTTATTTATTTCAATGACGATAATTCAAATATACGATGAGAAGGGGATTTTTGAAGGAGAGCTATTTTCTATTTTTACGAATCTTTTTATTGCTATGTCCCAAATGTTGGCTGCTACTTTGATAGTTGGAGTCCCTGTTGTTTTAGTTGGATGTCTTCTTGGGGAGCTATTGTTTAGGTGCGTTATTTTACCTATAAAGCTACATTTTATCCCATCCTTAATTTTATATATTCTTTTAGCCATAAGTATTGTTTTTTGCTATGAAGTTATATCTGACGGGGTTCCTACAACATATGAAAATACTCGTATTATTAAAATGATGTACTTTATGGGATTAACTATAATTTGCTCTATTACATTTTTAGTAAGTAGGACTACATATGAAGGGAAATAAGGTGATTATATGAAATACACCTGTCCATGCTGCGGATATCAAACAATGGAAGAAGAACCACCAGGTACATATGAAATTTGTAATATGTGTTATTGGGAAGATGATGAGGTTCAGTTTAATGATCCTGACTTTGAAGGCGGAGCAAATGAAGTTTCGTTAAGACAAGCACAGAAAAATTTCATTACGTTCGGTGCTTGTGAGGAATGTTTTGTGAAATCAGTTAGAAAGCCGACTAGTGAAGATGTGAAGGATGCTAGTTGGAAGCAAATTTGTTAAATAGATTAAAATAAAAATGTTATTACTCGATGTAACAGGAGTAATAACATTTTTTTATGTAGTGAATAAGGGAATAGGAGACCAATTATAAAAAATATTATAGTTTCTAGAGATGTGAACAGAGGTTTTGAATTGATTTAAAGTTGATGGAACAAAATAAAACGAATTGAGCAAAAAAACTTGTAAAACTAAAAGGGGAGTTGTATATTAATTGATGTATCAAATATTGATACGTCAATTAATATTTTGATAAGAAAGAAGGCAGGATTTTATATAAGCTACAAAGGTAAAGCGAAGATAGTATAAATTTGATATTAGGACGTAGAGGGGGGCACAATACTGTGGAAATAATCGCAGCTATTTTAGTCGGGATCGTAGCATTAGAACATTTATTTATCATGATTCTCGAAATGTTTTTTATGAATTCAAAAGTGGCAAAACGTGCTTTTCAACTACCGGAGCATTTAGAAGGAGATCGAAACGTAGCCATTATGTTTGCAAACCAAGGTTTATATAATGGATTTTTAGCCGTTGGTCTCATTTGGGGACTTATACTTGGTTTCAATTCAATTGGCTATATGATTCAATTATTTTTTGTAATGTGTGTGGTGGTAGCAGCTCTTTTCGGCGGTTTCACATCTAATAAATCAATTATTGTGAAACAAGGACTTCCAGCTATATTAGCGTTGATTGCCCTTTTAATTGTGATATAGAACCAAAGCGTTTGAATAAAAGAACTCATTTTTGAAAAATACGCTATTCTTTCTGTAAGCTCATAGGAAAGAATAGCGTATTTTTTCATTTTAAGGGGAGAGTTGTGATCCGATATCTTTCAATTTAAGAAGTTTATAACATCCGAAAATAATAACTTTGTATCTTTTCACTTAGAAATGTAAATTCCCTCTTTTTATGGCGAGATTGTTATGAAAATACGTATTACATTAAGGATTGGAACTGGATTAACGCTTTAAAATATAGAAAGTGGGGAAAATAATGTAAAAAAACTATTGTATGTTTAAAAACCTTGTGTTACATTTGTGTTACAAATAAGTTACAAAACGTGACTTTTATTACGGTTTGTTTTCTGTTGTTTTTCGGTATGTTACGAATTAAGCTACGTATCCAATCAACCGAGAATATATAAAGTTAAAAAGAATATCAAACTAAAAATAGTTTTTCTATGTGTATAAGAGTGTGTGTAGTAAAGAGCCTGGTGAGAGCTTTACGCACATTATTAAAATTCCTTTCTGTCTTAAAAGAAGAAGAAAACCAACTACCAACTACCAACTATTGAGGAGTTTTAACTAATGATAGTAAATGAAATGTACTTCCTTTCCCACACACAATGTAGTACATATTTACTTTCAGTCTAATTACTACACAGACTTTTATACATATGACGTTATTGTTTTAGGTATACATAGGGGGAGAAAAAATGAGGAAGTTATTAACGGTAATTGGAATTACATTTTTAATGTTAGCAGGATGTAGTAATGGAGATTTTGAAAAAGAAATGGATGCAGGGAAGACCGCGTTAACGAATAAAGAATATAAAAATGCCTTATCATCATTTGAACGAGCGCTAGATGAGAAAAAAGACGATTCAGATGCAATAGTGCTTGTAGAACAAACGAAAATCATGATGGAAGCTGTGAAGTTAAAAGAAGAAATAAAGATAGAAGAATCAATTCAATCATTTGAAAAAGTAGAGAACACGAAGAATGGAAATACTACGCTTATAAAGCAAGCCAAGGAAGAACGAACAGCATTATTAGCCATTTTAGAACAAAAAAAGAAGTATAGCGAGCAACTGATGAAAAGTGAAGAGTTAATAAATAAGAAAAATTATGCAGAAGCGAAAGAGACATTAAATAAGCTAGTTTCAGAAACAAAAGATAACAAGAATCTTGAAGAATATAATAAAAAGGCTGTAGGATTAATTACTAAAATTGGTGAAGAAGTAAAAAGTGCAAAGAGTGAAACAGCAGCGAAGGCACAAAAAACAAATGCAGTAACGAGTCAAAAGGTAGCAACAGAGAATAATAAAAAGGTAGAAGCAGACAAGACTCAAAAAGTAACAACGGAAAATAATAAAAAAGTAGAAGCAGACAAGACTCAAAAAGTAACGACAGAAAACAATAAAAAGGTAGAGACAGGAAAAGCTCAAGATGATTTTACTTTTGAGAAAGCTACAGCATATATCAAAAATGAATATAAAGAAGACTATGATTACACGCTAGAGAATACGCAAGTAGAGAATGGAAAGAAATATTATCAAATTAGAGTGCGTACGACATATAAAATAGAAGGTGCGGCTGGATCAGGGTTTACTGGTGTATTCAAAGTATTCGAAGATGGTACAATTGTTGAAATGCACTAAAATAGAGATAATAAAGAGGTATCCTCCGTACGAGGATACCTCTTTACGTTTTAAATCGTTCTTTTTGACTAATCTTTAATAATCAATCCCAATAAAGATGCAAACTGAATAGCTTGGTGTGGTGATACTTTACATCCTCTTAGGTTGTTCACTGAAACCGTAAGTGTATCAAAAGTAGAAGAACTAATATCTATTCCTTTCAGTGATGTTTGATCAAAATTTGCTTCGTCAAGGCTGCATGAATCAAATTCAACTTTCTTTAGCTTACAGTCAAAAAAGTCTGCATTATTTAATGAAGTTTCATTAAATATAATCTTTTCTAGTTTAGAATTTCCAAATGAAGCTAAATTCAAAATTGAATTTTCAAATTCAACATTCCCTAAGCTAGATTCTGTAAAATTAACTCCAATTAATTTACTGTTTTTAAATTCGACTCTGTGAACAGAAGAATTGCTTAAATTAACATTTGATAAATCACAGTTCTCAAAACAAACATCTGTAATATCGATATTGCTAAAGTCTGTATTCGTAAACTTACAATTCTTTATCACTGCACTATATAAACGCACTCTATCTACAGATTCATTTTCAAAAGTGGAATCGATAATTTCACACATTTCTAATGTTGAATCTTCATCATAAAAAATATCGTGAAAACTCTTTAACGATAACTCGGGCGAAATTTTTGGTCTATCAATTTTCATATTATATCCTTCTTTCATTGAATTAGTTAGCTAGAAAAAATGGTATGTCTTATAGAAAGAGCTGTATAGAGATTCCCTCTCTTTTTATACTACGCTTTTATTAACTTTAGCAATAAAACATAGTCATGTATGCCCTATTTTTTATTATCCTTTCATTAACTTTAACGATAAAATAATAATATCTCCCTTTAGAGGAGAGTCAAGAATAAGGGGGCAAAATAAATTTGGAAATTTATTTTCTATTGGTGAAGTTGCTAATATGAAAGGCATTACAATAAAAGCTTTAAGAACGAGTACGAAAGAACTGCAACAAATTTTTACAGAAAAGAATATGGACGAATTATTACAATTTTTAGCATGAAAAAGAGAAGAAACTGAGCAAAAGATAAAAGAGATGCAAGCAGTCATTCATACGATTGATAAACTAGATAATAGTGTACAAGTCGCCAAAAAGTTACTAGTACATAATCAAATAACAATACAGTATTTTGAGCAACGTTATATCGTCACTGCTCCATGCAAAGAAGTGGGTAATTTTAAAGAATTCCTTTATTATTCAGATGTAGATAAAATGATTCAGGAGAGAAATTTAGAAACAACGATGGAAATTGGTATAGCATATACCATTCATTCAAAATACAGATTTAAACCAAAGTATGCTTTTTCTGTGTTATGTAAATATGATTACACACAGAAAGAGTAAAATATAGATATATTACCAGAAGGTAACTATTTGATGCTGGCCTATAAAAAGAATAATAAAGCAGAAAGTATGGAGAAATTAAAAGATTATATAGAGAAAAATAATGTAACAATCAAAAATTGCATTGAAGTGGAATTATTAGATGAGTTTTTTAGTACGGATTCTTACAGTTGCCAAATGCAATTGCTTATAGAAAATGAGTGAAAACGCACTTTAGAGCATACTCAGAAATAATATAAACTAGAAGATGGTAAGTACAATTGTTGAAAAGGTATCCTCAAAGTATGTGAGGATACCTTTTTAGCATAAAAAAAGGCATCTAGCAAAAGTACTAGATGCAAATAAAAACACAAGGGAAGACAAAATTCTTCCCTTTTCCCGTAAGTAATTATATCAAAAAATTTATAAAAAACTAGCTTTATTTTTAATATAATTGATGTGTGAAGCTATGAAAGTATAAGATTACACTATTTTGGTAGTGTTTTGTCGAAAAAGGAGCTGTATATATGATTAATTTTAAACCAGAAAATTTGAACCAACTATTAAAAGTGATGCTCATTAGTGCGAATAAGTCCTATGATGCGATTACAGATTATGAATGTACGGGAGAAGCAGTAGTATTTCGTATAGACTTCGAATATATTGACGTTTCTTTAATGATTGTAGATATGTTAGGAAGATCAGCGGCGAGATTTAACATTTTGCCATTTGCTAAACCAGATACGAATGAAATAGATTACATTCAGTTTCAAGTGTATTCCATTAATGAAGGGAATTTTAAAGAAGTTCTTGATACGATGTAAAAAAACTATAATTTTACAAATATGTATATACCAACTAATATATAAGTAATAAATTCATATAATTGGAGTGATGAGATGCAGCCGTTAGAAAGGGAGATTCATTCTAATATGCTGAAAGTGTGGCGAATTCATGCTTTAATTGGGGCAGCAGTTATACTAGCAGTCGTAATTGCGTATTTCTTTTTTATGATCAATTTTAATTGGTGGGGTTGGCTGTTCGGGTTGTTAGTAACAGGCGCTATTACGTTTATCCCGCTTGATTATTTTGTATTTCCAAATTTACGTCAGCGCTATTATAGTTATAGATTAAATGAAGAAGAGATTGAGATTCAAAAGGGAATGTTCGTTGTAAAACGCGTACTCATTCCAATGATTCGCGTGCAGCACGTAACGATTGAACAGGGCCCGATTATGAGAAAGTATAATTTAGCAGAATTACATATTTCAACAGCAGCAACTTCTCATAGTATTCCAGGTTTAACGAAAGAAGAAGCAGAGCAGCTAAAAAGACAAATTGGAGAACTTGCGAAAGTGAGTGATGAGGATGTATAAGAGGCAACATCCAATCACAATTTTATTAGGTATTCGAATTGCGACTTTGTTGCCTTTTATTTTTCTTGTTTTATTTCGATCAGATGGTGAAGTGAAACCGTGGTATTTATTTCATCTTGTTCTCTTGGCTATATTATTTATTATGGTTATTTTTTCAGCTATAAAATGGTATTTCAAGGTGTACTGGGTTGAAAGTAATATTTTACATATAAAGCATGGTGTGTTCGTGAAGAAAGAAAGTTACTTAAATAAAGAACGTGTGCAAAATATTAGTACGTCTTCTAACATCATTTATCAAATACTTGGACTGACGAAATTAAATATTGAAGTAGCGGGCGGCAGGACTGAGCCAGAAGTGATGTTGGCGGGTATTAGAGAAGAAGAAGCGAAGGAACTCATTGCATTATTACATAAAGAAAAAAGCGTTGTGACTGAAGAGACGCCAGCGGAAGAAGGAAGTAAGACGGTTTATCAGTTAACGATGAAAGAGATTTTAGCAGCTTCCATTACATCGGGTAGATTCGGATTAGTGTTTTCAGGATTACTTCTTATTTACACAGAGTTTAATCAATTTCTTCCAGAATGGCTCATAAATAAAGTGGAAGCGTATGTGATGGATAACGGTGTATATGAATTAATCGTTATGGCCGCGATTTTAATGGCGGTTTCGTGGGTCGTTTCGACAGCTGGCTATGCGTTAAAATATGCGAACTTTAAAATAGAGCGAAACGGAAATGAAGTTCGCATCGTGCAAGGATTATTTGATAAGAAAGAGTTTGTGTTAAAATTACACCGCATTCAAGCGATTACAGTGAAAGAAGGCATTCTCCGTCAGCCTTTCGGTTATTGCTCTGTCGAAGTAGAAGTTATTCAAAGTATAGAATCCGCTGGGAATGAAGTGATGTTACATCCTTTTATGAAGAAAAAAGATGTGCAGCAGTTACTTACGTATTTGCAGTTGCCGTATGAAACGGAAGAGGAAATCGTTCATTTACCGAAAGTTGCATTACGCCGCTACGTAATAATGGGCTGGATTACAAGTGCTGTACTCGCAGTGCCAATTGCCGGTGCGAGTATATATTTTAAGCAATATATGGCGTTATTCACTTTAATACCACTATTTATCATATTTACTTTACTCTCATACGCTCGGTATACAAGTAGTGGTTATATGATACGAGACAATCAGTTAGTCATGGTATACCGTGGTCTTGCAAAATATACGGGGATCATGCGAAGAAGGCATGTTCAAGCAGTAGGATACAGCCAGTCGTATTTTCAAAAGAAAGACGAGCTATGTACAGCTGCCGTATCGGTAGCGGGGCATCGTTATAAAGTGAAGCATATGCAAAAAGAAGATGCGCTTCGTATATATAATTGGTACAAAGAAAAAGGAAACACCAGTGTGTAATGGTGTTTCCTTTTTGTGTCGTGAATTGTCGATAAGTCGATATTCTCTGTCGAATCGTCGATATATCAAAAAAATCGTTGATATATTGAAAGATACGATAGATATATTCGAAAAATCGTTGATATAATTTCATGTACCGCATACCTGGAGGAACTACGGTACAAAAAAACTTAAACTACTACATCAAAAGTAGTCACAAATGATGGACGAGAGAAAATACTTTTCTGTTGCTCTGCATGTGGATGCGCCGGAGCTTGTCCTTCTGCTTGGGTAGGGCGTTTTTTATGAGCATTTTCGAATGAACGTGATTCTGTCCAGTCTTTAAAGTTTTGCTCTGTTTCCCACATCGTTAAGATGACATATGTATCGTTACTTAATGGGCGTAGAACGCGGATCGCTTGGAATCCTGGCTCATTTTCAATAAGGCCTGCGCGGTTTTTAAAACGATTTTCAAATACTGGGCGACCTTCATCTGTTACGGAAATGTTGTTACAAACGATATAACCAGGTTGTCCTTTAAATTCACCAACAGCGTCTAGTACGTCATACTGAAGTGATCCTTCTACAGATTCTTCTGTATTTTCTTTATAAAACATATCTTTTTCGTTATTTTTTGCAGTGAAATGTGCTTGTTCTAGAGGTGTTTCGTATGAAATAATAGCCTTCATTTTAATGCCCCCTTATTTATTTGTTTCTATTATATCAACTCTCTTAAAAAACTTCGAAGATTATATACATAAAGATACTTCTTTTTCAAATAATAAATGTACCATCATTTGGAAAGAAGGCCGATGTATGAAGAAAGTAAAGTGGACTTTATTAGGTGGCGTCGCAACGGTAGTAGTAGCGATTGTACTGTATAAACTTATCGTGTTAGCTGGTGGCTATATGATGGATGAAAAGCAGCTCGTTTTCCACTCTTCATCACGTATCGTTGACCAGAAAGGGAAAGAAATTACGAAATTATACGTAGAAAATAGAGATCTCGTACCGATCGAGCAAATTCCGAAATATGTGCAACAGGCATTTATTGCAGTGGAAGACTCTCGTTTTTATGAGCATCAAGGGATAGATTATCCGTCTATACTTCGCGCTCTTTATAAAGATACGTTAGCTGGAGAAAAAATAGAGGGCGGCAGTACGATTACACAACAACTCGCTAAAAATGTCTTTTTAACTCATGAAAAAACAGTTACGCGCAAGTTGAAGGAAGTCGCAATTTCCCTTCAATTAGAGCAAAAATATACGAAGCAACAAATTCTTGAAATGTATATGAATCATATTTATTTTGGCCATGGGGCTTACGGTATTCAAGCAGCAGCAAAGTTGTATTTTAATAAAAATGTAGAAGATTTAACAGTAGAAGAAGGGGCAATGCTTGCAGGGCTTCCGAAGTCGCCAAATGGATATTCACCTTATTTTTCCCCAGAGAAGAGCAAAGAACGCCGCGATCTCGTATTGTCACTTATGCATAAACAAGGCTATTTGACTGCTGAAGAAAGCGTACGTTATCAAGGAAAGACAATTGCTCTCTATAAAAACTTAGATGAGAATGAGCTCGCATATATGCCGTATATTGATATGGTTATAGATGAAGCAGCACGTTTATACGGATTATCTCATCAAGAAGTGCTTCGCGGAGGATATACGTTTGTCGTACCGATGGATGAAAAGATTCAAAAGGTAGCGTATAACCAATTTCAAGATGCAAGAAATTTCCCTGGGAAAGAAGAGGGTGCGCAAGGTGCATTTTTATTAATGGATAATCGTACGGGCGGGATTAAAGCGGCGATTGGCGGAAGGAAGTATGTGCCAAGAGGATTTAATCGTGTTTTTGCAAAAAGGCAGCCGGGGTCTGTGTTAAAACCGCTTATCGTCTATGCACCAGCACTCGAAACGAAAAAATATAATCCATATTCTTTATTAACGAATGAAAGAAATTCTTTTGAGGGCTACGAACCTCGAAATTACAATCATGAGTATTCAAAAGAAATGACGATGTACGATGCGATTTTAGAATCGGCAAACGTACCGGCAGTTTCTTTATTAAATGAGTTAGGGGTAGAGGAAGGAAAGCAATATTTAGAAAAGGGTAATGTCCATATTGCAGATGCTGGTCTAAGTACGGCGCTTGGCGGATTGAAAAACGGTGTTTCACCATTTGATCTTGTGAAAATGTATCGTGCGTTTTTAGCAAATGGTGATATTATTGAGCCGCACGTTATTGATAAAGTGTTAAATAGACATGGTGCAGTCATTGGAGAATCGCCAAAAGTAGAAACAAAAATTTTCTCGAAACAAACGGCCTGGTATATGACGAAAATGCTTGAAGGAGTTGTAAAGGAAGGGACAGCGAAAGCCGGTGTATATAACGGGGCGTTAGCTGGGAAAACAGGTACCACTTCCTTACCAAATGAAGATAATGGAGCTAGAGATATGTGGTTCGTTGGCTATACGCCAAATTTAGTAGGCGCTGTTTGGATTGGTTATGATCGTACAGATAAAGAGCATCAGCTGCAAGGAGAAAGTGCGTCAGCAACGAAATTATTTAAGAAAATTTTAACGAAGGCAAATGTAGAACAGAAAGAGCAGTTTATGAAACCAGAAGGTGTGGAAACCATCGGTGCTCCGATTCGGTTGCATAAGATTGAAGATGTGAAAATGAAATTAGCGTTTAGCCCTTTCGGTTTATTTAAAGCGAAATTAAGCTGGACACCACTTCCAGATGAAAGAATTATGTATCGTATTTATAGAGTGGAAAACGGAATTCATACGCATGTAGGTACTGTAAACGGTGCCGGAGAATATGAAGAAAAGTTCGTTAATATCTTTTCAAAACCGAGCTTTTACGTTGTGCCATATAACACACAAACGAATCGCGAAGGAGAAAAGTCAAAAGTAGCTAAACCATAGTTTTTCTCTGTGTTATAATAAGAATGTTGTGAAAACGGTAAGCGTTTTTACGAATGTTTGTGTCAATTTAATGAACAACGTACATAATATTATGCATTTTGTTTTTACAAGCTGTATAGTAAAAAAAGATAAATAGCGGAATAGAACGTATTTAGAGCAAAAGCATTGGCAAGGAAGGGAGCAAGGGTCTTGGTAAGAACTATAAATGAGACATTTTTAAAAGCATGTAGGGGGGAACGTACTGATTATGTACCAGCATGGTATATGCGTCAAGCAGGTCGTTCACAGCCGGAATATAGAAAGATTAAAGAAAAGTATTCTTTATTTGAAATTACACACAATCCAGAGTTATGTGCTTACGTTACAAAATTGCCGGTTGATCAGTATAACGTAGACGCAGCAATTCTTTATAAAGATATTATGTCACCACTACCTGCAATTGGTGTGGACGTAGAAATTAAATCAGGTATTGGCCCAGTTATCGATAATCCAATCCGTTCTTTACAAGACGTAGAAAAACTAGGGGAAATCAATCCAGAAGATGACGTACCGTACATACTAGATACAATTCGTTTATTAACGACAGAAATGTTAGACGTACCGTTAATCGGTTTTTCAGGAGCTCCATTTACATTAGCGAGCTATATGATTGAAGGCGGTCCATCTCGTAACTACCATAATACGAAAGCGTTCATGTATGCAGAGCCAAAAGCTTGGTTCGCTTTAATGGATAAACTAGCAGATATGGTTATTACATATTTAAAAGCGCAAATTAACGCAGGAGCAAAAGCAGTTCAAATTTTCGATTCTTGGGTTGGAACAGTAAATGTAGCAGATTACCGCGTATTTATTAAACCAGCAATGGAGCGTATTTTTGCAGAAGTTCGCACGATGGGTGTACCGATGATTATGCACGGCGTAGGAGCTGCACACTTAGTAAATGAATGGCACGACTTACCGCTTGATGTAGTCGGCTTAGACTGGCGTTTACCAATTGAAGAAGCACGTGCACGTGGCGTTCATAAGGCGGTACAAGGTAATATGGACCCTTCATTCTTACTTGCACCATGGTCTGTTATTGAAGAACATGTAAAAGGTATTTTAGATCAAGGGATGAAACAGCCGGGTTATATCTTTAACTTAGGTCACGGTGTATTCCCAGAAGTAAATCCGGATACATTAAAACGTTTAACTACATTTATCCATGAATACTCTAAAGGGCAGTTAGCGAAGTAAAGGAGAATTGCTGTATGAAAAAGAAAATTGGTTTGCTTGTAATGGCATACGGAACGCCATATAAAGAAGAAGATATTGAACGTTACTATACACATATTCGCAGAGGAAGAAAGCCAAGTCCTGAAATGCTGGAAGATTTAACAGAGCGTTACCGTGCAATTGGTGGTATTTCTCCTTTAGCTACTATTACATTAGAGCAAGCTAAAAAGTTAGAGAAGCGTTTAAATGAAGTGCAAGATGAAGTAGAGTACCATATGTATCTTGGTTTAAAACATATCGAACCGTTTATTGAAGATGCAGTGAAAGATATGCATAACGATGGTATACAAGATGCAATCGCACTTGTTCTTGCGCCGCACTATTCTACGTTTAGCGTGAAATCATACGTTGGACGAGCACAAGAAGAAGCTGAGAAACTTGGAAACTTAACAATTCACGGCATTGATAGCTGGTATAAAGAACCGAAATTCATCCAGTACTGGGTTGATGCAGTGAAAGGTATATATAACGGTATGTCAGAAGCAGAACGTGAAAAAGCAGTATTAATCGTATCTGCACATAGCTTACCAGAGAAAATTATTGCAATGGGCGATCCATACCCAGATCAATTAAATGAAACAGCTGACTATATTGCAAGAGGTGCTGAAGTAGCAAACTATGCAGTAGGTTGGCAAAGTGCAGGAAACACACCAGATCCTTGGATTGGTCCAGATGTACAAGATTTAACGAGAGAATTAAATGAAAAGTACGGTTATACTTCATTCGTATACGCACCAGTTGGGTTTGTTGCGGAACATTTAGAAGTTTTATATGACAACGACTTTGAGTGTAAAGTTGTAACAGATGAAATTGGCGCAAAATATTATCGTCCAGAAATGCCAAATGCATCGGACGCATTTATTGACTCTTTAACAGATGTTGTAGTAAAGAAAAAAGAATCTGTAATGTAAGAAGAAAGGGGGAGCCTGCTTGAGGAAAAAAGTTGTAATCATCGGCGGTGGCATCACAGGATTAACAACAATGTATAACTTACAAAAAGATGTTCATGACAAGAACTTGCCGATCGATACATTATTGATAGAAGCATCGGGTAAAATTGGTGGGAAAATTCAAACCGTTCGAAAAGATGGATTTACAATTGAACGCGGACCAGATTCTTTCTTAGTACGAAAAGAAAGTGCAGCTAGATTAGCGCGAGAATTAGGTCTTGGCGATGAACTTGTAAATAATAAGGCCGGTCAATCATTTATCCTCGTAAACAATCGGTTACATAAAATGCCGAGCGGATCAATGATGGGAATTCCAACGCAAATTACACCGTTTCTATTTTCCGGGCTGTTCTCCCCAATTGGTAAACTAAGAGCTGGTTTTGATCTATTAATGCCGAGATCAAAGCCGGTATCTGACCAATCACTCGGGCAGTTTTTCAGACATCGCCTCGGAAACGAAGTGGTTGAAAATCTAATAGAACCATTACTATCGGGTATTTATGCAGGGGATATTGATGAAATGAGCTTAATGTCAACATTCCCGCAAATGTATCAAATTGAGCAGAAATATCGCAGTATTTCACTCGGTATGCGTACGCTCGCTCCGAAAGAAGAGAAAACTGAACCGAAAAAGGGAATCTTCCAAACAGTGAAAACAGGTTTAGAATCTATCGTAGAATCTCTCGAAATGAAGATGCATGAAGGTACGATAATAAAGGGAACTCGCATTGAAAAAGTTGCAAAACTTGGTGATGGTTATACGATTACTCTTAGTAACGGAAAAGAAATAGAAGCGGACGCGGTCGTAGTGGCAACATCGCATAAAGTATTGCCATCAATGTTTGCGCAGTATAAGCAGTTTCGTTTCTTCCGTAACATTCCAGCCACATCAGTTGCGAATGTGGCAATGGCTTTCCCGAAATCAGCCATTCAGCGAGATATTGATGGTACAGGATTTGTCGTATCTCGAAATAGTGATTACACAATTACAGCATGTACGTGGACACATAAAAAATGGCCACATACAACGCCGGAAGGAAAAATGCTTCTTCGATGTTACGTTGGACGACCTGGTGATGAAGCAGTTGTAGAACAAACAGAAGAGGAACTCGTTCAGCTTGTACTAGAAGACTTACGAAAGACGATGGATATTACAGAGGATCCAGAGTTTACAGTCGTAAGCCGCTGGAAAGAAGCGATGCCCCAATATACAGTAGGTCATAACGAGCGAATGAAGAAACTCACAACATTTATGGAGAAAGAGTTGCCAGGTATATACTTGGCAGGTAGTTCTTACGCTGGTTCTGGTCTTCCGGACTGTATTGATCAAGGTGAGAGAGTTGCAAAGTGTGTATTATCTCATTTGGAGAAAGTAATAGATACGGAATTAATCGCACAATAAAGTGAAACGCCTTCAATCACATTGAAGGCGTTTCTTTTATTATATAAAATACTTATTCACCAATAAACATATATAAGTTATTTGGCTTTATCACTGCATCTCCTGCATAAATAATCCATTCTGTTAAGTTATCAAAATCTAAAGGATAAATATTTCCTTCACTCATATCTTCTATAAAATATGGTTCATTAATGAGTATTCCTTGAATAAAGTCTTCTGTTATATGCTGCATTTCAAACCACATATGTTCACTTTTTCCTTCTTCGTAGGAGACACCAAACTTAGCTAGGAAACGAAAATCTTCATTTGATTGTTCAATTTGAAAAATGTTGCTGAAATACCCGAAAGTATTCTTCGCATTGTAAGCCATACGAGCCGTTTCACTATTTGTTTTATAAAACATGAGCCCTGTAGCTTCCTCGTGTTCTTTAAAAAAGCTTTCGATACATTCTTCTGAAGTATCAAATTTGAACAAGAGAACAGATGGCGATTGATGGTATTCATCTCGGTCATCCATCCCGCCTAAGAATGTGTTTTGTGCATCTATTGGTTGTAGCTTCACTTCTTCATTCTCAATTGAAGATAATTGATCCATACTCGTTTTATGCCCAATATAAGATAATCCTTTCTCCCATGGAACAGCTACTGTATGTATAGAACCTTGCTGACTATGTGCGATAGCGATAGGCTCATTCATAGGGACTTGTCCATTCTCAACGGCATTATTCGCAAATGTTTGAAAGAGGTCACCAATGCCGTAGTAGGAAGAAATGCGATTTGGAATAATTAATTCTATTTCTGTTACACCTGCTCTTAAAAGGCCGTGTGTATGAAACCAATATTGCGTAGGCTCGCCTTCTTTATCGTCTTCATAAACGGAATGAATAACGTATAAGTCAGGAATGTCAGGTAATAATTCATTTTCAACGTGATATTCAATATAGCTTCTAGATATCACCTTCATTGCTGCACTTGAATCGATTACAAATAACAAGTCTGGCGCAAGGTTCCATAAAAACTGTAACTGCTGGAAAAAGCAGTCCAGTACATCGCCTACAAATAGCGTACGGGTGAAAATTTCAGTACCGAAAGCCGCATCTTCAAAATTACGATCTACGATTGTAGAATCTTGTCTATTGTACATTTTATATTCTTCTGGATCATTCGCCTCATCAATATGCAGTTCATACGGTATGATTGTTTCATCCATATGTAACTCAACAATAAGGCTTGTCTCATCACTGTAAACAATTTTTAATTCATCCACTTTAGTAGAGATAGTCTCTAGCCGCTGTTTTAACTGTTCAATCGTAATTCTAGTTGGTATAACAGCAATCATATCTGAAAAATGACGTTCTAATGTTCCATTCATAGCTGCGCGGTATGTTTCTGTTTGCACTTCCATCCAATCACTCCTATTCAAATGAATACATTGTACATGCTAATGAAATTTCGATATTTTCTGTTTTCTCTCTCTAACATTATAGAGCGCATTCGTAGAAGGTGTAAAATTATTATTTTGTATTATAGTTTGAAAGCTTGTAAATTAAATAAATTTTTTGTAAAACTTGTCGAAATGTAGTTCTATATAACGAATCATTTGATATGATAGAAATGCTGAGAAAATATGAAATAGGGAGAGGAAAATGACTGTGAAGAAATTGTTAAGTGTCTTTTTATCATTCATACTATTGCTTTCATTTACTGGAACTTTAGTACAAGCAGAAGAAACGACTTCTATGTCAGTAGAAAAAGCAATTCAAGTATTTAAACAGCAAGGGAAAACGAAGGGGTAACTAACTGTTACGATTTATTTAACCGATTATAACCAAAGTTAATTAAATATATCAGTAAGCCCTGCTAGTCAAGTGATTGGCTAGTAGTGAGGGTTAACTGCGGGCAATCCCTAAAGCTGATTGAACTACAACGTGGCTAGAAATAGCGAGCGTGAATGTTGCGAAAGCAGAAAAAATCAATCAGATCGTGCAAGGTTAAATCCTAAACACTAGAAACAATGGGTCTTCCGCCTCGAATCATCTAAGTCGAAATGGATAAGATGAACGTTCAACGACTATCTCGTATAACTGACGAGAGTACATCACAAGCCGATGGTGGTGGAAAAATCCTCTATCTCTAAAGAGATAAACATATAGTCTGCGCTCATGTGAAAACATGAGAAGTTCATAAGAGAACTGGCTAAGGAATTGCGCCCTTAGTTGAACGAGATAAATTTAATTAAATCTATCAAGTCTCATTGAATCTCCGAATCTATGCATTATGGTAAATGCAATGAGGTGAGAATAATAATGAAATTTTTACGAGTTAGTCAAGTATCGGAATTAACAGGTTTGTATCCTAGTAGTCTTAGGAGAATGCTGATGGAACACGCTACTATTCAGAAGAACAAATCTTTCATTATCTGAAAGGTGAGTGCCCGAATAATCGCACAGTAAAGGAGTTAAATTCTGATGATATTGGCGAAGAAAGTCAGACTGATTCCAACGCCTGAACAAGAACAAGTGCTTAGAAACCATGCTGGTGCTGCAAGATTCGCTTATAACTATTGTAAAAGAATGAGTGATAGATACTATAAGCTATTTGGAAAATCTGTTTCACAGTTAGCTTTACAGAAACGATTTACAAAGATCAAGAAGCGAAAGAATTATGAGTGGTTAAAAGACATCAACGCACAAGTTCCCAAACAGGCTTCAAAAGATTTTGATAAGGCAAGGAAGCATTCGTTCAAAAGGTACAAAAATGGTTATCACACTTCTTATAAATCCAAAAAAGATTTAATTCAAGGATTTTATGCCAATTATGAAAGACTGGTTATAGGAAAGAAAGTAGTTGATATTCAGTCTATTGGAGAAGTGAAAACAAGCCAACAACTACCAAGAAACAAAAAACCATCCAATCCAAGAGTTACATTTGATGGTCGTCACTGGTGGATTAGTGTAGGGTTCCAAGAAGATTTTGAATCACAAGAACTAACCGGTGAGTCGATTGGTGTGGATGTTGGTTTAAAAGAGCTGTTTGTAGCTTCTAATGGTACGAAAGAACGAAATATAAACAAAGATGCCAAGGTTAAAAAACTTTTGAGAAGGAAAAAGTCAGCGCAAAGAGATATGTCTAGGAGATTCAAAAAAGGTGTAAAAATTCAATCTGCCGGATATGAAAAGGCAAAAATAGAGCACCTTCGGTTATCTAGGAAAATTACAAATATCCGACATAACCATATCCATCAAGCAACAGCTAAATTGGTGAAAACCAAACCAATGAGAATTGTTGTGGAAGACTTATCTATCTCAAACCTGTTAAAAAACAAAAAACTATCGAAAGCATTTTCATTTCAAAAATTACACTTCTTCTTTCAATGTTTATCATACAAGTGCGAGAAGTATGGCATTGAGTATGTAAAAGCTGATAAATGGTTCGCCTCAAGCAAGATTTGCTCATGTTGCGGAGTAAAATACGACCATTCAGTTCAACCAGAAGGACAGTGGAGTTTAAAAATACGTGAGTGGCGTTGTGCTTCATGCAATAGCCATCACGATAGGGATGTAAATGCGTCGGTAAATTTATCAAGATGGGTAAAATAAATGCTTGATAATAGGAGGTAACGATACTGCCTCGTGTGGAGTGTTATACCCCTCGTCCCTTCGGGGTTGCGAGAACACGCTGAAGCACTAACTTGTGTAAATTTGATTGAATTGTATAGATTTAGTTAAGTTTATCGTATCGGACAGTGGAAGGATATATCGTTGGATATACGCAAAGTCCTTCTAAATACACGAAAGATCCGGCTAAGTTTGACGACACAAATGTGGCAATTGCCGATTCGCCAAATGAAACGAATCCAGACAAAATCATGCCTGTTCAGTTGCCAAAAGGCGATGTGAGAGCGGCAGTAAACGTGAAAGATCATCCTGAAAATATTGGGAAGAAAGTTAGTTTAACAGGGACGCTTGAATTATATTTTAGTAGCCCAGGTTTAAAATCAGTAACAGCTCATAAGTTTCAAGGAGAAGGACAAAACCGTGTTAGCGATGTAGTAGCTTCGCCTGGTGGCGGGGAAATTGCGAAAGGAACAGCAGTAACATTAACAACGAGCACAGAAGGAGCAACAATCTACTATACGTTAGATGGCTCTAACCCTACAAATAAAAGTGTTCGTTATAACGGACAAATTGTAGTGAATGAAAATAGTGTAATGAAAGCAATTGCAGAGAAAGAAGGCCTTACTTCTTCAGCAATTTCAACTTTTTCATTTGTTATCGTAAACAATGAACAGGTTCGTATTCATGATATTCAAGGTAAATCACATATTTCTCCTTACAACGGGAAGAAAGTGTACAATGTGGAAGGCGTTGTAACAGCGCTTGATAAAAATGGTTTTTATATAGAAGACAATCAGCCAGATAATGATCCAGCTACCTCAGAAGGTATGTACGTATACAAAAAAGATGCGAATGTAGCAGTAGGAGATCTTATTCAAGTTGATGGAGTAGTAGAAGAATATGTTGGTCCTGGATATGCAGAAAGGTTTGAAACAGACTTAACGACGACGGAAATTAAAGCGAGCCGCGTTGCTGTAATCGCAAAAGATCAACCTTTACCAGCACCGATTGTACTTGGCGAAAACGGTGTGAAAATCCCTGATCAAATTATCGATAATGATGCATTCGGTTTATTTGATCCAAATGAAGATGCAATCGACTTTTATGAAAGTGTAGAAGGTATGCGCGTTACGATGCCAACGCCAAAAATTATTGCCCCTCAGAAAAACGGGAATTTATATGTAACAGTGAAAAATGGTGGGAATAAAGTCGTAACGAAATATGGCACACCTGTATTAGATGAAAATCAATTAAACCCAGAGCGTCTTTCTGTAAAAGTACCTCGTGATTATGTAGCAAAAGTAGGAGATACTTTCACAGGAGATATAACAGGAGTAGTCGGATATGATTACGGTGCGTTCCGCATTGCGCCAATAACGGAATTACCATCTGCAGTAGACGGTGGATTTAAGCAAATAGGAGCAAATATTCAGCCGCGTCTTGATAAGTTAACAGTTGCTACATATAACATTGAAAACTTCTCGGCGAATAAAAAAGAAACAACAGATGAAAAAGTAAAAGCGTTAGCGTATTCTATTAAATACAATTTAAAAATGCCAGATATTATCGGTGTAGAGGAAATGCAAGATAATAATGGAACGCTTAATGACGGTACAACAGATGCTTCGTTAAGCGCAAAACGTATCATTGATGCAGTGCTAGAAATTCGTGGACCAAAGTATGAGTATGTAGAAATTGCTCCAAACAACAATTTAGACGGGGGAGCACCAGGAGCGAATATTCGCGTCGGTTTCTTCTACAACCCATCACGTGTGAAATTAGCAGCAGTACCGAAGTTACTTGATAAAAATGTCGTTCGCATTGGAGACGAAAATCCATTGTTTGAAAGTACACGTAAACCGCTTGCGGCAGAATTTACGTTCCAAGGACAAAACATGGTTGTCGTTGCAAATCACTTAAACTCAAAAATAGGAGATGCAACGCCATTTGGAAAAGTGCAGCCGCTCGTATTAAAGAGTGAAGAAAAACGAATTCAGTTAGCGCAAGAAGTAAATCAATTCGTACAAGGAATTCAGAAAAAGAACACGAATGCACCAGTTGTTGTGTTAGGGGATATGAACGATTTTGAGTTCGCTAAACCATTAAAAACGTTAGAAGGAACAAACTTAAAAAATATGTTAAACACAGTGCCGAAAGAAAATCGCTACACGTACATCCATGAAGGAAATGCACAAGTGTTAGATCATATTTTAGTAACAAACAACATTGCACCGCACACAATTGTAGACCCAGTACACTTAAACTCAAACATTATGAAAGAACATGGACGTGTAAGTGACCACGACCCAGTACTTGCTCAAATTGATTTGAAGAAGGCTTCTTAAATAGTTGAGAAAGAACGCTTAGAGATATACTGAGCGTTCTTTTTCTGTAAAATTCATGTTAAAATTAATCAAAAATTCAGTTTTTTATAATGAGGGGGTTAAAGATGCAAGCATGGTTAAATGGAAAGTTAATGAATCAGCTTGCAATTTTTTTTAGTACAATCGTCATGCTTCAATTTGTAGCTGATATAACAGGGCTTACACAAAATTTAGATATTACATATAACTTAATACATACAGCAGCATCTTATATAACGTTTAGTTTGGCAGTTATTTTTACTTTAATCGGCGCAAGTAGAGAGTTGAGTAAATATGCAATTATTACATTATGTTTAGTGGTAGTTGTTAAAGCGATTTATTTTGTAGCGGTCGTTATTTTATGGGGATTGGCTGGTACGCCGTAAAGGGGAGGATGATTATATGAGTATCGAAAATATACGAGTGATACATGTAAATGATAATAAGAGCGTAATTCCCGTCTAACTTAGGGAATTACGCTCTTATTCGTTCAATGATTTAGTCTGAAATTACTTGAAACGCTTTTCTACACCGATCTCTTCTTTGCAACCTTCTTTTATATTTTTTTCTATCGCGCTTTACGCCTTGTATATACATGAATAAGCTAATGAGAAGGAAGAAAGTACATTGCATCGTTAAAATGTACGGTGACATTCCATTCAATGGTTGCTTTGGGTCATATAAATGAATAGGTGCTCCGCCTATTGTAGGGAATATTGTATTTAGCAGGACGTACGGAATGGAGTTAACTGCAAATGGAAATAGAATTGCCATATAGTCCTTTTGTGACCATGCAGATGCAGCAAGTCCTAAGAGGGCCATTAAACCTGCAAATAAAAAATTAATTCCGATATATACCGTAATGTAAGTGAGGGGCGCATCTAAATATAGGTTTGCGAACATTCCATCATCATTTATGATGCCTGAACCAGCTATAGGTTCTCCGTCTGGAATGGTTAATTTGCAAAATAATAACGATAAGATGAATGGAAATGTATAAAGAAATCCTCCGCAAAAAAACGTAACGATATATTTCGTTACTGAATAAGGAAATAAAGAAATTCCTTTACTCACGAACGGTTTAAAACCATCTGACTTATCGGAATTGTAACTTGTACTAAAGGGGAAACTCGCAATAACTGGCATTAATAATAAATAAACATCCATTTCATTGTCACGAAATCCAATCCATTTTATATCTGTTGATATAGGTCCGCTCACAGCGTCTCCTAAATAACGAATGACATAATAATAGTGATAAATACAAATAAGAACAAATCCACTAAACATAATAATTAAAGAAACACGATTACAAAAAGCTTGCTTTATATTTAAACGAAGCGCACGCATCATGACTGAAAAAGCCTCCACTATTTTGATAAACTTGTCTATTTTATATATTACTATTAATTGTAAAGTTTTTCTTGTTTTTTTATTTGATTATTTGAAAAAAGGGAAATTTGTTGTTGTGAAGTAAGGTTTAGTTGAAAGTAGTTTTTTCTAAAATATGGTTGACAATTAAGTATTACATTTGTAATCTTAGTTATAGATTACAAATGTAATACGAAGGAGTGAAATATATTATGACAAATCAATTACCTAAAATATCTGAAGCAGAATTAGAAATTATGAAAGTACTTTGGTCGAACTCTCCACAAACAGCGAATGAAATTATAGAAGAATTGGAAGATGCAATGGACTGGAAACCGAAAACCATCCGTACATTAATTAATCGATTAGTACAAAAGGAAGCCGTTTCTTATCATCAAGATAAAGGGCGTATGTACGCTTATTATCCGTTAGTATCACAAGATAATTATTTACAAGTTGAAACGAAATCGTTACTAAAGCGTTTTTGCGGTGCGGCGTTTAAGCCGTTACTGGTCAATTTCTTGAAAGAGGAGAAATTATCTTCAGAAGATATTAATGAACTGAAACGCATTTTAGATGAGAAGACAGAGGAGAATAAGAGGAAGGATCGATAAAAATGATAGACATGCTTATAAATGTATACCTTCCTCATTTTTTTGATTGGCTTATAGAAACGTCACTGATGGCTAGCATATTAGTTGGATTTATTTTATGTATAAAAATTCTGCTTAGAAATAAGTTAACACCCCGGTGGCAATATATGCTGTGGATCGTATTAATGATAAGACTTCTTTTACCATGGTCACCAGATAGCTCGTATAGCATTTATTCATTACTTTCCTATCGCTCTAGTGTATCGGAAGTTATTCCAAAAAATATGCCGTCTACGGAGAGTATAGTGAATATAGAAAGCGACCGTAAAGTGGAATTGGAATCAAATTCTGAAACTGTGACAAAAAATAGGGAACCTGAAGTAAAAGCGGGTGCGGAACAACAGACTACATTATCTTTATATAAAATTGCTCTATATGTTTGGCTAACTGGGGTAATTGTATTAGCAGCCATCACATTTATTACAAATAGACGGTTATATTCGTACATAAAGAAACAACCGGATATTACGGATGAACAGATCGTTACAGTATTTAATCGCTGTAAGCAGTCTATGAAAATAAAGAAGGTAGTTTCATTACGTTTAGCAGGAAAAATTGCAAGTCCAACTGTGTTTAGTTTCTTCCGCCCGAAAGTATTACTATCAAAAAAACATATGAAAGTATTAAATGAGCAACAATTACAATATGTTTTTTACCATGAGTTAGCTCATATTAAGAGAAACGATGTAGCTGTAAATTGGATTATGTACAGCTTGCTCCTATTTAATTGGTTCAATCCGATTCTTTGGTACGCCTATTTTTGTATGCGAGAAGATCAAGAATTAGCCTGTGACGCATATGCACTTACTTTTATAGATAAAGAGGAGCAAATTGCATACGGTCATACAATTATTACCCTTCTAGAACACTATTCCTATCAAGCACCAAGCCTAGCAAATTTAAGTAGAAATAAACGAACACTAAAAAGGAGAATCGTTATGATTAAAAAGTTCCAGAAGAAATCGTATCGTCTTTCTTTACTCGGAGTTATTGTCATAGTTGCTATAGCATCCCTCTCTTTATTCAACGCACGTGCAACGGAAGGAAAGGAAAAGCAAGAGGATAAAGTAGAGCAGTCAAAGGATGCTTTCCAAAAAGCTGTAGATATGCTGTATGGTACAGAAGAAAATGCGAAAAAAGAATATCATTATTCAGCAAGAGTGTATGAAGAAAAGACAGATTACTTATATTTAGCTGAAAAAGCTTTAACAAAAGATGAATTCCAGCAGTACATAAAATTATCTAAAAAAATTATTAATATACAGAAAAAAGGTGCTCCGAGAGATTCTGACTACGAGTCAACAGTTTTTAGAGAAGAGCGTTTATCAAAAGCTGATCGTGACAAATTATATGCACTTTATGATCAAGCAAAACCATTTGATGACAAAGTATACGAATCTTTAAATTACACGGTAAAGGAAGCGCAACAACATGTTGATTTTCAAATTAAGAAGCCAACGTACACAATTGAAGGATACAATCTGAAGGATGAAAATGTAGGTTATTTTATTAAGAGAAGACCTGAATTAATTATTGAATTAGAGTATACAAACGGAAAAGGAAACTATACAACTTATCAATCGCAAGTATTTGGAGAAAGTAAAGATCCGTTTCATGCTTTATTTGCTGTAGAAGAAAACATTGAACAGTACGAATTAGAAGGTAATCAAATATTCTACGCGACTCATAACTCGGATAGTAATTTACAAGGTATGAAGATGGTTGTTCCTGCAAAAGGGAAAGATAGTGCGTATCAAATTGTCATTATTAATCATAGTTTAGAGGATCAAGGAGAAGCAGTATTTGATAAAAATGTAAATAAGGAAGAGTTAGAGAAGATTATGATTTCTATGTTGAAATAATAAAAAGGTGTTCTAGAGATGTATATCTTAAGAACACCTTTTCCTTTTCTCTTTTCTTCTGATAAACTATGGACAGTATGATATAACTTGACTGGAATTTTTTTATACTGGAAATAATAAAAAAGAGAACTTGTATACAATGTAAGCGTGTGGTAATATCAAAGATGTACTGATTGACTATATTATCCAATTGGTCATTTTTGGAGGTGACGATGTGGCAATAGATCGAAAACGTTCTATTATTGAAGCTGCAACAAAGTCTTTTTCAGCGTTCGGCTATAAAGCAACAACGATGGATCAAGTAGCGAAGTTAGCGAATGTAGGAAAAGGGACGATTTATACTTTTTTCAAAAATAAAGAAGAGCTATTTGGTGAAATTATTTCTAATTTAATTACAGAAATGAAGCAAGTTGCAGAAAATGCAATTCGTTCAGATGTTTCATTTTTTGAAAATGTACATAGAGCATTATATAGCATATTAGAATTCAGAAAAGAACATCAGCTCATGATTAAGTTAATTCAAGAAGAGCGTGATATGGGAACGAAAGAAGTACAAGAAGTGATGCAACAAGTAGATGTGGAAATTGTTTCTGTCATTCAATCGTATTTAAAGATTGCGATTGATAAAGGTGAAATTAGCAAATGTGATCCAGAAATTACAGCATTTATTATGCTTCGCTTATACGTATCGCTTATTTTTGATTGGGAAAAAAATCATGAACCGCTAGAAAAAGAAAAAATTGCAGAATTATTTGAACTTTATTTATTAAAAGGATTGTCAAACTAAGATAATCCTTTTATTATTATAAAAAAGTGACCAATTGAACGAAATGGTCATACATTTAATTTAAGGAGGGATAATAGAAATATTCACTTCATAGTAAGGAACAGCTGCATAGTATAAATTCGGAGATAAGGCATATGTATGAATAAGTATAGCCTTTTTGTTTGGGGAAAAATGACCAAATGAACATTTTGGTCATTTAATAAAGGGGGAGAAATGATGAAATGGAATCAGTTACTTTGTAAAGAGTTCACACAAATTATAAAAAGTAAAAAAATATTAATTCCAATTATCGCGGTTCTATTCGTACCGATTTTATATGCGGGTATGTTTTTATGGGCCTTTTGGGATCCGTATAAACAGTTAGATGATTTACCAGTGGCGGTAGTCAATTTAGATAAAGGTGCAGTATTTGATGGGAAACCAATTGAGGTCGGAAAAGGGCTCGTTGATAATTTAAAAGATAATACAAGTTTTAAATGGGAATTTGTAAGTGAGAAAGAAGCGAAAAAAGGAATGGAAGGTAGAAAGTATTACATGTTAGTACGCATTCCAGATGACTTCTCAAGTAACGCTACAACGTTATTAAAAGATGATCCAAAGCCATTAAACTTAGAATATATTCCAAACGAAAGCTTAAACTTCTTATCTTCACAAATTGGCGGGACAGCAATTGAAAAAATTAAAGGTGAAGTATCAAGTACGTTAACGAAAACATATGCAGAGAAAATGTTTGATTCTATTCAAGACGTCTCAAAAGGATTAGCAGATGGGGCGGAAGGAGCAAATAAACTACATGACGGATCAAGTGAGCTACATGATGGTTCAAGTAAAGTGACGGATGGCCTTCATACACTGCAAGGGAAGTCTGGGGAGATGAAGGATGGAGTTGGGAAATTAGCAGATGGATCTAATAAGTTAGTAGATGGGTCTGGAAAAGTAACAGCAGGTTTAAATACATTAAATAGCAAAACGGGTATAGGAAAATTACAAGATGGATCCGGAAAAGTAACAGACGGTTTAAATACGCTAAATGGCAAAACAGGTGAAATGCAGACAGGTATAGGAAAATTAGTGGACGGATCCGGAAAAGTAACGAACGGTTTAAATACGTTAAATAGCAAAACGGGTGAATTGCGTGATGGATCTGAGAAAGTGACTCGTGGCTTGAACAAACTAGTAAGTAAATCTGGTGAATTACAAACAGGAACAACTGACCTATCAAATGGTATGGGAAAACTTGCTGAAGGGCAAAGTCAATTAGAAAAAGGGTCTCAAGAAATTCAAAAGGGATTGCAAGAGTTAAATAGTAATGTACAAAAGTCTGCTGTAGGCTTAGAGGAAATGCAGTCGAAAGTTCCTTCTATATTGAATACAGTAAATGAGAAAATAGATGGAGCTGGGGCGAATATAAATCAGTTAAATGAACTTACACAATCAACAGCAGGAGATGCAAAAAATGCAGCGCAAGAGGTAGCGAATTTACAAAAGCAAATTGAAAGTTTACCAAAAGAATATCAAGAGCAGTTACAACCATTCGTAACAAGTGCTGTAAAAAGTACAGCGACAGTTCAGCAAAAAGCTACCGGAGTAGCAGGTGGAACAAATAAATTAAATGAAGAAGTAAAACAATTAACAGGCGAAATACATCAAACAACAAATGGATTGCAAAACAAATTACCAAATCCAGCAGGGGTGAAAACTCTGGCAGGTGGTGTTGAGAAATTAACGAACGCACAAAATGAATTTGTTAGTAAGTTTCATGGGTTTGGTGAAGGATTAGATAAAGCAAAAATAGGTGCGGATAAATTAAAAGATGGATCAGTTCAATTAATTGATGGAGTAACGCAATTACAAAGCGGATCCGGAAAAGTGACAGCTGGATTAGGTCAATTATCTGCAGGAGCAAATCAATTAGCAGATGGCTCAAACCAAGTAACAGGCGGTTTAGGTACGTTATCTGTAGGAGCAAACCAAATGGCAGGTGGAATAAATCAATTAGCGGACGGTTCAAGTCAAGTAACAGGTGGTTTAGGTACATTATCAGTAGGAGTAACCAAATTAGCAGATGGCTCAAATCAAGTAACAACAGGTCTGGGCGGTCTAAATGGTGGCCTAAATAAAATGTCAACCGGCTCAACCCAACTAATCGACGGCGTAAATAAACTAGCAGACGGATCCGGAAAAGTAACAGATGGTCTCGTAAAAGTAAACGATGGTTCAGGTGAACTTGCTGAGAAACTTGGTGAAGGAGCAGAGAAAACTGGTGAAGTAAAAGGGACGGATAAAACGTATGATATGTTTGCAAGTCCTGTAAAAGTGAAGACGGAGAAAATGGCGGAAGTTCCTAACTACGGAACTGGATTTACACCGTATTTCTTATCACTCGGTTTATTTGTTGGGGCATTACTATTATCTATCGTATACCCATTACGCGATACAGTTGGCGTTCCGAAATCAGGATTTAGTTGGTTTATTAGTAAGTTCGGCGTGTTACTATCAGTCGGTATTATTCAAGCGATAGTAGCTGATGTTATATTGCTATTCGGATTAGGTGTAGAAGTACAAAGTATTCCATACTTCATACTCTTTAGCATCGTTACAAGTTTAGCGTTTATCGCATTAATTCAATGTTTAGTAACAGCATTCGGTGATGCAGGGCGTTTCATCGCCATCATCACATTAATTATTCAGCTTACAACAAGTGCTGGGACATTCCCACTAGAATTAATTCCGAAGTTTTTACAACCATTCAATGCTTGGTTACCGATGACATACTCTGTATCAGGATTGAAAGCAGTTGTATCAAGTGGAGACTTTAATTTTATGTGGCAAAACGTAGGAATACTCATGATTTTCATCGTTGTATTATCAGTTGGAACAATTGCATCATTAACTTGGATGCACAAACGACAATTTAGAAATATTGCAGAAAATCAATCGATTGAAGCATAGAAAAAAGCACCTTTTTGGTGCTTTTTTCTTTTAACTTATTGTTTGTATAGGTAGCCTACTATGTTAGTGTTACTTTTTGTTTTCGTTCTTTCATTCCATTTCTATTCTTTTTAATGCTAATTCAGCTGCTAATTTCCCGTTATGTTGGCCATGTTCTTTAACCCAATTTAGTTTTTCGCTAGCTGGCACGTATCTATGGAAACCTAGAATTTCAGCGGCTCTCTCTTGTACCCACATATCCGAGTCGTCCAAGAGGGGCAGTATTTCATGCAATTGTGCGCGAGGAGTTAAAGCTATAATTGAAAATAAATATTGAGTTCTTTTAGCTTCATTTAATTCATCGTTTTTAAGAAGGTTTTTCAATTCATTAATGGTTTGCACATCTTGCTTTAGTTGCAGTTTATCCGTATTTTCTTTGGAACAAGGATAATATCTTGGAAGTTCATACCAATCGCTTTCAGGACTTTCTAATAGAGCTTTTATTAACGTTTGTACATGAGGATATACTGGAGATAAATCTATTTCCTCATGGTCTATAAAACAAACTTTTCCTGTTAGCGGTCCTAACATGTAAACACCTACATAATTGGAATTATCATCTGTCCATAATGGGAAAACTTCTGAAATATTAACATCTTCATGTAGGTATAAATACATTTCCATGGCTTCTTCAAAGGATAATAAGCGTATTAAAAAGTCATTCTTGTGCTGCAAATAGATTGGATTTTTGAAAGCATTCATCATTTCTTGAGGTAATGATATGTTAAAAAAAGTTGCAATTTGATTAAATAAATTGTCCATTATGTATTCTCCATTCATTATATTTAAAACTAACTCGAAATTTGAACCTCTTCATAAATGGAAACGAATGTTTCGTGGGATTATTTCGTCATCAACAATTTCGTATTCTATTTACTTATACTACTATAAATTTTTTACTATACATTAATAATACAAAAGTCCTTTGCAATAACGCCAATGTTTTAGAAAATAGATTTTTTATTTTCTGTATTAATTCAGCTATTCCAGAGGCTCAATCAATTTGTCCTTGGAGCTCTTGCTTTTAATTTCTGATTGCAGTCTAAACGAAAGAAAAGGATTTACAACAATTTACAGAGAAAACTAGAATAGAGGAGTTGATATGATGAAAGGAAATCTTACTTATTATTTTATCATAAATCCGCTAATCATCTTTCTTGTTTACGCCCTTTCACCTATCTTGTTTCATAAAGAAAAATATATAAATATGAAAGATGCACTAGGAATACTTGCAGTTTATTATGTGCTAATTAGTGGGTATTACTTTATGGATGCTGTAAGTGAAAGAATGAAGAAGAATAGTAAGGACAAATAAAAAAACATTACATAAAAACTCATGGAGGACAACAAAATGACTGAAAGTGAAATGAAATTCAGGGATACGACCATTCGTAACTTTTTCGATAAAGAGGACCGCCTAAAATCGATTCCAGGTCAAAAGAAGAAAAAACTAGTATTGTTAGAGCATTTAATTAGCAAATTAAACGCTGGAAATCAATATACGGAAAAAGAAATTAATACATTTATAAAACAATATCACGATGATTTTTGTACGATTAGACGTGAGTTTATTGTGCATGGATTTATGGATCGAGAGGATAATATGTACCATATAAACGGGAGGGAAGTTTGGACGAAGTGGGAGGAGTTAAAATAATGAATCAGCGGGGGAATCCCCACTGATTATGAGTCTGTGCTAGTTTTACATTTTCTTTGAAGTAAGTTTATGAACTCTTCAACATTCGAACTTGTAATGTATCCAAGCGTTATATATTCATCTTCATAGTAAAATATTATTTTTTTGTCAAAGATTCTTCTCTTCGTTTCTATGGATAGAATTTTTTCATAATCAAATTCGGCAAGGAACGTGTTTTTATATTGGCTAAAAAAGAGAAGTCTTCTATTAGTAGCAAGTAACATGCCAGGATGCGGGACTTTATGCGTAATAATATAGCCAGTAAGTGAACATTTTAAAGTAGATAAAATTTTTTCTTCTTTATGTAATAGTTGTTTTGCAGCTGTTAAGATTGGATTCATTGCATACATTCCTTTTATTTTGATGTATGAATATTGTATCAAGAGTAAAAAGATTCTCAATATGTAATATTGCATATTGGGCGTTTTATAGTTTTAATATTATTTTTTAAAAGAAAAAGTACGAGGTGATTCAATGATACGATTAGCAAAAGAGACTGATGCAGAAGCAATAATGAATATTAGAAAAGAAATTATATTATCGGAAAGTACTACAAAGTTTTTCATAGTATCTCCAAAGAAATTACCAAATGATATTGATGCAGAAAAAGAAAAAATACGGAAAAGCAATGAAAAAGGGAATCTTTATATAGTTTATGAAGTAGATAGTAAGGTGGTTGGCTTTTTACTTTTCAAACGCTACGAACTAGAACGCCTACGACATGCAGGTACAATGGGAATGGGGATTAGAGAGGCGTGCTGTAATCAAGGAATTGGTACGAAACTAATTGAATTTCTTATTAGTTGGGCTAAAGGACAGGAAGGTTTAGAGAAAATTTGCTTAGGTGTAGTTTCTATTAATGATAGGGCGATTAAGGTGTATAAACGTATGGGGTTTGTAGAAGAAGGAAGACAAAGAAAGCAAATTAAATATGAAGATGGAACATATGGAGATGACGTATTGATGGGGTTTTATCTTGAATAAAATAAAAGAGTCTTCTATTGATAGCAAGTGAGACTTTATGAGTCATCATATAGACGGTGCATATTTTAGTGACAAGACTGCCAATTTTGGCAGTCTCTTTTTAGTGGAAGGTTTACACTTAGCAAACCTTAAGTTCTAATCGCTCTTTCTGACGAAGATGATGTGCAAAATGCATAGAAATAAGCTGGAACCATTCTGCTGCATGTAAGTAACCAAGCCCAGGGTGCTTTACCTTACAATCATCTGGAATAGAAGGAAGTGTTGGCTCTATTTTTTTTACAATTGTAATTAATTCTAGAAGCTGTTTCTGTACGTCTTCTTTATTAGCTGGGTTTTCTGGCGTATATCCAGGATGATCTGGTAATTTGATTTTTATGTCTGGGAAAGCTCCCATCATATATACCTTTTCTCCCATATCCGTTTTTTTATTAGTTGCAGAAGGCGCTTCAGTTCTGCATTTCGCGATTGCATCTAACTGCATGCGTGTAGCTGAAATTAAGTGATTATACATTTGACCGAGAGACCATTCCTCATGAGAAGGCTTCATCCTAAATTGTTCTATAGAGTACTTTTCTAATTCCTCTATGTAATACGTAGCTAATTCCTCAAATTTCTTCATATTGCTAACTCCTTTTTATGAAAATGTATTTGTTAATACCTACTATAAAGGAGGGCTACTGACAGCATTATGTCAGTAGTGAAATTAAAATTTTAACATTTTTTTTGCTTCATCACGGATTTTCTCAGAAAGAATTTTTGGCTCAAGTACTTGCACTTGGCTTCCCCAGCTCAATACCCATTGAAACACTTCGTCTATGTTTCTTGATTTCAACAAGACATGAAAGCCATTGTCGTTATGTTCGTATGAATCTATAAAAAAGTAGCGGGATTCAATAATCTTATGTGCAATATGAGATGGAAACAATAAATGAATCATAACAGTGCGATTGCTTTCAGGTTTGTAGTTTTGTAAAGAAAAGTCTTTCGGTTTCGTAAAGAATTCTTGTTCTTGCTGTAACGTATCCATACGATCTAAGCGGAAATTGCGTATTTGTTTTCGAAGTAAACAGTGGGCAACGATGTACCAAATTCCTGAAATATTGACTAAGCCATAAGGATGAACGGTCCGCTTTATTTTTGTAGTTTCTCTCGGTTTCCGATAAGAAAAAGAGATAGCTTGTTCTTTTTGAATAGATTCTTGCAATAGAAGAAGTTGATTTTCTAGTTTTTCTTGTTCAGATTGCTGATGTGAAAATATAGGAGAAAGGAAACGAAAAGTTTCTCGTAATTCCTGGGCTTTCTTTTGTTGATCAGCAGGGAGAACAATTTCAAGTTTCTCTTTTGCTGATCGTGCATGTACAGAAAAAGAAGAAGTAAAAGTTTTCTCGATATAATCACCGCCTAATAACAGAGTAACAGCCTCTTCAGGCGTAAGTTGAATAGGTGGTAAGAAATAACCATCCATTAATGAATAGCCGTGGCCGGGCATGGCGAAAAGTGGGACGCCAGATTCACTAAGTGCATCCATATCACGATAAATAGTTCTTATACTTGTTTCGAATTTTTCAGCTAAGCTTTGTGCGGTAACAGTTTGTTTTCTTTGTAATTCAATTAATATAGATAATAAACGATCTGTCCGATTCATGAAATATCACCTTCAATTTTTATAAATATGCCTACTGTAAACTTCTAAAAGCAATATAAATTCCCCTCCCATTAACAGACTTTTCCCTATGTATAATATTAATATAGTAAAATCATAACAACCCATATTGCAGTTTCCAATAATATACTATATAATCAATTTAAGAAAACGTTTTCATGCAAAGGGGGAGAATTTCGTGTCGACTATAGAGGACGTGGCGAAATTAGCGGGGTTATCAAGGACAACGGTTTCTAGGGTGATTAATAATCATCCATATGTTTCAGATGAGAAGAAAAAAAGGGTTCAATTAGCAATGAAGCATTTAGGCTTCGTTCCTAATTCTGCGGCGAGAAGGCTTCGTAAACAAAAAACGGAAACAATTGCGGTGCTAGTTCCAAGGATTACAAATCCTTTCTTCAGTAGATTTATTGAAGCAATCGAGATTGCTGCTTCTGAACATAAATATAAACTGATTATTTGTCAAACAAGATATTTACCGGAAAAAGAGATGGAGTATTTACAATTATTATCTACGAAACAAGTAGATGGGATTATTCTATGTTCACTAGAAAATCCGTGGGAAGATGTAGAGCCATACTTACAGCACGGTCCAATCGTGTTATGTAATGAATATATTGAGGAAGCAAACGTTCCAACAGTGAAGTTTGATCATGCGCAAGGAGCATACATAGCTGCTAAGCATGTGTTAGAACAAGGATATCGTAATCTTATTTTTTGTCGTGGTAACGAAACCAAAGTTGTTAGCCAACAGCGAAAAATGGGCTTTTTACGTGCCATAACGGAGAAGAGCCGCCAAGTAGAAGCGATTGATTTTCTTGAAAACGCTTTCTCATGGGAAGATGGAAAACGAATATTCCATGAAGTATTAAAGGACAAAAAAAATCCTACCGCGATTTTGGCAGGAGGCGATGAGGTAGCAGCAGGAATTATCTCAGAGGCGAAACGCCATGACTGGAGCATTCCAGATGATCTCGCTGTTATCGGTTTTGATAATCAAATTTTATCACAGATTACAGAGCCAGGTATTACGACAATTGAACAGCCAATCGATGAGATGGCCCGAAAAGTTGTCGACCTGATGATGGATAAAATCCATACGAAAAATTATCGAAAAAAAGAATTGTATGAGTTTGAACTGGAGCTCTTGGTGAAAGGTTCAACGATGAAGGATACGATGTTATTAGCCTAGTAGACTATGTCTGCTAGGTTTTTTTCTGTTCACAAACTACTATTCTTCGTGAACGCAGTCATCACATTTGTTATGGTATGCTTCGTGCTGCTCATCAATTTCTTTCCCGCAGTGCGCACAAGTTTTCGTCGGTAAATTTCTGAAGAACTCCATTGGTTGATCGATCATGTCAATCCCTCCATTTCCATTTCTTACTATCATTGTATTAGTACAAAAAACAAAAGTCAACAACTGTTTTATAACAAAATTGAAAATTAATGAAAAAGTTTAGGAAATGGATTATAGTTAACAATGTAGGAAGTAAGTAAAACATGCATTCCTACTCGGTTTTAGAAAGGATGGATACATATGAAAATGACTGTTGTCGGCTTTTGGGGCGGCTTTCCAGAAGCGGGAGAAGCAACGTCGGGGTATTTGTTTGAACACGATGGTTTTCGTTTACTTGTAGACTGTGGCAGTGGTGTACTAGCACAGCTTCAAAAATATATAACACCATCTGATATAGATGCAGTTGTATTGTCGCACTATCATCACGATCATGTTGCAGACATTGGGGTATTGCAATATGCGAGATTAATTACGAGCGCGACAAAGGGACAACTACCAGAACTACCAATATACGGTCATACGTTTGATAAGAATGGCTTCCATTCTTTAACGCATGAACCGCATACGAAAGGAATTGCGTACAATCCAGAAGAAACACTTCAAGTTGGACCATTCTCGATTTCGTTCTTAAAAACTGTTCATCCTGTTACATGCTTTGCGATGCGTATTACAGCGGGTAGTGATATCGTAGTATACAGCGCTGATTCCAGTTATATTCCTGAGTTTATTCCATTCACGAAAGATGCTGATCTTTTCATTTGTGAGTGTAATATGTATGCACATCAAGAGGCTGCAAAAGCAGGACATATGAATAGTACAGAAGTAGCAAGTATTGCAAAAGATGCAAATGTAAAAGAACTTTTATTAACGCACTTACCGCATACAGGCAACCCATCTGATTTAATAACAGAAGCAAAACAAATTTTCAGTGGCCATATTACGCTAGCGCATAGTGGCTACGTATGGAACTCATGAGGTGATACGATGTTATTTATTGATAATAAAGGAATTACAGATCCTAGAATAAACTTAGCAATTGAAGAATACTGTGTGAAGAACTTAGATATTAACGAAACTTATTTACTGTTCTACATTAACGAGCCTTCGATTATCATTGGTAAAAACCAAAACACAGTAGAAGAAATTAATGCTGATTATGTAAAAGAAAAAGGTATTCATGTCGTTCGTCGTCTATCAGGCGGAGGCGCAGTATATCACGATTTAGGAAACTTAAACTTCAGCTTTATTACGAAAGATGATGGAGATAGTTTCAGCAACTTCAAAAAATTCACAGAGCCTGTAACGAAAGCACTTGGTAAATTAGGTGTAAATGCAGAACTAAGTGGTCGTAACGACATTTTAGCTGAAGGCAGAAAAATTTCAGGTAACGCGCAGTTTTCAACGAAAGGTCGTATGTTCAGTCACGGTACGTTACTATTTGACTCTGAAATCGATCACGTCGTATCAGCGTTAAAAGTAAAAATGGATAAAATTCAATCAAAAGGTATTAAATCAATCCGTAGCCGCGTTGCGAATATTACAGAGTTCTTAAGCGAAAAAATGACGACAGAAGAGTTTAGACAACTCCTTCTAGAAACAATTTTCGAAGGAGAAACAGAAATCCCAACGTACGAATTAACAGAAGAGGATTGGAAAGCAATCCATAAACTTTCTGAAGAGCGCTACCGCAATTGGGACTGGAACTACGGAAAATCTCCGAAGTTCAACTTACAACATTCACACCGCTTCCCAGTTGGACAAGTTGACGTTCGTCTTGAAGTGAAAAAAGGAACAGTAACAGAATGCAAAATTTACGGTGACTTCTTCGGTTCACTAGATGTGCATGATATTGAAGAACGTCTAACAGGCGTACAATTTGATAAAGATGCATTCACTGCAGCTTTAGAAGGCGTAGATATCGCACGTTACTTCGGTAATATTACAACAGAAGATTTCTTACATTTATTCTTCTAAAAATAAGGGAGGCTGCCGTAACGGACAGTCTCTTTCTTTTTGCGTAGATTGTCATGTTTTGTCGGTAAGTCAATATATTTTCAAAATCGTTGATATATTTCGAGTTACGGTAGATATACTTGGAAAATCGCTGATATATTTCGAGTTACGGTCGATATATTCGAAAAATCGCCGATATAATTTCATATACCATAAAATCACAGGACATCTGCCTCTTATAAAGGAATATATATATTCAAAAGGAGGCGGATCGAGATGAAAAGAGTATGTGCGTTGTATTATTGCTCGGCTTAATCATCGGAATGACAGCTTGTAACGATGAAACGTCCTCAAGTCGCATACTTTTATCCCACTTTAATGGGCAGTAAGACCCCCACCTTAAAATTCAGCAAAAGCAAAGAAGTTAGGTGGGGGATCAACTGCCCATAAAAGTCCGATTGGTTCAACTAATAATCAGTGGGGGATGAAGAAACACCCCACTGATTAAAGTTTCACTTTATCGATTGGAAAGCCAGCGAAAGATAATGTTATATATTTTACGCATACAGATAACAGACGAAAGATACAGGAAATACAAGACATGTTTCAAAATAAGAAGTGGAAAAGAAATGAAACATTCAGTACTGTTAATAAGACACCAGATGTCGTTTTTTCAATAGATGAAGACAATACAGGGTTACCGACATTATATGTTACGGTGTATTTTCATGAAGATGGAGCGGACGCGATTAACTTGTTTGGAGAGCATACGACGTTAAATAAAGAGGAACTTACTAAAATTAGAGAAAAGATGAGTGCATATTATCCTAGAATGATTTTTGGTCTAGTTTCATAAATTACTTGCAAATAAAATTCCCTTATCCTTCCAAAGTAAATGAAGAGGAGGTGATCTGTTTATATGCAGTTAATGGAATAACACTTGCCACTTTAATTTTCTTTTAATATAATTAATTTAGAATTTTTAAATATTCTAAATTTTATAAAGGTGGGGTTTGTGTGAATCTCGTTCAATCTTTGGCTGAAACGGCGAAAAAGAAGGGGGATAAACCGGCTTATATATTTATGGATCAGTCGGTCTCTTATGACCAATTAAACAAAATGGTCACGAAGTTTTCTAGCAATTTAGCAGAAATGGGCATTGGAAAAGGGGACAATGTCGCATTAGTTGTTGGAAATTCACCACATTTTTTGGTCGGTTTATACGGAACAATGAAAGCGGGAGCAACTGTTATTCCAGTTAATCCAATTTATACAGCAGACGAAATGCATTACATTTTACAAAATGGAGATGTAAAAACAATCATCGTACTCGACGTCCTACTACCTGTTATACAATCTCTTACAACTAGACTTCCTTCACTTGAAAACATCATCATATGCGAAACCTCATCAGATTTTAACCATACAGAAACCGAAAAAATGAAAACGTTTACTAGTTTTGTAGGAACCGGAGATACAACTTACGAAGGTCCTGAACTAGATGAAGAAGATGTAGCGGTTATTCTATACACTTCAGGCACAACTGGAAAACCAAAAGGCGCTATGTTAACACATAAAAATTTATATAGTAATGCGAGCGATGTGGCGTCGTATTTACAATATACTGCTGATGACCGCGTCGTTGCGGCATTGCCGATGTTCCATGTATTTTGTTTAACGGTGGCGGTAAATGCACCGATTGTGAACGGGGCGACTATTTTAATGTTACCGAAATTTAGTCCGAAAGAAGTATTTCGTATTTGTCGTACGTACGAACCGACGATTTTTGCTGGTGTACCGACAATGTACAATTATTTATATTTATTCGAAGAAGCAAGCGCAGAAGATGTGAAGACGCTTCGCCTCTGTATTTCAGGTGGTGCTTCAATGCCTGTTGCTCTTCTACAAAACTTTGAAAAACGTTTTGACGTTATCGTTTCAGAAGGATATGGTTTATCAGAAGCATCACCAGTTACTTGTTTCAATCCTTTAGATCGCCCACGTAAGCCAGGATCAATTGGCACAAATATTTGGCATGTAGAAAATAAAATTGTAAATGAACTTGGGGAAGAAGTACCAGTCGGCGCAGTCGGGGAATTAATTGTTCGCGGGCCTAATGTTATGAAAGGATATTATAACGCGCCAGAAGATACAGCAGCGACATTAAAGGACGGCTGGTTGTATACAGGAGACTTAGCGAAAATGGATGAAGAAGGTTACTTCTATATCGTTGATCGTAAAAAGGATATCGTCTTAGTTGGTGGTTATAACGTATATCCTCGTGAAGTAGAGGAAGTATTGTATACACATGAATCCGTAGCAGAAGTTGTCGTAATCGGTGTTCCTGATGAAAACTTAGGAGAAGCAGTGCGAGCTTACGTCGTTTTGAAACAAACGAACGTAACAGAAGAGGAACTTATGCATTACTGCACGTTACATTTAGCGAAGTATAAAGTGCCAATGAGTATTGAGTTTTTAACAGAATTGCCGAAGAATACGACAGGCAAGTTGCTGAGAAGAGCTTTGAGAGAAAAAGCGATGCAAGTTTAAAAATAGGGGCAACCATCTGTATGAAGATGGTTGTCTTTGTATTTCTTAGCATTGGTTAAGCTATGGTGCCATATATTTAAACCGTAATATGACTAATAAGGAGGAGATATAGGTGGAGCAGAAGGAATTACGCTTGCAGCGAGTACAATATCTTATTTGTGACATTATGGATGAAATGAATACTGAAAGTGAGAAGAAAAACTTAGAGATTTTGCAGCAAGTCATTGATCACCTTTCAGGAGCGATAGGTGATTTAGTTGATCCATCAAGCTCATATTCTATCGATTATTTAGAACGTAAAGTTCATACGGCGCATTATTTACTTTTTAAAAATGAGCGGAAAGCGTACTTATGTAGGAAATAATATTATTATTTTTATTTGACATTGATAATCATTATCAATATGATAGTTATGTTGGATATATTCATATAAAGGGAGATGTCATATTGATAATGATTAAGAAAAAATATATTAATGCATTCGTTATAGCGGCAACTTTAGCAGTTCCATTTAGCAATATTATGGCACCAATCGCGAAAGCTGACGCAGCGGTTGAAATGAAAGCAAATAGTAAACTAGCAGATGGCACGTATGACGTTATTTTAAAGACTTATAAAGATCAAACGAATGAAACATCTGTTGCTTCTACATATTTAAAAAATGCAAAAGTAACGATTCAAGGTGATAAAAAAATCGTTACGTTAACAGTTCAAGATAGTAGCTATTTCCAGTATCTTAGAGTAGAAGATACGAATAAAGTAGGGACATTCCATGATGTAAAAGTGATCTCCGAAGATAAAGCAAATAATGGCACGAAAGTTATTCAATTTGAAATTGATGAGTTTTCGAAAAAATATAATATGCAAATGCATATATTAATTCCAGCAATTAAATATGATCATAAATATCAAGTACAGTTTGAAATTGATGCGAGTGCAATTGAACAGAAACCTAAATTCTCTGACGTACCAACTTGGGCACAAGAGTCAGTTCAATATTTAGTAGATAAAGAGGCAGTACACGGTAAACCAGATGGTACGTTTGCACCGGCTGAAAATATCGATCGTAGTTCAGCTGCAAAAATATTAGCAACTGTTTTAGGATTAGAAATTAAGAAAGATGCAAAGCCATCATTCCCTGATGCACAAAGTCACTGGGCAACTCCATACATTGCTGCTGTGGAAAAAGCAGGTATTGTAAAAGGTGATGAGAGGGGTAACTTTAATCCAAGCGGGTTAATTAACCGTGCATCAATGGCTTCTATGCTAGTAAATGCATATAAATTAGAAAGAAATGAAAATATAAAACTACCGAAAGAATTTGCTGACTTAAACAATCATTGGGGTGCGAAGTATGCCAATATTTTAATCCAAGAAAAGATTTCAATTGGAACAGATAATGGCTGGGCTCCAGATAAAGCGGTAAGCCGTGCGGAAGCAGCACAATTTATTGCGAAGGCGGATAAGTTGAAGAAATAAATGAAATAGAATGAGAAATGAAGGCGCACAACGTTCACTTTTGTGAATGGATTGTGTGCTTTTTTATTGTGGGATTCATTAATGGAGTAGAGGTAGATAAAGTATTGCCTCTTTGGATAAGGGGAACCGATAAACTGTATTTAAATCTGTCAAATGATAAACATAATATTATAATATAAAGTTAATCATCTGTGAATAACTATTATAAAAATGTTGTTAAATTGTCGGATTTTGTGCACAAAATCTTCAAAACTTTAAAACTATATTTACTTTACTCTTTCGTTTGTTTAAATTGTGATATGTAACATTATATATGTTAAAAATATTTCAGCGAGGTGAGTTTATGGAAGCAAAGAAATGGTATAGGTACTTAATACAACTTATTGTAGTTGCATTAATCGTTACCTCCATACCACTGAATGGATTGGCAGAAACGGCACCACCGTTTACACCATCTCCAAATTCAGAACAAAGTCCAGAAGTAGAAAAGAAAGAGGAAAAGGAGTTACCAGCTCCACATCCAGATCAATTAAAGAAGGACAAAGCTAAAGCACAGGCGAGTCCGACAGAGATTGTAGAAGAAAGAACGGAAACAGAGAAAGTTTTCGATAATAATGATGGTACGTATACGAAAAAGGTATATACGGAACCGATTCATATTGAGAAAGATGGAAAGTTAGAAGAGGTTTCACCAAAATTAGTAGAAGCACCAAATGCAAAAATTGTAACGGAAAATACAACATTAGAACCAGAATTCGAGAAAAAAGCACAAGATGGAAAGTACGTTCAATTTAAAGTAAAAGATCATACGATTCAGTACAAATTAATAAGTGCCAATGGTGACAAAGGTGAATTGAAGCCATCACCAGTCACTGCAACACATGAAAATAATACAGTATGGTATAAAGGGATTTTCCCAAATATTGATTTAAAGAGTACGACGTTTAATGAAAATGTAAAAGAAGATTTTGTATTACGTGAATATACAGGACATCACATTTTTACTTTTGCATTAGAAACAGATTTAACACCGAGCTTACAGGAAGATGGTTCAATCGACTTCCAAAATGAGAAAAAAGAAAAAGTCTTCACATTACCGAAACCGTATATGAACGATTCAAATGTGGATCAACAATCAGGTGAGGCTGTAACGTCAGATGCGGTTCGTTACAATATTGAGAAGAAAGATGAAAAGACATATACATTAACTGTTACTGCAGACCCGCAGTGGTTACAAGCACCAGAGCGAAAATATCCGGTATATGTAGACCCGTCTGTTGAACTAGGTAACTTTGAAAATGCATACGCTGCAAGTGCCTATCCAACTGTCAATTATTCAGGAGGAAAACTTTGGGACTCAGGTCAGAATGCTTACACGTTAAAAGTTGGGTATTATGATGGCTCATCTGGAACAAACTTTGCATTTGTTAAGCCAAATGTTTCAAATTTAAAAGGTGCAAAGATTGAAGATGCAACATTCCATGCCTATACAGTTTGGCATTATTATGCGAATCAACCAAATGGTGTTTGGTTAGATGAAGTGACAGGTAGCTGGAATGTTGGCGGAGTGAACTGGAATAATAAACCGAACTCTGCAAATATTGCGCATGCCGATGTAACAAGAGGACAATGGGCAAAATTTAACGTAACAAATACAGTAAAAGCATGGGTGGAAGGCACAAAGCAAAATAATGGCTTTAAGCTACATGCAAACGGAAATGGACAAAACCATTGGAAGAAGTTTATTGCAGCCGAAAATGGAGCAAATGCACCGTACTTGGAAGTGAAATATTCATACGCAAAACCGAATAAACCGAGAGTACAAGCTTACTCAAATGGCAGTGGGAGTGGTTCAGGTCACTTCAATGTACAATGGGATGCAGTTCCAGGAGCAACAGGTTATAATATTGCCATTTTTAATGGATATGATTATGAATATATTCCTGTTGGGAATGTAACTAGTTGGACGACGAAAGATAAAAAAATATTCCCAACGCCAGAAGAAATTGCACAAGGGCGTTACTGGATACATGATGACGGGAAAGGTGCAGAAGCACCTACTAACCCAGGACAAATATATAAAAATGCTTATCAGGCAGGAGGTCCGTACGGGGATTATAGTGGAAGAAGTAGCTACTGGATTCGTATTGTGGCAGAATATCCATTTGGTGATAGTCCGCTTTCAGATGAAATAGTTCCATTTATTCCATTAGAACAAGTGAAGAAGCCAGACGGATCAGCCTATATCAATGCGACAGATCAAACAACTGGGTATGTCACATTAAAGTGGGATGCAGTTCCAGCGGCTGCAGGTTATAAAGTTTGGATTTATAACGGAAAAGATTATGAAGCGTTCGATGTAGGAAATAAAACGAATTGGACAACGCAAAATGAGAAAATTTGGCCAACGAAAGATGAAATTGCAAAAGGTCAATATTTACTTCATCATGATAAAAACGGTGCAGAATTAGCAGTTGATCCATCACCTGTGTATAAAAATTCTGGAGGGATCTATGCAGGTGCGAAAAACTATTGGTTCCGCGTAACGGCATATAGTAAAACTGGACATGCTGAAAGTGAAATTTCGCATGAGTTTGTACCTAGATTCTCCCAAGATTCTGGATTTATAGGGATGTTTGATTACTGGGCATCAATTCCTGTGTTAAATGGTAAAGTAAATGCTACAAATGGTAACTTTATCATGAGTGAGAAAGATATTACATTATCAGGGCGCGGACCGGATGTATCAGTAGAAAGAATGTACAATAGCCAAAGTAAAAAGGTAGGTTTATTTGGTACGGGTTGGTCTAGTGGATTAGAGGAGAGAGTTTGGGCTGACGGAAATGGAAACTTACTTTTAATTTCTGCTGACGGTGCGAATATTACTTTTACTAGAACAGGAGATAATAAGTACCAAGCTCCTACTGGTATATATTTAGAGATTAAGCAAGTATCAGGCGGATATGAAATAAAAGATAAAGACCAAACAGTTACTTTCTATAAATCTGGAGATGCACAAGGACGTATTGAGTATACAAAAGATAAATACGGAAATAAGACGACGTATGAGTATGATGGTGAATCACGTTTATCAAAAGTGAAAAACGCTTCTGGTAAAGAGTTAGTCGTACAATATGATGGAAATAATAAAAAAGCAGCAAGAGTAATTAGTCCAGATAACAAGACCCTTACATTTAAGTATGATGGTGATTTACTTGTTTCTTCTACAACACCAGAAGGAAAAGTATATAAATACGGATATGATAACGGATTACTAACATCTATTTATGATCCGCAACATACAGATGCAAAACCATATAAAACATCGTATGCATATGAGAATAATAGATTAGTAAAAATAACGGACCCATTAGGGAAAGCTACTACATTAGCATATAATACAGGTTCGAAGGAAGTTACGTTAACGAATCCTAAAGGACGTAAAACTGTTTATACGTATAACGATGCTGGAAATCCAGTGAAAACAGTTGAAGATGTGGGACGTCTGAATTTAACGACATCATATGAATATAATGCAAACAATTTAGTAAAAACAACAACACCTAAAAATCAAACAGAAACAGCGACCTATGATGGTAATGGGAATGTAACTTCTGTTACTGATGAAATGGGAACAGAGAAGTTTGAGTACAATAAAGATAATGGGATTATTAAAGCGACAGATAATGAGAATCGTGAAACAACAGTTGCTTATAAAGGAGCAAACACAGAAGTATCTGAAACAGACCAAGCAGCAAATACATCATCTTTCATGCAGTATGATCAATTTGGAAATCCAATTGAAACAACTAGAGAGCTAGGGACAGGGGAAAACCTGATTCGAAATCCAAGCTTTGAGATGGATATAACGAATGGATGGAAAGAAGAAAAAGGAAATAGCCAAGGGGCATTGAAAAAAGATGCAATCTTTGCACCTGGTGGATTGGGCGGAGCTTCATCGTTACAGATGACAGTAAAAGCGCAAAACGCTGGTTGGGGATACCATAGTGCGATTCAGGATATTGTAGTAGAACCCAATACAACATATACATTAAGTGGGATGATGAAAACATCATTAACGCATGCTGGTGCATTCTTTAATGTTCAGTTGTTAAAAGAAGATGGAAATCCACTTGAAGGTGGAAATAATTGGTTTGATACACGTCATAACAGGATAGAGGACGAGAAGGATTGGACGAATCGTCAAGTAACTTTTAAGACGACAGGCCAAACAAAAAAAGTTAGAGTATATCTACAAGTTGATTATAACCGAGCGGATTCAAGTGGTTCTGCATGGTTTGATAAGATTCAACTTGAAAAAGGAGAAGTGTCTTCAAGCTTTAATCCAATTGAAAATAGTAGTGTAGAGAATATGACGGAGAAAGGTTGTATTCCAGGATGGATTCGAGGTAATGGATCAAGTTGTGATCCGAAAGATACTTCCCATGAGGAAAGCTTTACAGGAGATTCTTCTATTGTATTAGAACGTAGCCAATATGGCGGTTCAGATGTAGGCTATGGTGCACATATACATTTAAACCAACAAAAAGCAGAAACAATTACATTGACAGGGATGTCTAAATCTCAGAATGTAGAAAATACTGCACCAGATAAGCTCTCACGAGATTACTCTATTTGGGCAGATGTGTATTATCAAGATGGTAGTGGTACGAACTATCAGGCAAAATTCCCAAGTGGTACAAATGATTGGAATCGTAGTGCGGTTGTCATTCCTGCTACTAAACCAATTAAGCGTATGGAAGTCTACCTTCTATTTAGAAGAGAGAATAAAGGAAAAGTTTGGTTCGATAATATTCGTTTACTAGAAGGTAACGCCCTTACTAAAAACGAGTACGACAACGATGGCAATGTTGTTGCGACGTATGATGAAGAAGGACAGAAGAATACATTCACATATGATGCATCAGGAAATAAAAAGAGCGAGACAGATGAAAAAGGAAATACAAAACTATATGATTACAACAAAGATAATCTATTAACGAAGGTTACATTGAAAAATGGTACTTCTGTAAATTATCGTTATGATCATAATGGAAATACAACAGAAAAATCTGTCATGTTTGGTGGGAAAACACAAACACACAAATATGAATATGATGTAGATAATAAAAATACAGTGTATATCGATGCGTTAAACCGTCGTATTGAAAACACGTACGATGAAAATGCAAACAAGATTAAAACAAAAATGCCAAATGGTTCAATTTTAGAAACTGTATATGATACAGCAGATCGCGTCATTGGTGAAAAACGTAATGGAAAAGATTCATTTACATTCGAACGTGATCAAAATGGACAAGTTACGAAAGTGAAAGATCTTGTCAACGGCGTAGAACGTACGAAAACATACGACAAGGCTGACCGTGTCACAAGCGCAACAGATAGCCGAGGCGGAAAAGTTGACTGGACATATCATGACAAAGCAAACAGTAAGACAGAAAAACTAAAAGAACAAACAGTAACGCAAGGTGGATATACAAATAAAGTATCGTATGACTACAACACGTTAGATCAAAACATTCGTGTGACGGATGGTTCTCAAACGTATCGATTTGACTACGACGATCAAGGAAATGTTCGTACGTATACAGCTGGAAATGGTTCAGGTTCGACGTTCAACTATGACCATGCGAACAAAGTTAAAGATTTAGTAGTAGGTACATCAAACAGTATTCTACTTTCTGAACGCTATGAATATGACCAATCGGGTAACCGTACGAAGATTAAACATGAAGGTGCGGGCGGAAAAGTAACAGAGACAAACTTTGTATATGATCCGATTAACCAACTATTAAATGAAGTATTATCAAACGGAACAAGTAAATCATACACATATGATGGATTTGGAAACCGTACAAGTGTGAAAGTTGTAGAGAATGGAAAAGAAACAAAGTCTATAGCAGCAACATTCAATGAAGGAAATCAGCTTGTAAAATTCGGAAATGAATCGTTAACGTATGATGCAAATGGCAATCGTACATCAGATGGAAAGTACAAGTATACATGGAATGAAGACGACCAAATTGTAGCTATCACAAAACAAGGTGAGAGCAATGCATTCGCAACTTATAAGTATGACGAGGATAATCGTCGTATTGAAAAGAATGTAAATGGTCAAGTAACACGCTACTTCTATGATGGAGACAGCATTAATCCATTATATGAGACAGATGGCAGTGGAAATGTTCTTCGTCAATATGTATACTCAACAAGTGGCACGCGCCTAGCGATGAAAGCAAAAGGACAAACGCTATACTATCACTATAACCCACGTGGTGATGTCGTTGCGATGACAAACCAGGATAAAGAAGTTGTAGCAACATATGAATATGATTCATGGGGTAACGTATTAAAGAGTGATACAAAAGGTATCGCAGTAGACAATCCATTTGGATATGCGGGATACATGTACGATAAAGAGATTGGTATGTATTACTTGATTGCGAGATACTATAACCCAGACCATGGTGTGTTCTTATCAGTGGATCCAGATCCAGGTGATGAAGATGATCCGGTTACAATGAATGGGTATACGTATGCAGATAATAATCCGGTAATGAACATTGATCCAGATGGGCATTGGGCAATGGCTGCCGGCGTATATTTTGTACCAGGGTTGGGGCAAGCGGCATTATTAGCAACTATAGCAGTTGGGGGAGCTTATGGTGCTTGGTATCTTGGTAAAAAATTAAAAACTAGAGCAAATAAGAGATCATGGGATCATATAAAAAGCGAACATGGACCTAAGTCTAACAAGACAATGCCAAATGGAGCTCCTAAGAGCAAGTTTAAAAATAATAAAACGATGAAGCGTACAACACGTAGTACCGGTAGAACAAAGGCAAAATATACTCAAGACGATGGATTAACAGTTCATATTAAAAAATTTAAAAAATGGGTAGGTACAAATACTTATGGAAGGAAAACGAAAAAAGTCAAAGTGGTCCGAAATCCCAAAACAGGAAGAATAGTGACTAGTTTTCCATATTAACATAAAAAAAGAATATTATTAGCTGAATTGACTACTATCATTGTTCCCCTCATTGTGTAAAATGAGGGGAATTAAATTATTATTAATTTAGTGGAGGTTTATTAATTATGAAAAAACTTGTATTTAAGGAGCAAATGGACTTTTCCTATGTAGAGGAAGAAATTCTCTGTATTACAATGGGAAATAAACAAGATATTATAATTTTAGTATTAGAAAAAAAGATTAAAGATACCTATTATTATAAAATTATACATTCGTTGAAAAATGGTGATGTTAAAGAATATATTATAGAAAATAATCAATATTTTAACTTTATTCAACCTTTAGGAGAAAATTGGATTTTGGTCAAAAGTTTCGTTGAGAAAAAGAAAGATACAACAGCTACAATTTTTGATAAAAAAGGAACAGCTATTGACTCGTATTACTTAGGAAATGGAATAAAATATTGTCAAGTTGATGAAGATGAAAATATATTGGTTGGTTATAATGAAGAAGGCATATTTACTTCTGTAGATGAATTGTTTATTTCAGATGAAGAGTTTGACTCAATAGATTGGGAAAATATACATGATAATAATAAATTTGAAAAGAGCGGATTAGCTATTTTCTCTAAGAATGGCGATTTAATTACTAATGAATTCAATAATTCAATAAGAAGATCTGTCTGTGATTGTAGAGCAATAAATATACAAAAGATAGATGACATTCTTATGTCTTACTATAATGAACAAGGAACATATACATTCACACAAATTAATAAAGAACGATACGAACAAGTTATCCTTTATGAAACAACAATGAATCATACATCACCATATATAAAAGTGAAAAATAACATTATCTTTGGTGTAGATAACAATCAAATGCATGCATATTCACTTGTAAATAAAAAATTAGCAACCCTGTTAACGGTAGATAGCGATGAAACCCCTATTCAATTTGATTATATTTTTTCAAGGGATCAAACAATATATGCTGTTAAAGGTAAAAGTGTATTTTTCTGGGAACAACATGGGGTTTTAGAAGCAGGAGAATAAATAGAAAATAATTTTTAGAAAAAAGAGCTGATAGTGAAATGACCCCTAAAGATTAGACACGGTTATTTCATTAGGCAGCTTGATAAAAGTGAGTCCGGTATTGCACGAGGCCACTGAAAAAGTGGTTGCTTTGAAAAAAACATGTATTTTATCAATATGCTGAAATTAAAAAGGATCCCAATACCTGTATATAGTAGGTGATGGGGTTCTTTTTCTGATAAAGCGGAGGCAAATATATGAATAAATTAGGGTTTAGAGTTATTCGCGGGGAAGAGGGATATAGCCATTATTTTGGTGGAGAAACTTGGAAAGTTCCTATATGTCCGCAATGTAATGAACAAGCGCATCAAATATTTACCTTTGATTTGAATGATTCTAGATTAGAGGAACTTAAGACAGATGAATTAAGAGAGTTGCCATTAATCACTTGTTTAAATTGTTCCTTATATGAAGATATGCAAAATTTCAAAATAAATATAATGGAACGTTCTATACATACCATTACTCAAAGTGAGATGTTTGATTGGAAGTATGAATTAATTGATAAGATACCAGTTCCTTTGCCGAAATATGATATGAAATTAATAACGATGGAGAATTATGATGTCCCTTGTGATGAAGATGAATATGACCAAGCTTTTGATGCTATGGGAAGAGATTATATTTGTAGAATACTTGGAGCGCCTTTATACATAGACGATTCTATACAGGCAACGTGTCCTTGTTGCTCGAAAAGTATGGACTATGTGGCTATGTTGACCGGAGAAGATTATGGGAATGAAGGGGGACTTACAGGAGGAATAACGTTTCAAATAGGAGAGAGTTTTTTATATTTTTATCTATGTAAAGAATGTCTAATCATACAAACTTCCATGCAGAGCACTTAAGTTTGTTCCGCGGTCTGAACGGTTTATTTGAATGAGAAGAGAAAGCGCACCATTTATAAATGTAGAAAAAGAATAAGGGATAATAGAAATTTTATCAATAGTTTGAGTTACATTAGGATGTATAAAAGAGGTGGTATCAATGTTAAAACGAGAGCCTTCAAAGCTCATAATAGAAGGAAATCAACTTTACATACCTTTGGTGCATTGTATCATACGGGATAACTATATTGTTATGGATTCTAAATCTCGAAAGGTACAGTTTAAAATTATATGTCCAACATATAAGACGTTAGTAGAAGATGATGTTTTGGATATATATTTAAATAAGTATCCTGATTTTATTCATAAGGAACAAAGTTATTACTATAAAGAGTTTAACTTTCAAGGATCAAAAATAAACATTGAGGGACAATTCTTTGAGATTTTGAATGGGAATATTCAAATTGACTATTTATCTATAAGGACTTTTTCTGTAGAAATGGAATTAGAATTAAAAGAGAATAATGGTTTAAGAACGATGGCTACTTTATATTTATATCCCCTTATTAAGGAATCAGTAACGAGTGAGAGAAATATGTACTTTAGTAATCTTATTCCTAAAATAGTTAAAGAGGTAGGGGCACCGGTGGGTTCAACTAACGGAAAACCGATAGAGGAGCTAAGTCTTGAAGATTTTTCTTTTTCATCCATTTGGGAATGGGACTTAGAAAATGAAAGCTTTGAGTATCAAGATGAAACTTGGGTCAGACCATCAACTGTTAAGAGTATATTTGAAATAGATAATATGGATGTCTTTATAAAAGCAGACTTATTATTAAAGGACGATGATAATTTATACAAATGTATTTTAAACATAGATGTAGACCAAATAGCGCAGACTTTTTCTGTTATAGAAGGAGCTGTATTTATAAATGAAGAGTATATCGATTTAAGAGATTTTTTATTCAATCCAAAAGCAAATATACAGAAGATAGTTTTTTATATCCAAGATCAACCATTTGAAAAGATGAGTCCAATAAATTATAGAAAGCAACAATGGGATTTAACATTTTCTTGGAGTAAGTAAGGTGAAGTATATAAAATAATAATTGAGAGTAAGCGTCAAACTTATTAATATTAAGGGAGTTTGAGGCTTATTTTTTATGTTTAGAGTAAATGAGAGGGTTTTTATCTATATGAAAGATATTGTATGTAAAGAGTTAATCAGTTTTAAGTCTATTCTTGAAGCTTATCGATTTAGAAAAATGAACGTGGACATAAACAAAATATAATTTTATTAGTACAAGATAATCAGGATCGCCCTTGTATTATTTATTTGGATAAAAATAATGAGAGTATAAGTAATATTAATTTAAATGTAGATATAGATGTTGAATCTGTTCAATGTATGCAACGAATCGGAGAGAGAGGGTTGCTTATATTTAATTATAAAGATGAGAATGCAGTTATTTATAATCCGGATGGAAGTGAATATGTTAAGTTTTATGCAGGAGAAGGGATTCAAGATTGTCAGGTTGATGTGAATGAAGATATTTGGGTTAGTTATTGTGATGAAGGGATTTTTGGAGAGTGCCCAATTGGAGCAAATGGTATAGTTGCTTTTGATTCTACAGGTCAATTAATTTTTGATAGTTATGATCAATATGTAGAAAAATATAATATACCGTATATAGATGATTGTTACGCAATGAATGTGTTAGATGGAGACGTTTGGCTCTATTATTATTCAGAATTTCCTTTAGTTCAAATGAAAGATAAAAAATTTCATATGTCGTGGAATGAAATAAAGGTAACTATGGAAATATGGTCGAAAAGTTTTGCGGTTGCTCAAGATAAAGTAGTATTTATTACGCAAGATAAAAAGTTGGTTGTTTATGATTTAAATAATAATCATATGCATGATATGAATCTTCGTAATGAACTAGGAGAGCAGGTTCAATTTGTGAATTATTATAGCCGCGGATCTGTTATGTACTTTCAGACGGATGATACGCTTTATTATATTGATGTACTTAATATGTGAGGGAATAATAGAAAGAAAGCTAAGTGTATTAGAGTGTTAAGTTTGTATGAAAAGAGTTGAAATTATGCACAATATTATTATAAAAAAATTGGAACCTGTATATGGGAAAGATACAAAAACTGTAAGAACGGGAACTAGGGTATTTGGAAATATAGATAAAGTTAATTGGATGAACGTGGTTAATCCGCCACTTAGTAAAGAAGAGATTCAAGTATTTGAAGATGAGATGGAAACTGTATTTCTAGAACCATATAAATATCTACTATCTCTTATGAACGGAAGCTTTTTAGCGAATTTAGTTCGTATAGCAGGGCAGCCGAAAGTGGGTGGTCTTTCTGATGAGGAAGAATATTTTCAACCGTTTGATTTGTATAGCTTTCAACAACTATATGCTTCTAAAAAAATTCCTGATTCATATTTTGTCTTTGCAGATTCAATGGATTTGGGCACAATATATGCTATTAGCGAAGAGAATAGAGTATTAGAATTACATTTAAGAAATAAGAAAGTTTTAAGAGATCTAGGAACCATGGATGAGTGGTTAGATTTATTATTAGAAGAGGCAATACGAATATAAGTAAATTTAATGAACGACTAAGATGGTACAATTAAAACGAGATTCAGCTGAATAGAAGAGTTTAGGTTTGAAGAGGATTAATTTGTAAAATTTTGTTGTAAAATAATAATCAGTGGGGATTTTCTCCACTGATTATTATTTTACGTTATTAGTAGTATGAGAAAGGATGTTTTTTCTTGAATTATCATAGTAAAATAAAACAGCTTTTAGAGTGTGTAAATTGTTTAGAAGATAATGAAATTGAGTTAGATTGCGACGGAGAAGAAATTACAATAGAGTTATTTAATAGTGAAGAAATAGAAGAAGGACAGATTGGATACAGTATTACCGATAATGGGGAAAATTTAATGAGTAATGAAGAAGGATCTTGGCAAGAAAGTTGGATGGTAATTGGCTTAGATTCATATATAGGAGATCCTATTTTTGTAGATACTAAAGGTATAGGGTGTGCAGTGTACACTGCTGAACATGGAGAGGGAATTTGGACTCCCGTGCTTGTAGCAGAAAGTATAGATCAGGTAATTCAAGCGGTTAAGGAGAAATAAATTGCTGAAGAAGGTGTCTCAAAAGGTCATTAAAAATGCTCTTTTGGAGACACCCTCTTTCTTTATATAGATAGATTTTTATTGGCTATGAAATCACAAGAATAAACATTGTTTAATCACTATAATCCTTACATTGATATTGTTGCAATGATAGATCCAAATAGAGAGGTTGTAGTTAATGAATGAAGATGCATGGGTAATGTTTTGAAAAGTGATACGAAAGGATTTTGTTATTTAAATAAAAACCGAACCACCATCTAAATGGCGGTTCGGTTTTCTTTATCTATTTTTTCTCAACTAATTTTTTATTCTTCCAATCCAGTGTGAACAACTTATTAAATGTTTTTTGATCAACGTCTTTTACGTTGTTTCCAACCCAGTTTGCAGTTCCGAATGTGTAGCCTGGACGAAGTTGGTAGTCGTCGGCGTGTTTTGTATAAGCGACTTGTAGGTTAGATTGGTCTGTATTTTTTTCAGAGATAACAACAGCGATCATACCAGGAGAGAAACCGCTATTTGTTAGCGCTGGAAGTTGATCCATCGGTATTAAATTACCTTTTGCATCAGATTCATATAGGTATGTGCGAGAGTACATGAACAGTTGGTTTCCGTATAAAGAATGGTAGGAATCACGTGTGTAAATACCCCAGTTTTGATTGTTATATCCGTTAAAGAATACGTTCCATTTTACGTTTTTATTTGTTTGGTCAATTAAATTTGTTTTATAACTTGTTTGTTTATAGCTTACAGAGTCAGACCAAGTTACTTGACCAGTTGCACCCGTTTCAGCGCTAGGTCCATTTGGCGTTGCAGAAGCTTTAACAGAACCGCCAAGTTGATAAGATACACTAGAGGTTACAGTCGTTTCTTCTACAGCATTTGTAGGTGCTACGTTAAAGAAACGGGCGCTGTTATCTTGAAGATTAAAGGCAATATCATATTGTGAAGGATAGCGTAATGTTGCACTAGCGCCAGGGATTGGGTAGTTATCAATAGGCGCACTACTTATAGTAGGATTTGCTTTTAGAAAACTACCAGTTGTATTAATAACGGCAATCTGTTTATCAGCGCTTGGATCATCAATAAAAGTTACCTTTAAAGACATTGTCATATTATCAGTTTGATCATTATTAAATGTATTATAGCTCGTATGTGTTTTTGCATTTTGCCCAATATCTGTTACAACTTGTGACGTCGTTTGAGCATAAGCAGCAGGTGTTGAAAGAGTTAAAGCGCTACTAGCAAAAACAGCGGATAATGCTAAACATTTTAAATATGTTTTAGAACGTTTCATGCAATCACTTCCTTTTATTTTTGTCGATATATGTCGTATTTCATTTATATCGTAACATAAAAATAAAACAGAATAGATGGTTATGCAGAATTGCATAGGTGAGTTTTGAATAATGAAATTTTATGAATCCTTCTCAAGAGAATTGTCGCTGTATTGTTTATATATTCCTCTTCATCAACTCCCCAACTTGCGTCGCAACAAACGCAACAACACTAAACAGTTAGAGGTTTTTATTGTGAAGATCGCTGTGCTTAATATTTACGTTATAAGTGCATAACAAGTTATAATAGAAGAAATGAATAAGGAGGCTAGTTGTGAAGAATCTTCGTTATCTCAATATATTTACGATATTAATTATATACACACTACTTATGCTTTACATAGGCTGGAACGGATGGGTTTGGCTTAGCACGGTATTTGGCTGGGAGTCTTGGGGATATTACGCTTTCATAGTTGGCTTCATTTCATATGCGTACATTCTCGTGCAAGTGTTTAAGTTTTTGCCTTTCCTAAGAACGATAGGTTCGATTTGGTTTGCGGTTATACAATACGCGCTTATGTTATTGCCGTTAGCTAATATTACAGTCTTTCTTTTACAGTTTGTAGTAGAGAAAGAAGCGGCAATTATTTGGACAGGGGCAGCTGTGTTAGCTGCATTTATCTTTATCTTTGCGTACGGAGTATTTAATGCATATAGCCCGGTAGTAAGAAAGTATGAGGTGCACATTCCGAAAAAAGTAGAGGGACGTAAAAGCTTACGCATTGCGATGGCTTCTGATATGCATTTTGGTAAATTATCTGGCGTTTCGCATTTGAAAAGGCTTGTTCGTCATGTAAATGAAATGGAGCCTGATATTATTTTACTGCCTGGTGATATTATAGATGATCATCCAGGTGTGTTCATTCAAAAAAATATGGGACATATTATGAAACAAATGACAGCTCCACTAGGCGTATATGGTGTGTTAGGAAACCACGAATATTACGGGCGAGCAGTTCCAGAATTTTTACAAGAGATGGATAAGATCGATATTCGTATTTTGTTAGATGAAGTGATCACCATTGAAGATGACTTCTATCTCGTTGGCAGAAGAGATAAAACAGAGCGAGATCGCCAAAGCTTTGAAAAACTTATGAGTGCAGTGGATAAATCGATGCCAGTTATCGCAATGGATCACCAACCATTTGAGTTAAAACAAGCAGCGGATGCTGGCGTAGATTTACTATTATCCGGTCACACGCACCGCGGACAAATGGCGCCAAATCATATTGTAACGAGAAGAATGTACGAACTAGACTGGGGATACGCACAAAAAGGTGCATTCCACGCAATTGTTTCTTCTGGTTTCGGATTTTGGGGACCACCGCTTAGACTTGGAAGTAGGTCGGAGATTGTACAGGTAGAGGTTACGTTTGAATAAGTGTATGTAATAGAGAGCTAATGGCTCTCTATTTTTACAAATAAAAAAAGGCTCCACATAAGGAGCACTCAATAAAAATAAATGAATTAAAACAAATAACAGACATGTATAATATATAATATTAAAAGTTTAATATCGATATATTTAGATTTATTATTTTTATAGTGTTCATTTCATAAAAGAGGTACGATTATAAGACTCGGCTGAAATAAAGGGGGATTATAAGTGATCATATCAGATGTACTATACGGAGAATTTGAAGTGGATCCAGTAGTAGGAGAATTAATCTTAAGTAAGTCTGTGCAAAGACTTAAAGGTATTCATCAAAATGGCGCAAGCTACTTAATAAATGAGAAATGGAATGTAACGCGCTTTGATCATTCAGTTGGTGTTATGTTGTTAGTTAAAAAACTAGGTGGTTCAGTAGAAGAGCAAATTGCAGGTTTACTGCATGACGTATCACATACTGCTTTTTCTCACGTGATTGATTACGTTTTTGATAATAGAAATGAAAGTTATCATGAAGAGATATTTAGTTCTGTCGTGAAAAACTCAGACATTCCAGCTATCCTTGCGAAGTATGGTTATAACTATGAAGATATTTTGTTAGATGATTCGAAGTGGACGTTACTGGAAAGATCAGCACCAGAATTATGTGCAGACAGAGTGGATTATACGTTACGAGATATGTATACATACGGATATATTTCTTTAGAAGAGGTTCATAGATTTTTAGAGAATATTATTGCAGTAGAGGGGAAAATGGTCCTTCAAAATATCGAAATAGCTGAATGGTTTACACAAACGTATTACAAAGAAGTAATCGATTTCTTTATGCAACCAATGAATATTTACGGAAATGATATGTTAGCGAAAACGCTAAAGTTAGCTCTGCATAAAGAGGTTATTCATGCAGATAATTTTCTTCTTGAAGATGATGAGCTAATCTCGAAATTACAGCAATGTAGTGATCCAGAAGTACATGCTTTATTAAGAAAAGTCCATCCGAATGTAAAAGTAAAAGAAGATAGAAATGATTATGATTTATATCAGAACAATAAAGTACGCCTTATTGATCCGCCGTTACTTCGTGCAGGTGAAGTTATTCACTCGTCTGTTGTGTCAGAAAACATAAGGAAGATGAGTGAGGTCGCTTATGAAAAAGCGGTGAGAGGGATGTATGTGAAAGTGATTTCGGATTAACAGAAAGAAGGTATCATCACATAAGATGATACCTTCTTTCTATTCATCTAATATTTTCCACTCATTTCCCCAATCCTTCATTGCGTCAAAAATAGGACGGAGTGTCTCCCCTTTTTTTGTTAGTGAATATTCCACATGAGGTGGCATAGTTGAGTAGATCGTTCTCTTTATAATATTTTCTTGTTCAAGTTCTTTTAAGCGAAGAGATAGAGTGCGTGGGCTAATACCGTTTAGGCATCTTTCAAGCTCAGCAAAACGTTTAGGACTATAAAACAAATCTCTTAAAATTAAGAAAGTCCACTTTCCGCCTATTACAGACATTGTTTTTTCAATAGGGCATTTTAATAAAGTTTCTTCATTTGTATTTTCCATATAAACACTCCTTACTATATAAAAGTATAGGTACTATATAAAAAATCAGTACTTTTATAAATGAAGTACTTTATTTATTATAGTCCTAAAGGAATATATAGGTAAATTACTAATTTTTGAAAGGGGAGTAAGCAAGTGAGTGGAGTGGCTAGTAGAAATTTAGATGTTCAAACAAAGGAGAACTCGGGTATTATCATTTTAATCGCTTTGGCAATGGGATTTATTATGGCAACTTTAGATGTAACAGTAGTAAATGTTGCAGTGGTAAATATTCAAGAAACATTAGGACTGGCATTGTATAGTTCGACATGGATTGTCGACGGATATATTTTATCTTTTGCGGCATTATTATTGGCTGGAGGGGCGCTGGCCAATCGTTTTGGAGCAAAAAGAATATATATGATTGGTTTAATTATTTTTGTGTTCGCATCTCTTTTATGTGCGGTTGCTACAACGGGGAACGCTCTTGTTATAGGCCGGATAATTCAAGGTGTTGGAGCGGCTTTATTTATGCCAAGTTCACTTAGTTTATTAGTATTATCGTTTCCAGATGAAAAGAAGAGAGCTAAAATGTTTGGGATATGGTCCGCAATTGTCTCCATTGCTTCTGGTACGGGTCCTTTTATTGGTGGCCTTTTAGTAAATACATTTGGCTGGCGAAGCATTTTTATTATAAATTTTCCAATCGGGATAACTGGTATTTTAATGGCATTTATAATTATTCCAAATGTTTTACCGAAAAAGGAGAAAATAAATGTAGCGAATCATTTAATCGGTATAATTGCAATAACATTGTTGGCGTTTACTCTAATTGAAGGGCCAAGTTACGGATGGTCCTCGCCTCAAATTTTAGGAGGAATAGTAGGGATGGTATTAACCGCTATTCTCTTTGTTTATGCAGAACGAAAGTCAAAAAACTCGGTTGTGCCAAGAGTGTTGTTCCAAAATGAGACGTTTACCTCAGCAAATATAGTTGGGTTTCTAATAAACTTCGCTTTATTTGGCGGCATATTTATGTTTGGACTCTTTTTGCAAAAAGCATATGGAGCAAGCCCGTTTGTAGCAGGACTACAACTATTGCCAATGATGAGTGTATTTGTTATTGGGAATGTATTATTTGCAAAAATGGTGACTAAGTTTAGCTCAAAGTCGTTATTATTCATAGCGTTATTTATAGCTAGTATAGGATCTTTATTATTAATGCTTTTAGTAAATAATGTGAGTTATATAGGAATTGCAATCATTTATAGTGTTGTTAATCTTGGAATCGGTATAGCAGTACCTGCCATGACTACAATTGTAATGAAATCTGCCGGTAGTGAAAATGGGAATATGGCTGGAGCAACTTTAAATGTAAATCGTCAAATTGGTGCATTAGTCGGTATAGCAATTATGGGAATCATTTTAAATGGATCATCCAATTGGTACAGAGGGGCAAGCTATAGCTTTTTAGTTATTGGCCTTTCCTATCTATGTGCAGCATTTTTAGTTTGGAAGTTTGTGGAGAGGGAATAAAAAAGAAGAGCATCACTCCTAGATGCTCTTCTTTTCCCAAATCACTGATTAAACCAATTCCAAACCTCAATATCTCCAAGAGTCGCATAACGAACGTGAGGCGAGTTTTGTAATTTTAATAACTCTTTCGACGGGCCTGTAATGACAATGCCATATACTTTCACACCGTTCTCTTTTACATACTCATAACGCTTATCTAAGTTCAGCTCTTTTTCAGAAGTCTGAGTAGTTTTACTTACAGTTTCTTTATGCTCAGAAAGAATACGCATCATTTCGATTACTTCATCTTCTTTTGTCTTTGGTCGTTTTGCTTCATTATCGGGGAGATTTATATGTTCTGGAAATCCAATAATCTCTCGGCCATGTAGGATAAAATCATTTTCATTTATTCTTTCTTGCCCTGTGTCTAAAGCGTACCAAATAGGAGTTGGTGGCATTTCTTGCGCTTCAAATACGTTATATAAAAGGGATTCTAATTCTTGTAATGTGTAAGGTTTGTCAAAAGATAGCGCTACTTCTGCAACGGTGCCCTCATGTATCTTTCCAAGTGTATCCCAAACTTTTTTAGATATTTCTTTCAAATGCTCATCTTGCTTAATTTTTGGGTGAACAAAGGAAAGTTTTTTTGAATAGAGTTTATTTGCCCAAGATTGATTTGTGTCAGTTACAGATGATAAGAAACTACGCGTTGTTACTGTGCCAATTGGAAGTTCTTTTTTGCCAACCGTTTTAACTAAATTTATTTCATTTTCTGCACGAAAAAAGGGTTTTATTTTTGTACTGCCTCCAGTGGAACGACTATTTGGAATTGTTGCTTCTAGTGCGAGTGCTGGAATCTCATTTACTTCAACTAATTTTTTCATATTATAGAAGTAAAAAGAAGATGAAAAATGACCAACAAAATAGATTGCTATACAAGCGGCAAGGACAAAACTAACGGTTTGCCAACGCTGTTTCCATTTTATTTTCCAAAATGGGACTTTCAGATTTTGTGGCGGTAGTCTTTTCTTTATCGGTTCACTCTTCGAAAGCAACTCATCTAAGTACACTTCACACTCTTTACATGTCTCAATATGACTTTCTAACTGCTCTTGTTCATCATGCGTGAGCGTTCCATTTTTGTATTTCTCCCACAGTTTTTTAAACTCTGTACAACCCATCCTGATCACTCCTTTATGCTTTTCGTTTCTTTTCGTCCCCTGTGTAATTCAATTTTCACTTTTGCTAGTGAGAGACCAGTCATTTCTGCTATTTCCTTATACGAGAATCCGTAGTAATCTCGTAGTAGCAGGACATTTCGTCTTTCAAGGGGAAGAGAAGATAAGCTGTTTAACCAACTAGCAATCTCATGTTTTACGAAATATTCATGTTCTGTACTTGGTACGTTTGGTAAATGGAATTCTTCCACTGTAGTTGTTTTATATTTTTTCTCTTTTCGATACCAATCGATAAAGGCGTTGTAGGCAATTGTAAATAACCACGGTCTAATTTCTTCGCCTTTGTAATAATCAATATGGACGAGCATGCGGTAAAATGTTTCTTGCATGAGATCTTCCGCATAGTGGGAATCTCCGGTTAGGGAGAGAAGATAGCGAAATAAATCATGCATATGATCTGAATAAATTTCTTCTAATGATTGGTTGCGTTTCACTACATTTCCCTCCCTTCATACATAACAACGAAATACATATAAAAAAGTTACATTTGTTTTTGGAATTATAGTAAAAAACGTCAAGAATTGGATAAGATTCTCTTTTATCATAATACATATAAGGCGGGTGAACAGAGATGGAAAGCTATGAAACACAAATTCAAAGGTCCATTGATTATATTGAGGAAGATGTAATGGAAAAACAGACGCTGCGTAATTTAGCGCGTATTGCAGGTTTTTCTGAGTCGCATTTTCATCGTGTATTCCAGGCGTTAGTAGGTGATACGGTAATGGAGTATGTTCGAAAGAGGAGGTTAGCCCGGGCAGCTTACCAACTTTCTCATACGGATGAAAAAGTTATTGATATCGCATTTGAGCATGGCTTTCAATCTCACGAAACGTTCACGAGAGCCTTTAAAAAATTATTTCAAATGACACCAAGTGAATATCGAAAACGAGAAATTGAAACACCGATGTATTACAGCGTGAATGTAAATCAAAGAAAATTAAATCCGTATTTAGGAGGCATACAAATGGAATATCGTATTGTAAATAAACCAGAATTTTTAGTGGCGGGTTATGAACTGAAGACGACGAGTAAAGAAGGAAAAAACCATCAAGACATTCCAGCATTTTGGCAAGAATATTTACAAAAAGATCTTGGAACGACGATTCCGAATCGTAAAGATACGAGCCAATGGGTAGAGCTTGGATTATGTACTGATTTTAATTTAGAAACAGGGGACTTCACGTATATTATTGGAATGGAAGTTACAGACTTTGAAAATGTACCAAATGAAGTTGCAAAGCGTACGTTCCCAGCAGCGACATATGCAGTATTTACAACGCCGAAAGTTCCTCATGAAGAAATGGTATCGTCTATTCACCAAACTTGGAATGCAGTGTTCTCAGAATGGTTCCCGCATTCAGGCTATGAACATTGCGGCGTTACTGAGTTTGAATTATATGATGAGCGTTGTCATGAAGATAAGAGTGAGTTTGCTCAAGTAGAACTTTGGATACCGGTGAAGAAAAAATAATAGAGTGAGAGCGAGTCATTGAGAAATGATTCGCTTTTTTATAAAGGGGGAATGGGACGATGTTCAAAAAACTAGAATGTGTATCTATACATACGAAGGATATAGAAAGATCCGTTTCTTTTTATAAAGAAATGGGAATGAAGCAAAACTGGGTTATAGAAAGAGAATTAGAAGAAGGGGCTATTTGGACGTTAATAGGATTGAAGTTTCCAGATGAGAAAAGTTCGGAGTTAGTAATAAGCAATCATCCGGATATAAATTTTATGGAAATCGAAGTATTAGTAGAAGATGTGCAACAAACGTATGAAAGTTTAAAAGATAATAAAGATGTAAAATGGATTCGAGAACCATTTCCAACAGAATCAGGACACGTTGCGGTAATGGAAGCACCTGATGAGAATGTGTTTGTGTTAGTAGGGAAATAGCTGAAATACGGAGTGACCTTTCATAGTGAGTTGTGAGAGGTTATTTTTTATGGTAAGGGAGGAGGATTGTTTGTCGGTAAATCGATATAATTTCATTTACCGCCGAACTACCAAGAAAATAGAGTTCATTCACCAAAAAAGAAAAGGCGCCATATAGCGCCTTTTCTACGAACGAAACGGGAACACAAGTATAATTGACGTTCCTTTTCCAAGTTCGCTATCGATAGAAATTGTTCCGTTATGAGCATGAACGAGCTGTTTCGTAATGGCGAGGCCAAGTCCAGTTCCGATGTTGCTTTCTTCTGTATTCGTTCCTCGGTAATACCGTTCAAATAGAAGCTCTTTCGTTTTATCATCCATTCCTTTTCCGTTATCTGAAATAGAGAGTGTAAATGAAGTAGCGTTTTGCGAAAGTTTTACCATGACATTAGTCGTTTCATTATTATGTTTTACAGCGTTTACGAGTAAGTTTTCGATAATACGCTGGAACCATTTTTCTTCAATGAAATATTGAATTTTATTTGAGCTTGGTACGAATTCAATATTTTGATTTTGAAGTGTCGGATTATTAATAAATTGTAATAATACTTTTTGGACGAATTGATTCATTTCAATGTTCACATGCTGCCCAGGAAGACTGTTATTTTTTAATTGATACGTTAAGCTTAAATCATCAATTAATGTAGTCATATATTGAGATTTTTCTTTCATAACACTACCAAATTGCTGAATGTCATGATCGGTCCAGTTATACTGTTTTGATTCTAGTAATAATGCGTAGCCATATATGGAACTAAGTGGCGTTTTTAAATCGTGTGTTAGACCAGTAATCCATTCTTCCCGTGTTTGCTGCAGTACTTGCCTCATTGCATCATTTTTTTTGAGTGTAATAGAAAGATGTTCTAGTGAATTTGTAACATCACTAAATAAGCGGAATGACCATTTTTCTTTACCAGATCGCCTGAACCTAATAGGTTTACCCTTTTTACTAACAGGCTCTTCGTACTTGCCACCAGCGATGTTTTTAAGCCAGCGCATCGCATGTAATAACGGTTTTCCGAATTTATTACCGTACCAAATAGAAAGAATGACTAAATAAACAAATACGATAAGAAGGATTAATCCACATCCGATGAGAAACTTCTTAGTAAATATATCTTCTATTTCATCATCTGGGTAGTAGTGCTCATTTTTGGCAGTTACAACAAGGAGATGATTGCTATTTGTGTCATAAAAGCTAGACGTGTTTTCCTTATGATTCCACGGTTCTTTTTCGCTAAGAGCGGCTTGTATAATAGAAAATGTTTTTTTCTTTCCGTTTGGATAGGAGAATACTTCTTCGCCAACGCTATTAAAGATTTGAAGTGTTGCTTTTTCTTTAGAAAGTAACTGTTTTTCTTCTTCTGTTAATGTGAACGAATCCGTAGATACAGAAGGGTGCGTTTTCTGGATCGTTTTTAGTAATGCATTGCTTTTTAACATACCACCGTAAATAACAAGTACATTCTTTTCTTCTAATTCAATTTCCCAATATGTAAATGTATAAGGGCTTTCTATGTGATTCTTTATATACGAGAATAAAGATGCTTTCGTATAAGATGTTGGTACGTCACTAGGTGTATTAAAGTGATAGAGAACTTTTCCGTTTTCCTCTACAACTTGAATCCAATCATTTTTCTCCTTAATTAAGTCTTTTACTTCAGCTTTTAACGAAATATCGCCATCTTCTGAAGAGATATATCTTGCAATCATAAAATTATCAGAATCTGGAATGTTCGGTTCATATGAAGTACTCGTAACAAGAAAAATTAAATAAGTGAAAGCAGCTACTACAGCAATCAGTAACGTAACTAACACAAATACGTGCTGCAGGATAAACTGTATAATAAGTCGTTTATTAAAGTTCATATCGTCACCCTACTTTGTAATGAATTTATAGCCAAGTCCGCGAACGGTTTTTATATATTCTGGTTTACTTGGATCTTGTTCAATTTTTTCACGTAGTTTTCGAATGTGAACCATTACGGTATTATCATCGCCATTATAGGCAGGGGCTCCCCAAACTTTTTCGTATATTTCTTCTTTCGAAAATACGTAGTTCGGATTCTCGCAAAAGAAGAGTAGTAGCTGAAATAGCTGGGCGGAACATTCGACAATACGTCCATTTACTGTAAGTTCTGCGGAATGTTGATCAATTGCAAATCTGCCAAATGAACTGGAGTGTGCTTTTTGTTCGTGTGGTACTGCTTGTTTCATATGTCTTCGGAGTTGTGCTTTCATACGAGCTACTACTTCAAGTGGATTAAATGGCTTCGTAATATAATCATCTGCACCGTGTGAAAATCCAGATATTTTATCTAAATCAGATGTTTTAGCTGTGAGGAAGAAGATAGGGCAATCTGTTTTTTGACGAATGATTGGACAAATATCAAAACCAGATTGTCCAGGAAGCATGACATCTAAAATAATTAAATCGTAATCATTTTGCTCAGTGAGAGATAATGCTATTTCAGCCGATGTTGCAGTTGTAATATGAGAAAAACCTTCTTTTTCAAGAATGGTAGTTAGTAATTGTAAAATTGCTGTTTCATCATCAACGAGCAAAATATTTGCTTGATACATAAAAAATCCCTCCTAATTTTCTCGAATATCATATCATCTTTCTGTAACTTATGGAATTTTTAAGGAAATTTTAAGGTTTTCTTTCTCAAAAAATTAAGAATCAGATGATATGATAAAAGTAACATAGGGGAGGAGATGAGTGTGAATCCGTTTCAAACGATGCGAGCTAGATATTTTTTAATTGTATTTGCACTATTAACGTTAGTTGCAAGAATCAGTAATGAATTGATAGAAAATACATTTCATATGCAAAATTCTTCTTTTATAAATATTCTTATATTCTATATCCTTCCGATTACATGGATTTTTTTTGAGTGTAGAAAACACCGTGTTTCCTTTTCATTATTTATTAATAAAAATGAAACATTTAACCTGGTGCAAGTTTTATACATTGCACTTATGTTAGCCGTGTTTAGTTATGGATATCTTATTTTGTACATGTATAGTTTTGCATGGATTACACCGGAATTTATTATGAACGCATTACGTGAACCGATTATTGATAGTACAGGGGGATATGTATATCAAATTATTATGGTCGTGTTCATCGCACCAATTATTGGTGAATTTGTTTTTCGGGGATTTTTACTGCAACGCTTTGCAGCAAAATGGGGAACGAGTATAGCGATCATTGTAGTAGCTATGTTGTTTGCGTTGTTACATGTTGATTTCCTAGGCGCAGTAGTATTTAGCGTTGTACTATCAATCGTATATATTCGTACGAATAGTTTACTTATGCCAATTGCTATTCACATGTTAAACAATGCATTTGTAATCGGCGCTTCTTATTTAATAAATAAAGAAGAAATAATGAGTTTTGCAGATTTCTCAAATTATACGACCTTTTTCCCAGGACTTATTATTTTTATAACAGGATTAAACTTAGTACTCATCTTCTTATTTGTTAACCGCAAATATTGGAGTAAAGAAATGCCCGCTATATATGTAGAGCAGGAAAAAAGCTTTTCAGACGTAGTGGGAAGTAAATGAGATGAAGAAGACGATTGAAAAAATATTGAAAGACATTATAGATTCTACGTCTATTACAGATATGTGTGATAAAAGCGTTTGTCATTGGGTGCAACCCGTAGTAGATACGATTGTGTTTCCAGAGTATTACTTATTTTCTAGTACTCATGTAAAAGAAAATATTATTTCTCTTCTTATTGTGTTAGGGGGTTTACTAATATTTGGTCTAATTGTAGAAGAAATGATGAAGCGCATCTTCAGAAAAAATGAAGAGAAGCATATGTGGGTTCATAAAGTATTCGAGAAAGTAATAGTGGCTTTCCTTTTGTTTTATAGTATGAAAACAATCATTTACTTTATAGCTTTGAAACATCATTCATTCTAAATTTGAAAGGGATGTATAAAATTATATGAATGAAACAATATCATCAAATAAGTTTTTTTATTTGATTTTGCTTAGTATTGTGCTGATAACGACAGTCAATGTTATTCTTCGCTGGGAGGAAGCTTATTTCTTTATGTATTTAGCACTCCATTTATTAGGGATATTATGTATAAGCGGCGGAATAGTTGCTGAAAAAAAGAGTGAAGAAAGTATTAATTATATGTGTGTGACCGGTCTTATTTTACTATTAGCTGTACAAGGTATTATGAAATATAGTACTTTTTCTTTACAAGATTTTAGCTTATTAATGGATGTACTTCCTTAAGGGGGCGCGTTATGTTATCTAAGAAGCAAATAGGATACGTACTAGTTTTAATTGGATTTTTTACGCTTATTGTAACGACTTTATTTTTTCAAGACTATGAATATATACGTTATATAAAAGGCGTTGGCTTAATATGTTGGGTTGTAAGTACGTTTCTTATCCCAGAGTATGAAACGAAGAAAGTGTCTAAAGGTAGGTAAAACTCTTCTTTATGTAGAAGAGTTTTTTTTATGTAAATAGAGGGTTCTCGAGCAATTCGCGTAATAAGCTTGTTCTAATTTAGCATGTACGAACTTACAATAATAATAGACAGGCAGCATAGAGGAGGGAAAAGCGTGAGGAAGGTTATTGGGTGGTCGCTTTTTTTGTACGTTGGGTTTGCGTTATTTATATATTGGTATTTATTTGGATGGAATCATGAACTGATTCCGGACATGTATAAAGGAACGAGTGCAGATCCAGAAACGTTTATGAATGCAAGAGAGCTTACGCTAAGCCAAGATTATTCGCGCGTGAAAAATTTACTGTATTTTTTAGCGACGCCTCTTGAATGGATTATTTTATTATTTGTGCTTGTGCTCGGTATTTCAAAGAAGTTTGAGAAATGGTCGAAGGAAACGACGAAAATAAGTGTCCTGCAAGTTGCGATTTATTTCTTTTATTTATCATTACTTACAACAGTTCTTGCCCTGCCAATGCAATGGATTAGCCGAAAAGTGTCCGTTGATTACGGTATTTCAACGCAAAGTACACAAAGCTGGATAAAAGATCACGTTATCGGTTTTTGGGAGAGTTATGCGACGATGTTAATCGTAGTTACCGTTCTGTTATGGCTTATTCGCAAATTCCCAAAGAGATGGTGGCTAGCAGGGTGGGCGCTTTCTGTTCCATTTACAATCTTTTTAACATTCATACAGCCTGTCGTGATTGATCCACTGTATAACGACTTCTCGACGCTGAAAAATAAAGAATTAGAAACGAAAATTTTAGAGATGGCAGACAAAGCCGATATTCCTGCTAAACACGTATATGAAGTAAATATGTCGGAAAAAACGAATGCGTTAAATGCATATGTAACAGGAATAGGACTTAACTCGCGTATTGTAATGTGGGATACGACGCTTAAGCAATTAAAAGATAAAGAGATTTTATTTATAATGGCCCATGAAATGGGGCATTATGTTATGAAACATATATATTGGGGCGTTGCGAGTTATGTATTGCTATCGTTTATAGGGATGTATCTCATTAGTCGTATTATAAATATGTGTATTCGAAAATGGGGAGATACACTGCAAATTTCAAGAGTAGCATGTTTCTCAATTTTACCTTTATTTTTCTTAATTTCTTCTGTTCTCTCTTTTGCATCACAACCAGCAACAAACTATGTTTCTCGTATAGAAGAACGAGCGGCAGATCAATATGCTTTAGATATGACGAGGGACGGGAAATCTGGTGTAAAAACGTTTCAATATTTATCAAAAACGAGCTTAAGTCAAGTAAATCCGCCTGCGTTAGTGAAGTTTTTCTTATACACACATCCACCAATTTTCGAAAGAATTCATACGTTTGAACAATATGAGAAACAAAGCAAAAAGAAGTAGCTATTATGCTACTTCTTTTTTTATAGAGATATAAGTTTGATATTGGGAATATTTATCATTGCTTTTTATTGTGATTTTGTAAATAATAAGCTATAAAATTCTAAAAATCTATATATAAAGGAATAAAGGTGGAAAAATGTATTTTTTAAAAAATTTAAAAGTGAAATATAAATTATTGTCACTTATCTCATTAGCAGTTTTAGGCATGGCAATTATGAGCTGTGTAGCAATTAATTCTATTAATAAGATCAAGCACGATACAGAAATTGTAGTAGATGATTATCAAAATTCTGCAGTTTTATTAGAAGGAATGCTTCGTACACAAAATTCACTAGAATATAACTTGCTAGAATTAATTACAACGTCACAAAATGAGGGGGCAAATAAAGAGGGAATTATTAGTAATGTTGAAAAAGATCTTAAAAAATATGATTCTTTATTAAAAGAATATGATGATGGCGTTAATTTAAGTAAGCAAGAGGATGAGCTGTTTCAGAAGATGAAGAAATCTTTGCCGAGTTATATGGAGACATATAAGAAGTTGTTTGACAAAGCGAAGGGAACAAATGAATCTCAAATGGTAAATGAATTTCAAAAGGACTTAAAACCGAAGGGAGTAGAGTTAGCTGGTTATGCTGTAGATTTAGAAACTTATGTTTCAAACTTAGCTGATCAAGTATTTAAAGATTCTCAAAAAATGATAGATCGGTCCGTTATTACCTTTATTATTCTTGCAGTAGTTACTACAATCATTATATGTATAGTAAGTTATATTATTAGCAAGCTTATAGTTGCTCCTTTACAAACGGTTAGTCATATGATGGAAAGGGCGAAAGAGGGAGATTTAACTGTACATGGCGATTATAATGCTAAAGATGAATTAGGTATACTAGTAAGTGATTTTAACGAGATGATTGCAGGGCTAAGAACAAATATGCAAGAAGTAGAGAATAATATTCAGCTTTTATTCCAACATGCAGACGGAGTAGTATCTGCATCGGAGGTATCTAGCGGTGCAGCAAAGAAAATCACTATGGAGATTGAAGAAGTTGCCAATGGTGCAGAGAGTCAAATGCAAGCAATGGAACAGACTGCGGGTGCGATGGAAGAGTTGACACAAGGAATGCAGAGCATAGTGAATACATCATCCTCTGTAAATGAATTGTCTGCTCAATCAGCATTAGATGCAGAGAGTGGTAACAAATTAATGAAACAAATGATTCAACAGATGGATACAATCCAAAATTCAGTACATAGCGGTGTGAAACAAGTAGAGACTATGAAAGAACAATCAGAAGAAATTGTTAAAATCATTGATGTTATGCAAGTTATTACCTCTCAGATTAACTTATTAGCATTAAACGCCGCAATTGAGGCTGCACGTGCTGGGGAAAGTGGTAGAGGATTTGCAATTGTGGCAGATGAAGTACGAAAATTAGCAGAACAATCTAGTGATTCTGCAAAACAAATTGAGAAGCTTATTACTCAAGTTATGGGAACAACGAACCATACGGTACATATGATGGGGAAAGTAGATAATGAGGTACAGGCAGGTACTCAAGTAGTAATGCATACAGAAAAAGTATTTGGAACAATTACAGAAAAAGTGCAGCAAGTATCTGAGCAAATTCAAACGGTATCTATGTCTACAGATGAAATTGCAGCGAGTAGTGAGGAGATTTCTGCTTCTACAGAAGACATGGCGCAAATTTCTCAAAGATCATCTGATCGAACTGATAGGGTAAAAGAGTCTATTCAACAGCAAGAAAAATCTGTTCAAGAGATTTCGGCTTCAATTGAACATCTGCACAACGTAGCAGGAGAATTAAAACAAATAGTTGCTCAATTTACTCTTCAAAAGTAGTAGTATATTGCAGTTTTAATATGGAGAAATTCCTCTCAATAAATAAAAAAATCATCCCATGTAAAAAAGGATGATTTTTTTATGGGAATTTTGTACGGTTATCACTTATTATATTCTAATTTTTTACAATTTTCCGATTGTAATATATAATAATACGTAATGTTTTGGAGATTTTTCGTTTGTAAAAGATTGATTTTAGGAGGAGAGAAAGGGTGTTCAATAAAAAATCAATGCCGGCTATAAAAATGATCCTTTCGATGTCTATTTTCGGATCAATTGGATTTTTTTCTGTTCAAACAGGTTTACCGTCTTTTGAATTAGTATTCGTTCGTTGCATTTGTGCGACTATATTTTTAGCATTATGTTGGCTCGTAACAGGACAGTATAAAAGTGAGAAATGGAATAAAAAAGAAGTTATACAAATATTAGCATGCGGTGTATTTCTCGTTTTTAACTGGGTATTTTTATTTAAAGCGTTTGAAGTTATGTCGATTACAATTGCGATTTCAGTTTATCATCTTGCACCAATTATTGTATTAATGATTGGTAGTATCGTATTTAAAGAGAGACTTACAATGTTTGCTGTTTTGTCTATTGCCATTTGTTTTATCGGTACAGTTTTAGTAGCTGGGGTAGATGGTAATGTATCGCTTGAGAAACTTATGTCATCTGGCATGGTATGGGCACTTCTTGCAGCACTATTTTATGCTTTTACCACTTTATTAGGAAAAGGAATTCGGCATACGAGTGCATATGCGATGACATTTTTACAAACGTTTTTAGGTATATTTTTATTGCTACCATTCGTAGATTTTGGCAAGTTTCAAGGGTTAACAGAGATGAACTGGATGATGATCACAGCGACAGGACTTATACATACGGGGTTTGTATATTACTTATTTTTTGACAGTTTAAGAGATTTATCTACTAGAATGATTTCTGTATTAGTATTTTTAGATCCTGCTGTTGCGATACTATTAGACACAGTCTTTACCGGATTTAGACCGACTAGTATGCAAGTAGTAGGGATTATCCTTATATTTGTAGGAATGGCTTTTACTTTTCGAAAAACGAAAGGTGAAAAAATAGTGGTAGAAGAAAAAGTGTATTCGGAATTGTGAATAATTTGATCGTATTCTATTGATATTTTCCATATTTTATGTAAAATAGACGGGTAGGAAAATAAAGGAAAAGGTAGATGAGAGAGATGAAAAAGCTAGTAAAGATCGCGACATCACTAACTTTAATGGGGGGAATATTTGTAAGTGCAAATGGTGTGTCTGCAAATACAGATGTTACTCAAAAATCTAGTCCTAATATTATGATAGAGTTTGATGATGTAACAACAGATCATTGGGCATATGATGAAATTACAAATTTAGTATATCATCGCATTATGTATGGCTATGGAAATGGTAAGTTTGGGACAGAAGATAATATAACACGTGAACAGGCAGCGGCAGTGCTACATCGTGCACTTGGTTTAAAAAGAAGTGTATTTGATGGGAATCCATATGGGGATATTAGCGGGAAGTCAACAATGTTTCCTTACGAAATTTTACATTTAACAAATATCGGTATTTTTAAAGGCGACGAAAATGGAAACTTCCGTCCGAAAGATACACTGACTCGTGCAGAACTAGCACAAATTTTAACGAAAGCATATGAGTTGAAAGCGAAGAGTCCGCATACATTTACAGATATACGAGAAAACTATTGGGCAAGAGATGCAATTAGCGCATTACAGTCTAATAAAGTAGCGGTAGGAACGGGAGATGGCGAGTTCCAGCCTGAAATGCTCGTTACACGTGGGCAATTTGCGAAGTTTTTACAACGGTCAATTGATAATTCTCCAGGGAAAATGGAATAGATAAAGAGAAAGCTCATAATGTGTAGAAGAGGTATCTTCCGCTTATTATGAGCTTTTGTTAATAGATAGGTTAATATTGTCGTATGTTGTAGTTAAGTCGATATAAATGCATTTTTTGTCTAGAAAATGAACGTTTAAAATGTGAAGGATTTCTTTTGAAAAAAGTAGAATATTTAATGTATAGAAACATCTTTAAATGACCATAAGAAAGGGAAATGATTTGCGTACAATTCGGCATAAAAGTTGAAATCGAGAGCGAATTGGCTCTCCTTTAGTAGTGATTTTCACAATAATAGATTTTTTAAATGTAATATATTGCATAATGGGTACAAAAGCAACATATGTAATATTGGAAAGGATTTCAGTCTATTATTTTCCGTTTTTTCAAATGGAGATAAAGGGGAGAGGGCAATGAAGAAGAACATGTTACGTATAATGGCAACGGTAACTATTATGGGCGGCTTGTTTGTAAGTACGAATGTTCCAAACGTAAAAGCAGAAGAATATCCAGAAATGATTGTGTTTGATGACGTTCCAGTAAACTACTGGGCATATGACGATATAATGGACGTAGTATACAATAAAGTAATGTTAGGCTATGGAAATGGTAAGTTTGGTGTAGGTGATAATGTAACAAGAGAACAAGTAGCGGCAGTACTGTATCGTACATTGAATTTGAAAAAGGAAGGACCTTTAAAAAATCCATACAAAGATATTTCTGAGAGGGCAACAATGTTTTTAGATGAAATTTTAGTATTAACAGAGCATGGTATTTTTAAAGGCGATGAAAAAGGAAACTTTAGGCCAACTGCATCAGTAACACGCGCAGAAATGGCGCAAATTCTTACAAACGCATTTACATTTGAGGTGAAGAAGAACCATACATTTAAAGATGTACCAAATAATCATTGGGCAAAAAATGCGATTAGTGCACTGCAGTCTAATCATGTCATAGTAGGAACAGGAAATGGGAAATTTGAACCGAATACAGTTGTAACACGTGAGCAATATGCAACGTTTTTAAATAGAGCTGTTTTTTATTTTCCTGTAAAAGATGAAGATTATGAATGAAAGTTAAAATATAAGGACGTTTAAAGTATATCAATATAATATAAAACAAGAAAAAAGCGCGGAAATTCCACGCTTTTTTCTTGTTTTATATTATTTATAAGTATATCGATTTTCTGTTCATAATTTATTTGTTGGAATTTAATGGATAATAAGAGATTGAATAAAGTAACTTTTTCTTGTTTAAATATGAGGTTTAGTAACTTTATTATTAATAGAGTGTAAATAAAAGTATATGAAATATAGTTCATAAATTAGACAAAAATCACATGGGAATTGTATTGTTACGCTTTCGTTAATTCTTTATATTAGAAAAAAATATGTTTTTAGGGAGAGAGTACTTTGAAGAAAAAGATTCTAAAAGTAGCAACAGCTTTAACAATTATGGGTGGAGTAGCATTTAGTGCTGAAGGGACTACAGCAAAAGCTGAATTAGCTGCAAAGCCACAACAAGCAAGTCAGGCAATCTTTAAAGATGTACCAGCAGGACACTGGTCTTATGAAGCAATTCAAACTTTAGCAGAACACGAAATTATGCTTGGTTATGGAAATGGTGTATTCGGTTTTGGACATAACGTAACTCGTGAACAAGTAGCCGCTTTAATTTATCGCACAATCGATTTCAGTGAAGCATTCGAGGAAGGCGATATTCTTGAAAATCCATACAAAGATATTAATGAAAAGTCAACAATGTTCTTAGAAGAAATTTTAGTATTAACAGAATTAGGTATCTTTAATGGTGATGGAACTGGAAACTTTAGACCGAAAGATACATTAACACGTGCAGAAATGGCACAAGTGCTTACAGTAGCATATGAGTTAGAAGTAAAAGCAACAAAAGGATTTAAAGATGTACCAAAAGGGTATTGGGCAGAAAATGCGATTAATGCAGTAGCTTCAAATGGTATTTCAGTAGGAGATGGGAAGGGTAACTTTGCTCCAAACATGAAAGTAACACGTGAACAATATGCGCAGTTCTTATTTAAAACAATTTTTGAATAAATAATAGAAAAAGAAGCCGGTGTTGTATAACACTGGCTTCTTTTTTATGTGTAAAGCCGGTGGAAGAATACAGTTTTATAAAAAACAATTAAATTTTCAAAAAAAACTTCCTTTTCTGAAGATTTGTTATATAATATAAAACATAAAATCAAATCTGTTATAAAACAGTTTAAGAAGGGGATGCTAATATGTCGACGCAAACTTCACGGGTTACACTCGTGGGAGAAATGTTACCAGCGTACAACGAAATATTGACACCTGAGGCGCTTAGTTTTTTAAAGGAACTACATGAAACTTTCAATGAGCGCCGCATAGAACTTTTACAAAAACGTGTGGAAAAACAACAGAAAATTGATGCAGGAGAGTTTCCGAAGTTTTTAGAAGAAACAAAGCACATACGTGAAGCTGATTGGACAATTGCTAAATTGCCAAAAGATTTAGAGGATCGCCGCGTAGAGATTACTGGCCCAGTAGATAGAAAGATGGTTATTAACGCTTTAAATTCAGGAGCACATCTTTTTATGGCGGATTTTGAAGATTCGAATTCACCAACTTGGGAAAATGCGATTGAAGGTCAAATAAATTTACGAGATGCAGTAAAGGGAACGATTTCACATAAAAATGAAAACGGAAAAGAATATCGTCTAAAGAGTAAAACAGCAGTATTAATTGTGCGCCCAAGAGGATGGCATTTAGAAGAAAAACATATGCAAGTTGACGGGAAGAATATGTCTGGTAGCTTAGTAGATTTCGGACTTTACTTTTTCCATAATGCGAAAGCCCTTTTAGCAAAAGGAAGCGGGCCATACTTTTACTTACCGAAAATGGAAAGCTATTTAGAAGCAAGGCTATGGAATGATGTTTTTGTATTTTCTCAAAAATATATCGGTATTCCAAACGGAACGATTAAAGCGACGGTATTACTGGAAACGATTCACGCTTCGTTTGAAATGGATGAAATTTTGTATGAGCTTAAAGAACATTCTGCTGGATTAAATTGCGGAAGATGGGATTATATTTTTAGCTTTCTAAAGGGCTTCCGTAATCATAATGAATTTTTACTTCCAGATAGAGCGCAAGTCACGATGACGGCGCCGTTTATGCGCGCGTATTCTTTGAAAGTAATTCAAACGTGTCACCGTCGCAATGCACCAGCTATTGGAGGAATGGCAGCACAAATTCCGATTAAAAACAATCCAGAAGCGAATGAAGCAGCTTTTGAAAAAGTGCGTGCGGATAAGGAGCGCGAAGCTTTAGACGGTCATGACGGGACTTGGGTTGCCCACCCGGGACTTGTACCAGTCGCAATGGAAATATTTAATCACATTATGAAAACACCGAATCAAATCTTTAGAAAACGAGAAGAAATACATGTAACAGAAAAGGATTTATTAGAAGTACCAGTGGGAACGATTACAGAAGAAGGCCTTCGTATGAATATTAGTGTAGGCATTCAATATATTGCATCTTGGTTAAGTGGACGGGGAGCAGCACCAATTTATAACTTAATGGAAGATGCGGCAACAGCGGAAATTTCTAGGGCACAAGTATGGCAATGGATTCGTCATGAAGGTGGAAAACTAAATGATGGCCGTAATATTACGCTTGAACTAGTGGAAGAGCTAAAAGAAGAAGAATTAGCAAAAATAGAAAGAGAGATTGGTAAAGAAGCCTTTAAGAAAGGGAGATTCCAAGAGGCGACAACGTTGTTTACAAATCTCGTTCGGAATGATGAATTCGTACCATTTTTAACATTACCGGGTTATGAAATTTTATAAAAAGTGAAAAGGGGATGGAACAAATGAAAAACGAAAGAATCGAGAAATTACAAGAGAGCTGGGAACTAGATAATCGCTGGAAAGGGATCACACGTCCATATTCGGCAGAAGATGTAATTCGCCTGCGCGGATCAATTGATATTGAACATACATTAGCGCGCCGCGGTGCTGAAAAGCTTTGGGCGTCGCTTCATACGGAAGATTACATTAACGCACTTGGTGCATTAACAGGAAACCAAGCGATGCAACAAGTAAAAGCTGGGTTAAAAGCAATTTATTTAAGTGGCTGGCAAGTAGCGGCTGATGCAAATCTTTCTGGCCATATGTATCCAGACCAAAGTTTATATCCAGCGAACAGTGTACCGGCTGTAGTAAAACGAATTAATCAAACGCTTCAACGTGCGGATCAAATTCAGCATATGGAAGGAAGCGGTGATACAGATTATTTCGTGCCGATTGTAGCAGATGCAGAAGCTGGATTTGGCGGACAATTAAATGTATTTGAACTGATGAAAGGTATGATTGAAGCAGGTGCATCTGGCGTGCATTTTGAAGATCAATTATCTTCAGAGAAGAAATGCGGTCATTTAGGCGGAAAAGTATTACTACCAACGCAAACAGCGGTGCGTAATTTAATTTCTGCACGCCTTGCTGCAGATGTAATGGGAGTGCCGACAATTATCGTTGCAAGAACAGATGCGGATGCGGCAGATTTAATTACGAGCGATATCGATCCTGTTGATAAAGCGTTTATTACAGGAGAAAGGACACCAGAAGGATTTTACCGTACGAAAGCAGGTCTTGATCAAGCGATTGCACGTGGTTTAGCATACGCTCCTTATGCAGACCTCGTTTGGTGTGAAACATCTGAACCGAATTTAGAAGATGCAAAACGATTTGCGGACGCAATTCATAAAGAGCATCCAGGGAAATTGCTTGCATACAACTGTTCACCTTCATTTAACTGGAAACAAAAACTAGATGAGAAAACAATTGCGAGCTTCCAAAAAGAAATCGCATCTTACGGTTATAAGTTCCAGTTCGTAACACTTGCTGGATTCCACTCATTAAACTACGGCATGTTTGAATTAGCACGAGGCTATAAAGAGCGCGGCATGGCAGCGTACTCTGAACTACAGCAAGCAGAATTCGCAGCAGAAAAACATGGCTACTCTGCAACTCGTCATCAACGAGAAGTAGGAACAGGTTACTTTGATGAAGTAGCACAAGTAATTACAGGCGGTACTTCATCAACGACAGCATTAAAAGGATCTACGGAAGAGGCGCAGTTTACGAAATAAAAGGAAGGGGCACCTGTTGAAATGGTGCCCCCTTGTTATTTTTTGAACGATGCGAGAGTAAATGAAAATATATCAACGATTTTTTCGATATATCTACCGTAACTTAAAATATATCAACGATTTTTCTAATATATCAACGATTCGACAAAGGATATCGACTTACCGACACAAAATGACAATATCACCATAGCTTATCAAATCCACTCAGCTCTATGCTCACGAATAAACTTCATATCTTTTTCATAATGTTCTAAATGTCCTTCGTCAATCATTCTTTGGAAATTTAAGTCGCCTTCGTTTGCTTTTCGTTTTATATATGTACATAAAGCTTCTAATCGCAGTAACACCATTCCTAAGTAATCTTCATCCATACTTTTACCGTAGGACTGGACAAATAATTTTACTCTTTCTTTTATAGAGTCAGCATGTTGTGCCGATTCATAATGAATTGCCTTACCTGATTCTGTATAATACACTCTACTTAAAGGTACACAAGTATACAGCGTATAAGCGATATCCCAAATTCTTGGTCCAGGAGCAGCAACATCGAAATCAATAATGCCTACTGGTTTTTCTTGATTAAAAATAATATTGTATATGGCAAAATCGTTATGGCATAAAACCTCAATATTATTTGGGGTATGATCCATCGGTTTCCAATCATCTGATAAAGGAAAATCACTTACAGCATCATGGTACAGGCGGAGCATCTTTGCAATTTCTTTTAACACATCATTAGATCGCATATATTCTTTTAACGGATAATTCCCAGCTTCTCCTTCAATAAAGGATAAAATTTCTCTATCTTTTTCATCTATACCTAAAAACTTTGGAGCATGATGAAAACCTTTCTTTTCTAAGTGCTGTAATAATGTATGAATTTTTGCACTGTCTGGCTTTAATTCTCGCCGAACAGTATTTTCAGAACGATATACGTTTGAGACGTTTCCGCCAGTTAGTTTTTCTTCGTTAGCGTAGTTTGACATGTGAAAATTCCTCCTATAATTAAAAAATCCAATTCCATATAGTGAATATACCAACAATGGCAGAAAAAAGAAGGAAAGCAAGAAATACTAGACAGCTAAGTGGGACTAACTTATCTTGCCATGTTTCCTGATACTCATAAACTAATTCTTCTACTACTGTTTTCTGTACTAAAGATAAATTTTGATCTTTATCTAACCTCTTTATATGGATAGAATCTCCTTTGAATTTTAAAGCACGTGAAATATGATAAGGATCATTTCCCATTGATTTTTCAAATAATAAACATGATTCATGCATAATGTCTGTTTTATGTTCCTCTAAATACCAGTAACGTCCAGCCATTTCTGGATATTGCAATTTATAATAAATGTCTCCGAGTTGTTTTCGAAGATATAATTCATTTGGGTATGTAGAGATGAGGCCATGTAGTCTATCTCTTGCCTTACCAAAATTATTATTTTCAATATCCTCTTCAATTTTCTTTAATATTTTTTTAGGGATTTTGGCTGTCATGAATTCCTCCTTATTTGGAATAGAGATGATTATATTTTAAAAGAAATACTAAAAATTAGAAATTCTATTTTTAAAAAAGATTGTACATTTTATTTTAAGTATGCTATGATAATGTCAGTTGAATAGTTAAATTAAGCAATCCATATGTTATCAAGTGCTGAAAACGAACGAGAAAAAGTATGTGAGAACTAGTTTATGTTTCGTATTTGATAATGTGTGGATTCTTTTTTTAGACAGGAAGACTAAAAAATTTAAAATTTGTATTTTCTTAGGAGGAAATAATTATGGCAGTAACAGGACAAGTAAAATGGTTTAACAACGAAAAAGGATTCGGTTTCATCGAAGTTCCAGGCGAAAACGATGTATTCGTACATTTCTCTGCAATCGAAACTGACGGTTTCAAATCTCTAGAAGAAGGTCAAAAAGTTAGCTTCGAAATCGAAGATGGTAACCGTGGACCTCAAGCTAAAAACGTAATCAAACTATAATTTTATAGTTTATTATGGAAAAAAGGATGGCTGCTGCCATCCTTTTTTTGTTGTGGAGAAAGTCTTTCCATCTTAAAATTCGGCGGGAGACCAACTGCTTGTTAACGCTCAATTATTGAGGGCTGAATAAAGTTTTACTTTCTAAACGAGAAAGTAAAACTTTATTTGTTCTTAATTTTTTTTACAATTCATTTTTTATTTGTTGTTCTGTCTACATCCGAAATGGGTAAATCTGTGCCATATAGGCTTTGAGTAACATCTTTTTTGTTAGTATTGTTGTTAGAATTTTGTTTGTCTTGAGATGACGTTTCTAACATTTGTTCTTGCTCTTTACTAGGGGTATTCAGAGCATCTGATGGGACGCTATTAATCTGTTGGTTTAATAGACTTTTTTTCTCCATATTATACAGCTCCTTTTTGGAAGTAGATAAAAACTAATGTAATCATAAATAATTACTTACATATTTTGTGTTTTGAAATGGAATTATATACAAAACTTATATTGCAGATTTAACGAATTAAAAAGTTGCTAGTGATGTATAAAGTTGAAGTTCTTAATAAAAAATAAAAACGGGTAACACGTACGAGTACTTTTTAACGTAGTGGGTAATTTTTCATCATATTTTTTTGATATGTAATAATGTTAAAAAATAAAGGGGATACAAGGACACTCGGAAGAAAAAAATGAATATGAAGAAGAGTAAAAGGCCTTCCGAAATGGAAGGCCTTTTACTCTTCTATTTCAACCTTTTTCTTCTCGCGTTTTTTACATTCAGAGCATTTTGATTTACGAAAAGGTTTTGCAAAAAATAGTAGTATGAAAAATAAGCCGAATATAATACTTGCTGAGTTTTTCACGATCACAATGCTACTATTTTTCATTTGAATCGTTGGTTGAAGTTCTTTTTCTTCCATAGTGGACCTCCATATATTGGATTTTATTTTTAATTATAGCAAAGTTAATTGTCGTAATGATGCGAAATAAGGAAGCAATTGTAAATATTTATTGATAGTATAAATACATTTTATGTAGATTTTTATTAGTTAATCACTATATTTACATTTAATATTTTAAAAGAAATTTGATAAATGATAAAGTATTGTAAAAAAGCGAAATCTATAAGCCATTTCCTTTTCATAGATGCTAAAATTATACATGCAGCTGCTAATATAAATAGAAAAAAGGAGATAGTGGAATATGGAAAGTAAAGTAGAACGCTATGTCGAAAACTATGTTGTAAATAAAAATACAATGGCCTTACTTCCTGTAATTCTCAGTGAAAAGAAAATTGTTACGCGAGTTGTTGAAGTGCAAGACTCTTTTTTCGTATTTCAAAAACCTCTAGATATTATAGAAAGAAGTTGCCGCAAGCATGGTTCTAGTTTCTTAGGCAGAAAAGAAGGAACGAAAGAGTTAACTCACATTACACATAAAGCACCAATTGCGATTAGTCCGACCGATCAACTTTATTTTTTCCCTACCTATTCGTATTCTAGAAAAGAGTGCGCGTGGTTGTCTCATTTTTATATTGAAAGCAATAAAGAATTAAAAGATGGAAATCTTATTATTCGATTTATAAATGGCTTTGCGGTGAAGTTAGAGATATCGAAAACTAGCTTTGAAAATCAACAAAATCGTACAGCGAAATTGCGTACTGAATATGAAGACCGTAGAAAAAAACAAGGAAATCCTTGTTTTAAAGAGGTTGATAAAATTGAAGAATCTAAATTGAAACCGGCATATGAGAAAGTGTATTTTGTGAAAGAAGGCGAAGTGTAAAAGGATGGGGGCTCCCCATCCTTTTACTTTTCAGTTTTGTCGGTAAGTCGATATATTTGAAAAAACGCCCAAGTAACGACACACCCTGTCGAATATTGATGGATTATCATAGTTAAATAATGAAGGAATTCTCATGGAAGGTATGGAAACTTAATAATTACATCTCCATATGTCGTACCTACCATTTCCTCTTTCATATAAGCAATGATACAGTAGAGGTAGTACTTAGAGTAAAGGGGTAAAGTGTAGAATGGATTTTCAGACAATCAAAGAGTATTTTTCACCAGAAAATATGGATCATATTGTTGAAAGCTATAAAGCGTTCGGACCACTTCTTGGTATTGGGTTACCGATGATAGAGGCGCTAATTCCAGCATTGCCACTCATCGTATTTGTACTGGCCAATGCTGTTGCATTTGGATTTTGGCTCGGTTTTCTTTATTCTTGGCTTGGATCAGTAATGGGTGCCTTACTTGTCTTTTTCATAATCCGCCATTTTGGCCGAAGTCGTTTCTTTTCTTTTGTGAATAAGCATGAGAAAGTACGAAAGGCAATGGGATGGATTGAAAGGAAAGGGTTCGCGCCGATTTTCGTCATATTTTGTTTTCCGTTTACACCGTCTGCGCTTATAAATGTTGTTGCTGGTCTATCACGCATTAGTGTAAAACAGTTTGGCCTTGCGCTCGCGTTCGGAAAGCTTGTGATGATTTTTATTTTAACGTATATCGGTCATGATTTAATGTCATTTATTCATAATCCGGTGAAATCAGTCATTGTAGCGATTGGTATTTTTATTTTATGGTATGTCGGTAAGAAAATCGAAGTAAAGTTAGAACTACAGTAAGAATAGTCTTCTTTGTAAAGGAAAGCTTCATTATTAAAGGATAAGGGGAGAAGCGGATGAAGAAAACTTTGAAAAAAGAAGGCATAGAGTGGATACGAACAATTTTAATTGGTGTATTATTAGCTGTATTTTTTCGAACGTTTTTCTTTTCAACGTACGTTGTAGAGGGGAAGTCAATGATGCCGACATTGCAAGATGGCAATATGCTCGTTGTAAATAAGGTGAGTTATCAAGTGGGGGACTTGAATAGGTTTGATGTTGTTGTGTTTCATGCGAATAAAAAAGAGGACTACGTAAAGCGAATTATCGGTTTACCTGGGGATCAAATTGAATATAAGCATGATAAACTATATATAAACGGACAATTCGTGGATGAACCTTATTTAGAAACGTATAAGAAAGAGATAGATGGACGACAACTAACAGGTGATTTTAAACTAGAAGAGTTAACGAAAGAAAAATCGGTGCCACCGGGATATATTTTTGTAGTAGGTGATAATCGCCTCGGGAGCTGGGATAGTAGACACTTTGGTTTTGTAAAAGCTGATACAGTTGTCGGTAAAGTTGATTTACGATATTGGCCAATTCAAGAGGTACAAACGAATTTTTCAAAAGGTTGATATAATAGGTAGAAGTATAGAAAAAGACAAACTACTCTGTTTGTCTTTTTTCGTGTCCTATAATACAATTATAGTAGCAAACTAACGTTCGTTATGTAAGTGAAAGGTGGGGTTACATGTCACTTCGATTTGTGATTGGTAGAGCGGGAAGTGGAAAAAGTACACTTTGTTTACACGAAGTGCAAGAAGAGTTAAAACAGCGTCCAAGAGGAGAAACAATATTATATCTTGTGCCAGAACAGATGACATTTCAAACGCAGCAGGCGTTAATTGGTAGTGAGGATGTTAGAGGTTCTATTCGGGCACAAGTTTTTAGTTTTTCACGGTTAGCGTGGAAAGTATTGCAAGAAGTTGGTGGAGCGAGTCGTCTTCACATTGATGAAGCGGGCGTACATATGTTACTTCGTAAAATTGTAGAGTCTCGTAAAGATGGATTATCGGTGTTCCAAAAAGCAGCGGAGCAAAACGGTTTCTTTGAACATCTTGGCAGTATGATTGCAGAGTTTAAACGATATAACGTGACGCCATCAAACGTATATGAAATGTGGCAACAATTAGATGCGCATAGTAGCAGTGCCGAACAAAAGCTACTGGCGAATAAAGTATATGATTTACAACTACTATATGATGATTTTGAGCGTGCCTTAATCGGAAAATATTTAGATTCAGAAGACTATCTGCAATTGCTAGTGGAAAAGCTTCCGCAGTCTGAGTATGTAAATCAGGCTGAAATTTATATAGATGGATTTCATTCGTTTTCACCGCAAGAGCTAGAAATTGTAAGGCAGCTTATGATTTGCGGAGCGAGAGTTACGATTACGTTAACGATAGATGAAAAGACGTTAGCACAGCCAGTAAATGAACTAGATCTATTTTATGAAACGACGTTAACGTATGAAAAAATAAAACAAGTAGCACGTGAAGAGAAGATAGAAATTGAAAAAACGATTCCACTTATGGAACAGCCGCGTTTTCATTCTCCGGCATTAGCGCATTTAGAAATGCATTACGAAGCACGTCCAAATGAAAAGTTTCACGGTGAAGCGAGTGTAACGATTCGTACAGCAGCTAATTTAAGAGCTGAAGTAGAAGGTGTAGCCCGTGAAATTCGTAGACTTGTGGCGGACGAAGATTATCGTTACCGTGATATTGCAGTTCTTCTTCGTAACGGGGAAAGTTATTACGATGTGATGCGAACGTTATTTACAGATTATAATATCCCGCACTTCATCGATGAAAAACGACCGATGTCACATCATCCGCTAGTAGAATGCATTCGGTCAGCACTCGAGATCATTAGCGGGAATTGGCGTTATGATGCAGTGTTTCGCTGCGTGAAAACAGAGCTTTTATATCCATTAGACGTAAGAAAAGAAGCAATGCGCGAAGAGATGGATGAGTTTGAAAACTACTGTTTAGCGTACGGTGTACAAGGGAAGAGATGGACTTCTGAGGATCCGTGGATGTACCGACGCTATCGTTCTCTTGACGATACGAATGGGATGATTACAGACAGTGAACGTGAAATGGAAGAGAAAATAAATCGATTGCGCGACGTTGTAAGAACGCCTGTTATTCGTATGCAAAAAAGACTGAAGCGTGCGGGAACAGTTATGCAAATGTGCGAAGCTGTTTACTTATTTTTAGAAGAGCTGGATGTTCCGAAAAAATTAGAAGCATTACGTATTCGTGCAGAAGAGAGCGGCGATTTCTTATTTGCGACAGATCATGAACAAGTATGGGAAGAAGTTATGAGTCTTCTTGATACGTTCGTTGAGATGCTTGGCGAAGAAAAAATGTCACTTTCTATGTTCACAGACGTTATGTCCACAGGTCTTGAGGCGCTTCAATTCGCCAACATTCCGCCGTCATTAGACCAAGTGTTAATTGCGAATATTGATCGTTCTAGATTATCAAATGTGAAAGCAACATTTGTCATTGGCGTGAATGAAGGTGTCATTCCAGCAGCACCGATGGATGAAGGTATGCTTTCAGATGAGGAAAGAGATGTTCTTAGCGCTGCAGGTATTGAACTCGCACCAACGACGAGACAAACTTTATTAGAAGAACAGTTCGTTATGTACCAAATGGTAACGAGAGCAACTGAGAAATTATATATTTCATGTCCGCTTGCAGATGAGGAAGGGAAGACGTTACTTGCGTCTAGCTTTATTAAGAAAATAAAAAGAATGTTCCCTGATGTGAAAGATACATTTATTACGAATGACGTAAATGATTTATCACGTTCGGAACAAATTTCGTACGTAGCAACGCCAGAAGTAACGTTGTCATATGTTATGCAGCAACTTCAAACATGGAAGCGATACGGATTTGAAGGGAATTTAGACTTTTGGTGGGATGTATATAATTTCTACGTTACTTCAGATGAATGGAAACAAAAAAGTAGCCGCGTGCTATCAAGTTTATTCTACCGAAATCGTGCGCAAAAGCTAAGTACAGTTGTAAGTAGAGATTTGTACGGAGATACAATTAAGGGAAGCGTCTCTCGTATGGAACTATTTAACCGTTGTGCATACGCTCATTTCGCGCAGCACGGTTTATCATTAAGAGAGCGTGATATTTTCAAATTGGATGCGCCAGATATCGGGGAGTTATTCCATGCAGCGCTGAAGAGAATTGCGGACAGGCTATTACGTGAAAATCGTACTTGGGCGGATTTATCAATAAAAGAGTGTGAGCATCTTTCTGCTGTAGTAATAGAAGAAATTGCACCGTTATTACAAAGACAAATTTTATTAAGTTCAAACCGTCATTTCTATTTAAAACAAAAACTACAACAAATCATATTCCGTACGTCAATCATTCTTCGTGAACATGCGAAGTCGAGCGGTTTCGTACCAGTTGATTTAGAAGTGCCATTCGGTATGGGTGGTACAGGGTCGCTTCCGCCGATGGAGTTCTCATTACCAAATGGTGTGAAGATGGAAGTAGTTGGCCGTATTGACCGTGTTGATAAGGCGGAAGATGAAAACGGAACATTCCTACGTATTATTGACTATAAATCAAGTGCAAAAGCGTTAGACTTAACGGAAGTGTATTACGGATTAGCACTTCAAATGTTAACGTATTTAGATGTCGTTACTTCAAATGCACAGACGTGGATGAAAAAAGGCCACGCAGCATCACCAGCTGGTGTATTGTACTTCCACATTCATAACCCGATCGTTGAGGTGAAAGGTGACGCATCTGAAGCAGAAATTGAAAAGGAAATTTTAAAGAAATTCAAAATGAAAGGACTCGTACTAGGAGATGCTGACGTTGTTCGTTTAATGGATAACAAACTTTCAACAGGAAGCTCTGATATTATTTCTGCTGGTCTGAAAAAAGACGGTAGTTTTAGTGCGCGTTCTAGTATTGCCAGTGAACAAGAGTTTAACGTACTACAAAAATACGTACACCATACGTTTGAAAATATCGGAAAAGACATTACAGAAGGCGTTATCGATATTGCTCCTTACAAAAAGGGAAATAAAGCGGCGTGTACGTTCTGTAACTTCAAATCTGTTTGTCAGTTCGATGAATCACTTGAAGATAATCAATTCCGTACGCTAAAAGATATGAAAGATAGTGAAGCGATGGAGAAAATTAGAGAGGAGGTTGGCGGAGAATGATAGAAAATTGGCCTAAAAAACCAGAAGGTAGTCAATGGACAGATGACCAGTGGAAAGCCGTTGTAGCGAACGGACGTGATATTTTAGTCGCAGCAGCAGCAGGATCAGGGAAAACAGCGGTATTAGTTGAACGTATTATTAAAAAGATTATAAATGAAGAAAACCCAGTCGATGTCGACCGCCTGCTCGTTGTAACATTTACAAATGCAGCGGCGCAAGAGATGAAAAACAGAATTGGGGAAGCGTTAGAAAAAGTATTAATTGATGAGCCAGGCTCTCAGCACATTAGAAAGCAGCTGAGCTTATTAAATAAAGCTTCCATTTCAACGATCCATTCATTTTGTTTACAAGTTATTAGAGGATACTATTACATGCTTGATGTTGATCCTCGTTTCCGCATTGCGAATCAAACAGAAAACGAACTATTAAAAGAAGAAGTGCTAGATGACATATTAGAAGAAGAGTATGGAATTGAAGATAATACGATATTCTTTGAACTTGTTGATCGTTATACGAGTGACCGTAGTGACGATGATTTACAGCGTATGATTTTAGCACTTCATACAGAATCAAGAGCACATCCAAATCCGGAAAAATGGCTTGATAAATTAGTGGAAGCATACGACGTGGAAGGAAAGACAATTGAAGATTTAGTATATGCTTCGTATTTATTAGAAGATGTGAAATTCCAACTTGAAACAGCGGAACAGCATATTCGTAAAGCGACTGAACTTGCAATGCTTCCTGACGGTCCAGCACCTCGCGTTGAAACCCTGCAAACAGACTTAGCTTTACTTGGAACGTTATCATCAGCTGCTCGTGAGTCATGGACAAGTGTGTACGAAGCAATGCAAAATGTGTCATGGCAAACGTTAAAGCGTATTAAGAAAAGTGATTACAACGAGGACGTTGTAAAACAAGTAGACTCTCTTCGTAATAAAGCGAAGGATGAAGTGAAGAAATTGCAAGAAGAGCTATTTAGCCGCAGACCTGAAAGTTTCTTACGAGATTTTCAAGATATGCATCCTGTATTAGAAAAACTCGTACAGATTGTAAAAGTATTTACAGAGCGTTTCCAAGCGATGAAGCGAGATAAAGGCATGGTCGATTTCACAGATTTAGAGCATTTCTGTTTACAAATTTTAAGTGAACAAAGTGAAGATGGTGAAATGAAGCCATCAGCAGTAGCACTTCAATATCGTAATAAATTTGCTGAAGTATTAGTCGATGAATATCAAGATACGAACTTCGTACAAGAATCGATTATTAAATTCGTAACGAAAGATTCTGAGAGTGAAGGAAACTTATTCATGGTTGGTGACGTGAAGCAATCGATTTATCGTTTCCGATTAGCAGAACCAGGCCTATTCCTAGGAAAGTATAAACGTTTCACGCAAGAAGGATTAGGCGGCGGAATGAAAATTGATTTAGCGAAAAACTTCCGTAGTCGTCATGAAGTACTAGCAGGCACGAACTTCATCTTCAAACAAATTATGGGCGAAGAAGTTGGGGAGATTGACTACGATGCTGACGCTGAATTAAAGTTAGGTGCTAGCTATCCAGAAGGTGAAGATGTAGCGGCTGAACTATTATGTATTCAGCAAACGGAAGAAGAAGTACTAGACGGTGAAGAAGGTGCGGAAGTAGAAAAGGCACAGCTTGAAGCTCGTCTTATGGCGCAGCGCATTAAAGCGATGGTTGATTCAGGTTATGAAGTGTATGACCGTAAAAATAATAGTATGCGCCCTGTACAATACCGCGACTTCGTTATTTTACTTCGCTCCATGCCGTGGGCACCGCAAATTATGGAAGAGCTAAAGCTGCAAGGAATTCCAGTATACGCTGATCTTGCGACTGGTTACTTTGAAGCGACAGAAGTAAATATTATGATGAACGTCTTCCGCGTGATTGATAATCCGATGCAAGATATTCCACTTGCCGCAGTGCTTCGTTCACCGATCGTTGGATTAAATGATGAAGAACTTGCGACGCTTCGTGCTCACGGAAAGAAAGGTTCGTTTTATGAAGTAATGAGCTCATTCTTAAAAGGGGCACCACTTGAAGAAGAACAAGAACTACATGATAAATTAGAGTGGTTCTATAACTTACTGCAAGGGTGGCGTGAATTCGCGCGCCAACAGTCACTTTCTGATTTGATTTGGAAAGTGTACGGTGAGACAGGCTATTACGATTTCGTTGGCGGTTTACCAGCTGGAAAGCAAAGACAAGCAAACTTACGCGTGCTATATGACCGTGCCAGACAATATGAAGCAACATCGTTTAGAGGGTTATTCCGTTTCTTACGCTTTATCGAGCGTATTTTAGAACGCGGTGATGATATGGGTACGGCGAGAGCTCTAGGTGAACAAGAAGACGTCGTTCGTATTATGACGATTCATAAAAGTAAAGGACTTGAGTTCCCAGTCGTATTTGTCGCTGGACTTGGTCGTCGCTTTAATACACAGGATTTAATGAAGCGTTTCTTACTGCATAAAGACTTCGGTTTCGGTTCACAATTTATCGATCCTCGTAAACGAATTAAATATACGACATTATCGCAACTAGCAATTAAGCGTAAAATGAAAATGGAATTAATTGCGGAAGAAATGCGCGTATTATACGTAGCATTAACGCGTGCAAAAGAGAAGTTAATTTTAATCGGAACAGTGAAAGATGCAACGAAGGAAATGGAGAAATGGCTTGATGCGAGGGAGCATAGTGAATGGTTATTACCAGATCATATACGTGCTGGAGCGTCTTGTTATTTAGACTGGATTGCACCTTCATTATATAGACATCGTGATAGTGAGATGCTTCTTGAATTAGGACAAGGAAGCATTCCAGATGAAGTTTATGGGTATGACACTAGCTGGAAAGTAGAAGTTGTAGACGGTAACACGTTACTTGCACCAGAGCCAGTTCAAGAAGAGAAGCAAGAGTTGTTAGAAGCACTTCGTGAGAAAAAGGCTGTTCCGTTAGAAAGTGAACGGAAAGAAGAAGTGTACGATAGATTAATGTGGAAGTACGGATATGAGGAAGCGACAGCTCATCGTGCAAAGCAATCTGTTACAGAAATAAAGAGAAATTATCAATCTGAAGAAGGTAGCGATAACGCCTTTATTAAAAAACTACGTGCGCCAATTAAAACACGTCCACGCTTTATGGAGAAGAAAGGGCTAACGTACGCAGAGCGCGGAACAGCAGTCCATGCCGTTATGCAGCATGTTGATTTGAAGAAGCCGATTACGATTGAAGTTCTTCAAGAGCAAATTGCTGGAATGGTGAATAAGGAATTATTAACTTTTGAACAAGCAGAAGAAATTGCGATTGAAAAAGTCATTGCGTTCTTTGAAAGTGATTTAGGTAAAAGGGTATTAGCGGCGAAAAGTGTTGAGCGTGAAGTACCATTTACGATGATGCTTGCAGCAGAAGAAGCATATCAAGATTGGCAAGGCAAGAGCGACGAAACGATTCTTGTCCAAGGTGTTATCGACTGTATGATTGAAGAGGAAGATGGTATCACGTTAATCGACTTTAAAACGGATACGATTAAAGGAAAGTTCCCAGGTGGATTCGATCAAGCGAAACCGATTTTAGAAGAGCGATATAAAGTGCAGCTTTCGCTATATGCAAAAGCACTCGAGAAAAGCTTACAACATCCTGTGAAAGAGAAATGTTTATACTTCTTTGATGGGAATCATGTTGTAAAAATTGAAGAATAGAGGAACTTGAAAATGGCAACGGAAAAAACGTTAAGAACGTGTGAAAAAGGACATGAATACTACAAAAGTAGCGATTGTCCAACTTGCCCAACTTGTGAGAAAGAAAAGAAACCAAAAACAGGATTTCTTTCACTTCTTTCATCGCCAGCACGAAATGCGCTAGAGTATCATGGAATTCATACTATAGAAGAACTTTCAAAGTATAGTGAAAAAGAAATTTTAAAACTGCATGGTATGGGACCGGCATCTTTACCTAAATTGAGAGCGGCTCTAGAGGAAAAAGGATTATCATTTAAATAAAATTGTAATCTCATGTAGAAAGAAGAAAAAAGTAGGAGATATCTCCTACTTTTTTTATGCTGTTCCAATCTGATCTTGATCGGCCACATCAGAATCGAACGTATTTGTTGCACTAACACCGTTAAATGTATTCACGACAAATCCAACATTGGAAGCTCCGGATCCATTATAAGCTTTCGTGTTTTCTTTCGGAGACACGTTATAAAAATCTCCTAAATTGAAAGATCCATTACTGTTTTGAACGACGAGATTTCCAACAACAGAAGGCATACCATCCACCTACTTTACTAAGCTTTTTAATTACTATATGAATTATTGTGCAGAAGGTTCATCCGTAATATATTGGCGGATTTGCATAATACGAGAGTTATTAAAAACATAATCAACATTTCCAATTTGAAATCCACCAGAGTTTAAAAGTGTTCGTAATTCAACGTTATTCACTTTAATAAAAGGACACTCATTTATAATGTTTAATTTTACGTCTGTCGTTCGTTTCGGGATTGTAATGTATTCATCTGTAAAGATTTCAAATGCATCTAAGCGACCTTCGTCTTTTATATAACAAGGGAATTCACGATGGACGGCAAGAGCTCTACTTTTTAATTCCATTTGATTTGCATCTCCAACTTGAAATACGGCAGCAATACCTAAGGAAATAATAGAAACATTTTCGACAATAGACACATGATGTAACATAATTTTTCAGTCTCCTTAACCTGGAGTAGGAGGGACATCTGTAACTAATGGTACAAATGGCCCCTCTGTAACAGTTTCGAATGGTGTATCAAGAATAGAAGATAGTATGAGGAAATTTGCATCCCCAATTAAAAAGAGTGCGGACGACGATACACCGTTCATTTTAATCTGTCCGACTTTTAATTCACGATTTACAACGTTAACATTCATACATACTTACTCCTTTCGGAAATTGCCCGGTATGTGTTGAATAAAAGAGAGGAAGGCTTTGTCGATATCATGTTTCATTGCTTGAATAATGATATCTCGTAAATAATCTGGATCTGTTGAAATCCCTTCATGTGATTGCGCTTGTGATAAATAATAAGGAAGTCTATGCTCCATCTGTTTTTTTATGTCATCAACCATCATTTGTCGATACATTTCATCGAGCGGCGTTCTCTCTTCTTGTTCAAAATGGAGAATTCGATTATATGCTTCTTCATCTAAGTAACGATGCATTTCCTGAAGGATGCCTTGGTAAAAATCTGGATTTGTGTCAGTTTCAGGATTGACCTTCAAAGTTTCTGTATCAACTTGAAAATCCTCAATTTGCTGTCCTTTTGCTGAAAATGGGTTTAAACCAATATTTAAAGTTCCATTTAAATTTTCTACTTTTAATTGATCGAATTTGTATTCCACTTTTCCTACAGAAGAGGAGGGGCGATTTTTTAATTCGTTAAGCTCTTCTTGTAATAGGCGTACTTGATCTTCTAAATTTAGGATGGCTGCTTGTTGTACTTGAAGAGCTTGTTGAAGTTGGTGTAAGTAAGTATATATATCTTGATTCATTTTGTGAAACCTCCTTTTCAATAGGGAGGGGAAATATATTCCTGCTATATATTTATGACAAGGATGTCTTAAGAAGAACTAGTTGATGGTTTGATAGAAATAATTTGTCCTTTCGCCTGTAATGGGCGAAGGGGCTCTGTAAATCCGCCAGTATTTGAGAATTTAGATAGAGCTTTAATACTTCCAGCAGTACCAATTTGGAATACAGAAGAGGTTGTAATGCTATCAATTTTAATGCTGTTAATGATGATACTTTGGTTTACATAAAAATTCAATGCAATCGCCTCCTCTAAGTTGAACCAATTATCGCTTGATCAATGACATCTGAATCATTAACAGTCGTTGCGCTTTGATAATTGTAGACAGAGACGTTATCTCCAACATTAAAAGAGCCGGCTCCAGCGAAAGCGCGTGAATAACTAATAGGCCTAATCGCAAATACATCTCCAATATGAAAAATACCACTTGATCCAATATTGACGATACGAATATGTCCGACCATAGCTGGCATACAAAACACCCTTCGTTTTTAAAATTTTCTTTTCTACTATTATATGGGCGTTTTCAATAAAATGTGTGTTTTTTTGAAATAAAAGAAACACACACGTTATTGCGTGTGTGTATCGAGTGTTTGATTAGGGTGAAAATCCGTATGTACATGCCAAATTGCATTTAAGAGCCTGTCCAGTTCTTGGCTACAATCCACTGTTTTTTGAGAAGTCATTCCGTAGCGTTCAGCAAAATAAATCATTTTTTCACGTTTTTTTTCAATCGCTTGCTCAAACATTGAAATCGGCTCCATCTCTAAATGAAATTTTTAGTATATATGTAGTACATATTATACAAAAACCCAATAAAAAAGAAATACCTTCGCTAAAAAAAGTAAAATTTCTACATTTTATGCCAAATAATAAAGGAGTAACGAACAGGATATGAGAAGAATATTGTAAAAATTAGCGTGTATGAGAAGGTTTTTTTCTTACGGATGCGAATACAATTAAAGGGTATGAGTTTTAGGATGGAGAGTGGAAATATTGCGTTTGGTAACGGCGAAAAAAGAAGAAAAGGTATTTGTAGGTATTGTAGATGAAGAGGGAGAAAAGGTATTGCACTTAAGGGAAGCGCAAAGGCAAAAGGGAGAAAAGGTTACAATCCCTATTACAATGTTAGAGTGTATTGAAAGAGGAACCGAATGTTTTGAAAAAATATGTGATATTGTAAATTGGGCGAAGGAAAATGAAGGAACGGCGTATTATCCGTTAACTGAAGTGAAAATATTAGCACCTATTCCAAGGCCAAGGAAGAATATTCTTTGCGTTGGAAAAAATTATCGTGAGCATGCGATAGAAATGGGCGGAGTAGAGTCAATTCCAGAAAATATACTGATCTTTACGAAAGCGCCAACGACAGTTATTGGAATGGATGAAAAAATTAATAGTCATCCTCACGCAACAAATGAACTAGACTATGAAGGCGAACTAGCTATCATCATTGGTAAGCGAGGGAAACAAATAAAAAAAGAAAAAGCGCTTGAGCATGTTTTTGGTTATACCATTATAAATGATATAACTGCTCGCGACATTCAAAGGAAGCATAAACAATTTTTCCTTGGAAAAAGTTTCGATACATTTTGTCCGATGGGACCGTATTTAATTCATAAATCAATGGTTGAAACGCCAAATGCGTTACACATTGAAACGGTAGTGAATGGGGAAGTAAGGCAAACTTCAAATACAAATAAAATGATTTTTTCAATAGAAGAAATTATTTCAACGATAAGTAAAGGCATGACGTTAGAACCAGGAGATATTATCGCAACAGGAACGCCGTCTGGAGTCGGAAAAGGTTTCACACCACCGAAGTTTTTACATGCTGGCGATGAAGTTGTCATTACAGTAGAAGGCATTGGTACTTTGCGAAATATAGTGAAATGAAAAAAGAGCTATCTTATCGAAGATAGCTCTTTTTTATGGTCTTGGGTTATAGAGGTAATCAATAATAGAAAAAATGTAAAGGCCAATGAATGCAAGTGTACAAATGCCAAATAGTATAACCGTAAGTGCACTTTTTTCTCGTCCGAAACCAATGATAGTAAGAATAACAGCAGTCCAAAATGATGCTTTCAGTAGTGTGAATGTAGTAGAAGTTGAGTAGTTAATAAGCAATGTTGTGGAAAGTAGGAAGCCAAAGAATGTAACTAAAATAAAAGATGTAGCCAAATAGTTAATATGTTTACCATACCTTAATAACATATCGAATCTCCTTTACAATTTTAAAAGGCAGAAAATTACAACTTTATTTTAGTATAAATCAATATAAAAAGAAAGAGGTTGTCCCAACATGTAGGACAACCTCTCTATTATTACGATAATACCGCTTTAATTTTTTGGAATGCCCACTCTAAATCTTCTTCAGAGATTACTAGAGGTGGTGCGATACGAATTACATTTTCGTGTGTTTCTTTACATAATAGACCAGCTGCTTTTAGTTGTTCACAGTAAGGACGAGCTGGCTCGTTTAATTCGATACCGATGAATAAACCTTTACCACGAACTTCAGTGATCATTGGGTTATCAATTTCTTTTAATTGCCCAACTAATTTTTCACCTAATTGAAGAGAACGCTCTGTTAATTTTTCTTCTTCTAACACTTCAAGAGCTGCGATAGAAACAGCACATGCAAGTGGGTTACCACCGAATGTAGAACCGTGAGAACCTGGCTCGAATACGCCTAAAATGTCGCGGTTTGCTGCTACGCAAGAGATTGGGAACACGCCGCCACCAAGCGCTTTACCAAGTATGTACATGTCAGGAGTTACGTTGTCCCAGTCACAAGCGAATACTTTACCAGTACGGCCTAAACCTGTTTGGATTTCATCTGCTACGAATAAAACGTTTTCTTTTTTACATACTTCAAGAGCTTCTTTTAAGTAACCAGCTGGTGGGATATTAATTCCTGCTTCACCTTGAATTGGCTCTAAAATGAATGCTGCTGTGTTTGGCGTAATTGCAGCTTTTAATGCTTCTAAATCACCGTAAGGAATTACAACGATGCCAGGAAGCATTGGACCGAATCCACGCTTGTACTCTTCGTTTGAAGACATAGAAACAGAACCCATTGTACGTCCATGGAAGTTATCTTCACAAACGATAATTTCAGCACGGTTTGCTTCTACTTTCTTCACGTCATAAGCCCAGCGGCGAACTGTTTTAATTGCAGTTTCAACAGCCTCAGCACCCGTATTCATAGGAAGTACCATTTCTTTATTAGTTAGTTTCGCAACTTTTTCGTACCAAGGACCTAATTGATCGCTATGGAAAGCACGAGAAGTTAACGTAACACGATTAGCTTGGTCAATTAAAGCGTTAATAATTTTTGGGTGACGATGACCTTGGTTTACTGCAGAATATGCACTTAATAAGTCCATATAGCGGTTTCCTTCAGGATCTTCTACCCAAACACCTTCTGCTTTAGAAATAACGATTGGAAGTGGATGATAGTTATTTGCCCCGTATGTGTCTGTAAGTTCGATAATATCCTTAGTTTGAATCATGATTGTTCCCCCTTTTGTTATTACAAGAAGTTTGTAAATACTCTAAATATTATAGCATTTAAATGTAAAAAAGCGAAACATTTCCTGAAAATAAATGAACATGTTATCATATAGAGTGAAAAAGTGTGAAAAGAGGAGGTAAGGGATACGATGGTACATATGCATATTACAGCATGGGCGTTAGGTTTAATTTTATTCTTTGTGGCGTATTCACTTTATTCAGCAGGAAGAAAAGGGAAAGGCGTACATATGGGGCTTCGTCTTATGTACATTATCATTATTGTGACGGGCGTTTGGTTATACTTAGATCAAACTATAGTTGATAAGAGCTATCACATGTGGTACGGTCTAAAAATGCTAGCTGGTATTTTAGTTATCGCTGGAATGGAAATGGTTCTTGTGAAAATGAGCAAAAACAAGGCAACGGGGGCATTCTGGGGATTATTTATTATCGCGCTTGTAGCGGTATTTTATCTAGGACTGAAATTACCGATTGGTTGGCAAGTATTCTAATAAAGAAAATAAAACCACCTTATAATCTCAAATGTTTGGGAGATAAGGTGGTTTTTATTTTTATGTCGCATCGATATGCAATTCTTCTCCGTTTACTTTCGTAAAACGAAACATGTTTTTATTGGAAGACGTGTGACGAACGAAATGATGCTGCAGTGTACAAATCATTTCTTCGTTATCGAACAATAGAATATTTACTCCTTCGCGTGCTTCCTCTTTCGGTAAGAAAGATAAATAATTATGACAATACATGCAATCATATAAAGAGTAGTGAAGTGATTGCAATGATTCAGTTAATAATGTAAAGACAGAGTCAGGTAACTCTTCAAGCCATTCCTTATAGCTAAGAAGTAATTTCTTTCGGATTCGTATCATCTCACCATTTTGTAATTGATGCTGTTCGTTAGCAATTTGTAATACATTTTGTTCATAGAAACGAGCTGGTAGCCAGTTATTGTTATATAAAACCTCAAAACCATCTTCAGCAATATCTTCTAATAAAAATGCTTCCTCATTCTCGTCATCAAAGAATATCCATTCATTGTTTATATATTCTACATTACCGACTGTATGGGCGCGGGGTTGGTTATATAAAATATGTTTACGTTGTATCATACACGATATCTCCTTTATAAAAAGTAGTTATTTCTGTTATAGACAGTTCGTGCATTCTTTATAACTAGACACATCTAGACATAAGTGGGCATACAATAAAACACGTTTTACTGAGTGAAAATACTATTCCATATGTGGATAGTAGGTTATCCGTCAAGTTTGTCATTTCTTTGATCCGCACTTTTAGAGTGGGGATTACTGCACGTTCAGGAAAAGTAATAAGATGGAAGGATGATTTATATGTGCGGGATTACAGGATGGGTGGATTATAAACGCTCATTAGAAGGAGAAAGGGCCACTGTTATGAAGATGGCTGAAACGTTAGCGAAGCGTGGCCCAGATGATAATAAAGTTTGGATTAAAGGCAATGTCGCATTTGGGCATAAGCGGTTAATCGTTGTTGATCCTGAGGGTGGTAAACAGCCGATGACTTGTTTAAAAGATGAAACGAATTATGCAATTTGCTATAACGGCGAACTGTATAACACGGAAGACATTCGAAAGGAACTATTAAGAAGAGGATATATGTTCAAAGGCCACTCTGATACGGAAGTACTATTAGCTTCTTATATTGAATGGAAAGAAGAATGTGTCGATCATTTAAACGGTATATATGCGTTTGCCGTATGGGATGAACAGAAAGAACAAGTTTTTATTGCACGAGATCGATTAGGTGTAAAACCGCTATTTTATAAATACGATAGTGGGCGATTACTATTTGGTTCCGAGTTAAAAGCGATATTGGCGCATCCAAATGTGAAGGCGGAAGTAACGTTAGAAGGCTTGTCAGAAGTATTTGGTCTCGGACCATCTAGAACGCCTGGTCACGGTATTTATGCTGGTATAAAAGAACTACGTCCAGGGCATGCGATGACATTTTCAAAGAATGGTTTATGTATATGGAGATATTGGAATGTTGAAAGTAAAAAGCATGAAGACTCCTTTGAAGAAACAGTAGAGAAAACACGTTTTTTATTACAAGATGCGATTACAAGGCAGCTCGTTTCTGATGTACCACTGTGCACTTTTCTATCAGGTGGTGTAGACTCAAGCGCAATTACAGCAATTGCTGCGAAAGAATACGAAAGATCAGGGAAAGGGCAATTACACACATATTCGATTGATTACGAAGATAATGAAAAATACTTTAAAGCAAATGCGTTTCAGCCAAATTCAGATGCACCATTTATTAATTTGATGACTGAAACGTTTCAAACAATCCATCATCGCTGCGTCATTTCAAATGAACAATTAGCGCAGTATTTAACAGAAGCAGTGCTCGTTCGCGATTTACCTGGTATGGCAGATATTGATTCTTCATTATTATGGTTTTGTCGAGAGATTAAACAAGATTTTGTCGTCGGTCTATCTGGGGAATGTGCAGATGAAATATTTGGTGGTTATCCGTGGTTTTATAGAGAGGATGATTTACAATCGAGTGCATTTCCGTGGATGCGCTCTACAGAAGCACGTGAACAACTGCTAAAGAAAGAATGGAGAAATAAATTAAACTTACAACAATATGTACAGCAGCGCTATGAAGAGTCCATTCAAGAAGTTCCTATTTTAGAGGGAGAAAGCCCAATTGAAGCAAAGAGACGACAATTATTTTATTTAAATATGGTATGGTTTATGACAACATTATTAGACAGAAAAGACCGTATGAGTATGGGTGCAAGCTTAGAAGTACGCGTTCCATTTGCGGATCACCGACTTGTCGAATATGCTTGGAATATTCCTTGGGAAATGAAAATGTATAAAAATCGCGAAAAAGGTCTATTACGTAAAGCGTTAGAAGGATTACTTCCCAATGACATCTTATATAGAAAGAAGAGCCCGTATCCGAAAACGCATAATCCGCACTATACGAAAGCAGTAACAGTATGGCTACAAGATTTATTAACAGATAAAGGCTCAATTTTACACGAACTATTTGATAAAGAACAGCTGAGCGGATTAATTGAGTCAGGCGGCAGTGCATTTCAAACACCGTGGTTTGGTCAATTAATGACTGGTCCTCAGCTTTTAGCTCATCTAGCACAAATTCACGTTTGGTTTAAAGAATATGGGGTAAATATTAAAGAATAGGAGAAAAGCGACTTACTTTTGTGTAAGTCGCTTTTTATTAAATGAATTGTCAAATAAAATTCAAAATCATATTAGAAATAATACTTATTTAGAATAATTATTTTGACGTACTTATTATTAGTTGTTATAATTGGAAACAAATGTTCTTGAAAAAGATTCTCATTTATGAAATTGAGGTGTTATATAGATGACAAAGAAAAAAATAGGTTTACTCGTAATGGCATATGGAACCCCGGAATCATTAGATGATGTAGAAGCGTACTACACACATATTCGCCACGGGCGTAAACCTTCTAAAGAAGCACTCCAAGATTTAATTGGACGCTATAAAGCAATTGGCGGAATTTCACCACTTGCAAAAATTACGAAAGAGCAAGCGCATAAATTAACAGATGCAATGAATAACATATTTACAGAGTATGAATTTACTTGTTACTTAGGCTTAAAACATGTTGCCCCATTTATAGAAGATGCAGTAGAAGAGATGAAGCGCGATGGAATTGAGCAGGCGATTAGTATCGTATTAGCGCCGCATTATTCTACTTTTAGCATTAAAGCGTATAATGACCGGGCTATTCGTTTTTCAAAAGAAATCGGTGGCCCTGTTATTGAACCAATTGAACAATGGTACGATGAACCGAAATTTATTTTGTATTGGGCAAATCAAATAAAAGAGACTTTTACTAATATTGTAGATAATGAGAAGGCTGTCGTAATTTTTTCTGCACATAGTTTACCAGAAAAAATTATTGCAGCAGGTGATCCTTATGTGGAGCAACTGCAGCATACAGCAGACTTAATTGCAGAGGCTGCAAACATTCAAAACTATACAATTGGTTGGCAAAGTGCTGGGAATACTCCAGATCCGTGGATTGGGCCAGATGTGCAAGATTTAACAAGAGATTTATATAAAGAGCATGGATATGAATCCTTCGTATATTGTCCAGTTGGCTTTGTGGCAGAACATTTAGAAGTTTTATATGACAACGATTATGAATGTAAAGTTGTAACGGATGAACTAAATGCCAAATATTTTAGACTAAATATGCCGAATGCACAATCGGTTTTTATCGAATGCTTAGCTGAAATTGTTTCTAAAAAAATGAAGGAAATAGTTGACAAGAATTTAGTTTTGAATAATAATTAATTTATAATAATTTTAAATAAATAATAATTACTACGAAAGAAAGAGGAGGATCCCCCTAGATGAATCCAAATAATCGCTTAACAACAAACCAAGGTGCTCCAGTTGGAGACAATCAAAATTCTCGTACTGCTGGTCGCCGTGGACCGGTATTATTAGAAGACTATCATTTAGTAGAAAAACTTGCGCACTTTGATCGTGAACGTATTCCGGAGCGTGTTGTGCATGCACGTGGTGCAGGTGCTCACGGTGTGTTCGTAACGAAAAACAGCATGAAGCAATATACGAAAGCAGCATTTTTACAAAATGAAGGAACTGAAACGCCTGTATTTGTTCGTTTCTCAACGGTTATTCATGGTCAAGGTTCTCCGGAAACAGCTCGTGATCCACGTGGATTCGCTGTTAAATTTTATACAGAAGAAGGAAATTACGATATCGTAGGTAACCATTTACCAGTCTTCTTCATTCGTGATGCAATTAAATTCCCTGATATGGTGCATTCTTTAAAACCAGCACCTGATACAAATATTCAAACGCCAGATCGCTACTGGGATTTCATGACGTTAAGTCCGGAATCTACACATATGATGACATGGGTATTCTCTGATTACGGTACACCAGCAAGCTATCGTGAAATGGAAGGTTTCGGTGTACACTCATTTAAATGGATTAATGCAGAAGGGAAAATCGTCTACATTAAATATCACTGGAAACCGCAGCAAGGTGTACGTAACTTAAGTGCAAAAGAAGCGCAAGAGGTACAAGGGAAAGACTTCAACCATGCAACTCGTGACTTGTTCGATGCAATCGAAAAAGGAAATTATCCGAAGTGGGATTTACACGTACAAGTGATGCAACTAGAAGAAACGGATTCTTTAGATTTCGATCCATTAGATCCAACGAAAGTATGGCCAGAAGATCGTTTCCCATTAATGGAAGTAGGGACGATGACGTTAAATCGTAATCCGAAAAACTTCTTTGCGGAAGTAGAGCAAGTGGCGTTCTCTCCAAGTGCAACTGTAAATGGTATTGAACCATCTGAAGATAAATTATTACAAGGTCGTTTATTCTCTTATCCAGATACACAGCGTTATCGCCTTGGTGCAAACTACTTACAAATTCCTGTAAACTGCCCATATGCAGCTGTTCATAACCAACAACGTGATGGTGCGATGCAAATAAATCAAAACCCATCTACAATCAACTACGAACCGAGCCGTCATGCTGAAAATCCAGTTGAAGACCCAGCTTACCGCGATTCAACTATGAAAGTAGAAGGCTATGTATCTCGTGAAAAAATTGACAAACCAAATGACTTCAAACAAGCAGGTGAGCGTTACCGTTCATTCTCTAAAGAAGAGCAAGACAACTTAATTGCAAACTTAACAAATGACTTAAAAGACGTAAATGAACGCACGAAATTACTAGCTGTTTGTAACTTCTTCCGTGCAGATCAAGAGTACGGTATGCGTTTAGCGCAAGCGTTAAATGTTGATATTACGCAATATGTAGGAAATGCTCCGAAATAAATAGGAAAAGGCGACTGTTATGAAACGGTCGTCTTTTATTGTTTATGTAAAGTTACGCGCGGGTATTCTTCAGTTTCGTTATGTCGGAATTTGTTGGTAAATCGATATACTGTGTCGAAACGTCGATATATTGAAAGAATCGCTGATATATTTGAAAAATCGTCGATATATCCGAATAATCGCTGATATATTCACGGAAATACCAATTGGGGTATATTGCCAACGAGTACAAAAAAGAGATGCAATCTACTATCAGTAGATTGCATCTCTTTTTTAGTTCACTCGCTCTGTATGCTCATAAGCTTTCTCACCGTGCATCGAAATATCAAGTCCCATATGTTCCTCGTGCTCATCTACCCGAACAGGGAGGAAGAAGTTAATTGCTTTTATAATGGCGTACGTCATGATGATTGTAAATGCATATGTTGCTCCAATTGCTACAAGTTGTTTAAAAAGTAAAGTAGCGTTTCCGTAAAATAATCCGTTAGCGCCATCGCTGTTTACAGCAGTAGTTGCGAATAGTCCTGTCGCAATACCGCCCCAAGTTCCTCCGATGCCGTGACATCCAAAAGCATCAAGTGTATCGTCGTATCCAAATTTTGTTTTTAAGAAAAAGACCGCTCCGAAGCATAATATACCGCCGATTGCTCCGATAAGAAGGGCGGAGAAAGGTGTAACGAACCCACAAGCTGGTGTGATAGCGACTAGACCGGAAACAACTCCGCAAGCAGCCCCCATCGCAGTCGGTTTTGATTGGAAGAACCATTCTGAAAGCATCCAAGTTAATGCTGAGGCAGCGGCGGCTATATTTGTATTAATAAATGCAGTTAAAGCTACGTCGTTTAAAGATAATGCGCTTCCGACGTTAAAACCGAACCAGCCGAACCACAGTAAGCCTGCACCTAACATCGTAAATGGCAAATGATGAGGAGACGAACCGTTTATGTTTTTTCGTTTTCCGAGGAAAATAGCTAATACAAGGCCAGCAACACCAGATGTGATATGAACGACATTACCACCAGCGAAGTCTAACGCGCCAAGTTCTCTTAGCCATCCACCAACACCCCATACCCAATGAGCGACAGGATTGTAAACGATCGTTGTCCATAGAAGGATGAAAATAAGGAAAGCTGAAAATCGCATTCTTTCGGCGAATGCACCTGAAATTAAAGCAGGAGTTAAAATAGCGAACATGAGTTGAAACATCATAAATAAGTTGTGAGGAATAGTAGATGAGTAGTCTGGATTTGGTGCGTAGGTAACTCCGTTTAAACCGAACCAATCGAATGTGCCGATAAGTCCGTGCCAATCTGGTCCGAATGATAAAGAATAACCAATTACAATCCACTGAATCGAAACGATAGCCATTGCGCTATAACTATGCATTGTCGTACTGAGTACGTTTTTACTGCGAACCATACCTCCATAAAAAAGTGCTAATCCTGGTGTCATTAACATGACCATTACTGTCGCTACAAACATAAAAACCGTATCTCCCGTATTCATTCTCTCTCCTCCTATAATGTTAGAAAAAATAACATCAATTTGTTATGTTTCATATCATATTCGAAATGAAATGAAAAATCAACTAAAAATTCAGAAAACTTTATGTGTTATGTCAGAAAATCTAACATGGAGTAATTTGATAAGAATGAAATCAACGTATGCGATTCGTTCGGATAATTGGTATAATATTCTTACAATTAAAAAACATGGGGGATGCGTGTGGGGAAAATACATACTAGGAAACTATTCATTTGTTTTTGTTTAGCTGTCGTTTTGTTTGTACCAATACATACATTTGCAGACGAAAAAAGAGAGTGGCGAGACGAAGTTATATATTCCATTATGATTGATCGTTTTAATAATGGGGAACCGAAAAATGACAAACAGTTAGAAGTTGGTAATTTAGAAGGATATCAGGGTGGAGATATAAGAGGGATTATAAAAAGACTGGATTACATAAAAGAAATGGGTTTTACTGCTGTTATGCTTTCTCCGCTTTTTGAAAGTGGAAAGTACGATGGGTTAGACGTCCGCAATTTTCAAAAGGTAAATGAACATTTCGGAACAGAAAATGATGTGAAAGAACTTGTAAAAGAAGCTCATGCAAAAGGAATGAAAGTTGTATTTCAATTTCCGCTTGGAGAAAACGAACAACAAGTAATCGAATCGATGAAATGGTGGATCAAAGAAGTTGATTTAGATGCAAGTTATGTAATGCATAGTGAAAAAAAATCGCCTGCTTTTTGGGATGATGTGCAAAAAGATATGCAAGTGATAAAGAAAGATTTTCGTATTGTGACAAAAGAAAATAGTGAATATAACGAAAAAATAGTAGAATCATTTTCCAAAGTGGATGTATCGGCGAAACCTTTATATGATGTGAGTAAAAAAGCCGGGGAATCTGTTGTATTTTTAGATAATCAAGATACAAAAAGATTTGCCCGTATTGCAAAAGAGAATATGAATTATCCACCATCTCGTTTGAAACTAGCTCTTACATATTTATTAACATCACCAGGTATTCCAAATTTTTATTATGGGACTGAAATTGCATTAGATGGAGGGGATACGCCAGATAATAGACGATTAATGGATTTCAAATCAGATGAAAAGTTTATGCAGCACATAACGAAACTTGGTGAGCTTAGACAAGCGAGACCATCTCTAAGGCGCGGTACGTTTGAGCTTTTATATGATAAAGATGGAATGAGTATACTGAAACGAAAGTATAAAGATGAAGTCACATTAGTAGCGATTAATAATACGAAAAAAACACAAAAAGTTGCGTTACCTGTAAGTGCGATTGGCGAAAAACAAGAGTTAAGAGGATTGTTGGAAGATGAAATTATAAGAGAAGAAAACGGAAAATTTTATCTCGTTTTAAAGCGAGAAGAATCAAATGTGTATAAAGTCAGCGGAGAAACAGGTGTGAATTGGTTATTTATCTCTTTAATCGTCGGTGTGAACGTATTATTTATTGCGTTTTTAATTGTTGTTAAAAAGAGACGGAAATGAGTAATGTTTTTTTAGTAGCTCTCCAGTTTAAGGTGGTGAGGTATTTGCGGAAAAAGAAGTGGTTCGCTCTATGCGTATGTGTTTTTATCGTATTCGTAAGTTTTTATTTTTGGGACAACCGTGATGATGGGGAGTTTGTTCGGTGGGGTGATAGTGTTCATTCTGTTGATACGGAAGTGCTGAAGAGAAACGATATAAAATACAAAATCGAAAATGATAAAGTATACATTCCTGAAAAATCATTTGATAAAGCAATATGGTGTTGCTCTTAATAAATGCGAAATATCGGTGGGACAGGCTAAGGAGAAAACTTTCTCCCTAGTCTGTTTTTCTGTGAAGTAAGACTCTCGCCTCGAAATGCAGCTAAACAAAGAAGTGAAAAGACCTTTAGAGTAAAACAATAATTGCAACTATATTGATTTTACATTACATTAAAGGGTGAAAAATGTTCTGTTACTCATTGAGGGCTATATTTGGGGAGGAAAAATGGAATTTTACGATTTGGGTATTACCATTAAAGAACTTAGAATGAAAAAGAATATATCACAATCTGAATTGTGCCATGGAATATGTTCGCAAAGTCAAATTAGCAAAATAGAAAAAGGGATGATTTATCCATCTAGCATATTGTTATATCAATTATCTGAAAGACTTGGTATTGATCCAAATAATATTTTCGCACTAACGCAAAACAAAAAACTAAAATACGTAGAAAATGTAAAGTATGTAATGAGGGATTGTACAAAGCAAAAACAATATAATGAACTTTACGAAATAGTGAAACAAGAGAAAAACGAAAATAATTTCCAGTTAAAAGAAGATAAACAATTTCTAATATGGCATGAAGCCATTGCTATATTTCATGTAAATAAATCAATAAAAACTGCTTTAAATCTTTTAAATAGCGCGTTAAAACTAACAGTAACGAATGTTGATTTTTTATCAGAAAGAGAAATAGATATTATGCAGTCGATAGCTATATTTCATTGGGCAAATAAAGAGCATGAAAAGAGTATTACTATATTAAGAAGATGCTTAACGAATTTTAATAAGTTAGATTTTCCTAGAGATAAAGAGATTAAATTAAAAATCATTTTTAATTTAGCGAAAATTTTAGGTCATGCAAATCAGCATGAAGAGGCAATAAAATACAATGATATGGGTATCAAATTAGCTATTAATTTAAATACTTTATATTTATTAGGTGAATTGTACTATGGAAAAGCTTGGAATTTGCTGAAACTGAAAAAATATAATGAAGAAGATGTAGCTGATAACATGAAAAAAGCATTATTTATATTTGAACTAACAGAAAAAGAAAATTTGATAAAAATAGTTAAAGAAAATTATTTTGAAAATCAAAATAAAAAAATCACTCATAATTTTTGATGAATATCGTATTATTGTCTATAAAAAAAGGCACCTTAGGGTGTCTTTTTTTAGATTTATATCATCAATTATTACGTTACATATGTTTCTTGTACCAAGCTTTGTTGATGGATTTACAATTTGCAGGTGTTGAAGTTTTAGATTTATCCTTGGGTGTAGCTATATTATTAGAACATCCTGCAATATGTAGACAGAATGTAGTTAATAAAAACCATAGTATTAATTTTTTCAAATTACCACTTCTAACTCTTTTTTAATTAACATTTTTTCATAAAATAAATTCCTTACTAATTTTACATTGCATGTAAGGGTGGGAAATATTCTTATACTCATAAATTGTTACATTTGAGTGGGTAGGGAGGTTTTTTGCGCCGATTTTCAAAAGGACTTGGTTAATTTATGCATATATCTAATGTGTAAAAGTAAATCCTACAATAATCCAATCTCTATTCTAACTATCCGATTACTTGTAAGTTTAGATCCTGACGCTAAAAAGAAAAACATCCTCTACACAGAGGATGTTTTTCTTTTTAGCGGTAGTTAATGAATTGTACGTCAATTGGTAAGTCAGCACTGCGAACTGCTGCGATGACTGCTTGTAAGTCATCACGGCTTTTCGCTGTAACACGTACTTGGTCATCTTGTACTTGTGTTTTTACTTTTAATTTCATTTCTTTAATGATGTTGTTAATTTTTTTCGCGTTATCTTTATCGATACCTTGTTGAAGGGTTGCACGTTGGCGAACTGTGTTACCAGTCGCAGCTTCAACTTTTCCGTAATCCAAGTTTTTAATTGGAACGTTACGTTTTACAAGTTTAGAAATTAGAACGTCTTTTACTTGGTCTAATTTGAACTCATCGTCAGAAGTTAAAACTAGTACTTCTTTTTCTAATTTAATATCACTTTTACTTCCTTTAAAGTCATATCGGTTTTGGATTTCCTTTAATGCGATGTTAATTGCGTTTGTTACTTCAGGTAATTCTACTTTCGAAACGATGTCAAAAGAACTATCTTTTGCCATAGTTAGCACCTCCAAATAAATTTCTAATCTTTTTATGTACTGTACATACTAAAGTATAGCTGAAAACGAGCTTAGACTTAAGTGTTTTCATACTTATAATCATGTAACCTCATTTTATTATAGTGAATTTTGGGCAGTTGGACAAATAAAGGGAAAATCGTGTTATAATTAACTTTTGTTTGGAATGATAAAAAAGATAATTTTATCCCGCATTAACGGGCATTCAGTTAGAGCAAAGAAGTTAAGTGGGAGATCCACTGCCGTAAACGCCCGATTGGTGAGGGCTGATAATCAGTGGAAAGGAACAAAACCCCCACTGATTAAAGTTTCACTTTATATAGAGAAGGGAATTAAAAAATATGTATTTACAATTAGGATCGATTGAACAGGTAACTGTTTTACGCGAAACGGAAATCGGATATATGGTTGGGAATGAAGAAGAAGAAATTTTCCTACATAAAAACGAATTAGTTGGAGAAATTGAAGAAGGCGATACGATTGATGTATTCTTATACCTTGATCATCAAAATCGTATTTCAGCAACAATGAAGGAGCCACTTATTACAACTTTTGATTGGAACTGGGTAAAGGTTGTAGAAGTTATTCCTAGTTTAGGTGTGTTTGTTGATATTGGTGTATCAAAAGATATACTAATCCCAGCCGATGAGTTTCCAATTTATATGCCAGTATGGCCAGAAGTAGGCGACGAATTATATTGTACATTAAAATTAACGAATCGTGATCGTTTAATTGCTCTTCCGGCAAGAGACAGTGATATGCAAGAAATTATCGTAGATGCGACGCCATCTATGCGTAATAAAAACGTAAATGGACGTGTGTATCGTTCACTTCAAGTTGGTTCATTCATACTAACTGATGAGCATTTCCGTGCTTTCTTACACCATACAGAAAGAAAAGAACAAGTCCGCATCGGTGAGCGTGTAACGGGCCGTATTATTGACGTGAAAGACGATGGTACAATTAACATTTCACTTCTTCCTCGTAAAGAAGAAGGAATGGAAGATGACGCTGCTGTAATTTATGACTATATGGAAGAACGAGGCGGAGCAATGCCATTTTGGGATAAGAGCCACCCAGAAGATATTAAAGAACGTTTCAATATGAGTAAAGCTGCATTTAAGCGTGCACTTGGTAAGTTGATGAAAGAAGAAAAGGTTTACCAAGAAGAAGGTTGGACGTACTTTAAGAAATAAAGTAAATAGAAAGCACCACCTTATATTTGTAAAATATAAGGTGGTGCTTTCTTAATTTCCTTGCTCATGTGCAAGAGTAAACGTATCTTCCAACTCACTATCGTTTATTTTAATATTTGCCTTTTTTAATTCTTGTTGTAATAATTTTTGACCAAATGTAGGATCGGCAATACGTTCTGCTTCTAAGTTTTTGCGGATGGAGTCTTTCACTTCATCGTAAGGTTTTAAATCTTTTTTACCAGTTAGTTTAATAATGTGATAGCCATTTGGTGATTTGACGGAATCGCTAATTTGACCAATTTTTAGTTTGTAGGCAGCTGTTTCAAATTCAGGTGTCATTGTACCTGAATTGAAGTATCCAAGGTCTCCGCCTTTCTCTTTTGATAGTAGATCTTGCGATTCTTGTTTTGCTAGTTCTTCAAATGAAGCACCAGCATCTAATTTTTTCTTTATTTCTTTCGCTTCATTTTCGTCACTTACTAAAATGTGGCTCGCTTTAATTTCTGGTTTGTAGTGGTCTTTCACGTCTTTTTCTGTAACACTTTTTTTAATTGCTTCATTCATAGCAAGTTTGAATTTAATTTGATTTTTGAAATCAGCTTCATCTTTTAAACGATTGTTTTCTAGTACCGCTGTGAATTGATCACCGTATTGATTTTTCGCTTTTTGTACTTCTTTATCTACATCAGCGTCAGATACTTTATATTTTTTCGTGATAACGTCTTGTGCCATCATTTCGTATAACATGTCTTTTCCGTAACGATCTTTTAACTGCTTTTCGAAGTCGCTCTTCGTAATGGTTGAGTCTGTTGCCGTAGCGACTGTAGCTGAGCTATTTTTTTGCCCGCAAGCAGCTAGCATTAATAAGCTTATTAGTGCAGTAATAATGAAAATATGTTTCCCTCTCATGCTAACACCTCATCCGAATATGTTATCGCTATTGTAGAATATAGAAGTGAACATGAAGTGAATTTTTAATGTTTTTTCCTGTAAAATGTAAAAAAAGTACACCAACAATTTTGCTGGTGTACGATGAAATCAAAGGTGATCGGTCTTTTTAGAATAAGAATGCTTACCTTGCTCTATATTTTTTTGTTCTTGCTCATTTTTTTGTGCGCGTTTTGCATTATTATCGCGTGCTTTTTTGTCGTTATCACTCGTATGTGGCATATGTATCAACTCCATTTCTAAACGTTGTACGTTTATCATTTCCTTTTTCGTAAAGACTATGTATAGTGGTGCATTCATGAATAATAAAGGTGGATTAGAAATGGATTTGAAGTTGAATTATACCGAACTTATAAAGAAGTTAATCGTTGTAATCATTGCAGGTTTATTAAACGCGATTGGAATGAATTTATTTTTAACACCAGCGAAAGTGTACGCGAGTGGTTTTGCTGGATTATCTCAATTATTATCACAAATATTAGGAGATTTTTTATCTATTCATATATCTACAGGAGTATTGTTTAGCTTATTTAATATTCCCGTCGTTATTTTAGCGTGGAAAAAGGTTGGGAAAGCTTTTACGTTTTTTAGTTTTTTGTGCGTTATTTTTATGACGTTGTTTTTAGAAATTATCCCAGTTCGAGCTGTTTCGAATGATATCATCTTGAATGCAATTTTTGGAGGGCTTATTTCGGCAATTGGAGTAGGGATCGCGTTAAAGTGGGGGGCCTCTACAGGTGGTTTAGATATTATCGCCATGATTTTATCTAAAATAAAAGATAAGCCTGTCGGTACGTATTTTTTCTTCTTTAATGCACTGATCATTATTGCTGCTGGCTATGTGTATGGGTGGGAAAAAGCATTATATACTTTGGTGACTTTGTATGTGTCAACGCGAATCATCGATGCGATTCATACGCGTCATGTGAAGATTACAGCATTAATTGTTACGAAGAATGGGGCAGATGTAAGAAAGGCAATTCACTCACGCTTAGTGAGGGGGATTACAACGATACCGGCAACAGGTGCTTATACAAATGAAAATAAGGAAATGTTAATGATTGTTATTACGCGTTACGAACTGTATGAATTAGAGAGGGTTATTAAACAAGTGGACCCAGGTGCATTTACAAACGTACTGCAAACTGTTGGGGTGTTTGGACTGTTCCGAAAAGATTAAAGAGGACCAAAGCTGGTCCTCTTTTTTAATGTAAATTCGTAATGTTTTGCAACTGCTCCTGCATTTCGCGTAGCTGAACTTTTTCAGCTGTTGAAGAGTTTGCGTAAGCAGAGTGCAAAGCGTTTTTGGCTCTGTATACGAGATCTTGTTGCTCAGCACCGCTTGAACAAGATACGGCATTTGCAACAGCATCTCTAGCTTGTTGGAATAGTAAGTTCCCCATTTAGACCCCTCCAAAAGAAGAGTTGCTTCTCGCTTTTTCTGCCTCAGCTAATGTACCACGGTACGGGAATCTTGCATCATGCTTCATAACAGCATCGGCTCCTTGTTGGATAAAACGTTTTGATTTGTTCTTTTTACCCATTCGAAAAACCCCCTTTATTTAGCTGAAAACAATCGACGCGCTGACTTTTGCGTCTAATCATAGTATGAGCGTTTGGCGAGAAACTATAAGTAGGGAATTTTTAGATTACAACCCAAGAACCTCTTCTAAATATAGTGCAATACCATCTTCTTCGTTCGTTAACGTTGTATGGTTTGCAAGTGATTTTAATTCAGGAATTGCATTTCCCATTGCGATGCCGTGACCAGCAAATTCAATCATTTCAAAGTCGTTATCTTCATCACCGAAAGCGATAATTCGTTCTTGTGGAATGTTGTAATGACTAGAAATTTTTTGTAATCCAACAGCTTTATTTAACCCGCTTTTTACGATTTCAATAATCGGCCAAGGTGCGCCCCATTTTCTATGGTCAATTACTTCAGCGTGCATATCAGTTAAATGTTGACGAATTGCACTGGAATGCTCGTCATGTGCATCAATTAATAAGCAAGTTGGATGATCGTTTAAAATATTTAATAAGTCTCCTGTAAAAATCTTTGGAGAACCGAATTCGAAAATATGTTTTTTATCTTCATCAATTTCACGAACATACACATCGTCCATTACTTCAGCGTATATATTTTTTACGCCAAAATCAAAGCAAGCTCGGACAATTTCTTGGGCTGTTGCTAGCTCAAGAGGAGAGTGATGTGTTCCCCACTTTGAATCAAGAGGATGATGTACGTAAGCACCGTTAAAGTTTACGATAGGTGTGTTCAGGCCAAGTTCTTTATAGTAATCATAACTAGCACGGAATGGACGCCCTGTTGAAATAACGACAATATGTCCTTGTTCCTTTGCTTTTGCAATTGTATGTTTCGTTCGAGTGGAAATTATTTTGTTGTCTGTTAATAATGTGCCGTCTAAGTCTAATGCGATTAAATGTTGTTTGTTCATAATTTCACCTCTTATAATAATTTTTTTGTTTTTATCTGTATTTCCGTTTTTAATATGCAGAAATAAGAGGTTAGACTGGGTGAGACCACCATAGATGGAAATTTCACTATATATCCATCTTACGTCGCAAAGTGCTGCGGTGTCTACTATTTCTCGTTGGAAATTAAGAAAAGTCAACATCTTTTTGGAAAGTTCAAACAATGTTTCTTTCATTATGTACAAATTGTGAAAAGGGTTACATTGCTCGTATGATGAGGCTTATAATGAACATGTAATCTTCTCGTATATGTTTGACTCTCCTTTGAAACTGGCCTAGAGTAGGTTGGTTTCTTTTTTTCTACAAATAGGAAGGAAATCCCTGCTTTAAGCTTGTGTCATTCATGTATATGTACAAGAACGAAATGTAGTACTTGTTTCCTAAACATGACAGAAAAGCTTTCTTTTAAAATGGATATACTAATGAGGCAAAGACGTCATGGAAGGAGAATGGAAATGGGACAAAATCGTAGGTTTCGTTCTGGGCAAAAAGCGCCGAATGATGGCATTTATGTGGAAATTGGTGAAACGGGAAGTATGGTAAAAGACCCGCAAATGGTGAAACTAACTGCTGGTGACAAGTTTCCAGATAACACAAATCATAACCGCCAGTGGACGTATAAAAGAAAACCGTAACAGAAGCCGCAATTATTATTGCGGCTTTTTTGTCGTCACATATTATAATTTCATTTACCGTATATTTTTCAGGCGTATCATGCATGCTCCTTTTTTCTTTTTCCAATAATAAGTTTGAAAATACATAAGCAAAATTATTGTATAAAAAAGTCAGTTGGCGTATAATCAAATCAAAGGTCAAAGAAAGTCAAACTTTTGGAGGGCTGTAAAGATGGACTTAAATCAAATGACAACAAAAACACAAGAGGCGATTATGAGTGCCCAATCTTTAGCGGTATCTCATCATCATCAAGAAGTAGATACTGTTCATCTCTTGTTTACATTATTAGAAGAGCAAGATGGGTTAGCAGTACGTATTTTTCAAAAAATGAATGTCGATATAGAAGCGTTAAAACAAGGCGCTGAAAGTTTAATTAAGAAAAAGCCTTCTGTAACGGGAAGTGGTGCAGAAGCAGGCAAATTATATATAACAGGTGCTCTGCAACAACTACTTGTAAGAGCGGGAAAAGAAGCAGAGAAATTACAAGATGATTATATTTCAGTCGAGCATGTATTGCTTGCTTTTTCTGAAGAAAAAGGCGATATAAACCAATTATTCACAAGATTTCATATTACGAAAGATAACTTATTACAGTCTTTAATGACAGTTCGGGGGAATCAAAGAGTGACTAGTCAAAATCCAGAAGCAACATATGAAGCGTTAGAAAAATATGGCCGTGATTTAGTGGCAGAAGTGAGAGCGGGGAAAATTGATCCTGTTATCGGGCGTGATAGTGAAATTCGCCGCGTCATTCGCATTCTTTCACGTAAAACGAAAAACAACCCGGTTTTAATTGGTGAGCCAGGTGTTGGTAAAACAGCAATTGTTGAAGGATTAGCACAGCGTATTGTGAAAAAGGACGTACCTGAAGGTTTAAAAGATAGAACAATTTTTGCGTTAGATATGAGTGCACTTGTAGCTGGCGCGAAATTCCGTGGTGAATTTGAAGAACGTCTGCAAGCTGTATTAAATGAAATTAAAAAGAGTGAAGGCCGCATTTTATTATTCATTGATGAACTGCACACAATCGTCGGCGCTGGTAAAACAGAAGGTGCGATGGACGCAGGGAATATGTTAAAACCGATGCTTGCGCGTGGTGAACTGCATTGTATCGGGGCGACAACACTAGATGAATATCGCAAATATATTGAGAAAGATCCAGCGCTAGAAAGACGTTTCCAACAAGTATTAGCAGAAGAACCAACCGTTGAAGATACAATCTCCATTTTACGTGGTTTAAAAGAGCGTTTTGAAATTTACCATGGTGTAAATATTCATGACCGCGCGATTGTAGCAGCATCAGTTTTATCAGATCGATATATTTCGGATCGTTTCTTACCAGATAAAGCAATTGATCTTGTTGATGAAGCATGTGCAACGATTCGAACAGAGATTGATTCTATGCCGACAGAATTAGATGAAGTAACACGCCGCATTATGCAGCTTGAAATTGAAGAAGCAGCTCTTGGAAAAGAGAAGGACTTTGGTAGCCAAGAACGTCTAAAAACGTTGCAACGTGAATTATCGGATTTAAAAGAAGTTGCAAGTGGTATGAGAGCGAAATGGGAGAAAGAAAAAGAAGATATTCACAAAGTTCGTGACTTACGTGAACATTTAGAGCGTCTGCGCCGTGAATTAGAAGAAGCAGAAGGGAATTACGATTTAAATAAAGCAGCGGAACTTCGTCACGGGAAAATTCCTGCGATTGAAAAAGAGTTAAAAGAAGCAGAAGAAATGGGCGCACATAATAAACAAGAAAATCGTTTATTACGTGAGGAAGTAAGTGAAGAAGAGATTGCTGATATTGTTTCACGCTGGACTGGTATTCCTGTCGCGAAACTCGTTGAAGGGGAACGCGAGAAATTACTACGCCTAGAGCAAATTTTATCAGAGCGTGTCATCGGACAAGAAGAAGCGGTAAGCCTAGTATCAGATGCAGTTCTTCGTGCTCGCGCTGGTATTAAAGATCCGAACCGTCCGATTGGTTCCTTCATCTTCTTAGGACCAACAGGTGTTGGTAAAACAGAACTTGCAAAAACGTTAGCGCAGTCTTTATTCGATAGTGAAGAGCAAATGATTCGTATTGATATGTCTGAGTATATGGAGAAACACGCTGTGTCACGCTTAATTGGTGCACCTCCTGGATATGTTGGATATGAAGAGGGCGGTCAATTAACAGAAGCAGTAAGACGTAAACCGTATTCTGTTATTTTGTTAGACGAAATCGAAAAAGCGCATCCAGAAGTATTCAATATTTTATTACAAATGTTAGATGACGGTCGCATTACAGATTCGCAAGGACGTACAGTAGACTTTAAAAATACAGTTATTATTATGACGTCAAATATTGGATCTGCTCATTTATTAGATGGATTAGAAGAAGATGGCTCCATTAAAGAAGAATCAAGAGAGCTTGTAATGGGACAATTAAGAGGACATTTCCGACCAGAGTTTTTAAACCGTGTCGATGAAATTATTTTATTCAAACCTCTTACAGCGAATGAAATTAAAGGTATTGTTGATAAAATTGTAAAAGAATTACAAGGTCGTTTAGCTGATCGTCACATTACGGTAGAATTAACAGATGCTGCGAAAGAGTTTGTTGTAGAAGCTGGATTTGATCCAATGTACGGAGCTCGTCCATTAAAACGATATGTACAACGTCAAGTGGAAACGAAACTAGCACGAGAATTAATTGCAGGAACGATTACTGACAATAGTCACGTAGTTGTTGATGTTGAAAATAACGAGTTAGTCGTGCGTGTGAAATAAAAAAAGAGTTCGGATAAAATCCGGACTCTTTTTTTAGTGTTGTTCTACTGGCTCGTTTGGAATTGCAGCTGAAATTGCTAGTACTAATACTGCAAGAACAACTGAGAAAATAGACGCTTGGTTAAAATCGTATGTACCGCCAGTCATAGAGCCGATTACGTAGCTCATCATATGTACAAGCAAGAACGACCAAATTAATGCCCAAATGAAACGCATATTTTACACCTCTATTCGTTCAATCTGTCCTTATTGTAACACAATTGAAAAAAGAATATAGAAAAATATTTGTAGATTTTTCAACGCAAATTTGCATTCTGTTCATACATTATAAAAGAGTACTTTTATACGTTTAGAAAATAAGGCGGGGGAAAAATGAGTATTACGGAACGTTTTTTTTACTTAGAAAAAGAACCATGTGTTATTTATTTACCGGAGAAGCCAAATGGATTTTCTGTCATGCTTCTTGGTGATTACAACTATTTTATTGAGAATGGTACAAGTTTATGGACACAGCATGCGGGTAGATCTTATTTTTTACATGGCCTTATTGAGGAAGGCTATACGGTCTTTTCTTCTAATTTATACGGAAGACATTGGGGAAATGATCAATCTGTTCGTCTAGCAAAACGCCTATATGACGTTGTTTTGAGAAAAGAGACATTGAATGCGAAAATGCACATTATGGCAGATGGTATGGGGGCACTTGTAGCACTTGAAATGATGAACAAATATCCTGAATGTATACGCTCTGTCATTATGCTAAATCCGTGTTTAGATTTACCAGAATATGTGGAGTTTGAGAAAGAGCATAAGTTTTTTTACAAGAGACTCGTGAAGGAATTAAGTTTAGCGTATGATTCCAAAGAAGAAGAATTAGAATCCAAAATAAATAAGAAATCATTTACGCTTCTTCCATCCTGTGTACCTGTTAAAGTTTTCGTATCAACACAAGAAAAAAGAGGTAGAAAACAGTTGTTACGTAAATACGAGAAAATGAGGCAATTCAATCAATGCGATACTTCTGTCTTATTCCATCTGCAAGATGTGAAATATAAAATGGTTAGGCAAACGACTGATTTCTTTAAAAAATATGAAGAAGAATTGTGAAGCTCCCATATACATAAATGAGGAGCTATTTGTTTCAAGGAGAAAGGGTTGGTGGTATGGAGCGCGTGCTAATTGTAGGTGCACTTACGTTTGTAGGTTATCACCTTGTGAATAAAATGGTTGCAGAAGAAGTAGAAGTGTACGGTCTTGATTTTGATGAATTCGAGAATATGACAAAAATTAATGAAGAGAAGTTATTGTTAATTGGCCGAAATGCGTTATTTACGTATTATTCGATAAGAGACGAAGATGGATGGAAATCAGTAGAAGGAGAGAAGTTCGATACAGTTTACTTTTGTTTGTATGAACCAAATCAACAAAGCGGCTTTCGAAATGAAAGAGTTATATTACAGTATTTAAAGCGAATTATAAGACTGTGTGAAGAACATAAAGTGAAGTTAAATCTAATTTCTTCTATTGAAGTAGGAAGCGCAGATGAGTCCGAAAATAAACGTCTATTTTCGAAAGTGGAAGAAAGCTTGAAAAAAGGAGAGGTACAATATAGTGTATTTCGAGTTCCTACATTATATGGTCCATGGCAACCATCTTTTATGATGTACCATCAGCTCATTTTATCAGAACTGGGTGAGAAAGAGTGCCATTATACGAGTGAGGAAAACGCCAGTGATCTACTGTACGTTGAAGATGCATGTGAATACTTATGGGAAAATGGAATGAACGAGGAGCATCTCGGCATATACAATTTACTTAGTGGTAAAAAGTCACTATGGAAAAAAGGTATGAACCTTCTGGGTGCAGAGGATAAAGTGAAGAAAGAGAATGTGGAAGAAAGAGATTCAGCTGTAGAGATTATTTCGATAAAAAGAAATACGCCGTTAGAATACGGTTTAAATAAACAATTGGCACATATGAAAAAATATAAAGAGTTATACGAAGGATAGCGAGCGTGTTACACTATGTATGTGAAAGTTTTAATGGAGAGGAAGAACATAATATGAATGAGAAAAGCATGCAATTTTTACAAATCGCAATGAAGCATTTACCAGAAGCAAAGGCCATTTTAGATGATAATGGAATTGCGCTTGATATGGAGAAAGCGCAGCCGGTGTTAGAGTTGTTAATGAAAGTTATGAACGAAGCTTATGAGCTTGGAAAAGCAGATAAAGAATAAAACCCTTCTTTTTTGAGGGGAGAGAGGCCCGAACCGTAAGTATAAGTGGTTCGGGCCTTTTTATATTTTGAAAAGACAGGGAAAGGTATTTTTCTGTTTCTTTTCATAAACAATAAAGTGAATAATGCGCTAGCTTTATGTTTTAGCTGAAATATATTCTAGACAAAAATACATTTATGTTTTAAAATTAGTACCAAGTCATAATAATTGATATAAAACGGAGGGCTGCGATGTGAACGTGGGCATTTTAGGGATCGGAAGATATGTGCCGGAAAAAGTAGTCACAAATCACGATTTAGAGAAAATAATGGATACATCCGATGAATGGATTCGTACGAGAACAGGGATTGCGGAAAGACGCATTGCCGATGATACAATAGATACTTCATATATGGCCGTAGAGGCTTCTAAAAAAGCGCTTGAAGATGCAGGGGTTAGCGGAGAGGATATCGATCTTATTTTAGTAGCAACAGTAACGCCAGATCGTGCTTTTCCAGCAGTGGCTTGTGTCATTCAAGAAGCAATTGGCGCAAAACATGCAGCTGCAATGGATTTAAGTGCAGCGTGTGCTGGCTTTATGTACGGAATGATTACAGCGCAGCAATTTATTCAAACGGGAACTTATAAAAATATACTAGTAGTCGGTAGTGATAAACTATCTAAAATTGTAGATTGGAACGATCGAAATACAGCAGTACTATTTGGAGACGGAGCCGGTGCGATCGTAATGGGAGCTGTTTCAGAAGGTAAAGGCGTTCTATCTTTCGAATTAGGAGCGGACGGAAGTGGCGGTAAGCATCTTTATCAAGACGAGTATGTTATGATGAATGGCAGAGAAGTCTTTAAATTTGCGGTTCGTCAACTTGGTGATTCTTGTCTTCGCGTTTTAGATAAAGCTGGTCTTACGAAAGAAGATGTGGATTTCTTAGTACCACATCAAGCGAACATTCGTATTATGGAATCTGCAAGAGAGAGATTAAATTTACCACAAGAAAAAATGAGTATGACAATTGAGAAGTTCGGTAATACATCAGCTTCTTCCATTCCGATTGCAATGGTAGAGGAATTGCAAAACGGACGTATTCAAGATGGTGATTTAATTATACTTGTTGGTTTTGGCGGCGGATTAACATGGGGAGCAGTCGCTCTTCGTTGGGGTAAATAAGGACTGAGAGAAAAAAAGGAGTGTATTTTGTATGGAAAAAAAGAGGGTCGTAATTACAGGACTAGGAGCTGTTACACCGGTCGGTACAGATGTTGAAACAGCGTGGGAAAACATTAAAAAGGGTGTATCTGGAATCGGACGACTTACAAGAATTGATCCGGAACTATTTCCAGCAAAAGTAGCAGCAGAAATTAACGACTTTGAAGTCGAGAAATATATTGATAAAAAAGAAGCGCGCCGTATGGATCGCTTTACACAATATGCAGTAGCAGCAGCGAAAATGGCAGTTGCAGATGCAAAGCTTGAGATTACAGAAGAAAATGGACCTCGAATTGGTGTATGGATTGGTTCTGGTATTGGTGGTATGGAAACATACGAAGAACAATTTAAGATTTTTACTGAGAAAGGCCCGCGCCGTGTGAGCCCATTCTTCGTACCAATGATGATTCCAGATATGGCAGCAGGCCAAGTATCAATCGCAACAGGAGCAAAAGGAATTAACACTTGTTCTGTAACGGCTTGTGCATCTGGTGCAAACTCAATTGGTGATGCGTTTAAAGCAATTCAGCGTGGTGATGCTGATGCAATGATTACAGGTGGAGCAGAGGCGCCGTTAACAAGTATGGCATTCGCAGGATTTAGCTCAGCGAAAGCATTAACATTCAATGAAGATCCAGCAACAGCTTGCCGTCCATTCGATAAAAACCGTAGTGGTTTCGTAATGGGTGAAGGTTCAGGTATTTTAATTCTTGAAGAATTAGAGCACGCATTAGCTCGTGGTGCTCACATTTATGCGGAAATCGCTGGTTACGGTGCAACTGGTGATGCATTCCATATTACAATGCCGGCTCCTGGCGGTGAAGGTGGCGTGCGCGCAATGCGTCAAGCTTTAGCAGATGCAGGTCTACAGCCAGAAGATATTGATTACATTAATGCGCATGGTACAAGTACGGATGCGAATGAAAAGTATGAAACGATGGCAATTAAAGAAACGTTCGGTGAGCACGCGTATAAAGTAGCAATCAGCTCAACGAAATCAATGACAGGTCACTTATTAGGAGCTGCTGGTGCTGTTGAAGCGATCTTCTCTATTAAATCAATTACAGATGGAGTAATTCCTCCAACCATTAACTATGAAACACCAGATCCAGAATGTGACTTAGATTACGTGCCGAATAATGCGAGACATCAAGAAGTAAACGCGGTGTTAAGTAATTCATTAGGATTCGGTGGTCATAACGCAGTATTAGTATTTAAATCGTATAAATAATAGATGAAATAAGGAGTTTTTTCGCACTATATTGCGAAAAAACTCCTTATTTATTTTTACGTCTTTTTCTCCTTTTGCATATACATAAGAAAAAGGAGGGATGAAGATGGGGATTGTTGAAACAGCTGAATGGTTACATCTATATTATGGACGGCCAGAAAAGCTTTGTGAGAAGTTTACGAAGTATATCCCGCTGCCAAAAGAAAGGTTGTATCGCTTTTTAATTTCTAAAGGTATGTATCGCCCGGTTATGCGAGGAGAACAAGAAATTAAGGAGTTAGAGAAAAAGGAAGTTTGGAAAGAGTTACGTGCGGAGTATGAGAAACTAAAAAGTTGGTTAAAAGGTCCAGATGTCCCTGTCTTTATTTTATTATCAGATTCTTATAATCGAACTGTACAAGAAGAGTATAACGGTAGGGCTGGATTATCTATGCGTCACGTTATTTTCTTATTCGTATGTGGACGGAATTCGGTAGAAGAATTAAAAGTGTTATTGGCGCATGAATATCACCACATATGTAGGTTACATCAAATTGAGACGAAAGAAACAGAATATACATTGCTTGATACGATGATTATGGAAGGGCTAGCTGAGCAAGCGGTAACGGAAAGATACTCAGAAAAAAACAATGCACCGTGGACGAAGTATCTTTCAAAAGAAGAGGCTATTTATTATTGGAAAAACGTTGTACATGAAAGAATAAGTGTAAAACGAGGAACAAGGGAGCACGACATTTTATTAAATGGATTTCATTCTTATCCGAAGATGCTTGGCTATGCACTTGGCTTTCATATTGTCAAAGATTGTGTAACTTTGGAAGGGAACGATACACTTTCTTTATTACCTATAGATGCGAAAGAAATATTGAATAAAGCAAATACATTTCAGATATAAAAAACAGGAGCTCTCTTTCCTGTTTTTTTAGTATTAATAGAAGAAAAAATAATAATTAGAATATATTTCCTTAGGTGGAATAAAGTTAAGAAAAATTGAACATAATGATTGATACAAACAGTAGTGAAGTGAGGGGTAGTGAATGTTATATCTACATGATGTATGGGTAAATTGGTTTGAAGGTGAAGAGAATGGGTATAACGTTTGTCATTTTTACGAATGGCGGAAAGATGATACGATTGAGCTATTAGATCAAGTGCCATTATTAAAAGTAGATTCCACATTATATCATTACATCGAGAACGAATTGTTAGAGCTTCCGCAAAAAATGTTGGAAGACGTACATCATAAGGCTTATATTCGTAAAAATCATGAACGTTTGCAGCAAGAGTATTGCTTTGTAGTTACAGATGGAAAAGGAATTATTGCGATTGACACAATTGGTTACAATGTACCAATTCGAAAAAGTAGACTTATACCGCGCCAAGAGCAGATGGTATATGAGATGGTAGAAAACGTACAAGCAGAAAAGTATGAGTTCCAAGTAGAAGAAATGGAAAAAGAACATCATATTTTATCACCATCACCTTTCATTATGAATGGCTTAACTCGTAAAGAAAGACAGCTAAAACAATTATTATTTATGGCGTTAGATCAATTACATACAACGAAAAACACAGCAGAAATTCGTTATTGGTTCACAGAGTGGGATCCATCAGCATATGGAATGGTTCAACATATGGAATTTGAAGATATTTGGGCTAAGCTGTATGATGAAGCGAAAACAGGCTGGTCTGAGAAGCACGAACAATTATGCGAGCGTCTTGTAAAAGGACAGCCATTTTTTGAAAAGTTATGGGAAATGGAAAACGAGCAAAAGGTAAATTAAAAAAACCGCCAATTGGCGGTTTTTTTTTATTTGTTTTAACTTAGCTTCGGCAGCAAGCTCTTCGTGTCTAAGAACCTTCCGCATAAGAAGACAAAAAGCGTCTTCTATGCGAAAGAACCTTAGCCAGTCAGAGCTGAACGAGCTGCCTCCGCTTTATATAGAAATCCAGCTCCAGCGGCAAGAATGTTCGGTGGCTTCGCGCCTTCCTGCGAGGCAAAAAACGCCTCTACGTCAGGAGCTCCATCCCCCTCACATTCTAAACGAGCTGCCTCCGCTTTATATAGAAATCCAGCTCCAGCGGCAAGAATGTTCGGTGGCTTCGCGCCTTCCTGCGAGGCAAAAAACGCCTCTACGTCAGGAGCTCCATCCCCCTCACATTCTAAACGAGCCGCTTCCGCTTTATATGTTACCTACGTTTTCTACTTAGTCCCATTGCGTTTTCTACTTTGCGTAGTTGTTTGAATGCAACGCGGTTTGCTTTTTCGGCACCTTTGTCTAGAATTTCGTCTAGTTCTGGTGAGCTGATTAGTTCGTTATATTTGTCTTGGATTGGACGAATTGCTTCTACGACTACTTGTGCTAGGTCGCCTTTGAAGTCTCCGTATCCTTTTCCTTCGTACATTGTTTCGATTTCTTCAACTGTTTTTCCAGAGAATGAGGAGTAGATTGTTAATAAGTTAGAGATACCAGGTTTGTTTTCTTTATCGAATTTCACGATACCTTCAGAGTCAGTTACGGCACTCTTAATTTTCTTTTCAATTGTTTTTGGTTCATCAAGCATACTGATCATTGATTTTGGATTCGGATCAGATTTACTCATTTTTTTCGTAGGTTCTGTTAATGACATAACGCGAGCCCCTACTTTTGGAATACGAATTTCAGGAATTGTGAACACTTCGCGGAAGCGTTTGTTGAAACGCTCTGCTAGGTCACGTGTTAATTCCATATGTTGTTTTTGATCATCACCAACAGGTACGATTTCAGTGTTGTAAAGTAAAATATCAGCAGCCATTAATGGTGGATACGTTAGTAATCCAGCTGGAACTGAATCTCTACCTGATGCTTTATCTTTATATTGCGTCATACGCTCTAATTCTCCAACGTAAGCAACTGATTGCATAATCCATCCTAGTTGAGCGTGTGCTGGCACTTCTGACTGTACAAATAATGTAGCTTTTTCAGGATCGATGCCGCATGCTACATAAAGTGCAGCAAGACTGCGAATGTTTTTACGAAGTTGTACGGGATCTTGAGGTACTGTAATCGCATGTTGGTTTACAATACAGAAATAACAGTCGTGTTCGTTCTGAAGCTCTGTAAATTGCTTCATAGCTCCTAAATAGTTTCCAAGTGTAATCGTTCCACTCGGCTGAATACCAGAAAAGATAACTGACATAAGTAATTCCTCCTAAATTTGAATGCGTGATGGGGAAGAGAAGGCAAACAAAAAAGCCCATTCATCCCAAAAAACTATAGGGACGAATGGACCGCGGTACCACCCTAATTATTTCACTACTGTGAAATCTCTCTAATCCATAATAACGTTTGGATATAACGCCAAAGCCTACTACTTTCGGTTCGGTTTGGTGCTCAAAAGCCCATTCCATACTGTACAATTACTTGTTCACACCAGCCACAAGCTCTCTGAAATTGCCTCAATATGTACTCTTCTTTGTCATCGCATACATATAAATTTATTTATTGTTACCTGAGCCCTTTTAATATGAAAGAACTAAAGTTTTATAACAAAATGTTTTGCTGATTATTATATCATATGGGATAGTGTTTGCAAACTACATCAAAATAGTAAAGCTAATGAGAGTCGAGAACAACCCAAGAACGATACCGGTAATGCAAATTGGATACGTCCATTTGAATGAATATGTTTTATAGATACGTTCTTTCTTATCGATTGGTTCCTCTACTTCTTCAATTAAAGAGTCAATTTTTTTGTTCGTACCAAATACTCTTTGGAAAGCGTAAATTGTTACGTTAAAAAATCCATTTTGAAATATGAATAAAAAACCGCCTATAAGAATAAAAAATAGTGCGATATAAAACGAGATGTTGACAAAATTCAACAAAAACTGCGATGAAACGAGGAATGCGCCAATACTAGAAGCGATTATCGCTATGAAAATTAGTATACAAGTATGAAAAAAAACTTTATTCAAAATGTTCCCCTCCGTCAAAATATTACTAGAATTATTATACTATAAAAGCTATAATATGTACTAGAATTAATTTTTTGAAAATTATACGCAATTAAAGGTCTGATTTCAAGATGATGGTAGCAATGTTAACGTATCCCTTTACAAAAAAATAAAAAAATAAACATTTTATTAAAAATTTTAACAAAAAAACAAAAAACTATATTCACAATTGTTATATTATATGTATAATGAAAATTGTAGAAACTTGGAGATTATTCTTTCAATTCTACTTTTTTACAAGTGAGGGTACAGGAAGTGCAATTAGGGGAGGCAACACAACATGAAGAAAAAGATACCGTTATTACTTGCATCGACGTTGACAGTCAGTATGTTAGGGGCTTGTAGTTACCAAAAAGAGGATAATAAAGCAGGCGCAAAAGAAAAATCCTCAAACAAGCAAGTTTTAAATCTAACTGAGACAGCTGAAATTCCAACTATGGATACGACGTTATCGACAGATGCAACATCTTCTAACATCATGAATAACACAATGGAGGGATTATATCGTCTGGGGAAAGACGATAAACTTGTTCCAGGTGTCGCTAAATCTTATGAGAAATCAGAGGATGGCAAAAAGTATGTATTCAAGTTACGTGAAGATGCGAAATGGTCTAATGGTGAACCTGTAACGGCAAAAGACTTCGTGTATTCTTGGAGAAGAGCTGTAGATTCAAACACGGGTGCTAAGTTTGCTTACATACTATTTGATGTTAAAAATGCGGAGAAAGTTAACAAAAAAGAATTGCCAGTTGAAGAACTTGGTGTAAAGGCAATTGATGATCATACACTTGAAGTGGAATTAGATAACCCTGTTCCTTATTTTGTAAGTTTAACAGTCTATCCAACATTGTATCCTTTGAATGAGAAGTTTGTAGCAGAACAAGGAGCAAAATTTGGATTAGAATCCAATACGACACTTTATAATGGTCCATTCGTATTAAATGAATGGAAGCATGAACAAAGTTTCCAACTTAAGAAAAATCCAACGTATTGGGAAAATAAAGAAGTAAAACTTGAGGAAATAAACTTCAATATTGTTAAGGATCGTTCAACTGCTATAAATTTATATGAAACGAAAGCAATTGATCGTGTAGTGTTAACATCAGAGTTTGTAGATAAATACAAATCAGATGCTGATTTCAAAACGATTAAGAGACCATCTACACAATTTATTCGCTTAAATGAAAAGAATAAATTTTTAGCAAATAAAAATATCCGAAAAGCAATTGCAATGTCCTTTGAACGTGAAAATATCGGAAAAGTTATCTTAAACGATGGTTCAGAGGGTATATATGGTTTTGTTCCGAAAGGCTTAGCAAAAGGTCCGAATGGAAAAGACTTCCGTGAAGAAAACGGAAAGCTTATAAAAGAGGATATGAAGGAAGCTCAAAAATACTGGGAAGCTGGTAAAAAAGAACTTGGTGTAGACAAAGTAGAGTTAGAGCTATTAAACTTTGATACTGATGATGCAAAAAAAATCGGAGAGTATTTAAAAGGCCAATTTGAAAAGAACTTACCAGGTTTAACAGTTCCAACTAAAATGCAGCCATTTGCTCAAAAATTAAAACTTGAAGCAAGTGGAGATTATGCAATGTCATATGCGGGATGGAGTCCAGATTATATGGATCCAATGTCATTCCTTGAAATGTATACAACAGGTAATGCGCAAAATAAAGTGAATTATGCAAATTCAGCATATGATGATTTAATTAAAAAAGCAAAAACAGAAGTTGATGTACAAGCTCGCTGGGATGCTCTATTAAAGGCAGAAAAACAACTGCTTGAAGATGCAGCGATTGCTCCAGTATATCAACCAGGAAAAGCTTATTTACAACGTGGCTCAATTACTGGCCTATTAGAACATAAATATGGCGGAGAATTTAGCTATAAGTGGGTTGAACTTAAAAACTAAAAATGGTTTCCATCATGAATAAGGGTATATGCCTATGATGGGCATGTGCTCTTATTTTAAAAAAATAAAAGTAAGAATATTTTAAACTATCTTATTGCTTTTGAGAAAAACGGGGAGGTGCTTGACTATGGGACGTTATGTATTAAAACGTTTCGTGTACATGGCTTTGACATTATTTTTAATTACTACACTGACTTTCTTTTTGATGAAATTACTTCCGGGTTCTCCGCTTAAAAACCAGGAGAAGTTATCACCGGCACAAAAAGAAATCATTCTTGAAAAATATGGTTTAAATGATCCAGTACCAGTTCAATATGCACGTTACTTAGGTAACTTAGCAAAAGGTGATTTAGGGGTATCATTCCAATATGATAACCGTCCAGTAACAGATATGATTGTGGATCGCATTGGACCATCAGCACAACTTGGTTTACAAGCGATTATATTAGGAACATTTATCGGTTTAATTTTAGGAATCGTTGCGGCACTTCGTAACAATACGTGGGTCGATTATGGAGCGACAATTATTTCCGTACTCGGGATGTCGGTACCATCGTTCGTATTCGCCGCATTACTACAATATTTCGTAGGGGTAAAACTTGGATGGTTCCCAGTAGCATTCTGGAAAGGACCAGAGTTTACAGTAATGCCTACAATCGCTTTATCGATGGCAGTTATCGCAACAATCGCACGTTTCGCTCGTGCAGAGTTAATTGAAGTTATGCAAGCTGACTACATTTTAACAGCGAAAGCGAAAGGAATTAGCCAAGGCGTTATCATTATCAAACACGCACTTCGTAACGCGTTAATTCCAGTTGTAACAATTTTAGGACCAATGGTTGCAGGGTTAATTACAGGTACATTAGTTATTGAGCAAATTTATGCTGTACCAGGACTAGGGGAACAGTTCGTTAAATCTATTACAGTGAATGACTATACAGTTATTATGGGAACTACAATTTTCTATAGTGCGATTTTCATCTTAGTTATCTTCATTGTCGATATTTTATACGGAATTATTGATCCTCGTATTCGTTTAGCGGGAGGGAAAAAATGATGAAAGATGTACAAAAATTATCTCCAGATTTATTTCAACAAGCCAATCAAAATAATGTGGATAATGAAGTCATTGCCCGTCCAAGCTTAACGTTTTGGCAAGATGTAAGAAGACGTTTGTTCCAACATAAAGGAGCAATGTTCGGTTTCGTTTTATTAACGCTTATTATCTTACTAGCAATTTTAGGACCGATGGTAAGTAAGCACTCGTATAAAGAGCAAGACTTAGGTCGTGCAAAATTACCACCGAAAATTCCTGTTATTGAAAATGTTCATTGGCTACCATTTGACGGTACAGATCAATATGGTGTTGACCAATATGAGAAACGTGATATTAAAGAGTATTTCTGGTTTGGTACAGATGATCTTGGACGTGATTTATGGACAAGAACATGGGAAGGTACACGTGTATCATTATATATCGCTCTTTTAGCAGCAGCGATTGACTTAGTAATTGGGGTTGCTTATGGAGGTATTTCAGCGTTCTATGGCGGTAGAGTAGATAACATTATGCAGCGTGTTATGGAGATTATTAACGGTATTCCATACTTAATCATCGTTATTTTAATGGTAATCATTATGGGATCTGGTATATGGTCAATTACACTCGCAATGGCAATTACAGGTTGGATAGGGATGTCGCGTATCGTTCGTGGACAAATCCTAAAATTAAAAAACCAAGAATACGTATTAGCATCTCGTACATTAGGTGCAACAAATACACAATTAATTGTAAAGCACTTAATCCCGAACGTAATGGGACCAATTATCGTAATGACAATGTTTACAATTCCAACAGCGGTGTTTGGTGAGGCGTTCTTAAGCTTCATCGGTTTAGGTATTCAGCCACCATTCGCATCACTTGGCTCTCTTGTAAATGACGGTTATAAATCAATTCAAACGTATCCGCATATGATGTTCATCCCTGCGGTTGTCATCAGTATATTAATTTTAGCGTTTAACTTAATGGCAGACGGATTACGCGATGCGTTAGATCCAAAAATGCGTAAGTAAAAGAGGGGAGAGGCAAAGATGAAAACATTGTTAGAGGTAAAAGATTTACAAGTCTCCTTTGATACACATGCAGGTGAAGTACAAGCTGTACGCGGCGTTACTTTTGATTTGAAAAAAGGAGAAACATTAGCGATTGTAGGAGAATCTGGTTCTGGGAAATCAGTTACTTCTAAAGCGTTAATGGGATTAATTCCGAATCCTCCTGGACGCATTAAAAATGGTGAAATCGTATTTGAAGGTCGTGACTTAACGAAATTAACAGAAAAAGAAATGCAACAAGTTCGTGGTAAAGATATCGCGATGATTTTCCAAGATCCAATGACATCATTAAACCCAACGATGACAATTGGAAATCAAATTATGGAAGGCCTTATTAAACACCAAGGGATGAGTAAAGCAGATGCACGTAAAGTCGCTTTAGAATTAATCGACCTTGTAGGTATTCCAAATCCAGAAGCTCGCTTAAAACAATATCCGCACCAATTCTCTGGTGGTATGAGACAGCGTGTAGTTATTGCGATGGCGTTAGCTTGTAACCCAAAATTATTAATTGCCGATGAGCCAACAACAGCCCTAGACGTTACAATTCAGGCGCAAATTTTAGAACTTATGAAGGACATTCAGCAAAAAACAGAAGCAGCAATCATTTTCATTACGCATGACTTAGGTGTAGTGGCAAACGTTGCGGACCGCGTAGCAGTTATGTACGCTGGTAAAGTTGTTGAAATTGGAACTGTAGATGAAATTTTCTACAATCCAAAACATCCATATACTTGGGGCTTAATCGCATCTATGCCAAGTTTAGATGGATCAGAGGAAGAGTTATATGCAATTCCTGGAACGCCTCCAGATTTATTGAAACCGCCAAAGGGTGACGCTTTTGCACCACGTAACCCACAGGCATTAAAAATTGATTTTGAAATGGATCCACCTTTATTTAAAGTAAGTGATACACACTATGCGGCAACTTGGTTACTTCACGAGCAAGCTCCAGAAGTAAAACCGCCGGCAGTCGTTGAAAAACGCATTCTTCAAATGAAAGCAGGTGAACAACATGACTAAACAACGTGAGAAACTAATTGAAGTAAAAAACGTAAAACAGCACTTCGACGTGAGTGGTGGTGTTGTCAAAGCGGTTAATGATATTTCATTTGATATTTACCGCGGCGAAACATTTGGTCTTGTAGGAGAATCAGGTTGTGGTAAATCAACAACTGGAAGAACGATTATTCGTTTATATGATGCAACTGCTGGTGAAGTGTTATTCGATGGTGAAAATGTACATGGTAAAAAATCACGTGCAGAGTTGAAGAAATTCAACCGTAAAATGCAAATGATTTTCCAAGATCCATATGCATCATTAAACCCTCGTATGACAGTAGGGGATATTATTGCAGAAGGTATCGATATTCACGGACTAGCAAAAAACAAAAAAGAGCGTATGGACCGTGTTCATGAATTATTAAACACAGTTGGTTTAAATAAAGAGCACGCAAACCGTTTCCCGCATGAATTCTCAGGTGGACAACGTCAACGTATCGGTATCGCTCGTGCACTTGCTGTAGAACCTGAATTTATCATTGCCGATGAGCCAATCTCAGCACTTGACGTATCAATCCAGGCGCAAGTTGTAAACTTACTGAAAAAGTTACAAAAAGAAAAAGGTTTAACATACTTATTCATTGCCCATGATTTATCAATGGTAAAATACATTAGTGACCGCATTGGCGTAATGTACCGTGGTCAAATCGTTGAGCTAACAACAAGTGAAGAGTTATATGCGAATCCAATTCATCCATATACAAAATCACTATTATCAGCGATTCCGCTTCCAGATCCAGATTATGAGCGCAATCGTAAACGTATCGTATACGATCCATCTCAGCATGATTATGGCAATGAAGCACCAACAATGCGTGAAATTCGCCCAGGACATTTCGTATTATGTTCTGAAGCTGAGTATAAGAAATATAAAGAGATTTATCAATAATCAAAAGAGCCATTCTTCCGTTACAGAAGGATGGCTCTTTTTCTACTATATAAACAGTTGTATTGTTAACATTTGTCGGTAAGTGAATATAAATGTTATTTACCAATGAATTCATCTTGATTAAACGAGTGTTATTGCGCTTGGATAGAAACAATCTCTTCTTTTTCCTCAGGTTTAACAAGTGCATAACGCTCCCACGCTCTACTTTTCCAGCGGAAGAACATAATAATGGCACGTGTCCATTCATCGATAGCAATCGCTAGCCAAATACCAACGAGCCCCATATCTAAATGGAATGCGAAAAAGTAACCGAGTGGTAAACTCATTAACACCATAGAGAATGCACCAATTAAAACGGGGTACTTTGCATCACCAGCTGCACGAAGTGAATTGATGATGACGATGTTCATCGTACGTCCGGTTTCAAGTAGTATACTTAGTAAAAGAACTGAAGCACCTAATGTAATAATGTGCGGATTATCTGTAAATAGTCCCATTAACTGTGTGCGGAATGTAATAACGAGAGCGACCATACATAAAGTGACTCCAATTGCCCATTTTACACTTTTCCATACACGTTCATACGCTTCATCTTTTTCACCACCGCCGACGAGGCGGCCAATAATAATTGCTGTTCCCATACCGATTGCAATAGCGAATAAATAAGTGAACATAGAAATGTTTGTAGCGTATTGTCTCGCTGCTAATGACTCTGTTCCTAAGTATGTTGCATAGTATAAGAAGACAATTTGGCAAGCTTGATACATAACCTGCTCAAATGCAGATGGAATCCCGATCTTTAAAATTTTTCCGATGTATTCTTTTGATAAGGTGAAGTAATATTGTAATTTTACGCGATATTCCATAACACGGTACAGTAACCAGAAGAAAACGATAAGTGCGATTAGCCTGCTGACAGCAGAAGAAATGGCAGCTCCTTGTACACCGAGTTCTGGGAAACCGAATTTCCCGAAAATGAGTACGTAGTTTCCTGCGATATGAATAATATTCATTCCAAGTGAAATAAACATCGCTTGCTTTGTGAAGCCATGTACGCGGATAATTGCGGCTAATGAATTAATAATAGCTTGAAGGAAAATAGCTCCTCCGACGATAGATAAATAGCTTTGTGCATACATGAGTACATCGCCTTGTAAGTTCATTGCCATCATCATATGTTTTGAGAATAAAAGAAAACCAGCGCTTATAACGAGTCCGACCACTAAATTTAATGTGACGGCTAAAGCTGATATTTTAGATGCTTCCATAAAACGTTTGGAACCGAGGTATTGAGATACGACGATAGCTGCGCCGTTCCCGATGACTTCTAGTACCAAGATAGCGATATGGAGATATTGATTCGCTGCACCAACCCCAGATACAGCATCGTCTGATAATGCACTTAACATGAAAGTATCAGCGATCCCCATTAACATAAATAGAAAAACTTCTAGAAAAATAGGCCAAGTTAATAAGAATAAACTTAGTTTCTCAGTAGGCCCGTTTTTTGCCTGAATTGCTGTCATGTCCGTCCCCTCTTTACCGATATCTATTTTTAGCAAAGTGTATCGTAACATACTTTCTTATCCTTTGCACTCATTTTAACCTACATATCTTTATTATGAAGGGCGCGCTATTTTATGATAAAAACAGAAGGATAATTATGCGTAAAGTATTATAAGATATAAATTATATTTTTCTCTGATAATTTAGAAAAATATAAAAATAACTATTTTCAACACTTTAGTAAGGTTAATCAGCAATATGAAACGTTTACAAGGGTTTATTTTTTAACAGAAAATTTTAATAAAATAGAAATATAAATATACAAAAAATATATTTTTGTGTATAATATGAATTATTAGAACATATATATATTTCTTTTTGTTTGAAAATGAAAGGGCTAACATTTTTGTGGAGGGTGGAAGTATGAAAAAAAAGATGCCAGTTTTTGTAGTATCAACAGTAGCGATGAGCATGATGTTAGGGGCATGTAGCTACCAAAAAGATGAGCCGCAAGCGAACGCAAAAGGGGATAGCGGGAAAAGCGGTGCGAAGCAAGTCATTAATTTAATTGAAACACAAGAAATTCCAACGATGGATCCAGCGTTATCAGCTGATGCAGTTTCTTCAAGAGTAATGACTAATACGATGGAAGGCTTATACAGTTTAGGAAAAGATGATAAGCTTGTTCCAGGTGTAGCAAAGGAATTCCAAAAGTCAGAAGACGGTAAAAAATATACATTTAAATTACGTGAAGACGCAAAATGGTCAAATGGTGAGCCTGTGACGGCGAAAGATTTCGTGTACGCATGGCAAAGAGCAATTAACCCAGATACAGCTGCGAAATCAGCGTACATTATGTATGATATAAAAAATGCAGAGAAAATTAATAAAAAAGAGATGAGTCCAGATCAATTAGGTGTAAAAGCGATTGATGATTATACATTAGAAGTGGAATTAGACAATTCAATTCCATATCTTGTAGATTTAATGGTATATCCAATCTTCTATCCTGTGAATGAAAAGTTTGTGAAAGAGCAAGGTACGAAGTTTGGTTTGGAAGCGAATACAACACTTTATAACGGACCATTTACACTAAGTGATTGGCAACATGAACGTAGCTTTAAAATGACAAAGAGCGCGTCATATTGGGACAATAAAGAAGTGAAGATTGAGGAAGTAAACTTTAATATTGTAAAAGATACGTCCACGCCAATTAATTTATATGAAACAAACGCAGTCGATCGAGCGACGTTATTAGCAGAGTTCATCGATAAATATAAAGGAAAACCAGATTTCCAAACAGTAGAAGATACATCTGTATTCTTCCTTCGTTTAAATCAAAAAGATCCAGCGTTAGCAAATAAAAATATTCGTAAAGCAATTTCACTTGCTTTTGAACGTAAGCCGTTCGTTGATACATTATTAAATAACGGTTCTAAGCCAGCAACAGGATTAATTCCTGATAACTTCATTAAAGGACCGGATAAAAAGGACTTCCGTGCTGTAAATGGGGATATTGTAAAACCAAACGTGAAAGAAGCGAAGAAATATTGGGAAGCTGGTAAAAAAGAGCTTGGTAAAAATGAAATCGAATTAGAATTATTAAATGAAGATGTTGAATTATCGAAGAAAACGGGCGAATATTTAAAAGGTGAGTTAGAAAAGAATTTACCAGGTTTAACAGTGAAAATTAAACAACAACCATTTGCACAAAAACTAAAATTAGAAGATGCGGGCGATTTCGTCATGTCATTCTCTGGATGGAGTGCAGACTTCCCAGATCCAATTACATATCTTGATATGTTCGTAACTGATGGATCACAAAATAAAATGAAATATTCTAACCCGAAATATGATGAAATTATCATGAAAGCAAAGAAAGATGGAAGCGATGTAAATGCTCGTTGGAAAAGCTTACTAGAAGCGGAGAAAATGTTACTTGATGATGCTGCAATTGTTCCAGTATATCAACGTGGTAGAGCATACTTACAAAGAGAATCAATTAAAAATATGTACAACCATAAATATGGCGGCGACTTAAGCTTTAAATGGGCGTCAGTAGAGAAATAAGAAAAAAGCAGGTGATTACCTGCTTTTTTTAATACGTACGTTTCTTATAAATGCCTTTCCCGCCAACTTGATTCCAGCCGGATTGGACATCCAAGCTTTTATTAACAAACTTCATCTTTTCTTTCCCGCCAAAGAGTTTTTCACCAATGCTATTTGTAATGACACCAATCAATGCTGTTATTCCGATGATGAGGGCAGCAACAGTGACAAAATCAATAAAAAAAGCAATCATTTGCAAATTCCCCCTTTGCCTGTCTGTATGTTTATTGTATGAGATAAAAGATAAAAAAGAAAGAAATGTCAGAAAAATAATTGATTTATTTTAGAAATCGTATAGACATGAATGAGAATGTTTGTTAAAATAAGAACAAATGTTCTTTTTGATTCTCACTTATATAGTCTTACATTTCTTAATTGATTTATCAGGAAAAGGTAAGAAAACGTTCTCTTTTTCACAGGAAAGATTATGAGAAAATAACTATATATCACATGAAAAATCTATGAAAAGCAAGCGTTAAGAGGGTTGAAGGTTAGTGTTAAAGAACAGTTAATGTAAGTGTGGTCATGTTACATAGCAGTGGAATACACGGAAGAGTTTTCTCAATTAGAAGGAAATTTACTGTATATTTCTTGCAAAATCTATTGTATAATGATTATAGAAGTTACTTATTAAAAGTAATTGTTGTTTGCTAAAAGTTGTTGCTTACATGAAATGCGATTTTTGCACTTTGTTATAAGACAAGGTATCGAGAAAAATTGCTGAATTTAGAAATTTAAACTGTAATTAGTACAGAATTTGTACTCTTTAAGGAGAGTGAGCTTTGTATGGTAACATTATATAGTTCTCCAAGCTGTACGTCTTGTAGAAAGGCGAAATTATGGCTAGAGGAAAATCATATTCCTTATACAGAACGTAATATTTTCTCAGACCCATTAACGATTGAGGAAATTAAAGAGATTTTACGTATGACAGAAAGCGGAACGGATGAAATTATTTCTACTCGTTCGAAAGTTTTCCAAGAATTAAATGTAAACTTAGAGTCTTTACCACTTCAAGATTTATATAAGATGATTCGTGACTATCCAGGGATTTTACGTCGTCCAATTATGATTGACGAGAAACGCCTTCAAGTAGGTTACAATGAAGACGAAATCCGCCGTTTCTTACCACGTACAGTAAGAACGTTCCAATTGCGTGAAGCACAGCGTCTTGTAAATTAATTATAATAATATGAAAACCTTCTACCTATTATATAGTAGAAGGTTTTTTTTAATGTTTCACATTTCGTAATCGAACTTGTTGAACGATAAAGCCGATGCATAAAATGGTGAAAATAAACAAGTACGGAATGCTTGCAGTGAAACTTGGGTTGTTATGAAAAAAAGATGCCAGTCTGTCTTCATGTGTGACCATTTTTCCTGCTGTATAGGCGAGAATCGCTGCCCCGCAATAAATAAGGAATGGAAATCGTTCCATAAGTATTAAAATGAGTTTGCTGCCCCAAATAATAATCGGGATAGAAATGAGTAAGCCGATTATTACGAGTAAAAATCTTCCGTGAGCTGCCCCTGCAATGGCGATAACGTTGTCAAACCCCATAACGAGATCCGCGAATACTATTGTACGCACAGCTTGAAATAAAGTTGTTTTTCCTTGAATAGAAGAAAGATCGTTGCTATTATCAGTTAGTAAATTTACTGCAATTAATGTAAGTAAAATGCCCCCGGTCAGTTGCAGAAATGGGATGTCGAGTAAATAGACAGCTAGTATAGTAAGGACGATTCTTAGTACGATTGCTAAAAGAGTACCGATCAAAATGGCTTTATTTCGTTTTGGTTCAGGTAAATTTCGGCTAGCTAGTGCGATGACAATTGCGTTGTCACCACCTAACACAACATCGATACCGACAATCATTAGTACAGATGTTAAAAACTCTAAGTCCATTCGTCTGCCTCCATTTATGATGTTTTAATAAGCGAACTATATGTATGTTGTGAAGAGAGAGACTAAATAATCTTCTCTAATAACAGTTTCACTTTATTACAGTGTACGGGGGAAGGTGGAAATGTATGTCCAAATTTTTTATGAGTGAGAAATCGCTATAATGATATATTTGTGTAGATGGTCGAATAAAGATAGGCATATAACTATTTTTGTAAAATAAATCGATTTTATTTCCATTCTGGAGAATCTTATCATAAAATGAGAGTACAAGAATCTATTGATTTGTCATATGAGTGGGGAATCCCTTCATAACAATTCTAAGCAGGAAGGGAGAGTTGTATTTTGGATATTGAAAGAATTAATGACCATACGATGAAATTTTTTATTACGTACATTGATATAGAGGACAGAGGGTTTAATCGTGAAGAGATTTGGTATGATCGCGAACGAAGTGAAGAGCTCTTTTGGGAGATGATGGACGAAGCTCGTGATCATGACGATTTCTTTATTGATGGACCGTTATGGATTCAAGTGCAAGCAGTCGATAAAGGGATTGAAGTACTTGTCACGAAAGCAGAGCTTTCAAAGGATGGACAAAAGTTAGAACTACCGATAGGTGTAGATAAAATTATAGACATTCCTCTAGATGAAGGTATTGAATCATTATTCCAGCAAGAATTAGTGGAAGAGGTAGAAGAGCAAGCAGGAACAAACTTTAACGAAGATGGTACCTTTGGCTTTTTAATTAAGTTTAATGATTTTGAAGATGTCATTTCATTAAGTCATCGTCTTATCTTTGAGGATATAAAAGATGAGCTATATTCATTTGAGAACCGCTATTATGTATATGTGGAATTCGATGAAGTGCTACATGATGAAGAAGAAATTGATCGTATTTTAAGTATCGTTTTAGAATACGGAGAAGAGTCAACTTTAACAATTCATCGTGTAAGTGAGTATGGGAAACAAATTGTGAAAGAGCATGCGCTTGAAACAATTCGCAATAATTTTCCTGCTAAAACGTAGGCCGATTTCTGTAGTATGAAATCGGCTTTTTATATGAAGAATAGGAAAGCTTTCTTAGTAAGGAGGTAAGAGATGAAAAATACGTTAAAGTTGATTTTCTTTGTTTTACTATTGTTCGCATTATTTGTTTCGTTACGTATGTTTATTGATGTTGCATTTTATTCGGATGTAATTGGGATAAAGGATGTTTCGATTTTAGGTATTATTAGTATTTTATTTACGGTATCTGCATTTTTAATTGGCTGCGTTATTTTCTTAGAGAACCGTCATCCGTCTAAAACACTTACATGGCTCATTGTGTTAGGTATTTTTCCGGTATTTGGATTCTTCGCTTATTTATTATTTGGACAAAACTTTCGGAGGAAGAGAATGTTCCAAAAGAAGGCGCTGCTCGATGAACAAGCGTTTTTACAATATAAAGGGCATGAAGATCACGACGAACGGATTTTGCGCAACCATAAGCATCAAGAGCTGTTATTTCGTTTAGCGGATCGCTTAGGCGCTTTAAATATTTCATTTCAAACTGAAACGAGAACATTAACAAATGGAGATGAAACGTTTCAGGCCATTTTAGATGGATTAAAGCGAGCGAAACACCATATTCATATGGAGTATTACATTGTGCGTGATGATAAGCTTGGAACAGAAATTAAAGATATTTTAATACAAAAATCAAAAGAAGGCGTAGTCGTTCGTTTTTTGTATGATGCGGTTGGTAGTTTTAAATTATCAAAAGCGTATATTGCAGAATTAAATGATGCAGGTGTCGAAATGATTCCGTTCTTCCCTGTGCGCTTTCCAATTTTAAACGATAAGATTAATTATCGAAACCACCGGAAAATCGTTATTATTGATGGAAATGAAGGGTTTGTAGGTGGATTAAATATTGGTGATGAATATTTAGGGAAGGATAAGTACTTCGGTTTTTGGCGAGATACGCATTTATATTTGCGTGGTGAGGCTGTTCAAAGTTTACAGCTTATTTTCCTTCAAGATTGGTTTTATATGACTGGTGAGGCTGTGCTAGCCCCTGAATATTTACAAGCGAAAGCAGTTGAGGGGGATCATTGGGGAGGCGTGCAGCTCGTTGGAGGTGGACCGGATAATAAATGGGAAACCATTAAACATTTATATTTTGCCATGATTGCCTCTGCGCGGAAATCCATTTGGATTGCGACGCCATATTTCATTCCGGATGATGATATTTTATCTGCATTAAAGGTAGCTGCACTTGCTGGTATTGATGTTCGTTTGTTAATGCCGAGCAAGCCTGATAAGCGTACTGTCTTTTACGCATCGAGATCGTACTTCCCAGAGCTTTTAGATGCAGGGGTAAAGATATATGAATATGAAAAAGGTTTTCTCCATAGTAAAGTTGTCATTGTCGATTCTGATTTAGCTTCAATTGGGACAGCTAATATGGATATGAGAAGTTTTCATTTGAACTTTGAAGTAAACGCCTTTTTATATGATACAGATAGCATTCGAAAACTTGTTCAAGATTTTAAAGACGATTTAGAAGAATCCAGTGAAATTCATGTCGATCGTTTTCATAAAAGGCGTCTTCATAGACGAATTGTTGAATCAACGTATCGGCTATTATCGCCTTTATTATAAAAAGAGATGTCCGAAATTGGGACATCTCTTTTTTAAAAGGAATTTGTAATAAATTGTAGAATATAAGGAGCTGAAAGGGTGTGATTCCGATGTTTATCGCTAAAAGAGAAAACGGAGAAAAAATTCATCTACTCTATCATCATGATGAAGAGATTTTACACCGTATGCGTAAAATGGAGAACTTCTTTTGTATAGCTTGCGGGAAGGAAGTGCAAATGAAATTAGGGAAACAAAAAAAGTGGCATTTTGCTCATAAGAAAGTGGACTCATGTTTAGCATTTTATGAAGCAGAATCTATATATCATATGCATGGTAAAGAATTGTTATATAGGTGGTTCAAACAGCAAAATTTTCATGTGGATATAGAGCATTATCTTCCAGAGATTCAGCAACGACCAGATATTTTCATAGAGAGAGCAGGGAGAAAAATTGCGATTGAATACCAGTGCGCAAATCTCTCTATAGAACAGCTGTACAAACGAACCTATTCGTATTGGCGAGCCGGTATACAGGTCGTTTGGATCATTGGTGGAAATCAATTGAAAAAGCACTCCGCAAATTGGATGAAATTCTCCTCACTTATGGCTTTCTCCTTACAATCTTATCCTCAGCCACTTCTTATTTTCTTCTGTTCAAAACAAAAATCATTTATGAAATGTGCATTTATCACTTCATTTTCTACAAGCGTCTCTTTCTCACATATTATATATTTACCAATTGAAACGACTAATTTTGAAATGCTCTTTTCTCCTGTTCCTTTCCAAAAGGAAATATTAGACCGAGAATGGAAGAAGCGAAAGGACTATTTTCGTCAAAACGCTTTGCCTATTTGGAATTATAATCATAAGTCATTATTACGCCTCTTATACCAATGTAGATGTACCCCAGCAAATTTTCCTTCTGAAATTGGTGTGCCGCTCCCGTCTTCATTCGCTTTTCAAACAAATCCATTTATATGGCAAGCTTTTCTATATATGAAGTGTATAGGTGAGCTTGCGGTAGGGGATTGTATTTCCATTCAATATGTGTGTAGTTATATAAAAAAGTATGCGGAAAGGCGCATGCTCCCGTACTTTTCACAGCATATATGGAAAGTAGCGGTTACTGAATATATGACATTTTTATGCTATACAGGTGTATTGCAGAAAGTAGGGACTTATAAGTACCGGAAAATAAGGGGGATAACTATGTTAAAAACAGAGCAGGAAGTTATGAAATATGATGAAGTTTGCTTAGCGTATGCCTTATCTTTATTTGAGGCAAAGTACAACATGAGAGAAGGAAAAGGGGATATAATAAAGACTGATCGTGAAGGAATTACATAAGAAAAATCGAATTGTATGTAAGTAGAGATATTTAAAGGAGGGCTTAAAGGATGTCTGAACAAAACACAGCAAAAACATTACCAGATCGCAATGAGATTGAAGAATCAAGTACGTGGCGATTAGAAGATATTTTCCAAACAGATGCAGAATGGGAAAAAGAATTTCAAGCTATTAAAGATTTATTACCGAAGTTAACTGAATTTAAAGGGAAACTTGGTGACTCTGCGAACAATTTACTTGAAGCATTGCAATATGAAGATGAAATTTCAATGCGATTAGGTAAGCTATATACATATGCACATATGCGTTACGATCAAGATACAACAAACTCTGTGTATCAAGCATTAAATGACCGTGCGACAAATTTATATTCACAAGTATCCAGTAGTACAGCATATATTGTGCCTGAAATTTTATCGATTTCAGAAGATACACTGCAATCATTCTTGAAAGAAAATAGAGATTTAAGTATATATGAACATGCATTAGAAGAAATTACGCGTCAACGCCCGCACGTATTATCTGAAGCGGAAGAGGCTCTATTAGCAGAAGCATCTGAAGTAATGAGTTCGTCAAGTAATACATTTGGTATGTTGAATAATGCGGATTTGAAATTCCCATCAATTAAAGGTGAGGATGGAGAAGAAGTAGAAATTACACATGGTCGTTACATTCAATTTTTAGAAAGTGATGATCGTCGTGTACGCGAAGATGCATTCAAAGCTGTATATGAAACGTACGGAAAATATAAGAACACATTTGCAAGTACGTTAAGCGGAGCGGTGAAGCGTAATAATTTCAATGCGCGCGTTCGCAAATACGATTCTGCACGTCAAGCTGCATTAAGTAATAATAATATTCCTGAAGCGGTGTACGATCAACTTGTTGAATCTGTAAATGATAATTTACACTTGCTACATCGTTACATTGATATTCGTAAGCGTGCACTAGGGCTTGATGAGCTTCATATGTATGATTTATATACACCACTTGTACCAGAAGTGAAAATGAACGTGAAGTATGAAGAAGCACAAGACATGTTATTAAAGTCTTTAAACGTCCTTGGTGATGAGTATGTTGACATTTTAAAAGAAGCATATGAAAATCGCTGGGTAGATGTGTATGAGAATAAAGGAAAACGAAGCGGAGCATATTCATCTGGTGCATATGGAACAAATCCTTATATTTTAATGAACTGGCATGATAATGTAAATAATTTATTTACACTTGCTCATGAATTTGGCCATTCTGTGCATAGTTACTATACAAGAAAAACGCAGCCGCACGTATACGGTGACTATTCAATCTTTGTTGCGGAAGTAGCATCAACTTGTAATGAAGCCTTGCTAAACGATTATTTATTAAAAACGACAGAAGATAAGAAAGAGCGTCTATACTTATTGAATCATTATTTAGAAGGATTCCGTGGTACTGTATTCCGTCAAACGATGTTCGCAGAGTTTGAGCATATTATTCATAAGAAAGTACAAGAGGGACATGCGGTAACACCAGACATGTTAACGGAGATCTACTATGATTTAAATAAGAAATATTTCGGTGATGCTTTAGTAATTGATGAAGAAATTGGTTTAGAGTGGTCTCGTATTCCGCACTTCTACTACAACTATTACGTATACCAATACGCAACAGGATTTAGTGCAGCAACGGCTCTATCTAAACAAATTTTAGAAGAAGGGCAACCAGCAGTAGAACGTTACATTAATGAGTTCTTAAAAGCAGGAAGCTCAGATTATCCAATTGAAGTGCTGAAAAAAGCAGGAGTAGATATGGCATCTCCAGAACCGGTAAAAGAAGCACTACAAGTATTTGAAGAGAAATTAAATGAATTAGAAGCATTATTATTTGAAGAGAAGTAATAAAGAAAGACGAGGGATTTACCTCGTCTTTTTGCTTGGGTTTCATTTTGTCGATATTTGTCGAGAGAATAAAACGAATTTCCTTCTTTTTTCTAAATTAGAAGGCAGTTTTGCAGTTGGTGTTTGTAGTTAAAACCCTTTAAATCGTTTTTTATGGTTGAAATAAGAGAGAGCGATGACAATGACTCCAAATAAAAGAGGGAGAGCAATAACTTTAGGAAAAGCTTGTAGTAGAGAGAGGATGTACAAGAAAAAAGAAACGATGACAGCTAGAAAGATTAGTAAAATATACGTTTTTTTCATACAGAATACCTCCAAAATAGCTTTTTTATAGCTTATTCAGAAATGAAAACGTTTAGAATGTGACAAAAGTGTGAAATTCGACAAAAGGGGTTGTCATCTGACGTCGAATCTTGTAATATAATAAGCGTGAACGAATTCACATACAAACATATACCCCTTTGTTTGAACGTGAAAATTTCTCCCATCCCCTTTAATATTTTTATAAGCCGTAAAGAAGAAGACCTGGTGTTTACACCAGGTCTTCTTCTTTTGCTATCCATTTCCAATAACGCTCACATTTTACGTCAATCATTTGTACTTTTCGTTTCAGTTGTAATTTTTTTAGTTCACGCTCGATCTCTTGTTGCGGGCAGTCATATATAAATGCTATTTCTTTTGAAGATATAAATTGCGTTGCTTCTAGTAATACTTCTAAAGGTGGTAATGGTTCTGGCTCGATTTCACATTTTACAAGTTCTTTTAATAATTGTACGTATACATCATAGGAATACGTTCCAGCGATTTTAATACCTTCTTCATCTGAATTCGCATGAAAAAATACGAGAGAAGGTATTTCGGTAATATGCATCTCATTTGTGAATTTCAAGTCACATTGGAAAGCTTTTTTTGCGCTAGCGGAATATAGATCTTTTTTAAATTCTTCTACATCAATCTCGCTATCTTTTGCGCATGCAAGTAATAATTCGCAGTCAGGGTTTGATACATTTTCAAGGAAAATGTATTCTTGGAGTTTTCGCAAAAACTTCGAACCTGCTTTTCGGCCCTGTAACTCCGCTGCCTTAATTGCCATCGAAACTAAATATGGTGTTGATGATGCCTCTTGCATATGTACTTTTCCATCACATGAAAAACCTTGTAAACTTGTCGTCTTTTCCCACACAAATCGAATATTAGCAGGTTTATTCCATTTGTGTGAGGAAGCGTTCGTTCCGTCCACTTTTCCAGTTACAATATGACGAATAGAGAAGTATTTCCCGTATTCAAGCCATAGTTTAATAATAAAGGGTTCAATTTCCCAGCAATCTTTACAAAGTGGATCAATAAATAAATATGCTTCTACAGACTTATGCTCACATGCGGAAGGAGATGGCATATTGATATGCTTTGCTTCCTGTTTATCCATTATATTTCACCTGTTTCGTTTGGAGTATTAACCATATGCTGAGCAGTTAATGTTAAACGTTCAAAAACGAACTCTCTTATATGACCGTGAACTCCTGTGTCATCCATTGCTTGCTCCATACATGATAGCCAAGCCTCTGCTCGTTTTGGTGTAATCTCAAACGGAAGATGGCGTGCTCTTAACATAGGATGACCATGTTCTTCAGTGTACAAATTCGGACCACCTAAATATTGTGTTAAAAATTGCTTCTGCTTCCTAGCGGTTTCTGTTAAATCATCCGGGAAGATGGGAGATAGGTCAGGGTGCTTACTGACATAGGAATAAAATGTGTCTACTAATATTGCAATGCATTGTTCACCGCCAATTGCTTCAAATGGTGTCATCGGTTGCTTGCTCATCCTTTATAAACTCCTTTTTCCATGAAATGTATATCTATTGTAGCAATGGAATGTTAGGGAGGGCAAATAAACAGCCTTCATAACGTTCTTTGCTTATTCTACAGATGTAAAAGAATCTTTTCCTTTTCAAAAAGTGAGATGTATCCACTAGTAGAACGTATTCACTAGTGGAATTTTCACTTTAGCGTGCTTTGTTTTGTTTGGCAAGGAAAAAGCGTTTTACTTTATTATTTGTATGACGGATTGGTATGTCGTGTTGCTTTAATAAATGAATAAAGGCAGCTTTTCCTGTTTCTTCATCTTGTACTTCAAATTCAATTTCATAATCATCGTGATTGTAATAAAAACTATGGTCAAAGACAAGCGTTCCGCCTTCAAATAACGTTTCAGCTCTTTCAGTTGTTAAACTACCCATATAAGTTAAAGTAGAAACAGGAATTTGTAGTTTGTGTAGTTGATCCATTACAGCCCCTGAAATAATTACGTTTGTTTCCATCATCATTCTTGCTTCGTCTTCTGTTACGACTTGATGAGTTTCCAACAAGCCAACTTCTGCAGGTTGTTTCAATGTTAATGTATAAGTTTCTTCTTTATGACGAATACGAAGTGCAGAGCCAGCTTCTTTTAACGAGAAGTTAGGTGTTTCAAAGTAGTGATTCACTTGTTTCGTAAATACCTCAATAGAAAACGATTTACATAATGTAACGAATTCTTCTTCTGTAACTATATTTTTAAATTCAATTTCAATTTCTTGTTTCATTGTATGCACTCCCTTTGATAAATAATTCTTTACACATTATCGCTTTTTCACAAATTTGGTTCAATGTTTTATTTGTTTGCGTCCATGTTATGATACAATAATACTGTTAAGTAAGACAGGAAGTTGAGATGGAGGAGTTAGAGCATGCAAAATAAAATCCAAGTTAAGAGCGTAGAAAAGAGAGAGAATGCTCTTATTTTTTGTGCGGAAAATAGTGAAATAGCGGTAAAGGAGTTAAGTGCGCGTAATCACGTACTTGTAGACTCAGATAATTTATCATTTTTATATATCTTAGAAAATGAATCATCTTTCATTTATGTAAGTATTCCGCACACATGCTGGGAAGCGATGCATGAAGCGATGAATAACGATGTGGTAATGTTTGTTCGCGTGAATGACATTGAAATGGAATTAGAAGGATTAAAAGAAGAAGTAGAATATTTAGTTGAAAATATTGAAGGTAATGCAAATTACGGAGAAGAACTAGTAACTGCTGTAGAAAAAGTATTTCTATAAGCAAATGGATTGATTTTGGTGGTGGTTGAAATGAATCGAAATTGGGAAGAATTTTTAGCACCTTACCATCAAGCGGTGGCAGAGCTGAAAGTGAAACTAAAAGGAATGCGTACTCAATTTGCAATGTTAACAGAGCATTCTCCAATTGAGTTTGTAACAGGAAGGGTAAAGTCGGTTGCAAGTATTATTGATAAAGCGGAGAAGAGAAATGTACCGTTAGACCGGCTGAGAGAAGATATGCAAGACATCGCGGGTCTTCGAATGATGTGTCAATTTGTTGACGAAATTAAGCCTGTTGTAGAATATCTTCGAAAACGAAATGATTTTGAAATCGTGGAAGAACGTGATTATGTCACGCAAAAGAAAGATAGTGGTTATCGTTCTTATCACGTTGTTATTAGTTATCCTGTTCAAACGATTCAAGGAGAACAAAAAGTATTGGTAGAAATCCAAATACGCACGTTGGCAATGAACTTTTGGGCAACAATTGAGCATTCTTTAAATTATAAATATAGTGGACGTTTTCCTGAAGATATTAAAATACGCTTGCAGCGTGCAGCGGAAGCAGCATTTTTATTAGATGAAGAAATGTCTTCTATCCGTCTTGAAATTCAAGAAGCGCAGAAAGTTTTTTCAAGAAAGCAAGAAACGAAAGATTCCGAATCATAAACTAAAGGGTGTTGGGCGATGAAATTTACAATTATGTCAAAGGGAGATCAATCATCAGATACACTGGCAAGCACGATGAAAGAATACTTGCTAGATTTTGGATTTATAATGGATGAACAGGAACCCGATATTGTAATTTCTGTTGGAGGAGATGGAACGCTTTTATATGCGTTTCACCGTTACTATAATCGATTAGATGAAACAGCATTTGTTGGCGTACATACAGGGCATTTAGGTTTCTATGCAGATTGGTTACCGACAGAAGTAGAGAAATTAGTAATTGCAATTGCTAAAACACCATTCCAAGTGGTGGAATATCCGCTTTTAGAAGTGATTATTCGCTATGTGAATGGGAGTAAAGAGTCACAGTATTTGGCGATGAATGAAGCGACTGTAAAAAGTGCAGAAGGTACATTAGTAACAGAAGTGGAAATACGCGGAGAGTACTTTGAAACGTTCCGTGGGGATGGCCTTTGTATTTCTACTCCTTCAGGAAGTACTGCGTATAATAAGGCGCTTGGCGGAGCGATTATTCACCCTTCTATTGAAGCGATTCAAATTGCAGAAATGGCATCTATTAATAACCGTGTGTTTCGTACGGTAGGTTCGCCGCTCGTATTGCCGAAACATCATACATGTGTGTTGAAGCCTGCTGCAGGAATGAACTTACAAATTACAGTGGACCATTTAACGATGGTTCATCAAGATGTGAAATCAATTCAGTATCGCGTTGCAAACGAAAAAGTACGATTTGTTCGTTTCCGTCCATTCCCGTTCTGGAAACGAGTTCGTGACTCGTTTGTTGCAGATAAATAGAAAGGGTTTATATATTTGAACAGATTTACATTGAAATGGGATATAGAATCGGCTGAAGAGGGAACTTTAGTTAGAGAATTTTTAAAAACAAAAGGGATTTCTAAAGCCGCATTAACGGATATAAAGTTTCACGGTGGAGCTATTGAAGTAAATGGTCAACATGCGAGCGTACGTCATCAGTTGCAAGCTGGTGAAGAATTACGTGTCTTTTTTCCGGTGGAGGAAAGAAGTGAAGGGATGATTGCAGAAGATATCCCTTTATATATTGTATATGAAGATAATGCGGTTCTTGTCATTAATAAAGAGGCGAATATGTCAACGATTCCGTCTAGAGAACATCCAACAGGAAGTGTTGCGAATGCGCTCTTATCTCATTATGATAAGCAGCATCTTGCAAGCACGGTGCATATTGTAACAAGATTAGATCGTGATACTTCTGGGCTTATGCTTATTGCAAAAAACCGTTTCCTGCATCATCTTTTATCGAAACAGCATCAACAAAAAGCTGTGAAAAGAACGTATGAAGCAATCGTTCATGGGGAGATGATAGAACGAAAAGGAACAATTGATGCACCGATTGGACGAAAGCCGGATAGCATTATTGAGCGGACGGTTTGTGATGATGGGCAAAGAGCAGTTACTCATTTTAGAGTGATTGATAGCGCCAATCATAAGACACATGTATCGCTTGAGCTTGATACAGGAAGAACACATCAAATTCGTGTGCATATGGCGCATATAGGGCATCCGCTACTTGGCGATAATTTATATGGTGGAAAAAGGGATGAAATGCAACGACAAGCACTTCATAGTACATCTTTGACGTTTTATCATCCTATTTTAGAGAAGGAAATGTCTTTCACTGCAACGATTCCAAGTGATATGCAAGAGGTATTAAAGCACGCTTAAAAAGGGAACAAAATTCTTATGTAACGAAGAATTTTGTTCCCTTTTTTCTTAGCGGAATAATATTAAAATTTGATTTTCACCCGTACGCTTTATAACGAAAAAACCACTTTCGGATTTTGTAGCAATGCCATCGTCATTTGGACTGCAATATCCATGGGTTTCGCAAGTGCCGTCATCCCGTACTAACATTTGTCCAATTAATCCGACAGGAAGCCACTCGGTACGATCTTTCCTTGCTATATATTTGCAAGCTGGATCCCATTCTGTATTTAAAAGTGGTTGTATGTCTTGTGATTCCGAGCGTACATATTGGCGTTTTCCAAAGCTATCTGTTTTGTAGCGCTTTTGCCAACTTAAAGCACCGCTATTTCCTATAAGAGCGGGGGTTGCACTAGATATTCCTAAAATGAATGAATCGTTTGAAGTAGCGATTCGAATTTTTTCTTCGCTACTAAATGTAACGAAATAACCTACATCAATAAGAGTATTGTCTGCTGTTTCAAACATTTGTGCAAAATCAGTTCCGCTTGCATTATAAGAAGCGCCATCAATATACATTTCTCCATTATGAGCAAGCCACTTTGCACCGATATTATGATCGGTTTCATTTGTTCCGTTTGCAATAAACCAAGAATATGATTCTTCTGCTGTGCCGAAGCGTCCCATAATATGGCTACCTGCAAAATGAGCTGTTGATGTATGATTACCTTCCGCATGAGAAGAGAATCCGTTAGCGATAGTAGCGGTTCCTTCTGCATGTGCTGCTTCGCCTAAAGCGATTGTATGTTTACCTTCCGCATGAGAATAAGAGCCACCTGCTATCGTTTCACTTCCTTCACTATGGGAACTATGTCCAGTTGCTTTTGTTTTTGATCCTTCTGCATGGGAGAAAGAAGCTTTTGCGTGTGTAAGAAGCCCTTCTGCGTGTGAAGCTGTACCCTCTGCATTAGAGTGCAGTCCTTCTGCATATGCATACCGTCCCCCTTTTTTTACTTTTGTATTTTCAGGTGTAGGGGTTTGAATTATAATAGTTTTTTCTGTTTGTATATCACCTGATGGTGCTAATGCTTCTTTTATTTTCTTCACTTGATTTATAATAGCAGCTGGAATTTCTGATTCCGCTTTTTTATTTATTGCTACAGGGATGCTTTCTTCTGTCTTTTTCTCTGTTTGCTCAGAAGGCATAACCTGTTCGTTATGAGTAGGAAGAGGATTATTTTTTTGCTGCATCTTTGTTTTTCTATTATCAATTATGCGGCTCATTACAGCATTTTCTAAAGAGACGTATTTCGGTCTAGCTTTGTTTTTGGGGGAAGCCTCTTGTCCTTCTAGTTCTTCTAAAGCTGCAGCTCGAATGCTGCACCAGTTGTTAATTCCGTACATGGGCAGATAAAAAGGCGGGCATTTTCTTTTTTGTTTAGAAGATTTTTTCTTCATTCTGTCACCTCCTGCGACAGTATATGCCGTGTAATGAAAAAAAGATGCACTTTAGTGCATCTTTTTTTCATTACTTTACCCAGTTTTTATATGAGAGCCACTTAAATGATACGATAATCCCTCGTAATTTATGAATGATACGTAAATAAGGGGAGTTATGAAATTGGGCGGAATTTCTCAGGGACAAAAGGCAGGGAGGAAGGGACTGAAACGGTCTCCATTTCGGGATAACGTAGTCCAGTTAGTTTGCCGCCAAATACAGCGCCAGTGTCAATATTGACTGTATGATTTACAAAGCGAGGTTCTTTTACAGGTGTATGTCCATATACAATCCAAGCTTGTCCTTTATATTCTTTTGCCCAGTCGCGACGGACAGGTGAGCCGTCAGCGTGTTTTTCTCCTGTAATATCACCATATAATACAAAGGTTTGTACTTTTTTATCTTGTCTTCCTATATAATCTTGCCGAATTCCGGCGTGACATACAAGTAACCTTTTCTCATCGAGTACGTGATATAAAGGAGATTGCTCGTAAAGTGTGATGAATTTTTCTTTTATAATGCTTTGTTTATGAGAAGGCAGTGCTTCATATTCAGCAACAGTTGTTTCGAGCCCATGAGCGATTGTTACATTACGCCCAAGGAAAAATCGGTATAGTTTATTACAGTGATTTCCCGGAGCGTAATAAGCTACTTTTTTATTTATGACAAGTTCCCATACAATTTCAATCATACGTAATGAATGAGGGCCTCGATCAGTAATATCACCAACAAACGCAATTTGACGTTGATCAGGGTGAATTGGCAGGTCACTATTCCAGTTATATCCGAGTTTCGTCGTTAAGTCTTGGAACTCTTGGAAGCATCCATGTATATCCCCTATAATGTCATATTTCATATTTAAACCTCCATCATATTTTTCATTAGTATATCTAAAAAAGGATAGAGATAAAAATATACCGTTTTTGTGCGTCAGTTGAACATAAAGATTTTCGTTCTTGAGCGAACGTTTAAAACAAATCCAATCGCTATCATGTATGTGAGTAAGGAACTTCCTCCGTAGCTCATAAGGGGTAATGTGATTCCTGTAATAGGTAATAATCCAATGGTCATCCCGATATTTTGAAATACTTGAAAAGTAAACATTCCGATTGTACCAGCACAAATGTAACTACCGAAAGGGTCATTACTTTCTAAAGCGATATGAATCATGCGGAAAATAAGTAGGAAAAAAAGTGCAATAATGACACTTGCGCCTAAAAAACCGAATTGTTCAGCGACATTAGTGAAAATAAAATCTGTATGTGGTTCAGGAAAGTATACTTGTCCATTTTCCCAACCTTTTCCTTGCATTTCCCCTGATCCAGTAGCTAAGAAAGCTTGTCTTAATTGATAGCCTTGCGCATCATATTTGTATGGCGCTAACCATCCGTAGAAGCGATTTAATTGATATTCTTGTAAAATGTGTGCTTTAAAGAATTTTGTATGAGTAAAAAAAATATAAGTTAATGTAAAGCCAGTTGCAAAAATACCGGAAATTAATCCGAAAATAAAACGCCAACGTATACCAGAAACTAGTATCATTGCTGCGAGCATAGCGGAAATTACCATTGTGTTTCCTAAATCAGGTTCCTTTGCAATAAGTAGTAGGGGCGGCAAACTTGTTGCGCATATTTTTCCGAGTAATAAAAAATCGTCGTGTATTGTTCGGCAAAAATATTTCTCATTGTGATTTGCTATAATTCGTCCGGTGACGATAATTAAAAACAATTTCATAATTTCAGAAGGCTGGAAATTTCCGATACCTGGAAGCTTGTACCAAGCGGTAGCACCTTTAATTGTAATGGCGCCTGGTACTTGAAGTTCTAGTCCAATAAGTAGTACCAATGCAAAGCTATATAAATACCAAGCAATTTTTTGATAACGATCAAAATCAATAATCATAATTACACCAATGGCTATAAACCCAATGAAGTACCATTGGATTTGCTTTAATACAAAATTTATATTTTGCAAAAATGATGGTAAAGAGGCTTGTGCACTTGCAATTGCAAAGCAACTAACAATCCCAATGGCAAATAAGATGAATAGTAATACGTAGTCTATTTGATATTGAGAATTTGGATCTTTCAATGTAGGTATTCCTTTCTATCGCCTAGTAAGTGTATGCATTATGTCATGATAAAAATAATATACAAGCAGACTATGCATACATTTATTCCACTATTTGTGTGAAGTCATACATCACAAAGAAGGAATAGCTCCTTCCTTGTGATGGATTATATGGCACGGAGTTCTTTTGTAATCATATTTAAACAATAGGAAAGACGTGCATGTGTATTTATATCTGGAATGAGGTTCGGAAATAGATTGTAATATTTGAACGCATTTTTATACCATCCGTAAGCTCTTATCAAACCCTTTTTATAATGTTTGGGGTCTTGTAAGAAACCATACTTTTTTGAGGTTAAAACGAGATGAGAAAAATCTTCACAGCCTTCAAGGAATTTGTGACGTACTTGCTGTCCAGAATGAACGCGGAAGGAACTTAAAGGCTCAGTGATATACATGGCATCACCTTTTGAAAGTAAATGGATCCAAGAGGCCATATCAACACTACAACCATATTTTCTGCCATTTAAAGTGCCGAAAGGTTCTGTTAATAGACTTTTTCTAAAGAGTACGATTGTAGGTTCGCCGATAATATTTTGTCCCGCCAAAAGCATACGGTTTCCAAAATCTTTCCCATTGAGTAGAGTATCTTCATCATATAATTTTTTCATGGAGGGGTGTTGTTCAATTATATCTCCATCATCATTGATCCAAGTACGATAGGATGTGATAAGTGCAAGGTTTTTATTTAAGTCTTGTTGGAAATAAAACATCATTTTTTCAATTTTATTATTACAAAATATATCATCGTCCATTAAGAAATTTATGTACTCTCCATTTGACTGTTCTAAGAGCATAAGGGCGTTATGAAATTGTCCTAAAGTAGAGGGATTTCGAATGTACGTTATATGTTTATGCTTATGTAAATAATCTCTGTATATTAATTTTTCTGTTTCATTATTTGTGCTATCGTCTCCTACAATAATTTCAATATTTGAATACGTTTGTGCTAAGGCACTTTCTAGAGCAATTTTAAAATAATGTGGTCGATTATAGGTGGGAATAAGGATGGAAACGAGAGGTGGATTTTTTATATTATCCATATACAACTACCTTTCAGAAATTTTTTGTGTAAGAATAATATCTTGATAACTTGTGTGTTCAGTTCTGCCACACCATGAACCATAATGGGAAGGAGTCTGCACTTCTAGCCCATATTTATTTAATAGAGTACGAATATCTTCCTCAGGATAGGCAACTGCGAAATTCGGGATATCTTTATTTAGAACATAACAATTGTCAATTTGGTGATAAAAACCTAACGTACTTAGTCCTGCATTTAAGTAATAGGAAGATTCAGGATTAATTAAAAAGAAAGTAATAAAACATCTCCCATCTTTTTTCAAAACTCGAGAAATTTCACTTAAGTAATGCTCTAATTCTTTCGGGAGAAGATGGGTAAATACAGACGTTAAAAAAATAAAGTCAAATGATTCATCTTCATATGGAAACTTGTATTGGGAAGCATCTTCTTTTCCATCGGGATTGTAGAATTGGTTATATATATCGACATGTTCAAAATGAAAATTGTTACGGCGTGTTGAAATGTTATTTTTGCACCATGTAATGCCCTTATTAAATAAGTCAAATCCATAATAAGCACCATCATCGCTTAAATAGTTCATTAATGGAACCGCCATCCGGCCGATACCGCATCCTACATCTAACACTGTTTCATTTGATTTTAAATTGCCAATTTCAATAAAATACTGTATAAACTCTTTTCCGACTTCTTCAAAGTCACCACCTACATATTGAACGAGTTCTGGGGGTGGAATTAATGTGATTTTTTTCTCATTTTCGTTCATACATTCACTCCGTCCTTGTAGTAAAGTAAGAAATTTTTATTGCCTATACAAGTTAATCATTTATAGTGAGGGGAACTTTACACGATTGGTTCTTATGAATCCGTAGTGTGATAGCCCCCCCTCAAAAGAATAAAATTGTATTCTATTCCTTTCGCCAATAAATACCGAAATCATCAATTTGAGTCATAGGAGCTTTTATATTTCTTTCACTTCTGAAATCTGTTACAGCCTCTGCGCATGTTATCAATCCATAATCATCAATAATAATAAAGCCACCTGTTGAAACTTTATCATATAAATTTACAAGACTATCCATCGTTGATTCATACATATCACCATCAAGGCGAGCAATTGCAATTTTTTCTACCGGTGCTGAAGGCAATGTATCTTTAAACCAACCCTTTAAAAATTTTACCTGATCATTTAATAAATCGTATTTTTTAAAGTTTTCTTGCACTGTTTCTAAAGAAACTCGTAAGTAATCAAATGTGTGCAAATAATCACCGTAATCTTTCGGATATTGTTCTAAGTTAGGTGCGGGCAGACCTTCAAACGAATCGGCAACCCAAACAGTACGATCCTTAATGTTGTTTGCTTGTAAAAATCCATTCATAAAAATGCATGATCCTCCGCGCCATACACCAGTTTCAATAAAATCGCCTTCTATATTTTCCCTGACTACAGTTTCCATCGCCTCTTGTAATTGATTCATACGCTTTCGCCCAACCATACTGTGTGCAGCTCTTGGCCAATCCTTGCCACCTTGACGCTCATTGTTTGAAACGTTAGGATTAACGATTTTTAAATTGTGATTTTCTACATACTGCTTAAGAAATAAAGGAAGTGGAACCGTAACTGGTTCATATGATAGTTCTTTAGATATATGTAACGAAGCAGGTAAGTATGGTTCGTATTCTAACCATATTTCAAATAAAATTGTTTTCTTTAGTAACTCAAGATAAAGCTGGACAGCCGATTTATTTTCCATATAAGTGCCTCCTGCGGAATGTCATACAACATTATGACTATGTAGAAAAGAAGGATTTAATGATTGAATTTACCAATGAAAAAGCAGTAAAACTGATATCAGTTTTACTGCTAGGGAAAAAATTAAGCGATTTTTTCAATAATAATGGATGCACTCGTACCAAGAGCTAATGATAATCCAAGTCCTGTAACAATTACTTCAACTAATGATGGAGTTGTCGTAATTTGCGTAATTGCTTGAACAACGATAGGTGCTCCAACTGAGATTAAAGTCGTTCCAGTACCAGGGACAGGTACCCCATTTACTTGGATTGTAAGTCCTCCTAATAGACTTACGGCTGCAGTATATACGATAACAGTGATTTTATAGAATCCAGTTTCACTAATTACGAAAGTATCGGCATCTAATTGAGAAATTGCTGTGCCAAACTGAGATCCAACAGTATTAAATGGTACTGGAGCATTAAGTCCAAGATCCAAAGAAATTCCACCGGAGTTAAATGCATATAATCCTGCTGGAAGTCCTAGCCCTGATGGTCCAGTCGGTCCAGTTGGCCCAGTCGGCCCAGTCGGTCCGGTAGCACCAGTTGGCCCAGTTGGTCCAGTAGCACCAGTGTCACCAGTTGGCCCAGTTGGTCCAGTAGCACCAGTGTCACCAGTTGGCCCAGTTGGTCCAGTAGCACCAGTGTCACCAGTTGGCCCGGTTGGTCCAGTAGCACCAGTGTCACCAGTTGGCCCGGTTGGTCCAGTTGGCCCGGTTGGTCCAGTTGTACCAGTGTCACCAGTCGGTCCAGTCGGTCCAGTTGGCCCAGTTGGTACAGTTGGCCCGGTAGGCCCAGTCGGTCCAGTCGGCCCAGTCGGTCCGGTAGGAAGTGTAAACGGTGGTATTGGTGGTAATGTTGGCCCTACAAGATTAGGGTCAAATGCACTAGCTGATAAAGATTCATCGGGATTCAATCCATCTGAATAATTATTATTTGACATAAATTCACCTCCATAAAGCGTTCATTATATAGTAGATGCAAAACCGGAAGAAAATGACACGGACATTTGAATTATTGAAAAGAAATCTTAAACTGCTTGTGCAAGTTAAAAAAGTGGAAAGTTTATTGTATGTATAACATATGATTGATTTGGAAGAGGGTGATTATGTTGAACAAGCAAGGAATTACAATTAGTTTATGTATGATTGTTCGAGATGAGGAGGATACAATAGGTCGATGTTTAGATGCAGTCGGAAAAATTGTTGATGAAATTATTATAGTTGATACAGGTTCCATTGATCGAACGAAAGAAATTGTAGCTCAATATACCTCTAACATATATGACTTTCCATGGATTAATGATTTTGCGGCAGCGAGAAATTTTTCTTTTTCAAAAGCAACGCAAGAGTATATATTGTGGCTAGATGCAGATGACGTATTATTAGAAGATGCTCAAGAAGCATTGAAACTCTTAAAAAGAGAATTAGATCCTAAAATTGATGCTGTTTCGATGCCTTATCATCTTGCATTGGATTCTAGCGGGAAACCTTTATATTGTACAAAAAGAAATCGACTTGTAAAGCGTGAAAAACAATTTCAATGGTTTGGAAAGGTTCATGAATATTTAGCTATTTCTGGTGAAACTTTTAGTAGTAATGTTGCTATTACACATAAAAAAGAAAAAAAGGTAACAAATCGTAATTTGAAAATTTTTCAAGATGCTGTAGCAGCTGGAGAAGAATTGAGTCCGAGAGATTTATTTTATTACGCGAATGAATCTATGGATAATCAAAAATATGATGATGCAGTTATGCTATATGAAACATTCCTTAATCAAGACGAAGGATGGTATGAAGAGAAAATTTATGCATGTGGTAAGTTAGGGGATTGCTATGCAAAGCTTGGATCATGGGAAAAGGCAATTGAATCTTGCGTGAAGTCGTTTCGATATGATGTTCCTAGAGGAGAGAATTGTACAAGAATAGGATATATATATATGGAACAACAAAAATATAACGAAGCGATATTTTGGTTTAAACTTGCAACGGAAGTACCAATGGCGACGGAGAGTCCGTTTCATAGTCCAGCGAGCTACACATGGCTTCCCTATTTACAAATGTGTATTTGTTATAGCAAGTTAGGAGAGCAAGATAAAGCTTATTATTACAATGAACTAGCAGCTTCTTATGTTCCGAATAATGCTGCAATTGAATATAACCGCAAATATTTTCGGGGTGTTTTTGATAAACAATATAAATCGTTATAGGTTGTTTTTTTTAGAAATGACTTATCACGATTCTAACTCTAATAGATTGGCTATATAGTAAAGTATCGGTGTACTGGTTACATTTATAGACTTCCTATGAAGTTTATATTTCAAATTCAATTTGTATAAGGAGTGTGTGAAATGAATCCCCAAAAAAATTCTTTATATGAAGAAAAATCTGTGCATTATTATAATGCAGTGAATCCGAATTTATTAAAGCATATAAAAAAGGAATGGAAAGAAGTTCTTGATATCGGTTGCTCGAGCGGTGCATTGGGAGCGGCTATTAAAGAAAATGGAACACGTGTATCAGGAATTGAGGCATTCCCAGAGGCAGCAGAAAAAGCAAAAGAAAAACTAGATCATGTTGTTTTAGGTGATATAGAAACAATGGATATACCGTATGAGAAGGAGCAATTTGATTGCGTCATATTTGGGGATGTATTAGAGCATTTATTTGATCCGTGGGCTGTAATAGAAAAAGTAAAGCCATATATAAAAGAAAATGGTGTGATTTTAGCAAGTATACCAAACGTTGCTCACATTTCAGTATTAGCGCCGTTACTTGCTGGAAATTGGACGTATACAGAATATGGTTTATTAGATAAAACGCATATTCGTTTCTTTACATTTAATGAAATGCTCCGAATGTTTTTAAAAGCAGGTTATTCGATTAGTAAAGTAGATCGTGTATATGTTGATCATAAAATGTACGAACCACTTATTGAGGAATTATATGGAATTTGTAAAAAATATCGTCTTGGAAGTGGCTTCATGGCTGAGACGGTCGTATTTCAGTATATTATTGAAGCAGAAAAATCACAGCTATGAGTGCTGCTGAAAAAACAATATTATTTGTTACATGTATAAATGATCGGAAAATGTATGCACAGTGTGTACGACATATATTGAGCTTAGCAGTGCCTCCAGGGTATACTGTACAATTTATGCCAATTCGGAATGCGAAAAGTATGACGAGCGGATATAATCAAGCGATTTCGCATCCAGCGAAATATAAAGTATATATACACCAAGATGTTTTCATTATGAATGTGGCATTTTTATATGGATTACTTCAATTATTTGACGAACATGAACATCTTGGAATGATTGGAATGATTGGAGCCCAATATGTTCCTCCAAACGGGATATGGAATGAAGGCAAGGGAGTTGTTGGGAAAGTAATTGGTTATATGAACGATTTATTTTATATGGCAACTCAAGAACAGCCGTATCATGACTCAAAAACATTTATGCCTGTGGAATGTATCGACGGTTTATTGATGGCAACGCAATACGATATTCCCTGGCGAGAAGACTTGTTTGATGGGTTTGACTATTATGATGTATCTCAGTCATTTGAATTTAGAAAAGCTGGCTATACAGTTGGGGTTCCTGTACAGCGTGATGCGTGGTGCATTCACTATCATATTGATGTGAATATGACCAACTATGACAAGTATAGAAAGATATTTGTGGAGAACTATATGTCAGATGTAAATCAAGACGAATAGAGGGGCTACAAAATGAAGGATCGTACAATATTAGTTGTTGTTTGTGTAAATAATGAAGAGCTATTTGAACAATGCGAGAGACAAATAAGAAACCTTTTTGTTCCCCCTGATTATGTCGTACAAATTTTTCCGATACGAGATGCGAAAAGTATGGCAAGCGCATATAACCGAGCACTTTCATATCCCGCGAAGTATAAGGTTTATATACATCAGGATACTTATCTTATTAATCGAGAGATGTTTTATACACTTATTTCCCTTTTTAAAGATAATGAAAAGCTCGGCTTAATTGGAGTAGCTGGAGCCCAATTTTTACCGAGTAACGGGATATGGTGGGAAGGGAAAAATTTAGTAGGGAAAGTGATTGAGTACAGAAGACGGAATTATCAATTATTAAATTTAGATCAGGGGTTTTACGGAAGCCAATCTTTTATGTCGGTGCAGGCAATTGATGGCTTATTCATGGCAACGCAGTATGATATTCCGTGGCGAGAAGATTTGTTTCAAGGGTTCCACTTTTATGATGTATCACAGTCTTTAGAGTTTCAAAGGGCTGGTTATTTAATTGGTATCCCAAATCAATCAAATTTATGGTGTATTCATTATAACGGAGATGAATTTGATGCGGATACATATGAGAAAGATCGAAAAGTGTTTGTAGAACAGTATAAAGATATTTTATCTCCATCATAAGGGAGAGATGCAGAGTGAAAGGAATTATTTTAGCAGGTGGTACTGGATCGAGGCTATATCCAATAACGAAAGTAACGAATAAACATTTGCTTCCTGTTGGACGTTATCCAATGATTTATCATGCGGTATATAAGCTGAAACAATGTGAGATTACAGATATTATGATTATTACAGGTAAAGAGCATATGGGAGATGTTGTTAGTTTTTTAGGAAGCGGTCAAGAGTTTGGCGTGTCCTTTACGTATCGTGTGCAAGATAAGGCTGGCGGAATTGCACAAGCATTAGGGCTTTGTGAAGATTTTGTTGGGAATGATCGCATGGTAGTTATATTAGGCGATAACATTTTTTCGGATGATATTCGTCCGTATGTTGAAGAGTTTGCAAATCAAAAAGAAGGTGCGAAAGTACTGCTGCAATCTGTAGATGATCCTGAGAGATTTGGTGTAGCGAATATTCAAAATCGTAAAATAATTGAAATTGAAGAAAAGCCGAAAGAGCCGCAAAGTTCCTATGCAGTCACAGGAATTTATTTATATGATTCGAAAGTCTTTTCTTATATAAAAGAATTAAAACCTTCCGCAAGGGGAGAGCTTGAAATTACAGATATCAATAATTGGTATTTAAAACGAGGGGTACTTACTTATAATGAAATGAGCGGTTGGTGGACTGATGCAGGAACTCATGTTTCTCTTCAAAGGGCGAATACGTTAGCGCGGGATATAAACTTTGGTAAACAGTTTAACGGAGAATAGGTGAGAACATGAAAGTTATAGAAACAAACTTTACCGACGCGAAATTGTTAGAACCGAGGTTATTTGGAGATGAGCGTGGCTTTTTTACTGAAAGTTATAATAAGAAGGTGCTAGAAACATTAGGAGTTACGTATTCATTTGTACAGGATAATGTTTCGTATTCGGCAGAAGCGGGAACGATTCGGGGATTACACTTTCAAAAAAATCCAAAAGCACAAACGAAACTTATTCAAGTTATGCAAGGAGCAATTTATGATGTTATCGTTGATTTGCGAAAAAATTCACCAACGTTTAAACAGTGGAGAGGATATATTTTAAGCGCGGATAATCATCGGCAATTATTAGTGCCAAAAGGATTTGCACATGGTTTTTGTACACTTGTCCCGCATACTATTGTTATGTATAAAGTAGATGAGTATTATAGTGCTAATCATGACTCAGGGGTACTTTGGGACGATAAAGACTTAGCAATTCCATGGCCGGTAACAAGTCCTATTTTGTCTGATAAAGATCGAATATTACCGTTACTTCAGGAATGTGAAGATAGTTTTTGAGTAGGAGAGTTGTTTATGAATATATTAGTAACAGGTGGGGCCGGATTTATTGGAAGTAATTTTGTTCATTACATGTTACAAAGCTATGAAACATATAAAATTATTAACTTTGATGCATTAACATATAGTGGAAACTTAAATAATGTAAAGTCTATTCAAGATCATCCGAATTACTATTTTGTAAAAGGGGAAATTCAAAATGGAGAGCTGCTGGAGCACGTTATTAAGGAACGTGACGTGCAAGTAATTGTCAATTTCGCAGCTGAATCACATGTGGACCGTAGTATTGAGAATCCGATGCCTTTTTATGATACAAATGTAATTGGGACAGTCACCTTATTAGAATTAGTAAAAAAATATCCACATATTAAACTCGTGCAAGTATCAACAGATGAGGTGTACGGCTCTTTAGGGAAAACAGGTCGATTTACAGAGGAAACACCGTTAGCTCCAAATAGTCCATATTCTTCAAGCAAAGCGAGCGCCGACATGATAGCTTTATCTTATTATAAAACATATCAATTACCAGTTATAGTAACGCGTTGCTCCAATAACTATGGGCCGTATCAATATCCTGAAAAATTAATTCCATTAATGATTACGAATGCGCTGGAAGGAAAAAAATTACCGTTATATGGTGATGGATTAAATGTAAGAGATTGGTTACATGTAACGGATCATTGTAGTGCGATTGACGTTGTTCTGCATAAGGGGCATATAGGAGAAGTATATAATATAGGTGGAAATAATGAAAAAACAAATATAGATGTTGTGGAACAAATCATTACTCTCTTAGGAAAAACGAAAAAAGATATTGCGTATGTTACAGATCGTTTAGGTCACGATCGTCGTTATGCGATTGATGCACAAAAGATGAAGAATGAGCTCGGGTGGGAACCGAAGTATACGTTTGAGCAAGGATTACAAGAAACAGTGCAATGGTATGAGAAGAATAAGGAATGGTGGAAACCATTAAAACAGTAAGGGGCATATAAATGAAAGAACGGGTTATCATAACAGGAGCAAATGGTCAATTAGGAAAGCAACTACAAGAAGAGTTAAATCCTAAAGAATATGACATATATCCATTTGATAAAAAGTTACTAGATATAACAAATATATCCCGAATGCAGCAAGTGGTACAAGAAATAAGACCACATATCATTATTCATTGTGCAGCGTATACGAAGGTTGATCAAGCTGAGAAAGAGCGAGATCTTGCTTATGTAATAAATGCAATAGGGGCTCGAAATGTAGCGGTTGCTTCACAATTAGTTGGGGCGAAGTTAGTTTATATTAGTACGGATTATGTATTTCAAGGCGACAGACCGGAGGGGTACGATGAATTTCATAATCCGGCGCCGATCAATATATACGGGGCTTCTAAATATGCGGGAGAGCAGTTTGTCAAAGAGTTACATAATAAATACTTTATCGTTCGTACATCGTGGTTATATGGTAAGTATGGAAATAATTTTGTGAAAACGATGATACGATTAGGGAAAGAAAGAGAAGAAATATCTGTTGTAGCGGATCAAATCGGTTCTCCTACGTATGTGGCGGATTTAAATGTGATGATTAATAAGCTCATTCATACTTCTTTATACGGTACGTATCATGTATCAAATAGAGGTTCATGTTCTTGGTTTGAATTTGCCAAAAAAATATTTTCGCATGCAAATATGAAAGTGAATGTAGTACCTGTTTCGACCGAAGAATTTGGGGCAGCGGCAGCGAGGCCGAAATATTCTATCTTCCAACATAACATGCTACGATTAAATGGTTTTTTACAAATGCCTACTTGGGAAGAAGGATTAGAGCGTTTTTTTATAGAAACAAAAAGTCATTAACAAAATTTAAGTTAATGACTTTTTTGTTTGCCTTTAAGAGGTTTTATGGTACTATAATTATAGTATCAGGTACTAATAACAAGTATAAGTATTTCTGGGAGGATATATCATGGAACTATTACAAGGGAAAACATTTGTTGTTATGGGCGTTGCGAACCAAAGAAGTATTGCGTGGGGAATTGCTCGCTCTTTGCATAATGCAGGTGCAAAATTAATCTTCACATATGCAGGAGAACGTTTAGAGAGAAACGTTCGTGAATTAGCGGACACATTAGAAGGGCAAGAATCACTTGTATTACCTTGTGATGTAACAAATGATGAAGAACTTACAGCTTGCTTTGAAACAATCAAGCAAGAAGTTGGTACAATTCACGGTGTAGCACACTGTATTGCTTTTGCAAATCGTGACGATTTAAAAGGTGAATTTGTAGATACTTCTCGCGATGGATTTTTACTTGCACAAAATATTAGTGCATTCTCTTTAACAGCTGTAGCAAGAGAAGCGAAGAAAGTAATGACAGAAGGCGGAAATATTTTAACGTTAACATATCTTGGCGGCGAGCGCGTTGTGAAAAACTATAACGTTATGGGTGTTGCGAAAGCTTCATTAGAAGCGAGCGTGAAATATTTAGCAAATGATTTAGGGCAACATGGCATTCGCGTTAACGCTATCTCTGCAGGACCAATTCGTACGTTATCTGCAAAAGGTGTAGGCGACTTTAACTCAATCTTAAGAGAAATTGAGGAGCGCGCACCACTTCGTCGTACAACGACTCCAGAAGAAGTTGGGGATACAGCAGTATTCTTATTCAGTGATTTAGCACGCGGCGTAACAGGAGAAAACATTCACGTTGATTCAGGGTATCATATCCTAGGATAAATATAATATTAAATTTTAAAGGACAATCTCTATATGTTGAGATTGTCCTTTTTATTTGTTACTGGAAAGAACGATTTTTAACGAAAGTTCTTACCACGTTATGAATATAACTATAATAGTACACGATTTATTCAGCTACGTATGGAAGTGGGAGGGACGAGTGTGAAGAATAAAAATAAAAGTTCAACAGTTGGAAAACCGTTGTTATATATTGCACAAGTAAATTTGGAACTTGCTGCACCGAAAATAAAAAGAATTATCTTAACAAACTTTGAAAATGAGGATCGAAAAGAGGAAAGTAATAGAAACGAAAATGTTGTAAGTAGTGCTGTGGAAGAGGTAATAGAACAAGAACAGGAACAACAAGAAGAGCAGCAAGTAGAAGAAAAAATAGAAGAAGAGGAGCAAGTACAAGAACAGCCAGAGCCAGTGAGAACTGTTCCGTATAATAAATCATTTAAGGATATGAATAATGATGAGAAAATTCATTTCTTATTAAACCGTCCTCATTACATTCCGAAAGTAAGGTGCAGAATAAAAACGGCTACAGTTTCTTATGTTGGATCAATCATATCGTATCGTAATGGCATTGTATCCATTATGCCGCAAAATAGTATGAGAGATATTAGGTTGTCTATAGATGATATCCAATCGATTAGTATGGCCGGCTTTTAAATATGTAAAGGTGGTAGAAATCTTCTACCACCCCAATAGTTTTTTTGTTTACTTCACTTATTAGATAGAAACGTCGCGTAAGCACTGAATCGCACAGAAGCAGTTTAAATCAACAGTAAGACAAGTGTTAGTCGATACTAATCTTGCATTTGGTACAGCTAAAAACGTACAAATTGGATCATCACCAGGTGGTACAGGAGAACCGTCACCTAATACTACAGTTAATACACGTAGCACAGCACAGCTATCATCATCTACACTTTCCACACGGAAAATTGGAGATCGGCAGCTAACAAGGCTTGCAGTTGGTGCAAATGCTTCAAAAGGTTCTCCAGTTTTTGTGTATAAAATAAAAGGGCGTGTATTTGCTACTGAAGCACTATTGTGTGCTCCTAAAAATGGGATTTCACAACCAGATCCACACGTTGTTGTAGAACAATCTTGTAATTCATTGATGAATTTTACAACGTCAACTACACAATGAGAAGAGCCATGGTGTTTATTTTCGTTACAACTCATTAATGTCACTCCTTATCTTCTTGTTTGTATTTACATTAATAAGATATTGGAGTTGAGGAGATTTGGTCACAATCTCAAGACCTTTTTTTTTAAATAGGCGAAAGAAGATAAAGGAAGGTGGAATTATGCTGTTTACAAGTTGGCTTTTATTTTTTATTTTTGCGTTAGCTGCTTTTAGGCTAACCCGTTTAATTGTTTATGATAAAATTACAGCTTTTTTGCGAAGGCCGTTTATTGATGAATTAGAGATTACAGAGCCGGATGGAAGTGTATCAACTTTTACAAAAGTAAAAGGGAAAGGATTAAGAAAGTGGATTGGCGAATTATTAAGCTGTTATTGGTGTACAGGTGTATGGGTTAGTGCTTTTTTATTAGTTTTATATAATTGGATTCCTATCGTTGCAGAGCCGTTACTTGCATTATTAGCTATTGCAGGAGCAGCAGCAATCATTGAAACGATTACAGGATACTTTATGGGAGAATAATATATTTTCATAATACGAGAAAATGCGGAGTTTAAAAGAATGAGGGAACGGAAATAAAAAGTTGTTCATATAGTAAATAGACAGAATTGACAGTAGAGGAGATGTTTGCTGTGAGCAATAATCCAAGGCAAAATTCATATGACCTGCAGCAATGGTATAACATACAGCAACAGCACCATGCACAACAACAGGCATATCAAGAACAATTGCAACAACAAGGTTTTGTGAAGAAAAAAGGATGTAATTGTGGTAAAAAAAAGAACACAATAAAACACTATGAAGAATGAAACACTCATGTTACTGTGAGTGTTTTTTATTATATATAAAAAGCGGTATTTCTGTATTAGAAATACCGCTTTTTACTAGCTAATTTGTGCAACTGTTAGTGCTGCAGCACGGATGTCTACAGTTCCAATTAACTCGACTGGTACAATTTGAATTAAGTCACCAGGGTTTAAGTTAATAAGAATAACACCGCTGGATACGTCTACTTCACCAGTACCAATAACGTTAGAACGAACCGCTGTACCTGATCCAGGAATTATGTTAGCTGGTGTATTTAATGATAAGAAGAAACGACCAGCTTCTGGTGCAACAGGTACATTATCAAGACTAATTGTTAATGTATAACTGATTTGATAAATACCAGCTCGTAGAATTCGGATGCCGTCTCCGACACTTACTGTATCATTTATTACAGGAACAGTAATATTTGGGTTTGGACTTACGCTAGGTAATAGTAGTGGTGTAAATAATGAAGCGAACTGAGGTGCAGACGCGTTGAAAGCAAAACCGAAGGCAGGTAGTGTACTAGCTGGTTTTGCCTCACAATCGATTTTAGTAAATTCGCAATCAGAAGAGAACATGTTTTTCACTCCTTTATCTGTTTCTACTTTCAGTTAATGAAAAGGACAGGTTCTATGTTCTAGACAAGTTCCCAATTTTAAGAAATTTACATAATAATACTCGTTAAGCATGGATTGGGTGGCAGATAATTCTGCCACCCAATCCATGCTTAACTCATTATTTAGATTTAAATCGTAACATCGCGTAAGCATTGAATAGCGCAGAAGCAGCTTAAATCAACAGTAAGACAAGTGTTGGTTGATATTAATCTTGCATTTGGTACAGCTAGAAACGTACAGATTGGATCGTCACCAGGTGGTACAGGAGAAGTATCACCTAATACTACAGTTAATACACGCAATACAGCACAATCATCATCATCTATACTCTCGACACGGAAAATTGGAGATCGGCAGCTAGAAAGGCTTGCAGTTGGTGCAAATGCTTCAAAAGGTACTCCAGCTTTTGTGTATAAAATAAAAGGACGTGTATTTGCTACGGATGCACTATTATGTGCTCCTAAAAATGGAACTTCGCAACCAGATCCACATGTTGTGGTTGCACATTCTTGTAATTCATGTATAAAACGAACGACATTTGATACACAGTTGAAATCACAATCGTGATGATGATGGTCTTCGTTACAATTGCAGCTCATTATGTTCACTCCTTATCGTGAGTTCTGACATACACTATTACAATATGAATGAGGTATGGTTGATATTACGTTAATTCTTACGATAAAAGCAGGGAATTTATATAGTAGGGATGTACATAATGCAATAAAAAAAAAGACATCCTTATTTAGTGGATGTCTTTTCAGGTAAATCTTTTCGCATTGTATATAAAAAACGAGATATATCTAATTTCTTTCCTCTAAAAAATTGCGGAGAGGAAATGTAAAGTTCTTCTTTCGCACGTGTAATTGCGACATAAAGTAGTCGGCGTTCTTCTTCTAAAGCTTCAGAAGTCTCTGTAACACGATCGTTTGCATCTTTTAAAGAAGAAGTATGGGGTAGAATACCATCGCTCGCTCCAAGTAAAAAGACGCATGGAAATTCAAGGCCTTTTGCGTTATGAATAGACATAAGTGAAACAGCATCTTTTTGCGGCATTGTTTTTAATGCTTCCATTTCCTTTTGACCTTGAATTGCTTCACCAATAAATTGTAAATAAGCTGGAATATCGGTGAAACGATTTGCCGATTCCATTAATTCTTCTAACATTTCTTCTTGTATATCTTTATGCATCGTAAAGGAAGAACGATCGTTACTTTGTAAGTACTCTAAATACTTTCCTTTACCATGAATAATTTCTTTTAATGCTTTTTTCGGTTCTAATTCTTTTATAAATTTAATAAAATCGATACGCTCATTTACCTTTTTCACTTGAAAAGGTTTTAAGCTTGGATTTAATAGTAAGAAATGAAGAAGAGAAGGAAAACGACCTTCACCATACTTCCATTGTTCACGTTCAATAAATGAAATACAATCATCACGCCCGATATACATCGTTGGTAATATATTTGAAAGTGATTCTAATCGAAACGGTTCAATTACGAGTCGTAAATGATCCAATACAGGCTTAATTAGAGAATGTTCATAAAATGATTGACTCGCACCGTGCTTAATAAACGGGATTTTATGAATTGTAAGCTGATCAAGTAACGAACGGCTTACGGAATGTGTGCGATACAGTAAACAAAAATCTTTATAGTTTCGTTCACCGCTAGCTATCTTTTCTTGAATGAGCTGCAAAATTTGGTTTGCTTCATCAAGAGTCGTAGCAGGTCTTGCGTAAAAAGGTTGTACACCTTCTTCGCGAACAGAATATAGCTCTTTATCAAAACGTTCTTGATTTAGTTTGATAACTTCATTTCCAAGTCCGACGATAAAAGGATTGGATCGATAATTTGTATTCAGTGCGATAATCGTAGTGTTATCAAATTCTTTTGGAAAAGATAAAATAATTTGGTGACTTGCTCCTCGCCAGCCGTATATCGCCTGGTCGTCATCACCTGCGATAAATAAATTATTTCTTGGCGTGGCTAACAATTTTACAATTTCATATTGTGCATACGATGTATCTTGGAACTCATCTACTTCAATATAGTGGAAACGTTGTTGTAATTGGGTAAGCAAGGGAGCATTATTTTCTAACATATAATATGTTTCTAATAAGATGTCATCGAAATCAATATAATTATATCGTTGTTTCACTTCTTCAAAACGCTCGTATACTTCTTTAAATTCTTGTTCAACGGGTGTTTTTGCTTTTACATCTTTCGGACGATTCAATTTGTTTTTCTCAAGTGAAATCATCGCGAGCATCGTTTCAGCATCATAATCGTCTTTTAAGCGTAACTCTTTTAAAATTTTCTTTATCATAATTTGCTTATGTTTTTCGTTTGCTAAAATTTGCTGATTATATCCTTGACTACGAAGCAATTTTAAAAAGACAGAGTGGAACGTACCAGCAACAACGTAGCTACTTGCCGCATGATTCATACCCGGTAAATTTGCTACACGATTTCGGATTTCTTCAGCCGCTTTTTGTGTAAATGTAAGCAATAAAATATTTCGCGGATGAACTTGTTTTACATTTACTAAATAACCTACGCGGGTTGTTAAAACAGATGTTTTTCCGCTTCCGGCACCAGCCAATGTAAGAACAGGACCTTCTGTCGTTCGTACGGCCTCTAACTGTTTCTCGTTTAAAAATACATTTTGCTGTTCGAGAGCGCGGAAATACGCCGCATCTGCATCTTCTTCCATAATTAAATGGGTAGATGTTTTCGGAATATGATATGTTGCACGTGGAATATCAGCGTGCGTTAATGATTTTTGTGAAAATTTTTCTTGTGTCATATATTCACCTTCAAAACTATAGCATCAACATTTAACTTTAGCGGAAGAAAAAGAAAATAGCAATGTAAAAAACAGGAGGGGATACCTCCTGTTTTCAAATTACAATTCTTTTATCATAACGATATGAGGAATATTTGCTTCCATAAATACATCAGAATGCGTTACATATCCAAGTTTCTTATAGAAATCTTCAGCATGTGTTTGGGCATGCAACTTTAATTTTGGTAGCGAGTGTTCCTTTGCATATGTTTCAAGTGCATCCATAACAATTTTTCCAATGCCTTTTTTACGATGGGAAGCTAGTACACAAATGCGCTCCATTTTTCCAATGCCATCAATGGTGCGAAAACGTCCAGCACCAACTGGAACATCATTGTCATATATAACGACGTGTATGGAAGTTTCTTCAAACTCATCGTACTCTTCTTCAGCAGAGACACGTTGTTCATTTACAAACACTTGTTTACGTACAGAGAAGGCATCTCTTAGTTGTTCATCCGTTTGTACAATCTGTGCGTGCAAATTAGTTGTTCCCCTTTCCAAGGTGGAATGTTTCGTGTACAGTCCATGTTCCATTTTCTAATTGATATAGAAGATGGAAACGATCAATTGGTTGTTCATAATAGAAATCTTTCATACGTAATCGGCCCAACACATCAGCATGCTCTGCGTCTGATAAGCCTTGTCCAATTGTTAAATGAGGTACGAAAGCATATTCGCGTTCTTGCGTGAATAACCCGCTATGCATTTCTTCATTTAAGAAAGTAAGTTCAGGTGTTTTTTCTACTTTAAAGTAAAGGACGTTATTAACAGGTGCGAATGAACCAACTTTCCCAACATGAAGGGTGAAAGGGTTCGTTTTACTTGCGATTGTATGTAACTCGTTTACAATCGATTCTAGTTGATCATCTTGCGTCTCAAAGGGTGTTTTCAATGTAATATGTGGCGGAACTAATGCGTAGTGCGGATCATAACGTTTACGCAATCCGTTCGCTTTATCTTGAATCATTTTAGATGGAAAAATTACAATGCCTAATTTCATGTTCCAATTCCTCCCTTTGTAAGTCTAGTTAGATTTTGAGAAAATAACTCTCTTAATCTATTATATCAAATTATTCTGAATACTGCTCTCTATTATTTCATTGATAGCATATGAGAGAAAGCTTTCGGTAAATCAGTTTGCCAATATTTCCACGTATGATTACCTTCAAATTCCTCGTAATGCGTGATGAAATTTCTATCTGTCAGAAGTGTATTGAGCTCACGGTTCGGCCCTACGAAATCAGATACTTGCCCATCAGTGCGCTTTACAGCTGTTTCTTCTGTCCCAATGACGTGATAAAGCTCCAGTGCCTCCGGAGTTTTGAAGTCTTTTGCTAAGTTCATCACTGTTTCGTCCACAAATGGTGATTGCATAACGACTTTACCGAATGTATGCGGATACATAAGTGCGGTCATAAAGGAAACTGTTCCGCCAAGAGAATCACCAATTAACACACGACCTTTTCCCATTTGGTACGTTGGATAATTTTCATCGATATACGGTGCAAGTTCATGAGCAAGGAAACGAATATACGCAGCGTTTTTTACTTCATTTGGGAAATATTTTTCTTTACGATCGTGTACATTTTTATATGGAATACCGACAATAATTGTACGGTCAATTTCTTCAGTTTCACGAAGGCGCTCAATTACACGGTGTGCTTTCCCAAGCTGAAAATAATCTCTGCCATCTTGTGCAATTACAACTGTATGTTTGTGCAGCGGTGTGTAATTTACCGGTAAGTAAACGAGAAGTGTAACATCTTCTTGAAGTGATGCACTATAAAATGAAATCTCTTCAATTCTCCCAATTGTTTGATTCATGTAGATCCCCCTAAATAAAATTTACTGTAATGATTGTAAGAGCGACGCTTGTAGTGAAAAAGAAAGAAATATTCACTAATAGGTGCTTTCGTTTCTATTTTACCATAATGGTACGAAGAATCTAAAAAATTAGTATTTAAGTTAGGGAAGAAAACGGATATAATGAAGTGGGATTTTTGACAGGTGAGAGGGGAGACGGAATTTGAAACAAGAAAAGTCAATCGCACTACCATTAGCAATTTCCATTATAGCCATTTCATTCGCAGCAGTTTTTGTAAAGATGTCCTCAGCACCATCTTCCATATTAAGTATGTATCGATTATGGATTATCGTACTTATTATGCTGCCTATCGTTTGGAAAAAACGGGAAGAGTTTAGTAAGATTCAAATAAAAGATTGGGGGTTTTTAATTGGATCTGGTTTCTTTTTAGCACTTCATTTTCTTTTATGGTTTGAATCTTTAAAGCATACAACAGTTGCGAGTTCGACGATTATTTTAGCGCTTCAACCAATCGTATCTTTAGTTGGAGGTTTTTTCTTATTTAAAGAAAGAACAACATACTCAGCCATTGCGACAATGGGAATTGCGATACTAGGTGTAGTGTGTATCGGTTGGGGAGATTTAGGACTAAGTGAACAAGCAATTTATGGAGATATATTATCCTTTTTAAGTGTAATAGCAGTTGTCGGTTATTTATTTATCGGGCAAACGACAGTAAAGAAAGTATCACACTGGATTTACAGCTTTACTGTTTTTGCATTCGCAGGTATTTTTATGGGGATTTATAATATAGTGTTGCAAGTGCCTTTTACAGGTTATACAAAGTGGGATTGGACCGTCTTTCTTTTACTTGCGGTCGTGCCGACAGTGTCACACGTCATTAATAATTGGTTATTAAACTACGTAAATGCAACAACAATTTCGATGAGTATTTTAGGGGAACCAGTTGGAGCATCTATACTAGCGTTCTTCATACTTGGGGAAAGATTAAATGCTATGCAAATGATCGGTAGCATGCTCGTATTGTTTGGTGTATCTGTTTTCTTATTGCAGCAACAAAAACGAACAGCAAAAGATGTGGTGAACGAACCAGTATATACGCAGGAATTATAATAGTAGAGGAGAAAAGAGAAGTTGTAATGCTTCTCTTTTTGTTTTATAGAAATACAGAGGAAGAAGGGGGAGGAAAATGGAAGAAGTATTAAAGAAGTATATGCAGAACCTTACAACACTAAGTGAAGAAGAGCAGCACACGATCCTCAGTGAATTACAAATTGAAGAATATAAAAAAGGAACAGTGCTCCTAAGGCAAGGAGATGTTCCTTCGAAATGTTATTTTGTATTAAAGGGATGCATTAGGCAATATTGTATAGATGAAACAGGGAAAGAGGTTACATCAAATTTTTATACAGAAGAACAAGCAATCGCAAATTTTAATCATCATAAACAAGATAAATCATCCCCGCATACGTTAACGTGTTTAGAAGACTGTCTAGTTGTAGTTGGCGACCTGTATTGTGAAAAGGACATGTATAAGAAATATTCACAGTTAGAAGAAATGACACGTCAAATGATTGAATACAATTTTGGTGAGGTACAAGAAGAACTTACATTATTTATTGCATCGACACCAGAAGAGCGCTACAAATCATTATTACAAAAACGACCTCATTTAATCAATCGTGTTCCTCAATATCAATTGGCAAGTTATCTAGGTATTACGCCAGAATCATTAAGTAGAATTAAGAAACGACTCAAACAGTAGAGTCTTTTCCACCTCTAATCAATAGCCATATACTAAATCCAAGTTCACCTGCGATCATCGGTAGTTGAAAGACAACATTAAGAATGGAAATCATCGCATCATATTGTGAAAACATTGTATTCATGACGTGAATTACGATATAACCCATAGCAGCGATGAATAGTAATACACTAATCAATTTCGGTATTTGTTTAGATAGAAAAGTTACATATCCTAAAGTGAAAAGATGTAAGCCGAAAATGATTAACCCTACAGACCAAATGTATTCGAATGCACTGAGAGACAACATCACATATGTTTCTGGATTCGCAATCATACTTTTTGAAAGTAGCAATGCCAATATTAAATTGAATATGGCGATTCCAAGTATCGCTGTATACATAAGACGAAGCAAGGCAGCTAGTAATGAGAGGCTAGTATGAATTGGTTTTAGAAAGAAATAAAGAGCCCACGCGGCGACAATATCAGTAATGAAAATGATAATCCAACCGAAGATTTCCGCTTTGAAAAGTGAATTTGAAGTTTGGATATTATGGAATGTCGCGCCCGCGTCTTCTTGTACAACGAGATTTCCATGAACAAAACCGTAAGAAAAAAATGCAATGAATGCCATAACAAGAAGAGAAAAGCCAGCAAATAAGGCATACTTTCGTTCTGTCATAATATGTCCTCCTATTCTCATGTTGTTTTTATTGTAATAGTGGAAGGGGAGGGGATTCATTGACTTAAATCAAGAGAGGGGACGTTTAGTGGAATTTCCATCAAAAAAAGATACATGGTTATATCCGATTTTTTTCGTTGTCATTGGAGCGTGTTTTGCTCCCATATTTGCAGGAAGAGAATATTTTCTTTTATTTTTCACAATTCTATTGGCCATCTTATTTATGTGGAGTTGGTTTTCAACAAAATATATCGTCGGAGAAGAAAGAATTACTATTAAATCGGGTTTCGTTAAAAAGCGCATATTTATACGAGATATAAAACAAATTTCAAATACGAAAAATCCAGTAGCAGCTCATGCTTTATCATTTGACCGACTTGAAATGGTTTACTGCACACATCCAACAGAAATTATTTCTCCTAAAGATAAGGAACAATTCATCAATTTAGTTAAAAGGAAAAATCCACACATTGACACAAAGTAAAAGAGTGGCTTCGTAGCCACTCTTTTACTTTGGATTTGTCATATAAGGTTGTACATGAATGATACATAGGTCACGGAACTTCCCTTCAGCAGTTGTGACAATTACGACGGCTCTTCCGGCACTTTTTCCAGTAATCGTTATCGTATCATCTTTTGGATACATTGTGATAACATCAGCATTCATATTTGTCCAAATAAGTTCTTTATTCGTTGCTTGCACTGGCAAAACGGAAGCTGATAACTCAATGCTTTGTCCCGTTCTTACTTTCAACTTATTTTTTTCCATATGAACACCGATGACTGAAATAACAGAAGGAGCAATTGAAATTTTAGGTGGATTAGATTGTATGTTCAAACAAGACGCAGAAGTATTTGTGATAGGTGAAAATTTACGTGTTTGTTGTTGCTGGAAAGCTGCTAACATGTTGGAGTCCCCTTTCTGTATAAGTGCTGATAGTACTACTATAAAGGAGTAGTGTTATGTTTAATTTAACGAAACATAAAGAAATTGTTAAATTCGAGGAGAAGATTGTCGAACTTTGATATAAAGAAAGCTCTGCTGTTACGATAGCAGAGCTTTCCCTTTATAGATTATGTTGTTTTTCAAAATCCTCAAATTGTTGTTCAACTTCTTTTGAAGGTTGTGTTAGTAAACTAACAATTATGATCACTAGTAAACTAATAGCGAAACCAGGAATCATTTCATATAAGAAGTCTTTTAAGAATTTAAATTGTGTCCATATAATAACAGTCGCAGCACCAGAAATCATACCTGCAAGTGCGCCCCATTTTGTCATGCGTTTCCAATATAAGCTTAATAAAATAGCAGGTCCGAATGAAGAACCAAATCCAGCCCAAGCGTATCCAACAAGAGCTAAAATCGTATCATTTTGTTTAAACGCTAATGCGCATCCAACTAAGGCAATAACAAGTACAGCCATACGACCGACAAATACAAGTTCTTTATCAGAAGCAGAACGTTTAAAGAATGTACGATATAAATCTTCTGTTATAGCACTAGAAGTAACGAGTAATTGAGATGAAATTGTACTCATAATCGCTGCTAAAATAGCTGCTAATAAAAATCCAGTAATAAGTGGATGGAATAAAATTTTTCCTAGTTCAAGGAAAATTGTCTCTGGGTTAGATAATGTTAATTCTTGTTGTGAGTAGTAAGCAATACCGATAAGACCAGTAAACATTGCTCCGACAACTGAGAAAATCATCCAGCTCATACCAATTCTTCGTGCGCTTTTAATTTCTTTTACAGAGGAAATTGCCATAAAGCGTACGATAATATGAGGTTGTCCAACATAACCAAGGCCCCATGCGAATAAAGAAATAATCCCTAAAGTAGAGGCACCTTTAAAAATATCTAGACGTGTTGGATCTACAGATCGAATTGTATCAAATGCAGGTCCAAGTCCGTTCGAGTTCATAATTGTTACGATAGGAACAAGAATAAGAGCAACAACCATAATGATTCCTTGCACGAAGTCTGTCCAACTTACTGCTAAGAAACCACCAAATAATGTGTAAGCGACAACAACGCCTGCAACAATGAATAATCCCACATGGTAGTTCATACCAAATGAATTTTCAAATAATACAGCGCCTGAAACTAATCCTGAAGCTACATAAAAAGTAAAGAAAATCATAATAACAAGTCCGGATACTAAGCGTAGCATGTGAGATTTGTCGTGGAAACGATGTTCCAAAAATTCTGGGATAGTAATAGAGTTGTTTGCCATTTCAGAGTAGGTACGTAAGCGAGGAGCGACATAAAGCCAGTTTGCGTATGCGCCTAGTGTTAGGCCGATCGCAATCCAACTACTACTTAATCCAACGCTAAACATTGCACCGGGTAAGCCCATTAAAAGCCAACCACTCATATCGGATGCTCCAGCACTTAATGCTGTTACTGCGGGGCCTAGTGTACGCCCGCCAAGCATATAATCTGTTAAGTTGGACGTTCGTTTATAGGCGAAATAGCCAATTACTAACATCCCGAGCATGTAAATAGAGATAGAAGTTAAAGTTAACATCTGCGTACTCATGTAGTTCCCCTTCCTTTTGTCATGTCTTTTGATGCGTTATGCATATTTATAATCTATCATGATTATTCTGAAAAATCCATACAGAAATATGAATTTTCAGAAATGTAAGCGTTTTTTGATGTTATTTTACTTTTTTAATATATAATATTCATACAAAAAACCTTATTTTTAATAGAGTATTTATTATATTTACATAAAAAGCGGTTGTTTTGTCAATATAATATTGAAAGGAAAGAAAAATAAAATTTTTAAAAAAGTATTGACTTGTGAAAAAAGTCAGGTCTATAATGAGTGCAACTTAAAAAATGCAAGCGTTGATGAAGAAGAGTACACATGATGAACATGTCAGAGAGCTGATGGTTGGTGCGAATCAGTATGGAATTGATGTGGAATGGGCTTCGGAGCTTCCAAACCGAAACGAAAGAAGTAGGCTTTGGCGACATGATCTCATCGATACAAGAGACACGTATTGTTTTTGATACGGTAAAGTGCGTTACATTCGTAACGAATTAAGGTGGCACCACGGGAGTACCCGTCCTTTCTATAGGATGAGTACTCCCTTTTTGTGTATAAAAAATTAAATAAATGAAATCGTTTAAGTAAGAAGAGTACGTGTATTGGAGACGTTACAGAGAGCCGGGAATAGGTGGGAGCCCGGTGCGGTGCCATATGCGGAATGGGCTTACGAGAGGTATGCTGAACAATTATTTTCAGTAGGCAACCCGGGTTCCGCCGTTACAAGGATAAGGTATATATTTTGTACCTGAATAAAGCGGGATGCTTTTGCGTCCAACATGAGGTGGTACCACGGTAAATTTATCGTCCTCTACATATTTTCGATATGTAGAGGACTTTTTTATTTTTCAGGATGAGGTGAAAGACATGATGACAAAAGAGGAATTTATAAAACAGAAAGAACAAAGAAAAACATTTTTAGTAATCGCTGAAGAAGAAGGAGATAGCATTACGCCAATTTCTTTATATAGACGTATGAAAGGTAAGAAGAGGTTCTTATTAGAAAGCTCACAACTTCATCAAGATAAAGGACGCTATTCTTACTTAGGATGTAATCCGTATGGTGAAGTGAAAAGTATCGGTACAGAAGTGGAACGAACGATTTACGGTCAAACAGAAGAGTTGCAAGGTAACGTACTACAAGTGTTAGAAGAAGTAATCGCGTCAACACAAGTAGACAGTCCGTTTCCATTTTGCGGAGGAGCAGTTGGTTATATTGGCTATGACGTCATTCGACAGTATGAAAACATTGGAGCGGATTTACACGATCCATTGAATATTCCAGAAGTACACCTTTTACTGTACCGTGAGTTTATCGTGTATGACCACTTACGCCAAAAATTATCATTTGTATATATATGCAGGGAAGATGATGTAGCTTCTTATGAAGAAGTATACGAAAGGCTGCGAGTATACAAAGAGGAATTGCTACAGGGAGAAGAAGCTGAAGTAACTGAAATAAAATCAACATTATCATTCACTTCTTCTATAACGGAAAAAGAATTTTGCGCGATGGTAGAAACGGCGAAAGAACACATTCGAGCCGGGGACATATTCCAAGTTGTATTATCGCAGCGTTTGCAAAGTGAATGTATTGGGGATCCGTTCGCGTTATATCGAAAACTTCGAATTGCCAATCCATCACCATATATGTTCTATATCGATTTTCAAGATTATGTTGTACTCGGTTCTTCGCCGGAAAGTTTGTTATCGGTAAGAGACGATAAAGTGATGACGAACCCAATTGCCGGTACGAGGCCGAGAGGGAAAACGAAGCAGGAAGATGCGGAAATTGAAAAAGAACTGTTAGAAAATGAGAAAGAACGAGCAGAGCATATGATGCTTGTGGATCTTGGGCGGAATGATATTGGTAGAGTAAGTGAAATTGGCTCAGTTACGATAGATAAATATATGAATGTAGAAAAATATTCTCACGTTATGCACATTGTATCTGAAGTTTACGGAACATTGCGAAAACAAATGAGTGGATTTGATGCATTAGCGTATTGTTTACCAGCAGGGACAGTTTCAGGCGCTCCGAAAATTAGAGCGATGGAAATTATAAATGAGCTAGAGATTGAAAAAAGAAATGTATACGCCGGTGCAGTTGGATACGTTAGTTTTTCAGGAAATCTTGATATGGCGCTCGCCATTCGAACGATGGTCGTAAAGGATGAAAAAGCATACGTTCAGGCAGGAGCGGGTATCGTCTACGATTCAGACCCAGTTGCTGAATATGAAGAAACGTTAAATAAAGCGAGAGCGCTTTTGGAGGTAATGAAATGATTGTACTGATTGATAATTATGATTCATTCACATATAACTTGTATCAACTGTTAGGCGAATACGAAGAAGATATTGTTGTCGTAAGAAATGATCAAATAACGATAGAACAATTAGAAGAAATGAAGCCGAAAGGAATTGTACTTTCACCAGGACCAGGAAAACCAGAGGATGCTGGCATTTGTATTGAAGTGATTCGTCATTTTTATAAGAACGTTCCCATATTAGGGATTTGTCTTGGCCACCAAGCGATCATAGCTGCATTTGGAGGAGACATTGTTAGAGCAGAACGTATTAAACACGGAAAAACATCGCGTGTGAAACATAACGGAACGTCAATCTTTTCATACGCTACACAGCCGCTAACGGCAATGCGTTATCATTCCCTTGTTGCAGAGCAAACGAGCTTGCCAGAGTGTTTTGACATATTAGCGACAGCGATGGACGACGGAGAAATAATGGCAGTCCGTCACAATTATTATCCGCTCTTCGGATTACAGTTTCATCCGGAATCAATCGCAACAGAAGAAGGGGGAAAGTTAATACGTGCCTTTTTAACAGAAGTAAAAGAGGAGGAAAGAGTATGAATAACTATCTTCGTAAATTAGTGGAGGGTCAACATTTAACAGAAGAGGAAATGTATAAAGCAGGACTACTTTTATTAAGTGAAAACATATTAGAAAGTGAAATTGCAGCTTTCTTAGTCTTACTGAAAGCGAAAGGTGAAACTGCAGAAGAAATATACGGTCTCGTTCGGGCTCTTCGCGAAAAGGCATTGCCGTTTTCGAACCATATACAAGGAGCAATGGACAATTGCGGGACGGGTGGTGACGGTGCTCAAACATTTAATATTAGCACAACGTCAGCATTTGTACTGGCAGGAGCTGGCGTAAAGGTTGCAAAACATGGTAATCGTGCTGTTTCTAGTAAAACAGGAAGTGCAGATTTATTAGAAGAACTCGGTGTAAATATTAGCAGTACGCCAAACGAAATTGATTATTTATTAGAGCATGTGGGCATTGCATTCTTATTTGCACCAGCGATGCATCCAGCGCTAAGGCGCATTATGAAGATAAGAAAAGAGTTAAACGTGCCGACGATCTTTAATTTAATTGGTCCTTTAACAAATCCAGTGAATTTAGAAACACAATTTGTCGGTATTTATAAACGAGATATGTTATTACCAGTTGCACAAGTATTACAAAAGTTAGGTCGGAAACAAGCGCTTGTCGTAAATGGAAGTGGTTTTTTAGATGAAGCGTCATTGCAAGGAGAAAATCATGTAGTCCTTTTAAAAGATAATGAAATAGTAGAAATGAGTATTGATCCAGAAAAGTATGGTTTTTCAAGCGTGAAAAATGAAGAAATTAGAGGGGGGAATTCAAAAGAAAATGCAAAGATTACAGTCGGCGTATTGAGCGGAGAAAAGAGTGTTTATCGCGATACAGTTTTATTAAATGCAGGTCTAGCTCTGTTCGCAAATGGAAAAACGGAAACGATTGAAGAAGGAATTAAACTCGCGGCACATAGCATTGACGCTGGAAAAGCATTAGCCAAATTAAACTTATTAATTGCAGCAAGCAATGAAAAATTAGAAAGGGTGAATTAAAATGGGGACGATTTTAGACAAAATTGTAGAACAGAAGAAAAAGGAAGTTGCGGAGTTATATGAAATATATACACCAGTAAAAACAAAAAGAAAGACACATTCACTTGTGGAAGCGTTACAGCAGTTTACTGTCATCGCAGAAGTAAAGCGGGCATCACCATCAAAAGGAGATATCAATTTACACGTTGATGTACGAAAACAAGTGAAGACATATGAAGAATGCGGCGCTGGTGCAGTTTCTGTTTTAACAGACGGTCAATTTTTTAAAGGATCTTTTCATGATTTACAAACGGCAAGAGAAGAAAGTAACATTCCTCTTTTATGTAAAGATTTCATAATCGATAAGATTCAAATTGATAGGGCATATGAAGCAGGTGCAGATATTATTTTACTAATCGTAGCAGCGTTAACGAAAGAGAAGTTAAAAGAGCTGTATAGCTACGTATTAGAAAAAGGATTAGAAGCAATTGTTGAAGTTCATGATGAGCAGGAATTAGACATTGCGATCCAATTAAATCCGCACGTTATCGGTATTAACAACCGTAATTTAAAAACATTTGAAGTCGATTTAGGCCAAACAGAAAAGCTTGGAAAACGATTAAATGTGGAGAAATTACTTTGGATTAGCGAGAGCGGGATTCATTCAAAAGAAGATATTATTCGGGTCAAACGAGCTGGAGCAAAAGGTGTATTAGTTGGAGAGGCACTTATGACATCATCTTCTATTAATAGCTTTTTTGAAGATTGTAAGGTGAATATATGAAAGTGAAAATTTGCGGCATCACTGATATGGAAACAGCAAAATGTGCTTGCGAATACGGAGCAGATGCAATCGGATTTGTTTTTGCTGAAAGTAGGCGGGAAATTACTCCGAGGCTAGCGAAAGAAATTATTGGGGAGCTTCCAGAACACGTGTTAAAGGTCGGTGTTTTCGTAAATGAATCAGTAGCAGTGATCCAGAAAATTGCAGATGAGTGCGGGTTAACACATGTGCAACTACATGGGGATGAAGACAATTATCAAATTAGAAGATTGAATATTCCGTCTATAAAGTCGCTAGGAGTAACTTCAGAGAGTGATATGAAAAACGCTCAAGGGTATGAAACGGATTATATATTATTTGATAGCCCAAAAGAAAAGTTTCATGGAGGAAATGGAAAGACATTTTCATGGGAACTACTTGGGCATATGCCCAAAGAATTGCGAAAAAAAACGATATTAGCTGGTGGATTAAACGCTCTTAATATAGAAGAAGCAATTCGAACTGTTCAGCCATACATGGTCGATGTAAGTAGCGGAGTGGAGACAGAAGGAAAGAAAGATGTAGAGAAAATAAAACAATTTATTATAAAAGCGAAGGAGTGTTCCAAATGAACTACGCATATCCAGATGAAAAAGGACATTACGGTATATACGGAGGACGATACGTTCCAGAAACGTTAATGCAATCTGTACTAGAACTAGAAGAAGCATATAAAGAAGCGATGCAAGATGAAGCGTTTCAAAAGGAATTAAATCATTATTTAACAACGTACGTCGGAAGAGAAACACCGCTTTATTTCGCTGAAAATATGACGAAGTATTGCGGCGGTGCAAAGATTTATTTAAAACGTGAAGATTTGAACCATACAGGAGCTCATAAAATTAACAATACAATCGGTCAGGCACTTCTTGCAGTACGAATGGGCAAGAAAAAAGTTGTCGCTGAAACAGGGGCTGGACAACACGGAGTGGCAACCGCTACTGTATGTGCTCTACTTGGATTAGAATGCGTCATCTTTATGGGGGAAGAAGATGTGAGACGTCAAAAATTAAATGTGTTCCGAATGGAATTACTCGGAGCGAAAGTAGAAAGTGTAGCGGCAGGTAGTGGAACATTAAAAGATGCGGTAAACGAGGCGCTTCGTTACTGGGTTTCACATGTGCATGATACGCACTACATTATGGGATCTGTTCTTGGGCCACATCCTTTCCCGCAAATTGTTCGTGATTTCCAAAGTGTAATTGGGAAAGAAACGAAAAAACAATATGAGGCGTTAGAAGGAAAGTTACCAGAGGCAGTCGTGGCTTGTATTGGCGGTGGTAGTAATGCGATGGGCATGTTTTATCCGTTCGTACACGATGAAGAAGTTGCTCTTTACGGCGTAGAAGCAGCAGGGAAAGGCGTTCATACAGAACAGCACGCAGCTACTTTAACGAAAGGAAGCGTTGGTGTTTTACACGGATCAATGATGTACCTTCTGCAAAATGAAGAAGGACAAATTCAAGAAGCGCATTCTATTTCAGCGGGGCTTGATTATCCAGGGGTTGGACCAGAACATAGCTTGCTAAAAGATATTGGACGTGTTTCTTATCATTCAATAACAGACGAAGAAGCGTTAGAAGCATTTCAATTATTAACGAAAAAAGAAGGGATTATTCCGGCGTTAGAAAGCTCACATGCTGTCGCATACGCATTAAAATTAGCGCCGCAAATGAAGAAAGGCGAGGGGCTTGTCATTTGTTTATCTGGCCGCGGTGATAAAGATGTAGAGAGTATAAAACGTTATATGGAAGAGGTGTAAAAAATGGGAGTCGAAAAAATTAAAGCAGCATTTGAAAATGGCAAGAAAGCATTTATTCCGTACGTAATGGGCGGAGATGGAGGCCTTGAAAAATTAAAAGAAAGAATTCGTTTTCTTGATGAAGCAGGAGCAAGCATCGTTGAAATTGGTATCCCGTTTTCAGATCCAGTCGCAGATGGCCCAACGATTCAAAGAGCAGGGAAACGAGCGCTAGATGGAGGTGTAACGTTAAAGGGCATTTTTCAAGCGTTAGCAGAAGTAAGAAAAGAAGTACAAATTCCGTTTGTACTCATGACATATTTAAATCCAGTACTCGCATTCGGAAAAGAACGATTCATTGAGAGATGCTTAGAGGCAGGTGTGGACGGTATTATCGTTCCAGATTTACCGTATGAAGAACAAAATATTATTGCTCCGTTACTGCAAGAGGTGAACATTGCGCTAATCCCACTCGTTACCGTTACGAGCCCAATTGAGCGAATCGAGAAAATTACGAGTGAATCAGAAGGGTTCGTCTACGCTGTTACAGTAGCAGGCGTAACAGGAGTACGTCAAAACTTTAAAGATGAGATTCATAGTTACTTAGAAAAAGTAAAATCACATACGCATTTACCGGTAGTGGCAGGGTTCGGTATTTCAACAAAGGAACATGTAGAAGAAATGATTACAATATGTGACGGAGTTGTCGTTGGAAGTAAAATTATTGAACTGTTAGAAAATGAAAAACGAGAAGAAATATGTGAATTAATACAGGCAACAAAACAAAAAGAAGAGGCATAAGTCTCTTCTTTTTGTTTTACGTAATAAATGTTAAAATATACAGAAAATACATATAATTTAGAGGGTGAGAAAGCATGCTAAGACGTAAACTACTATATCTCCTTTTAACTGTACCACTATACGCTTGGCTCATTAGCATGACAAAAATAGAGTTGATGGCTCTATTTTTAGGATATGTATTCATCTTTTCCAACTTAAATCGCATTCAAGAGCAATCTATTTTAGAAATATGTATATTTTCGATTAGTATAGAATTATTTAGTATCGTTTCGATTGTATTATTAAATGAATTATTTGGATGTATCCATTCATTTGAATTAATGAAATTTGGGAATGTTGTATTGCAAGTAATATGTGCTTATATTGTGTTTGTTGTGTTAGACAAAATAGTCGAACAGCAGACGGTTTTTGAGAATAATAGAAAATGGGAGTGATTCAAAAAGGAGTTAAACAGCTCCTTTTTTGAATCTGTTGTAAAAACAATTGAAAATTATGACATCTGTTATATAATAGTTAAAAATTGTATTTTAAACGAAATGAGATGATAACATGGCCATATTGTTGGCACTTATCCCAATTATGATGATTTTCATTTGTTTATTTTTATTGAAACAAACGTCATTAAGGTCTTCTTTAATTGCTTACGTTGTATCTGTTGGAATCGTTTTACTCTCGTCAACATTTCAACTAGGGATAAGTGAAACTGTGCATGCAACGATTAAAGGTTGGTTAATTTGTTTTATTGTCGGGTACGTTTTATTTTTCGGTATTTTTTTATTTCACCTCATGAACAAAATGGGGTACATCGACCAAGTAGCAGGTTTTCTAGAAGAAGTTACGCATGATCGTTTATTACAAATGCTTCTTATGTGTTTTGGTATTTGCCCACTAATTGAATCAGTAAGTGGATTCGGGATCGGCTTTATGGTTGCAGCACCTATTTTTCTTTCATTAGGTTATAAACCGTTCCAAGCTGTACTGCTCTCGTTTATCGGCTTACTAGCTAGTTCATGGGGGGCAATGGCAACTGGTACGATTATCGGTTCGCAGCTTATCAATATGCCTCTTACAACACTCGGTACAAATACAGCGCTATTAAGTATCCCGATGTTTGCTTATTTCGTCATTCTTTCTTTACATGTTGTTGGTGGCTGGCAGGCCGTTATTGAAAAGTGGAAGGAAGGATTCGGTTTCTTTCTATTATTTTCTTTCGGAATCTATCTTTCTAACGCATACGTAAGCGTAGAATTAGCAGGTATATTAAGTTCTATCGTTACCATTACATTTGGATTTCTTATCATTAAATTAAAGGGCAAAAACGAACAAAATCTAATAACAGAACATGCTGCGGCAACGGAAAGAGAAGTATCTATTCTAAAAATTATTAGCCCTTATATATTCTTAACTGTTTGTATTTTACTTTCTCGCCTCGTACCAGCATTGCATGATGTATTCAGATCATATGCAGTCCTTGATTTAAAATCATACTCTTACAAATTAGAAATGCTGTATTCACCAGGATTTTGGCTCGGTATGACTTGTTTATTTACAATCATTTTCTTCCGTATTCCATCTCATATTATGAAACAATCACTCTCGCAAACGATAAAACAATGGATTCCATTTGCGATTACAACGACAATGTTTATCGCCATTTCAGAACTAATGGGTGCATCTGGCATGCATGCATTACTGGCAAAAACAGCTGGTGACACATTTGGAACATTTTTCGTTTTCGTTGCTCCGTTCATCGGCGGAATCGGTGGCTTTTTAACAGGTAGTAATGCAGGATCAAATGCGATGTTCATAAAACTACAAATGCAAACGGCGCAAAATGTAGCACTCCCGTGGCAATACGTCACAACATTGCAAAACACCGCATCATCAGTAGCGACAATCGCTTGCCCGTCACGTATTACGCTAGGCGCGTATTTATGTAACATCCCGTATCGTGAAAATGAACTATTAAAGAAGACAACGTTAATGATCTTTGGCGCGGTGTTACTTGTAGTGATAGAGGTGCTTTTTTGGTATATGTTGAGAAATTAAAAATCCTCCTAACATAGGAGGATTTTCTTTTTATATGGATAATGCCTTAAATATGAAAAGCTTCTACTAAATGAATAGGAGATGAAAGGTATGCCCTTAAAAAACTATGGTGTGTTAAAAGGTACTGTTATACAATCTAAGATTGGAAAAGGGAAAACTCCTCATTATCAAGTTCATTTACAAGGCGAAGCAGAAGTAGATTATCGTATTGCCATTAACGTGAAATCGCAAAGTTACCCTTCAGAAGTTTTATATTTTGCGAGCGACAATATTCGGTCAGAGGCGATTCATATTTTACCGACATTACCATTTGGTTTTACGGAAGTAAAAAATAATGAACCGAAAGTGGCTCTAGATTATGTAAGAGGAAATCTATTTGACTCAAAACAAATGATTCCTTTACCTGCTGAAAAAGCAGGGGTAGATAATGATTTAAATGAAAAAATAGAACGTTATATAAAACGGGCAATAGAAGAAAAAGCAATTATTTACGCGTTTGGTGAAAGATGGGGACCAGAAGAAGATACACCTGATTCTTACTTTCATTTCGAACCAGGAAACGGGATACACGATATTCATATGAATCAAGGAAATGTAGAGAAATGGAAGGGTGATAATGGTATATGGCAAGACGGAGGCATACTCATTCACTTTGAAAAGGAAGAAAAATGGATCGGTATCTTTCTTGCATTCCAGTCACAGTCATGGTGTACCGATGAAGAGGGACATGCTCGTGTTCCGGTTGAACATTGTGATTATAAGAGGAATAAGTGATGAGAAGAGCTAGTTCGACATGAACTAGCTCTTTTCATTGTAAATAAGATATATGGCAACCAGTATTTTATCTTATACTATTAAACCATTCTTTATAAGATGTTTCACTGTGCGCTCCCTCAATTCTATTTTTTTCTTTCCCGTTTCTATACTCAACGATTGTAGGGACTGCTTCTATCCTAAAATTATCCCACTCCTCTATAGGGTATTCCCCTAAATTTATTACTTTCATTGGGATATTTTTATCTTTTGCCATTGGTACAATAATTGGGCTAACTTGCTCACAGTATAGGCAACCTTCCTTATAAAAATATATAACATGCTTTTCATTATTAATTAGGTCTGCCTTTAGTTGTTTAATTGGAATCGAATTTTGATAATAATTCCCGTCCTGTAGCTTACTAACTTCAAGTTTCTGATTTTTATTCCCTTTTTGCACAAAAAATATACCAGCCAGAATTGAAATGATTACAAGACTAAACAGTATCATTTTTTTCATCGTTACACCACTCTTGCTAAATATATTGAGTCCTTTTGAAAAATGAAGAGCCACCCATAAGTGAATTTCTAGGAAGCTCCTCATTTATTAATCATATATCATACATTCACTTACTTGTTCTATTTTTGAATATGTAAAATAAAACATTTAAAACACCCAAAATAAATATAGTAAATATCATATATAAGCTTGTTCCATCTATCTCAACTTGGTATTCATCTACTATAAATCCAGACATTACATATAAGAGACCCGCTACCAATATACAAATCCCAGAAATACTAAATACATATAGAGTATTGATTTTTTTACAATTTATCAAAATTAAATACGAAAGAGCTATTAAGATACCAATCAGCACCTTAAATACGGGTCTTAATTCTGTGAAAATTTGAATATCCAAGTATATTCCTCCTAAAATAATATAGATTTAACTTGGATTGCAGGCTGCTAAAAGCGTCTGTGGATAACTTACATTTGGCCTACTTGGTTCAATATTCCAAGGGTTTTTCTTACTACCAATGGTATCATGATGACAATCATACTGTTTCTTTAATCCTGATTCATTCTTCCATTTACTATTTCCAGAATGAACAGCTTTTAACTTAACCCAACTATCATGCCTTCTCGAAAGAACTTCTGCATTGTTTTTTCCAGATGTTAAATATGGTTTATGCGTAATGCTTAGTGATATCATACCATCACGCGTTATCCACTTAGCACCTGAGAAATAATCTTTGTAATATTTTACACTTGCTTTCATAGCCACTGTAACTGGTTCCTTTGCTTCACTAGCTTCCACATGTAACTGCAACACATTCCCTTCAGAAACTTCTGCATGGATTGTAGCACCTAGTTCAGATTTTATTTGTGGCGTATATAATAAAGCAATTGATTCATTTTCTTTATTATAAACGTTACCAGCGCCATTGAAGTTGCCGTATTCATCTTTAATAAGTTGAATATACTCTCCATCTTGGAAGTCAAATGGAATTTTAATAGTAGCGTTCGTATCTTCAGGCGCTAAAGTAATTGTTTGCTCAATACTATTACCCTTCTTTTCGATCTTATAATCTAGTGTATCACCTTTAGAATAAGTATTTACTGGTTTTCGTTGCAAACTCGGCTTTCCTACTCCAAATACATTTCCTTCCTCAGCTACTAATTGGTTTTCTCCAACCCATTTATCAATAGATTCTATATCGATAAATTTCTGATTTGTATTTTGTACTCCTGCATTTACCGCATTATTAAATGTTGCAAATGAAGTAGCCAATACAACACCTGTTGTAAAAACTTTTAAACTTTTCATACAAGCACCTTCTTTTTTCTTTTCTTGATTACATTTGTATATTATAATTAATAGATTTTAATTACAAGTCTAGTTATTTGTGTGTTTTTTTGATATAATTTTATTGTAAACATTTGGAAGCTTAATGAGGTTTATAATTAGTTATATTTAAATAAATGGTAAAATGAATATAGAGCGGAATCGAATAATTACACTCTATATAATAAATAAAGTGTGATTATCAAGTGAGCGGAATGCACCTTAGGGTGTCTTTATTTGCATAAAAACCCTCATCATCCTATGGGAATGGCGAGGTCTTTAATATATATCCAATCTCTTCAATAATTTGTATTTTGAAATTCAAGATAAGATATTGATGTGCTTTTACGTAAGTAAATAGTTTTCTCTTGAGTTTATTATTGGTGTATAGAATAGTATTTGAAAGGAAGAATTTAATATTTCTATTAGGTGAACAGCCCGTGTATTCTTAAGAATTTAGTTGGAATAGTTGATCATGTACAAAAGCTAGTTATTAGTGGTGAAATAAAGAATATAGGAGAAAAATTCATTAATCATCTTGAGAGAATAAGAAGAGGGCGTTCAAAACGAACGCCCTCTTCTTATTTTAGAAAACCCAAAACTAACAAGTGTAGAAATACAAGAGAAGAGCAGTGCCACACTAGAAAATGCAATAAGATACATATTATATTTCATAACCTGTCCAATTAGCTGATTACTATCGTACTGAAATAGTCCTGCTATTATATTGAATAAAAATAACACGATAAACATGACGATAACACCGTCTATTGATCCTTTAATATCTGGTTTACTTAAAGCGATATGTGCAGAAATACAAATGGCGATAAATAAAAATAGCCAAAAAGAAGGATTCAATACATTATTTATTGTAAATAAGCTCTTTAATAATACGAACGTCGATAAGAGCATGTTTTGCACCATTTCTACATTAATAGAAGTAGAAGCGATTGTTTTTTCGAGAGTTGTATTAAATAAGAAATATGAATCTGGTACGAAATAGCGCATTAAAAGGATTAGTGCCGTAATACCAGAAATAATAGGTCCGATGCCGATAAAGAAGTTCCCAATTCGTTGATATACACTTTTATGATTGTATTGATGTTGTACGTAGCCTAAAGCCCCTTGACTTGTATCTGTTGGGAAAAACTGCGTTGCTACAATTTTATGACGAAATAGTACGCACATAATGGCATGTCCAAGTTCATGAATAGGAACACCAATCCAGGCAGTCAAAAGGAACCCTTTTCTTCCAAATGCTCTCGACCAATACATCCGTGTTAGTGATTCTAAATAGCCTAATAGAAAGCCAATTACAATGATAACGCCAATTAAAGAAAATAATTGGATTACGCTTGTAAGGAGTATTTGAAAAATTGAGTTTACCAATTCCATTGTCTTTCATCCAATCTGTTAAAAACATTATTTATTCTGTTTCATAATAGCATTTTTTTTCAAGATTGCTAGCACATATATTTTCTTTCGGAAGGAGGATTTCAGAATCTTTTTCTTGTAGTCATGTTTTATGTACAAAGTCATATATTGAATTTGTAACACCCTATACGGTATATGCTTAAGGAGGGATGAGAGAATGAAATGTCCGGCGTGTCATACAGAAAATGCAACAGAGGCAAAGTTTTGCGGGAATTGTGGACATTCGTTAACGGAGGGAGCAGTAGCGAGTAGTGCACAGGAAGAAGGTGAGCAACAGGCACGCGTAGCACCAGCAAAGGAAGCTCGACCAAATGAAACGGTAGAGCAAGCGAAGCGATTTGCAAGTGGCTATTTTCAGTTCTTTAAAAATGCTTTTAAATCACCATCGGCCATTATGAAAAGTGGGAATATTGAAGTGCGAAATGGAATTGTAAGTCTTGTTCTTATTTGTTTTTTAGGAGCCTGTCTTTTTTATAGAATGATGAGTGCTGCAGCAGCTGTTACGAGAACATTTGCACCAGATATATCTACTCCTACATTCTTTTTGGACACTGTAACGGTCTTTTTATTTTTATTAATTTTAACTTTATTTGTCGGATTTATTATTTTTGTAAGCGGTAAGATGATGAAAGCATCTTTTTCGTTTCTTGAAGTATTCGGTATATGGGGAACGATAGCAACGCCAGCTATTGCTATATTAGTTCTTTCTTTTCTGTTTAGCTTTTTATTAATCTTTTTCTTACCAATCTTATTAGGGTTGGCTACAACGTATATGGGAATTAGTATCATTGTCGCTATAGTAAAACTAGATAACGGCGGATTAGATCCTATTTATACACTTCTTATCGCAAATGTTTTAATCGGAATTGCAACATTTATTGTACTGTGGTCTTACATTAGCACGATAATTCAAACCTTTACACAGGGAATAACTGGCTTCTAACGAAAAGGTGGTTGAATGGATGAATGTATGTACAAAGTGTGGGACTCAGTTTGAAGAAGGTGTGCAATTTTGTCAAAACTGTGGGATGAAGAGGGGAAGTCCTGTAGTAAAGAAGAACATGAGTGGTGGTGCAAAGGTTGGCATTACGCTGTTAGCCCTATTTGTTATAGCAGTTGTCGGACTCTATTTGTATGGATCATCGTATTATAAGCAGTCGGCACAAGTAGACCGGATGATTACGATTTTACAAGAGCAGGACGGGGAGAAGTTAGCTGAGATTGTTACAGCAGATGATCCGTCTGTTGTTGTAACGCGAGAGAGTCTAATGCCACTCTTTTCGTATGTAAAAGAAAATCCATCCTACGTGAATGAATTGAAAGAACATTTGAGGATAGATAAAAAACAAGGGAACGGAATCGAAAGAACAGACTTTTCGTTAACGAAAGACGGAAAGTATTTCTTTTTATTTGATCGGTATAAATTGAAAGCAAAGACGTATTATACGACGTTGCTTTCAAATGAAAAAGGTGCAGCTTTAAAAATGAACGGAAAAGAAATTGATAAAACAGATGACAAAAAGTTTGAGAAGCAATATGGACCGTTTCTTCCGGGAACTCAAGTGTTTCAAGCAGAATATAAAAATGACTATGTGAAACTATCACGTGAAGAAAAGGTTGTACTTATGAAACAAGGTCAAAATAACGTAACGATAGATTTAACGTTGCAAGGTCAATATATTACTGTCCAAACGAACGTGCCTGGGGCAACATTGTACGTGAATCAAAAGCCAGTTACAGCGCTGGTTGGAGAAGAAATTACGTGGGGGCCTGTAGCGACTGATGGAAGTGCGACGATTTATTTAGAACGAAATGGAGAAAATGGAAGGGAAACGACGAAGGTAGAAACGGTAACGGCATTTCCTTCGTATAATCTTCCATTCCAGAAGAAGAGCTCGGAAAAAACAGTTGTTTACAATGTTACTCCGCCAGCTACGACTCGGTATGTATATAATGGCTTTATCTTCCCTGATAGTGATATTCGAAAACTAACGAGTGCAGACTTAGCATATTTATCGAAAGAACAGTTGAAAATAGCGAGAAACGAAATATACGCAAGACATGGACATATGTTTCAAACGAAAGACATGCAAGCGTATTTTTCAAAGCAGTCTTGGTATAGAGAAAATCCATATTTTGCAGGAAAGCTAACGGATATTGAATCTTATAATGTTGAACTAATCAAATCAAGAGAATAGAACACGTGAAAAAAGGTACAGTGCATAACTGTACCTTTTTTATGGTTTTTTATCTGAACCAGGATCCCTTGAAAAAAAGATATGAAAGAGGAATGTGACTTTACTTGCACCTCCTGATGTACTTGCTTGCACCTCAGATAATGCGTTAGATGTTAAAACACCTTCAGAATGAGGGGGGACGACTATTTTGAGATTATCGTCTGATTCTGATGATGCAGTAACTGTTATTGTATCATCAGATAAGTTCAAAATTTTTACAGTACCGATTGGTAAGATGGACTTGCCAGCGTGTGATGCTGAAGCGAAGTGAGAGCCTTTCCAAATCGTTTGTGGGAAAGTTTCATCATTAGATAACCAAGCACGAGCACTATAAATGGTTGCGTTAATAGAGAATTCTTGATCAAGCGACAAGGCGGGTTTTGGTTCTTTCGGTTCCTCTGGAGTTTGAGCGAGAAGGCCGGCGCACATGTATGTTTCACCTACTTTCAATTGTTACTGTTATAGCATATTAAACATATTGTTTATAAGACACGACAGTTACCTATTCAGGCATAGGTTTGTGCACAAAATTTGAAGATGAAATTCTCTTTCTTTACAATGGAAGTAGGTGTTATTTCTATAAAATATGGAAAACGTAAAGAGTATGTAAAAAAGAAGGAGTGGTAACGTGAACTATGTCATTATTGGCGGAGATGCAGCTGGTATGAGTGCAGCGATGCAAATTGTTAGAAACGATGAGAATGCAAATGTTGTGACGTTAGAAAAAGGTGAAATTTATTCGTACGCTCAGTGTGGATTACCGTATGTCATTAGTGGTGCTATCGCTTCAACGGAAAAGTTAATCGCGCGTAATGTAAAGACGTTTCGAGATAAATATGGAATTGATGCGAAAGTACGACATGAAGTAACGAAAGTAGATATGGAAAAGAAAATGGTGTACGCAGAGCATACGAAGACGAAAGATGTTTTTGAATTTCCGTACGATCGATTATTAATTGCGACTGGAGTGCGTCCTGTTATGCCAGAATGGGAAGGTCGAGATTTGCAAGGTGTTCATCTTTTAAAAACAATTCCGGATGCTGAGCGTATATTAAAAACGTTAGAAACGAATAAAGTTGAAGATGTAACGATTATTGGCGGCGGTGCGATTGGACTGGAGATGGCAGAAACATTCGTCGAACTTGGTAAGAAAGTAAGAATGATTGAGCGAAATGATCATATCGGTACGATTTATGATGCAGATATGGCGGAGTATATACATAAAGAAGCAGATAAACATCATATTGAAATTTTAACGAATGAAAATGTAAAGGCGTTTAAAGGAAATGAACGAGTAGAAGCAGTTGAAACAGATAAAGGTACATATAAAGCGGATCTTGTTTTAGTATCTGTTGGAGTGAAGCCAAATACTGATTTTCTTGAAGGAACAAATATACGTACAAATCATAAAGGGGCAATTGAAGTAAATGCATATATGCAAACGAATGTGCAAGACGTATATGCAGCTGGTGATTGCGCAACACATTACCACGTTATAAAGAGAATTCATGATCATATCCCGCTCGGAACGACTGCTAATAAACAAGGTCGACTTGCTGGACTGAATATGCTTGATAAACGAAGAGCCTTTAAAGGAACGTTAGGTACAGGCATTATTAAATTTATGAATTTGACGCTTGCAAGAACAGGCTTAAATGAAAAAGAAGCGAAAGGGCTGCATATCCCGTATAAAACAGTCAAAGTAGATTCGACAAATATGGCGGGCTATTATCCAAATGCCAAACCACTTTATTTGAAATTACTCTATCGTTCTGACACGAAACAATTGTTAGGCGGACAAGTAATTGGAGAAGAAGGCGTAGATAAACGTATTGATGTAATCGCGATGGCACTTTTCAATAAAATGAGCATTCACGAGTTAGAAGATGTCGATTTAAGTTACGCACCACCATATAACAGCGTTTGGGATCCAATTCAGCAAGCGGCAAGACGAGCGGAATAGCACTTTTTAAGTGCTATTTTTTCGTTAAAGGGGAATAATCCTTTTTGCCGAATAAAAAAAGGGGGAAATAGTTACATATAGGGAAGGGGATTTTTAAAATGTTTGTAACACTTCAAACAGTTCAAGAATCAGAAAAAGAAATATTACGTAATTTGTACGCACTATATCTTCATGACCTCTCTACATTCACTCCTAATATAACGATTGAGGCAAATGGATTTTTTGAATACGAAGATTTGCACATGTTTTGGGAAAATGACGGAATCACTCCGTATTTTATAAAAGCTGAAAATTGTATTGTAGGATTTTTATTATTGTTGGAACGCCCGTTTTTGAAGAAGGAAAACGACTTTGGTATTAATGACATTTTCATATTGAATCAGTACAAAGGAAAAGGAATTGGTAAACAAGTTATTGAGAATTTACTAAAAGAGAAACGGGGGCAATATTTCGTTATCGAACTTGTGAAAAATATACCAGCAGTTTCTTTTTGGAAGAAAGTATATAGGGAGCTAAACATCGAATTTGATGAAAAAACACAGTTAATCGATGATGAAGAATGCCTCGTTCAAACGTTTAAAATATAATGAGATTGGTGCTCCTAGTATATTACTTTGAAATTTAACTTTATTTTGAATATACCGTTCACCCTTGAAAACATAGTACGTATGGCTTATATTGTCATATAGTATTTATTTTTTAAACAAAGCAATGAACGAACCAGGGGGCACAGTATGGCAATTAACATGAAAACAATTGAAGAATGGATTGCTGAATCAAACGCAAGACATGAAGAAGACTTTGGAAACGTTGTGGAAGAGATGAAAGAAGTATGTGTCGGACTTGATAATGCGACATTAATTTATACGAAAAATGTATTTTGTTTCGGTAAGAAAGTAGAAGTATTGTTCTTCTTCCAAGACCATGTCGTGATCGGACAAGAAAAAGATGAATATGTTGAAATCGAAAAATTAAAGTATGAAGCAATTACACATAGCAACTTAAAAACAAATGACAAAAATACAACGTTAGAATTAAAGTTTGCTAATGGACAATCTATCAATTTAGATAGTTTAAATGATAACTACGGTACGAAAAATTGGTTATTCGCGAGACAAATTAAGAGTATTTTTAAGTTAATCTAGTAAAAAAGCAGACCTCAAAGGGGCTGCTTTTTACTTAATTCCTATTACACAAAGGCACCCTCTTTCTTCGTAGCATTTCACACTTGTAAATCCTGTTTTATAAAATAGGTTTATTAATTCTTCATTTGTTTTCCATTTCTCCATATGATATTGAACTTTGAAAGTTTCAGCTACTAATAAAAAAGATCCATTCGGCTGTAAGACGCGAAATACTTCTATTATATCTTGTTCCACATCAGGCCAAAAGTAGTGTGTTTGAAAAGCGGTTATGAGATCGAAGAAGTTTGTATTGTAAGGGATAGAAGAAACGCTTGCTTGTTGAACAATGACTTTTTGTTTTTGAACATCTTTTATATTCGTCTGTATAGAATTCTTTACAGCTTGATCGGAGTAATCAATCCCATATATTTTTCCAAGTGGAGTTCGTTTTGAAAGAGTGTGTATCGTTTTACCTCCGCCACAACCGATATCTAATATGATTGCATCTGTCTTTATATGTACTTTCTGTAATGCCCAATTTGTGAGTCTCGTATGTGCAGCGTTCATAATACAAAGCATGGAAGAACCAATTGTCCCGCGTGGGTTTTTTGCTTGCTGAATTAATCGTTGTAAAATGCTCAAGTTAAACTCTCCTTTTATGTAAGAATATATATACTCATTTCGTTTTTTATAAATTAAGTCCTTTAAAAAAGCACGCCGATAGCCGGCGTGCTTCTAAATACGTAAATCCCCTTTTAACCAATTCCGCGCTCGATACGCTCCAACAGGAATTTGAATAAGTGACGTTTCATTTCCAGCATCTATCCCGTACAACTGATCACATGAATTTGTATCAAAACTAAGTAAAGGATGCCCGCCCATCCCCATCGCGGTCGCTGCAAAAACGAGTTTATGAACGAGTATACCAGCTTCCATTTGGTGAATACGGTATCCTCTATAGCCTAATGCATTTGTATAGTAATCTTTCTTTCCGACTACATGTAGGCAAAGCGGTACTTGAAAAAGATTTACGTTATCCATCGTCATACTGGATTGAAGGGGATAACGAAGGTCTCCATATCGAAGTGGCTGTATGGAATGATTTTTGCTGTTATAAGAATAAGCGCCGTTTTCTATATCTTTTACGTTATAAAAACATCCATATAATGAGACCCGTGCATTTTCATTTACATACTGACCATCAAGGTCGTTGTAATAAGGGAAGGAGAGACTAGCTTCTTGTAGTAAAGTAGCGAGCTCGGCTGCATCCCATTTTGTTAGAGTAAAGTCAGCATCAGGGGAATACCGTTCTTTGCAAAGTTGTAAGAAATCATAAGATAACCGTTCTACTTGCGGCAACTGTACAGCGTGCGCATGATGTTGATAGTGCTCTTCATGATGTAGTGTTTGGAAGTGTGCTGTCGATTCAACCATAGAAGCTTCATTTATTTTTGTTATCATTGGATATTCATTTACATGTTTTGAGCGAACGAAATGTTCGTGTGCGAGCGGCGGAATTTGCTGTAACAACTCATGAGAAGTAACTGTTTTATTTTCACAGTAATCATTGTGAAACCAATTAGTTTGTGGTTCTGTACTTAAAGGAACAACAGCATACACACTTTCTTCGCCTTCTGACAGTCCGAGTAAATGATTCATTGCCCGGTCTAGAAACTGAAAATATACGCCATTTGTGTAACCAAATTGTTTGGCACATGCAAGTAATTGACCGATGAGAACACCACTATCTAACCCTTGAAGCCGATACGAAAAGTTATTGTATTTAAAGTAGTTTTTCCAAAACATAGTGGATATGAATGCAGCACCAAAACAAGAATGTAAGTTACAACGATTGCCAAGTGCTTCTGTAATATAAGAATCAAAATTCCCTTCACGAAGTAAAACAAGCCGGTGATGCGCGGCGTCGTAATGGTAAATGCCGTCTGGATAATCATCAATCTTTAAATATATATACAATTCATTTGGATATAAAGCGCCGCCTGAAGGGATAGATCTTCGGAATAAAATTTTCTCGCTATTTAGCTGGCACAATTGTGTTAAACCAAATGAATACCAAAGATAATGACCAATTTCCTCCAAAGTAGGTGTAGTAGAAGGGTTAGGTAAAGATAATGGGATTTCTAAAGAGAGAGGAATGATAGGTACATTTCGATATATTTTATAAGGAAGCGGTGCATCTTCCCAATCCACTTCATGATTCGGCATAATTTCATCAATAGAAAAATGGAGATGATGTAAAAAATTATCTAGCTGCATGAAATCCCTCCTTTACTATGGAAACGGATGCGGATGTGGATTTAATTGTTCATTTGTTAAAGGTTCGTTTGTATATCCAAGTGTCATCGGCACAGTATATACTCTATCTAGTCCTGTAACCCGAGTGAGATGGTGGCCGAACGTCATCGGTAGCATGCCTGGAATAATGACTTTTACACAATATAATCCGTTTTTTTCTATAAGAGGTACTGTTTGATCTACAACGATTACGTCAAGTCCAGATTGCTGCAGACGGTTTAAAAGTTGATGAAGATCGGATGTTAAATCTAGATCAACTGATTGTAATGCATTCATTTCTTGGAACGATTGCACCGGGGCATCGTCACGTAAAAGAAAGTGAAGACGTTCTTCTGCTTCTTTTAATCCGTACAGCATACTATGGTCTTCCATTTTATTAACGAGATAAGGATTGTGTAAGCAGTTTTCGTAATGCTCTCTTTTTTGTTCGAGTTCATCGTCTGCTATTAGTAACATGCCTGCTATTTCATGGATGGCACTCTTTAAAGCGCGGACTGGGTCCAAATGAGAGCCTCCCGCACAAACAACGTTCATTCCATTTTCACGCGTATTTTTCGCAATTACCCATAAGCTTGGGATACCGTGTTCCATCGTTGCATTAAAAGCATGTAACTCATACCCAGTAATCGTGTACAGTCGCTGAATCATTAATTGTAATTCCGTATCATTTGCTGAACTAAGATCAAGGCGGGGGAGAGGTAATTCGGCATACCAAGTGAGCAAAAAGGCGTCACGCTCTACAATTTCTAAAATGCCGTGAAAAATTGCTTCTTCTAAACTACCACCAATTGCACATCCATTTGATGTTTCATACACGAAAGCATCTCGATGACCGAGGCTATAATAAGCAATTGATTCAGGAACTAAAAGTGGCCGGTTTTGTAATAAAGAGTAGCCCCATACCCAGTTTTGTTCATATTCAGGATCAAACGGTTTAAACGGAAAACTATTACGATTATAATGTTCATTTGTATGTACACCGAGCAAGAGGGGATTAAGTGCATGATCCTCTAACTCACGAAAACTACCGTGTACATTTGTCTTTTTTCCTCGAGGTGACATACCACAATATCGTTCTAAACCTTCTAAAATAGCAGTCGCTTCACTCATTGCAAATGAATGAGTTCGACCTGCAACACCTTCATTTCCAAACATTAACGGCATGTTTATAATAACGTCAGCAAACGGTAATAAAGAATGCTGCATTTTTCCGTTTAACATACCGACCCGATAATCTAAATAATCTCTCGTTAAAAATGTGTTGAGTTCATGAATGGAACGACAGCGATATGTCGCATCACTTGTTTTTAAGCTCGGTTGTAAAGAAATCTCTGCTGCATCTGCCGTATCATCAGGTAAATTGCTACATACAGGGCAGAGCGGATCTGGAAGAAAAGAATGTCGCGTACATTGTAGTGTTTGTAAGTTGAGTAAAAGGAGTTTATTTTCTAATGAAGAATGATTATGAGTTAATATTTTCTCTGTTTCTGCACGAATAAGATGACACATTTGCAGAATGCCATTTTGAGTGGCGCGTACATCGCGCCTCGTCAAGTTCTCTTCTTTTACGGCATATTTCCGCTGTAGTTCCCACATTTCTTGTTGATCAAATCCAGCGATAAAGCGTCGTCCATCGGCGCAATGGGTACATCCCTCTGCAAGGGGATGAATGTAAGGACCGATGATGCCTTCACCAAATGAAGTAAACGCACGTAGCCACGGAATATGATTGGAACGAAAAATTAGCTCAGCATCATGATGAATAGTAGAAGGAGAGCCGTCATGTAATACGAGAGCGAGCTCGATATTTTCAGGGAGTTCGTCTGCAATTGTATGTTGGCGAGTGATGGAATATTGTTCGTATAATTGATCATGTACATAGTCTGCAAGTAGGCCATCTCCTATAAGCAATATATTTTGACTCATAGACCGTCCTCCTTTGCAATTAATACCCCGTACACACCATCTAGGTTTTCTTTCAAAAATGATTCAATCGCTAAATCAAACACGAATGGATAAAAATTATGTTCTTCTAAATGTTGTAAGGCAAGCTGTAAAGATTGCACACTTGGAGTTCCTTCTTCCGCTTGTATTTCCACTCTAAAAGAATCTGTGTCACATAAAATAATAGATGATTCAGGTAAAATATTAGCTCTGTAAGGAGTTTCTTCATTTTGAATGTGAAGAAGTGATAGTTGTAGTGCGTTTCGTAACGCTAACGTCATATTTATATTAGATGCACCGTACCATCGATTATTTATACCGACCCAAACGACTGGGAAGCTGAGAATCTCTTCACTCATTGCTATTTTAGGAGTTTCATGAATTGTAGCGAGAGCATCGTAATAAAATCTACAATGTTTATCATGAATTTCGGTTAAATCGACCGTCGTAATTTCTTCTAGCATATGTGACTGCCGCTCATACAATTTATTATTTAAATGTTGTTGTAGCGCCCGGTATACACCTTCTGTCATCGTTTCTCCAGCGCCAATACCGATATCGTTATGTTCAGGAATAAGGCGGTGCATAATTTCCGCTACATATGTTTCAATTCCTGCTAAACCAGCTTCTCGGCGCGCTTCATTATGAGTCAAACCACCACACGTCATAAGAGGCAGGAGGGAAGCAGGACCATCTGATAATGGAGTAGCTACTTGAATATGGCATTGTGATAACGGTAATTGATATAAATCTTGTTCATCCCACACATGGAATATACCAGTTTCTTTAGAAGTTAATGAATCGAAAAAACGGAATAAATCAGTTGAAGTATGTTCGCTAGACCGATGCTCAAGTTGTTCAGAAAGATTTTCTATCGTATTAATTGTAAAACTTTCATCAGTTGCGAGAGGATGTTTTATAAAAGGATGCCATGTTCCTTCGAGTGTTTCATAATTTAATAAAAAGAATTGTGGATTCTTTTCTCGATGTGAATCATCCGCGACATGTTTAAACAATTCAAAAACGATTACATTTGCTAACATGGCAGATGTAATTGGTGAGAAGGAATCCGATGAATTTTCATTTTGCAAAGTCGTTTCATGTAGCCGATGCCATGCGGATTCCCAGCATTCATCACGATTTTCTGTTACGACAGGTCCAGCTATACCGAGTGTTGATAAACAAATAGCTGGTATGAAATTCTTTTTCGTTTCTCTACAAATAGTGTGAACTGTTTTTAAACCGTCAATGTCTCCGTTTTGAGAAACATATAAAATCCAATCAAAAGGTTCGAATACTTCATGCAAGGGACGGTCAATTGTAGTATCGATTTCTTGAAGGAGTACACTGTTATCAACTTCATATGCACGTTCTATTAGCTCATGTATTCTGTCATAGTTTGTTTCATCCCGATCTGTAACGAGGTAATGAAATGTAGGTAAACCAGATTCTAATAAAGAAGAAACTAAGGAAGTAAGCATATCTCCAGAACCAATTATTAGGACGTTTGCCGCGCGATACGTTTCGAATTTTAGAGCGCCTGAATGAGAATCAGCTTCTAAAAATTCAATTTGTGAAGCGTATCTATCAAGTAATGCGCTATTTAATTCATGAGGTGCATCTTGACTTACATCCCGAACGAAGCCATTTTCATATAAAATCTCTCCGATTTCAAATACACGATTTTGATAGGGGAGAGGGAGACCGTCGGTTATTTCTGCTAAAGTGTAATTACCGTTAAACATTGGCATTAATTTTTCAATCCAGTTGTAAATTCCATCACCGTCCATACGAAATGAACTGGCATTATTTCGAAAATAGACACCCCCGTTTGAGTCGGGGAGGAAGAAAGTATCCTTATTTACTTTAAGTTTTGCATGAATTGGAAGGTTATTCATTTTAATCCTCCTTACGTTTAGGCATACATTATTACCTTATGTCATGAAATTTGTCCCGTATGAGCACAAAAAAAGGCTGTAGAATGATGTATTCTACAGCCTTTATATATTAGAGTATTAATCTATCATGCCTTTCGAGAGGACTCCCACCTCTAAACGTAAGTGAAGGTGGTGAGGTGAATTGAAAGAAATATTTTATTTTCAAGAAAAAGGGAATGTATGTTCTTTTTTGCTATAATATCCTTAACAAGGAGGTGAATAAAATGACAAAGGAAAATCCATCAAACTATAAAACTCTTCAAATTTGGATTAAAAAAGGGCATCGTATGTATTCTTATTTTCAAGAATGTTGTCATAACGCTAAGAACATGTACAACACCACAAACTTTTATATACGTCAGGTGTACACTGGATTAACACAAGAAAAAGAGTTGCAGCCTTTGCAAAAAGAAGTTTTGGATCATATTCATAAAAATATTGGTAAGATGAATGACACACAACGTCTTGCCTATCAGAAGAAATTGGAAAAAGAGAAAGTAAAGCCTAAAGAAGAACAGAAAGAGATTACATGTAATTTGTTTTCAGAACCTAATTTCGAAAAACCTTATGTAGATTACAACTTTCTAGATGCACTATTTAAGGCTATGATTCAAAATGATTATCGAGCTTTGCCTACGCAATGTAGCCAGTCCATCATGAAAGGTTTGTTCCAAAATTGGAAATCTTTTTTTGCTAGTTTAAAAGACTATAAAAAGAATCCAAACAAATATACTTTGGAATGCCTAGGATTCCAAAGTATATTCGTTCTTCTGAAAAAGAGATTCTGTATACAAACCAAGATTGCATCATTAAAAACGATAGATTTTTAAAGTTTCCAAAGACGAAATTGCAATTAAATATTGGGAAACTAGGTTTCACTGAAGGTAAACTGAAACAAGTTCGTGTGATTCCAAAATACAATGAATATGTAGTGGAATTGGTAATTGATGTTCCTTCTGAACAACAAATAATTGAAGAGAATGCACGTTATATGAGTATTGATTTAGGGATTGATAACCTTGCAACCATCGTAACAAACACAGGTATGAAACCTGTCCTTGTTAAGGGCAAACATGTCAAAAGCATAAATCAATATTACAACAAAATGAAGAGTCATTTTACAAGCATTCTTAGAAATGGAAAACAAACGAATGAAGGACCTTTTACTTCTAAAAGGATAGAAAAACTTCATCAAAAACGTTACTTGAAAATAAAAGACGTCTTCCATAAAGTTAGTCACCATATCGTAAAACTAGCTCAAGAAGAAGAAGTTTGTAAAATCGTTATTGGTCAAAACAAAAGTTGGAAACAAGAAACGAATATGGGAAAAAGAAATAACCAATCGTTTTGTCATATCCCGCACAATTTACTGATTCAAATGATTACATACAAAGCAAATGCTGTAGGCATTCAAGTTGTTGTAACTGAAGAATCATATACATCGAAAGCAAGTTTTCTAGATAACGACTTCATTCCAACGTATGGAGAAAATGACCAAAATACAACTTTTTCAGGAAAACGAATAAAGCGCGGCATATATCGTTCAGCAAATAAAACTTTAATTAATGCAGATGTAAATGCTGCGGCTAACATTTTACGAAAAGTAATCCCAAATGCATGGACAAATGGGATAGAGGGGTTAGGCGTGAAACAGCTCGCTAATGTGTTAACTCCCCTGACGTTAATCGTCCGTTAGGTCGAAACGTTAGAAACCCCCACTTCAAGCTTTGCTAAGTGGGGGAGTGTTCATCAACCTTCTAATAATAATGATTTTGGATCTTCAAGCATATCTTTAACAGCAACAAGGAAGCTAACTGCTTCTTTACCATCAACAATACGGTGATCGTAAGATAAAGCGATGTACATCATTGGACGGTTTTCCATACGCTCGTTATCAATTGCAACTGGACGTACTTGGATTTTGTGCATTCCTAAAATACCAACTTGTGGGCTGTTTAGGATCGGTGTTGACATTAGAGAACCGAACACACCACCGTTTGTAATTGTAAATGTACCACCTTGTAGTTCTTTTAATGAAAGTTTGTTGTCACGTGCTTTTTTACCTAATTCACGAATTTCGCTTTCAATTTCAGCGAAGTTTAATTGGTTCGCATCACGTACAACTGGAACAACTAATCCATCTGGAGCTGCTACTGCAATACCGATATCATAGAATTTTTTAATGATAAGCTCGTCACCTTGAATTTCAGCATTTAATAATGGGAATTGTTTTAATGCTGCAACAACTGCTTTTGTGAAGAATGACATGAAACCAAGACGTACATCATGTTTTTTCTCGAAAGCATCTTTACGCTCTTTACGTAATTCCATGATTGCAGTCATATCAACTTCGTTAAATGTTGTTAACATTGCAGATGTTTGTTGAACTTCTACAAGACGTTTTGCAATTGTTTGACGGCGGCGGGACATTTTCACGCGCTCAACTGGTTTTTCGAATTCAGTTTTTGCCACTGGAGCAGGAGCTGGACTTTTTGGAGCAGCTGGTGCTTCTTTTGGTGTTGCAGCATGAGCTTGTACATCGTGTGGTCTCACACGTCCAAGTGGATCAGTGCTGCGTACGTCGTTTAAGTCGATTCCTAATTCACGAGCCATTTTTCTAGCAGCTGGTGATGCGATAGGACGGTTTGTATTTGGTAAACCTTGTAGAGTTGCAGTTTGTTCAGCACTTGGTGCCGCAGCTTTTGGTGCTTCAGCTGTTTCTTGTTTTGGTTGCTCAGCAGCCGGTGCAGGTGTACTTACTGCAACTGGTGCTCCGTTTGCATCTAAAATTGCGATAGTTGCGCCAACTTCAACTGTATCCCCAGGTTCGCCTAGTAACTTCGATACAATACCTGAATCTTCTGCAATGATTTCTACATTGACTTTATCAGTTTCAAGCTCAACAACGCTGCCACCTTTCTCAACTTTGTCGCCTACGTTGATAAGCCATTGTGAAATAGTTCCTTCTGTAATAGATTCTGCAAGCTCAGGTACTTTAATTTCGATCATTTTAAATGTCCTCCCCTTATTTGCCTAACGGTGTGTTTTTTCTTCTTTTGTCTTCGGTAATCTCCATTTGTTAGCCGCCCCCCTGGGCAGAATATCTGCCCAGGGGAACAAGCTAGAAACCTTCATTGTTACTTTTTAGTTGCTGAAAACTTCAATTTCTAGTTTATCTTGACGGAAGTTATACTTCACGTCTAAAGCGTGAGCAACAATTAGTTCTTGCTCAGCTTTGTGAGCGAATGGATCGCCACCAGATGGACTAGAGCGATCTGGGCGTCCAATGTAACCCGTTTTCACTTTATCTCCAGCTAGTTCGAACAGAATTGGAGCCATGTAATGCCATGCGCCCATATTACGAGGTTCTTCTTGAACCCAAATAATTTCTTCTAAGTTTTTAAAGCGTTTAATAATAGACTGAACTTTCTCAGCAGGGAATGGGTACAACTGCTCAATGCGAACGATATGAACTTCATCTAAGTTGTACTCATGCTTACCAGACTCGATTTCTGCTGCTAAGTCAATCGCCATTTTACCTGTGCTTAAAACAAGACGTTTTACTTTGTTTGGTTTTGTGCCAAGGTTTTCTTGTTCTAAAGCAGGTTGGAAACGTCCTTCGCTTAACTGACTAGCAGTTGAAAGCGTAAGTGGGTGACGTAATAAACTCTTCGGCGTCATCAGTACTAATGGTCGAACAGCTTCTGTTCCTAAGATAGATGCTTGACGACGTAAAATATGGAAGTATTGTGCCGCGCTCGTTAAGTTTGCAACTGTCCAGTTGTTCTCAGCAGCTAACTGTAAGAAACGCTCAGGACGCGCACTAGAGTGCTCTGGTCCTTGACCTTCATAACCGTGTGGTAATAGAAGAACTAAACCAGATTTTTGACCCCATTTTGCTCTTCCTGCTGAAACATATTGATCAAATAATGCTTGCGCAGTATTTGAGAAATCACCATATTGCGCTTCCCACATAACAAGCGTTTCTGGAGCGAATACGTTATAACCATACTCGTAACCAACAACAGCAGCTTCTGATAACGGACTGTTATGAACAGAGAAGGATGCATTAATGTTTGGTAAGCGGTGTAATGGTGAATATGTTTCATTTGTATCAGTATCGTGTAATACGATATGACGGTGCGCGAATGTACCACGCTGTGAATCTTGACCAGTTAAGCGAATTGGCGTACCTTCTTGTAAAATAGAAGCAAATGCTAATGACTCAGCAAGAGCCCATTCAATTTTACCGTTCTCTTCAAGAGCATCTTTACGGCGCTCAAGAATTTTCTTCACTTTCGGATATACGTTAAAGCCTTCTGGCCAAGATAATAGACCTTCATTAATTGCACGAAGTGAGTCAAGCTCAACACCAGTATCAATTGGCTGAATGCCTTTTGCAACAACATCTGGTACTTTAACGTGAATTGTTGCATCGCTTGTATCAGCTGGCGGTACTTGTGCATAGTCAGATTTTAATTGCTCTTGCGTAAACTGTGTAATTGTTTCAATCTCATCTGCATTTAGAACACCAGCAGCTTGTAATTGATCTGCATAAATTGCTCTTACAGTTGGGTGATTTTTAATCTTTTTGTACACTTGTGGTTGTGTAACTGCTGGGTCATCCATTTCGTTATGACCGTAGCGGCGGTAACCAATTAAATCGATTAAGAAATCTTTTTTGAACAATGTACGATATTGAATTGCAAGGTTTGCAGCAGCAAGACAAGCTTCTGGATCATCAGCGTTCACGTGAACAATCGGAATATCGAAACCTTTTGCAAGGTCACTTGAATATTTCGTAGAACGAGAATCATAGCTATCAGTCGTAAAACCAACTGCATTGTTTGCGATAACATGAATTGTTCCGCCCGTTTGATACGCGTTCAATCTGCTTAAGTTCAATGTCTCAGATACAATACCTTGACCAGGGAATGCAGCATCACCATGAACTAAAATTACGAATGATTTTGAAATATCTTGTTCTGGAAGACCAGATTTTTTACGATTTTCTTGAGCCGCACGTGCGAAACCTTCCACAACAGGGTTCACGAACTCAAGGTGACTCGGGTTATTTGCTAATGTAACGCGTGTGCTAACTTCTTCGTTACCAACGACTTGTTCTCTACCTAAATGGTATTTCACGTCGCCAGTCCAGCCAGCATTAGCCACTGCACCTTCTATTTTTGCATGTTTGAACTCAGCAAACATGTGAGTATATGGTTTTTCTAATACGTGTGCAAGTACGCTTAGACGACCGCGATGAGCCATACCAATCATGACATCTTCTACGCCGTTCTTGGCACCTTCTAGCACAATTTCATCTAGAACAGGTACAAGCATATCAACGCCCTCGATAGAGAAACGCTTTTGCCCAACGAATGTTTTATGCAAGAATTGCTCGAAACCTTCAACAGCTGTTAAACGTTTTAAAAGAGCAGTTCGTTTTTTATTTGATAGTGGCTGACGCAATGAATTTGATTCCACCATTTGATGCAACCACGCGCGTTCTTCACTATCTTGTATATGAGAAAATTCATAAGCTAAAGATTTTGTATAAACGTCTTTTAATCTATGAATTACATCAAGTGCAGTGTGAATACCTTCTGGTGCATCTTGCCATACTGTTTTCGCTGGAATCGCTTTCAAATCTGCATCGCTCAGTTCGTTCATTGCTTTCTCAAGAAGAGATTGTCCATTTGCAGCATCCTCCATCGGGTTGATGTGAGCCAACGTATGCCCGAAAGAACGAATCTGTTCAACAAGCTGAACAACTTTAAGAATCTTTTCAATGTTACCTGTGTTTTGAGGAGAAAAATGTGTTGCTGTGTTGTCCCCTGTTACGACATCATCTTGAAACGAAGGAGCTCCAAAAATTTCAAAAAGCTCTTGTAATTCCGGATCAACAGAACCTGCTCCAGTTACGTAAAGATCATATTGTTCAATAACATAACCAAGGTTCGGACCATGGAACTTGGCCCAAGGGTTTGTCGTTGTATTCTTCCTCGTCATTTGTTTAAACCTCCCAATGCATATAATCCTTTTTCCATACAAAAAGGTGCATTTTGCTCTTTTCAATAATTGATGAACCAATAATCAATGTAAATGTTTTTCTTTACTCTTATGTTATTACAATAATTTACATAATACCAAACACTATTACTTATCTGTTTTGTAAAAAAACATTCACAATAACTTATCACCCAAGTTAATCTTTCATGTTATAAAGTAATTTTACAGAAAAATGGGGTGGATATATTTGGTATACCTATACGAATAACTAAAATTGTTGCATGTGAATATAAGTATAATAGTTAGAATGTTTAGATAAAAAGAGTTCGAATTATGTATATTGAAATAATAAGCGCTTTCATTGATATTATACAACAATATAACGGGATATAGTATAAAAAATAAAAAATTATGAATTTATCGTAAACTTTATTTAGATAGTGTTAAATATCGAAAGAAAAGCGAAGGATTTCTACAAAAAAAGTTGCTAAACATAAAAAATGCTTCATAAACAGTTAGTTTCTATAAATATGACGAAAAACACCGTAAAACCAATAATGCATTTTGTGGAACAAAGGGATAAATGAAATATTTTAAAAGGATAAAACAAATATGGAGATATTAAATTTTAAAAAAAGAGAGGAGGAGATATAGTAACGGTTAGTTACAGTGTTCCGTGTTTTGTTTCAAAATAGACGTGCTGAAGTTAAAAAGTTTCTTCTATATAAATAGAATGAAACAAACTAAAATATATGTAAAGGAAGCTTGACGTAAAGTTTACTTTACATATATACTCGGTATAAGGGAGGAGGGAGAAATTTCCTTGGAAAATAAAATGGTCGAATATCGAAAAAAATTTGGACTATCTCAAGAAAAATTGGCTGAGAAACTCGGCGTTTCCAGACAAACCATCATTTCAATTGAAAAGGGAAAATACGATCCATCACTTCCGTTAGCATTTGAAATAGCGAAAACATTTCAGACAACGATAGAACATGTATTTATTTATGAAGGAAAAGAAGGGGAGGAGTAAAGATGAATTATTCACAAAAGTACTTCGTAATTATGGGGATTATTTTTCTATTTATGAGCGGATTTATGATATTAACAGGTATAATGACGCATTCTACACCACCTGCAGCAACTTACCCGTTACTTGGTATGATGATTATGTGTTTTTGCCTAAGTTACTTACACCCACAATTTAAAGAAAAAGACGAACGAATGAAACTTATTCGTTATAAAGGAATGTTCGTGACCTTTTTTGCATTAACAGCATATTATCTTCTTTTCTCTATCGGCTTAAACTTAAAAATACTTACACTATCTGCTACTGAACTATTGAATATACTTATGGCACTTACGATGAGTACCGTCTTTATCTCGTTTGTTGTTTTGGCAAAAAGATATTAAGATGGAAAAGAGAAAGGAAGATTAACATATGCAAATGATGTATGCTTTTGGCATTGGGCTTGTATTATTTTTAGCCGTATTCTTATTTATTCGGAAAGACGTTCAAGGTGGGACGTTAACGAAACGAGGGTTTTATAAAATGATCGGCTGTTTAGTTGTTATGTTTATAGCGATTATCGTAATGATCGTTTTAATAAATCAGTCACTATAAAATTAAAAAATGGAACCTTACTTCGGTAAGGTTTTTCTTTTTGAAAACGAAACAAAAATCACCATAAAAACCATTTACTATCTATATCCTATATTATATAATCCAATAAAATGATAGATAAGGAGAATAGTATATGAATAAAAAAACTATCTTCTTTTTATTAACATGTCTACTACTTGTAGCTAGTGCTACTTATATAATATGTAACAAACGAGAACAAGTGCCACCTATGTTAGTATGGGAGGGGCAGGAATATTACGTAACGAATGAACCTGCTAAAACTGAAAAAGTGGGGCAAAGGCTCGGAGAAGTGACAAAGAAGATTGAAACAAGTAAAAAACCTACTAAAAATAGTGAATCCAACATATTACAAGAAAAAACAGAAGTATTCACAATGATAGAAGAAGCAAAAGATCTTCACTCACCTTTAACCATAAAGGAGCCTTATAGTGACGAATATAGAATAGTGAGACCAATGTTAAAAGTACTATAAAATGAAAAGGAGATTCCTATGCAGACAGTCACTTCATATCCATGGTCGTTAAGAAAAATGTTTGTTTTTTTCCTTTGTTTTATCCTTCCTCCTATTGGAGCCATTTACATTGCAATGAATAGAGGGGCACTACAAAAGAGAGACTTCATTTTATACTTATTATTTGCTGCTATTAATATATCGCTTTGGTTGTCGCTTATGATCTTTGATCGGAGTATGTGGATGGTAGTAGGGCATTATGTGCTTGGGGCAATTGTGATTGTGTTTTCGAATATGAATAAGAGATAAGCCAGCGATCTTAAAGTTGCTGGTTTTTATTTAGCTATTTATAATGAAGAAACAAATTTTTAATAGAGAGTAGTGAGCGTTATGAGATGGAAAGAGGGAACGTTTGAAAAAATAGAAACGAGTGACTCATCTGTTGAGCAACTTATACATACATTCAAGGAACAAAATGTAAATGGCGGAGCGGTTATAAGCTGTTTTAAAGTACATAACGAAAACTTTTTCAAAGAAATACCTTATGAAAGAGATAAATACGAGAATTTTTTTAGAAAAATCTTCAATTCTTTAGATATAATACAAGATTTAGAGGAATTAAAAATACATACATCAGAAAAATATAAGTTTCAATTTCAATATAGAAGTGCGGTAATGCTTGATGGGAGTATTGCATCTCAAATTATAAGAGGAGGAGCATATAAAGACTTTCCGGAGAGAATGGTAATCGCGAAACAATTAGCGAGCCATGTATGCCAATGTATGTTCCAAGATCGTTATGAGGATATTATAGTGTTCGAAAGTCATGCCCCTTGGACAGATTGGTTTTACGATGTTGCATGGGATAATACTTGGATGGTGCTAGATAGTAGGGAGCATAAAATATGGTTCATTTGTGCTACGGATACGGATTGATAGAAGAGGGCCTTGTAGGAATACTGCAAGGCTCTTTATCTTTTGGGGATGAATAGAAAATGAATCATATAAATGCTATACTAAAAAATGTTTGTAATGTCAGTTTCATACTATTATATAGTGATGACTTACTAGAAAAGATAAGAGGAGAATGAACGTGAAAAAGATACAGAAATTATTGCTGTTAATGATGGTAATAGGATTAACAGTAGGTGTTTTAGCAGGGTGTGCAAATCCGAAAGATACGACAGAAGAATTTTTAACAGCGATACAAAAAGGTGATGTTGAAAAGGCTCGTACATTTGTTGAGAGTGACAAGGAATTTAATAAACTAAATGAAAAAACAGATGATGCTGAGGCAAAAGCGATGCTAAGTGCAATTACGAAAAACTTTAAATTTGAAAAGCCAGAAGAAGTATCGAAAAAAGATGACAAAGCAGAAGTGAAAGTGAAAATTACATCTGCAGATCTATCCGTTGCTGTAACAAAAGCAGTGGGAGAAGTTATGCCAATGGCCTTTGCTAGCGCATTTAGCGAAGACAAAGAACAATCTGAAAAAGCAATCGAAAAAACAATGACATCAACTATCGTCAAAAACTTAGCGGATAAAGATGCAGCAATGGCAACTCGCGAAGTTACATTGAACTTAAAGAAAGATAAAGATGGTGACTATAAAATCGTTGCAGATGATAACTTGAAAGAAGTATTATTTGCCAATGCAAAGTCTTTGGAAAAGATGTTTGGTGGGAAGTGATTGACTTAGATAAAAAAGAGAAACCATATCACGTAGAAAGTTGATATGGTTTCTCTTTTTTTATGACCCCGGAGAGGCTCGAACTCAGGATCTCCATCAACAATCTTTCATGGTTATAGCAAGATGATAGAGGATGAAAGTTGTTGTAGCTCCGTTCCATAGAGATACTATACAGGAAACAGTTGATAAGCACACCTCAGGGGGCAAAGTACTAGATGTAACTGTTAAGGAGGTTAGTGAGCTGGAATATAAAAGAGAAGCTTTTAAGCCGCACAACAAAATAAAAGAGATGAATAGAAAGAGAGGAAACTAATATGAACCAATATATTAAAGTAGCTGTTTCTTATAAGTTTAAACCTGAGGGAGAAGTGTATAAACAGGCACACTATAGAGCAGTGACACCTGAGGAGGACATCAAGCAAGTTAAAAATGATGTTATACATGTTTAGTGATCTGTTTGATAAGTTAGTCTACCTCGAGGGGATTAATGTTACTGAGGTAAGTGAGATAGAATACCGAGCAGGTAGGGTAGAGGAAGATGCTGAATTGAGATTCCTCCAACAGATCACACTGGATGGCCGTGTCTCGTGAGGTAGCAATCCAAAGCTACCTCTTTAGTTTTACCTAGAAAGATAAGGCTAGGGGTAAGGAGTTTTCAGATTTTTAAGAGTATAAAAAATATTATTCTGTAAAATTAATTTTCTATGGTAAAATATCCTATATAAATATTTAAAAGGGGAATGGCTATGGGGGATATAAAAGTTACTCCTGAACAGTTGCGAAAAGTGGCAGGGACTATTAGATCAACTATCACGAATGCAACTGCAACACAGGAGCGACTAAAACGAGATATTGATATGATTTCTAGTAATTGGTTGGGCTCAACCTATATGAAATTTAATACGGATTTCCGTGATTCATCATTTAAAATGGCACAATTTATAACTATATTAGAGCCACTTGAGAAGTTTCTTCTTGATTCTGCTAATAAATTTGAACAGGTAGATAATATGGATGTTGCTATTGCGATGGCTTCTGGCATTCTTAATAAAAAGCCAAATAATGATAAATATGAATTTCTTACAGGTAATGCAGAACGTGCTAAAGAGGGACGAGTTGGTGGGAAGTTAGAAGGTACGATATTAAATTCAACAACTGAAATTGGAAAAGGAACAACAGTAAATAATAAACTGGGAACGGGGACTTTAGAAGCTAATTTTGGAAAAAACAAAGAGGCTATAACTGAGGATATTAAAACAGGTGGTCTGTTTGGTTTTAAAGCGGAAGCCTCATTTATGGAAAATTCTATTGAAAAAGAAAGGTTATTGGGGGAAAAAGCGTCATTGACACAAAAGTATCAAAATATAAGTAGTGCATTTGGTGTTGATGAATATACATTTAAAGCGGATGCTGCTTATACTGCGCATAAGTATGAAGTGTTATTTGAAAAAATTGATATACCGGATATTATTCCGTATTTCCGTGATCACGACATTACCCTGCGTTTTGAGATGGGGGTTGGGAATTTAGGTTTTAAAGTGCATGCTGGAGCCGAGAATGGGTTGTATACTCCTTTGTATAGAGACTTTGCAGCTGGATTTTTTGTAAAACCAGAGAAAAAGGAGTAAATATATGAGACCTTTTAAACATATGAGAACTATATATCTAATAACAGTACCTATTATTGCATTACTTTCATTATTTTTTCCGCAGTCATTAGGAGATCGTATTCTTACTTTCTTTTTTGTACTTGTTTTTGGCGGATTAGCGATTGGGTTTACATATTTAATGGACTTTATTGGAAGAAAAGTGAAAAAATAAAGGGGATATATAACTATGAAGCTTTTGTCAATTGGAACAGTAGTTAAACTAGAAAATTTAGAACAAATTGTTATGATTATTGGAAGAATGGTTGTATCAGCAGATAAACGTGATTTTGATTACGTAGGAGTTCCATATCCAGTGGGTTATTTAGGAGAGGAACAAGTATTATGTTTTAATCACGATAAGATTGTCGAGGAAATACATAGAGGATATATGACGGAGAGTGAATTAGTCCTACGTGAAAAATTATTAGAATTGTAAAAGAAGAGAGTAGAATACAAGACTAAAAAAAGCAAGGGAGAGCTCCTTGCTTTTTTGTTCTGGATAAAGGTAGGGGCTACTAGGTTTGGTAATCTCGGAGTTCAAATTGAATCCAAGGAGGTGTTTAGGGGGGAAATAATAGGTTAATGAATTATTTGATTGGTTTCAACAGGTGCATAAAATATAATTTCAATTACCGCAATGATTAATCCTGAGGAGGAAAGTAAAAGAGCTGACTTATTAGAGCCAGCTCGCTAGTTATTACTTGTTATCATTCTAAATGTTAACCTGTATAGCTTGAACCTGTGAAGTTAACAATCTTCCTCAGTTAATTCATCTAGATTAAAACTAAGAGTTTTAGAGATTTTTCCAGCTCGTAAGATAACTACATACGTAACGCCTAGTTGGAATGTATCTACTTCGCACACTTTATTAGTAATACGAGTTAGTGAGTCTTGGAAGTTAGATACTAGAGTATCGATCTCCTCCATAACCATATCGAATTTAGTTGGTTGAATAGTGTTTGTTGTCATAATAATTTCTCCCTTTAGTTTTTGTTTATTTACACGAGATAGGTAATACTTACAGGTGTACAATCATGAGTGAAACGATGTAACCGGCTGCGTAAAGAAAGGTAATGCTGCCGCCAGCTACCAAGGTTGATTTAACCCAATCTTTAAGTTTCAACTTATTCGCCTCCTGTGGAGTCGAACCTTTACAGCTATTCCTGCTTCGTGATACCATAGGGAGGAAAGAGCCTTATAGGTTCGACTGAATTGCGTAGCCTTGTTCGGTATACTCGCCAAAGTATAATTACCGAGTAGGGCTATTTTGTTTTGTGTAGTTTTAGATTAGTCAGTTAGCTTCTTACCAGCATACATACGAGTTAGCATTTTATCGATCTTATTAGCTTTATCTACAGTGTTAATCTTGTTGAGTTGATTAAAAGCCGTATAAAACCTTTTAGCAAGTTGTTTTGTTTTTTTGTAAAAAGGCAATAAAGTGATTACATTTCAACACGTAAGACAAGCCTAACCTCGTTCTACATTTAGGAAGGGGCTAGGCTTGTTTTAATTCCGATCAAAGTCTCTTTGTATCAGGCTGTTTACACATTGCCTAGATAGCTTCGCGTTAAATTTGGGAGAACAATTTTTCCGTTCTTACTGTATTTTTCGAATAACTCTGATAGGAGAAAAACAAAGTTTTTATACTCTTTGTCATTTTCTTTCGGAGCATAGGAACCTGATAAATTTCTTCCCAAGAAACCTTCATAATCAAAAAGTAAATCATTTTGATATTCTTTAAACTCATACTTTCCATCTTTAAAAAAGCTTTTAAAAACTTCTGGAGTTTCCTCTATGCCACCGCTAAATCCTTTGAAATTCGGGCAGGTCTTCTGGCAAATTTCTGCATTCTCTTTAATAATTGGGCTAGTTACATCTCTACTATTCCAAACAAGAGCAACATGTGCTTTTTGTTTCAAAATCCGTTGGCATTCGATTTTGAAAGCTTCTTTATCAAACCAATGAAATGCTTGAGCAACAGTTACTAAATCTACACTATTTTCTTTTAAAGTGGTATGTTCGGCAGTTGCTTTTATTGATTGAAAACGAGAATATTGGCTTAACGATTGCTCTGCCATTTGTCTCATGTCATCATTTGGCTCAACTCCAATGACATGTAAACCACTTTCAAGCAGCTGGTGGCTAAATATCCCCGTACCTGAACCAATATCGGCGACAATCTGATTCTTATTCAGTTCGTTAGCCGAAAGCAAATAATCAATATATTCTTTAGGATAACTAGGGCGATATTTCGCATATATATCTGCCTTGTCAGTAAAATTTTCTGTTGTTTTCACAGTACTACCTTCTTTCCAGCAATATTATGTACAGAAATAGGAACCAAATAGTAATTTCCGCATCAGTCTCTAAGTCTACAACGTAAAAGTTCATCTAAATGGAGCTGCCTTAGTGCTCTTATTCAAATTATACTATTTTGCGTGATATCTTCCAAAAGACCATAATTTTTATTCATCTAAAGGGTCTAATTGTTGAATACTATGACCATTTGTATATCGTACGAGGTTTATGTAGGATAAGAGATTTCTATGTTTAATATCCAAATTGGCCAATATATCCTTTTTACAATTTACTTAAAATCATGTATAACAGAGATACAAGATTATTTCATAAATATTCAGAAGTAGAGGGAGAATTATTGTAATGGTAAGGAAAACGTTCAAGATGCGCGTATCTAGAAATAGAACGATTTCAATTAATGGCTCGATTCTTGATGTGGATGTTACACATGATGAGTTTTTACAAGAGTTTGTTGAGTGGGTCGATTCTAAAGGTTGGTCGTTTATGGGGATGACAGATGAGATTACACCTGAGGAAGCTAGTCAAAATTTAATAGATTCATTGATTGATGAGAAGGATAAGAAAGAATAATTCTTTCTTATTTTTTATTGTATATTTATGTTCTTCATCGTAAAAGTATGATATAGTAAAAAACAGTGAATGTTCTTCCAATTTAATACAAATTACATATAGATTGGTAGATTCAATTTTTAAACTGTGAGAGTATAGTGAAAAGGGAGAGTCATATGGTTAATTTTAAGAAAATTTTGGTTTTTATTACCGTTATTTGTTTGTTTTTTTTGACACCTATGACGTTACATGCTGAGACGAATGTTGGAGTGAATCCAGAACAAGTGGCACCACCACCTAAGGAAGGGCCAAATGTTTTTAGTCAGTTTGCAACTACGATTGATGCGAAAACCGGAGATGTTTTGTATGACAAAAACGCACATCATCGTGCATTTCCCGCTAGCATGACGAAAGTGTTAACGGCGATTTTACTTATGGAGCATACGAATCCAGAAGATCAGTTTACATTTTCACAATTAGCATTAGATCAGGAGAAGAGTAATTATCAAATTGAGTTTCAACCTGGTGAGACAATAAATAGAAATACTGCGCTTATGATTTTAATGGTGTTAAGTGCAAATGATGTGTCGTATGCGATTGCGGAGCGGATTGGTGGAAGTGTGGAGAATTTCGCTAATATGATGAATGAAAAAGCGAAACAACTAGGGGCGACAGATAGTCATTTTGTAACACCAAATGGATTACATGATCCGAATCATTATACAACTCCATTTGATATGGCTATGATTACGAGAGGTGTGCAAAAGTATCCTGAAATTTTACAAGCGATGAATACGAAAAGAACGACAGTTACGACATCTAGACAGACGGTGTCTATTTTTAATAAATCTACTTATTTTGAAAATCCATATAGTATTGGCGGTAAGACGGGTTTTACAAATGAAGCGCGCAATACGCTCGTTCTATTAAATGAGAAGGATGGAAATCGTATTATAAATGTAGTAATGGCTTCTCAAAGACCTGAAATTTATGAAGACTTGAAGCAGATGGCGGAATATTCTTTTGGTCAATTTGTGAAGCAAACTGTACTAGATAAACATAGTTGGCACCAAAAGACAACGTATTTAAATAAAGATATTGATAGCGAGCTTGAACAAAGTGCAGAACTGATGCTTAAGAAAGATGAAGGGAAAAATGTGAGAACGACCTTCCGTGCGGCTTCATTAGATAAAGATTCTTTGTATCATAAAGGAATTCATCGTGGTGAGGTAGTTGGGGCAGTTGATATTACGAAGAATAATCAAACAATTGCGACGGTAAATGTTCTTTCTAAAGAAGATGTTACTTTTGCGCTGCCTAAAAAAGATACGGTCGAGCCTGAAGTAAACGAATTAAACGTGAAAATAATAAGCATTGGGATAGGTGCTGCCATATTATTTGGAGCTATTTTATTTGTAGTGCTACGCCGAAATACAAAAGGAATAAAATCAGAAGAAAAATAAATTACTAGTTTAAAGGGCTGTGAAGAGATTTTGTCACAGTCTTTTTTTATATTTAAAATAACTAATAATTGTAAATTTTCTTATTGCATTTCAGTTTTGTTCGTTATATTATTTACTTGTGTTCTTGTTAAAGAACTTAAATGAATATTGCATACTTCAAATAATATAAAACAACGGAGAGGGAGAGAAACGATGAAATTAATTTGGAAGGTGATTAGCAACGTAATCTCATTTGTTTTATTTACGTTAATGGTTTGCTTAGCTTTTGTAGTTATTTCTTCAAAAGCGAGCGGTGGTGATCCAACGGTGATGGGATATCAATTTAAGAGCGTTCTTTCAGGATCGATGGAACCAACATTTTTAACAGGATCAATCATTGCGATAGAGCCGACGAAAGATGGTTCTAAATATCAAAAAGGTGATGTTATTACCTTTAAAGAGAAAGATGAAAAAATTATCACTCACCGTATTATCGGTGTGAAAGATACAAATGGAAAAGTAATGTATGAAACAAAAGGGGATAACAACAATGGCCCTGATTTACAACCAGTACTTGCTGAGAATGTCATTGGGAAATATGCAGATATTACAGTTCCTTATGCAGGGTATGCATTAAATTATGCGAATTCAAAAGCAGGAGCTGCTTTGCTTCTGATTATTCCAGGAGTCTTTTTACTAGGCTATTCCGCGATTTCTATTTTTAGTGCTATTCGTAGCATTGACGGAGAAAAGAAAGAGAAAAAAGTAGAACAATCCGTCTAGTTCGTTTGGTTATACTTTCCGGTTAGGAAGTTGACAAATATATAGATTAAGGGGATATGGACATGACTTTAAAGAAAAAATTAGGAATGGGTATCGCATCAGCAGTATTAGGGGCTGCATTAGTTGGCGGAGGAACATTTGCATTTTTCAGCGATAAAGAAGTGTCAAATAATACATTTGCGACTGGTACGCTTGATTTAGCGTTAAATCCATCAACAGTTGTTAATGTATCGAATTTAAAGCCTGGTGATACAGTTGAAAAAGAATTTAAATTAGAAAATAAAGGGACATTAGATATTAAAAAAGTACTACTAAAAACAGATTACAATGTAGAAGATGTGAAGAAAGATAATAAAGATGATTTTGGTAAACATATTAAAGTAACCTTCTTAAAAAATGTAGACAAGCATGAAACAATCGTAAAAGAAACAACGCTAGATAAATTGAAGGGTGACACACTTACTGCGGTAAATAACGATTTAGCTGCTTGGTTCTGGGATGAAAAAGGTATTTCAGCAGGTAAATCTGATAAATTCAAAGTGAAATTTGAATTCGTTGATAATAAAAAAGATCAAAATGAATTCCAAGGCGATAAGTTACAATTAACTTGGACGTTTGATGCACAGCAAGGCGATGCTGAAACAAAATAATAAGGACAACAAAAAGAGACTATCAAAAGTGATATGATCCCCTTATAGTAGACAGAAAAAAGAAAGCACATTAACCTGTTTACTATGGAGGGGATTTTTCTATGGGAAAAATTAGAGTTACTTACGATGTAGAATTTAAGAAAAAAGCTATAGATTTATATTTAAAAGAAGGCATGAGCTATAAAACTGTTGCGAAAGAATTAGGTATTCATCACTCGGTTGTAAGTCGTTGGGTGAAACACTTTGAAGCCGAAGGTATTAAAGGGCTAGAAGAAAAGCGTGGGAAAGCAAAAGGTCCAGGTCTAGGTAGACCAAGAACAAAACCAGAAGATCCGGAAGCCAAGATGAGACGATTAGAAGCCGAGAATGAAATGTTAAAAAAGCTCTTAGGGATGTAAAGGGAGGTATGCAGGCTATATCCACAACGAGAAAGTTTGAAGTTATACTTGAGATGTTAGAAAAAGGATATACAGTTACCCTATTATGTGCCATTGCTGGTGTAACTCGCAGTGGATATTATAAATGGATAAAGCGGCACTTAGTGCCTTCTGAAAAACTACTAAAAGATACTAAAATCAAGAAAAAGATATTGGAGTGTCATAAAAAATTAAGAGGAATTTATGGGTATAGAAGAGTGCAAGTGTGGCTGAAAGTCACATATAACCTTCATTTGAATCATAAGCGCATACAAAGATTGATGAATGAGTTAGGCATCAAAGCCGTAATTAGGAGAAAAAGACCTTATTACGGAAAAAAAGAGGCCTATTTGATTTCAGATAACCATCTAAATAGAGACTTTCAAGCTTCAAGACCAAATGAGAAATGGGTAACAGATATAACCTACTTGATTTTCAATGGACAACGCTTGTACTTATCAGCTATTAAGGATTTGTACAATAATGAAATTGTTGCCTATGAAACCAGTCGTAGAAACGACTTAAAGCTTGTGTTAGATACACTTAAAAAGGCAAAGAAAAAACGAAATGTAAAGGGAATCCTCTTACATAGTGATCAAGGTTCTCAGTATACATCTCGTCAATATAATCAATTACTTACAAAATATCAGATGAAGGCAAGTATGTCTCGAAGAGGCAACTGTTGGGATAATGCTTGTATGGAAAACTTCTTCAGTCACTTTAAAGCAGAATGCTTTCATTTATATTCCTTCCGCAAAGCGGGTGAGGTTAAATTTGCCGTGCGCAAATACATACATTTTTATAATCATCAAAGATTTCAAAAGAAATTAAATAACCTGAGTCCATATAAATATAGAACTCAGGTTGCTTAGTTGCGCTTTTTTAAATACTGTCTACTTGACAGGGGTCACTGCAAAAGTGATAGTCTCTTTTTCTGCTAAAAATGAAATGTAAAAAGAAACATAATTTTTATATCATTTTGTAATTCACTTTATTATAATAAAGATATAGTTCTTGATAAAGAACGAGTTGTTCGATAGGAGAGATTAAAATGCTGAAGCAACCTCGTAAATTCAAAAAGATGCTTATATTGCCATGTTTGTGTTCTATTACTTTTTATTTAGGCTCTCAAATGATGACTTATACAGAAGCAGCTTTCATTCATGAAACGAAAGTAGAGGGCACTATTTCTACAGCAAGTATTTTTCCGAAAACAGTTGATCAATTAATAGAACAAGCTAAGCAGCATAAGGAAGTTATTTTGCATGAGTATGAAGGGATGAAATCAAAATTAAATGTTAGATCCACTCAGGAAATAGAACAGGCGCTTGTTACGTGGAAGCAAGGGCGTGAAAAAATAGTTGCTGAGAGAGAAGCGTTACAAAAAGTATATAAATCAATAGAAGAACCTTATAATCAAGTGCAAGAAGAGTTAAAAGGAAATGCAACTGAATCGAATAAGCAAGTATTCTCGTATGTGAATGCTGGTTTTCATATAGTGAAAGAAAACTGTGAGTATGTTGATAAAGAAGTTAATTTACAGGTGATTGATAAACAAATTCAAGATTTTGAGAAGTTACTAGTAGATGAAACAGCGAAACAAGTAAGTGAGGCTGAGAAACAAAAGGAATTAGAAGAGAAGAAGAAACAAGAGGAAGCGAAAAAACTAGAAGAGAGTAAGAAACAAGAGGAAGCGAAAAAACTAGAAGAGAGTAAGAAACAAGAGGAAGCGAAAAAACTAGAAGAGAGTAAGAAACAAGAGGAAGCGAAAAAACTAGAAGAAAGTAAAAAATAAGAAGAACAGAAAAATAAAGATAGCAAGTAAATTATAGTAATATTCCAAAGTAGATAGGGATTATAAAACAAATAGGTGAGAGAGCACTATCACTCGCCTATTTTTCGTGTCCTTCTTAGTTTATTTAGCCACTTAGAGGTAGTTAGATGGATGAAGGTTACTAATTAGTGGGGATAGGTCAAAAAACAACAAATTTTTTCTTTATTTCTCAACATTTTACTGAAATTTCAAAATAATATTGAGAAATAAAAATAACTGAAAATATTAATAAATATGTGTTGTATTTATATAGTTATGTTCGTTATAATGAACATAAGGTTTTTAAAAAAGAACAAATAGTAGCTAATCTAATATAGTTTTAGCTACATCTCTTATTTTAAATAAGAGATGGCAATAAAAATATAAAAAACAGCTAGGGGGAATTGATTGTGAGTCTGAAAAAGAAATTAGGTATGGGAGTTGCATCAGCAGCATTGGGGTTATCTTTAATTGGTGGAGGAACATTCGCTTACTTTAGCGATAAAGAAGTATCGAACAATACATTTGCAGCTGGGACGTTAGATCTTACATTAGACCCTAAAACGCTTGTAGATATTAAAGATTTAAAACCAGGGGATTCTGTTAAGAAAGAATTCTTATTAAAGAACAGTGGTACGATAGCAATTAAAGATGTTCAATTAGCAACAAAGTATACTGTGAAAGATGCAAAAGGTGATAATGCTGGTGCAGACTTTGGTGAGCATATTAAGGTGAAATTCATTTGGAATTGGGATAAACAAAGTGAGCCTGTATATGAAACAACATTAGCTAAGTTACAAAATGAAAAGCCAGATGTTTTAGCTAAAGCAATCTTTGCTCCTGAGTGGGGAGAAAACGGTGGCTTAGATGCTGGTACAGAGGACTATTTATGGGTACAATTTGAATTCACAGATAATCAAGAAGATCAAAATAAATTCCAAGGTGATTCATTAAACTTAGAATGGACATTCAACGCTCATCAAGCAGATGGCGAAGAAAGATAATAAATAAAAAAAGCGGGTATCCCCCGCTTTTTTTTATAAAGAAAAAAGAAGTGCCGATTGTAAGCACTTCTTTCTATTTATTATTTTTGATCTTGCTTCCATTTTGTAAATTCAAGAAATTCACGAAATTGTTCTTTGGAGACACCTGAGCTCATCGCATCTTTAACGAGTTGTGTCCATTCGGAGTCTAAGTGATTTTCCTTTGCTGTTTCATCGTGAAGTAAAGTATCAACTGGAATTTGTAGAACTGCTGCGATTTTTTCAAGAAACTGAATGGAAGGGTTTTTTTGTAAATTTCGTTCTATAGAACTAATGTAAGATTTAGCAACACCGGCTTTTTCGGCAAGTTCAGTTAATGAAATACCTTTTTGTAAACGCAGGCGTTTTATACGTTCTCCAATCATATTTGCGCACCTTTCTATCAATATGTCGTCTTCTTATGATGTCATTATTATAACATAAACTTCGCTAAAAAGAACAAACCTATTGAGCCTGGCTTGATGGTTTCGTACGTTGGAAAAAATGTTCGATATCTTGCAGAGCGATACCAGCATCTAGAGCTTCAAGTATTAAATCAATCCATTCTTGATCCAATGCGTCAGTCTTATCTTTGTACAAATGTAATTCCTCCCTAATTATCGGTCATAACTGCTGCTACAGAATACGTGATAATGCAATCAAATTTTGTGTTTTTATGTAGTGAATTATCAAATATTTTGTAGATAAAACAAAGATAAAATCCCCATTAAATTCCCTCTATGGAAATTATAAAGTTTCTGACAAATATTTTCAATATTTTCAGAAAACATTGTTGAATTGTGATATATTCGTATGCTAACTATGGAATTTTTACAAATATATTAAAAACATTACATAATATGACTAAATATTGAAAAAATATTGAATTTTTAATAAAATTCAATTTGTAATACATATTATTTATTAGGGGAGGAAATAAGGGATGAACAAGAAACCGTTCAAAGTTTTGTCATCAATCGCTTTGACAGCTGTGTTAGGTCTTTCATTCGGAGCGGGTGGCCAGTCTGCATATGCTGAAACACCTGTGAATAAGACAGCTACGAGCCCAGTCGATGATCATTTAATTCCAGAAGAACGTTTAGCAAATGCGCTAAAAAACCGTGGGGTAATTGATTCGAAGGCTTCAGAGACAGAAACAAAGAAAGCCGTCGAAAAATACGTAGAGAACAAAAAGGGTGAAAATCCTGGGAAAGAAGTATCAAATGGGGACCCACTTACGAAAGAAGCATCTGACTTTTTAAAGAAAGTGAAAGATGCGAAAGCTGATACGAAAGAAAAGTTAGACAAACCAGCAACAGGAACACCTGCAGCGACAGGCCCAGTTAAGGGTGGTCTAAACGGTAAAGTACCAACTTCTCCAGCAAAGGGAAAAGAATATAACGGTGAAGTTCGTAAAGATAAAGTACTCGTTTTACTTGTAGAGTACGCTGACTTTAAACATAACAATATTGATAAAGAACCTGGTTATATGTATACTGACGATTTTAACAAAGAACATTATGAAAAAATGTTATTCGGTAATGAGCCATTCGCATTAGAGGATGGTAGCAAAATCGAAACGTTTAAACAATATTACGAAGAGCAATCTGGCGGTAGTTATACAGTAGACGGAACAGTTACAAAATGGTTAACAGTTCCTGGTAAAGCTGCTGATTACGGTGCAGATGCTGCTACAGGTCATGATAATAAAGGGCCAAAAGGACCACGTGATTTAGTAAAAGATGCATTAAAAGCAGCTGTAGATAGCGGTATTGATTTATCAGAGTTTGACCAATTCGATCAATACGATGTAAATGGTGATGGAAATCAAAAACAACCGGATGGTTTAATTGATCACTTAATGATTATTCATGCGGGTGTTGGACAAGAAGCAGGCGGTGGTAAATTAGGTGACGATGCAATTTGGTCACATCGCTGGACTGTTGGACCAAAACCATTCCCAATTGAAGGCACACAAGCGAAAGTTCCATATTGGGGCGGAAAGATCGCAGCATTCGACTACACAATTGAACCAGAAGATGGCGCAGTTGGTGTATTCGCACATGAATATGGTCATGATTTAGGTCTTCCAGATGAGTATGATACAGACTATACTGGTGACGGTGAACCAATTCAAGCTTGGTCTGTTATGAGTGGCGGAAGCTGGGCTGGTAACATTGCAGGAACAACGCCAACGAGTTTCTCACCACAAAATAAAGAGTTTTTCCAAAAAACGATCGGTGGTAACTGGGCAAATATCGTAGAAGTAGATTACGAGAAATTAAATAAAGGTATCGGTCTAGCAACATATTTAGACCAAAGTGTTACGAAATCTAACCGCCCAGGTATGATTCGTGTTAACTTACCAGATAAAGATGTAAAAGCAATTGATCCAGCATTTGGTAAACAGTATTACTACAGCACAAAAGGTGACAATCTTCACACGAAAATGGAAACACCACTGTTCGATTTAACAAATGCAACGAATGCGAAATTTGATTTCAAATCATTATATGAGATTGAAGCTGAGTATGATTTCCTTGAAGTACACGCTGTAACAGAAGATGGTAAACAAACGTTAATTGAAAGACTTGGCGAGAAAGCAAATAGTGGAAAGGCAGATTCGACAAATGGAAAATGGATTGACAAGTCATACGATTTAAGTCAATTTAAAGGCAAGAAAGTTAAATTAACATTTGAGTACATTACGGATGGTGGTTTAGCATTAAATGGTTTCTTACTTGATAATGCGTCATTAACAGTAGATGGTAAAGTTGCATTCTCTGATGATGCAGAAGGTACACCGCAGTTCAAATTAGATGGATTCGCTGTATCTAATGGAACAGAGAAGAAAAAACATAACTATTATGTAGAGTGGAGAAACTATGCTGGTTCGGATAACGCATTGAAATATGCTCGCGGTCCAGAATATAACTCAGGTATGGTTGTATGGTATGCAGACTCAGCTTATATAGATAACTGGGTTGGTTTACATCCAGGACATGGTTTCCTTGGCGTAGTTGATTCTCATCCAGAAGCAATTGTTGGAACTTTAAATGGTAAACCAACAGTAGCAAGTAGTACACGATTCCAAATTGCTGATGCGGCGTTCTCATTCGATAAAACGCCAGCTTGGAAAGTTGTATCTCCAACGCGTGGAACATATACGTATAACGGCTTAGCAGGCGTACCGAAGTTTGATGATTCGAAAACGTATATTAATAAACAGATTCCAGATGCAGGACGTATTTTACCGAATCTTGGCCTGAAGTTTGAAGTAGTAGGACAAGCTGATGATAATTCTGCAGGTGCTGTTCGTTTATATCGTTAATACAGTAAAACTACCGAAAAATTTTCTTTCGGTAGTTTTTTTGTGAGCAATGAATTTTATATAAAAGAAGAAATTATATATAATGTAACTTTACGAATAGAAATTTATTAAATATGAAGTCTATATAAATAATGAAAGAATTGGATAAAAATAGTGGGAGAAGGTGAATGAATGAGTGTTTCTTCTATTGTAAATAAACAAAAGGAATATTTTTATAATGGCCATACGCGAAGTGTAGCAGTGAGAAAGAATAATTTGAAGAAGCTTTATGAAGGCATTCAGCGTTTTGAAGAAGAAATATTTCAGGCGTTGAAATTAGATTTAAATAAGTCAGTTCATGAGTCGTTTACAACGGAAGTTGGGTATGTATTAAAAGAAATTTCCTTTCAATTGAAGCATATTTCATCTTGGAGTAAACCAAAGCGAGTTCGAACAGCGCTCACTCATTTTGGATCAAAGGGGAAAGTAGTGCCCGAACCGTACGGTGTGACGCTTATTATTGCACCTTGGAACTATCCGTTTCAATTAGCAATTGCACCACTTGTAGGAGCGTTGGCAGCTGGAAATACAGTTGTTTTAAAGCCGTCAGAGTTAACGCCAAACGTTTCAAAAGTGCTTACGAGAATGTTAGAGGAATTATTCCCAGAAGAGCTTGTAGCGGTAGTAGAAGGCGGTGTAGAAGAGAGTACGGAATTGTTAAAGGAACCATTTGATTATATTTTCTTTACAGGTAGTGTCGGTGTTGGAAAAGTTGTGATGGAAGCTGCTGCGAAGCAGTTGACGCCACTTACGCTAGAACTTGGCGGAAAAAGTCCGTGTATTGTACATAAAGATGCGAAAATAGATGTAACAGCAAGACGAATTGTGTGGGGGAAGTTTTTAAATGCAGGGCAAACGTGTGTAGCCCCGGATTATATGTATGTGCATGCTTCCGTGAAAGAACAGTTAATCGAGGCATTACGACACGAAATTGCGGAGCAGTATGGCAAAGAGCCACTGCTTAATGATAATTACGTGCGAATTGTGAGTGAGCGTCATTTTGAACGATTATGTCGATTTTTACAAGATGGTCAAGTCGTAATTGGCGGGAACTATAAGAAAGATACATTACATATTGAACCGACAGTAGTAACGAACATTACATGGCAAGATGCGGTTATGGAAGATGAAATTTTTGGTCCGATTTTACCAATTGTAGAGTACGACAACATAGAAGAAGTAATTGACACAATTCAGCAACATCCAAAGCCATTAGCGTTATATGTATTTTCTGAAGATAAAGAAGTACAAAAGAAAGTGACGAGTAATATTTCATATGGCGGAGGCTGTATTAATGATGTTGTCTATCATCTTGCAACGCCATATTTACCTTTTGGGGGTGTCGGTAGTAGTGGATTAGGGAGTTATCATGGGGAAGAAAGTTTTCGGACTTTTTCACATTATAAAAGCATTTTAGCCCAATCTACGGCATTTGATATGAAAATTCGTTACTCTTCTACAAAAAGTGCTTTAAAATTCATACGAAAGTTGTTAAAATGATGATGGTGTTTATCAGTAGGCGTAGCCGTATGATAATAGCCCCTTCGCAATGGAAGGGGTTTTTCTGTTCGACGTTATGTATCGTGCGAAAATGAATCAAACATACTACATAAAGAATAGAAGCGAACGCTTGTTAAATAATCATTTTTGTTTGGATCGAAACAAAAAATAGTCTATAGAACATAAATATTTATTCATGAATATAAAAATTTAAATTTAAGGTAGATAGGACGGGAAAATGAAAAAGATTATTAAAGTTGAAGCAGTAGAAAAACATTTTGGAAATCAAGTGATTATCCCACCTCTTTCTTTAGATATTAAAGAAGGAGAATTTTTAACAATTTTAGGACCGAGTGGTTGCGGGAAAACGACGTTACTTCGTATGATCGCAGGTTTTGAAACTCCAACTAAAGGGAATCTTTTATTAGATGATGAAAAGATTAACGATTTGCCACCGTACAAGCGTCATATGAATTTAGTGTTCCAACATTATGCGCTATTCCCACATATGAATGTGGAGAAAAATATTTGTTTCGGTATGAAAATGCAGAAAGTACCGGCAGCAGAGCAGAAAGAGCGTGCTGAAGAGGCAATGCGTTTAACGCAGTTACTTGAGTTCCGTAATCGTAAACCTGCGAAGCTTTCTGGTGGACAGCAGCAGCGTGTAGCAATTGCGAGAGCGATTGTAAATAACCCGCGTGTATTATTACTAGATGAGCCACTTGGGGCGTTAGACTTTAAGTTAAGAAAAGACTTGCAACGTGAATTGAAAAACTTACAACGTAATTTAGGAATTACGTTCATATATGTAACTCACGATCAAGAAGAAGCGATGAGCATGAGTGATCGTATTGTCGTTATGAATAAAGGACATATTGAACAAATCGGAACGCCGAAAGAAATTTACAATAAGCCAAAAACGATGTTCGTTGCAACATTTATCGGTGAAAATAATATTGTGAAAAACGGGGAAGGCTATGTAGCAATTCGCCCTGAAAACGTAAAGGTACGTTCGGTTGAAGAGCCGATTTTAAAAGAATACCATCTTGGACATATTGAAGACATTGAGTTTGTTGGAAATATGGAAAAGCTGTATGTACGTGACGAGAAAACATCAGAATTACTAATGGCATATCAAACTGCTGAAGAAGCAACGCAGTGGAGCATTGGAGATAATGTATACGTAGGCTGGGAGCAAGAGGACGAGGTGACCTTAAATTGAAAAAAGGGAAATTACTCGCACTACCTACAGTCGCGTGGCTGTTAACCTTCTTCCTAATTCCCCTTCTGTTTGTATTGGCATTTGCCTTCATGCAGCGCGGAGCATATGGGACAGTGGAAATGCAATTTACATTAGAAAACATAGCACGTGTATTTGACCCATTATATATGGGGACGTTATGGGAAACAGTGAAAATTGCGGTTATTACCACAGTAATATGTTTACTGATTGGTTATCCATTTGCATATACAATTACAATTGTTGATCGCAAATATCGTTCGATTCTTTTATTATTGGCAACGATCCCGTTTTGGATTAACTTCCTTGTTCGGTCATACGCATGGATTGTTATTTTACGTTCACAAGGTCTTGTAAACACATTGCTATTGAAACTAGGTATTATTAGTGAACCTTTAAATTTACTATATAATACACCTTCTGTAATACTCGGAATGGTATATTCTTTATTACCATTTATGATTTTACCAGTGTATGCAGCGATTGAGCAGCTTGATAAGCGTAAGCTAGAAGCAGCTTATGATTTAGGGGCAACACCAGTAAAGGCATTTTGGAATGTTACAGTACCAATGACGATGTCAGGGATTGCTACGGGTTCTATTTTAGTGTTTGTTTCTTCTATCGGAATGTTTGTTGTATCAGACGTTATGGGTGGATCGAAAGTAGCATTAATCGGAAACGTAATTCAAAATCAATTCTTAGGAGCGCGTGATTGGCCGTTTGGATCTGCGTTATCTATGATTGTTGTTCTATTCTCTGTTCTGCTAATTTACTTATATTATCGTGCAACGAAAGTATATAAATATGATGGGAACGGAGGGGAATAGGCAAAGATGAAGAAGTTTTTAGTTTCTTATTCTTGGTTAATTTTATTGTTCTTGTATTTTCCAATGATGGTTTTAATGGTGTATTCCTTCAATGATTCTCGCATTAATGCGGAATGGGAAGGATTCACATTCCATTGGTATACAGATTTATTTCAAAAACAAGATGTTATTGATGCGTTTGTAAATAGTATGACGATTGCGGTCGTAACGACGATTGTAACGACTGTTCTTGGTGTGATTTTCGCAATTGCATTACATCGTTATAAATATCGTTATGAAGGTGCTATTAATGGTCTTGTGTATTTACCAATTTTAATTCCTGATATTTTAATGGGATTATCTTTACTTATTTTATTTAGTCAATTAGGTATGGAACTTGGTAAAACAACAATTATTATTGCACACATTACATTTAGTATTTCATTTGTTGTCGTTATTTTAGCAGCACGCCTTTCTGGTATGGGACGTGATTTAGAAGAGGCTGCGAATGATCTAGGAGCAACGCCGTGGCAAACGTTTCGTTATGTAACGTTCCCAGCAATTGCACCAGGAGTTATTTCAGCCGCATTATTAACATTCACATTATCAATTGATGATTTTGTAATTAGTTTCTTCGTATCAGGACCAGGATCAACAACATTGCCATTATACATTTACAGTATGGTTAAGCGCGGAGTATCACCAGAAATTAATGCACTTTCTACAATTTTAATTGTAGCTATCGTAGGATTAATGGTTCTATCTGAAATCTTCCGTAACAAAGGTGCAGATGGTGAAGAAAACTCTGGAGGACACCTTCCTTTATAATACGAACGATATAGAAAGTACGAGGGGGTAATAAACCGATGAAATTAATGAAAAGATTAGCCGGCGCGGCAATTAGCTTTAGCCTTGTTGCTGGTGTACTTGCTGGTTGTGGTGAAAAAAAAGAAGAGTTAAACATTTATAGCTGGGCTGACAATTTTGATGAGCAAGTGCTAAGAGATTTTGAAAAGAAATATAACGTGAAAGTTAACTATGATAAGTACGCAAGTAATGAAGAAATGCTTGCGAAATTACAAGCAGGTGGCGCGAAGTATGATTTAATTCAGCCGTCTGATTACATGGTTAAAACAATGGCCAAAATGGATTTATTAGCGCCGTTAGATAAAAAGAATATCCCGAATATCGAAAATATGGTTTCTAATTTCAAAACACCTGCGTTTGATCCAGAGAATAAGTATTCTTTAGTATATACTTGGGGCGTAACAGGTATTGCATACAATAAAAAGTATGTGAAGGAAGCACCTACAAGCTGGGCTGACCTATGGAACGAGAAATATAAAGGGCATGTAACTTTATTAAATGATTCTCGTGAAGTATTAGGAATGGGTCTTAAGAAGCATGGATTCTCAAACAGTACGAAAGACGATGCACAGTTAAAGACAGCAGCAACTGATTTACAGAAGCTACTTCCAAACTTATTAGCATTTGATACAGATAATATTAAACAAAAATTCATTACAGAAGATGCTTGGATCGGAACAGTTTGGTCTGGAGATGCAGCATTTATCGCAAAAGATAATAAAGATGTAGAGTACGTTGTACCAAAAGAAGGCGGCACAATTTGGGCTGATACGTTAGCAATTCCAAAAGGTGCAAAAAATAAAGAGCTTGCAGAGAAGTTTATGAACTACTTACTAGATGAGAAAGTAAGTGTGAAAAACTACGAGTCAATTGGATACAGTAATCCAAATGAAAAAGCTCATCCTCTTCATAGTAAAGAATATCGTGATAACCACATGATCTTCTTAACGAAAGAAGAATTAGATCGTACAGAATGGCTTGTTGATGTAGACGATAAGTTAAAAGACTATGATCGTTACTGGACAGAGTTAAAAACGAAAGGTAAATAAGTGAGGAAATGCGGTTTCTAAAGTAGAAATCGCATTTTTTCATAGTAGGAGGAAATCGTTTGAAGAAGAAGTTACATCAATATGAGGTAATGTGTATCGGTTTATTACTTGCTGTATTTGGCATTGTTGCTTGGCGTGTACATGCAGGTGGTGTTACAGTGATGGATACATATGTCCGCGGATTAGTGAAAGGATTACAAACAGAAGGTTCGCTTACATTTTTTTTATATTATACAAAATTAGGCTCTGCCATTGGTATTGTAACTGTGCTCGTTATAAGTTTACTTGTTTTTTGGAGGAAACATTATTATGCTGCGATGATCGTTTATCCAATGGGCATTTTAATCACACATCTTGTGAATAAAGGGATAAAAGAAATTATGAAAAGGGAGCGTCCGTCGTTAAATGAAGCGTTGGATGCACTTGGATATAGCTTTCCTAGTGGGCATGCAATGCTATCCATTATGACATTCGGGTTTCTCGCTTATATCATTGCAGCAAATTTGAAAAATGTAACGGGAAAATATGTTATGACGATTTTGCTGGGAGTAGTAATTATATCGATTGGATTAAGTAGAGTTATTTTAAATGTACATTATCCAACTGATATTTTAGCAGGTTATTGCGTAGGTGGTATTTTGTTAATTATGGCGATTTATTGCCATCGTTTACTTACTGAGAGATTGGGGCTTAATAAAGAAAGATAAAAAAACGTCTGGAAAAACTATCATTATAGTGTTTCCAGACGTTTTTTGTTTGCATGAAGATGTGATACAGTATAAATGACAATTGAATGATGTAAAGTAGGTGAAAATGTATGAAAACAAATGTACATAAAGTAGATAAGTGGGGAAAGTTAGGAGCTTTTTTGTATCAATTTCGTTATACAGTAATTGTAGTGTTAGTTTTACTTGCGGTAGCACTTGGGATTTTTGCTCCAAAGTTACCGGGAGTATTAGGCGGTGACGGTTTCCAAACAGAAGGGGACTATCAAAAAACGAAAGAAATTTTAGATAAAGATTTTAAGAGGTCCCAAGATACGCTCCTACTTGTTTTTGAAAAAAATAAGGGTATTTCATATGAGGAATTTCAAAAGCAAGTAGAGAGTATTGTAAAAAATGTACAAGAGAAAGAGACATATGAATCTTTCCATCATCCATCACAAAATAAAGACATGTTACAAGATGATATCGGCTATGCGACAATTTTATTTTCCGGGAAAACAAATAAGGAACGAATGGAAAAGACATTACAATTTGCTGATAAAATCGAAAAGGAAAGTAATGCGGCATTAAAAGTAACGCCTACAGGGTTTCCGAAAATTAACAAAGAGATTAATGAAAGAACGCAAAATGATTTAAAAGTAGCAGAGATGATTGGGTTACCAATTGCATTTCTCGTATTACTATTTTCATTCGGTAGCCTTTTGGCATCTATTTTACCAATTGTAAATGGGGCACTTAGTGTTATTAGTACGATGGGCATATTATACTTTATAGGTAGCGATAAGGAACTATCTATCTTTGTGTTAAATGTAGCACCGATGATCGGACTTGCGTTATCTATTGATTTTGCACTATTATTTGTAAATCGCTTTCGAGAGGAAGTTGCAAAGCGAACGGTAAAAGAAGCGATTGCAATTACATATCAGACAGCGGGGCGCGCGATCGTATTTTCAGGATTATGTGTATTTGTTGGGTTATCCGGTTTGTTCTTCTTTAAAATTGATTATATTCAGTCAGTCGCAATTAGCGGAATGATTGTTGTAATTATGAGTATTTTATTCTCACTCACACTTCTTCCAGCGTTATTATCATTAATTGGTAAACGAATATTAAAAAAGAATCAAGTAGCACATACGCCGGCAAAGGCGTGGCGTACATTTGCACAATTTGTAATGAAACATCCAATTGCGATGATTATTGTTGTTACAACATTTATTGTAATTTGCTTATTACCATTACGTACAGCTAATTTGCAGTTCCCTGACGTGGAAGCTCTACCTAAACAAAGTGATACAAGAATTGCATATGAAAAGTACGAAGAAGCATTTAATGAAACTGCAAAAACACATGCTGATGTTACATTAGTGGTAGAGACGAAAAAAGATATGAAAGAAAAAGAAAGTTTACAAAAGGTAGAAGAAGTCGTTCAAAAGTTAAAAGATGATAAGAAAGTATATGAAGTAAGAAGCATATACGACGGGTTAACTGGTATGAAAGCAGATCAAGTTGCTGGATTATTAGAGTCGCCAGAAGCAGCGAAACTAGCTCCTGTATTTGAAGCATATACGAAAGAGAATAAGACTACGATAGAAATCTTCTTGAAAACGAAACCGCGTACTGAAACTGCTAAACAGTGGGTTCGTGATTTTAAACAAAACTATAAAGAAATGAATGTTACGTATTATCTAGGCGGAATGACAACGTTCCAACAAGAGTTAGAAGATGAAATTAAAGATAAAGTTGCGATTGGTATGTCTGTTATATTTGGATCGACCTTCGTTATATTATTATTTGCATTTCGATCTATACTCATTCCGATTAAGGCGATTATTATGAATATACTTAGTTTAAGCGCAACAATTGGAATTGTTGTTTGGTTATTTGAAGGTGGACATTTTGGTTTAGAAGCGAGTCCAGTTCTATTTGTCTTACCAATCTTCATTTTCGGCCTCGTCTTTGGGCTTAGCATGGATTATGAAGTCTTTCTTATTTCGCGTATTCATGAACTATATGAAGAAACAGGAGATAATGATCAAGCAACGTTAGAAGGACTTGTGTCAACAAGTAGAATTATTACGTCCGCCGCATTAATTATGATAGTTGTTACCGGTGCGTTCGCCTTTACTGATATTTTACCAGTACGGCAAATGGGGCTTGGTGTTGCATTAGCGATATTCCTTGATGCAACAATTATTCGTCTTATGCTCGTACCAAGTTTAATGAAATTGTTTGGAGACTGGAACTGGTGGTTACCATTTCGAAAGAAAAAAGAAAAATCATCATAAAAAATACTCATCTATAAGATGAGTATTTTTTATGAATAGCAAGACCTACATTTTGCAAATAGTATGTGATAAGAACATTACATATTAAGTAGGTGAAGGCAATGTTTCGTTATTTTAAGTTTAAGTTAAATGATACAGTACAGTTTGCAGAAAACGATGGGCATATGTATCGCATTGTCGGTTATCGGTTAGAAAAAGGATTTTATCCAAAAGATGAATGGACTCATATCATTTATGAATTGCTTAGAGATTTTGATGGGTATACGATGGATGCGGAAGAAGAGGAACTTGTAAAGGTCATTCAAGTAGAGGATGAGTATTACAAAATACAAGAAGTATCGGGCTATCGTTATCCAGTAAAAATGAAGCAAAAACAACAAGTGATGAAAGTAGAAAAGATGGATGACTTATTAGATACGTATAATGACTATAAAAGACTGGCGGATTTCTTTAAAGATTTATCTTATGAACAAAAAGCGGAAGAAGTATTGCAGGAAATGAAAAGACGTAGAGCATGAGGGGGCAGTCTACTATAAGGCTGTCCTCTATTTTTGACGGTGCATCAAATTGTGTTTTCCGTTACAATGAGAGAATCAATAGAAATAAGGTGATACAGTATGGAAACGAAGAAAAAGGGCGAATGGTGCGAAATTACTGTTCCAGCGAAATGGAATGGTATAAGTATTGATTCGTTATTAAAAATAGAATGGGAAATACCGAAAAAGTTGTTACATCAGCTTCGTATGGAAAAAGGTGTTACCGTTAACGGGGAACAGAGAAGATGGAATGAGCTTTTAAAAGAAGGCGATAAGTTACAAGTTCATATGTTTATGGAGGAAGAATACGGTGTAGAGCCTGAATATGGTGAATTAGATGTAGTATATGAAGATGATCACGTACTCATTGTAAATAAGCCTGAGAAGATGGATACGCATCCTGCTGAAAAAGGTGGAACGGGAACACTTGCAAATCTTGTTGCTTTTCATTATCAAGTGCAAGGTTTAGAGACGAAGGTTCGTCATATTCATCGGTTAGATAAAGATACGACAGGTGGTGTCGTATTTGCTAAGCATAGAATTGCTGGTGCAATTATGGATCGTTTATTAATGGAACGAAAAATTAAAAGAACATATGCGGCGCTTGTGGAAGGGAAAGTAAAAAAGAAGCAAGGAACAATTGACGCAGCTATTGGAAGAGATCGCCATCATGCGACGAGACGACGTGTTTCTCCGAAGGGAGACCAAGCTATAACATATTATAAAGTAGAGAAGTATTTTAAAAACCAAAATGCTACGCTTGTCACGTTACAATTAGAAACAGGTAGAACGCATCAAATTCGTGTTCATATGAGCCATAACGGTAATCCGTTAGTTGGAGATGTATTATATGGTGGACAAACGAAATATATGTCGGGGCAAGCGTTACATGCGATGAAGATAAACTTCTTACATCCAATTACGAAAGAAGAAATTGAAGTTGATGTACCATTTCCTACGAAATTAAATAATACAATGAAGGAATTTCAAAGAATGAATGCATAAAGTGTAAGTTTAAATTTGAGAAAAGTAGATTTTTGCAGGATTTTCTCTAAAAGAAGCGAAGCCGTTAAGAGAAAAGAGAGGTGAGAATCACTTGATCAAATATAAATATATACTAGGAATATTTTTCGCTTGTCTTTTAGTTACTCTATGTCTCTATCCATATTTACCGAATCAGATGGCAGTACATTGGAATGAAAATGGTCGGCCGAATGAGTTTGTGAGTAAACAAATTGTTATAGCACTTATTCCTTGTCTTATTATTTTCTTACATGGATTGATGTATATTATTTCACATAATATATATAAGTTTAATGAAGACGAGCATGTCATTATAAGTGGATTTCTAAAGACGATTACTTTATTTATGTTGTTTATCCATATGCTCATTCTCTTTATTAATTTTGGAAGCATGATATCCTTTCAAACAGGACTAACAATTGGGATTAGTATGTTTCTTTTTATGCTTAGTAAGGCGTTTAAAAAAGTTCAGAGTACGGAAAAAGACCCAATCAAATTAAAAAAGATCCGTTTAGTGAGTAGGCGGATTTTTCAAGTGATGGCATGTAGTATATTGTTTTCATTGTTTTTGAACTTGAAATGGGGATTTTATGTGTTACTTAGCGTAATAAGTGGTGGTTCTATTTTGTTTATGTTCTATGCTTTATACTCATACATAATAGAAAGTTATGAAACGTAAAAAAGAGTCTTCTCATTATGGGAAGACTCTTTTAATCTATTTACTTCGTAATAAATTGTTGTGTCCAGTAGTTGCCGCTTTCTACATAGCCAACACCGATGTGAGTGAAGCCATTATTTAAGATGTTTGCACGGTGTCCAGCACTGTTCATCCAAGCTTGTACTACTTCTTCAGGTGTACGTTGGCCTTGAGCGATGTTTTCACCTGCAGATGTATAAGAAATACCAAATTTCTTCATCATGTCAAACGGAGACCCATATGTAGGGCTGTTATGATCAAAGTAGTTATTTTTTTGCATATCTTCAGATTTAATGCGTGCTACTTTGCTTAATTCAGTGTCGATTTTTAAAGCTGGTAAACCTTGTTTTGCACGCTCAGCGTTTGTTAATTCAACAACACGTTGTTCGAACTCGCTTAAAGATTTTGCTTCTTCAGCAGGCTTTTGCTCAGCAGGTTTTTGTTCAGCAGGTTTTTGAGTATTGTTGTTTTCAGCAGGCTTTTGAGCTTCTGGTTTTTGAACTTCTTCAGCAGGCTTTTGCTCGGCCGGTTTTTGCTCAGCAGGCTTTTGAGTTTCTGGCTTAGCTGTTGGTTGCTCAGTTACAACATTTTCAGTAGGTTGTTGACCAGGAATAATGCAATTTGGTTGGAAGTTTCCTTGTTGCCATTGTGCTAATGACTCAACGCCCATAGATTGTAAGAATGCTTGTAATTCTTGTTGGCTCATTTGTTTCATCATTACTTTTGAATGCTGAATATTTTGAACCTTGATATTAGATGGTTGTACTGTTGCAGCTTGTGCATCTAAAGAAGATACTCCTAAAGTAAGAGCTGTTGCAGCAGCTACAGATAATAAAACACGCTTTTTCATGATGTGTGTCCCCCTATATAAAGTTTTAATTTGTTTTCACACGATTTGTTTTTGACAGCCTGTCTGACTGACAAATTCATCGTAGCACACAATTTACGAGAAAAAAGATGGAAAAAAATTCATAGACTTTAAAATTACCTAATTTATCCTAAGGAGAGGAAAGAGGAGAAATAAGAGAAACATAGAGTATAAAAGGAATTTTCAGCATTTTTATACTTGGTTTTAAGAGTGGTTTTTTGGATAAATCTACCTATGTTAAAAATGAGGAATCCCATTGTATCAATGGTTTGAGCATTTTTTTGAGGAATATAATGGATTGATTTTTACAAAACTGTAATGTTTCTGTTGTTCTTTTTTATAATAAAGTAACATATTTTTAATGTTGTAGCGGACAAAAAAGCGGCTATCTCTTTACATAGACGAAGGAGATAGCCGTTTTCCTATTATTACGTATGTTACGAGTTATTACGAGTTGGTTTCAATTGCTTCTAATAGTAAATCTACAATGTGAATTCCTCTCATTTTATGAGAAAGACCTTCACGCTCAATACCTAGTTTCATTTGTAATAGACAACCTGGATTTGCAGTAACGATGGTTGCTGCGTCTGTTTCATGTACACGGTCCATTTTGTAATCTAGAAATTCCATTGATAACTCTGAATGAACAATATTGTAAATACCAGCAGAACCACAGCAGCGGTCCGCATCTTTCATTTCACGGTATGTTGCGCCTTGAATTGCTTCTAATAACATACGAGGTTCAGAAGATGTTCGCATAACATTGCGTAAGTGACAAGAGTCTTGATACGTAATGATTTGCGGCGTGAGTCGTAAGTCGTTTCGTTTATGGAAATCTAGTTCTACTAAAATAGCAGTAATATCTTTAATTTTAGAAACAAACTGCTTTGCACGTTCAGCCCACTGTGGATCATCTTTTAAAAGATAATCGTAGTCTACGAGGTAAGCTCCACAACCACCAGCATTCGTAATAATATAGTCGATGTTTAAATCTTCAAATGCTTTTATATTGCGTTTCGCTAATTCTTTTGCTCCACTTTTCTCACCAGCATGCCCATGTAATGCCCCGCAGCAACTTTGTGTTTTCGGAATAACGATATCACAACCGGCTAACTGAAGAAGTTTCATCGTTGCGTTATTTGTTTCTAAAAACATCGTATCCATTAAACAACCTGCGAAGAATGCAACTTGTTTCTTCTTTGTACTTTCAGCAGGTAAAAATTCAGGACGATCTTTCATTGCTTTCATTTTAGGGACTTTTGGTAAAACAAGATCCATCGTTGCAAGTGTTTCAGGGAATAACTTCATAATCCCTGTTTTATGTGTTAGCGTTTGTAAACCAGAACGCTGATAAAATCCAATTAATCCTGTTAATGTTCTCATTCGATTTTGATGCGGGAATAGTCCTTCAAACACGACTTTACGAACAGCTCTCACTGGCATTGAGAACTTTTTATTTTGATTAATAATATCACGAGCTTCTTCTAATAAATGGCCATAATTCACACCAGATGGACAAACAGATTCACAAGCACGGCAGCCAAGGCAAACGTTTAATGTGTTTTCAACATCTTCATCTGGCTCAATTAAACCGTCAACGACCGCTTTCATTAATGCGATACGTCCTCGTGGTGAATGTGATTCTTTATATCCAGATTGAATGTAAGTAGGGCAAGTTGGTAAACAGAAACCGCATCGCATACAATTTAGTAGTTCGTCTTCACTTAATCGTTCTTTAAATTCTTTTTGAATGTTTTCTTTATTTAATGTTGTCATCGCTCAACCACCACTCTTTTGCGAGTGTCCTTCGCGAACATCTTTCCTGGATTCATAATGTTATTTGGATCGAAGGCTTGTTTAATTCCCTGCATAGCAGCAATACCTTCTTTACCTAATTTCATTTCTAAATACGGAGCTTTCATCGCGCCAACACCATGTTCACCAGTGATCGTGCCACCAAGTTCGATTGCTTTCGCAAATATTTCAGCAAAAGCTTGTTCAGCTCGGTGCATTTCTTCTTCGTTGCGAGCATCTGTCATACAAGTTGGGTGTAGGTTGCCATCGCCAGCATGCCCAAACGTACAAATAGGAATATTATATTTTTTGGCAATGGCATTAATAGCTTCAACCATCGGAGCAATCTGTGAGCGTGGTACTGTTGCATCTTCTAATATTGTAGTAGGCTTTAATCTTGCAAGTGCTGATAGTGCACTACGACGAGCCGTCCGAAGTGCATCTGCTTCCGCTTCATCTTTTGCAACGCGAACATCGACCGCGTTCATAGAGCGGCAAACGTTAGCCATTTTTTCAATATCGCGATTGACAACTTCAGGTGGACCATCTTGTTCAATTAATAAGATTGCTTTTACATCAGTTGGTAAACCGATTTGTGCAAATTCTTCTACTACTTCAATTGTCGGCTGATCTAAAAACTCAAGTGTCGCTGGAATGATTTTATTTGCAATAATAGAAGAAACAGCACGTGCAGCTTCGTTAATATCTTCATATAGTGCAAGCATCGTTTTCTTTGTTTCAGGCATAGGAACGAGTTTTAATATGGCTTCAGTTACGACGCCAAGCGTTCCTTCAGAACCAATAAATAAACGAGTTAAATCGTAACCAGCTACATCTTTTGCTAATTTACCACCAGTACAAATAATATCGCCATTTGGTAGGACAAGTTCAAGACCCATCACATAATCACGTGTTACGCCATATTTTAATCCGCGTAATCCACCTGAGTTTTCATTAATGTTACCGCCGATTGTAGAAATTTTCATCGAACTTGGATCTGGTGGATAAAATAAACCTTTTTCTTCTACCGCTTTAATAATATCAAGCGTAATAACACCAGCTTGTACAGTAATTGTTAAATTCTCTTCATCAATTTCTAAAATGTTATTCATATGGCGGAAGATAAGGACGATACCGCCTTCAAGTGGACATGTCCCTGCGCAAAGATTTGTTCCAGAACCACGAACATATACAGGAATTTTGTGAGTGTTACATACTTTTAACACCTCAGCTACTTCATTTGTATTACGAGGAGCAATGACTGCATCAGGCATCGCTTGGAAGTTTGGAGTGGCATCATAACTATACGTTAAACGCCCCATATTGGATGTATCTACATTATCTTCGCCAACAATGGATACGAATGAATGAATAATTTGCTTTTCTAACATTGGAAATCCCCCTCAAACTGTTAACGTAATGAGTCATAATAAAAAACGTTGTCACAGTGCTTTCATTATAATGATAAAAAAGTCGGGGGATTCTTTCTATGTATGATCATCTAAAGATTAATCTATTTTATCGTTCTTTTTTGTTTGATTATCCAATAAAAGGAGCGAGAAGTATAAAATATTTAAGTCCTTGAATTCTTTCGGGTCAAGTCCTGTAAGCTCATCAATCTTTTTAAGCCTGTAATGCAATGTGTTAATGTGTATGTGTAATTGCTTCGCTGTTTGTTTATAGGATTGGTTATAATCGATAAATAAGCGTAAAGTGTGCATAAGCTCAGGCGATGATAGTATGTTTTCGATGGTGCGCCTTAGAAACTGTTCCCGCGTTTCAGCAGAAATATCTTGTAAGCACATTTCTAAACGTAAATCTTCATTAAATACAATTTTTTTCGTTTCAAGTGATACGGAAAGAGCTTGTAATGCTTGTTCGTATGATAAGTTCATATTGTTTGGCGTAACGGATTGTCCAATCCCGATATATAAAGGAATAGAAAATAAAGTTTCACAGTCTTGTTTTAATCGTTTTAAAAATTGATACGTTTGCTCTTTGGAGTTTGTGGCTGTAAATAAAATAAATCGATCATTTCCCCAGCGAACAAATAGGTGTTCCTTTGTTAATAGATTGCGTACGTGTTGCCAAATCTTACGCTGAAGCATCGTGTCATTTTGATCGATAGAGAACAAAATAAGTTGTTTCTTCTTATATAAATCAATACTAAGTGTTTTTGCGCGATCGAGAAAGCTTGGAGACCAGTCTATATTTTGAAGCCAATCAAAGACAAATGCTTCATAAGAACGGTGTTCAAGTTCTAGTTGTTCTAAAAAGTAGTTTTCATGAATGAGTAGTTCGGTCATTTTACGTAATATTTCTCCGTATTGTGAAATGTTTTCAGGTTCGCCTGTAATTCCAATGACACCAATGACTTCGTCATGGAATAGTAAAGGGAGGTTCATACCGGCCTTTACGCCATGCAAACGTCGCTCATCATCTTTTGTAATAATGACAGTTTTCTTTTGTTTCGCACAGCGGAGTGCGCCTTCATGAAATTGGCCGATTCTTTCTATATCTGTACTTGCGATAATGACGCCTTGTATATTAATGATAATGATATTTTCTTTAATTAGTCTGCGTACTTCTCGTACAATTTTATTCGCTAAATCAGGAAAAAGCATAATTTGCACACCTCAAATTCTATTTGTTGTACATTATATATGTAAATGAAGTAAGAAAGGGAAATTTCACACTTTCCACACATTTATTTGTTATTTTACAATTATAACGAAATCATCCGAAGATGGAGGGAATCTTTTGAGAAAGTATGTTTTTCTTCTCTGTTTTTTATTTCTATTAGTAGGGTGTCAAGGAAGTTCATATACACCGATTGCTAAAGATAAAAGCATTATTATAACAACGAATATAAAAGAAGGTAGTATTAGTTTTGTTGATAAACAAACTAAAAAGTTAATTACGACATGGGAACTTAATGAACCAATGGCAGGAATTGCACTACTTCCAAACGGCGAGGATATACTTGTATATGGTAAGCAGTTAGAGTACATGTATGTATATTCACTAGCCGAAGGACGACAAGTGGAAAAATATAAAACTGGAAAAGGTATTGTAAATGTGATTGTATCCGGAGATGAGAAACAATTATTTGCTGCCGATCAAACTGCTCAAAAGGTAAGGTTCTTTACGATAAAAGGAAAAGAGACAGGGAGTGTGTCAACCGGAAAAGGACCAATAACGATGGTAGAGTACCATAACCAGTTATCTGTATTAAACTTTTATGATACGAAGCTAACGATAATTGATACAAAGAAAAAAGAAGTGATACAATCCTTTATGATTCCCCCAGCGTCAACGGGAGCAACAATTAGTCCGGATGGGAAAGAAATATGGATTGGCGGACATGGTGATGGAAATCAAGTCAATGAGAAAGTATTAGTGTATTCTTTGCAGAGTGGAGAAATGGTACGTTCTTTACACGCTCCGTTTATGCCTGTGAATATAACAAATGATAATAAGTATGTATATACATTAAGTCACGGTTCGAATACGCTTAGAAAGTTTGATGTTAGCACGTATAAAGAGGAGTCTGCTGTAGAAGTAGGATCGAACCCATTTGCATTTTTAAAGAGCGGAGCAGAAGGATACGTAGCAAGTTATGATAGTGATGAAGTATGTGTCATGGATATGAAGAATTTGAAAATAAAACAAACAATTAAAGTAGGAAAAGGGCCATTTCAACTCATAGAGAGGGAAGGGAAGGACAATGGATAAATATAGGGTATTAGTTGTAGATGATGAAAGTGATATGAGGCAGCTTGTTGGAATGTACTTAGATAATTTCGGATACGAGTGGGGAGAAGCTGAAAATGGAAAAGAGGCTCTAAAAAAATTAGAGACGGATCATTATGATTTTGTTGTACTAGATATTATGATGCCAGAGATGGATGGACTTTCAGTTTGTAAAGAAATTAGAAAAACGTCAGATGTGCCAATTATATTTTTAACAGCAAAAGGTGAAGAGTGGAATCGGGTGAACGGCTTACGTATGGGAGCAGATGATTATATTGTAAAGCCATTTAGTCCTGGTGAACTAATCGCTCGTATGGAAGCTGTATTAAGACGTTATACAAAGCAAGAACAACAAGAGGAGATTCAGTTTGGACCGATTCTTATTAATGAAAAAAGTAGGAAAATTGAGGCTGATGGTGAACCGATTTCTCTTACAGTAAAAGAGTTTGATCTACTCTATTTTCTTTGCCAACATACGGGACAAGTATTTAGCCGGGAACAATTGCTGGAAAAGGTATGGGGATATGATTATGCCGGAAGTACAAGGACAGTAGATACGCACGTGAAAACGATGCGTTTGAAGCTTGGAGAAAGTGGAAACTACATTCAAACTGTTTGGGGTGTAGGCTATAAATTTGAGGTGTAACGTATGTTTACGATGGTACAGAAGCTTTGGCTGACAGTAGTATGTGCAGTATTTGTAACAGTTTCGTTTCTTTACTTTGTATCTTTATATTCGTATGAAAAACTATACGTTGATAATTTAAAAGATTCATTAGTAATGGAAGGGAAGCGTCTTGCTGCGCAATATGATAAGCGTGAAGGAATATCAACTTTTGAAGAGAAAGTAAGAGCATTTGATCAAATATCTAGTTCAGATGTTCTTTTCGTATCTAATCCACGTGATTTAAGCGCATGTTTACCTTTTGATGTGCATCATCATTCTCTTATAAGTGAAGGGGACAGGCAATCTTTATTAGATGGAAAAACTGTAACAAAGATAGGATATGAGGAACATTTTGATCGTAATATTATGGGGGTTGTCATCCCTGTTTTAGAAAATAAGAAATTAGTTGGCATTGTATATTCTTATATTCCTTTAAAAAGTATAAAAGACTTAATATATGATATGGGACTTATTTTAGCACCGTTAGCACTTGCTATTACTTTACTGACAATATGGATTGGTAGAAAAATTATTATTGCTATTACGAGACCACTTTCGCAAATGGAACGAGTTGCCAACCATTTAGCTACGGGAGATTTCTCAGAACGAATTACAATTTCTTCCGAAGATGAAATTGGGCGATTAGGAAAAGCATTTAATAAAATGGCAAATTCTTTAGAGACAGAAGACGTAAAGCGTAAGGAATTTTTGGCTAACGTTTCGCATGAACTAAGAACACCGCTTAGTTATATAAAAGGATATAGCGAGGCTATTTTAGATGGTGTAGCGAAGGGACCGCAGCAGGAAAAAGTAACACAGCTCATTCATAAAGAAGCAGATCGCATGCAGCGTCTCGTTCATGATTTATTAGATTTAGCACAATTAGAAGGTGAACATTTTCCGTTAAAGAAACAACCTATCGTATTTTCACAACTGATTGAAGATGTATTAGACACGTATGAAATTAAGTTTATAGAAAAGAAAATTCGTATTGCAACAAATTTAGATCCAGAGATTATTGTAATGATCGATGAGGATCGTATGCAACAAGTGCTTCATAATGTGTTAGATAATGCGATACGATATACGAATCAAGACGGAGATCTCATAATAACTTTAGAGAAAATAGACGATTATTGTGAATTGAAAATAAAAGATACAGGAATAGGAATTGATATAGAGCATTTAGACAATCTTGGTCAACGTTTTTACCGAGTTGATAAAGCGAGAAGTCGTCAACATGGTGGAACAGGTTTAGGCCTGGCAATTGTAAGACAAATTGTTCATATACATGATGGAGAGTGGCGAATTGAAAGTGAAAAAGGGAATGGAACGACAGTTAGTATTAAATTGAAAATACAGGATGAAGAGAGCATGTTCTAATTTTTAGAGCATGTTCTTTATATTGAAGACAATAATTATACGTAAGATATAAATTAATATGTAATAAATATCGGAATTTTGACGATTTTATGAACAAAACATTTGTACTTCTTACTAATTCGTTCTAAAATAGTTATGATGCAAAGTTCTTATAAATCGTTTCAATTGTTGTTTGGAAGATACTGAGGTGATTTAACTGGAGTACAAATCTATTAAACCGAAAAAGATTTACGAAGAAGTATCTGAAGCTATTTTAACAATGATTAAAAATGGTACGTTAAAACCTGGTGACAAACTACTTCCTGTACATCAATTAGCTGAGCAGTTTCAAGTTGGTAGATCTGCTGTTCGTGAAGCGCTAAGCGCGCTAAGAGCAATGGGCTTAATTGAGATGAAACAAGGAGAAGGTACATATGTGAAGAACTTCGATTCTTCTTCATTAACAAAATCATTAAACAATAGATTATTGATGAAGAAAGAAGATATTTTGAATTTATTAGAAGTACGAAAGGTGCTTGAAGTGGGGGCAGTTCGAGTAGCTGCGGCAAAACGTACGGAAGATAATTTGCAAAATATGAAGCATTGGTTAGATGAAATGGCAAAGAGCGTTGGAGATGAAAAAGCTGGTGAAAAAGCAGATTTTCAGTTCCATATGGGAATTGCGGAGTCTTCGCATAACAACATTTTGATTGAACTTATGAATCATGTTTCAGAGATGATTGCTGAAACGATTGGTGAATCAAGACGCATTATTTTATATGGTGAACAAACAACATCAGAACGACTTATAGAAGAGCATCAAGTTATATATGATGCAGTGTTAAAGCAAGATGTAGAATTAGCGCAGCAAGCAATGCTAGATCATTTAACAAATGTAGAGCATATTGTCACAGGTAGAAACGATATAAATTCTTAATTTAATCTTTTAAAAATCTAATTTTCTGATAAAATAGAGAGAGATTAAGTAAGCGTTTTCTTTAGAAGAGGGAGAGGATAGGCCATGGTTGAGCCTATTTCTTCTCTCCTTAGTCATCTGATGACCATATGTTTGTTGGTGGAGTTGTAAAAAGGGGGAGTAATAATTATGAAAGTTACTTTATTTGTTACTTGTTTAGTCGATATGTTTGAAACAAACGTCGGCAAAGCAACAGTTGAGGTGTTGGAGCGTTTAGGTTGTGAAATTGAATTTCCAGAAGCGCAAGTTTGTTGCGGTCAGCCTGCGTATAATAGCGGCCATGTAGAAGCAGCAAAAGAAGCGATGAAACATATGATTGAAACTTTCGAAGATGCAGAATATATCGTTACGCCATCTGGTTCTTGTGCGACAATGTTTCATGAGTATCCGCATGTTTTTAAAGATGATCCGAAGTGGGCTAAACGTGCAAAAAAAGTTGCTGATAAAACATATGAATTTACACAATTTATTGTAGATGTTTTAAAGGTTACTGATGTTGGTGCAAGTTTACCAGGGATAGCTACTATTCATAAATCTTGTCATATGACACGTATGCTTGGAGTAACAGAGGCACCAGGGATTTTATTGTCAAATGTAAAAGGATTAACTGTGAGAGAGTTGCCAAATGTGCAAAATTGTTGCGGGTTTGGGGGAACGTTTTCAGTGAAGATGACTCCAATTTCTGAGCAAATGGTAGATGAAAAGGTAGATAGTGCAATGGAAACAGGTGCTGATTATTTAATTGGTGCAGATTGTGGGTGTTTGTTAAACATTGGCGGACGTATTGAGCGTTTAGGAAAAGAAATAAAAGTAATGCATATTGCTGAGGTACTGAATAGTCGCTCATGAAGGGGGAACATAAGCTATGTCTATGAAAATCAGTGAGAAAAAATTTAATGATCGCGTTGGCGATGGAATTCAAGATTCGTTTATGCGCGGAGCAGTATCTTCTGCACAAACGCGCTTATATACGAATCGCTTAAAAGCAGCGGACGAATTAGGAAACTGGGAAGAGTGGCGTGAACTCGGTGAAGAAATTCGTCAACATACGTTAGAAAATCTTGATTATTACTTAATGCAGTTAAGTGAAAACGTATCAAAAAGAGGCGGCCATGTGTACTTTGCGAAAACGAAAGAGGAAGCAGCAAAGTATATCCAAGATGTTGCGAAAAAGAAGCAGGCAAAAAAAGTAGTAAAATCAAAGTCGATGGTAACAGAAGAAATTAGTATGAACCATGCGCTTGAAGAGATTGGTTGTGAAGTGTTAGAAAGTGATTTAGGAGAGTATATTTTGCAAGTAGATAACGATCCACCTTCACATATTATTGCGCCTGCACTTCATAAAAATAGAACGCAAATTCGTGATGTATTTAAAGAAAAGCTTGGCTATGAAAATTCTGATGATCCTTACGAAATGACGAAGTTTGTTCGTAAACAACTTCGTGAAAAATTTATGGATGCAGAAATTGGTGTGACAGGTTGTAACTTCGCTGTTGCAAATACTGGTTCGCTTTGCTTAGTAACGAATGAAGGTAACGCCGATCTTGTTATGTCGATTCCAAAAACACAAATTGCAGTTATGGGTATGGAACGTATGGTTCCGACAATGGAAGAATTAGATGTTTTAGTGGGTTTACTATGTCGTAGTGCAGTAGGTCAAAAGTTAACAAGTTATGTAACTGTAGCGGGACCAATTCAAGAAGAGGAAGTAGATGGCCCAGAAGAATTCCACTTAGTTGTTGTCGATAATGGTCGTTCTCAAATTCTTGGATCTGAATTCCGCCAAGTATTGCAATGTATTCGTTGTGCTGCGTGTGTTAACGTATGCCCTGTATATCGTCATGTTGGTGGACATTCATATGGTTCTATATACTCAGGACCAATTGGTGCGGTATTAACACCACTTTTAGGCGGATATGATGATTATAAAGAGCTTCCTTATGCTTCTAGTTTATGTGGAGCGTGTACAGAAGCTTGTCCAGTAAAAATTCCATTGCATGATTTATTATTAAAACATCGTCAAGTTATCGTTGAGCAAGAAGGGCGTGCTCCACTTGCAGAAAAATTAGCAATGAAAATGTTTAGTATGGGCGCATCTTCAGCAGCTTTATATAAAATGGGATCAAAAATGGCGCCAGCAGCAATGAGCCCATTTACATCTGGTAACCGTGTATCAAAAGGTGTTGGGCCACTTAAAAACTGGACAGATATTCGTGAATTCCCGGCTCCAAGTAAAGAACGATTCCGTGATTGGTATAAAGATCATAAGAAAGGCGGGGACAAATAATGACAGGATTAATTCAAAACCGTGAGTCCTTTCTAGATAATATTGCAAAAGAACTTGGACGCGCACGTAAAACGGATGGTGTAGAACGCCCAGCATGGAAAAATAATGTGAATAAAGAAACGTTAAAAGATTATTCACAAGAAGAATTGTTAGAAGTATTTAAAAATCAATGTACAAACATTCATACAACTGTTGTGGAAACGACAAACGACCGTTTACGTGAAGATATTCAAAAGGTAATCATGGAAAACGGCGGGGGACCTATTATGTTATCAGCGGATGAACGTTTTGATTCTTATGGGCTGACTTCTTTATTTAAAGAAGAGCTTCCAAAGCAAAATGTTGAAGTGAATGTATGGGACCCGGAGAAAAAAGAAGAGAATATGCGTATCGCGGAAAGAACGAATATTGGAATTGCATTTAGTGATTATACTTTAGCGGAATCTGGTACGATTGTTGTACAAAGTCATAAAGGCCAAGGACGTTCTTTACACTTTTTACCGACTGTATACTTTGCTATTATTCCACGTGAAACACTTGTGCCTCGTATTACACAAGCAGTTCAGGATATGAACACACGTGTAGAAAATGGCGAGACAGTGGCATCTTGTATTAACTTTATTACAGGACCTAGTAACTCGGCAGATATTGAAATGAATCTTGTTGTCGGGGTACATGGACCATTAAAAGCAGTATATTTCATCGTATAAAAGAGGGGAAAGCAGGCCAGAAAATGGCCTGCTTTTTTAATAGAATAGAGATAATATGAAGTAGAAGTTCTCTCCTTTTTTTGCTATGTTCTTCTGGAAAGGAGAGGAAGGGATGTTCACTTATTTATATGCATTGTTAGTGGGGATGGTGTTTGGTTCTTTTTTTATGTTAATTGCGATGAGAGTTCCACAAGGTGAGTCTATCATTACCCCTCGTTCACATTGTCATTATTGTAAGTACGTGCTAAAGCCAAAAGAATTAATTCCAATCATTTCTTTTTGTATACAAAGAGGACGTTGTACGAATTGTAAGAGGAAAATTTCAATTTTGTATGTAGTATTTGAACTTATAACCGGAATAATATTTCTTCTTACTGTATATATGATTGGGGTGGAACGAGAGCTTATCATCATTTTATCGCTTTTTTCGTTACTTCTTATTATTTCAGTTACAGATTACATATATATGTTAATCCCTAATCGCATTTTAGCTTGGTTTGCTTGTTTACTCATTTTAGAATGTGCTTTTGTGCCGTTAGTTACTTTGACAGATAGTATAGTTGGGAGTGGCGTTATATTCATTTTGTTATATTGCATGCAAAAGATATATCCAGAAGGGCTTGGTGGAGGAGATATAAAATTACTTTCGTTACTTGGATTTATAGTGGGACTGAAAGGGATTTTTCTGATTTTATTTTTAGCATCTTGCTTTAGTCTTTGTTTCTTTGGAGCTGCTATAATATTAAAACGTATGAAAATGAGGACTCAAATTCCGTTTGGCCCTTTTATTAGCCTTGGGGCGATATGTTATATGTTGGTCACATATACAAAATAGAGAGGTGATAGAAAATGAATGTATATATGGATGATCAAAGAAGTTGTCCATACGGGTATGTGCCGGCAACGACAGTAGAATGTGCCTTACAAATAGTTCGGGATTATGATGTGAATATTCTTTCCCTTGACTTTAATATGGGGTGGGGAGAAAAAGTGGATTAGATTTTGTAGAAGTTTTTTGTAAAGAGGGTTTATATGTAAATGAAATCCGTCTTCATACGAATGATGTCATCGGTATGTACAAGATGAAACAGAGGATTAATAAGGGGAAGAAAGAAGGAGAGATAAATCCTCACCTTGTTGTTACATATGTGGGGAGCTAAAAACTCCAAAGTAAAACTTTGGAGTTTTTAATGTTTCATATGAGCTTGCAGAGGAATGATTTCTTCTTGTTGAGCTGATACTAATTCAGTTTCTTCTTGTTTCACGTCAGGTGCTTTCTTTGTTAAGTAATGGTAAACCATACCGACAAATACAGACCCGCCAATAATGTTACCGATTGTAACTGGAATTAAGTTATGAATAGCACCTGCAAAAGAAATTGTCTCCGGATGGGGTGAAACTAAAGATAAAGCAAACAGTGATAAGTTTGCGATGCTATGCTCGTAACCAGATAAGAAGAATGTGAAAACGAGCATCATCATCATCATAATTTTTGCTGTATCACCTTTAACTTGAGAAGGTAAGAAACAAGCAAGACATACAAGCCAGTTACATAAAATTGCTTTAAAGAATAGTTGCATTGTAGGTGTATTCATTTTTCCTTCTACTACTTTATTCATGAAATGACCGTGATCAATTGCTTCAAAAATGCCAGTTGCATAAAATAGTAAGGCAAAGAACAAAGCACCAGCTAAATTACCTGCATAACAAGCAACCCAGTTACGAAGTGTATCAGCAATTGTTGTTTCTTTTCTTAAAGTTGCTACAGTGAAGTACATTGTGTTTCCAGTAAACAATTCAGCACCGCCATATATAATAAGTACGAGGGCAATACCGAAAAACATAGAAGCAGCTAAATAAGTTGCTGGTGAATCTGCAATGTGAAAAAAGTTACCTAATTTAAAACATAGTACAATAATAAAACCGATATAAATACCCGCAAGTGCGGCACGAATGAAATATTGCATCGGGTTTGTATCTAACATTTGTTTTTTGCTCTTAGCCAGTTTGACAACATAATCTAATCCTTGTTCTAGCATGAGTAATACGCTCCTTTAGTACATCATCTATAAATACTCCTTATATGAATAAAGTACATGGATTCTGTCATAGTTTCAATAAGTTTGTGTAATGTTTCACAAAAAGGACATACATACATAGAGAAAACGCTTACAAAAAATAGTATAATGGAATTTTTTTGGACATTGAGAGGGGGAAGGGAAAAAAAGAAAAAGCGCTGTAATTACAGCGCTTTTTCGTCTAAATTCTTTTCTACTTTTACTTCTACTTCTTTCGAGAAGAACCAACCGCCAACTGCGATTCCAACTAATACAATCCAGAATGTAAGCTTCCATGGTGTAGATTCTGGGAATGAATGTGGAATTACATTTAATGCAGGGTGTGCTAACGTATAAACTGCTAGTTTCACACCAACCCAACCTACAATTAAGAATGCTGCAGTTTCAAGTCCTGGTTTACGTTTCAATATTTGTACGAAAGCAGTTGCTGCAAATCGCATAATGATTAATCCGATAAGTCCACCTACAAAGATAACAACGAATTGTCCTGTATCAAGGCTACCAATTGTACCTAATCCTGTTTTCGGTAAAGTCATTGCTAATGCAACGGCAGCTAAAATAGAATCAACTGCAAAGGCAATATCTGCAACCTCAACTTTAAATACAGTCCACCAAAAGTTCTCTTGTTTTTTCTTTGCTTCTTTTTCTTCTGTTTCTTCATCCGTATTCTTTTTAACATACGTTTTAAATAAATGATTACCAGCGATAAACATAAGGTAAATTGCACCGATTGCTTGCACTTGCCATACATCGACTAAGAACGAGATCATGAATAACGATCCGAATCGGAAAACAAATGCCCCCGCTAATCCGTAAAATAGTGCTTTTTTACGTTTTTCTTCTGGTAAATGTTTTACCATAATTGCAAGAACAAGCGCGTTATCAGCCGCTAAAATCCCCTCAAGTGCAATTAGGATGAGTAATACCCAACCATACTCCAATAATAATGATACATCCATGTACATTCTCCTCTCATTTCTATAAGTACTAAATAAGTGAAGAATTTCCCCACTATTTAGTTTCCCCATACTCCTGCCTATTAACTTTGGAAGAAATTGGTAGTGAATACAAAAAAGACCTCTGCCGTTAATAGGCAAAGGTCTTGCTAGACATATGTAATGAAAATGCCAACAAAGCCGGAAGAACTAAGTTCTACGTAATGACGACTTTGTTTCCAAGAAACATTCTTGGACGCTACTCCCCTTTGGAGATATGCTATTGTATTCTCATTATATGGATAATTTATACGGTTGTCAACCTGTTAAAATATCTTCATTCGGATATTTTATTTTCCGGTTCTTTTTACGTGCAAAGGAAAAAGCCAATGTTAAAGGTCCCATTTTCCCAAAAAACATCATAAAGATAATAATAGCTTTTCCAATCATAGTTAGGTGGGGGGTGAAATTCATACTGAGGCCAACAGTCCCAAATGCTGAAAATACTTCGAAAGCACTCATTAATAGAGGAACTTGCTCAGTAATACTTAAAATTAAAATAGCGAAAAAGATAAATGAAATAGAAATAATAGTGATGGTCAATGATTTGACAATGAGAGTATCTTTAATTGATTTTTTAAATACGACAATATCATCTTGTTCTTTTAAAAATTTAAATACCCCAAAAAACATGATTAAAAATGTTGTTAACTTAATCCCACCACCAGTTGAAGCGCTACCAGCACCAATAAACATAAGGAGCATCATTAATAGTAAGGAAGGTTTGGATAATGCAGAAATATCAACCGTATTAAATCCGGCAGTTCGCGTTGAAATGGCTTGAAAATAAGCAGCCATTCCCTCTTCAAATGGGCTAAAGCCTCTCATAGAAAGAGAATTGTGGAACTCGAATATAAAAATAAAAACAGTCGCAATAATATTAATGATTAGAGTAGAAGAGAGCATAAGTTTTGAGTGTAATGTAAGGTTTTTAAAATTTTTCTTTCTCTTTATATCTACGATTACTGTAAAACCAATCCCACCTAAAATAATGAGGGAGGAAATAACGAGATTGACAAGAACGCTATGAGAATGGGACATTAAATTATCACTCCACACAGAAAAACCTGCATTGTTAAAAGCAGAAATCGAATGGAAAAAGCTATAATAGACCCCTTTAGCAATACCGTATTTTGGTACCCATTCAAAAGAAAGAATCAACGTAGCGATACATTCAACGGTAAAAGAGAATAAAAATAATGCTTTGGCAAGACGAATGACACCGCCGATATTCGTTTGATTTAACGCTTGTTGCAGTAAAATTCGATTTTGAAGACCAATTTTTCTGCCGAGCATAATCGCGATTAAAACGGCAAAGCTCATAATGCCCAGTCCGCCCACTTGTATAAGCGTTAAAATGACACATTGGCCAAATAAGGTAAATACTTTTCCCGTGTCCACAACACCAAGCCCTGTAACCGTACAAGCAGAAACGGTTGTAAATAAAGCATCGAGCCATGAAATAGACGTTGTTGTAGCAATTGGTAGTTTTAATAAGCATGTACCGATAATTGATAACATAATAAAAGACAAAGTAAGAACGCGGGGAGGACTCATGCGAATATTAATCCGTTTCATGTTACATATCGTTCCTTTCAGTTTGCTCTTACTAGTATGTGAAAAAGCACGATTATGTATGTTAAAAATAGAAAGAGGCAGAGAATATCTGCCTCTAAGCCATATGTTATAGGTTTATCCACGTAATTGTTGTTGAGCTAAAGCAACAAGGCGTTTTGTTACTTCACCGCCAACTGATCCGTTAGAACGAGATGCTGTATTAGATCCTAAGCTTACACCGAATTCTTGTGCAATTTCATATTTAAATTGTTCAAGCGCTTGTTCAGCACCTGGAACTAGTAATTTGTTTGTTTTTACCATGTTGATACACATCCTTATGAGTAGTCCAATCCAGTTAAATACTTATCTGAACTGGTACCATTATTTTATGTGGAAATAACGTACTCATACCCGGAAGTAATCGGTGTGATTAGAAGTTCTTGGATAGAAAAAAGAGTAGCGAATTTGCTACTCTTTTTTCAGTATTGTCGCTGTACCTTCCACGACAATATCATCGGATTGATTATAAATGTTTGTTTGTAATGTAATGATTTTTTTATCATCCCGTTTTTTGATGACTTCTGCCACAACGCGAAGTGTATCGCCGATTTTGACAGGAGCGCGGAATGAAACGTTTTGAGATAAATAAATCGTATTTTTGCCAGGGAGTTTCGTTCCGAGAATGGTAGAAATAAAACTGGAAACGAGCATGCCATGAGCAATACGTTCTTTAAACATTGTCGTTTTTGCAAACGAATCTAAAATATGAATGGGATTCACATCTCCAGTCAATTTTGCAAAATTGATAACGTCCTCATCCGTAATTTGTTTTGTTAATGATGCTTGGTCACCGACTTGAATCTCATCATAACGAAGCTCTGGAACAGTTTGTGCTTCTTGAAATGGATTCATTTTGTCCTCCTTCTTTTCCATATCGAAAAATGCCAGCCATCTTGATGTAGTAGGAGGAAGAAAGAGTTTTGTTTGTGCTGCAGTTAGTTGCCACATTTTTCTTACTTGATGGAAGTAAATAGATTTTTTGAGTTTTCCTCGAACTGCTTTGCGAGTTCTAGTTGTTTGGACTTGAACTCTCCCAAAAAAACTTCTAACTGTTTTTGAACCTCTTCACGTTGCGATTGTTGTTGCTCGATAAATTGCTTTGTTGTTTCTTCAAATTGCCCACTTGTTTGAGTAAGAATAGACAAAGATGTTTTCGTAGGAGCAACAGTAAGTTGGTGCATTTGAGTAGAAAGCTCATTCCATTTTTCTTGCCACTCGTTAATTTGGTCATTTAAGGAGTTTCCAGTTATTTGCTTCACGTAATCTGTATATTGGTTATTGAACTGAGCAGTGAATTGGTGTAGTTCTTTTTCTAGTTCATCTACACCTGATGTTAATTTATGCAAAGCGTCTTGTTGTTGTTTTAACGTTTCTAAAGTAAGTTGCTCTAATTGTTTCCCTGCTGAAGAGAAAAGGGAAAGAGATTGAGACCAGTTTTTCCAAAATGCATCGACTAATTCGTATGGCTTAGTTTCCATTGTTTGACCCCCAAATGTTTTTTTGCATATTGTGAACGCAGATTACTCTGCTGTACCACCAGGTGAAGATGAAGAATCCTTTTCATCCTTTTCTGGAGAAGTAGAAAATGGAAAGAATGCGTTGGTGTATAACGTGAAAAACGTCCGCAGCATATTTTGGTAATGCTCAAAAGAAGTCGCGCATGTTGTTAAATATTGCTCTCCATATTCAGTTAAAGAATAAATTCTTTTTGCTGGCCCTCCGTCGCTTGTATCCCAAGTAGAAGAAATAAGATTTTCTTTTTCTAATTTGCGTAGTGTTCTATACACATTGCCTTGGTCAACCGAAGAAAAGCCGATATCCATTAGCATTTGAATAAGTTTGTAACCATGAAGACTCCAGTCTTTTAGACAGAGAAGTAAGAAGGGAACTAAGAAGTTTTTTGGCATGGAGTTTGGTTGTTTTGCTTGGTTGTTCTCCAAACTTTCGCGTTGTTCTGGTTCATTTTGTAGCATGATTGTGCATCACCTCATGAATCAGTTAGATGGAATTTTTTGCTTATAAGTGCAATTTACACCTATCTGTTTTTAATGTCAATACATTTGTTGGAAAATAAAGAAAAATAAAATATAGACTTGAAGTTTTATTCAGAATATTAGAAAATAGTGAATAGGTTGAATTGTTTCAAAAACGAAAAAGGGAGTGTAGGTAAAGTGATTGATCAAAAATTCGATCCACTACAAGCATGGAAAAATGCTTATGAACAAACCGAAACATTTTGGGGAAAAGCGCTCAATGAAACAATTAAAACAGAAGAATATTCTGCTTGGATGGGCAGTGTTCTAGATTTGAATTTGTTTTATCAAAAAGCATTAAATGATACAACAAAAAACTATTTAGAGCAGGTAAATGTGCCTACGAAAGAGGATATCGCTAGAGTGGCTACGCTTGTTATTAACTTAGAAAATAAAGTAGATAACATTGAGGAAGTTCTAGAAGAGAAAGTGGATTCATTAGGACAGGCTCCTACATTAAAGCGTGATGTTACGAAAGTAAAACAAGATCTTCGCACATTAGAAACGAAAGTTGATCAAATTTTAGAATTGCTAGAAAAGCAAAATGCAGTACTAGCGAAACTACAAGAACCTGTAAAAGAAGAAGTAAAACCTACGAATAAGCCAGAAAATAAAAAGTGATAATAGCGCTTGTTTATAACAGATAAAAGAGAGAGGGAGAATCTCTTTTCTATGTATAAACAGCGAAACATAATTATATAGGGACTCCATTGTATGAGTACCAAAATGATTCATAATAGTCGTTCACAAATTCATTTAAGGGGGAAAAGAAATGGTTCAATTAAATGGAAAAGTAGCAATCGTAACAGGTGGGGCAAAAGGGATTGGTAAAGCGATTACAGTAGCGCTAGCACAAGAGGGAGCAAAAGTTGTTATTAACTATAATAGCAGTAAAGAAGCAGCTGAAAACTTAGTAAATGAACTAGGAAAAGAAGGACATGACGTTTATGCAGTTCAAGCGGATGTTTCTAAAGTAGAAGATGCAAACCGACTTGTAGAAGAAGCAGTGAATCATTTTGGTAAAGTTGATATTCTTGTTAATAATGCTGGTATTACAAGAGATCGTACATTCAAAAAGTTAAATCGTGAAGATTGGGAGCGCGTAATTGACGTGAACTTAAGCAGCGTATTTAATACGACTAGCGCTGTACTTCCATACATAACGGAAGCAGAAGAAGGAAGAATCATTAGCATTTCTTCTATTATTGGTCAAGCGGGTGGATTTGGACAAACAAACTATTCAGCAGCGAAAGCAGGTATGCTAGGATTTACAAAATCATTAGCATTAGAGCTTGCAAAAACAAATGTAACTGTAAACGCTATTTGCCCAGGATTTATTGATACTGAAATGGTAGCAGAAGTACCAGAAGAAGTACGCCAAAAAATCGTTGCTAAAATCCCGAAAAAACGTTTTGGTCAAGCTGATGAAATTGCAAAAGGTGTAGTATACCTATGCCGTGACGGTGCTTATATCACAGGTCAGCAATTAAACATTAACGGCGGATTATATATGTAATGAAGTAAGAAAAAAGTGCATATCCATAGCAGGAATGCACTTCTTTTTTTAGAAGGAAATCGACCAAAAAGGAGATAGAAAAATGACTACATTCGCAACAGAATGGGAAAAGCAATTAGAGCTATACCCAGAAGAGTACCGAAAAGCATACCGTCGAGTGAAAAGGGCGAGTGAAATTTTATTACGTGAACCAGAGCCACAAGTAGGATTAACACCGAAAGAGGTTATTTGGACAAAGAATAAGACGAAGCTTTATCGCTACATTCCAAAACAAGAAAAAACACAAAGAGTTCCAATTCTATTAATATATGCTCTTATTAATAAACCATATATTATGGACTTAACCCCTGGAAATAGTTTAGTGGAATATCTAGTGGACCGTGGTTTTGATGTGTATATGCTCGATTGGGGCACATTTGGTTTAGAAGATAGTCATTTGAAATTTGATGATTTCGTGTTTGATTATATTGCAAAAGCAGTAAAAAAAGTAATGCGAACTGCAAAATCGGACGAGATTTCTTTACTTGGTTATTGCATGGGTGGAACGCTAACATCTATTTATGCAGCACTGCATCCGCACATGCCAATTCGTAATTTAATTTTCATGACAAGTCCTTTTGATTTCTCTGAAACAGGATTGTATGGTCCTTTATTAGATGAGAAATACTTCAATTTAGATAAAGCGGTTGATACATTTGGAAATATTCCGCCAGAAATGATTGATTTCGGAAACAAAATGTTAAAGCCAATTACGAACTTTGTTGGTCCATATGTTGCTTTAGTAGATCGTTCAGAGAATGAGCGCTTCGTCGAAAGCTGGAGATTGGTTCAAAAGTGGGTTGGTGATGGCATTCCGTTCCCTGGTGAATCATACAGACAGTGGATTCGTGATTTTTATCAAAATAATAAGCTAGTTAAGGGTGAGCTCGTTATTCGTGGACAAAAGGTAGATCTTGCAAATATTAAGGCAAATGTCTTAAATATTTCCGGAAAACGTGATCATATTGCCCTACCATGTCAAGTAGAAGCATTGCTAGATCATATTTCTAGCACAGATAAACAATATGTATGTTTACCAACAGGGCATATGTCTATCGTTTACGGCGGAACAGCGGTAAAACAAACTTATCCGATGATTGGAGATTGGCTTGACGAGCGTTCGAAGTAAAAATAAAAAATCCAACTAGCATATGTTAGTTGGATTTTTTTATGGGAAATAACAAAACATAGAAAGGAGAAATTTATATTTTAGGAGTATAATTATGAAACTTATGACCGGTAAGTTGTTTTGGAATACAGGAGTTTCTGTACCTTGTTATCCACTGTTAGAAAATGATATGATATGTGATGTGCTTGTAGTAGGAAGTGGAGAAGCTGGTGCTCATATCGCGTATTCGTTAGCGAAAATTGGCATGAGTGTTATGCTCATTGAAAAACGAGCAATCGCCTGCGGTAGCACAGCTGCTAATACAGGTTTACTACAATTTCTTCATGATAAATCGTTAACCTCACTTATCCATACATTTGGTGAAGAAAAAGGGGTGCGAGCATATAAGCTTTGTTACGAAGCGTTACGAACAATGGAGAATGTTGTACCGACTCTCGATATTGATCCCCATTTTATTCCGCGAAGTAGTTTATATTATGCAAGTAAAAGTGAGGACGCCTCATTTTTACAAGAGGAGTACAATACGTTACAGAATTATGGATTTCCTGTTGAGTATTTTACAGAATTCGATATTAAGGAACGTTATTCCTTCACAAAACAAGCGGCATTATATACACACGGTGATGCTGAGGTGAATCCGTATTTATTAGCGCATAGCCTTTTACATAAGGCAAATCAAATGGGAGCCACAATACATGAACATACAGAGGCATTACATATAAAAAAACGCCAAAATGATTTAATTTGTTACACGAAAACAGGAAATCGCATTGTAGCAAAGAATATTATTATGGCGACAGGCTATGAAGCGCTTTTTGGAAAGATAGAAAAAAATACAACAGTAGAGACATCTTATGCGGTTGTGACAAATGAGATAGATCAATTTGAAGGATGGCATGAGCAATCATTAATTTGGGAAACAGCACGTCCTTACTTATATTTTCGGACGTATGAAAATCGCATTATTGTAGGTGGATTAGATGAAGCGATGAAAATTCAACCGATTGGTGACACAAAATTATTGCATAAGCGTGATATCCTTATTAACATTGTAAAAGAGATGTTCCCGCAGTATAAAAATATACAGGCAGACTACTATTGGGCAGCGGCATTTGGTGGTAGTCATGATGGTCTCCCGATTTTAAAAGAAGACAAAAAGATACATAATTTGTTTTACGCATTACCGTATGGAGGTAATGGAACGGTGTATGGAATGGTATTTGCCAAATTATTCGAGCAGTTGTTCACAAATAAAGGAAGTGAAAATTTTTCTTTATTTAATCGATAGAAAAAAGGTAGCGAAGTGATGGAATGAGAGATATAAAAAAGTTTTTACAAAAATTACGTCCTGTACAACTCATTGTTTTGTTTTATTTATTAGCAGTAGTTGTATCGGTGATATTGCTTAGTTTCCCGTTTGTTACGAAGGCTGGTGTGAAATGGACATTTATCGATGCACTTTTTACATCTGTTAGTGCGGTAAGTGTTACGGGATTGTCTGTTGTTACGATTTCAGATACATTTACTACGGCGGGAATTATTATGTTAGCCCTTATTTTACAATTAGGCGGCTTAGGAATTATGGCACTTGGTACGTTCGTTTGGATTATAACAGGGAAAAAGATTGGTTTGCAGAGAAGAAGGCTCATTATGGCAGACCATAATCAAGGGAATTTATCAGGCCTTGTAGAATTGATGCGTTCTATTTTAATTGTAATTATTTCGATAGAACTTATTGGAGCAATATTATTAGGTACAAGATTCTTACTTTACTTTCCAACTTGGCAAGAAGCTTATTTTCACGGTTTCTTTGCGGCTGTTAGTGCAACCACGAATGGCGGATTTGATTTAACAGGGCAATCGCTAATTCCGTATAAGAAAGATTATATTGTTCAAATGATTCATATGTTACTTATTATTTTAGGAGCAATTGGTTTTCCTGTATTAATGGAAGTGAAACAATTCCTTAGTAAAAGGAGACAGCAACTATTTCGTTTTTCGTTATTTACAAAATTGACGACAACAACATTTTTTGCACTCGTTATCGTTGGAACAATTATGATTTTTTTGTTAGAGCGAAACCAGTTTTTAGCAGGAAAGTCATGGCATGAAACAGTTTTCTATACATTATTCCAATCTGTGACGACGCGAAGTGGTGGGCTTGCTACGATGGATATACGTGAATTGTCACAACCGACGCTTTTATTTATGAGTATATTAATGTTTATAGGAGCATCTCCAAGTTCGGTTGGGGGCGGAATACGTACAACAACATTTGCTGTTAGTATATTGTCACTATACACCTTTGCAAGGGGCGGTAGAACAGTTAGAGTCTTCAAACGTCAGCTACATGAAGAGGATGTACTGAAAGCATCTGTCGTTATGACGATGGGGATTTTGTTATGTGCTACTGCGCTATTCATTTTATCTATTACGGAAAATGTACCGCTTATGAGCTTAATTGTTGAAGTTTGTTCTGCTTTCGGAACGACGGGACTATCAACAGGTGTTACGCCTGATTTAACAACTGTTGGTAAACTTGTACTTATTGTACTTATGTTTATCGGGCGTGTTGGTATTTTAACATTTATTTTAGCTAGTGGCGGAAGAGAACAGCCACCTCGCTATAAATATCCGAAAGAGAGAATTATTATTGGCTAGTATGAAACCATTCTACCTATGTTAGGTAGAATGGTTTTTTAGTCGTTAATGCCAAATTGCGGATGCATAAAAGCGTCATTCTTATTATCCACTTCGTTTTTTAGTAACTCTTGATTTTCTTCTGAAATCCACCCAATATCATTTGTAGGATGGATCCATTCTTCTCCAGCCATAATGGCAGGATCTACTTCATCACTCCAATTGTTAAGCGGACTGTTCTCGGAATTATATTTACTGTCTCCGATTACGACGTCATATTGGTTTATGAAAGGTTGTTGCATCTTTTTTCCTGTTCCTTTAAAAGATGGAAAATTCATTTGATGCGGGAGCGTTTCATCTAAAATGGGTGATTGAATCTTATCTTTCTTCTTCAAAATAATCGCTCCTTTTTATAATGCTTTCTGCCGTAGTATTTCCATCTAGCGACTCTTATGTACTTGTTAACACTTGCCAGTAATAATTATTTTATGTTGCTTCAAACTAGAGTAGAAAGTGAATTCTTGAGAGCAGGTGAATGTATTGGTAAAAAGAAAAGTGAAACAAAATGCGGCAATCAACAATAATAAAACTCCGAAAGAAAGCTTACCAGATGCAGAATTTGCATTAGAGTATGAAGGAGAAAATAGCGCGAAGTATGCAAATCGTAATTCAAAAAAAGGTAAACAAAAATGAGGCGTTTTTTACAAACGCCTCATTTTTTTGTGGGATTATAAAGGTTTTTTTAATTATTTGTAAATTTAGTGTTCATTATTAGCAGAAAAATGTGAAAAAACATAGAAGTAGCAACGTATTACACAAAAACAAACAACAAACAAAAGATTAATGTTGGTTTAATACTGCTTTTACACTAGTTGTTTATATTTGAGTTGTACATAAGATTTGTAAAAGGAGAGAGAGACAGTGAAAAAAACAATCTTTAAAGCTGTAGCAACTGGAATGGTATTTTCGTTATTAATGGGGTGTGGTGCAAAGAAAGAAGAAAGTGCTGGAGCAAAAGTGAAAGATGATAAATTATCTGGATCATTAACTGTTTACACAGCAATCGAAGAAGAACTTGTACCAATTTATCTTGATTCTTTTAAAAAGAAATATCCAGATGTGAAATTGAACATTGTTCGTGATTCAACGGGAGTTATTACAGCGAAACTACTAGCTGAAGGAAAGAATACACAAGCAGATGTTGTATGGGGGACTGCTGCATCAAGCCTATTAGCTTTAGATAAAAAAGATATGTTAAAAGGATACTCTCCAAAAGGAGCAGATCGTGTTCTTCCACAATTTAAAGATGATAAGCAACCAGAAAAATGGGTAGGAAACACTGCATTTATGACAGGGATTGCTGTAAATAAAGAAGAATTAAAGAAGAAAAATTTACCGATGCCAGAATCATATGAAGACTTAACGAAACCAGAATATAAAGGAACGCTTGTTATGCCACATCCAGCTTCTTCTGGAACAGGATTTTTAACAGTTTCTGCATGGTTACAAATTATGGGTGAAGATAAAGGCTGGGATTACATGAAGAAACTTCATGATAATATGGCAACTTATACTCACTCAGGATCAAAACCAGCGAAATTAGCAGGCGCGGGTGAATATCCAGTAGGTGTATCGATGGTTTATAGTGCTTTGAAAGAGAAACAAAAAGGTGCACCAGTTGAAGTTGTATTGCCGAAAGAAGGATTAGGATGGGAAGTAGAAGCGAACGCACTTATTAAAAAAGATAATGCAAAAAATGAAAAATTAGCGCAAGCATTTTTAGATTGGGCAATTACTGATGATGTAATGAAGTTATACTTCGAGAAAAATGGATTTGCGACAATTAAAAATGATTATAAACTTCCAGATGGATTCCCTAAAGATGTAACAGAAAAGTTATACAAAAAGAATGACTTTAAATGGGCAGCAGAAAATCGCGACAAAATTTTAGAAAAATGGGAAAAAGAGTTTGGCCAAAAAGCAGAACCGAAAAAGTAAGTGAGTGGGAGAGAGAAAAAATGAGCGAATATTTATCAATTCAACACATTCAAAAACAGTTTGATGCATTTACAGCGTTAAAAGATATTTCTTTTACTGTGAAAAAAAATGAGTTTGTATGTTTATTAGGCCCAAGTGGTTGTGGGAAAACGACATTGCTTCGAATTTTAGCAGGGTTAGAAGAGGCAACAACAGGTAGTATAGCTGTGAATGGAAAAGATATTACAGCATTACCTCCTGGAAAGAGGAACTTCGGAATGGTGTTTCAATCGTATGCATTATTTCCGAATTTAACAGCACTTGAAAATATTGAACACGGCTTAAAGACAAAAAAATATGGAAAAGCAGAAGTAAAAGAGAAAGCGTTGGAGGCGTTAGAACTAGTTGATTTACTGAATGTAAAAGATAAATATCCTGCTCAAATGTCTGGTGGACAACAGCAGCGAGTGGCACTTGCACGTGCGCTCGCTCTGTCTCCGGATATTTTGTTACTGGATGAGCCGTTATCTGCTTTAGATGCAAAAGTACGTGAAAAGTTACGTAGAGAAATGCGTGATTTGCAAGAAAAAGTAGGAGTAACAACTATTATGGTCACGCATGATCAAGAAGAGGCATTAACGATGGCTGATAAAATTGTTGTAATGAATCATGCGGAAATTATGCAGATTGGAACACCAGAGGAGATTTATCAAAGACCGGCCAATCCGTTTGTGGCAGATTTTATTGGTTCTATTAATTTCTTTTCGAAAAATAATGAAGAACATGCAATTCGTCCTGAACATGTAATAGTTGTACAAAATGATGGTATTAAAACGGTTGTGGAAAGCATGGAATTCCGAGGATCTGTATATCGGACAGAAGTGCGAGTCGTAGAAGAAAAAACACATCTTTATAACGAGAAAATTGTAGTGGATATATTGGCATCAGAAGTAGAAAAAACCGCTATTAGAAAAGGAAAACCGATTCAAATCTCTTTCTCAGAAAATCATATGTTGTCATATGGAAAGAAGGTCATTGTATAGATGGAGATGTTAGAAAATTTCAAGGTAGAAAGTACGAAAAAAAAGATTAAGAGACGTATTGGTAAAGAAGAGTGGATACAAAGACTATTAATTATTGGTATGCTTCTTGCTTTTTTGATCATGCTTGTATTACCCCTATTACAATTGTTTACACAAGCTTTTTACGATAAAGATGGAGCTTTCATTGGCGTTGCGAATTTTAGTAAATATTTCACAACACCGACGCTAGTTCAATCATTACAAAATACGATATGGATTTCGGGCGCGACAACAATTATTGCAGTGACACTCGCTTTCGCTTACGCCTATGCGATTGCTCGTACGAATGTGTTTGGAAAGCGTGTATTTCAATATGTTGCGTTGTTACCACTATTCGCACCAACGATGATGCACGGTATCGCACTGACATATTTATTTGGTAATCAAGGGCTAGTAACGAAAGGAATGTTTGGTTTGTTTGAAGGGATACAAATCCCTTTATATGGACCAGTAGGAATTGTGATGGCTGAAGTCATGTATACATTTCCGCAAGCATTTCTTATATTATTAATTGCTTTTCAAGGTTCTGATTATCGTTTATATGAAGCTTCTAATATGTTAGGAGCGAGTAAAACAAAGCAATTTTTCACTGTTACTTTACCTAGTGTAAAGTACGGATTAATTAGTGCGATGTTCGTTGTGTTTACACTTAGTTTCACTGATTTTGGAGCACCAAAAATTGTTGGCGGACAATATAATGTACTTGCTACTGATGTATATAAGCAAGTAATTGGGCAACAGAATATGCCAATGGGTGCAACTGTCGGAATGATTTTATTAATCCCTGCTATATTTGCATTTGCAGTTGATCGTATTACGCAAAGAAAGCAGGCGAATCTCTTATCTTCCAAATCAGTACCTTACAGAATAATAAATAATAAGAAACGAGATGTTATTTCATTCGCATATTGTAGCGTAGTAACGCTTATGATCATTCTATTATTTGTGGCAGTTGGTATTGCGGCAAGTGTGAAAGTATGGCCATATAATATGAGCTTTACATTTGAGCATTTTAATTTTTCTAGTTTAACAGGAGATGGACTTGAAGCGTTTAAAAATAGCGTAATTGTTTCAGCAATCACAGCGGTTATTGGAGCGGTTTTAACATTTATGTTCGCTTATGCGATTGAGAAAATAGATCAGCTACAATTTTTCCGAAAAGCAGGTTACTTTTTCTCTATTGTCCCTTTAGCGATACCAGGTTTAGTACTTGGGTTAGGCTATGTCTTCTTCTTTAGTCAACCAACCATACAAATCTTTGGACTTTCCGTAACGAATCCGTTTCATTCTCTATACGGAACAATCGCTGTGCTAGTACTAGTCAATATCATTCATTTTTATTCTGTAACATTTGTTACGGCAACGACAGCTTTAAAGAAATTAGATCGAGAGTTTGAACTTGTTTCACAGTCGATGGGAATTCCGTTTTATAAAACATTCTTTCGAGTAACAGTACCGATGTGTTTACCGGCGATTTTAGAAATGGTAATGTACTACTTCGTAAATTCAATGGTAACTGTTTCGGCAGTCGTATTCCTATATGCAGCTGATTTTAAACTAGCTGCTGTATCAATTGTAAACATGGATGATGCAGGAAATGTAGCACCAGCAGCTGCAATGAGTGTACTTATTGTTGTTACAAATATTGTAGTAAGAGTTGTATATGAATGGGGAACGAAAGCACTTCGTAACCGAACTTCACAATGGCAAAAAAGATAAATAAGAAGGGTGATGGATTGAATGAAAATAGAAGCAGTTATTTTTGATTGGGCGGGTACGACAGTTGATTATGGATGTTTTGCACCACTGGAAGTATTTATGGAGATTTTCCATAAACGCGGTGTTGAAATTACTGCAGAAGAAGCTCGTAAGCCAATGGGGTTATTGAAAATTGATCATGTTAGGGCATTAACAGAGATGCCTCGTATTGCGAGTGAGTGGAATCGTGTTTTCGGACAATTCCCAACAGAAGCAGATATTCAGGAGATGTATGAAGAATTTGAAGAAATTCTCTTCGCTATTTTACCGCGCTATGCGTCACCGATTAATGGAGTAAAAGAAGTGATTGCTTCTTTACGTGAAAGAGGAATTAAAATTGGTTCAACGACTGGTTATACGAGAGAAATGATGGATATTGTAGCAAGAGAAGCAGCGCTACAAGGGTATAAACCTGATTTTCTTGTAACGCCTGATGATGTTCCAGCGGGTCGTCCATATCCGTGGATGTGTTATAAAAATGCGATGGAACTTGGTGTATATCCAATGAATCATATGATAAAAGTTGGAGACACGGTATCGGATATGAAAGAGGGAAGAAATGCTGGAATGTGGACAGTTGGTGTAATTCTTGGCAGTAGCGAGCTCGGTTTAACGGAAGAAGAAGTGGAGAATATGGATTCGGTAGAACTTCGTGAAAAAATAGAAGTAGTTCGCAATCGTTTCGTTGAAAATGGGGCGCACTTTACGATAGAAACGATGCAGGAACTCGAAAGCGTAATGGAACATATCGAGAAACAAGAACTTATTATTTCATAAAAGGGGAATAGGATCATGACTGAAAATCACTACTTATTATTAACACCAGGACCATTAACGACAACAAAAACGGTAAAAGAAGTTATGTTATACGATTGGTGTACGTGGGATGCTGAATATAACACGATGGTGCAAGATGTAAGAGCTAAACTTGTATCGTTAGCAACGAAGGAAGAAGAGAAATATACGACTGTTCTCATGCAAGGAAGCGGTACGTTTTCAGTTGAAGCAGTAATTGGTTCTGTTATTCCTAGAAATGGAAAAATGCTTGTTTGTACAAATGGTGCGTACGGTAAGCGAATTGTACAAATGGCAGAGATGTTACATATAGATGTGGTGGTTAGTCAAACTGAAGAATGGGAGCCTACTAATATTGCAGAAGTAGAAAAGATATTACAACAAGATAAAGAGATTACACATATTGCAGTTGTTCATTGTGAAACAACAACAGGCATTATTAATCCAATTGTAGACGTATGTAAATTAGGTAAGCAATACGGAAAAGTAACACTAGTTGATGCAATGAGTAGTTTTGGTGGTATTGAAATAGATAGCGCTGAGTTGCAAATTGACTTTCTAATTAGTAGTGCGAATAAATGTATTCAAGGGGTTCCAGGGTTCGGGTTTGTTATTGCAAAGCGCGAAGAATTGTTGAAATGTAAAGGGCAGGCACGTTCATTATCTTTAGATTTATACGATCAATGGGAAACGATGGAAAATCAAAATGGGAAATGGCGTTTTACGTCACCTACACATGTTGTACACGCTTTTTATCAAGCTTTGCTTGAATTAGAAAAAGAAGGCGGAGTAAGCGCACGTTACAATCGATATTACAATAACCAAAAACTATTAGTGAATAGAATGGGGGAAATTGGCTTTAAGCCACTCGTAGATGAAAAATATCAATCTCCTATTATTACATCTTTCATTTACCCGGAAGGGAACTTCGAGTTTCAACAGTTATATAACGAGTTAAAACGCTATGGATTTGTTATTTATCCTGGGAAAATTTCAAAAGTAGATACATTCCGCATTGGAAATATCGGTGATGTACATGAGGCAGATATTAATCGCTTAGTTGATAGTATCGCTAAAGGAGTTGTTATAGGTTGAAAGTATTTTGCTTAGGTGGAGCAGGTAAAATTTGTCGTGAAGCAATTTTAGATTTGGTGCAATTTTCATCTTTTGAGACGATTACAGTAGCGGATTTTAACGAAGAAGAGGGGCTTAAAGTAGTAGAATGGGTTAACGATCCTCGTGTTGATTTTGTTAAAGTTGATGTGACAAATCATGAAGATACAGTTGCAAAAATGAAGGGCTATGACATTGTAATGGATGGCACGACGATAAAGCTAAATGGTTTGTCAACTCGATGTATTGCAGAAGCAGGTTGTCACGGTGTGAATTTAAATGGATTTGGTGAAGAAAATGACTCGCATTCTATATTTGTTCAAAACGGAAAAACATGTTTACCTGGTTTTGGTATGACGCCAGGTGTAACGCAAATGATGGCAATGCATGCAGCAAATCAGCTAGATACTGTAGAATCAGTTCGTGTCAGCCACGGTTCGTATCGTCCGATTGCTTTTTCTGCATCAATTACAGAAACAACGACATATGAATATGATCCACATTTACCATCGCGTACAGTGTATGAAGATGGTGAGTTTAAGCAAGTACCTCCGTTTGCGCGTCCGAGAGAAATAGAATTACCGGCGCCTTATGGTAAGGCAATGCAGTATATAATCCCGCATTCTGAAACGATTACGTTAGCAAAAGCACTAGAAAATAAAGGCGTCAAACTGATAGAGACGAGAGGGACTTGGCCAAAGCAAAATATGCAACTCGTACGTGCGTTATATGATTACGGTATATTGCGTAATGATCAAGTTGAAATAAATGGGGAAGAAATCGGCATTATGGATTGCATTTCGAAGTATTTATTGCAATCGAAAGAGGGACAAGAAACAGAAATTTACGGTTATGCACTTCATGTAGAAGTAATAGGTATGAAAAATAATGAGAAACAAAGGCATGTATTATATCATACACACCCGTTATCTGATGGATCTGTTGTAGGATGGGAAAAATTAAGAGCTTATACGAGAAACGTCGGTATTCCATTTGGGATTGCTACAGAGTTAGTCGCAAATGGGAATGTAAATAAAGTGGGGGTTGTAACACCTGAGGAAGCTTTTGTAAAGCCACAAATTATTTTTGATGAACTAGTAAAGCGTGGTATTCATATTCATGAAGAAGTTTTTACTGAAAAAGAAAGTTATAACTTTGTATAAGTAAGGTAGTTTATGAGGTAGAAATCAATGGGGTGAAGCTATGTCTGTAGTAGGAGAAGAAAGAAAGCGAACCATTCTTGAGAAGGTAGAGTTTAAAGGAAAAGTAAAAGTTTCAGAGTTAGCAAGGGAGTTTGCTGTATCAACAGAGACGATTCGCCGTTATTTAGAAGAATTGGATCGTGAAAAGAAGTTGAAGAAAGTGTACGGCGGAGCTGTCCAACTTCCGGGAGCTGGAATAGAGGCACCAATGTTAGAACGAGAGATGCTGCATATAGAAGAGAAGAAGAGAATTGGCTATAAAGCAGCAACGTTTGTGGAAGATGGAGATGTGATTGCGATTGATGATGGAAGTACACCACTTCAAATGGTACCATATCTAGTTCATCGAAAAAATTTAACGATTGTAACAAGTTCTTTTCCAGTAGCTACACAATTAATTTCTTCTATTAATAAAAAGATGTTTCACGGTGAAGTTTTATTTATTGGTGGGAAAATATCTCCAAAGCACTCACGCGTATCAGGGTCTATTTCCCAGCAAGTAATACAGCAATTCCATTTTCATAAAGCATTTGTGTCAATTGATGGATTATTGCCTAGTTTTGGAGTTTCTAGTTTTGAATTAGAAAAGGCGAAACTTTCAGAAGCGATGATGAAATTAGCGGAAAAAACATATATTCTATGTGATCATACAAAGGTAGGCGTAAAAGGGAATTATCGAATAGCAGCATTTTCTCGTATTCAGCATGTTATTTGTGATAAAAAAATGCCCTATAGTTTTGAAGAGGAAATGAAAAAGCATAATATTCAATGGACAATTTGCTAAATAAATTGAACTCCCACTTGATTTTTAGGTGGGAGTTTTACTGCTAGCAAATAGCAGGATAAAAGATTTGTATTTATGCAAAAAGTGGACACATTTTCTCATTTCTTTCATATAATTTACCAATACAAAAAAAGTTGGTCGAAGGAAAGAAGGGGGAACATGTCAGAACGAATATATAATAAACTTGTATTGTACGCGAATATTCTGCAAAAAATTGGTGTCATCAATGAGAAGGAAAAAAGTGAAATTCTTCATACAATAGGTAAAAAAGCCCTTTGAATAAAGGGTTTTTATTTTTTATACATGGAAATATAAACTTAATGTAATATTACCATTGACAATGATAATGATATTCATTATCATTTATTTGTAGGTAATTGATAAATGTTATCAATTATAAAAATTATATATGATAGGGGATATTATTTTGAAAAAAAATTATATGAAGGCGCTAGTAGTAGCGACAACATTAGCAATTCCATTTGCTGCTTATTCTACTCCAGCATTAGCAGCAATAAAAATTGAAGCAAACCAATCGGTAGTAGCTAATGAACGTACATACGATACTGAGATTAAAATATATAAGGACCAAAAAGACGAGCCATCTATGGTTTCTCAATACATAAAAAATCCTAAAGTAGCAATTGAAAACGGGAAAAATATTGTTACTGTAACCTTACAAGATAGCGATTATTTTCAATATCTTAGAATAGAAGAGAAAAATCAATCTGGTGTATTTCATGATGTGAAGGTTTTGTCAGAAGATAAGAGGAAGAATGGAACGAAAGTAGTTCAATTTGAAATTGGCGAGTTTGAGAAGAAGCATAATATGCAAATGCATATACTTATTCCGGCTATTGGATATGATCACAAATATCAAGTTCAATTTGAAATTAAAGATCCAACTGTAGGTGACAAAGAAACAGAGAAACCAGATGATAACTCTAATTCAGGCAATACGGAAATAGATAATCCGGTTGATACTCAAAATATGATAACAGATAACAAATTAAGAGAACTTGTTAATAAAAAAGTATTTAATAGAAAAGATTTAAATACACCAATTACGAAAGAAGAGTTATTACAAGTAAAGGACTTGTTTTTAAATACGAATGAGATTCTTGATTATAGTGCATTAAAATATATGCCAAATTTAAAATCTTTAACAGTTGCGAATGCGAAGATAAAAGATCCGTCGTTCTTTGCGAACTTAAAGCAATTAAATCATTTAGCTTTGCGTGGTAATGAATTTTCAGATGTAACACCACTTGTTAAGATGGATAATTTAGAATCCCTTGATTTGAGTAATAATAAAATTACAAACGTTGCACCACTAATTGAAATGAAAAATGTAAAAAGTTTATATCTATCAGGTAACCAAATAGAAGATGTAACAGCATTAGCGAAAATGGAACAACTAGATTACTTGAATTTAGCAAATAATAAAATTACGAATGTTTCTCCATTAAGCGCGTTAAAAAATGTAACATACTTGACTTTAGCTGGTAATCAAATTGAAGATATTAAACCGTTATATTCATTACCTTTAACAGACTTAGTATTAACACGTAATAAAGTTAAAGATTTATCCGGCATTGAGCGAATGAAGCAATTAGAAGAATTGTGGATCGGGAAAAATGAAATAAAAGATGTTACTCCTCTAAGTAAGATGGCACAGTTGAAAGAATTACACTTACCTAACAATGAGTTAAAGGATATTACGCCATTATCAAGTCTAGTAAACTTACAAAAACTTGATTTAGAAGCGAATTATATTTCAGACTTAACACCGGCTAGTAATTTGAAAAAGTTAGTATTCTTAAGTTTTGTTGCAAATGAAATTCGTGATGTTCGACCAGTGATAGAACTAAGTAAAACAGCTTACATCAATGTTCAAAATCAAAAAGTATTTTTAGAGGAAACAGAAGTAAATAAAGAAGTAAAAGTACCTATATACGAAAAAGATGGTGAAATTTCCACAAAAATTCGTTTGAAGAGCGAAGGTGGTACGTATAGTAATGATTCAGTTAAGTGGAGTACATCAGGCGAGAAAATATACGAATTTGGTGTGAAAGATCCGTTTGCGGATACAGGAATCTTCTTCACAGGATCTGTAATTCAAAATGTGATAGAAAGCAAAGGAGACAACACTTCTAAAGAAGATGAAAAAGTAGAAGTAGTAGAATTTGAAGATGTACCAAAAGGACATTGGTCAGAGGAAGCAATTCATTATTTAGCGAAAGAAAATATTTTCAAGGGATATGGAAATGGACAATTTGGATTTGGGGATAGTATTACTCGTGGACAAGTTGCGTCTTTAGTACAAAGATACTTGAAATTAGAAAATAGAGTAGAGCAGAAAGAGAGATTTACAGATACGAAAGGGCATATGTTTGAGCAAGATATTGCTACCGTTGCGCAGGCTGGAATTATGCAAGGAGATGGTACTGGGAAGTTTCGTCCAGATGGAGTATTAACTCGATACGAAATGTCTGTAGTATTATATAAAGTATTTCAGTTAAAAGAAGATGGAAATAATAAAGTGCACTTAAAAGATGTACCAACTGGTCACTGGGCAGAAGGATATGTGAAAGTTTTAGCGGATAATAATATATCAAAAGGTGATGGAAAAGGAAACTTTTTAGGTGATGATTTCGTAACACGTGAACAATATGCACAGTTTTTATATAATGAAATAAAGAAATAAAAGATGAGAAAATACGTTATTCTTTGATTTAAAAAGAATAACGTATTTTTTATGTACAAAATGAAATAGGGAATAGACAGAAGTATAGATATATGAATGGCCCATTTTAAAGAAGAGCTGTGAAACTATATTGACAAAAAGGCGTTCTCATGTGATAATTCAATTAAATTTTTAGAATAATCAAAAAATACTCCTTTTACATAGAAAGGATTCGAACATTATATAAATATTATGCCGGGGGTGACGAAATGTTATTTTTTCTAAAGAAATGGAATGAATTAAAAGATGTGAAATCTGAATTGGCACTTCGTGATTGGTTTTATGGTACAAAAATTAGTTTATCACTTTGTACGTCAAAAGAGCCGTTAACTTTTTTAGTAAACGTTGAGGGAAGAGATAAAGGGTTATTTTCAGAAGAAGACTTTATTGTTGTTAATTGTATGTGTGAGCCAGTATTTGAAAATGAAGAAAAACCAGCTGCAGAATCGTTTATGCATGCGGATATTTATAAAAAAAGTAGTGCAGAATGTATTTTACAAGTGCAGACTGTAGATAGCCATTTAATATCAGAGTTATATGGAGAAGAAGGGGAAGTAACATTCGATAAACGTAGCGTGGAACGTGTTTTTGGAAAAGAGGGTATAACAGAAATGACAATTCCCATTGTAGAAGATGAGAAAAAATTCGCTGATTTATTAGAAAATAATGTACCGAATTTTATTGAAGGTGGAGGAGTAGTTCTTGTTCATAATTATGGCATGATCGTGTGGGGGAAAACTCCAGAAGAAGCGAAAAAATGGCTAGAGGGTATAGAATATTTAATGAATTACCATGTAAAGTTGTTAATGATAAAAGGTGCAAAGAGCTCTGTGATATAAAATGTTTGTGATGTTGTTACAAGTCAATAAATAAATGAAAGCGTTTTAAAAATGATTTTACTCATAAAATATAGGTTTCCTTATTATAAATAGATTACATGTTGACATGTAAGGAGGAACATATTTTGCGAGTTAAATATCATTTTCTGCCAAAACAGCAAATAACATTTTGCAAAATGAACGATTCAGGTGAAGAGGCTTTGCGCATTATGAATGAAACGGGATTTCGAGCAATCCCTGTAGTAGCAGAAGATGAAAAGAAATTCATGGGGATAATTTATAAAGTAGATCTTTTAGAAAAAAAGTGTAATGGCGGATTAGAAAAATTAAGTACGGAACATATGTTGGAAGATTCTGCTGCATTTATTTTTGAAAAGGATTCTTTTTTTAGAGCATTTTATGTTATTCGTCGCCTTCCATTTTTAGCTGTGCTAAATGATTATAATGAATTTGTTGGTATCTTAACGCATTCTAATATATTTGATGTTATTGAAGATTCATTTGGTATGCGGACAGGTGGTTATATATTAACAATTGCAACACAAGATTGTAAGGGAACGATTAAAGAACTTGGGACATTGTTGAAAGCATTTCATATCGGTGGACTATTTACGCTAGATAATGGCGATCAATATATTCGCCGCGTTATCGTAAATATAACAGATGAGTTAAATGAAAAAAGATTAAAGCAATTAATCGAAAAAATAGAGAAAAAAGGATTCAGGGTGAGTCATGTAGATTATATTTAGGATGAAAAGGAAAGAGAGCAATTTGCTATATGCAGGTTGCTCTCTTTTTTAGTTTGAGTCATGAATCTTATTTTGAAACAGGAGGCGGAGATAATGCTAAATCGGATAAAAAAATAAAATCTGCATGTTCACGCATTTTAGGAATAGAAGTTTCTATAACACGTGATGTAATTTCACCTGGAGGCCCAACATGTCCGATAGCTACCATAATCGGTTTTTCTTGAAGTTTTTTAATGAGTAATTGGGCTTGTTTTGAAATATGTGCCGCTGTATACACGTCATCAAAAAATAATTGATTTTCAATAATTGGCACTCCTAATTCTTTCCCGATTTTTGGGACGACACTCTTAGGATTTGTTTTACTATCTAAATAAAATAAACCGTGTTTTTTACAAGCTGCAAGTATAAGTCGCACAATTCTTTCGTCCGCGGTCACTTTTGATCCCATATGATTGTTCATCCCAACTGCATGCGGTACTTCTTGAATCGCTTGTTCGAGTCGGTTATTTATTTCTTCGTCGCTTAAATCAGTTGTAATTGCTTTTGGTCCAAGCCATTCTTTTTTACCTTTAATCGGTTCCATTGGCATATGTATAATAACTTCGTGCCCTTTCTTATGAGCCGCTATCGCATCTTCCTTTGTGGAAGGAAGAAAAGGCATAACGGCAACAGTTAGTGGGATAGGAAGTGATAACATTTTATCAGTCCCCTTCATATTATTGCCGAAGTCATCAATGACAATAGCCACTTTGTTTGTATGTGCCTTTGCTTGAACTGGAAACAAGAAAGATGGTAAGAACATAGTAAACATAAGAAATGCAATCGTATATTTGCGCATATAAATATTTCCTTTCTATTTTATCCCACTATTTGTGGGCAGTGGGGAGTGAACACCCTCAATGATTAAATTTTCACTTTATCAATCATCATTATGTTTTGCGTTTTTATATAAATTAAACAAAAAATGTCGAAGAAAAGTATATGGAAAATAGAGAATCCGCTATTTAGTTGATGTTTGTAAAAAAAGAAGATGAAAAAATTGTCTATTATTGCGAATGTATTTACAAAGATAGAATAATTTGTAATAATTCTCAAAGTGAGGGTAAAGATTTGTAAATTACAGGGAGAAAATGTTTGATTTTCTGATTCTTCAAATTCAAATATGATTAAGTAGTTAAAAGGTCGATGGAGAAGTGAAGTTGAGAGCATGGAAGTATAATAAGGGGGATATGAATGTTTACTGTAAAAAGGAAGTACACATTAGAAAAGCTTTCACGTGATATTCATATGAAACGTGAAGAGATGATTCAATTAGGTTTAACGAGTGGGTTAAATAGTATGGAGACAATTCAAGTTAGTCAAGAATTGGACAAGCTTATTTTACAGTACCAGTGTTATAAAGAGAAACAAACACCAAAATGGTTATCGATTATAAAGGTACCTATTTTTCAAATTGGGTATGAAGGGAAATCAAGTAATTTTTGGCGAATGCTTGTGGCTGGTTTTATGAAATAAGTATAATTACCCTTTTGGGATAAGGATAATTATACTAAGTGTAACGGAATTTCGATATGAACTGTTGTTCCTTCGTTTTCTATACTGTCAATAAAAATATGCCCATTGTACATCTCTACAATTCGTTTACATATAACAAGTCCAAGACCTGTTCCAGTATCTTTATTAGTAAAGAACGGATGAAAGAGGTGTTTTTGAATATGTTTTGGAATCCCTTTTCCAGTATCTATAATTTGCAATTGTGCGTGCGTTTCATTGTTTGTTACGACAATGGTGAGTGTGTCACCAGAAGTCATGGCTTCAATTGCATTTTTTGTAATGTTTAAAACCACTTGTTTCATATGGTCTTTTGAGCAACGGATATGAACAGGATGGTCTGGCAAATGTAAATGGAATACAATGTTATGTAGATTCGCCTCAGATTGGATAATTAACGTTACCTCATTTAGAATGGTTCTCACATCATAAGTTTGTTCAATGATAGCAGTTGGCTTTCCGAGAATAAGAAATTCGCTTACAATTTCATTAATCCGTTCTATTTCTTGTTCGATGATGGAAAAATAGAATTGATCTTGTTCATCTTTATATTTCTCTTTTAATAGAGCGACGAGCCCTTTAATTCCGGTAAGAGGATTACGGATTTCGTGGGCTGTACTAGCTGCAAAAGTTCCAACCAATTCAATTTTTTGTATTTCATTTTGTTGTCTTTCTAGTTTTGTTTGCCGTTTTAACAACATATATTGAGCGAGTAAAAATAAAATTGACATTAAAAATAAAGTAGCTATACATTCTACGGCAACCCACTGGTATAAAGCTTTTTGATGAATAGGTAACGGAGAAACAGAGACCTTCCAATCTAATCTTTGAAGTGGAGTAGTAAGCATATTTGAATGCGCATCACTTGTTTCGTTATTATCATCGGTTAGAAAAACTACATCATATTTATCGGTTACTTCAAAATGGTATTGCGGCTTAATGGCATTTAAAGATGATGAAATGTAGTCAAAGCGTAAACTTGCTAACAATAAGCCTGAGAACTCCTTCTGTTTATTGAAAATTGGAGAAGCAATCATAATAGCTTGATGTCCAAGAACACGATCTGTAATGACGGATGATACAGTTGTTTTCTTAGTTTGTAATGCGTTTTGAATATATTTACGATCTGAAACATCAACAGGTGGTCGGTCGCCTTCCGATGCGATTGTAATGACGCCTTCTGGTGTAGCGTAATATAGACCAGAAAAACGTGCATCATTTCCATCTGTATCATGTACAATTTCTTTAATTCCATTTATATTTCCAGTCTCGGTTCCTACGACCTTTGCGAGCATTTCTAATGCGGAAATTGCTTCACCAAGGTGATGATCTAAATAGTCTCTATATAAAAAGAGAACGGTGTGAGCAGATAGTTTGTTTTCCTGTTTCATTTTATACGAATGATACGAATAAAATGTAGCACCAATCCCTATCGTTGGTAGGATGACAAGCAATATATATAAAACTATGCTGTGGAATTTGACTTTCAAATTTGGTACTCCTTCTTTTTTATTATCATTATATATAAACTATGTTAAAATTGTCATGTTTTTATGCAAGAATCATTCATAATATATTTGGGGAGAGGTAATGAATGAGTGAATACTCATTCGGAATTTACATGAAGTATGAAGCTGTTTTTTCTTTTATTACTGAGAATTTAAGTGAAGGGTTGAAAGTTGTATGACATCAAATAATGAACGAGAAGATATTTCTCAATCTCTAAAAGTATTTATTGCATTATCTCGTGTACATCGTTCTGTTATGGATACTACAAATAAATCTATACAAAGTAACGGGTTAAATCCAACTGAATTTGCTGTATTAGAACTGCTATATCATAAAGGCGGTCAACCACTTCAGCAAATTGGTGAGCGTATTTTAATCGCTAGTGGCAGCATTACATATGTTGTAGATAAGCTAGAGAAAAAGGGACTAGTAAAGAGAATTCCGTGCCCAAATGACAGACGTGTTATTTATGCACAATTAACTGAGTCTGGAGAGAACTTTATTGCTTCTATTTTTCCAGGGCATGAGCAAGTTATACATCAGTCATTTGAAATGTTAACGAAAGAGGAAAAGGATGAATTACTTAATCTATTAAAAAAGATTGGAAAGTATGAAAAATAATAGTATGTTCCAAAGGAGCTTTGGATAAAGAAATCCAAGGCTTTTTTGTTTACATGTAATTATGACAATATGTGCCGTATTTTGCTGAAGAATAAGAGGAGATTTGTAAGTAAGCATTGAATTATAGTAAGGATGCATATAATGGAGAGGAGGCTCGTTCATGTCATTTAAAGACTATGAATATAAACGCCCAAATATTGAAGAATTAAAAGAGAAGTTTACTGTTGCTTTAGAGAAGTTTGATAACGCCAAAACGGTAGAAGAACAAAAACAAGTCATCAATTCAATTAACGAAATTCGCAACGACTTCGGTACAATGGGGAATCTTTGTTATATTCGTCATTCTGTTGATACGACAGATGCTTTTTATAAGGAAGAGCAAGATTTCTTTGATGAATTCTCTCCAGTTGTACAAGGATATGGTACAAAGTATTATAATGCGTTAATTCATTCTCCATTCCGTGAAGAATTAGAAGCGTATTATGGGAAGCAATTATTTGCCCTTGCGGAGTGTGATTTAAAAACATATTCTGATGAAGTCGTGAAAGATTTACAATTAGAGAATAAATTGTCTTCACAATATACACAGTTATTAGCGTCTGCAAAAATTGACTTTGCAGGAGAAGAAAGAACGTTATCACAGCTTATTCCATTTATGCAAGGGAAGGAAAGAAGTGAACGTAAAGCAGCAAGTGAAGCATATTACGGTTTTTTAGCTGGAAATGAGGAAGAGTTAGATCGTATTTATGACGAGCTTGTTAAAGTGAGAACGAAAATCGCTAAAACTTTAGGTTTCAAAAATTTTGTTGAACTTGGATATGCAAGAATGTACCGTACAGATTATAATGCGGAAATGGTGGCGAATTATCGTCAGCAAGTACTTGATTATATTGTTCCAGTTACAACGGAATTAAGACAAAGACAAAAAGCACGTATTGGTGTAGAAAAATTAGCATATTATGATGAAAACTTTGAGTTTCCTACTGGTAATCCAACTCCAAAAGGAGATGCGGATTGGATTGTTAATCATGGGAAAACGATGTATAAAGAGTTATCGGCTGAAACGGATGAATTTTTCAATTTCATGCTAGATAATGATTTATTAGATTTAGTTGCGAAAAAAGGAAAAGCTGGCGGTGGATATTGTACATATATCGAGAATTATAAAGCACCATTTATATTCTCGAACTTCAACGGAACATCTGGCGACATTGACGTATTAACACATGAAGCTGGTCATGCTTTCCAAGTATATGAAAGTCGTGAGTTTGAAATTCCAGAATACAATTGGCCAACGTATGAAGCGTGTGAAATTCATTCTATGAGTATGGAATTCTTTACATGGCCATGGATGAAGTTATTCTTTGAAGAAGATGCAGATAAATATTACTTCTCTCACCTAAGTTCAGCACTTCTGTTTTTACCATATGGTGTATCTGTTGATGAATATCAACATTATGTATATGAAAATCCAGAAGCTTCACCAGAAGAGCGTAAGACAGCATGGCGTAATATAGAGAAAAAGTATTTGCCGCATCGTGATTATGAAGATAATGATTATTTAGAGCGCGGTGGATTCTGGCAACGTCAAGGGCATATTTATAGCTCGCCGTTCTATTATATCGACTACACGTTAGCACAAATTTGCGCACTGCAATTTTGGAAACGTGCAAGAGATAATAGACAAGAGGCGTGGGAAGATTATGTGAATCTGTGCCAACAAGGTGGAAGTAAATCGTTCTTAGAATTAGTGGAAGTTGCAAATTTAACATCACCATTTGCTGAAGGCTGTGTAAAAAGTGTCATTACAGAAATTGAAGCATGGCTACATGCGATTGACGACACAAAATTGTAAAAAACATGCGCTTTTTTTCACATGTTTAACATCGACATAATGGGAAAATAATGAGATAATAAAAGAAAATTCAGAATACTAAAGAGGTGTTTCTAATAAGGAGCACCTCTTTTCACCAAAAAAAAGGGGGGAAAAGTATGCTTCAATCTAATATGGATGTGAGTTTAGAAAGTTTGGTGAACTCATTACAGTCTACTCGAAGCACGCTATTATCAGAAATTGAAATGTTAAATGATACAGAAGTGAATGTAAAGCCACGCCGTGATAAATGGAGTATTATTCAAATTTTGCATCACTTACATTTAGTTGAACAATCTGTCACGTCTGCCCTTGTATATGCTTTACAAAAAAATGAAAGAAACACGACTCCATTTAAAGACCTCCAACTTACGCTTGATCGCACACATAAACGAGAAGCTCCTCAGCAAATGCAACCAACAGAAACGTTAATGAAAAAACAGCAAGGAATTCAATTGCTAGAACATTCACGACAAGAACTATTACACGCGCTTCATAGTGTTATAGATGAAAAAGATTTATTTGAAAATGGATTAAAGCATCCTATTTTTAATGATCTGAATTTGTATCAGTGGATTCAATTTCTTGATTTGCATGAACAAAGACATCTTACGCAGTTAAAAGAGGCGAAACACGCAATTTTACAACGATAATTAGGAAGAAGTGGGAGACCACTTCTTTTTTGATACGTGCATAGTTTTCTTTCTTATTTTGGAATACTACATGGAGAAAGAAAAGAAGGAGTTGAAAAGTATGTCCAAGAAAAAGAAAGAAGAAGAGCGCGCTTGGAAAGCACGTAAAGAAAATCAAAAACCACATGGAAAAGTGAAAGCTTTTGCTGAATTAGTTGAAGGAACAGAAAAAACGTGATGATTATTTCATCACGTTTTTTGTATGAGTGGAAAAGTTAATAAGAAGGTTGTACCGATTCCTTTTTCACTTATAATATCAATCTTTCCATTCATAGCTTGAACAACACTGAATACGACCATCATTCCAAGTCCAGTTCCTTTTTCTTTCGTTGAATAGAAAGGAGAGCCGAGACGTTTCACTTGTTCTGTATCCATACCGATTCCTGTATCTTTTATATATAACTGAATATGCTTATGATCAGGAACTAATGTGAAATAAAGATCACCGCCTTTTGGCATGGCCTCAATGCAGTTTTTTAAAATATTTAACAAGCATTGATTTAGTTTTTGTTTTTCTCCCGCGATAAAAAAAGAAGTGCTTTGCTTTATATAATGTGTACGCACATTTGTTAAATTAGCAAGTGGTGTAATTAACGATAATGCATGTAGTAGTTCTTCCTCTAACTGTAATCTTTGTTCTTTTTCAATACTTGGTTTCGCAAAGGTTAAATAATCTGTAAGGACGTGGTTTGCTTGTTCGATTCCGTTGATGGCTATGTCGATATATAATTTTCGCTCCTGCTCAGTGCATGTATCTGATTGTAAAAGTTGCAAAAATCCTTTCGTTGAAGTTAATGGATTGCGAATTTCATGAGAGATAGACGCTGCCATTTCACCAATTAAATGAAATTTTTCAGCATTCATAAGTTCGTTTTGGAGACGCACTTGAGTTTGTAATATGTGTAGTAAATATAAAGTAAGGATCGTACCAAGTATCGTACATAACTCATACACAATAATATGTGGTATATAATCAGCCTTGTTTGTAACCTTTGAAAGGAAGAAAGGTATCCAACTAAATCCGTATGTGAGACTGTAGATAATAGCAAGTGTTATTTTTATACGATTAGAAGTTCGATTGAAAAATTTGTATGTAAATAATAGGACAATAAATAGAAGGATAGAACCGATAATCGATGGGAAAACACCTATTCCTCCTAATAAGAAGCGGTATATATTTAATACAACTAATATAGAGCCACCAGCAATAGGACCTCCGGTTAATGTACCGACAATTAATACGATATGACGCATATCAAATTGAAATCCATAATTTGTTTTTGCTGCGAAAGTGATACATAGTATAGTAACGAGGCAACATAATACAATAAATATTGCTGAATTTAATTTAGGAGAACGTTTCCCTTTTTGATTCCAAAATAAATGGTATACGAGCATTGTAACAAGGATGAATAATATATTTAAAAAGAGATAAATAATAAAGGATTTCAGTGGGATGCCTCCTCTCTTCTCACATTAAATTAATCATACTATAAAATGAAAGAAATGAAATGAGAAATAGCGGAAAAATCAGAAATTTTTTCTGGTAGTATACAATATGTTACAATAAGCCTTGTCAATGAAAGAAGGAATTCCGTGCAATGCACGGGAGAGGTTCGCGAACTCCCTCTATAAAAAACTATGGAAACAACAATATCTTTAGGTATTGTTTTGTTTTTTTATTGTGACAGTTCAAGAACGTTCTTTCTTCTTATTCGTAGTAGAGAAGGAGAATGAGTGAAATGAAAAAAGAAAAGGCAGTTGTTGTTTTTAGTGGAGGACAAGATAGTACGACATGTTTATTTTGGGCAATAGAGCAGTTTGCAGAAGTAGAGGCTGTAACGTTTAATTACAATCAACGTCATAAGCTAGAAATTGATTGTGCAGTGGAAATTGCAAAAGAGCTAGGAATTAAACATACGGTACTAGATATGAGTCTATTAAATCAACTTGCTCCAAATGCGTTAACGAGGACGGATATGGAGATTACACATGAAGAAGGTGAATTACCATCGACGTTTGTAGATGGAAGGAATTTACTATTCTTATCATTTGCTGCTGTGTTAGCAAAACAAGTTGGAGCACGTCATATTGTAACGGGTGTATGTGAAACTGATTTTAGTGGTTATCCAGATTGCCGTGACGTGTTTGTGAAATCGTTAAACGTTACTTTAAATTTATCCATGGATTATCCGTTTGTGATTCATACACCACTTATGTGGATTGATAAAGCAGAAACATGGAAATTATCAGATGAACTTGGAGCATTCGAGTTTGTTCGAGAAAAAACATTAACATGTTATAACGGAATCATTGGTGATGGTTGCGGTGAATGTCCAGCATGTCAACTTCGTAAAGCAGGATTAGATACGTACCTACAAGAACGCGAAGGAGCGAGTAACTAATGGATAATTTCTTTGGATTTCGCATTGTAGAAAATTTACAAAAAATGGACGAGGATATTCAGCGTAAACAGCTCAAATATCATAATAAAAGAGTAATGGTCAGCAAGGAATTTACATTTGATGCAGCACACCATTTACATTGTTATGAAGGGAAATGTAAAAACTTACATGGTCACACATATAAAGTTGTATTTGGGATTAGTGGATATGTAAATGAGATAGGTCTTGCGATTGACTTTGGAGATATAAAAGAAATTTGGAAGAATGAAATAGAAATTTATTTAGACCATCGTTATTTAAACGAAACGTTACCAGCTATGAATACGACTGCTGAAAATATGGTCGTTTGGATTTACGAAAAGATGGCAGAAGCATTACTAAAAGATAATCGTGTGAACGAATATAAAGGAGCTCGTGTTGAATTTGTTCGTCTTTTCGAGACGCCAACTAGTTATGCGGAAGTAAGACGGGAGTGGATGCTCGATGAGTAAAATCCCTGTCTTAGAAATATTTGGTCCGACTATTCAAGGTGAAGGAATGGTTGTAGGGCAAAAGACAATGTTTATCCGTACAGCTGGCTGTGATTATAGCTGCGCTTGGTGTGATTCTGCTTTTACGTGGGATGGATCGGCTAAAGATCAAATTAGACAGATGACAGCAGAAGACGTTTGGAATGAGCTTGTAGAAATTGGTGGCGAAAATTTTTCTCATGTTACGATTTCAGGTGGAAATCCAGCATTGCTGAAAAATATTGAGTTTCTTCTTTCTATATTAAAAGAGAATGGAATGCGAACAGCAATCGAAACGCAAGGGAGTAAATGGCAAGAGTGGTTACTTCAAATTGATGAGATAACGATTTCTCCAAAGCCACCAAGTTCGACAATGAAAACTGATTTTCAGAAGTTAGATGTTATTATTCAGAAACTAGCAGGAAAAGATATTAGTTTAAAGGTAGTAGTATTTGACGATTATGATTTCGAGTATGCAGTTAAGATGCACGAACGTTATCCAGATGTACCATTTTTCTTACAAGTAGGGAATGATGATACAAAAACTGTGGATGATACGATGCTGATTAAGAAATTATTAGATAAGTATGAGTGGCTGATTGATAAAGCTGTAAATTGTAAAGAGATGAATAATGCAAAAGTATTGCCGCAGCTTCATGCCTTAGTATGGGGAAATAAACGCGGAGTATAATGAGAAGGGATGTTTAAAATGGCAGGAAGATTAGATGAAGATTTAAAAGATGTAACATTATTAGGAAATCAAAATACAAAATATTTATTTGAATATAGCCCAGAAATTTTAGAGGTATTTGATAACAATCATCCAAACCGTGATTATTTTGTGAAATTTAATTGTCCTGAATTTACAAGCTTATGTCCGAAAACAGGCCAACCAGATTTTGCAACAATTTATATTAGCTACATTCCAGAACAAAGAATGGTAGAGAGTAAATCTCTAAAGCTATATTTATTTAGTTTCCGCAATCACGGTGATTTCCACGAAGATTGCATGAATGTTATCATGAATGATTTAATTAAACTAATGGATCCGCGTTACATTGAGGTATGGGGGAAATTCACACCACGTGGAGGGATTTCAATTGATCCTTACTGCAACTATGGTCGCCCAGGAACGAAGTATGAGCAAATGGCAGACTACCGTATGATGAACCATGATCTATATCCAGAAACAATTGATAATCGTTAATATATAATAGAAAGAAAGGATCTGTATGTTATACAGATCCTTTCTTTCTATTATATTATGCATTTTGATTAATGACAGTATAGTTTTTATGACTTACAACTGTAAGAGGTTCCATATCTAGTTCTCTAAAATTTTCCATAATTGTTATATCTACAATAACGGAGTTTTGATTTACTTTTTGAACACGGCCTTGCATTCCACCTTTAAATTCAATGATATCTCCAGTTTCTGCGATCTGCATAAGCAACTCTCCTTGTTACAGTTTTCCCAAAAAAAGAATAAATTTGGGTTTTTTATTTCCTCCTATTTTGAACCATATTTCCTACTTTGTAAATGTTTCCAAAGTAAAAATTCGAAAAATATTCACTTTTTGTAAGAAAATATACGAAAAACCCATTTTATTAGGAGAAAAAATGGTAGAAATGCATGTATCTATATATAGGGGTATAATAAAGAAATAAGATAACCTACTAAAGTGGGAGAAATTAGAGGCGGTAAAATGATGTTTGAATTTGTGGGGAGTGCTATAGCTTTAACTTTGTTTTTATTTTCTTATATACATTTAAAAAAGATTCGTCATCATGAAACGACTACATATTTTGATGGGATGGATGGTATACATGCTGGGGTCACACATGAGGGTGGCGGGGATATGTAAAGGTGTATAACTTTCTTTTTTTGCGTGGTATGATATGTAAAAATAGTACATAATAGAGTTCGTAAGTGATGAATGGAGAGTGGAAAGAATGAAGATTTCTTTTATTCGTCATGGTCGCTTAAATCGTACTATAGAACCAATGACGGTTACATTCTTTCATGAATGGATGAAAGGATATGACTTACATACTATAACAGAGAAAGCACCTATACCATTGGAAACAAGGGAAGCGGTTGAAGCAGCAAAATTGATTTTAACGAGTGATCAAAGGTGTGCTGTACAGTCAGCAGCTGAATTAGTGGATTCTTTATCTTTTATGCAAAATGCTCTTTTTAGGGAAGCAGAGGTTCCGACGAGTTTTTATGCTCCAAAATGGTTGAAGTGTAAACCTAACGTATGGATGTTTATCGGCCGAGCAGTATGGATACTTGGTTACCATAAAGATGTTGAGTCTTATAAGGAAGTAAGGGAGAGGGCAAAGCAAGCGGCATACTTATTACATCGTTACGCTCTCGTACATGGAAGTATTGCTCTTGTAGGTCATAATTATGTGAATGTAATGATTGGTGCGGAACTGAGAGCAATGGGATGGTCTGGTACGCCTATTTTGCACAGAGAGCCATGGGGATGTACAACATATACGTTTCATGAGGCGATGAATGGAAATATATTAAATACGAATTTAACATAAAAGCACACGATTTATATAAACCGTGTGCTTTTTTTTAAGATATAGAAATTTTGATGTTCAATGATTTTACAAGATGTGCATAAGGTTCGCCTACAAGCATAACGATTTGATCTTTTTTATAACCTAGTTTTTCGTATAGTGAATAGGCACGTTTGTTTTCTAAATTAACAAGTAATGCGATTTTTTCATGCTCCTTTTCAGTTGCATGAATTTCAGCAGCTTCGATTAATTTAGAACCAATTCCTTTTCCGCCATGTGCACTTGAAACTGATAATGTATCAATGTAATATTCATCAAGTTCAGCTTCTTTTTCTAACGTAATCGATTCATCTTTATGTAATTCTCTTAAGTGATGTACAATTGGTTCATCAAGCCTTGTTGCCTCACTACCGTGATAAGCGACAATAACTCCAATTGCAACCCCGTCTTGCTCATATACAAAACAGTTTTCATAGCTCAGTCGATTGCCCTCTTTTGAGAACCATGTTTCAAGTCCTAGTAATACTTCGGTCTCAACTGTGCTACCTGTGATTTTTTCAGCAATTTCGTGCAGAGCATTATACAATAAAGGAGCTATTGCCGTTGCATCTGTCTTTTTTGCTTTCCGAATCATAGTATCCCTCCTAGTTCTATTTATATATTGTAGCATAGTGGTATGGAACTTTGCATAATTGAATGTCGAAATGTTTGATATAGAGAAGTAGCTATGTTAGTATATGATATTTAGTGGACATATAATAAAGAGATATCTTTTGAAAAATAATGAAAATGAAATGAAGGTATAGCATCTGGATAATTTTACAGTTGTTGACCTATAGAATATAAGATAAAATAAAATATTGCATAGAGGTGAAATACATGGATAAAGAATTAGCAAATACAATTTTGGATCAGCTGAAAAATGGTGAAATAAAGGAGTATGTTGTTACGAAAGATGTATTTTATACGTTCAGAGAAGTTGTAGTAAGTAGGGAAGACTTTAAACATTTCATTGGTAACGCACAGCGCGGCGGACAAGTAATTTATACATATTCAGAAACGCCACGTTCGTAATTAGAAGGATATAGGGGAGGAGAATTATGGGCGATTTTAAACAAGGCATATTACCGCATTGGGATTATATGTGGAAAGATAGAGCCGGCAATAGGTTTATGGGGATGGTTATGTATCCAGAGAAAAGAAAGTGTTCGGCAAAAATGCTTCAGAAAATAAAAAGAGCATATGAAGAGGCTATAGAAATTAAAGTAACTGTACAAGTTCAACATACATATCAGTACGTAGAAGGAATGATTGTTTACTTTGATGAAGAAGCTCCTGTATGTACAATGATTGATAAAGATGAAAATCCACATCATATATTTGTAAAAGATATTCTGCGTATTGAGCACTCTGAATAATCTTTTCATAAATAAAATTGAATTTCCATAATAATAATCTTTTTCTATAATAGTTATCTTTTAGTATGTAACGTGAACCGAAAGTATATGTATAATATTTAATAAAGTAAAATTGATAAATGTAATCGTTTTTTAGAACAGATTATCGTTTCATGTCTGTTCTTTTTTGCGTGATGCTGGAGAAATATATTCCTCCAGCATTTGCCGTTTTATGACAAAATATATTGGTAACTTTTTTAAAAATAAGGTTAAATTCGTTGACAACTTTTTTGAAAAGCACTTTATTGACATGAGTTTTAGAATGTTGTTTCATAGTCATTGTATTGAAAAAAATCGACTGTCTTGTCGAAAAGTAAAATTTAAAAAAAGAAAGAATTTATACATATATCTTGTGTCTTATTTTGAAACGTAATACAATATATAGAGAAAACAAGAAACAACATACAGAGAGTATAGATTGGAGAGGGAGGGTCGGAAATGATAGTTGCATATGATTCTATGACAGGAAACGTGAAGCGTTTCATTCACAAATTAAATATGCCGGCCGTTCAAATTGGTGAAGATCTAGTAATAGATGAAGACTTTGTTTTAATTACGTATACAACAGGTTTTGGCAATGTACCAGAACGTGTTTTAGAATTTTTAGAGCGCAATAATGAAAAATTAAAAGGCGTATCTGCAAGCGGCAATCGTAACTGGGGAGACATGTTCGGTGCAAGTGCTGACAAAATTTCTGCTAAATATGAAGTGCCTATTGTATCAAAATTTGAGTTATCAGGAACAAATAATGATGTAGAATATTTTAAGGAAAGGGTGCGGGAGATTGCGACACATTGAACTGAATAATGAAATCACGCAAATGCAGGACGGTTTTTATCAGCTTCATAAAGATAAAGAGGCATTAGAAGTCTTTATGGAAGAAGCTAGAGAAAATACCGTTCATTTTAATAGCGTGGCAGAGCGAATGGAGTATATGAAAGAACATGACTACTATTACAACGTTCTGGACGAGTATAGCTTGGAGGAAGTAGAAGAAGTATATAACATCGCTTATGGTGAAAACTTCGAGTTCCAATCATACATGGCAGCATCTAAGTTCTACAAAGATTATGCGTTAAAAACAAATGATCAAAAACAATACTTAGAAAGCTATGAAGATCGTGTAGCAATTGTGTCATTATACTTAGGACGCGGTGATGTTGCGAAGGCAAAACAATTCGCAAGCATGATTGTAAAACAAAACTACCAACCAGCGACACCAACCTTTTTAAATGCGGGAAGAAGCAGAAGAGGAGAAATGGTGTCTTGTTTCTTGTTAGAGATGGACGATAGCTTAAATTCAATCGGTTTTAACATTAATACTGCAATGCAATTATCAAAAATCGGTGGTGGAGTAGCCTTAAACTTATCTAAGCTACGCGCACGCGGTGAGCAAATTAAAGGTATCGATAACGCTGCAAGTGGTGTAGTACCTGTTATGAAATTACTTGAAGATTCATTTTCATATGCGAATCAGCTTGGCCAACGAAAAGGTGCCGGCGCAGTATACTTAAACATATTCCATTGGGATATTATTGAATTCCTTGATACAAAAAAAATAAATGCCGATGAGAAGAGCCGTATTCAGTCTCTATCAATCGGAATTATCGTTCCAAGTAAGTTCTTTGAGCTTGCTGAGAAAAACGAACCTTTCCATGTTTTCGCGCCTTATACGGTGTATAAAGAATACGGAAAGCATTTAGATGATATTGATATCGATGAAATGTACGATGAATTAATGAGCAATCCGAAAGTGAAGAAGAAGCCGCTAGATATTAGTGCGCGTGATATGCTTATTAAAATAGCTATGATTCAGCTTGAGTCTGGTTACCCATACTTAATGTTTAAATCAAATGCAAATAACCAACATCCACTGAAGGATATTGGAACTGTGAAGATGTCGAACTTGTGTTAAATATGTAGCACCTTCTAGTAGAAATGCTAGTCGAAAACTCCGTTAAACGGGGAAAGCCTCAAATTTGAGGTAACCTACCGTGCTAAATCTTATCTTAGAATGAAAATATAAAAGTTCAGAATGTATCTTATTATTTTGTATAGCAGAGTTATGGGACAACATAAAGTAATAAGAGACTTTCTGAAAGATTAAGATAAGTAAAAGCCTAACGACTATCCCTTATGGGAGTAGAGCGCAAGCGATTGGCGTTCGAAAAGCGGAGCACCTAATCAGGTAATGCTGTAGGTGATGATATAGTCTGTCCTGTATGGTGACATACAGCAGTTGCATGAGCAACGGACTGAGGAGTAGCGGACTCGGTTGAACATTCGAGACAGAAATCTTCCAGCTTCAAGAAACTTCTGAAATTAATGATTACGGTACAGATGACATTATTCGTCGTGATATTAACTGTAACTTAGGATCGTTAAATATCGTAAACGTAATGGAAAATAAAGAAATTCGTGAAGCCGTTCATGCGGGAATGGAAGCTTTAACAGCTGTTTCTGATATGACGATCATTCCGAATGCACCAACTGTGAAAAAAGCAAATGATGAGCTTCATTCAGTTGGACTTGGCGCAATGAACTTACACGGATATTTATCAAAAAACAAAATCGCATATGAAAGTGCAGAAGCGAAAGAGTTCGCTCGTACATTCTTTATGATGTTAAATTACTACTCTATTGAGAAAAGTATGGAAATCGCTAAAGAAAAAGGCGAAACATTTAAAGACTTCGATAAGTCTGATTATGCGAATGGCACATACTTTGAAAAGTATGAAACGACAGATTACAGCCCAGTAACTGAAAAAGTTCAGCAATTATTTGAAGGAATTCATATTCCAACAAAAGAAGATTGGACAAGTTTAAAAGAGCAAGTGAAGAAGAATGGATTATATAATTCCTACCGTCTTGCTATTGCTCCAACACAATCTATCAGTTACGTTCAAAATGCAACTTCAAGCGTAATGCCGATCGTAAGTCAAATCGAATCAAGAACATATGCGAATGCGACAACATATTATCCAATGCCATATTTATCAAAAGATACGTTCTGGTACTATAAATCTTCTTACGATATGAATCAGTTTAAATTAATTGATTTAATCGCAGAAATTCAAGAACATATTGACCAAGGAATTAGTACAATTCTTTACGTTAATAGTGATATTTCAACACGTGAATTAGCACGTTACTACATCTATGCACATAAAAAAGGTTTAAAGAGTCTGTATTATACGAGAACACGTAAATTAAGCGTGGAAGAGTGTGTGGCTTGTACCGTTTAATATAAGAAGTGAGACATGATGAGCAGGGTTTTCTGAACCCTGCTCATGCTTAGTTATCAATTATTCATGTTTATTTAGAGAAGGGGCGATTGAATGCGTGCGGTAAACTGGAACAAAAAAGAAGATGATTTTAGTTTAATGTTTTGGAAGCAAAACATCGCTCAGTTTTGGACAGAAGAAGAAATCGCAGTGTCTTCTGACAAAAATACTTGGGCGCAATTATCAAAAGAAGAGCAGGTTGCTTATAAGCGTGTATTAGGCGGCTTAACACTTTTAGATACGAAACAAGGCGGCGAAGGGATGCCACTTGTACTTGTTCATCTTGAAAACTTACAAGCAAAAAGTGTATTAGCTTTCATGGGAGCTATGGAAGAAGTACATGCGAAGAGTTACAGTCATATTTTCACAACGTTAGCTACTGAAGAAGAAATCGATGATATTTTTGAATGGGTAGATAAACATCCATTACTTGAGAAAAAGGCTGGTATTGTTACTAGTTATTATCGTCGTTTATTAAAGCCTGAAGTAACGAAAAAAGAGTTATACATGGCGATGGTAGCAAGTGTATTCTTAGAAAGTTATTTATTCTATAGTGGATTCTTCTATCCGCTTTACTTAGCAGGTCAAGGTAAATTGACGGCAAGTGGTGAAATTATTAACTTAATAATTCGTGATGAGTCAATTCACGGCGTATTCGTCGGTATTTTAGCACAACAAATCTTCGCAGAACTTTCTGCAGAAGATCAACAAGAAGTGCAAAAAGAAACGCAAGAGTTATTAATGGAACTATATGAAATTGAAATGGCATACACAGAAGAAATTTATACTTCTATCGGTCTTGTAGAAGATGTAAATCGTTTTGTTCGTTACAATGCGAATAAGGGACTTATGAACTTAGGGCTTGAGCCGAAGTTTGAAGAAGAAGAAATTAACCCAATCGTTTTAAATGGTTTACGTACAGATACGAAAAACCATGATTTCTTCTCTGTAAAAGGAAATGGTTACGTAAAAGCAACGAACGTTGAAAAGTTATCTGACGATGACTTTATGTTTAATTTTTAATATAGGATTATAAAGAAAAGCTGTCTTATCAATGAATAAGACAGCTTTTCTTTATGATTTTGTTTACATAACACTATTATTTTCATATAACAAGTTCTGTTTAAAAAGTTCTATTCAGCTAATGGATAGAACTTTTTTGTAATTAAATGGGTATTTACAATCTTTTTGTATCAGTGTATTATTTAACTAGTACACCGATACAAAAGGAGGGAAGAAATGAAAATAGAGTTTTCTCCAAATACACCAATTTACATTCAGGTAATGGAATACATAAAAAAAGAAATCGTAACAGGACATTTATTGCCTGGTGATAAAATTCCCTCTGTACGTGAATTAGCGAGTGAATTACAAGTAAATCCAAATACGATTCAGCGTACATTTCAAGAGCTAGAACGAGATGGGGTTGTTGTAACGCGTAGAGGAATGGGACGATATGTAACGAATGAAGGGGAGAAAATTATGGAGCTGCGAAAAGAGATGGCGAAAGAATTGCTTCATTCTTTTATAGATGGAATGGACAATTTAGGTTTTTCAGAAGAAGAAATTCTTACAATCCTTCGTTCTTCATTACATGAGAAGAGGGAGGAGAGCGAATGACAGAGTTATTAAAAATAGAAAACTTATGGAAGAGATACGGATTAAAAGCAGTGATTCGTGAATTAAACATAGAGATTACGGAAGGGAAAATTATAGGGCTTGTTGGAGATAATGGGAGCGGAAAAACGACGTTATTGAAAATGATTGCCGGTCTGCAGCATCCTTCCGAAGGGAGCATTACAATCGCTGGTAAAAAGGTCGGATTAGAAACGAAAGAAATTGTTTCTTTTATGTCGGATAAACCAGTATTTGATGATTGGATGACGGTAAAAGATTCTTTATTTTTCTATCGAGATTTTTATAAAGACTTCGACATTCAAAAAGCGGTAGATACGATTGCGGAATTTAAAATACCGTTAGAAGAAAAAATTACAGCTTTATCAAAAGGTATGGTTGAAAAGCTACAAATTATTTTAACATTTTCGAGGAAAGCGAAGTTGTACGTACTAGATGAACCGCTTGGCGGAATTGATCTTGTTTCTAGAGAGCATGTATTAGAACTTATTTTACAGTTTTATCGCGAAGATTGTACCATTTTAATTGCAACACATTTAATTGGAGAAGTGGAAAATATTTTTGACGAAGTAATTTTTTTAAAAGATGGTGAAAGTGTACTGCATGAAAATGTAGAGGAATTACGTTTCCAACGAGGAAAAGCTGTTACGGATTTGTTTAAGGAGGTGTTTAGTAGATGAAGGCCAGTTTAATATATATGTACAATGCGAATAAAAAACAAATTTTCATTTCGTTATTGTCGTTCATATTTATTGCAGCTGTCGCTTTTGTAAGTATGGGGAATTATATTAAACAAGAATCAGGAGAAGTAAGGCAAATGATTACAATTGCTTTAGTATTCTTAGTTTATTTAATTTTTGCGGTATTAGTATTTCTGCAGGCGATGTCTGCGTTTGGGAAAATGACTGAAAGTAAATTATTTCGGTTAACACCGATATCTGGTAAAAAAATTGTTTTAGCAATATTGTCGTATGCAGCAATTTGCTTAATGTGTTTTGAATTAATAGGTGCTATGTTTTTCTATAGTATTTCGATGAAAGTAATAAAAGGTACAGAACTCCATGAATTGTTATTCACCGAAACTACACTTACACTAGATATGGTAAAGCAGTTATTTAGTAGCGTGTTATATGTATTTAATTTATCAAGTATATTGTTAGTCTTACTTTTTATAGTAGCTGGAGTTAAAGTATTTTCTTTGAAAAAGAAAAAAATGGAGTATGTAATTATTTTCTTCTTATTTTTACTAGTGACGAAAGTAATCAATATGATATATGAAATGTTAGGCGGATTTGCACCTACATCTGCTTTTATCAAAAAATTAGTTTATATAGATGAATCGACAGATGTAAATCTTATACTATATCCAGAAAAACTTATGAATGTATATAGTATTGCTTTTTCAATCGGTATATTTGTTTTACTTGTTTATATAACAGGTCGCATAATCGATAAAAAACTAGAAGTTTAAAGGAGGAATTGGCATTGGGAAACGTAGTAGTAAAGTTAGAAAATGTTCGAAAAAGGATTGGTGGAACGGAAATTATTCGCGGTTTATCATTTGAAGTTCGCGAAGGGGAAGTGTACGGGTTCCTTGGACCGAACGGTAGTGGTAAAACGACGACAATTCGTATGATGACGGGTCTTATATCAATGACAGAGGGTGATATTACGATTTGTGGTCATAGTATTCGCACGGAGCGTGAAAAAGCGCTAGAGCAAATTGGAGCGATTGTAGAAAATCCTGAACTATATGATTATATGACTGGAATGCAAAACTTGAAGCATTTTGCGAATATGGCAATTACACCAATTAGTAAAGAGCGCATTGCTGAGATTGTAAAGCTTGTTGAATTAGAGCATGCGATTCATAAAAAAGTGAAAACATATTCACTTGGCATGAAACAACGTTTAGGAATTGCACAGGCATTACTGCATCAGCCAAAAATCTTAATTCTAGATGAGCCGACAAATGGATTAGATCCAGCTGGTATTCGCCAAATTCGTGATTATTTACAACGTTTAGCGAAAGAGGAGAATATTGCTGTAATCGTATCAAGTCACTTATTAAGTGAAATTGAACTCATGTGTGATCGTGTTGTTATTATTAAACAAGGTGAGTTTGTACAAGAGTACAACTTACATGAACAAGCAAAACATGATGAGACAGTAGTTGTAGCGTTTGAAGTAGATCAAGTACAGAAAGCAAATGAAATCATTGAAGGTAAGGCGCAAGGAAATGTCATTGTAGTATCTGTAACGAAAGAAGAAATTCCACAACTTGTAAAGAAACTTGTGAGTGACGATGTGCTTGTATACGGGGTTACCGTTCAAAATAAAACGTTAGAGGATGAGTTCTTAGCGATTACAGGGGGAGTGAAAGCGTAATGTTTAAATTAATTCAAAATGAATTTTTAAAGTTGCATGCGAAAAAAGGTATGTATATTTTAATTGGTGTTATTGCAGTATTGGAGATTTTGGGAGTTTTAGCAATGCTGAAATGGGGGGACGGAACTGAATTTAAAGGATCATATTTAGATTTTGCAAGTTCAGAGATTGGTTTAATTACTTTGTTTGCAACAATTTTTGGGATTACGATTGCTTCTCGTATGATTACTGATGAGTTCCAAAAAGGTACAATTAAGCAGTTATTAATCCGTCCAAGAAAACGAGTGACAGTTTTATTCTCTAAATATATTACAGTGTTACTTACTATAGTATTTATCATATTTGCTAGCACGTTAATTGCAATGATTGTTGGCGGAATTGTAATGGATGGTAGTAAAACAGAATTAACGGTAGGAATTGTAATGAAATCTACTTTATATCAAGTACTTTCGCCGTTCTTCTTTGCGACGCTTGCATTTTTCTTAGCAAATGTATTTAGAAAATCTGTATTACCATTAATTATTACGATGTTTTTCTTCTTTTTACAAGGACCAATTAATATGGTACTGATGATGTTTGCAAAAGGTGTAGCGAAATTTGTAGTGTTTTTCCATTTAAATTTAAGTGTTTACGATAGCAATAAATTAGTGAGCGGCGGGATGGAACCAACATTTACAGAGTTTACATTTACAACTTCATTATTACTTGTAGCTGCATACTTTATTGTATTACTTGTAGCATCAAGTGCATTATTCCAAAAACGTGACGTATTATAATAAAAGAAATCCCCGCTTGTAGAAACGGGGATTTTTCTTACATAACTTTCTTGTAGATTGCAACTTAAAGAACAGTGATATGGTATTTTAAAAGATATGTTGTTTAAAAGTATTTGAGAAAAATAGGAAGAATTTCAACTATATTCGAATTATAATTTAGTTATCTGACCATTTATTTATATTATCTTTGGGGGTGTTCTATATGCACTATGCATTTTCACGTATAAGACTCCGTAGCTTTTTTGGATGGATGATTATAGGATTGTTCCTTACGATGATCCCATTAAGTCTATCAAATGTTTCTGAGAATACGGTGGAAGTTATTTCACAAATAACTTTATTTTTTGTATTTCCGTTATTTTGGTTATACGTAAAAACAAATAAAAATAATGTTGTATTTAACAGTTTTTTTGATAAGCCAGGACGTTTACCGTGGGGGTTAATTGTATTAGCGACTATAATGGGAATGATTTTTTCAGTTGGTATATCTCATATTCAATTTTACATATTAGCACATACGTTACCGAATTTCTTAGTTACTATGTTAGAAGATGGAACTGTTATTAATACGAGTAACATATATATGACGATATTTACTTTCATTTCAGCATGTGTATTAGCACCTATTATGGAAGAGGTTATTTTTAGGGGATTCTTTTTACAGCGAATGGCTTATAAATGGGGGATTAAAAAAGCTGTCATTATATCTTCCATTATTTTTGGCTTAGGACATTTTGATGTTATTGGTGCGTTCATGTTTGGTGTTGTTATGTGTCTTTTATACATAAAGACACAAAATATATGGACGAATATCGCTGTACACGCTCTAAATAATTTAATTGCAACAAGTATGCAATTTGTCGGTGGAGAAGAGAGTAGCGCAATTTCAATTCCTGAATTACAAGCGCAAAGTAATTTATGGATCGGTATCGGTCTTACAGTTGCTGGGTTACTTTGGTTAATTCCTTATGTTTGGAAACAATGGCGTACAGTAAAAGAAGTAGGTGTGCCGCCGATACGCTTTATAAATGAGGAAAAAGTGGTGAATGCATTACAAGAAAATGAAGCGTATAGTCAAGTGATCGTAACAGATAGACTGATGGCTGTAGAGCTACCAGATGAGGCTGTGAATAAGCTTCGATTAGAAGAAAATGATTATGTAACAGTATCTGTAGAAGAAGATAAAATTGTGATAAAGAAAGCGCATAATAGATAATTAAAAAGTAGCTCTATAGGAGCTACTTTTTAATTTGTAATAATTTCTACACGGAAATTATTACCGTTCTTTACATATTTAATATCTGTAACAGTGCGAACTGTTTTTAAAATCTCCACTTTTTCACCAATGCGAGGGATAGTCGGAACATTGTCCCAAATGCCAAGCAAGTCATCTAATTGTGCCGTTTTTTCATAAAACCAGATTTTCAATGTAAAGCCCCTTTCTCGAACTTTATGTATTTTAATACATAATATATTATTTTTATTCTTATTGTAAGGGGTTTTTATATATTTTATGAATAAAAATAAATTAATCTTCTGGGAAGATATGTTCAATATCAGGAGTAAGAGATACTTCTGATAATACGATATGAGAAACAGTCGTTGCATATGAAGAAACATCATTGATAAATTCTTCAAGTTCAACGAGTGAAGGAACAGAAATTTTTACAATGTAGCATAAGCTCCCTGTTACTCGGTAACAAAAGCTTGCAGATGGATAAGATTGAATAAACTGTTGCATACGTGTTGTATCACCATTTTTTAAAGTGATTTCTAAAATACAATCTAAAACAAGTCCTGCTTTTTTATAATCGATACCGATTGTGTACTTTTGAATCACGCCCTCACTTTCGAGTTTACGAACACGTTCTGCAGTAGACGGAGCAGATAAGTTTACTCGTTTTGCCAATTCGCGCATCGAAAGGCGACTATCATTATATAATTCATTTAAAATTTTTCGATCAACACGGTCTAGTTGCATTTGTAAATATACCTCCAGTAAAATGATAATTTTTGTAAAGTAAAAATATAAATTAAGATTCATATGAAATGTGAAGTGAACTTTATTTATTTTACAATAAAACAGAAGGAAATAGGAGGGAAAATGATGGAGAGAATTTCATTATCAAATGTAGGAGATACAAAGTTTCAAAAGTTATTAGGGCATGATCCGGAAATATTACATTCGTGGCGTACATTAGAAAATACACTGTACAATAAAGGAACTCTTTCAGCAGAGTTAAAGGAGCAGGTGAGAAGAACATTAGCGTACGGGAATGAATGCCCGTACTGTATGGCAAAGGGAAGGCCTGATGATATGCAAAAGGTAGAAGAAATTGGTGTAGCAGTTACTTTTGCACATACATTTGTTCATGACAAAAAGGCGATAGATGATAATATGTTTCATGTATTGAAACAATACTGGACGGAAAAAGAAATTGTAGAGCTTTGCGCTTATATTTGTTTTATTACTGCGTCACAACAACTGGGTTTTCTATTTCAATTACAGCCGAATGAAGGAGAAAATAATGACTAATCAAATAGCACTTATCATAATTGATGTACAAAAGGCGTTTCAGTTACCATATTGGGGTCAGAGAAATAATCTTTTTGCTGAAGAAAACATGAGAATGTTATTAGAAGAATGGAGAAAAAGGAAGCGACCAGTTTTTCATATTCAACATGTAAACAAAGAAAATGCGCAGTCGATGTTTTATGAGGGAGTGGAAACTGTAAACTTTAAAGAAGAAGTGCAACCACTACCAGGTGAAGTGGTTATTCAGAAATCTGTTAACAGCGCCTTCATTGGGACAAATTTAGAAGAACAATTAAGAAAGAACAAATGCAATGCAGTAGTGATTGTAGGATTAACGACAAATCACTGTGTGGAGACTACGACACGAATGGCAGGGAATTTAGGATTTACAACATATTTAGTGAGTGATGCGACGGCTACTTTTAACCGTAAAGGTCTAGATGGTAAAGAGTATAGCGCAGAAGATATTCATAATATGACACTTGTAAATTTACATGAAGAGTTTGCTACGATTGTGACGACAAAAGAAGCATTAAAATTATTTTAAGAAAATAATTGCGAATTATGTAGAAAAAAATAAGAATATTTCGTATAATCTAAGTACAATCATTTTGAAAATAGGGGTGGCATCATATGGAGCAAATTCCGGTAAAGAGAATAGAAGAAGTACTTGTTGTAGCAGGGGATGATAAACAAAAGCAAAAGGAATTTTATGAATTGCTCTTATCTACTGAGTTTTATGTTGCTGGCTCACTAGAAGCAGAGGAAGGGGCAACAGAAGGAACACTTCGCTTGCGTCATTTCCAAGGAGAGGGTAGATGGATCGTTCCGTTCTTTACACAAATGGAATTTGTAAAAGACGTGTTGCCAGAAGGAACACCCCTTATTACGATACGTGGGAAAGAACTATTTAGTAGCATTGAGAAAGATGCCACAGCAGTATTAAATGTTGGAACTGAGATAAGTAAAACATTTATTCCAGAAGAAATTGCAGATATCGCATCTGGACGAATTTTTAATTATTATAAATAAAAGGAAAAGCGTAATCGCTTTTCCTTTTTAATTTGAAAACGGAGTGGCTACGCCAGAAGAAATAGAGAGTGTTTTATTATTTGTACTTATGGTCGCTGTAGCTCCAAGAGGAATCCCGATGTTTGGACTTATATGTCCAATCGGTAAACCGAATAGAACAGGTATATGATATGGCGCGAAATATTCATATAATATTGTTTGCAATGATTGAGATGGTTTAGAAGGAGTGCAGTCGTGACAACTTGTAAAAATAACACCACTACATTCGTTAAACTTTCCAGATAAAAGTAGCTGATTTAACATACGATCAATGCGATACGGTTCTTCCCCAATGTCTTCAAGTAACAAAAGTTTATTCGCCGTATTTATTTCATAAGGTGAGCCAATTATACTCGTTAACACAGCTAAATTTCCTCCGGCTAATGTGCCTGTAACTGTACAGGAAGAGGTAGGTACGATACATTCTGAAGCAGATAAGATGGTGGAATACGGATGGAATAGTTGATTGAAAGAAGATAAAGAGAGAGAATCTACACCTTTTCCTAATTCTTCAACCATTGGACCATGAAAAGTAACGAGCTTTGCATAACGTGAAAAGGCAGTATGTAAAGCTGTAATATCGCTATATCCCCAAAAGATTTTTGGATTTTGCCGAATGATTTCATATTGAATGTGAGGGAGGAGACGAGCACTTCCGTAACCACCTCGTGCACAGAAAATAGCCTTTACTTCATGATTTGAAAATGCTTCATGTATATCATCAAGGCGAACTTGATCACTTCCAGCTAAATATCCATATTTCTCATAGACACTTTTCCCGATTACTACAGATAAACCCATTTCTTGTAATACGTTTACACCTTTTAATACATTTTCAATTGCTGGTGGACCGGACGGTGCAATAACCATTACTGTATCACCTTGTTGTAGCGCATTTGGATATATCATTGTTTTCAGCCTCCTTCACTTTCAATATATTCGCTTCATGGGAAGTTCAACCCTTGTAAAAGAAGGGGAAAGTTTGTCAAATAAAGAAGATATAAGGGGAATAGGAGGGAAAATGATGTTTACAAGTCGAGTAACAGACATATTAAAAATTGAGTATCCCGTTGTTCAAGCCGGTATGGCAGGCGCGATTACGACGCCAGAACTTGTTGCAACTGTAAGTAATAGCGGAGGATTAGGAACGCTTGGAGCAGGATATATGAGCCCTGAACAGATTCGTGATGCAATTTATAAAATAAGGGAACGAACGGATAAGCCTTTCGGTGTTAATTTACTGTTAACAAAAGAGATACAGATAGAAGAAGAGAAGGTAACCTTGGCAAAGGGATTACTTAGCGGAGTAAATAGAGAATTCGGTATAGAGGAAGAGGAGACGATAAATCTTCCCAAAAGCTATAAAGAACAATTACAAGTGTTAGTAGAAGAAAACGTACCAGTCGTTAGCTTTGCATTTCAAACGTTAGAAAAAGAAGAAATAGATGACTTAAAAAGAAGAGGAATAAAAGTCATCGGAACAGCTACTCATGTGAGAGAGGCGAGGGTGCTTGCTGAATTAGGAGTAGACATTATTGTCGGTCAAGGTAGCGAGGCAGGAGGGCATAGAGGAACGTTTATCGGGAAAGAACAGGACGCTATGATTGGAACGTTCGCATTAATTCCGCAGTTAGTAGCAGCAGTCCCGCATATCCCGATTGTTGCAGCTGGTGGTGTAATGAACGGGCAAGGGCTTGTTGCGGCATTTACACTGGGGGCAGAAGCTGTTCAAATGGGATCAGCCTTTTTAACGAGTGAAGAAAGTATTACGCATGATGTGTATAAAGAAGCAGTTTTACATAGTACAGATACGAGTACAACTGTGACCCGTGCGTTTTCCGGGAAATATGCACGGGGTATTCGTAATGAATTTATAGAGAGACATGAAGGGAAAGAAGAAGGGCTTCCTATGTATCCAGTGCAAAATGTATTAACCTCTAAAATACGTCAAGAAGCAGCAAAACAAAATAAAGGAGAATACATGTCGCTTTGGGCAGGGCAAGCGTCATCATTAGCACGAATAGAATCAGCTCAGCATGTAGTGGAGCGAGTTATGAAAGAAGCAGAGAACGTAATCGAACAATTACAAAATATATATAGAAAAAGACCACTTGAATAATTCAAGCGGTCTTTTTATTAGTTTGCTTTATAAAATTGTTGGATGGCCTCATCGATATAAACCCAGCCTTTCCAACCTAAGTGCATATGATCTTTTAAGAAGTATTTATCATACTCATGATTTGAGAAGTCGGCAATTGGATAACCAGCTTTCTCAATTTGCTCATGAACTTTCTTGTAGTACAATTCGCGACGTTCTTTCGGGAAGCCAGCGTAATCGTACCAAGGACCTTTTACAGGAACAGAAATGAAGAGTGGTTTTGCACCAGATTGTTTTAGTAAATCAAGTACAATTTGTAAATCTTCATATTCTGGCGATTGATCATAAGCATCATTTTTTAAGTAGCCTTCACGTTGCTTTAATTTCTTCTTGATTTTGCTGTTGAAGTAACCGTCTTCGATACCATATTCGTTAGATCTAGATTCTACTGCACCAGTTTGATCTGCATGTTTACGAGCTTCTTCCCAGTTCATTTGTTTTAATGAAGGATCAAGTTTTTCTTTATGCGGTTTAATATCAAACATAGCTGTAAATAAATCTTTACGATCTAAAATGTTACGATAAATATAAGCGAAAGGTTTAGCCGCAAGTGCTTTCACTTTATGCTTTGTATCATCGTAAACGATACCTTCAAGAGAGATTTTAAGCAAAGTTTCTTTTTTAACGATCTCAAAGTTTAATAAACGCTTTGCAATTTGCTTTTTCATTTCAGGTTTTACATCATCGTTGAAAATAAAGTGGTAACCTTGTTGTTTGGAAAAGTTAGGTGCAAAGTGTGTTTCATCAATACCTTGTGGTACAAACCATTGCGGAGAAAGAACGAATACCATCTTCTTATCTTTCAATTGATCCATTGTAGATGCGAAGTTTAACACATGCACAAGGTCTTGTGTTCCGCCGCGTCCAAGTAGGAATGGTGTGAACCCTTCAGGCTTTACTTTGAAATAATTTGATGGATGAAAAGCATCCATACGTGCAAATTCCGATGATCCATACATCGGAAGGTATTTCGGATCTGCTAACATCTTTTGCTGTAAAATCATACTTTGAATCTTTTCTTCTTTTAAAGAAGTGGCAGCTTGTTCTACTTTTTCATCACTTAAAAGTGGAAGTAGAAAGCGTGTTGGGATAAGTAAGAATACAGCAAAAAGGGCCAATGCTAAAAGCATCGGACCAAATTTTGCTTTGTTCATCGGATTTCTTCCAACTTCTTAATAACCATGTTTGGTGTAGCCCACTCGTCACGGTCAAAATCAGAAATAGAAACTTCAATATCTAAACGCTCTTGGAATTCAACTAATAAAGATACTACAGCGAAAGAATCAAGAATACCTTCTTCAAATAATTGAACATCTAAGTTTTCTTTCACAATATCGTTTTCACATACTTCTTCTAAAATATCTAATACTTGCTCTTTGAATTCTGCCATTTTTAAAATCTCCTTTATATCCGAAATATATTATATGTGCAACTTCTTAATGGTATAAGAAGGGTGCATTAAAAGTATCTGTTAAGGTGTCCAGAGAAAATTAGGAAACCGAAACATACAACGTGGAACGTAATTACGATCGCAAGGACGTGTGTAAATTTATTGTTTGGCCAAAACTTATGCTTCTTGTTTTTTCGTTCGAAAATATCGAACAGGATGAACAAGGCAGCGTGATAAAGACCATAAATAATGTATTGATACACATGCTCACCAGTAATATGCCATATTCCCATGATGAAGAAGTTTAAAAATGCACCGATATACGAAATTGTGTATCGGTTTTTAATTAACTTTTTCTTCGTTGCAAAAAAGACAAAACGCATGTAAATAAAATCACGGAACCAGAATGATAAACTCATGTGCCAGCGGTTCCAGAAGTCTTTAATATTACGACTAAGGAATGGTTTATTAAAGTTTTCTGGCGTTTTAATCCCCATCATATAACTTACACCGATTACAAATGAGCTATAACCAGCAAAATCGAAGAATAAATATAAGCTATAGCTATACATGTAAATCATATTCGAAAGGATTGTGTCATGTTGCGCGAATGCTGGATCCATGAAATATTGCTTTATTAAGTAAGCGATAATAAATTTATACAAGAAACCTTGGAAAATACGGTTTAGTCCTGTATAAAGTAAGTTTTGATATTCCTCTGCACTAGGTGGCTTTTGAATATCTTTTTGGAATCTTCGGTAACGATCGATAGGTCCGGTTGAGATAGCTGGGAAGAATAAAACGAATTCCCAAAAATTGAAGAAGGAAAGTTCTTTAATTAAGCCATCACGAACTTCAAAGACCATTTGTACTGCTCTAAATGTTACATAAGACATTCCTAAAAATACAACAAACTTTAGCTCCGGTACAAATGGTGCGATTTTTGCCAAAATAAGTGGCAAAATTGATAAAATAACAGCTATACAAAATGTGAATGTACTATTATTTTGTTTTCTTAAAAGTAAATAGCCTTTAATAAGGACATATTGCCAAATAATAAATGCGGCTAACATAATTGCTTGCTTCGGTTTATCCGAGAAGATAATAGCAAGCATGACTAATGTTAAAACGGCATTATATTTACGCAACATTTTACCTTTTAATCCAGCTATGATAGTAGGTATTAATAAAATGCCCACTATAGCGAAAAAATAAAATGATCCATATGCGGTCATGCTGTAACCTCACTCAATAATTTTTTGCGATCTACCTTTCCATTTGGTGTCATTGGAATAGAAGATTGATACATGAATTTACGTGGAATCATGTAGTTTGGTAAACGCTCATTGAGTTCTTTTTTGATTGCAGATGTTAATTTGAATTCTTTTTCAAACGAATGCTCTCCAGGAACAACAACCGCTAATAAATAATCGTATTTTTCACCTTTTTTAATGGGAACGATAACTGCTCCTTCTACGTAAGAACACGCACGAAGATGATGTTCGATTTCTTCTAATTCCATTCGATAACCATGCAGCTTAATTTGGAAATCAAGACGACCATTATAGAATAGAAGACCATTTTCTACATAGCCAGCATCGCCTGTTTTATAGGCACGCTCGCCGTCAATTATAGTAAATGCTTTTTCTGTTAATTCAGGGCTTCCTAAATACCCAACGCTTACGCTAGGACCAACAATTACGATTTCACCTTTTTCACCATCAGGTGCAAGCGTGCCATCTTCTTTCATAATAAGAAGGCGACAGTCTGATTTACAGTAGCCAACTGGAAGTGATTTATATTGATCAAGCACTTCTTCAGTAACGTGAATACCTGTTACAGCGACAGTAGCTTCTGTTGGACCATACGTATTCATAATTGTTGCTTTCGGGAAACGTTCAATTAATTTTCTAGCTACTTCATTTGGTAACACTTCACCGCAGAATAAGAATGTTTTCATGTTGGGTAGCATACTCTCAGAGAAAGATGCTTCCATTAAACACATCTCTGCGAAAGAGGGTGTGGAAGTCCATACTTGTATATCCGATTGCTCTAAAGAAGCAAACAAGTCTTTTGGACGTGCAATCATATCTTTATCGATTGCCCAAAGTGTACCACCTGTTACTAATGATGGGTAAATATCCATGACAGATAAATCGAATGAGAAAGGTGCTTGGTTTAAGAATACTTGCCCAGTTTGTAAGTTGAAATCTTCCACAGCCCATTTTGTAAAGCTTACAAGGCAGTTATAAGTAATCTGAACCCCTTTCGGATTACCTGTGCTTCCTGATGTGTAAATAATGTAGAAGTTCTCATCACCTTTTACCGCATGTTCAGGATTTGGAGTGTTCCCTTTATGAGTAAAGAAAATATCTTTTAAATTGTCTTCACTTACGATGCGAACTGGTAGATCAGTTACAGTTACTGCTGCTGATGATAAAAGTAATTTCGCACCAGAATTTTCAGCGATACGTTGTACACGATCAGCTGGGATAGATAAATCTACAGGAATATAAGCATGTCCAGCTTTTACACATCCTAAAAAGTTAATAATCATTTCAGGTTGCATATGGCCATACACCATAATTGGTGAACGATCATCTGGATACTCAGAAGAAATCCAATGTGCTAACGCATCAGAATCTTCCTTTAATTGTTTGTACGTAATTTTCGCATCTCGCCAAACAAAAGCAGTTTGATCAGGCGTTTCAATAGCCCACTTTTCAATTTGTTCTAATAACTTCATAACGTTCCCACCCTAAAATTCGTTGTAAATAAATGTACTTGTGTTTGTATCATGGAATCCATACAACCAAAGTAATGCAAATAAAATTGCAAGGTAATAAACCGTCTTTGCAACCCATTGTGTGAGTGGTTGAGACCATATCTCTTTTAATCTTTCCATGTCTTTCCCTCTCTTAATGAAATAATAGCTCTTTGTAGGTATCATGTCCTACATTATTGTGAAAAAAACAAAATTCCACATTTTAGGTAAAAATAAGTCAAAAGGCTCTTTTCTGATATTAGCACTAAATACTAAAAAAGAAAATCCCTAACTTAGCAATTATATTACATTCAGCATGAATTTGTAATGGGTTTGACATGTAAATAGGAAGTGGATTGTGTGAATACATAAAAGTGGACGATAAGAATACGTGAAAATATAGTATTTGTTTTTATTAATCGTTCGAGGCAGAGTAAAGTTTAAAATTGCTAGCTCTTTTGAAAAGGAGGAAATTATCATGAATAGAGTATGGAAGAGTCTAATTTCGGAAGAAAATATCGTGAAATGGAGAAGGCATTTCCATAAGTATCCAGAATTATCATTTCATGAAAAAGAAACTTCGCAATTTATATATGATACATTATGCTCATTTTCTTCTTTTGAAGTAACGAGACCGACGAAGTATAGTGTATTAGCAATTAAAAGAGGAATGGAACAAGGGAAAACGATTGCGATTCGAGCTGATATAGATGCTTTGCCAATTCAAGAGGAGACAAGTAAATCTTATATGTCTGTGAATAAAGGAATGATGCATGCATGTGGGCATGATGCTCACGCAGCTATTTTGTTGGGTACAGCAGAAGTGCTATCAAATATAAAGGAAGATTTTGCAGGTGAAATCCGTCTATTCTTTCAGCATGCAGAAGAGGTGTATCCCGGCGGGGGACAAGAAATGGTTGAAGCAGGCGTGATGGATGGTGTTGATTATGTAATAGGTTTACACGTTATGTCAGGGCTTGAGAGCGGGAAGATAGGTATTGCATATGGGCCGATGATGGCGGCACCAGACGTATTTACAGTTGAAATTCAAGGGAAAGGAGGGCATGCAGCAAGGCCAGAAGAAACGATAGACCCTATTGCTATCGGAGCACAGATTATTACAAATTTACAACATATCGTATCAAGAAATACAAGTGCTTTTATGCAAAGAGTCGTTTCGGTTACGCAATTTCATGGGGGAATGGCTGATAATATTATTCCTAGTGCAGCAACTTTAATGGGAACTGTTCGTTCATTTAATCAAGCATTAAGGGTGGAAGCAGAAGAGAAAATCGAGAAAATTGTGAAAGGAATTACAGAAGCACATGGAGGGGCGTATGCATATACGTATCGATATGGATATGATCCAGTTATTAATGATGAATATATTACGAAAGTAGTAGAAGAAAGTGCACTACATTTGTTTGGAAATGAGCGCGTTGTGAAGCTTGAACCTTCTATGGGAGGAGAAGATTTTTCAGCATATTTAAGAAAAGCACCGGGTTGCTTCATTAAATTAGGGACGGGGAATGAAAAGATAGATACGTGCTATCCGCATCATCATCCAAAATTTGATGTAGACGAATCAGCTCTCATTTATGGAGTGGAATTATTTTTAGAAACAACGATGAGGTTACTGAAATCATAGAAAAGTATAAAAAAAGGCAACTGCGCTCTATCGCAGTTGCTTTTATTTCTTTCCGTCAGAGAGGGCTGAGAAAGAACTATGCTCATTTATAGTATATGAATAGCTAACGGACAAGCTTGTACATTTTAATCATTTTTTTAAAAATAGTTGTTGACATTGATTATCAATGTCAATTAATCTAAATATAGTTGAAATTGATAATTATTATCAACAGGATGGATGCGACATGTTAATGAGAAAAAAATTTCACCTTCTGCGGAGGGGATTAAAAGATAAAAATAAAGAAGTTGATCAGCATATGGAATGGCAACGAAACGTAATTCGTTCTGAATATGTAGATGAGAAGAAGAGCATTCAAACAGAAAAAGAGATACAAAGTAAAGGGAGAGGTTTAGTTGAGTAAGTTAGTAATGGTTTTTGCAAGTATGAGTGGAAATACAGAGGAAATGGCTGATCATATTGCCGGTGCAATTCGTGAAACAGAAAATGAAATTGAAGTTATTGATATTATGGATTCACCTGAAGCTTCTATATTAGAACAGTATGATGGAATTATTTTAGGGGCATACACTTGGGGAGATGGTGACCTTCCTGATGATTTCTTAGATTTTTATGACGCAATGGATTCTATTGATTTAACTGGGAAAAAAGCGGCAGTATTCGGATCATGTGATTCGGCTTATCCAAAATACGGAGTGGCAGTTGACATTTTAATAGAAAAGCTACAAGAACGCGGGGCAGCAGTTGTGTTAGAAGGATTAAAAGTAGAATTAACGCCAGAAGATGAAGATGTAGAAAAATGTTTACAGTTTGGAGCTGAATTTGTAAAACACCTTTCTTAATGGCAGAAGGGAGATGAAGAGCAAGTGCACGAGAAAATCGCAATCAAAACGATGACAGATTATCATTTGTATGATTTTATGCGTTGTCCGCATAAATTTTATTTTCGTCATATAAAAAGAAGAGCACCTTCTTCATTTGAATGGCAACAAATTGCACAAATGATTGTGAATCAAATTATTAACGAGTATTACACACTACCCGCAGGCCAACAAACGAAAATCGTACTTTTAATATTAATAGAAAAGTATTGGAAAAGAGTAAGGATTAATATGTTCGCTTCGAAGACGGAGTATTATATTGTATTAGCGAAGTTAACGGATCACTTATTACAGTTTGTTGAAAGAGATGATAGTCAGACACCGCCGTTATTTTTATATGAAAAATTTCAAACATATATGGAAGAGTTAGGCGTCCACATGTCATTGACATTAGAAGTTGGTGAGTGGAGTACTGAGTCGTTTGTAATTAAAAAGTATGTTGTCGATGCGGATGAGGAAATGCTTGCTCTTTGTCAAAAGTTAATGACAGTATTCAGTTATAAAGCTTTCGATATTCTTCCAGGAAAAATTGAAGTTATTAATTTAATAGAAGGAACTAAGTATGAGTACATTCCGAAACAGGAAGATATTATAACTGGCATGGCTGATTTATCTAGAATGAAAGAAATGTTGCAACAACCTGAGCATTTTACAGAGCGTCATTTTCGTTCTGAGTGTATGAGTTGTGCGTTTCGTGGTGAATGCCAAAGGGAAGAAGTAAAGAAAGAAGCGAAGCAGAAGAAAAATATCGTACATTAAAGGATGCAATTTTGCATCCTTTTTTGTTATTGACATGAAAAGCTTTTCATCATTTAACGTATATTTGTAGCCGATTAATAAAGGGAGGAATAATTAATGAAAGATGAAACGAAAGTATTTCAATGGTTAAAAGAACAGAATGCTCCTTTTGGAATTCAACTGCAAATTTTACAAGCGTTTCAACTGTATCAAATCATTGTTGAAATGGATAGAAAGTTAATGATGTATGAAGAGAGAGAATATCGGGAGAGAATTTAATCTCGGCCCTGTAGTATTACTTTCAGTTTTTCTGTATCTGCTAGAAATTCAAGTTCATTCTTTGTTTCAAAGTTATAAATCATATTATGTAATAAAGGACTGTATTGATAAAAGGTCGTGATGCGGTGAATGAGTAATGGATCATGGTGTGAAATAAGCGTACTGTATTGTTCATATACTGATGTAGTAAATTCATGTCCGAAATCATAAAATAGCCCTGCAAAATCAAAAGCAGGATCGCCAATTTGTGCGTCACCAAAATCAATAATACCTGAGATAGCTTTATGCTGTTTGCTAAATAAAATGTGATGATGTGTAAAGTCAGCGTGAATGATTGTATGTTGAAATGTGGATGTAGCTAGACGGGCAAAAAAATTCTCGAATAAACGATTTAAGGCTGATTTCTGGAGCGAAGTAAGATTATTAGTAACATACTGATTTAATTTAGTTTGTAGCTCTTTCCAGTAGGCAACTGTTTTTTCAATAGGAAATCCTAACGCTGTAACACTTTTTAGAGGAATACTATGTAGAGCCGCAAGAAAAGTAGCTAATTGTGTAATAATTACTTTCCGTTCTTTTTCATCTAAATTCACAACTATTTCTGTTTTTAACGGTTCACCATGAAGGAGAGTATAGTAACTACAAAGTGGAATAGTATCAGTATCCTGTTTATAGAGTAGGTGATACTTTGGAACCTTAATTTCATGTAGTGAATAAGAGAGAAGTGTGCATAGCTCTTTTTCTAAAGGAATTCGCATCGCATATTCCTTTTTTCGCGGGAAACGAAACAGTAGCTCATCATTTACTATAACCGCTGCATTATCCCATCCTTCTTCATTTTGTTTATATGAATGTATAGAAAGATTAGGAAAAGCTTCTTTTATAAATTGTTTGTAAGAATCCATAATTGTTCCTCGTTTCTGAGTTAAGTTATTCTACTTTATAATATCAGAATTTTCTTTCTATATGTTAAAATATAACTATCATTATGAAGAGGGGCGGGAGTGTTATGAAGAAAAGACTATTAATCACTTCTTTATGTATCGCTTTTGGACTGTTTTGGTCATATAAAGAGGAGGTTTTTGCTAACTATAAACCGATTGATCAGTACGGATTAAATAAGGAATTAAAGAACAAAAGTATAGAAATTTTAACTCATAATGAAATGAAAAAGATAGGAGAACATTTTGTGACAGAGCAACTAGCAGTGTTTGAGTTTAATAATAAAGAAGATGTGAAACGAAAAGGTGAAGAACTATTTTTAACTAGAGGGTATGAACGATTAATAGAAAATTATTATCCAAATCGTTTTCGGGATTTAGAGTATAAATTTACAGACGAGGACATACGGGAAGTGACGGATGAAAGTTTTCTCTATCAAACTGCAGCGTACGTGGCGGGTACTGAAAATGGTAAGAGAAGCGAAATGAAATTGAATTATGAAATAAAAATTGTAAAGGTTAATAATATATTTAAGGTGTTAGAACAAAAACAGTATGTACAATAAAGTGAAACATGAATCAGTGCTACAAATAGCGGGATAAAAAAATCCCTCAGTTCTTTGAGGGATTCTAAAGGTTTTCATTTTGTTGCCCAAGTTCTTTTTGAGCAATGTATAAATTTCCTTGCTCGACTTGTTTCTGAGTAAGAACAGAATCACCCGCATACCCTTTTTCTGTTTTTACAGTTCTTTTTGAACGATTGGACTCTTGTTTTTTCATATAATAAATCACCTTCCATTAAAAATAAACGAAAATGATAAGCACAAGTAATACAGCAGCGAAAATGGTAATCCCCATTAAAAAAGAAGTGTTTTTATATTTAGGTGGCTTATGTACATCTTGCCGGTATCCAGGTGAAATTTCTGGGGCGAATTCTTCATCGAATGATTGCTTTTTTTCTTTTTCGTCCATATGTATCCACCTTTCTTTTTCATTATGTTATACATTACAAGAAAAAATATGCATAAAGAAAACAGCCACTATATCATTAGCGGCTGTTTTGCGTTGTATATTTTCTCTGAACTTGAAAGAGACGGATAAGCAGGAAGGTTGCTCCAAATGCTAGACCGATAATAAGGCCAATCCAATATCCTTTTGCTGCCCAGTCCGTATAAGTTGCTAATATATAACCGAGAGGTAGACCGATTACCCAATAGGCGATCAATGTCATAATTAAGGCGACATTTACATCTTTATAGCCACGCAGTGCCCCTTGTACAGGAGTTGCAATTGCATCTGAAAATTGGAATAAAATCGCAAATATAAGAAATTCTTTTGCTAAATGATGAACTTGTACATCTGTCGTATAAATAGAAGCAATTTCATCATCAAAGAAGTAAAGAAGAATTGAATATAATAGGGCGAATGCAAGTGCTAAGCCAATCCCTATAAATCCATATTGTTTTGCGTTATTATATCGTTTCGCTCCAACTTCGAATCCAACAGCGATGGTCATTGCCATTGCTAAACTTAAAGGAGTCATATATAGCAAGGAAGCGAAGTTCATAGCTGCTTGATGAGCTGCGATTGTTGTCGTACTAAAATTACTCATCATAAGTGTCACTGCAGCAAAAATACTCGTTTCAAAAAAGATAGCAAATCCGATAGGGACGCCAAGCTTTAAGAATTCTTTCCAACTCGAAAGAGAAGGACGATATAATTGTTTAAAGATATTGAAAGATGCGAAAGGCTCTTTCGTACGAATAATAATAACGGTAATAATTAAAATGCACCAATAGGTTGCTGCAGAAGCAATTGCTGCTCCGACACCACCGAGTTTTGGAAAACCGAAATGACCGAAAATTAATACATAATTTAATACTACGTTAATGGGTAATGATAGTAACGTAATGATCATCGTTGTGCGGGTTTTTCCTAATGCATCAATAAATCCACGTAAAACAGTGTAAGTAAATAAAGGGATAATTCCAATTGCGATAATACTTAAAAATTGTGCCGCAATACGTTCTACAGGTTCTTCCAGGCGCATGCCATTTAAAATAGGTGTAACAGCAAAGAAGCCGATAAGGATAACGACGAAACTAGCACAAATTGCTAAATATACTGCTTGTATGACAACGTGAGGAACATCCTCTTTTTTCTTAGATCCAACGAGTTGTGCAACAATTGGAGTAGTGGCCATCAAAATTCCTGTTAATCCCGTACTAACTGGAATCCATATACTCGTTCCAATAGCGACACCTGCCAAATCAATAGGGCTTGCATGTCCTGACATTGTCGTATCGAAAAAACTCATTGCAAATAATGACATTTGCGTTACGAAAATCGGGAAAAATAGTAATAAAAATTGTTTTAATTTTTGTGAGATTGAAGTAGTTTCTTTCATAAAAGCCCCTTTCTGCAAAAAACAAACTCATACTATCATACAATTTAATCAAAAAATAGAAAAGAAATACGCGTCCTGGGCGTATGGAATCAATAAAAAAAAGATGCACTTTGAAAAGGGATAAGGTATTATGATAAGGTGTGAAAAATTACATATTCGTTATTAAGGAGGCACTACTCGTGGCTGATTGGTTAATTGGAATAATCATGGGTGCTGTTGAAGGTTTAACAGAATTTTTACCAGTTTCATCAACAGGACATATGATTTTAACAGGTCATTTACTTGGATTTGACGACGAGAGAGCAAAAGTTTTCGAAGTTGTTATTCAATTGGGATCGATTTTAGCAGTTGTTGTTATATTTTGGAAACGCCTATGGTCTTTAGTTGGTATAGGGAAAGTAACAGACGGACCATCGTTAAATTTATTACATATTATTATTGGGATGATTCCTGCCGGTATACTTGGCGTATTATTCCATAGTGCGATTAAAGAAGTTTTATTTGGGCCAGGCCCAGTTGTTATTAGCTTAGTGGCTGGTGGTATTTTAATGATTGTTGCTGAGAAGTTTTCGAAACCAAGTACAGCAAGAACATTAGATGAAATTACATATAAGCAAGCATTTACAATCGGAATGTTCCAATGTTTAGCGCTTTGGCCAGGATTTTCTCGTTCTGGTTCTACCATAAGTGGTGGTTTATTAGCTCGCGTGTCACATACAGCAGCAGCTGAATATACATTCATTTTAGCAGTACCGATGATGGTAGCTGCAAGTGGATTAGATTTAATTAAAAGCTGGGATATATTAAGTGCAGCTGATATACCGTTATTTGCAACAGGATTTATTACAGCGTTCGTTGTTGCAATGCTTGCAATTGTTTCATTCTTAAAATTATTATCTCGTGTAAAACTAACACCGTTCGCTTACTATCGTTTCATTTTAGCTGCGGTATTCTATTTCTTCATTATGTAATAAAAAAACTGCCAAGTTCGGCAGTTTTTTTATTTTACTACTTTTTCCATCATGCTTTCCATTACATGTTCCCATAGAGAAGTATCATCAGCTAATGTAGCACGGAAATTAGCGTACATTTCTTTTTGTTTCTCTTCGAATGTTGGATCTTCTTTTTCAGGCAATGTGGCGCGCATTGAAGTCACTAACTCTTGTACTTTTGGAGCACGTGGTCCCCAAACGGCTTGTTCGTTTCCATCTTTATCAATGAAAATAAAGATTGGAATCGCACGTGCTGTTCCATTTGTTAAATATTGATCCATTAATTCCAAGTTTTCATCGCGAATTAATAATGACATATCAATATTTGCAACTTCAGAAATTCGTTTCATAACAGGTACGCATAAAAGAGCATCACCACACCAATCAGCTGTTAATACGATAACACGCCAGCCATCATTTTGACGTTCTTCTAATACTGGAAGTAATTCATTTGGAATTAAGAAGTTATTGTAAATGTGCAGTAGTTCGTATTGATTTACTTTCATTTCATTCACATATGTATCAAAGGACATACCTTTATCAGCCCATTGTTGTAAGTTCATAAGTAACACCTCTTTAGTATGATTTATTTTCATTGTACCAATTTTTATGTAGAAAAGCTTGTATTCTTACTCTTTCTTGTCACTTAATAATTTATTTAAGATGAAGAAGAATAGTACGACACATAATTCAGCTATGTTGGACATGTTGACGCTTTCTATCCAATCATCAGCAGTATGAATGACGAACCAATCTAGTGTAATTTCAATGAATGAGAAAAGGGTAATAGAAATCCAATTTGGCATGTTTTGTGTCATTGGATATAGCAGCACCTTGAAGAAACTGAAGATAAAAAATGTAATACCGTCTAAGAAAGTGATTAATAAAAAAAAGAGAAGTAAAGCAGTACGTGAACTATACTCTATACCTGTAATTTGAAAGATTCCTACATATACAAAAAATATAAATGCAACAATTATAATGAAAAAAAGAGTAATAATACTAATGATAATCGTTTTATCTTTTAGGCTGAGGTTTGAGAATTTCTCCTCCTCATTCATTAAGTCACCTCCTTTTACTGGAAATTAATTTCATTTTATCATGAAATCCACATTAAAAAACTACGAATTACGGGAAAATAAGGTGACAAAAAGTAAGATTTCATGTAAAATTATTAATAAGGTTTTTATTTAACTAAATGAAATAAAAGGGGCTGTCAAAGTTGTCTCAAAATCGAGAGCAATTAATGGAAGAACTATCGACAAATGTTTTTGCTATGTTCCGCACGTTGCGTAATGATATCGGAAAAATATTTGGTGGTTACATACCGTGGAATGAGTTCATCGTCCTTAGAATATTGAATCGTACGAATAAAGAAATGGTATCACGTGTAGCGAATGAGTTAAATGTGTCGAATAGTCATATTACAGCTGTTACAGAAAAATTAATTAATAAAGGTTTTGTAACTCGTTCACGTTCTACGTCAGATCGTCGAGTTGTATATTTGGAGATTACAGAACAAGGAAAAGATTTAGTTGCGAAAATGGAAGGTGCGAAAAAACAATATTTACAAGAAAGATTTTCTACGCTTTCAGAAGAAGAAATGAATATAATGATATCTATTTCTAAAAAACTTATTTAAGTTATTACAAGTAAGAAAACGCTTACGTAGCGATGGAGAAGACCTTCCTTATATGAGGAAGGTCTTCTTTCATATGTAAAAGATTATAAAAAAGAAAATATGTAACATACTACTAGTAAAGGAAAGGGGGCAAAAATATGACAAATCGAAATGGTAGTAAAGGGAGCGGAAATCAAGGCTCACCGAGATCAGGGCAATTTCAGCAAGAGTTTAGTGCAGAATTTGAGACTGGTAATGATAATAAAGGAAAAGAATATCGTTCGAAAAAAGGGAGTAAATCAAAAAAGGAGTGAAATGATTCACTCCTTTTTTGGTTTAAGATGCTGCAGATTGATCCGTATTATATTTTTCTTCTGATTTTGCGACAATCATTGCGCAAATTGCATCACCCGAAATATTTACAGCTGTTCGTGACATATCTAGAATACGGTCAATACCGATAATTAAGGCAATACCTTCTACTGGTAGATTTACTTGATTTAAAACCATCGTAAGCATTACAAGTCCAACACCTGGTACACCGGCAGTACCGATACTAGCTAGTACAGCAGTTAATACGACAACAGCTAATTGGGACATCGTAAGTTCAACTCCGTATACTTGAGCGATAAACACAGTTGCTACCCCTTGCATAATGGCAGTACCATCCATATTAATCGTTGCACCTAGTGGTTGTACAAAAGAACTTATAGCTTTTGGAACGCCAAGTTTTTCTTGTGCGGTTTTCATTGCAAACGGAAGAGATGCATTAGAGCTTGATGTACTAAATCCAATTGCCATTACCGGCCCGAAGTGCTTAAAGAAACGGACAATACTTTCTTTTGCTAATACCTTTAATAATCCGCCATATACGAAGACACCGTGAATAATAAGTACTAGCATAACAACAATCATATACTTGAACATCGCAGCGACGCCTGCAAGACCCATTTTACCAACGGATGAAGCAAGCAACCCGAATGTTCCGATTGGAGCTAATTTCATAACGAGATTAACAAGGTACATCATTAATTCGTTGCCCTGTTCAAGTAATGAATGGATACCTTGAACTCGTTTTCCTAAAACAGCTAACCCGAGTCCAATCAGTGCGGCAAAGGTAATAATTTGTAACATGTTTCCATCGGCCATAGCTTGTGCTGGATTATCTGGCACAATATTTAGCAATGTATCGACGAAAGATGTTTCTGTTTTTGCACCTTCATATTTAAGCCCTTCGGTTTTAAAGTTACCGCCAGATCCTGGTTTTATAATAAGTGCAAATGTAACAGCGATAGAGATGGCAACAGCTGTTGTTACGAGGAAGAATGAAATTGATTTTAAACCGATTCTTCCAAGTTGCTTCGGATCCCCAAGACCAGCAGCTCCCAGTACGATAGAAATAAATACAACAGGAACAACTAGCATTTTAATGAGTCGAATAAACAATTGACCAAGTGGATTGAACACATATTGATTTAATGGATCAAAAATGGATGGTGCAGCTAAATTTAGAGTGAGTCCGACAACTAGACCGAGAAATAATGCAATTAAGATTGCTTTTGTTTGTTTCAATAAAATCCCCCCTTATTTTTTGTAAAATAGCTTTCTACATTAATTGTACCGAAAAAATCCATGTTTTGACAATATTTTCTGAATATTTTGTATAAAATTTTATTTTAATGTAGGAAGGATTACATTCTGTATTTGAAAAACAAAATAGGCCATCACATTGGATGGCCTAGGGAAGGGGACAATTTATGTCAATTTAATTAGGGATGGAAGTTGTTCAAGACACTGGGGAATGTCTTATAAATTAGGGAGGAACAACTTCGATACATATACTATAAAAGATAGATGTGACCATGATGTGAACATAGAGTGAAAGAGAGAGGGAGTTTTTAATAGTGGATAAAGTAAACAAAAATAAGACCATCATATAAAAGATGGTCAAAGGAAGGGGACAATTTATGTCAATTTAATTAGGGATGGAAAGCTGTTCAAAGACACTGGGGAATGTCTTATAAATTAGGGAGGAACAGCTTCGATACATATACTATAAAAGATAGATGTGACTTAGGTGTGAACATGGAGTGAAAGAGAGAGGGAGTTTTTAATAGTAGATAAAGTAAACAAAAATAAGACCATCATATAAAAGATGGTCAAAGGAAGGGGACAATTTATGTCAATTTAATTAGGGATGGAAAGCTGTTCAAAGACACTGGGGAATGTCTTATAAATTAGGGAGGAACAGCTCCGATACATATACTATAAAAGGTAGATGTGACCCTGATGTGAACATAGAGTGAAAGATATGAGGATTTGAGAAATGATACATATAAAATGATTGTTGCGAGATTTGTAGAATAAGAAGAAATATAATAGAAAGTGTCTTGTTATAAAATGAAGTAAAGTTCGAGTATAAATAAAAGTTGAAATCTTTGAAAAAAAGGATTATGCTCAACTATATTATAAGAATATAAGGTTTATCCCGCTATGTAAGGGCTCTTATAAGCCTTTAGTTATGAGGGAAAAGGGAGTTAGTGAATATGGAAGTAACAAAAAGACAAAGGCTGTATAATCGTTTTATACGATTAAATCCACCACAAATATTAGCATTAGGTTTTTTCTGCTTAATTGTGGTTGGCGGTTTGTTATTAAAGTTACCATTCGCAACGAAAGTACATATTAGTTGGGTAGATGCTTTCTTTACCGCAACGTCAGCAGCGACTGTAACGGGATTGGGAGTAGTGGATACTGCAAGTACGTTTACGATGTTTGGCGAAATTGTAATTATGTTTTTAATTCAAACAGGTGGTCTAGGTCTTATGACGATTGCCATCTTAATTGTTTGGGTATTAGGTAAAAAGATTGGTTTACGCCACCGATTATTAATTGGAGAGGCATTTAATCAGACAAATATAGGTGGTCTCGTAAAATTAGTAAAACGTGTCTTTATATTTTCAATTTGTATTGAGTTTATTGGAGTCATCTTTTTATCATTTCGTTTTATTCCAGAGTTTGGCTTTGGAAAAGGTGTATACTATAGTATTTTTCACGTGATCGCATCTTATAATAATGCTGGATTTGCTCTATGGCCGGATAATTTAACAAGGTATGTAGGCGATCCTATTATTAATATTGGGATTTGCTCTTTAATTGTAATAGGTGGTCTCGGTTTTACTGTATTAATTGATATATGGTATAGTCGTAGTTTTCGAAAATTATCACTTCATTCAAAAATAATGATTGTCGGAACAGTAGCGCTAAATGTTATAGCGATGATTGTGATTTTTGTATTGGAATATAATAATGTGAAGACGTTAGGGAACTTACCTTTAAATGAAAAATTATGGGCTTCTTTCTTCCAAGGTATTACTCCACGTACTGCCGGATTTAATACAGTTGACTACGGGGGTATGGAAGAGTCATCTATATTATTTACGATGGTTTTAATGTTTATTGGTGCAGGAAGTGTATCAACGGGTGGGGGGATTAAATTAACAACGTTTGTTATTTTAGTTACATCTGTCCTTTCTTTCTTTAGAAAGAAAGAGGAAATCGTTTTATTTCAGCGCACAATTAAAATGTCGACAGTAACGAGAGCTTTAGCGATTGCTGTTGCCAGTCAAATCCTCATTTTTGCAGCAGTATTTGTATTAATGCTTACAGAAAACTTCAGTTTTATTCAGCTACTATTTGAAACAATCTCAGCGTTTGGTACAGTAGGATTAACGATGGGGATTACTGCCAAGTTATCAGCGTTTGGAAAATGTATTATTATGTTTGTGATGTTTTGTGGATTAATTGGACCGTTAACACTTGTCTTTTCTTTAGCGCGACCAGCAAAACAAAAAATTAAATATCCATCAGAAGATGTATTTACAGGATAAGGTATCCCGCATAAGCGAGATACCTTTTTCTTTTTAAAAAAGGGAGAACAATAAACCGATAAGCGCTACTCGGAATAAAATTGCAATGAGTGCTGCAATTCCGCCGACAATCGCAGCGATACCACCAGTTACAGTAGCTCCGCGATTATAAGCGTAGATCCCTAGTAATACAGAAACAAGACCAAATAATGTTGGGAAGGTAAATAGTGATAAGATAGATAAGGCAAGAGCGATAAAGCCAGCCGTTGACCCAGCAGCGGACGATCTTACATCATCCTTATTATCTTTCTCATCGTAATCATAATCAATGTGCTGTGGTGCAACCTCAGCTGCATATTCTTCTTTATAGTCACTATCTATTCTATCTCTTTTTTTATACTCATCAAATTTCTCAGTCAAAGTCATGACTCCTTTCATAACAAGGTTCAATAGTAGTATGTATCTCTTTTTCTTTTTTATCCCGCTTTAATGGGCAGTAAGACCCCCACCTCAAAATTCAGCGAAAGCAAAGAAGTTAGGTGGGGGATGGGCTACCCATAAAAGTCCGATTGGTGAGGGCTAATAATCAGTGGGGGATGAAGAAAACCCCCACTGATTAAAGTTTCACTTTATCCGAGTATGTACAGGGAGTAATATCCATCTAGTAGGAGAAAATTGTTTTTTTGAAATAGGAAAAGTTAGTATGACTTCCTCTATTTTGGAAAGTATAAAAAGGAATAATGAGGAAAGGGTGCAATACATAATGGAACATCCAATTGAAAATTTAATGAAAACAGCAATGACAAATTTAAAAGAGATGGTAGATGTAAATACGATTGTTGGAAGTCCAGTTTCAACAGCTGATGGAAATGTAGTATTAACAGTATCTCAAGTGGCTTTTGGTTTTGGTGCTGGTGGAAGTGACTTTAAAGGTGATTTTATTTCCGAAAAACATAATAACGGACAAGGGCAGCATAAAGAGAACAAGCAAAGTCATCCGTTTGGAGGCGGAAGCGGGGCTGGGGTTTCTATTAGCCCAGTTGCTTTTTTAGTAGTTGGTTCTAACGGTGTGCAAGTATTGCACCTCAATAGTAGTACGCATTTAATTGAGAAGGCTTTAAATACTGTACCAAGCACTGTAGATAAATTTGTAAATAACCGTCAAAAGTGAACTTGCATTTTTTAGGAATTATGATATATTAGAAAAAGTGCGCTTTATGATGATCGGAATAATTGAACTGTAAATATATATGATGTGTGGAATAAGGGAGAGGAACTTATGATTAATATCAAAAACTTAGTAGTTGGCTTATGTATGTTAGTAAGCGGCTTTGTTGTATATGTAATAAAAGAAAAAGCTCCATTCTAAAACAGACAAACCGTTACTGTCTGTTTTTAATTTATAAAAAGTGTTGACAAGTTATTGTATTGATGTTAAAATTTTAATTCGTGTCTCGGTTACAGCTAGTGTAAAGTAAATAAATCTTATAAATATAATACGAAAAGTTTGCGAAAGATCGGGTAGTTTTACCAACAACTTTTGTGAACAAACCCTATAAATTATAATTATAGGCTTTATAGGTATACTAGTGAATCAAGGAGCGGTCAGTGGAACCGTAATGATGAGAGAGAGGTAGGGCTTTCATCCAGTATATGTTACTTTCCCGTTAGGTGAATATAAAAAAGAGGACTTCTTTTCAAAAGGAGTCCTCTTTCTATTTTTATAATAAATTTAAGTGCGGCTCTCAACTTGCTGACAAATTTCATCCGTTGTTAAACCATGAGCCGTAATTACCGAACCTTTAATTGATGCATCTGCAATCCCCATCATATTGGAATCTTGCCCAGTTACAACACAACAATCGCACCCTTGTGCATCTTGTTCTGAATTAAGGGTAACAACTTCATGTCCCTGTTGCTGGAGAGCTTGCTGAACATCTGTTAACGAGTTTTCAACACCGATTCTAGCCATAATTCTCACCTCCTACCATCTAGTTGCTAGTATGCTCAAGTACATCGCATATATTTATGAAAAGACGGTAGGAAGCATATATTTATCTGTTATTTACGGGTAGTCTGATTAAAGTTTCACTTTATTTAGTCGTTATATACACCAGTAAGCATTTGGCTTACGAATTGATCGTTTAAAGTATCTTGGGCGGAAGAAGTATTTGAATGGATGTCGATTGAAGCAATAAAATTGTTATGTTCTTTATTATTTGGTTCTACCTCTACATAATTATCGAATTTACAAAAACCTTTCGTATCCATTAGATCAAATAGTTGAAGCATTTCTACTACCTCTTGTCTCGTTCCTTTAATTTGTACACACGCCATATTGATTTCCTCCTTCATTTTGACAAATTGTTTTTTAAAAATAGGATTATGATTCCGAAATGAAAAATATGAATGTTATTTTTAGACAGCGTTATTTTTATTATTTTCCTCCTTTTTCAGCAAAAGTCGTTGTATATTCCCGAATTTATAAAAACGGACGTCCGTTTATTGAATACAATAGATTCGTATCAATTGACGAAAATCCTTCTTTTAAACAAATATTTTTTTTAGTGGAAATTGGCGAAAAAAATTTTTTGACTTTTTGTAAACGTTAACAATGTTGTTAAATCAATATAATTAAAGATGTACGTACGAATAAAAATTATAAATTTTCTAAAAATTCACTTGATTTATTTAGAAAGGAGAGTAAACTAGGAAACAATAAAAAATTCATAGAACATAGGAGGCGCTTTCCAGTGAACGAGCAATGGATTTTCTTAAATGGAGAATTTGTTCCAAAAGACGAGGCAAAAGTATCAGTATATGATCATGGTTATTTATATGGAGATGGAGTATTTGAAGGAATTAGAGTCTATAGCGGTAATGTTTTCCGTTTGAGAGAGCATCTTGTCCGGTTATATGAATCAGCAAAATCCATCATGTTAGAAATTCCATATTCTTTAGATGAAGTAACGAATATTGTTGTTGAGACGATTCGACAAAATAAATTATCTAATGGATACATTCGCCTAGTTGTATCGAGAGGAGCAGGAAATCTTGGGTTAGATCCCGATTCTTGTAAGAAACCGAATGTAGTAGTAATTGCAGAGCAACTATCTTTATTCCCGCAAGAATATTATGAAAAAGGGATTCCAGTTGTAACAGTTGCAACGCGCCGAAACCGTCCAGATGTATTGTCGCCTCAAGTGAAATCTTTAAATTACTTAAACAATATTTTAGTTCGCATCGAAGCGAAATTGGCTGGAGTACAAGAAGCGCTTATGTTAAATGATCAAGGATACGTAGCTGAAGGCTCAGGAGATAATGTATTTATTGTAAAAGGAAATAAATTAATTACACCACCAAGTTCTGCTGGAGCGTTAGAAGGTATTACACGAAACGCTATTTTAGAAATTGGTGAAAAACTTGGATATGACGTTAGAGAAGAGTTATTTACAAGACATGACGTATATGTAGCTGATGAAGTATTTTTAACAGGAACAGCAGCTGAAGTAATTGCTGTTACGACAGTAGATGGTAGAACGATTGGTTTAGGGCAAACGGGTCCACATACGAATCGTTTATTAGAAGAATTCCGAAAGTTAGTTATAGAAGATGGAGAGAAAATTTACGAAGAAAATAAAGTTGGATAACAACTCTTTATAACATAAGAAAGCGTTGATAGGGAGGAGTAGTTGATTGTGAAGCCTCACAGAGAGTCGGTGGTTGCTGGAAACCGATGGTTCACGTCGACGAACATCGCCCTTGAGTGCTAAGCTGAAGCGTTTGTCTAGGCTTAGACGGTAGCTCCGTTATTAGCTAGACTCATTTATGGGTCACTGAGGCAAGAGTATTCTTGCGAAGAAGGGTGGTACCGCGAAATCTTTCGTCCCTTCAGCACATAGCTGGAGTGTGGACGTAGGATTTTTTTTATTGATAAAAGTTTTTAAAAGGGGGCTTATAAGAACAATGTCTTCAAAAACGGAAGAGAAACTGGCAACTGGTGCACAGCTATTGTTAGAAGCGCTAGAAAAGGAAGGAGTAGAGGTGATTTTCGGTTATCCTGGTGGTGCTGTTTTACCTCTTTATGATGCACTCTATGACTGTGAAATTCCGCATATTCTAACAAGGCATGAACAAGGTGCTATTCACGCTGCTGAAGGGTATGCCAGAATTACTGGCCATCCAGGGGTTGTAATTGCAACGAGTGGACCAGGTGCTACAAATGTGATTACTGGTCTAGCAGATGCGATGATTGATTCATTACCACTTGTAGTATTTACAGGGCAAGTAGCAACAACATTAATTGGAAGTGATGCTTTTCAAGAAGCGGATATTATGGGGCTTACGATGCCGGTGACAAAACATAACTACCAAGTGCGAAAGGCTTCAGATTTACCTCGAATTATTAAAGAAGCATTTCATATTGCTAGAACAGGAAGACCAGGCCCGGTCGTTATTGACCTTCCGAAAGATATGGTAGTGGAACGAGGAGAACGATGTAGTGATGTACAAATGGATTTACCAGGATACAACCCTAATTATGAACCGAATCTACTCCAAATAAACAAATTATTACAAGCAATTAGGGCTGCAAACAAGCCGTTAATTTTAGCTGGAGCAGGTGTATTGCATGCGAAAGCATCGAAAGAATTAACAAGTTTTGCTCGTAAATATGACATTCCTGTTGTCCATACATTACTTGGTCTTGGTGGCTTTCCGCCAGATGATGAACTTTTTCTAGGGATGGGAGGAATGCATGGTTCTTACACAGCTAATATGGCGTTATACGAATGCGACTTACTCATTAATGTAGGTGCGAGGTTCGATGATCGTCTTACGGGAAATTTAGCTTATTTTGCTAAAGAGGCGACTGTTGCGCATATCGATATTGATCCGGCAGAAATTGGGAAAAATGTACCGACTGAAATTCCAATTGTTGCAAGTGCTAAGCGAGCGCTGGAAGTATTACTTCAATCAGAAGGGAAGAAAGAAAATCATCATGAATGGCTCTCTTTATTAAAGAGTAGAAAAGAAAAGTATCCACTATCTTATAAACGAAATTCGGAAAGTATTAAGCCACAATATACAATTGATATGTTATATGAAATTACGAAAGGAGAGGCCGTTGTAACAACAGATGTTGGGCAACATCAAATGTGGGCAGCACAATATTATCCGCTCAAAACTCCAGATAAATGGGTAACTTCAGGAGGACTAGGAACGATGGGATTCGGATTTCCAGCCGCGATTGGTGCGCAAATTGCAAAGCCTGATGAACTAGTTATTGCAATTGTCGGTGACGCTGGATTTCAAATGACTCTGCAAGAATTAAGTGTCTTAAAAGAACATTCTTTACCCGTTAAAGTATTTATTTTAAATAATGAAGCGCTAGGAATGGTAAGACAGTGGCAAGATGAATTTTATAATCAAAGATATTCGCACTCTTTACTACCGTGCCAACCAGATTTCGTCGCTCTTGCGAATGCGTATGGCATAAAAGGAATTCGCATAGACGATCCACTTCTTGCAAAGAAGCAAATACAGCATGCGATTGAATTACAAGAGCCAGTCGTAATTGATTGCCGTGTACTTCAATCAGAAAAGGTAATGCCGATGGTTGCGCCAGGGAAAGGTGTTCACCAAATGGAGGGAGTGGAAAAAAGGTGAAGAGAATTGTTACAGCAACAGTTCGAAATCAAAGTGGTGTGTTAAACCGAATTACAGGTGTTATGACACGAAGACATTTTAATATTGAAAGTATTTCAGTAGGTCATACGGAATCATCGGACATATCGCGGATGACGATTGTTGTACATGTTGAAAATGAACAGCAAGTGGAGCAGTTAATTAAACAACTTCATAAGCAAATTGATGTTCTGAAAGTGTCAGATATTACAGAAGAAGCGATGATCGCAAGAGAACTTGCACTTATTAAAGTAGCAACTTCAGTAGCAAGAGCAGAATTATATAGTTTAATTGAACCGTTTCGAGCCGCTGTAATAGATGTTGGGAAGGATTCCATAGTGGTGCAAGTAACAGGTACGCAGGAAAAAGTAGAAGCGTTAATTGAATTACTTCGTCCATACGGTTTGAAAGAAATTGCAAGAACAGGTGTAACGGCCTTTACGCGTAGCATGAAAAAGCAAGATAAGCAAGTTATGTTAATTCAATAATCATTTAAATATAGGGGGAAATGAAAATGGCGAAAGTTTATTATGAGAAAGATGTAACGGTAAATGTATTAAAAGAAAAGAAAGTAGCAATCATCGGATACGGTTCGCAAGGTCATGCGCATGCACAAAATTTACGTGATAATGGATTTGATGTTGTAGTAGGTTTAAGAAAAGGGAAGTCTTGGGATAAAGCGAAAGAAGATGGATTTTCTGTATATACAGTAGCGGAAGCAGCGGGAAAAGCTGATGTAGTAATGATTTTGCTACCGGATGAACTGCAACCAGAAGTATATGAAGCGGAAATTGCGCCAAATTTAAAGGCAGGAAATTCTCTCGTTTTTGCACACGGATTTAATGTTCACTTTGATCAAGTGAAACCACCAGCGAATGTAGATGTATTTCTAGTAGCACCAAAAGGTCCAGGACATCTTGTGCGCCGTACATTTGCTGAAGGTGGAGCTGTTCCTGCATTATTTGCAGTATACCAAGATGCAACAGGAGTTGCGACTGAAAAGGCACTTTCTTATGCCGATGGAATTGGAGCGACGAGAGCTGGTGTACTAGAAACGACATTTAAAGAAGAAACAGAAACAGATTTATTTGGAGAGCAAGCTGTACTTTGCGGCGGAGTAACTGCGCTAGTAAAAGCTGGATTTGAAACGCTAGTTGATGCAGGATACCAGCCTGAACTTGCATATTTTGAATGTTTACATGAACTAAAACTAATCGTTGACCTTATGTATGAAGGTGGACTTGAAAATATGAGATATTCAGTTTCAGATACAGCACAGTGGGGCGACTTCGTATCAGGACCACGCGTTGTAACGGAAGATACGAAGAAAGCGATGGGTGCAGTACTAGCCGAAATTCAAGATGGTACATTTGCGAGAGGTTGGATTGCAGAGCATAAAGCAGGAAAACCAAATTTCCATGCTACAAATGAGAAAGAGAATGAACATGAAATCGAAGTAGTTGGACGTAAATTACGTGAAATGATGCCTTTCGTACAGCCGCGAGTAAAGGCAGGGGTCAAATAATATGAAGCAGATTTTGTTCATGGATACGACGCTACGTGATGGCGAACAATCACCAGGAGTGAATTTAAATGAACAAGAGAAATTGCAAATTGCAAGGCAATTAGAGAGACTAGGGATTCATGTCATGGAAGCTGGCTTTGCAGCAGCTTCCGAAGGGGATTTTCAATCGGTAAAACGCATCGCGAATACAATTCAAAATGCTACAGTTATGAGTTTAGCTAGAGCGAAAGAAAGTGATATTCGAAGAGCATATGAAGCTGTGAAAGGTGCGGTATCTCCTCGTTTACACGTATTTTTAGCTACGAGTGATATTCATATGAAATATAAACTTTGTATGTCAAAAGAAGATGTGTTAGACAGCATTTATCGCTCGGTTACGCTTGGAAAGTCGTTATTTCCGACAGTACAATTTTCTGCAGAAGATGCGACAAGAACATCAAGAGATTTTTTGGCTGAGGCAGTAGAAGTTGCGATTCGTGCAGGAGCGAATGTAATTAATATCCCGGATACAGTTGGATATACGAATCCAGAAGAATATTATTCTCTTTTTAAGCACTTACAAGAATCTGTTCCTTCATATGAAAAAGCAATTTTCTCTTGTCATTGTCACGATGATCTTGGGATGGCTGTAGCAAATTCGCTAGCTGCAGTTGAAGGTGGAGCATTGCAAGTAGAAGGAACAATTAATGGAATTGGAGAAAGGGCAGGGAATGCGGCGTTAGAAGAAGTTGCGGTTGCTCTTCATATTAGAAAAGATTTTTATAAAGCAGAGCCTTCTATGACGCTAAAAGAAATTAAAGCGACAAGTACATTAGTAAGCAGATTAACAGGTATGGTTGTGCCGAAAAATAAAGCGATCGTTGGAGCGAATGCATTCGCTCATGAATCAGGAATTCATCAAGATGGTGTTTTAAAAGAAGTGACAACATATGAAATTATTGAACCAGCGCTAATAGGCGAATCTCAAAATCTATTTGTACTTGGGAAACATTCTGGACGTCACGCGTTTACGGAAAAAATGAAAGAGCTTGGCTATGAATTTACAAACGAAGAGCGTGATGCGGTATTTGAAACATTTAAAAAATTGGCTGATCGTAAAAAGGAAATTACTGAAGAAGATCTACGCGCGCTTATGCTTGGTGAAGCAGCATTTGCAGCACAACAATATAACATTATGCAATTACAAGTACATTTCGTATCAAATAGTACACAATGCGCGACAGTTGTACTAAAAGATGAGGAAGGAAATGTATATGAAGATGCAGCCACTGGTTCTGGTAGTATTGAAGCGATATACAATGCGATTCAAAGAATTTTAGGATTAGAATGTGAATTGGCAGATTATCGCATACAATCTATTACACAAGGTCAAGATGCACTTGCTCATGTTCATGTTGAATTAAAAGAAGGAACGCATCAAGTATCAGGTTTTGGTGTTGCGCAAGACGTATTAGAAGCGTCAGCAAGAGCATATGTCCATGCAGCAGGGAAATTAAAATCTCTTATAGCGCTTGTGAAATAAATGTTTGATAGGTGAGAGAAGCTTTCCTCACCTATCAAATCAAAGTTCCGAAAATTCTGTTAAAAGGAGTGTTAAAAATGGAAAAACGTATCGTTTGTTTAGCTGGTGATGGTGTTGGCCCGGAAATTATGGAGAGTGCAAAGGAAGTATTGCATATGGTAGAGAGGCTATATGGGCATCATTTTCATTTGCAAGATGAGTACTTTGGTGGGAGTGCTATCGATTTAAATGGGCAACCATTACCACAACGAACACTTGCCGCCTGTTTAGCGAGTGATGCGGTTTTACTAGGAGCAGTTGGTGGACCAAGGTGGGATGGTGTGAAAGAAAGGCCAGAGAAAGGATTATTAGCTTTAAGAAAAGGACTTGGAGTATTTGCAAATGTTCGCCCTGTCACGGTAGAAAGCGCAACGGCACATTTATCGCCATTAAAAAAGGCTGATGAAATTGATTTCGTTGTCGTTCGTGAATTAACAGGTGGGATTTATTTTTCTTATCCGAAAGAACGAACGGACGAAGTAGCAACAGATACACTTACGTATCATCGTCATGAAATTGAACGTATCGTTTCTTATGCTTTTCAATTAGCGAGTAAGCGGAAGAAAAAAGTAACATCTATTGATAAGGCAAATGTTTTAGAGTCTAGTAAACTATGGAGAACTGTAACAGAAGAGGTAGCACTTCGATATCCAGGTGTTGAATTAGAACATATTTTAGTGGATGCCGCAGCTATGGAATTAATTCGGAATCCCGGACGGTTTGATGTAATTGTAACGGAAAATTTATTTGGGGATATTTTGAGTGACGAGGCTTCCGTATTAGCTGGATCATTAGGAATGCTGCCATCAGCTAGTCACGCGGAAAAGGGCCCTTCGCTATACGAGCCTATTCACGGATCAGCACCGGATATTGCTGGGAAAAATAAGGCGAATCCAATTGCAATGATGCGCTCTGTTGCAATGATGCTTGGGCAATCGTTCGGATTAACGAGAGAAGGGTGTGCAATTGAAGAAGCAATTTCAGCAGTCCTTAAATCAGGAAAATGTACAGCAGATATCGGAGGGACTGAAACGACAACTTCTTTTACGAAGGCAGTTATGCAAGAAATGGAAGAGCAAGCGCTAGTAGGGAGAGGAAGATAATGGGAAAAAGGTTGCTAGATAAGCTTTGGGAAAGACACATAGTTACGACAAATGAAAATGGATTAGATTTATTATATATCGATCTGCATCTTGTTCATGAAGTAACGTCACCGCAAGCCTTTGAAGGCTTGCGGCTTACAAATCGAACGGTCCGCAGACCAGATCTAACATTCGCAACGATGGATCATAATATTCCAACGAAAGATGTTTGGAATATTACCGATCGCATTGCGAAGCAGCAACTAGATACACTTCGGGAAAATTGTAAACAATTTCAGGTGCCATTGGCGGATATCGGAGATGAAGAGCAAGGGATTGTTCATGTTATCGGACCAGAATTAGGGCTCACGCAGCCAGGAAAAACAATTGTTTGTGGTGATAGTCATACAGCAACGCACGGTGCGTTTGGTGCGTTAGCATTTGGCATTGGTACGAGTGAAGTGGAACATGTATTGGCAACGCAAACGTTATGGCAACGCAAACCGAAAGCGATGGGCATTGAGTTAAAAGGGAATTTACAGAAAGGTGTTTACGCAAAAGATATTATTTTACACCTCCTTTCAAAGTACGGTGTAGCAGTTGGAACTGGATACGTAATGGAATTTTACGGAGAGACGATTCAAGTTATGGAGATGGAAGAGAGAATGACGCTTTGTAATATGGCAATTGAAGGGGGAGCAAAAGCGGGTATTATCGCGCCAGATGAAAAAACATTTGCTTACGTAAAAGGACGTAAATATGCACCGAAAGACTATGAAATATTTGAGAAGAAATGGTCCGAACTTTATACCGATGCAGATGCAATTTATGATTTGCATATTGTGGTAGATGTGACAGATTTAGCACCGTACGTTACGTGGGGAACAAACCCGAGTATGGGTGTTCGTATTGATGAAAAATTACCAGAAAAGCATGATGCAAATGAAGAAAGAGCATTTTCTTATATGGGGTTAAGCCCTGGACAAAGTACGTATGACATTCCAGTTCAGCATGTTTTTATTGGATCTTGTACAAATTCCAGGCTTTCTGATTTAGAAATTGCTGCATCTGTTGTGAAAGGGAGAAAGGTAAAAGAAGGTGTGCGAGCACTCGTTGTGCCTGGATCGAAAAGAGTAAGAGAAGCTGCGATGCAAAAAGGACTACATCACATCTTTGAAGAAGCTGGATTTGAATGGAGAGAACCTGGATGTTCCATGTGTCTTGGAATGAATCCAGATCAAGTACCTGAAGGAGAACATTGTGCTTCAACTTCAAATCGTAATTTCGAAGGAAGACAAGGGAAAGGAGCACGAACACATTTAGTTAGCCCAGCAATGGCGGCAGCAGCTGCGTTATATGGGCATTTTGTTGATACTAGAAAGGAGAGTTATGATGGAGCCATTTCGTATTCATAGAGGTACTGCCGCAGTACTGATGAATGATAACATTGATACTGATCAAATTATACCGAAGCAATACTTAAAGAGAATTGAAAGGACCGGATTTGGAAAGTATTTATTCGATGAATGGCGTTATGATAATAACCGCCATGAAAACCCTAATTTTCCGCTTAATGCACAAGATAGAAAAGGGGCAAGTATATTAATTACAGGTGATAATTTTGGTTGCGGCTCTTCAAGAGAACATGCTCCGTGGGCACTTGCTGATTATGGTTTCCGCGTAATTATCGCCGGAGGGTTTGCAGATATTTTTTATATGAATTGTATGAAAAATGGTATGTTACCAATTGTAATGGATAAAGAAATGCGAGAAAAACTTGCCAAAACGGATGCGAGAGAAGAAATAGAAGTAGATTTAGAGAATGAAGTCATTACAATGAGTGCACACAGATTCCATTTTACAATCGAGAAAATGTGGAAAGAGAAATTATTAAATGGTTTAGATGAAATTAGTATTACAATGCAACATGAACAAGAAATTGTAGAGTATGAAAGGAAAGTAGCTTTATATTAAGAAATAACGGAATGTTCAAAATGTATTTACATTCAGAATTAAGTATTATATACTATGTAAAAATCAGAGGAGAAAGGGAGTAAGTGTTATGAATATCGTGCAATCTATTAAAATGCTTACACAACTACATCATCATACATAAAGCCCTTGAACCTAGCGTGAAAACGTGTAGGCACAAGGGTTATTCCCGTTGTACCTACACTCTACTAAAGAGCCTTGTAGGTATTTTGTCTACGAGGCTCTTTTTATTTTCGGTTTAGGTGCACGAAATAGGCATACATTAGAAAGGGAAAGGTGTGAGCATTTAGATGACAAAATGGAAACGGGCAAACCCAAATGGAACGAGAGATTATTTATTCGAAGAATGTACGTTAATTGAAGAAGTAGAACAAAAATTAAGGCGTACTTTTTTAGAGCGAGGTTATGAGGAAATAAGGACACCTACAATTGAATTTTATGATGTTTTTGCTTTTCAAAATAGACCGATAGATGAAGAAAAGATGTATAAATTTTTTGATGAAAAGGGACGGATTATCGTCTTGCGTCCAGATATGACAATTCCTTTAGCGAGAGTGATTGGAACGCAGAGATGTGATACGCCACTTAAACTGACGTATAGCGGGAATGTATTTCGAGCGAATGAGTCTCTTACTGGAAAATATAATGAAATTGTGCAAAGTGGTATTGAAATTATCGGGATTGATAATGTAAGAGCGGAAATTGAATGTGTCATAAGCGTCATTCAATCACTTCAAAAGATGAAGGTGCAATCTTTTACAATAGAGATTGGGCAAGTGCAGTTATATAAATGTATTGTCAAAAAGCTCTCCATTCATGAGGAAGAGGAGAGAATACTTAGAACATATATTGAAAGTAAAAATTATGCTGCTCTATCAAATTTTATTAGAGAAAAGAAATTAGATCGATGTGATGAAACAGTAAGATTACTTGAGAAATTACCAAGGCTATTTGGGAATTTAGAAGTGATTGAGGAAGCAGAAAAACTCGCCTCAAGTAATGAAATGAAAATGGCCATTGCAAGAGTGAAAGAGATATATGAAGCAATTGAAAAACTAGGCTATGGATCTTACATATCAATTGATTTGGGCATGATTCAACATTTAGATTACTATACGGGAGTTATTTTCAAAGGGTATATATATGAAATAGGAGAAGAAATTGTTAGTGGCGGAAGATATGATGAGTTAATTGGAAATTTTGGAGAGATGCTGCCAGCTGTTGGACTCGCGGTGCAAGTCAATCAAATTGTGAAGGCGCTACAAGAGCAGCAAAAACCATATGAACGAAAGAGAATAGATATTCTGATTCATTATGAGTTAAATAGATTAGCAGAAGCGGAACGATTGCGAAATTTACTTCAAAAGGACGGGAAAAAAGTAGAGCTATCTTTATTCTCAAATATAAATGAATCCTTTCAATTTGCAAGAAAAAATCAAATAGTAACGGTCGTTGAGGCAAAGAATGAATCGTTAGTGGAATATGTATGGAACGAGAAATGGGTAATCCAGAAAGAAGGAGAAACTTCATGCGTAACATTCAAATTGCGTTAACGAAAGGAAGATTAGAAAAATATGTGATTCCGCTCTTTGAACAAATTGGAATTGATTGTTCAGAGCTCAAAAATAAAGGACGAAAGCTAGTCTTTCAAAGTAAAAATACAGATATTTCGTTTATTTTAGTGAAAGCAGTAGATGTTGCTACTTATGTAGAACATGGAGTAGCTGATATTGGAGTCGTTGGTAAAGATGTTTTAATGGAAAACGAGAAGGATATTTATGAAATGCTGGATTTGGGAGTGGGCGTGTGTAAGTTTTGTGTTGCTTCTATTCCTACTTATAACCCGAAGAGCTACCGGAAGAAACGTATTGCGACGAAATATCCACATATTACTTCTAACTATTTTCATGATAAAGGAGAGGATGTAGAAATTATAAAAATAGAAGGCTCTGTAGAAATCGCTCCTATTCTTGGATTGGCAGATGCCGTTGTTGATATTGTTGAAACCGGAAAAACATTACAAGAAAATGGACTCATTGTATTTGAAGAAATGTGTTCTATATCTGCTCGAATGATTGTAAATAAGGCTGCATTAAAAACTAAAAAAGACGAAATATTCAGTATTATAAATATGATGGAACAAGAAATTTTGTCAGGAAAATAGGAGGACTTGTTATGGAGATCGTTTGTGAAGATTTTCAAAAGGCGTTATCGAAAATAAAATTGCTACGAGAAAACGCTAATATAATAGAAGAAACTGTTCAAAGAAATGTAAGCGAAATTGTTCGAAATGTAAGGGAGAGTAGGGATGGGGCCCTATCTTTTTATACAAACAAGTTTGATGGTGTAAAGGTGGAAGAGTTTCGTGTAAGTGAAGAAGAAATAAAACAAGCGAGTATGTTTGTAGAGAATTCATTTTTAGAAGCGTTGCAAGAGGCGAAGAAAAACATTATTTCATATCATGAAAAGCAAAAAAGGCAATCTATATTCGATTGCGCGAGTAAAGGCATCATTAGAGGACAAATCATTCGGCCGTTAGAAAATGTAGGGGTATATGTGCCGGGCGGAACTGCTTCGTATCCTTCGTCAGTATTAATGAATGTATTGCCAGCAAAACTAGCAGGTGTGAAAAAGATTGTAATGGTAACACCGCCGAGAGATGGAGGAATTGATCCACATGTTTTAGTTGCTGCAAGCCTGGCAGGAGTAGATGAAATTTATACGATAGGTGGTGCGCAAGCAATTGCTGCTTTAGCATACGGGACGGAATCGATTCCGAAAGTGGATAAAATAGTTGGACCGGGAAATTTGTACGTCGCTCTGGCGAAACGAGAAGTATACGGAATAGTAAATATTGATATGATTGCTGGACCCTCAGAAATTGTAGTTATCGCTGATGAAACCGGCAATGCAAAATATATTGCTGCTGATTTATTATCACAAGCAGAACATGACGTAAGAGCAACGGCAATTTGTATTACAACGAATATAAAGTTAGCAAAAGAAGTAGAAAAAGAGATAGAAAGACAGTTAGAAACATTGCCAAGAAGCGAAATCGCCCGTGAATCGATAAATAGAAATGGAGCCATTTTTATCGTTCCTTCTTTAGATGAAGCACTTCAATTATCGAATGAAATTGCCCCGGAACATTTAGAGTTACATATAAAAGAACCGATGAATGCTCTAGCTTATGTGAAACATGCAGGATCTATCTTTCTTGGATCATATTCACCGGAACCGCTCGGTGATTATTTAGCGGGACCGAATCACGTATTACCGACAAGTGGAACGGCAAGGTTTTTCTCACCATTATCAGTCGATGATTTCGTGAAAAAATCAAGCTTTCTGTCTTACACGGAGGAAGCGTTAAGAGATGTACAACATCATATTGTAGAACTTGCCAATAAAGAAGGGCTACATGCGCATGCGAGAGCAATTCAAATAAGATTTGAGGAGGAAGAATAATGCGTGAGTCCAGTCAAATACGTGAGACGACAGAGACAAGAATAAAATTAAGTTTGCAGCTTGATGAAGGAAAGAACGTTTCTATACAAACCGGAGTTGGATTTTTTGATCATATGCTAACTTTATTTGCAAGGCATGGAAGGTTTGGTTTGCAAGTGGAGGCGGAAGGCGATGTATTCGTTGATGCGCATCATACAGTTGAAGATGTTGGGATTGTACTTGGAAATTGTTTGAAAGAAGCATTGCAAAATAAAGAGGGGATTAACAGGTACGGCGCAGCATATGTGCCGATGGATGAATCTTTAGGTTTTGTCGCAATTGATATTAGCGGGCGCTCATATATTGTATTTCAAGGAGAATTAACGAATCCGAAGCTAGGGGATTTTGATACAGAACTAACAGAAGAATTTTTTAGAGCAGTTGCTCATGCTGCCAATATTACATTACATGCTCGCATTTTATATGGAAGCAATACACATCACAAAATTGAAGCGTTATTTAAAGCATTTGGTAGAGCGCTTAGAGAAGCGGTCGAAAGGAATGCCAACATTACTGGTGTAAATTCAACGAAAGGGATGTTGTAATTGATTGCCATTATAGATTATGGAATGGGAAATATTCGTAGTGTAGAACAAGCATTAAAATATATTGGAGCAGCGTACATCGTAACGAGTGATAAAGAAGAGATTTTTAGAAGTGATGGAGTGATTTTACCAGGAGTAGGTGCATTTCCAAAAGCGATGGATATATTGGAAGAAAAAGATTTAGTGCGTGTGTTAAAAGAAGTTGGAAGTTCAGGAAAACCGCTGCTAGGTATTTGCTTAGGAATGCAGCTTTTATTTGAAAAAAGTGAGGAATTACAAGGCTGTAACGGATTGAATTTATTACCAGGTATCATTCGGAAATTAAAAGTTCCTTATAAAATTCCACATATGGGATGGAATGAGTTAAAGAAAGAGGGAGAAATAGAGCTTTGGAATGGAGTAGAGGACGGTTCTTTCGTATATTATGTTCACTCTTATTATGCAGATTGTTCGAATGAAATTGTGTATGGGATAAGTGAATATGGAGTGAAAGTACCTGGTTTTGTAGCAAAAGGTAATATATACGGCGCACAGTTTCATCCTGAAAAAAGCGGTGACATTGGCATGCAAATGTTGAAAAATTTCAAAGGAGTGGTAGAAACATGGAAATCTTCCCAGCTATCGATTTAAAAGAAGGGCGATGCGTTAGACTTTATCAAGGAGAGTTTAGTAAAGAAACAGTAATGAATGAAGACCCAGTTGCACAAGCGATTATATTCGAAAAATTTGGAGCGAAAACATTACACATTGTTGATTTAGATGGTGCAATTGCTGGGGAATCGTTAAACTTGCCAATCATTGAAAAAATTTGTAAGGCGGTACGTATTCCTGTGCAAGTTGGAGGAGGAATTCGCTCACTTGTAGCGGTAGAGAAATTATTTTCAGTAGGTGTAGATAAAGTGATTTTAGGAACGGCTGCTCTTTATGATAAGGCATTTTTAGAAGCAGCAGTTCTTCTATATAAAGAAAAAATCATCGTTGGAATTGATGCGAAAAATGGTTTCGTCGCAACGAGAGGCTGGCTTGATGTGTCTGAAATTTCTTACATTGATTTAGCAAAACAAATGGAGAATGTAGGTGTTCAAACAATTGTGTTTACAGACATTTCGAAAGACGGAACACTTGCAGGGCCGAATTTAGAGCAATTAGAGTTACTACAAAAAAGCGTGGGTCTTCGTCTCATTGCTTCTGGAGGAGTTGCATCTATTCAAGATGTGAAGAAATTAAATGATATGAATATATACGGTGTCATAATTGGTAAGGCTCTTTACGAGAAAACGATTGATTTAGAAGAAGTGCTAGAGGTAACAAAGTTATGTTAGCAAAACGCATTATTCCATGTCTAGATGTGAAAGAAGGGCGAGTCGTAAAGGGGATAAATTTTATAGGATTACAAGACGTCGGTGACCCTGTTGAAATAGCAGCTGTATATAATGATGCGGGAGCAGATGAAATAGTATTTTTAGATATTACGGCAACGCATGAAGGACGAAAAACGATTATAGATGTTGTAGAAAAAACGGCTTCAAAAGTATTTATTCCTCTTACAGTTGGCGGAGGAATTTCAAGTGTGAAAGATATGTACAATTTACTAAGAGCTGGAGCAGATAAAGTTTCAATTAACTCAGCGGCAGTGCGAAATCCAAAATTAATCGAAGAAGGGGCACAGCATTTTGGCTCACAATGTATTGTCGTAGCAATTGATGCTAGAAAAGTAGCAGAAGATAAGTGGAATGTATATGTGAACGGCGGAAGAGTTGATACGGGAATGGATGCCATCGAATGGGCGAAGCGCGTTGTTATGCTCGGGGCAGGTGAAATTCTATTAACGAGTATGGATGCAGATGGAACGAAAAATGGATATGACCTTCGTTTAACTGAAGAAATTTCAAAAAGCGTTTCCGTGCCAGTCATCGCGTCAGGTGGATGTGGTCATGTTGATCACATTATAGAAGTCTTTCAAAAGACAACAGTTGATGCAGCACTAGCGGCATCAATCTTTCATTATGGTGAGGCGACAGTGCAGGACGTAAAGAGAAAATTAAAAAATGCAAATGTTGAGGTGCGGTTATGAAGCCTAGCTTTTCAAAAGGATTAATACCGGCAGTTGTCATCGAAGAGGATACGAGAGAAGTTTTAATGCTAGCTTATATGAATGAAGAAGCGTATGAAAAGACGCTAGAAACGAAAAGAACATGGTTTTATTCCCGTTCGAGACAATCTTTGTGGAATAAAGGAAAAACATCAGGAAATGTCCAATATGTGCAATCTCTTTATTTAGATTGTGATCAAGATTCAATCGTTGTTGTCGTAAAGCAAGTAGGACCTGCTTGCCATACGGGAGAAAAAACATGTTTTCACTACAAAATTATATAGGGGGATACATATGGGAAATGCCTTTAAATTACTATTTGAAACAATTGAAGAACGAAAGGAAAATCCACTTCCTGAATCATATACAAATTACTTGTTTTCAAAAGGAGAAGATAAAATTTTAAAGAAAATTGGTGAGGAATGTTCTGAAGTAATCATCGCATCTAAAAATAATGACAAAGAAGAGTTAGTGAAAGAAATGGTTGATGTATTGTATCACTGCTTCGTTTTATTAGCTGAAAAAAATATATCATTAGAAGATATTATGGAGGAAGTGACTGAAAGAAATGGGAAGCTTTCGAGAGTAGGGGACAGAAGAGAAATAGATACATTATAGGGGGAATATGTATGAAAGTAGATTATCACATTCATTTAGAAGAAGGGCCATATTCAATGGGATGGCTAGCTAAAATAAATGAAGCATTACAACACTATGAACCGCTGAAAGAAGAAAAACATTCTATGGAATGGCTTGTAAAAACACAAGAACGCCTGCAAAGACGTGTGAATGAAGGGCCATTTACAACGAACTGGATTGATTTATATTTAGAAGAAGCTTTGCGAAAAGGGATAAAAGAAGTTGGTATTGTCGATCATTTATACCGTTTTTATGAAGCGAAAGAATACTATGAAAAATATGTTGATATTAGTGATTCGGGGCTTGGACGTTTACAAAAGGAATGGTTAGACCAAGTAAGGGTAGCTTCACTACATGATTTTACTAAGGCAATTGAAGAGGCGAAAGAACGATGGAGTAAAAGAGGCGTTACGCTTAAACTTGGAATTGAAGCGGACTATTTTATTGGTGGTGAACAAGAATTACAATCTTTACTGGCATTAGGAGACTTTGATTATGTAATTGGTTCTGTTCATTTTTTAAATGGATGGGGATTTGATAATCCAGACACGAAAGAATATTTTGAGCAACATGACTTATGTGCTTTATATGATACGTTTTTCAAAACTGTAGAGAGTGCGGTTCGCTCTGAGTTATTTGATATTATAGCGCATCTTGATAACATAAAAGTATTTAATTATCGATTAGATGAGAATGAACAACTTTCTTATTATAAGGAAATTGCGCGTGCATTAGTAGAAACAAATACGGCAACGGAAATAAATGCGGGGCTGTACTATCGCTATCCTGTGCGAGAAATGTGCCCGAGTCCGCTCTATTTACAAGTATTAGCTAAGCATGGTGTACCAATTACTCTTTCCTCGGATGCTCATTATCCAAATGATTTAGGAAGATATGTGGAAGAGAATATAAAGACATTACGTAATCATGATATTTCTCACTTAGCTACATTTACGAAAAGAGTAAGAACGATGAGATTACTGGAAGAAGTAGTAACAATTTCAAAATGAACTACGATTTTTTGATGAAAACCCTCCTTTTTGTTCAAAATAAGAAAGAATAAAAAGGAGGGAAAGAAATGGCGAAACAACAAAATAAACAAAATGTACAAGGTGCACAGCAACAATCGTATACTTCTGAAACAACGAATACTGCTCAGTCAGTTATTGAGGAGCAAATTAGTGATACAGTTGCAGAAGGAACGATTGATGTGAAGCTCGGAAAAGCATCGCAGGAAAAAGCGTAAGAAGAGGGGAGAGTTACATCTCCTCTTTTTTCATGGAAAAGTGTCGATTTTCAAAAATATAATCAAATTCCTTGGTTTTTATATGTGGATTTCTTACAATGAAATATAAGAGATATCTTATTTTCTATAGAAGAGGTGTTAGTAGTGGCAAAAATATTAGTAGCAGGGAAAATTCCAGCAATCGGATTAGAGTTATTAAAAGATCATGATGTAGAAATGTATGATAAAGAGGCGCTAATTTCTTTAGATGAATTAACTGAGCGTGTAAAAGATAAAGATGCATTGTTAAGCCTACTTTCTACAAAGGTGACAAAAGAAGTGATTGATGCGGCACCTAATTTGAAGATTGTTGCAAACTACGGTGCTGGTTACGATAATATTGATTACTCGTATGCCGGAGGAAAAGGGATTGCGGTAACGAATACACCGAAAGTATCAACGGAAGCGACAGCAGAATTAACATTTGCACTTCTTTTAGCAGCTGCACGTAGAATTCCTGAAGGTGATACGCTATGTCGTACAACTGGATTTAACGGATGGGCTCCATTATTTTTCTTAGGCCGCGAAGTACATGGTAAAACAATTGGAATTATTGGTCTTGGAGAAATCGGAAAGGCAGTTGCAAAGCGTGCGAAAGCATTCGGAATGAATGTTTTATATACAGGACCAAATCGAAAACCTGCAGCTGAAAGTGAATTGGAAGCAACATATGTAACATTGGAAGAATTGTTACAAACGGCAGACTTTATTACAATTAACTGTGCGTATAATCCGAAATTGCATCATATGATTGATGAAGAGCAGTTTAAAATGATGAAGAAAACAGCGTACATTGTAAATGCCTCACGTGGACCAATTATGAATGAAGCGGCACTTGCTCAAGCATTAAAAACGAATGAAATTGAAGGGGCAGCTCTTGACGTGTTTGAATTTGAACCGAAAATTACAGAAGAGCTAAAAGAATTAAAGAATGTAGTACTTGCTCCTCACGTAGGAAATGCAACCTTTGAAACGCGTGATGCGATGGCTGAAATGGCAGTAAGAAATATTTTAGCCGTATTAAACGGTGAAGAGCCTGTAACACCTGTAAATCAAAAAGTATTGGTTACAAAATAAAAAGAAACCTTCCGGAATCGGAAGGTTTTTTTATTTTTCTTTATTTGCTCTTTTAGATGGTCTTTGTCTAAGAAATTGAGATAGCATATACAAAATATATAGTGGAATAGCAATGAATAAGAAAACAGAAAAATTACCGAACCCTGTTTGGTACATTGTAATAATGATTCCAACTAAAAATAGTGTAATAATGATGCTATATCGTGGAATTGGTACATCTTTTAAACTTGGGATACGAATGCGGCTTACCATTAAAAATGCGAACGTTACAAATACTGTAATAAGAACGATTTTTGGAATGGTATGTGAAAATAATGTTAAGAAAGCAACAAGCCCACCGGCTGCTGTAATCGGTACCCCAGTGAAATATTTCATTGAAGTAGAAGATGGTGTTACATTAAATCGTGCTAAACGATATGCCCCGAAAAGAGGGAATAATCCCGCTATGTATAGACCGATGATTCCGTAGTTGGAGAAAGATGTGTAATACATTAAAACAGCAGGTGCTGCACCAAATGTTACGACATCTGCAAGTGAGTCGAGCTCTTTTCCCATTTGTGAATCAACACGTAATAAACGAGCAACACGCCCATCAAGACTATCTAACATCATCCCGATAAGTACTAAAATAGCAGCTGATTTATAATATCCTAAAGATGCATAGCCGATTGACAAGAATCCACTATATAAATTTCCGAGCGTAAATAAGTTTGGAATAGCTGCTCTATACAAAATCTGATCCCTTGCTTTCTGTAATAAATTCTTAATTAGTGTATGAAAGTTTACTTATTTTATCATACCATAAATTTCTTCCTCATACGAAAGAAATTCCCAATTTGTGAAAGATTTCATAGAAGAATAATTTGAATAAAAAAGAAGCAACTTTTATAAAGTTGCTTCTTTTTTATTCAAATCTCGTTGTCATAGTTCCGGTTTTATACCGATTGTTAGGATCGAAACGTAATAAATCTCCATAAATGAGTTTGTCCGAGAGTTTTAATTCAGTTTTTGCTTTTTCAATATTTGGTTGACATAATGAAATGTCCGCCTCTTCACCTGTATTTCGTTTATAGCACATGTTTTTTGTATAAACATAATCTTTTGAAACGAAGCTGCCATCCCGCATTACCATAAGTGGGTCTTCTTCTTTAATAAATAAGTCAGTTCCAAATTCAACTGATTGATTTGTTTTAATACCAAGTAAATGAAGTAGTGTTGGTTTAATATCAATTTGACCAGATACTTTAGAAATGACTTTTCCTTCTTGACCAGGTACATGAATAATGAGAGGGACGCGTTGTAATTGCATAGAATCAAACGGTGTAATAGCGTCTTTCCCAAGGAACTGAGCCATAGCTGCGTTATGGTTTTCAGAAATACCGTAATGATCTCCATAAATGACGATAACTGAATTATCATACAGTCCTTCATCTTTTAATTGTTTAATAAATAGTTTAAGAGCTTCATCCGTGTAGCGAACAGTTGGGAAGTAACGGTTTACAACACCACTTTCTGAATTAAACTCATCAACATATTGATCTTCTGGATTTAGAAGAAATGGAAAATGATTTGTTAAAGTAATGAATTTTGTATAGAACGGCTGTGGTAAAGATTTTAGCTTTGGAATAGATTGTTCAAAGAACTCTTTATCTTTTAACCCCCAACCGACAGACATTTGTTCTGTGCCTACGTAATCATTTAAATTAAAGTAACGATCATATCCAAGTGCAGGATACATTACATCACGATTCCAAAACGCTTTATCATTTGAATGGAAGACAGCAGAAGAATATCCGTATTTCTTTAATTGTTCTGGTGTAGCTGTATATTCATTTGTTGCGTGAGTAAAGAATACAGAACCGCGGTCTAACGGATAAAGTGAATTTTCAACGATAAATTCAGCATCAGAAGTTTTACCTTGTCCTGTTTGATGATAGAAGTTATCGAAATAAAAACTATCTTTAATAAATTCGTTTAAAAATGGAGTAATTTCTTTTCCATTTATTTTTTTATTAATAACAAAACTTTGTGTAGATTCCATTGAAATCAAAATTACATTTTTACCTTTTGCAGCTCCAAATAAGTTCTTATCAACTTGCTTATCTTTTGAGTCTGTATAGTTTTTAATTTCAGAGAACCCGTCCCCACTTGCAAATACACGTTCAGCTGAAGATTTTGATTGAAGTGTAATATCGAATAGATGATATGTGTATAAACCTAAATTTTTCACGACAGTTTGACGGTCAAATGAGCGTGAGAACATTTGTGGTTTATAAATAACGGAAACAACAATCTGTAGTGCTAATAGAGCTGTTACACCGCTAAAGAAAGTTCGCTTCTCAGAGCGAGAAAGCGGCGTCTTGTCACAAAATGCCGGGTATTTACGTGAAAGAAACATTAAAATAATCGCATCTGCAAATAAAAGTAATGTTTTGTACGTAAAGAGTTCTTTTATACTTGTCCCTAAATCAGCCATATTATTTGTTTGGAATAACACTGGGAATGTAACGAAATCGTTATAAAACCCATAAAACATTGCATTTCCAAATAAAATGAATGAAAGTATAAAACTAATTCCAACTATAATGCGGTTTCGGTGTTTAGATGCAAATAAAGCAAAACCGAAAAATAAAAGTAACGCAGCCAGTGGATTAATAAAAAGCATAAATTCTTCAAAGAAATTATCAATTTTAATATCAAATGCTAGCTTGTACACAATATATGTTTTTATCCATAATAAAACGACTGCAACGAGTGCGAATCGCAGTTTTGGAAACAGACGTTGTAGCATAATATACTCCTCTCCTAAAAAGCATGACGGTTCTTATGAGTCGATTTGATTAGCGCTTCATTTTATATATACGAACAGTCCTTTGTTATTATGTTTATTATACTATGAGTATCATTATACGAAAATAAAAGAGAGTTGTGGACTTTTTTATAATAATTGAGTAGAAAAAGGGCAGTAGGAGACAATAAAACGGAGTTTCTATGTATGATTATCGTGCGCAGAAAGAATCGTGTAAAAATACGGAGGTTATAATGCGAAAATTATTATATTTTATAGTATGCAGTAGTGTTATACTTTTTGCTTCACCGAGTGTGTCGGTAGCTCAATATGATGCACCTCTTATGGAAGATGCTCTTTATTCTGTGTTATTCCCGAAAATAAATAAAGCAATTGAAAAACAATATGGGAGCTTGAAGCCTTATCAATGTCCTAAAATTATTAGTTTAAAAAAAATGTATAGCGGTACATATTTATTTCAAGCGAGTATTGAAGTGATAAAGTATGAACGTGTTGCTGGGAAAATTGCTCCACCATTTGAGAAGGTAACGATTACATTTAATAACGAAGAAGGCGAATGGGAAGTGACAAAGATTTTAGTAAAGCGCTTACCAAACGATACGAAACTAAACTGTAAAAAAACAATATAAAAAATTGTTTGACAAATAAAATGATCCTTTGGTATTGTTAATAGCAACAATTAGATGTTTGAAAATTAAATAGACTTACCTCATCTACTCTCAAAGGTAGAGGCCGCGATAGGAAAGAGTAAGCTATGGGAGATTTAATGGAATCTGTGATCATAGGTTGAAAGGGACTATTGCCGAAATATAAGAATAACCATCTTATTCATATATTGGGACTGCATTGAATAAATGTAGTACTGTCATAAGATTTATTTTATGGAGAGCTATTTGGAGATGTTGATGCGGTTTCTTATTTTGAGGAGATAACAACTCGTTTATTTTTTCAATATATATTTTTCCTAATAAGAAACGCGTGTGAACATTGTTCCGCGCGTTTTTTGTCTATCTAAAAGCGTGCTGCAATGAATAGAAGATTGGGGTTATGAGTTTTAGAGGAAATAAGGGAGGAATTCAAATGTATTTACACGGCACAAGCCGAATCAATGGGCAAGGACACTTAGAAATTGGAGGGTGCGATACGACGCAGCTAGCAAAACAATACGGAACACCACTTTATGTATACGATGAAGAGTCAATTCGAGGAAAGTGCCGCGCGTTTCATCGTGCTTTTAAAGAAAGTGGTTTCTCTTATCAAGTAGCATATGCAAGCAAGGCGTTCTTGTGCATGGAGATGTGCCGAGTAGCTCGTGAAGAGAATATGTCATTAGATGTTGTTTCTGGAGGAGAATTATATACTGCGCTTCAAGCGGGATTTCCAGCATCGCGTATTCATTTTCACGGCAATAATAAAACAGAAGAAGAGATCGTGATGGCTCTTCAGGCGAATATTGGTTGTTTTGTCGTAGATAATTTCTTGGAATTAGAAATTTTGCATGATTTAGCAGTGCAACACGGGAAATTTGTGAACATATTAATCCGTGTAACGCCTGGAGTAGAGGCGCACACACATGAATATATTACAACAGGTCAAGATGATTCGAAATTTGGATTTGGCGTATCAAATGGTCAAGCGATGCAGGCAATTGAGCTTGCTTTACAAAAATCAAATTATAATGTGTTAGGAATTCATTCACATATCGGATCGCAAATATTTGAAACGGCTGGATTTGTGCGAGCGATTGAAGTTCTTCATCAATTTTTAGAAGAAGTGAGAGAGCGAACGAACTATGTAGTAAAAGTGCTAAATGTGGGCGGAGGATTCGGAATACGCTACACAGAGTCAGATACACCATTAACTCTTGAGACATATGTGCGTGCTGTAACAAGTGCAGTGAGAGAACAATTTACAGTATATAATTATCCATTGCCAGAAATATGGGTTGAGCCAGGCCGTAGTATTGTAGGTGATGCTGGAACGACACTTTATACAGTCGGATCTGTGAAGGACATTCCGGGTATTCGGAAATATGTATCAGTGGATGGTGGGATGACTGATAATTTAAGACCTGCTTTATATAACGCTCGTTATGAAGCGATGTTAGCGAATCGAGGGAATGATGAGAACGAGGAAGTTGTTTCAATTGCAGGGAAATGCTGTGAGAGTGGAGATATGTTAATTTGGGATATTACTCTACCGAAAGTTGCTTCGGCAGATTTACTAGCAATTTCTTGTACAGGGGCATATGGGTACTCGATGGCGAATAATTATAATCGGATTCGTAGACCAGCTGTCGTCTTCGCGAAAGGCGGTACATCCCAAATTGTTGTAGAGCGCGAAACATATGAAAATATTATTGGGAACGATCGCATACGTATTAAAGAACTTGTTTAAATGGGGAAAAGGAGTTGTTCGGATGGGCAATTCCTTTTTTATAAAATAAAATAATTAAAATATATCGGAAAACTAGGATTGAAAAAAATCAGAATTATGATAAAATACAAATACAAAGCTTATCAAGAGAAGCGGAGGGAACTGGCCCGACGAAGCTCGGCAACCTGCTTATAGAAAGCAAGGTGCTAAATCCAGCAAAATGGAATCCATTTTGAAAGATAAGGTAAAATATATTACCGAACAGTCTTTTCGAAATGGGAAAGATTTTTTTTATGAATAAAAAGGGGGGCTGTTCGCGTGAGCGTACGGGAACATTTTGAGGAAGTGTCTGAGAAAATTCAAGCGATGCTTGCTGATATGAAATATGGTTCAATTACAATTGTTGTGCAAGATGGGAAAGTTATTCAATTAGAGAAAAGTGAAAAGGTACGTTTAAAGTAAAAAGCGCTGACTAGAAAAACTAGAGGCGGTTTTAACCTAATTTATTAGGTTAAAACCGTCTTTTTGCTTTTACAGGGGGAAAAAACATGTTGACGTATGAGACGTGGGAAGAAAATGCTGTTTCATTTTCAGAAGAAGATGGGACGAAAGGTGCGCTATCAGTATTAAGTTGGGCTTATAAAGAGTATAAAGATGAAATTGTATACGCATGTAGCTTTGGAGTGGAAGGGATGGTATTACTGCATCTTATAAACCAAGTAAATCCATCTGCTAAAGTTGTATTTTTGGATACAAACGTACATTTTCAAGAAACGTATGAATTAATTCAAAAAGTGCGGGAACGATTTCCTTCATTGAATATTATAGAAAAACAGCCAAAACTTACACTTGATGAACAAGCAAAATTGCATGGTGATAGGTTGTGGGAAAGAAACCCGAATCTTTGTTGTAAGATTAGAAAAATTTTACCTTTAGAAGAATCATTAGCGAATGAAAAAGCGTGGATATCAGGATTGAGAAGGGAACAATCAGAAACCCGTAAGCATACAGAGTTTATAAATCAAGATCATCGTTTTCAATCTATTAAAGTTTGTCCACTCATTCATTGGACGTGGAAAGAAGTGTGGCGGTATGTATACAAACATAGCTTGCCGTATAACCCATTGCATGATATTGGATATCCAAGTATTGGGTGTGAGAAGTGTACGCTGCCTGTAGGAGAGGGTGGCGATTCGAGAGATGGTAGATGGGCTGGGAAAGTGAAAACTGAATGTGGTCTTCATTACCAATAAGATGAATTTGAAAATAAAGCTAAGAGAGGGTATAGAAAATGAGTACAAGAAACGAATTAATAAATCGAATAGACGAGACATACGACGTATCACAAATTGAAAAAGAAATTGGGCTAGATAACATTGCGTTAAGTGATTTAGAGTTATTAGCGACAGGGGGATATAGCCCGCTTACTGGTTTTTTAGGGAAGAAAGATTATGATTCGGTTGTAGAAACGCTTCGTTTAGCAAATGGGAGCGTTTGGAGTATACCAATTACATTACCAGTCACAGAAGAAGTTGCAGAGACTCTAAAAGCAGGAGAGGAAGTAAAACTTGTTAACGGTGGAAAAGTATATGGTGTTATTCAAATAGAAGATATTTTTGTGCCTGATAAGGAAAAAGAAGCGTTACTAGTGTATAAAACGACGGATGAGGCTCATCCTGGAGTGAAAAAATTATACGAAAGATCGAACGTATACGTTGGAGGAACTATTATTCTTACAAAACGTTTTGAAAATAATTCGTTTCCTTCTTATCATTTAGATCCAATTGAAACGAGGGAAGAATTTAAAAAACGTGGTTGGAAAACGGTAGTCGGATTCCAAACAAGAAATCCGGTACATCGTGCCCATGAATATATTCAAAAATCTGCTCTTGAAATTGTAGATGGCCTCTTTTTAAATCCGCTCGTTGGGGAAACGAAGTCGGACGATATTCCTGCTGATGTAAGAATGGAAAGCTACGAAGTATTACTTCAAAACTATTATCCGAAAGATCGTGTCTTTTTAAGTGTATTTCCTGCAGCAATGCGTTACGCAGGACCGAGGGAAGCGATATTTCATGCATTAGTCAGAAAGAATTTTGGATGCACCCACTTTATTGTAGGGCGTGATCATGCAGGGGTAGGAGATTATTACGGTACTTATGAAGCACAAGAAATTTTTACAAACTTTACAGTGGAAGAGTTAGGGATTACACCGTTATTTTTTGAACATAGTTTTTACTGCACGAAATGTGAAGCGATGGCTTCGACGAAAACATGCCCACACGGAAAAGAGGATCATGTCATTTTATCAGGTACGAAAGTAAGAGAACTATTAAGAAACGGTGAGGTTCCACCGAGTACATTTAGTCGTAAAGAAGTAGTGGAAGTACTAATTAAAGGTTTGAAAAAAGAAGTAGTAACAGAATAGGGAGAGAATGACATGGATACGAATATTACTTGGCATGCAGCTTCTGTTTCAAAAGGTGAGAGAAGAGTGAAGAATGGGCATCATAGTTTTGTAATTTGGTTTACTGGTTTATCAGCTTCGGGTAAATCTACAGTAGCGAACGCGGTTGCTCGTAAACTATTTGAAAAGAATATTGGAAACTATGTACTTGATGGAGATAATATACGCCATGGTTTAAATAAAGACTTAGGTTTTTCTGAAAGTGATCGTATGGAAAATATAAGACGGATTGGCGAAGTAGCAAAGTTATTTGTAGATCAAGGTACTGTTGTTCTTACGGCGTTTATTTCACCGTTTCGAGTAGACCGAAAACAAGTAAGAGATCTATTAGCTGCCGATGAGTTTATAGAAGTGTTTGTAAAATGTCCAATTGAAGAGTGTGAGAAACGTGATCCGAAAGGGCTTTATAAAAAAGCAAGAAAAGGTGATATTAAAGATTTTACAGGTATCGATTCACCGTATGAGGAACCAGAGAAAGCGGAATTAATTGTAGAAACGCACAAGTATTCTATTGAAGAATGTGCAGAACAAATCGTGAAGTACTTACAAGAGCGTAGTTTTACCCCGCTATTTGGCGGGCAGTAAAACTCCCATCTCAAAATTTGGCTAGGGCAAAGAAGTTAGGTGGGAGATGAACTGCCCGTAAATGCCCGATTGGTTAAGGCTAATAATCAGTGGGGGATAAACACTCCCCACTGATTAAAGTTTCACTTTATATAGGGGGATAAAAAATGAGTTATGAAAAAGTATGGGCTAACAATGAAAAATTAAATCAAACTGAGAAAAATAAATTAAAAAAAGATGGATTGGAAATCTTTAATGATATTCCTTACTATGCAGAGAATGGCTTCGAGTCTATTCCGAAAGAAGAGTGGGACGCATTCAAATGGGCAGGGTTGTATTTACAAAGACCGAAAGAAGCTGGTTATTTTATGATGCGTGTAAATATTCCTTCGGGGGTGATTACGAATGCACAGGCAGAAGTGCTTGCTTCTATCGCTGAGGATTATGGGCGCGACGTAATAGATATTACGACAAGACAAGCGATTCAGTTTCATTGGTTGGAAATTGGGCAAATTCCAGATATTTTTAAAAGATTAGCAAGAGTTGGGTTATCTTCAGCTGGGGCGTGTGGTGATATAACGCGTAATATTACAGGGAATCCACTTGCTGGCATTGATGCAAATGAACTGTTTGATACAACTGGTATTGTGAAAGAGGTATATGACTATTTCCAACATAATGAAGAGTTTTCTAACTTACCACGTAAATTTAAAATGTCTATTAGCTCTAACATTTATAACTCAGCTAACGCAGAGATTAACTGTGTTGCATTTACACCTGCTACGAAAGAAATAGATGGTATGAAAAAAGTTGGTTTTCATATAAAAGTAGGCGGTGGATTATCAGCTCGTCCGTATTTAGCTGATGAATTAGATGTATTCGTTTTACCAGAAGAAGTGAAGGCAGTAGCGATTGGGATTGCTACGATATTCCGTGATTTTGGATACCGTGAAAAACGTCATTTAGCTCGTTTGAAATTTCTTGTTGCAGACTGGGGAGCAGAGAAATTTAAAGAGAAACTAATAGAGTATACAGGACCATTGCAAAGTAAGGGAGAAAGTGCAGTTAAAGGCTGGAATGCAGGATACTTTTATGGTGTTCAAAATCAAAAACAAGATGGATTAAAATATGTAGGTTTTAATGTGCCGGTAGGACGCCTACATGCAGAAGAAATGTTTGAAATTGCAAGAATTGCTAAGCAGTATGGGAATGGACAAATTCGTACATGTAATTCGCAAAACTTCATTATTCCGAATGTTCCGCCAGAGAATGTAACTGGCTTACTAAATGAGCCGTTGTTTGAAGCGATATCAGCAAATCCGAAATCGTTTATTGGTCACGCGGTTTCCTGTACTGGTATTGAATATTGCAATCTTGCTTTAGTAGAAACGAAAGAAAGATTACGAAAAATTGCCGAATACTTAGATACACAAATTGCACTCGATGTTCCGGTTCGTATTCATATGGTAGGATGCCCGAATTCGTGTGGTCAACGTCAAATCGCTGATATTGGATTGCAAGGTGTGAAAATGAAAACGAAGGAAAAAGGAATCGTTGAAGCATTTGAAATATATGTAGGTGGAACATTATTAGATGGCGGTGCTTATAATCAAAAGTTAAAAGGAAAAATAGATGGCGAGGATCTACCTGATGTACTCGCATCATTTATAAGTTATTTCAAAGAAAATAAATTACCAGCTGAAACGTTTTATGATTTTGTAGGACGTGTTGGTGTAGAGACATTACAAACAGCGTTAAATAACGTGTTAGAAGAAGTAATAGCGTCTTAGGAGGGGCAATATGGATTTATATCGATTTGAAGCGGTATTGGTGAATAGCATTGTTCCAATTGTTGTTGTTGCTGAAAGTGAAGAACAGGCATTTAAGATGGCGGAGATTGAGCTTGAAAAACATTTTTTACCGTTACCAGAGGTAAAGGAGATTGCTTTATTTGAAAAAAAGAAGATTCGAAAAAGCGCGGCCTTTGTTATTCATGAGTAAGGAACATTGAAATATGAAGAAATGAAAACTTCCATTCATATATAAGGATGGAAGTTTCACTTTACTAGTAGAAATGAGGAGAGATGATGGGAAAAGTATATATCGTTGGAGCGGGCCCTGGGGATCCAGATTTAATTACTGTAAAAGGGTTGAAATGTATTGAGAAGGCAGATGTTATTTTGTACGACCGTCTCGTAAATAAAGAGTTGCTTTCCTATGCAAAGCCTGGAGCAGATTTAATTTATTGTGGAAAACTACCAAATTATCACACGATGAAGCAAGAGACAATTAACACGTTTCTTATTAAATATGCGAAAAAAGGAAAAGTTGTAACGAGGCTTAAGGGCGGCGATCCATTTGTATTTGGTAGAGGGGGAGAAGAAGCTGAAGCGTTAGCAAAGCAAGGTGTACCATTTGAAATTGTTCCTGGTATTTCAGCTGGAATAGCTGCTCCTGCTTATGCAGGTATTCCAGTGACACATCGTGATGCAAGTGCAAGCTTTGCTATTGTGACAGGGCATAGGAAAGAAGATGCTGCAGAGAAAGTGAAGTGGGAAAATTTAGCGAAAGGTGTAGAGACTTTAGCTGTATATATGGGGGTTAGCAATTTACCCTACATATGTGAACAACTGATGAAGCATGGAAAAGATAAAAGTACGCCTGCTGCTATTATTGAGCGGGGAACGACATCTATGCAGCGTACAGTTGTTGGGACGTTAGGAACAATTGTAGATGTTGCGAAAAAAGAACAAATTCAAAATCCGAGCATGATTGTAATTGGAGAAGTCGTCCGTTTTAGAGAAAAAATCCATTGGTTTGAGAAACAGACAGAAAGTACGTACCAAGTAAGTGGAGTGTTATAAAATGAAAGCCATCTTATATATATGTCATGGAAGTCGCTTGAAAGCAGCAAAAGAAGAAGCGGTTGCATTTATTACGTCATGTATGAACCATGTAGAGGCAAGTATTCAAGAAATTTGTTTTTTAGAGTTAGCGAGTCCAACTATTGATGAAGGGTTCCGTACATGTGTGAAGCGTGGTGCTACAGAGATTATTGTTATTCCCGTTTTTTTATTAGCGGCAGGTCATGTAAAAAAAGATATCCCGCTTGAATTGGAAAAGTTAACTAATCAATTTTTGAATGTTAAAGTGACCTATGGTAATCCGTTTGGTGTCTCAGAAACACTTGTTAAATCGGTGTATAGCGGAAGTGGCATTGAACAGGAAGATAAAGATGAAGTGACATTACTTCTCGTTGCAAGAGGGAGCAGTGATCCTGAAGTATTAAGAGATATAAACTGGATCGCTTCTTTATTTCAAATGGAAGAGAAGATTAAGAAAGTAGAAGTCTGTTATTTAGCGGCTGCAGAGCCAAAATTTGAGGAGAAGTTAAAGGAAGTTGTAGAACGAAAAGAAAAGAATATCGTTGTACTGCCTTACTTGTTATTTACAGGTTTGCTTATGAAACATATTGAAAAAGAAGTACGCCAATATGAGCTAGATGAGATAAAAATAAGTCCATATTTAGGGAAGAATGAAGCATTTCAGTATATGTTAATTCAGAAAACGAAGAAATTATTGAAGGGAGATCAATATGTATCCACTTACAGTGCGAGTTGAGAAGAAACGTGTTGTTGTCATTGGTGGAGGGAAAGTCGCGGGATTTAAAATTATTCCTTTACTAAAACAAGGTGCAGATATAGTTGTGGTAAGTCCTGAATTGGATGCAAATTTAGTGAAACTTGTAGAAGAAAAGAAAATTCGTTGGTATCAAAGGGAGTATGAAAAAAGTGATATTAAAGACGCTTTTTTAGTTGTTGCAGCGAGTAGTGATGCTGTATTAAATGAACAAATTGCTGAAGATAGCGCAGAGAATCAATTAGTAAATGTTATTACGAACCCGGAAAGTGGTAATGTTCATTTTCCGGCAGCGATTCATCGTGGATTACTGAATGTGGCTGTTTCTACCGGAGGGGCAAGTCCGAAACTTGCAAAAAAAATCCGTGATGATATCGCAAATAAATATGATGAGGCGTATGGATCGTATCTTGATTTTTTATACGAAGTTAGAATAAAAGTGAAAGCATTACAAATAGAGAAAAGGGAGAGAAATATATTGTTGCAAGAAGTATTAAAGTCGATATATGTTCAAAATGAACAAAAAAGAGAATTGTTTTTACAAGAATTAGAGAGAAGAGTTCATATAGGATAATGAATAAATTGTACTTTACAACTATAAAAATATAATTTATAATCACAAGTAACTTCAATAGATGAAATCGATGAGCAAGAAGAGTATGTATATTTGATACGTTCAGAGAGCTGGGGTAAGGTGTGAGCCCGGTACGATAAAATATACAGAATGGGCTTGCGAGAGGTATGTTGAACATTGTAGTAGGCAACCCGGGTTCCGCCGTTAAAAGGATAGAGTATCGGAATTTTCCTGTACTTGAACAAGTGGGATTTATCAATCCAATTGAGGTGGTACCACGGTATTTACATTACATATATCGTCCTCTACATGCATATTTGCGTGTAGGGGACTTTTTTATTTTCTAAAGGAGGTGTGCGAGTATGAAATGAAAGTGTATAATTAACAAAAGTTTAAATATTCAGAAAAGGAGAATTTATGATGAAAGAAACACAGCAATGGACGTCGAAAATAGGCTTTGTACTCGCAGCAGCCGGAGCCGCAGTAGGTCTTGGTGCCATATGGAAATTTCCGTATGTTGCAGGTAATGGTGGGGGAGGCGCATTCTTCCTTGTATTTTTACTATTAACTTTATTTATAGGTATGCCTCTTCTAATAGCGGAATTTGTCATTGGACGTAGCACCCAAAAAGAGGCAGTTACTGCTTATAAAGTACTAGTACCAAATAGTAAATTATATCCTTGGATTGGTCGTATGGGAGTTGTAACTTGTTTTAGTGTACTCTCTTTTTATAGTGTTGTAGGTGGATGGATTTTATTGTATTTATACTATAGTGTTACAGGAAGCTTCTGGAATGGTGTTGTTGATTATGGAAAATTATTTGGTGAAACGATTTCAAATCCAGTAAGTGCGATTGGAGCGCAATTTATCTTTATGCTTTGTACTATTTTTGTAGTAAGTAAAGGTGTAGAGAAGGGAATAGAAAAGGCAAGTAAGTATATGATGCCGCTATTATTTATTTTGTTTATTGCAATCATTATTCGTGCGTTAACACTCGATGGTGCTTTTGCTGGGGTAGAGTTCTTCTTGAAACCAGATTTTTCAAAGCTGACAGCAGATACGATTTTATACGCGATGGGACAATCGTTCTTCTCGCTAACAGTAGGTGCCTCAGTAATGGTCACGTATAGTTCGTACTTGAAGAAAGAAGAACATTTAGCTAAATCAGCAACATCTATTGTAAGTTTAACTGTTTTTATTACAGTACTTGCAGGATTAGCAATTTTTCCGGCAATTTTCGCATTAGGCGTTAAGCCGACTGAAGGACCAGGACTACTGTTTATCGTCCTTCCAGCAGTATTTGCGAAAATACCATTGGGACAATTTTTCTTCATTATGTTTTTAGTTTTATTTTTCTTTGCAACGTTAACATCTGCGATTTCCATGCTTGAAATTGTAGTAGCATCTGTTGCGAAAGATAATGAGAAAAAGCGTCCGTCAGCATCATTATTAATTGGTATTCTTATTTTTGCAGTTGGAATCCCGTCAGCATTATCGTTTGGAATTATGAGTGATGTGAAAATATTTGGTAAGACATTCTTTGATTTCGTTGATTTTTCGGTAAGTAATGTATTACTGCCGCTCGGAGTACTAGCCATTTCGCTATTCGTACCAAATAAAATGAGTAAAGAAATGTTAATGAAAGAATTAGAAGTTACGGAAACGAAAGGGAAAACATTATTTAATATTTGGTTCTTCTTGCTTCGTTATGTTATTCCAGTAACTGTAATTATTGTATTTTTAAATGCGATAGGCGTATTTAAAATGTTTGCATAATAAAAAGACGGAGATTTCTCCGTCTTTTTATTATGTTGTAGGTGTATTCACTAAACGATTATATGCTTTATAGGCTGTGACGACTGCAATGAATGATCCGATTAAAAATAATGCTGAGCCGCCAAATGTAAATAACCGGCCAATGTAAGTTTCTCTAGCTTCTTCTATTTTCTGTTGTAATTGTGTATTCATATGATTCACCTCGTAAAATATGGGCATTTAGTTGTAGTCTATGTGGAATGCCTATAGTGTGTGAAGTGGAAATAAAAAAAACTCGGTATGAACCGAGTTTTTATAATCCGATATAAGGAGATGGATCCACTGCGTTTGTCTTGCCGACATTCCATTCTCCAAGGTGAAGTTCGAAGTGTAAATGCTGTCCGTATGATTGACCAGTGTTCCCCATAAATCCAAGTTGAGTTCCTTGTTTTACAGTTTGTCCATTTGATACTGAACGGCTGCTCATATGAGCATATACTGTTGTGTATGTTTTCCCGTTAATACGGTGAGATAAGTACACAACATTTCCGTAACTAGATGATAATTCTGAGCGAATAACAACGCCATCAGCAGCGGCGATAATCGGAACGGTTCCTGAAGCTGCGATATCGATCCCTTTATGGTTATCTATAGAGCGCACGCCAAAACCAGAAGTTTTTGATCCAGCTGCTGGCTTAATAAAGCCGCCAATATTTGTATCATGCGGTGTTGGAGCTGCTTGCGCTTTCTGAGCAGATGTAGTAGCTTGTTTACGAGCTTCTTCTGCCTTGCGGGCTTCTTCCGCTTTACGAGCCTCTTCGGCACGTTTTTCTTCTTCAATTGCCTTTTGAACAGCTTGACGCTGATTTTCTAAAATACCTTTAGATTCTTCTAATCCTTCAATCTCTGAATCTACTTTTGTTACTTTCGTATGTAGATCACTAATAAAGGTTTGCTGCTGTTGCTGATTCGTTTGTAACTCTTGTTGTTTTTGAACTAATTTCTGTTCGGATTCTTTTAATTGTTGCTCTTTTTTCTCGACAGCCTCTTTTTCCTTTGTCACAGCATTTTGATCCGTTGTTTGTTTTTTCACAATATCGGTATCGTTGTTTAAAATTAAACTTACAGAATACATATTATCAACAAGATCAGCAATGTTTGTAGAAGTTGTTAATACCTCTGTAATGAGATTTGTACGAGGTTTTTCTTGCATAGATTGCAAACGTTGCTTAATAACTTCCTGGCGTGTATCTATGTTTGTTTGTAATTGCTCTATATGTTTCTTTTTTTCGGTGATCGCTTGTTGTGTTTTACTAATTTCTTTTTTTGTATCGTTTAATTCAGCTTCGTTTTTATTAATAGAAGTAGTTAAATCGTCGATTTTCTTTTGTAATTCTTGAATTTCCTTTTCTATTTGTTCTTTCTCGGCTGATTTATTTTGTAAGTCATTTTGTTTTCCTTCTAATTCAGATTGAATATTAGATAATTTATCTTGATTCGTTTCAGCGTATGCGGGTGGAAGTAACGGAGAAACAAAAATCGTTCCTGCTGCTAAAACACTTAACGCTGCAAATTTCTTTTTCATGGTTGTCTGGCTCCTTTCCCTATGAATGTTATATATCATAAGAAGAAGAGTGTCTATCGTTGTAACCATAATGTAAAGAAAATTTTATAAAATTGCTAAGTTTTGTCGGAATTTATCATTTTTTAACGATAATCCTCCCGGTTGATGCATTTTTTAAAATCGTATAAAAAGATGTATTATTTGATTTTTGTTGTAAAATAAAGGGAAAATATAGTTGTTTTATATAGTGAAATGTTAGATGAGAATCCAATGAAACACTGATAAGGAATCGTTCTCATGTGAGGTTTTCTGACATGGGTTTTGTTTTTGTCAAGAAAATTATTTGCGTTCGGGCAAACTTATTTTGTTGTCAGATTTAATTTTTTGATTTATGATTTTTAACAGGGACAAAATGTAGTGAATTGTCGAATAATATGTAATACTCTTAATTTCATGTTTTATAGAGATAGAGTGAGAGATAGAGTGACACATCGAAGAGGGGGTTACAACAAATATGAAAAGAATAGGACTTGCATGGCAAATTTTAATAGGGCTTGCGCTTGGTATTGCAGTTGGGGCGATTTTCTTTGGCAATCCGGCAGTGGTGAGTTACTTACAACCAATTGGTGATATTTTCATCCGATTAATTAAAATGATCGTTGTACCGATTGTTGTAGCAAGTATTGTTGTTGGGGTTGCTGGTGTTGGTGATGTAAAAAAACTGGGCCGACTAGGCGGAAAAACAATTATTTACTTTGAAATTATTACAACAATTGCAATTATTGTCGGTCTATTAATTGCGAATATTTTCCAACCGGGAAAAGGCGTAAATATGGATCAGTTAACGAAGACAGATATTTCGAAATATACACATACGACAGAGCAAGTACAAAGTCATTCATTTGCAGATACATTTGTAAATATTGTTCCAACGAACATTATGAAGTCATTAGCTGACGGAGATATGCTTGCTATTATCTTCTTCTCTGTATTATTTGGTTTAGGTGTAGCAGCAATTGGTGAAAGAGGAAGACCGGTTCTTCAATTTTTCCAAGGTGTAGCTGATGCAATGTTTTATGTAACAAACCAAGTTATGAAATTTGCACCATTTGGTGTATTCGCACTAATTGGTGTTACAGTTTCTACATTCGGTCTTGCTTCATTAATTCCATTAGGAAAATTACTAATTGTCGTATATGGAGCAATGATTTTCTTCGTTGTAGTTGTCTTAGGGCTTACAGCGAAAATATTTGGAATTAACATTTTCCAATTCTTTAAAATTTTAAAAGACGAACTGATCTTAGCGTATTCAACAGCAAGTTCAGAAACAGTTTTACCAAAAATTATGGAGAAAATGGAAAAGTTCGGTTGTCCGAAAGCAATTACATCTTTCGTTATTCCGACAGGTTATTCATTTAACTTAGATGGATCAACTTTATATCAAGCAATTGCAGCTCTTTTCTTAGCACAAATGTACGGTATTGATTTATCTATTACACAACAAATTACATTATTACTTGTATTGATGGTTACATCAAAAGGTATTGCGGGTGTACCGGGCGTATCATTCGTTGTATTATTAGCGACACTTGGTACAGTAGGTATTCCAGCTGAAGGTTTAGCCTTCATCGCTGGTATTGACCGTATTTTAGATATGGCTCGTACAGCAGTTAACGTTGTAGGAAACTCTTTAGCAGCTGTAGTTATGTCTAAGTGGGAAGGTCAATATGACGCTGAAAAAGGACAAGCTTATTTAAAAGAGATTTCTGAAAAGGGTCAAGCTGCTTAATTATAATATGAACAAGCTCTCACATAATATGTGGGAGCTTTTCTGTATATAGAAGAGGAGTAGATATAATGAAACGTAAATATGGTGACGGTTCTTCGTGGAAGAGACTAATAGAAAAAAGTTATACGGTTAAGCAAGTAGAAGAGGGAATGCTTGGAATACTGGATATAAAAAAGGTGAGAGAGCCTAGTTGTAAAGAATATGATGGTAAAGAACTTTGTATTGCAGCGGATCAGTATACGTGGATTCAATATTTCATAAACGGGAAAAACTTTGCGATTACCGCTATGTTAGATGATCAGAAAAAATTAGTGCAATATTACATCGATGTGACGAAAAAGTATAAAATAGACGACCGTGGTTTACCATATTTTGATGATTTATATTTAGATGTAGTATTATTACCGAACGATAAGGTGTATATATTGGATGAGGATGAGCTAGAGGATGCTTATAAAAGAGGCGATGTTACAAAAGAAGAGTATGAGTTAGCTTGGTACACTACGAAATGGATAATAGATGCAATAAAAAATAATGAATTTTATTGGATTTCAATATTGGAAGAAGAAATCAAAAAGTTAAAATGATTGTTGTATTCGAATTTTTGCATAATTACCAAAAAAATCTATACAAAAAATAATTGACTTTTGTTTTGTAAGCGAGTAAAGTTAGGGAAGAAATTATTATTAAAAAATAAATATGAAACCTTCTTATAAAGAGAGGCGGAGGGACTGGCCCTACGATGCCTCGGCAGCGGACTCGATTTCAGAGTGCTGTGCCAAATCCAGCAAGCATGTGCTTGAAAGATGAGAAGAGCGTTTCTTATAGATGTATAAGACCTCTTCTCATTGGAAGAGGTCTTTTGTTATTCATTAGAAAAAGGTTGAAACTAGGGAGAGATGGTACTTTGAAAGAAACGAGAGGAAATGGTTTGGCTTTATTACCACTTGGGATATTTTTGGCGCTATTTATTGGTTCTGGAATTATTACAGGTGATTTCTATAAATTGCCGATACTTGTAGCAATTTCAATTGCTGTAGGAGTCGCTTTAGCAATGAATCGTAAAGAAAGTTTTAATGTAAAAGTAGAACGGTTTGCTAAAGGTGCAGGGAACCCAGATATTATGATTATGGTTCTGATTTTTGTACTGGCAGGAGCGTTTTCTGAAACAGCAAAAGGGATGGGCGGCGTTGATTCTACAGTTAACTTAGCGTTATCCATTTTACCGCAAGGGTTTATCGTAGCTGGAATTTTTGTTATAGGGGCATTTATTTCATTAGCGATGGGAACTTCAATGGGAACGATTGCTGCATTAGCACCAATAGCTGTAGGTATTAGCGGGCAAACTGATATCTCAATTGCACTTACGATAGCTACCGTTGTTGGCGGAGCGATGTTTGGTGATAATTTATCATTTATTTCAGACACAACAATTGCAGCTGTACGCTCACAAGGAACAGAAATGAAAGATAAGTTTAAAACAAATTTTTTAATTGTATTACCAGCAGCTATTATTACAATTGTACTATTAATAATCGTTACTTTAGGAAGTGACACGCAGATTAAAGCGCATAGCTTTGACTGGATAAAGATTTTACCGTATGCAGGAGTACTTATTACAGCGCTACTTGGCTGGAATGTACTTATCGTGTTAACTGGTGGAACTGTACTATCTGGCGTTATCGGTCTTTTAGATGGAAGTTACACGTTAGAGAGTTTCTTTAAAAGTGTAACGACTGGAATGGGCGGTATGATGGAGTTAGTATTACTTGCTATTTTAATTGGCGGTATGGTCGAACTGATTCAATATAATGGTGGCATTCAATATTTAATGAATATTTTAACGCGTAACATTCGTTCAAAAAAAGGAGCAGAGTTCGGTATCGCTGGCTTAGTGAGTATGACGAATATGTGTACAGCGAATAATACAATTTCTATTATCTTTACAGGCCCACTTGCGAAAAACATCGCAGATCAATATGAAATTGATCCTCGTAAATCAGCGAGTGTATTAGATCTTTTCTCATGTTGTGTGCAAGGGTTAATTCCGTATGGTGCGCAAATGTTAACGGCAGCAGGATTTGCGGCGTTATCTCCGGTTGAATTGTTGCCATATGCGTTTTATCCAATCTTAGTTGGAGTATGTGGAATCATTTCTATATTAATTGGTTTCCCGAGGTTTTCTAAAGTAGCGGGAAAGAAAGAGTATCATAAAACAGCATAATGAATAGTAACGAAAGCCGTACAGAGAATATTCTCTGTACGGCTTTTTATGTGCGATAAAAGAGTGAATAATCCTATCCTACCGTAAGTTTTTTACAAAAGGCTGAATGCAACTCAGTCTTAAGTCTGAGTCGAAAACGGTTCTTAAGCTCGTTATGGAAAAATGAAAAAATAGTTAAGATAAGAGTATCAAATTGAAGGGAGGCAAGCACAAGATGAAACAATTTCTAGCGTTTATCGCGGCCGGTATTTTGGCTTTAATTGCTCTTGGTAGTCTTGCTGGCATTGTAGGATTCGCAATCGGAGCAGGAGTTGTGTACTGGAGCTATAAATCATTTGTGCGAGCACAATCATTTTTTGGAAAGTTAGCTTGGGGTATTGTAGGTTTAATCGGTTTATCCATTGCACTTTCGCACTCCCCAGCATTAATTGGTATCGCAGCATTAGTAGTTTTATACTACGGATACCGTGAGTGGAAAAAAGAAAAAGATGTAGTTGTTGATTCTGCTTCAGAAAGTTCTAAACCATATAGCAACTTTGAAGATGAGTGGAACAAGTTAATGAAAAACTAATATTAAAATAAATCAAATTTATAAAGTAGAAGAGAGGAAGATTATAATGAAACAATCTTTATTCGGACGTGTACGCGATGCAATTTTAGCAGATTTTCATAATGTGTTAGATGAGAAAGAAAGAAAAAATCCAATTGCTATGTTAAATCAATATTTACGCGATAGTGAGCGTGAAATAACAAAAATTGAGAAGTTAATTCAGCGTCATAAAACATTAAAATCTAATTTCGCTCGTGAGCTTGAGCAAGCGCGTTATTTCGTTAATAAAAGATCCAAGCAGGCTATCATCGCTCAAGAAGCGGGCGAACTACAATTGCACGAACGTGCGTTAGAAGAGGTAGCTTATTATGAAGGGCAAGTAACTCGATTAGAAGAAATGTATGCAGGTGTTGTAGAGCAAATCGATGAGTTAGAGCGTCGTCTTTCTGAAATGAAAAATAAATTAAAAGAAATGCACGCAAAGCGTATGGAACTAATGGCACGTGAAAATATGGCACATGCAAATCGTCGTATGAATACTGCTATGCATAAAATGGATGAAAATAATCCGTTCTTACGATTTGAAGAAATTGAAGATCATATTCGTGACTTAGAAACTCGTATGAATGAAGAGCATGAACGTGACACATTTGATATGAAAATTGCAAAGCTTGAGCGTGAAATGAAAGAAAAGAATGATGTATCGTTAACGAAAGAGTTAACAAAATAATAGTAGTATATTATAAAACAGGCTTATGATATAGTGATAGGAGAAAAGGTGTTGGAAAGCAATGCCTTTTCTTCTATGTATATGTGACAAGAAGGGGGGGAGCTGAAATGAAGAAGCATTTTTCAAAAACACAATTAATGGGGATGCTCCTCATCATATTTGGATTCGGTCTTTTTCTTGATATGATACTTGGACATTTTGAACCAGGTGGTCTCATTTTTGCATTTATTATGCTTATGTTTGGAAGGCATTATCGTAAAAAGAATCGTTATGTACGAGGAAATGTATTTTTATTTGTTGGTGGTATCGTATTTTTATTCTTCTTATTTTCATCAGCAGCATTTGTTCTTGTCGTATTTGCTTGCTTAGCTTTAATTGGTTATCAATTGATTCAACAAGGACATCAGCAAAAAGCAATGAAGGTTGAAATTAAAGAAAAAGGGATTATAGATGAAGAGAAGCAAATATATCGTACAGAACCATATGTGAAAAATATGTTTGTAGGTAATGTACGAATGATGGATCATATTTATGAACTTGAGGATATAAATGTTCAATATGGTGCTTGCGATGTGGAAATAGATTTAACAACTGCTATGATTCCAGAAGGGGAGACAGTAATTGTTATTCGAGGCATCGTTGGAAATATTCGTTTATATGTGCCATATGATATTGAACTGTCTTTAAATCACTCTGTTATTGTCGGACGTGTGCTCTTGCCAGGACATGAAGAGACAGGTTTTAATCGCAATGTTACATTTAGAACAGAGCAGTATAAAGAAGCTCCTCGTCGTATTAAAATTATTTCTTCGCTTGTCGTAGGCGATACGGAAGTGAGGAAAGTATAATGAAGAAACAAAAAAATATTTCGTGGATGTATATTCGTTATTCTATGTTGTCCTCTGTTAGTATCGCACTTATTTGTACAATTGTATATGTATGGAAAAGTGAACAACAAGTGTATGATTTATTATGGAAGGAATCCATCGCTTCTGTTCCAATTGGCTTGTTTATTATGACTACAAGTTTACTTATCGGGGGGATTGTAGGATATGCAATCGGTTACTATATAGAGCAGCGTATACAAGGATTAAATACTTTTCTATTTGAAGTAGAGCGAGGGAATTTTCCGAGCGATGTTTCGTTTACTGCAGATGATGAATTTCATGAAGTGGAACGAAAAGTAATCGTTCTGGCTCGTCGATTAGAGGAGCAAGCTGGACTCTTTCAAAAGGTAACGAATGAACGAGCTCATTGGAATGAAGAGATGAGACAAGAAGCGATTTCCCAAGAAAGGCATCGATTGGCGAGGGAGCTGCATGATTCTGTAAGTCAGCAGCTTTTTGCAATGTCGATGATGATGTCGGCTATTAATGAACAAGTAGCTGAATTTCCAGAAACGACGAGAAAGCAATTGCAACTCGTTGAGAATATGGTTGTAAATGCACAATCAGAAATGAGAGCGTTGCTTCTTCATTTACGACCTGTACAATTAGAAGGGAAGAAACTGACACAAGGTATAGAGGAATTATTGACGGAATTATCGCGAAAGCAACATATGAAAATTGAATGGCTAATTGAGCCAATAGAATTGAAAAAAGGTGTAGAAGATCATTTATTTCGTATTGTGCAAGAAGCTTTATCTAATACTTTACGACATGCGAAAGCGAAGAAAACGGAAGTACGTCTTCGGAAAATTGATCAATATGCAATTCTAAAAATTATTGATGATGGCGTTGGATTTGAAGTCGGAGTGAATAAGGCTGGTTCATATGGTTTAAGATCAATGCAAGAGCGTGTTCATGAAATTGGTGGGACATTAAAAGTACTTAGTTTCCCCACTAAAGGGACGCAAATAGAAGTAAAAGTACCGATTATGATTGAGAGAGGGGGAGAATCATGATAAAAGTGTTACTTGTCGATGATCATGAAATGGTTCGAATGGGTGTATCAGCATATTTATCAACGCAACCAGATATCGAAGTAGTTGGAGAAGCTGAAAATGGAAGAAAAGGTTCAGAGTTAGCACTGCAATTAAGACCGGATATTATTTTGATGGACCTTGTCATGGACGAGATGGATGGGGTTGAAGCAACACGTGCTATTATTCAGGAATGGCCAGAAGCGAAAATTGTAGTTGTAACGAGCTTTTTAGATGATGAGAAATTGTATCCTGTTATTGAGGCTGGAGCGACAAGTTATTTATTAAAAACATCAAGAGCGAGTGATATAGCGGACGCTGTACGGGCTACTTATGATGGAGAAACAGTATTAGAGCCAAAAGTTACTGGTAAAATGATGTCTCGTATGCGTCAGAAGAAAGAACAACCTTTGCATGAGGAGTTAACAGAAAGAGAGTCTGAAATTTTGTTATTAATTGCAGAGGGGAAAAGTAATCAAGAGATTGCAGATGAATTGTTTATTGCCCTCAAAACAGTAAAGACGCATGTGAGTAATATATTAAATAAGCTAAATGTAAGTGACCGGACACAGGCGGTTATTTATGCGTTTAGACATCAATTGACAAAATGATAAAGTGAAACTTTAATCAGTGGGAGGGCTATCCCCACTGATTATTAGTTTACACCAAATCTTTTTATTGACGTTAATAAATGTAAGCGTTATCATTAAGTTGTTAACGGTACATACAAAGGGGAGAATGTATATGTTAGTTCAAACTATATTTGGTATGGATAAGTCTAAAAAATTAGGGGATTATGTGAACGCATTACAAGCACTTTGTGAACAATATAATGTTGAAACAGATAAAATTGCAATTGTTGAGGCGACAGAAGAGTACTATTTATTTTTAGTAAAGCAAGAAGATTGCTACGATGTTGTCAAAGTAGAAACAGTGGATACAAATATAGACTATTATACGAAAGCGTATAAAATAAGTAGTTTTAATCATACTGCTTATCAAAAGTAAAAAACTCCCGAAAGGGAGTTTTTTAGGATGCTTTTACTTCATGAGATTGGGTAAGTAAGGGTACTCTTTTCGCACCTCTTAGCTTAGCGATTGTAAAGCCGATAAGAGCTCCGGCTAATGCTGGTATTAGCCAGCCAATTCCTTCATTATATAAAGGGATAAATTCAAAATATGGTGTGATATATGAAATTGAAATACCACCTTGTTTTAATCCATCAAATACGCTCACTACAGCTGCACCAATTAAAGCACCTACATAAACAGAGCGATATCCGCCGAAGTATTTATGCAGTAACGATAGTAGAACGAGTACGATTGCAATTGGATATACAACAAGTAAAATTGGAACAGAGATGGAAATGATTTTTGTTAAACCTAAGTTAGCAACTAGTAACCCTAAAGCGCAAATGATACTTGCAAACATTTTGTATGAAAATTTTGTAAATAATGTTGAGAAATATTGACTACATGCGGATACGAGTCCAACACATGTCGTTAAGCAAGCGAGTGTAACAATCAGAGCTAGTAGAAGTAAGCCGTATGGCCCGAATAATTGTTGTACGATTACAGTAAGTAGTTGTCCACCATTCTTTGCGTATCCGAGCGAGACGCTAGTTGCACCGAGCCAGCCAAGTGCACCATATACAAGTACGAGACCGGTAGCGGCAATAAGTCCTGCTTTCGCTGTTGCGATGGCAATGGACTTACGATCCGTCACACCTTTAGAGCGAATGGTATTTACAACGATAATTCCAAATGCAAGTGCTGAAATGGTATCCATCGTTAAGTATCCTTCCATAAAGCCTTTGAAGATTGGAGAAGTTTGATACTCTTGCATTGCTGGTCCGGATTGCCCGAGTGGTGTAAATACACTTTTAGCAAATAATAAGAAAATAGAGAGTAATAAAATAGGTGTTAATATATTTCCAATGCGATCGACAAGTTTAGATGGATTTAAACTAAGCCAAAATACGATAGCAAAGAAGATGACCGTGTATAAAAATAGTGCTAGGTTACTAGAGCGAATTGTTTCTGGTAAAAAAGAACTAACGCCCATTTCATAAGCGACATTTGCAACGCGTGGAATTCCCATCGAAGGACCGATTGCGATGTATACAACTACCGTGAAGAATATTCCGAATAATGGATGAACATGACTTGCTAGTTGTTGCATACCGTTTCCTGATAAAGAAATTGCAATAACAGTTAATAATGGTAAACCGACTCCTGTTAGTAAAAATCCAATCATTGCCGGCCAAAAGTTTTCACCTGCATTTTGTCCAAGCATGGGAGGGAAAATTAAATTACCTGCCCCAAAAAATAAAGAAAATAGCATAAGACCTGTGAAAAAGATATGTTTTTTTGATACAGTGTTCATTGTTTTTCCTCCTTTTTTTAATTCATTTGTAAGAACACAAAAAACTCGTCCCTAAAGAAAGGGACGAGTTATATTTACCCGCGATACCACCCTAATTTATACATGTAGAAATGATTCTATATGTATACGGCTCTGCAACGTACAACATGATACGTGTTCCTTGTAACGGGGGACAGCCGGTAAGAACTTACTGTAACATTCGGTTCTACTTCTCGGAGATGATTTTCGGCTACGCACTGAACGTTGGCTTTCAGCAAATCGCCAACTCTCTGGGGGACAGTCCTATAACGTACTCGTTCTCGTCAATGAATTTTTATTCAAGTATTCTGACAGTATTGTTGCATGTTTTTTTGCGAAAGTCAATATTTTTTTGAAAATATATATTTATATGGAGAAATATCAAAAGTAATTTGCTTTGTTTTGAAGTGAAGGGGTGATGTAAGTTAGATTGTAAAAGGAGAGTAAAAATTTGTAGGGAATTGTAAAAATTGTGGAGAAAGTTGATATTTATAGGAGCAAAGAAGGTATTGTTTGAATTTACAGAGAATAATACAACAATCCACTTGCTGGAAAGAACAAACCAAAAGAGGTGACTGGAATGCTTGCGATGGGAGTATTATTTGGCATTATTGCTATAATTGGTTTTATGTGGTTATATTATTCGCGTTCGTTTAAACAAGCAGAAGTTTTACTCTTTCAAAAAGGTAGTTTGTTGACAAATCAGTCTAGATATTTAGTATGTCCGAAGTGTGGAAGTGCACAGGCCAGAAGTGGAGGATATCAAGAGTGTTGCAAAATTAGATTATGAAAGAAGGAAGCCTCACATTATTTTGTGAGGCTTCCTTCCTTACAATTTCAAGGCGCTCCAAATTGTCCACCGATCTCTTTCGATAATAGGAGCGGTGTTTTGTAATGCAGCCTGGATCTGTTGTAGAAGTTGAGAAAGTTCATGATCTGTTAATTCGTATAGAATAGATCTACCTGTTCGAGGTGATAAATCTTGTAGCAATGCATCTACAGAATCATGTATTTTTCGTACTTCCCATTGTGTTTGAGTGGGGAACACGTGAAGAAAGTGTCTTTGTAATTCTTGTTGTATCGTGGTGGTTTCTGGCCGTCTTTTCGATTCTATTTCAATGAGTTTTGGAAAGATAGAGAAAAAATATCCACGAATGTGTTCGGGGCTTCCGGGAATTGTACAATCTTCAATGGTTCGGTCTTGTATAATAAGTACACCGTTTTTCTTTAATATGCGAGAAGCTTCACATAGAAATGTAGGAATGTCTTGTAAATGATGAATAACTGCGCGCGAAATAACAATGTCGAATGTATCATTAGGATATGGGACGCTATGTGCATCGCCGTGAATGAATGAAATGTTTGGAAAGCCGCTACAATTTTCTTTTGCAGACTGTAATATTTCTTTTGAAAAGTCAAGCCCAACAACACTTTCTGCTCCCATAAGAGCAAGTTCTTGCGTATAAATCCCGCCCCCGCAGCCGATATCAATTATTTGCTTGTTTTGTATATTTGTAATGTTTTTTATCATTTCCACCCAAGAAATATGGGCGTTTCGCTGTGCGTATGTGTATTTATTATTTGCGTCGTGAAAATTAATGGACATGAAAAAACCTCCTTTCAATGCTTAGTATAGCGTATTTTATAGTGTGTCACGTTTTTGTTTTTTATATGAAGATTATAAGAATTTCTTATTGTAAAAGGAGGATTACGTTGAAAAGGAAATATGTATTGCTGTTATTTGCTATGTTACTAGCATCTTGTAGTCAAGTTGAGCAAAAAAAAGAAACAAAAAAAGTGGAAGAGACGGTGAATGAAGTGAAAGAAACAATAGGGGTAACCGTTATACAAAAAAAACATACAGAGAAAAAATTACAGGAATCAGAAGCTAAGGTAGTAATAGACATTATGGATAAAGCTGAGAAACAAGAAATAACAGGTAGCTTTGGTGAACCTGAATATGAAATACAAATTAGTAGAGATGGAAAAAAAGAAACATATTATGCATGGCTAAGAGGGGAAGACAGAAGAGGATGGGTACAACATAAGAAAGCTATGTATATGCTGAATAAAAAAGATACGGAAAAGCTTTTGGCTATATTTCCAAATGTTTCAGAACAAAAAGAAGATGAGGTGCAGGTAGGTCCTTTAACAGAAGTAACAAAAAAAGATTTGCAGATTACCACGTTCCATATTAAAGCAGGCGATCAAAAAGTGAATTATATGGTACGGTATACGATTTCACAATCATTATACAACAAGTTAGAGAAGGAACAAGAATATTATTTGCAAGTTATTTTCCCAGAAAAAGTTCAAAAATTAATTGGAGCAAAAGAAAGCGAAAAAATTTCAGGTGAAAAGGTAAAGGAAGGGTATAAACAGTATGAATTGCATGCTACTGTTCCGGTAAAAGATGCTTCAGAATCACAATTAAAGTCATTAGAAACATATTATGAAAATTATGATTTGAAAATATTAAATAGTAAAAAAGAAAAAATAGGTGTTTTTCAAAATATCATTCAAATTGTTAAAGAGTATGGTGAAAAAATGAATTTACAAAGATAAGGTGAAACTTTAATTAGCCCTGACGGATTGGGATGAATGTAATTTGTAAAGTCTATATGGCCTTTCCTAGGAAATGATAATAGAGAGGGGAACCCCCCTCTCTATTACTTTGCTTTTGCAGATGGCTCATTCATTGATTTTCGTGTAATAAGAAAAGAAATCATAAGAGCGGAAAGGATGATAAGAGTGATAAAGACATGATTGGGCAACAAATCTAATAATAATACGTAACTAACGGTATAAAAAATAAGAGTTGAAGCTAAAAACGATAGAACACCTATTATGAGAGATTGTAAGTTCATTCATATGCACCTCCTTTTATTTATATTTTTGTCTAAAAATGGATTAAATAAACATTATTTCTAACAATAGAAAAAAATATGTCGTAATAGAGAAAACAACAAGTTTTGATGAATGAAGATGATTCATGAATGAGAGATAAAGGAGAGGAATATGAAAAATAATAAAAAAGGATTATGGGGAATTATTGTTGCAATAGGGCTATTTTTACTTTCTAAGTTAAAGTGGGTATTTGCAATTTTTAAATTAGCAAAGTTTTCAACGGTATTTAGTATGTTTTTATCGCTTGGAGTATACGCGGTTATTTATGGTTGGAAATTTGGAGTAGCACTCATTTATTTGTTGTTTGTTTATGAAATGGGCCATTTATGGGCGGCAAGAAGAAAAGGGATACCAACATCGCCCGTGATCTTTATCCCGTTTATGGGAGCTCTTATTGGAATGAAGGAAGATGCCGAAAAATGCAAAAGATGAAGCGTATATATGCCTATATGGGACCTCTTTTTGGATTACTTTCATTTTTACCGGCTATTCCACTTTACATGATAACGAAAGAGCTGTTTTGGGCGCTCATTATTTTACTTGGAAGCATGATTAATTTCTTTAATTTAATTCCAGTGTCCCCGTTAGATGGGCCAATTAAGGAATTAGGATATAGAATTGAAGGAATGAAAGAATATGTTGCAAGGCTTGAAGAGAAGTTAAAAGAAACGGGTGCAGTACATCGAAATATATATATGATGCAACATGAAATAAATGTATTAAGGTAAAAAGAAAGAGAGAAAGAATTAAAAACAGGAGAGTTTCAAAAGATTGAAGTGTTAGAGTATCTATTACCAAAGTTAGGGCAGCTGGATTACGTCCCATATGAAGATGAAAAAGAAACACATACAATTCATATAAGAGAAGCATTGGAATTGTCAGAAATAAAATTATAGGAATGGGTTACAGAAAAGAGACAACAGGAGAACTATTATAAAGTGGATACGAAAACGAAATGGACGGTATTTGCTTGTTATATCGGATTAATGGCTATACTTGGTTATACAGTTTATGAAGGATATATTGTTTTACAAGAATATTTGCCAACGAGAAATGTATAGAAGAATATTGTCGAAATGATAGGAAGAATTTATACAGGAATTATATTTCTACGAGAGAATGTTACAAGTATAGTCATACGTTGTAATATTTTTAGTAGAGAAGGAGTTCTGTATATGAAGAAATTGTTAAGTGTATTCGGGATTATTATCGTGATGATCATTGCGAGCTATAGTCTTATGAAAGTGCTGTTACATTATGCGAATAAGCCTGCAGAGGTAAATACAATAGCTCAAATAGAAGATGTGCAAGAAGAGACAAAAGTACTAGATTTTATTCGTATGACACATGAAAGTTATAATAATTTCTTAAATTATGGTAAAGCAGAGAATTATACAGAAGGGGACTGGAGCCAATTTAAACAATGGTTTCAACAACAAGAATTATCGTTAAAAAATATACATACAGACATAAAGAATGAAAAAATAAAACGCGATGTAAATAGAAGCTATGAAATTGTAAAAAAAGGTGTAAAACTCCAAAATATTGAGTATGTAGTTTATGCACATCGTGTATACCATGACTTAGATATTATCGTAAATAAATATAGAGGTGAAACGAACATCTGGGGGTATACGGAGTTTGGAGAAGGGAAAGATATAAAGGTAATTGAACAAGCTATACAGTCCAAATAATAAGCGAGCTAGCATTCTAGTTGGCTTATTTTCTTTTGTAAATGCAATGTTCATATATTTTTCACAAAAACACCGTGTTAATAGTGATTAAAATCACAATCTGTATTATACAATTCAGTTAAACTAAAAACAGTTAAGGAAATAGAGGAGTGGGATACAATGTTAAGTAAAAAAACAATTGAAATCGTAAAGTCAACAGTACCATTATTACAAGAAAAAGGCGTTGAAATTACAACGAGATTTTATGAAATTTTATTTTCGGAACATCCGGAGTTATTGAATATTTTCAACCATACAAATCAGAAAAAGGGAAGACAACAACAAGCGCTAGCGAATGCTGTTTATGCAGCTGCAACGTACATTGATAATTTAGAAGCTATTATTCCAGTTGTAAAACAAATTGGTCATAAGCATAGAAGTTTAGGTATTAAAGCAGAGCATTACCCGATTGTAGGTACATGTTTACTACGTGCAATTAAAGAGATCGCAGGTGCACCAGATGAAGTTTTAAATGCATGGGGAGAAGCTTATGGTGTCATTGCTGATGCATTCATTAGCATTGAAGCAGAGATGTATGAACAAGCGGCACATAAAGAAGGTGGATGGAAAGATTTCCGTAACTTTGTAGTTGTTAAAAAAGTGAAGGAAAGCGATGTTATTACGTCATTTTATTTAAAACCTGAAGATGGAGGGAAAGTTTCTTCATTCATTCCAGGACAATATGTAACGATTCAAATAAATATTGAAGGTGAAACATATACACATAATCGTCAATATAGCTTATCAGATGCTCCAGGAAAAGAATATTATCGTATTAGTGTAAAGAAAGAAAAAGGTGTAGATACACCAGATGGTAAAGTATCTAATTATTTACATGATCATGTAAAAGAAGAGGATATGTTACCAGTAAGTGCACCAGCAGGAGATTTCGTATTAAATATGGATTCAACATTGCCAGTTGTACTAATTAGTGGTGGAGTAGGTATTACACCAATGATGAGTATGCTAAATACGTTAATTGAACAAGACTCAAAACGTAATGTGTATTTTGTTCATGCAGCGATAAATAGTAATACACATGCAATGAAAGAACACGTTAAGGCAGTAGATAATGAATACGAACAAGTTAAAGCATATACTTGTTATTCTGCACCAACTGAAAAAGATTTAGAAATGAAGAACTTTGATAAAGAAGGTTTCGTTGAAAGAGAATGGTTACAAACTATTATTCCGACAATTGAAGCAGAGTTTTATTTCTGTGGTCCAGTAGCATTTATGAAGCATATAAATGCTGCACTAACTGAGTTAGATGTGAAACAAGAGCATATTCATTATGAATTTTTCGGTCCAGCAGCAAGCCTACAATAGATTGGGCTTGAATAAGCAAAAAAACGAGGTGTTATTTTACCTCGTTTTTTATTTGTTCTCGTAATAGTCGATTTACTGTTTCGCGGCGTATACCAATCAGTTGACCAATTTCGGTTTGTGTTAATATTTCGTATATTGGAATGTCACCTAAATATAGTGTGAACCACTCTTGTAAACGATGAAGACGTTCTTTCGGAGAGACGGTTGTCAATTGATCGATACGCTGTTGCATCATTCTTAATTTGGATTGTAATTGCATAGCGATATTTGCATAGGATGCAGGATTTGCCTGGAGTTGATCGTACCATTCATTACTAATTATAGGTTCAACTTCTGTTTTTATTAAAGCGATTGCTGTACCGTGATATTCCTTTGGTGAAATTAAAGAATGGTGAGGTATCGTTTCACCTGGAACGATAATATTGAATAAAAACGGTGTTCCATCTTCTTCTATTCTTACTACTTTTAATAAACCTGTTTTTATAAAATATAAAGGACCATCCTCGCCTTGACGGAATAGTACGTCTCCCTTATGTAGAATCAATGTTAGCCCCCCAATTTAAACATTTCTATATCTTCTATTTTAGCGTATAGGTATAAAGACAATATACTATTTAAACTGCAATTTCATTGACGAAATATATGCTATTACAGTAGTATACTATTTAGTGTGTAATAGTACTAGCAATGAATACGCTGTAGGGGGTTTAGTATATTGTTAGATGCGATAAAAATGACGGATATGAGAATTCCGGCGAATGCTATCATTCATGTAGAAGAGATGAAAGGTGGAGTCGTGTTATCCGTTGAAGTAGACGGCCAAATTATTTATACGATGGCTTATGATGAAGAAACAGATAGTTATGCTGAATTATATGATCGAAACGATAAGAGGGCGTGCCAAGTACATGAGGATTTTATGGGATGGTCACTTCTTCATTAAAAAAGATGTCAATATGACATCTTTTTTTATTAAACCGATAGAATATACAAAGAAATGAAATATAAGGATAAAATTTGTAATAAATGATTTTGCATTGTTAGCACTTTGTAACTGCAAGTGAATTATTTTTTCGCTATCATAAAGATAACAGTCGCAGTTATAGGAGTGGTCAACTTGAAGAAAATACATATTTCCAATTATATGTTATTATGTGTTTGTTTAATTTTATTTGTTCTCTTAGGAGGGTTTTTATATTCATGTGTATAAGAAAAACGCATTCTAAAAAGAACGCGTTATAAAAAAGAAGTAATAATTAATCTAGTTCCGAGAATCATTAATGTAATACGTAATAAATTAATTACGGCCTTACCGCTCAATTTTGTATTGATATAAGCCCCGATTTTTCCACCGATCCATGCACCAGGAATAAGAATTAATGCATAAATCCAGCTGACATTTCCAAGGGAGATGTGAGTTGCAGAACTTACAATTGCTGATAGAAATACGATAAACATCGAAGTTGCTACAGCAATATGTGCTGGGAATGCAAAAAGGAGCATCATTGCGGGAACAAGTAAGGCACCGCCACCAATTCCAAATAAACCAGATATAAAACCAACTATAAAGGCGATAAAGATAGCGAGAAGCGGTGGAAATTGATAGTGTACAGTGTTTCCTTCGTTATCTGTAAAAGAACGCTTAATTACAGTCATATTTGATAAAGAAAGGGGTTTTAATTTGTCTCGTAACATAAGAAGGATGGAGACAAAAATAAGGAAAATCCCAAAATATAAAGAAAATGTATCTTGGTTTAAAAATTTGTTTGCCCATGAGCCGATGATACCACCAGGGCCACTCCCGATAAATAAAATAAGACCACTTTTGTAATCTACTCGTTTATGTTTCATATAAGTAAGGGTGGAAGATAGTCCTGTAAAAACGACTGTTACCATTGAAGTTCCTACTGCAAGTTGTGGTGATAGACTGTGTAATCCGATTAATAACGGAACAATAATAATTCCGCCACCAAGTCCGACTAGGCTCCCGACTGTCCCGGCGATTAGCCCGATGAAAAGTAACATGATGTATTCCAAAATTGCCAACTCCTCTATATAACTTATCCACCAATTATTATACACGCTTTTTAAAGAGAAAAAGGTTTGTTCACAAAAAAGTCGTCTTCCTAGAAAAATAAGGAAGACGACTTTTAATTAAAAGATTAAGTGTAATAAAGAGTAAAATAAAGCAGCTAATGAAGCTGAAATAGGAAGTGTGATAACCCAAGTAATTAACATGCGTTTTGCAGTTCCCCATTTTACACCTTTTACACGGTGAGAAGCACCAACCCCTAAAATAGAAGAAGAGATAACGTGCGTCGTACTAACTGGCAAGTGAATAAATGTTGCACCGAAAATAACAAGTGATGATGATAAATCGGCTGCTACACCATTTACAGGACGAATTTTCATAATTTGTCCACCGACAGTTTTAATAATTTTCCATCCACCGACAGAAGTACCAAGACCCATTGCGATTGCACAAGATAATTGTACCCAGAACGGGATGTCGCTAGAAGTATGATAGTTATTGGCCATAAGAGCCATCGTAATGATTCCCATTGCTTTTTGCGCATCGTTCGTACCGTGTGTATAAGCTTGTAATGCGGCAGTGAAGATCTGGAATATACGGAAGTTTTTGTTCGTTTTCGTTAAGTTAAAGTTTTTAAAGACTACTTTAAAAATACTGTATACGATATAACCAATAACAAAAGCGATAATCGGTGAAATGATTAAAGCTTCAAGAATTTTTATGAATCCTTTAAGATTTAACGAGCTAATACCAGCAGCAGCGATAGCTGCACCTGCGATTGAGCCAATAATCGCATGCGAAGAACTACTTGGAATACCGTAGTACCAAGTAATTAAATTCCAAGCTATTGCTGCAAGCAAAGCAGCTAAAATTACAAGAGAACCATTTTGCAAGGCAAATGGGTCAACGATATCTTTTGTAATCGTTTTTGCTACACCTGTAAAAGTCATCGCACCTAAAAAGTTCATAATAGCTGCCATAATAATTGCATGTCTAGGCTTTAGAGCTTTCGTTGAAACAGCCGTTGCAATAGCGTTTGCTGTATCGTGAAATCCATTGATAAAGTCAAAAGCTAAAGCGCAAATGACTACTAAAACGGTCAGTATCAAGAGTGTATCCATGATCAAACTCCTTATGCGTTCTTCATAATAATTGTTTCTAATACGTTTGCAACGCTTTGGCAGCTATCCGCTACTTCTTCAAGCTCTTCGTAAATCTCTTTGTATTGAATAATCTTAATCGGATCTTTCTCACGAGAGAATAAGTGCTTAATCGCATGACGGCGAATATCATCACATTGTGATTCGTAATCCTTAATCTTAATCGCATTTGTGCGAATGTCGACTAATTTCTTTTTAGACAGTAGTTCAACAGAATTTGCAATCTCAATCGCACATTGATTAATTGCTTCAACGAATTTAATCATGTATTCATCAGCTTCTGTAATAGAATACATTTCGAATAGACCAGCACTATGATCTAATCCGTCTAATACATCATCCATACTCATTGCAAGTTGTAGGATGTCCTCACGTTCAATAGGAGTAATAAACGCTTTGTTTAGCTCCATAATGATTTCGTGAATAAATGAGTCACCTTTTGACTCATACTCTTTCATGCGCATAGAAAACTCTTTTAAATCGCTAGCATTTTTAATTTTATACTCCACGAAAAACTGCGCGCCTTCTTTTAAATTTTCGGAAACATTCATTAACATTTCAGAAAATTTATCTTTTTTTGATTTAAAGACCATTATTAGTTACCCCCACAAAAGTAATATATGTAAAATATATTGGCTAGTCAATTCTAACAAAAAACTGTCGTTTTTTAAAACATTTTATCGAAAAGTTTACAAAAACTTAACATAACTCTCATTGTTGTATTAATAATATTAATAATCAATATTGAATATCTTACTTGTAGAATGTCCTTTTCTTGCAAAAAGTATGAATGTGAAAGAAAAGCTTTACACTACAGGAAAGACTACGTTATTATAATAAATTTAAAAGGAGGTAGATTCTTCCTTTTGAAAAGAAGAGTGTAAACAAACGAAGGAAGTGAACGAATGAAATTGAAGAACACTCACTTAAAAAAAATGCAGGAGTGGTTCAACAAGAGGAAGAAACTTCGTAATTCATTAATTGTATTAGGAAGTTTACTTGCTACTTTATTTATTGCTATAAATATAATAATTTCTATTCAAGACATATCTGAATTAAAGCAAGCTGTTCCACAACCGACCTTAATTTATGATGCAAATAATGAAGTTGCGACTAAATTAGCTTCTTCTAAAACAGAAGGTGTTAAGAGGAAAGATATTCCTGATATTATGGTTCAGGCAATTGTTGCAGTAGAAGATAAGGAATTTTTTAACCATCATGGTATTTACTATAGTGGAATTATAAGTGCAGTTTTTAAAAATATTACAGCAGGAGAAGTTGTAGCAGGTGGGAGTACAATTACACAACAACTTGCGAAAAATGTATTTCTGACACAAGATCGTACGTTCTCGCGTAAAATAAAGGAATATTTTTTAACAAAAAAAATAGAACGTACGTATACGAAAGATGAAATTATCGAAATGTACATGAACCAAATTTATTTTGGTGAAGGAGCTTGGGGTATAAAAAGGGCAGCTAAGTCTTATTTTGATAAAGATGTAAAAGATTTAACAATTTCAGAGGCTGCAACGATTGCGGGTTTGATTAAAGCACCGTCTGCGTATTCGCCTTATAAAAACTTTAATAAATCAATCGAACGACGTAATGTTGTATTAAGTTTAATGAAAGAGCAAGGATATATTTCTGACGAACAGTATAATAAAGAAAAAGAGAGCGGTCTTGTGTTAAAACGTGGTGTTGATGATAAATACAAGGGGAAGTACTCTCAATATGTAGACTATATTGTTAGAGAAGCGATGGACAAGTACGAATTAACACAAAATGAAATTTTAGCAGGTGGTTATCGTATTTATACAGAGCTTGATCCGAAAAAACAACAGGCTGTAGAAGACGTTGTGAATAATGATGGTTATTTCAAAGATAGTGGCTCAGACCAACTTATGCAAACAGGTGTAGTTCTTATGAATCCAAAAACAGGTGGTGTACCAGCGTTAGTTGGAGGCAGAGGGCCGTATCAGTTTTTACAGTTTAATCATGCAACCCAATTAAAAAGACAACCTGGCTCAACGTTAAAGCCTCTGGCTGTATATGTACCAGCGTTAGAGCAAGGGTATGAAGTGTACGATGTATTAAAAGATGAACCATTTAATATTAAAGAATATAAACCGCAAAATAGCGATCATACTTTTCACGGTGATGTGACAATGTATGAAGCTGTGGCAAAGTCGTACAATGTTTCAGCTGTTTGGCTATTAGAGCAAATTGGATTAGATAAAGGATTGAAGTCTTTAGAGCGATTTGGTATTCCGTTAGTGCCAGAAGATCGTACGTACCCAATTGCTTTAGGCGGGATGCATGTCGGGACCTCTCCATTTGTAATGGCTCAAGCATACAGTACATTTGCAAATGACGGTGTTCAAGTGGAAGCTCATGCGATTAGGGAGATACAAAATGCTGAAGGTGAAACAATTGGAAAGTGGTATAAGAAAGAGACACGGGTGACGAGCGAGAAAATTGCTCAAAAGATGACATATTTATTAAAAGGTGTTGTCGAAAAGGGTACGGGCGAAAAGGCGAAAGTTAATAATGTCGATACAGCAGGTAAAACAGGGACTACTCAAATTGTAAATGGACCAAGCAACGGTGCAAAGGATTCGTGGTTTGTTGGATATACACCAGATTTAGTAGGTGCGATTTGGGTAGGATATGATAAAACAGATAGCGATCATTATGTTCCAGGTGGGAGTCAAATTACGACGACAATGTTCCGGGATATTATGAAAAAAGCGAATGCCAATCCAGCTCAAAAAGCATTCCAGTTATCGCTCATATCTGAGGCTGATTATAAAAAACAATTGAATACAATTGAAGAGGAAAAACGAAGAAAAGAAGAAGAGAAGAGAAGGCAAGAAGAGGAACAACAAAGAAAAAAAGAGCAACAAGAATGGCTTGATAAAGTGAAAGAGTGGATTCCATCATTTTGGTAAAAGAAAAAGGCGAATAACGAAATTCGCCTTTTTTTGTATGAGAAATTAAGTGAAACTTTAATTGGTGGAGAGTTTTATCTATCTTTACTAGTTGTTAGCCCATAGCAATTGAGATAAATGGTATTACTCGTTAAATGTAACATTCGTACTGCCAAAGGATTGAGAATCGTACGTGACGATTATTTTGCCTTTACTAATAGGTTCGTAAGGTATTTCTTCTTCGTAATTACCATTATTTTCATTATGGATAGAAAGCGTGATTTCATCAATTTCTTTATTTGTATACTGATCTTTAATCGTTTCAGCAATTTGGAGTAATGCTTCGGAACTAGAAGCCTGCGTAATAAGCATTCCTTTTATAACTTTTTTTTCATTCGTTGTGGCATTTGAATAAGGGATGTTGCTTTGTTTTGTATACAAAAGTTTGTATGGAACAGTTTTTCTCTCTGCTTTTGATATAGTGGAATATTTTAGAGTTAAAAAAAATCCTACACATAAAATAATGCATACCATAAGAGCAAACCAAATGCGTATTAGTGACATAACTCTCATTTTCATCCCTCTTTCATATCTTTGACTTCACTATTTATCATACAAAATGAGGATTAAGATAGAGTAAATTTGAGGTAAAGAAACGTAAAGAAGGAGCACTTATCCTCCCAAATAAGTGCTCCTTTCTATATAAAGAGAGATTTAATGCACGGTTAAACGATACATATTATTATAAATATACTTATTGATTGAAAATTAGTAAATTCGGAATACGGATAGTGTTGCAGTTGTATCACCTGTGTTAGGAATAGAAATTGTGTTTGCTGTAGGCTGTACAGCAATCGTTGTACCAGCTTGTAAAGTAACGATTGTAGAGAAAGAAACAGCACTACCGATAACGTTAGTTGAGAAATTACGAGTAGGTGGTTGGCCATTGAATGAAATACCGAATCCAAATGGTGAAGATCCTGGGAAAGTTGTAGACGCTGAGAAACTAATATCATATACGCCTGTTTCTAAAATTGTTAAAGTATCTGAAGTATCGTTGAAAGAGATGTTAGTTAATTCGAAAACTTGGTTGAATTGGATGTTTGTTCCAGGGGATATGGTTTGTGGATTAGAGTTTCCGATTGCTGCGATAGTTACAGGAATTGGAGTACCCGCTGGTCCTGTTGCGCCAGTAGCCCCCGCTGGCCCTTGAATACCTTGAGCACCAGTAGCGCCAGTAGCCCCTGCAGGTCCTTGAGGTCCAGTAGCACCTTGAGCGCCTGCTGGTCCTTGAATACCTTGAGCACCAGTAGCGCCAGTAGCCCCTGCAGGTCCTTGAATACCTTGAGCACCAGTAGCGCCAGTAGCCCCTGCAGGTCCTTGAATACCTTGAGCACCAGTAGCGCCAGTAGCCCCTGCAGGTCCTTGAACACCTTGAGCACCAGTAGCGCCAGTAGCCCCTGCAGGTCCTTGAACACCTTGAGCACCAGTAGCGCCAGTAGCCCCTGCAGGTCCTTGAACACCTTGAGCACCAGTAGCCCCTGTTGCGCCCGCTGGCCCTTGAGCACCAGTAGCCCCTGTTGCGCCAGTAGCCCCCGCTGGCCCTTGAATACCTTGAGCACCAGTAGCGCCAGTAGCCCCCGCTGGTCCTTGAACACCTTGAGCACCAGTAGCCCCTGTTGCGCCTGCAGGTCCTTGAGCACCTTGAGGTCCTTGAGCACCAGTAGCACCAGTAGCGCCTGCTGGTCCTTGAATACCTTGAGGCCCTTGAGGCCCAGTAGCACCTTGAACACCTGCTGGTCCTTGAGCACCTTGAGGTCCTTGAGGTCCAGTAGCACCTTGAGCACCCGCTGGTCCTTGAGGCCCAGTAGCACCTTGAGCACCCGCCGGTCCTTGAGGCCCAGTAGCACCAGTAGCACCAGTAGCACCAGTAGCGCCTGTTGCTCCTCCACCTCCAAGACAACCTGATCCATATTGAACTAGGATAGTTTGGATCTCTGTTATGAGTCTAACTAGTTTGTCGATCGTACAACAATCTACTTTGAATAACTTAGCGATATACAATAAATAATTAAGCAAGCTTTGTAGCTCAACGTACAATGCTCCGCATGAGAAAGGTGTTGTTCTTAAAATAGTTAATAGATTAGCAATAATAGAATTTCCAATTTGTTTTTGGGCAGGAGACAAATCTAAGCAATTGAGGAATTTTTGTAGGTTATTTAGGGCAACAATCAAGTTATCGATATTAGCTTGAGAAGGGTTTTGAAAGACAGCTTGAATAGCTTGACCAAGAGCTTGAAGAAGTCTAACGAATTCTGTAAGTTCGGACTTAGAGATGTTAATATGACTGCAAGCTCTGACTTCGCAACAATCATTACCATAAAATACTTTTCCTTTATTTTTATTGTTCATCTGTTCATTCCTTTCTTTCATAGAATTAATAGTCATTACTATATATTAAAATGAAATTTAAACTAAATTCGTGATGGACAAACTACTATTTCTAAAAAAATAAGAAATTGGCCTACCTAGCACAAATAAGTAAAGTATAGAGAAAGTTTTATATGATTTAAAGAAGAAAAGTTCAACATAAAAAAACTGCATGCCAACTGTTGAGGGATTTAACAATTGGCATGCAGTTCGTGGATTGGATTTTATTTGTATTGATTTAATCTTTCAAGGGCTGTTTTAGGTAGGATTGGAATTGAAATAGTAAAAGTTGTACCATCTTCATTACTAGTCATTTTTAATGTACCATTATGATTTTGAATAATTTTTTTCGTTACTGACAAGCCGAGCCCTGTGCCGGAATCTTTTGTTGAGAAGAATGGATCAAAGATATATTCTTGAATGGCTGGTGGAATACCAATCCCATTATCAGTGAAAGTAATACGAACAAAATTATCTAGGCGGTAACTAGTGATTTGGATAGAAAGTTTGTTTTCACCTTGAGCATCGACAGCGTTCTGGAATAAGTTTAAAAAAACTTGTACAAGTTCATGACGATCAATATGGACTAATACATCATCTAATTCGGTAGAAAAATTATAATCAATTGAAATGTTATGTAAAAAGACTTCACTAGCTAGTAACTGTTGAATATACTCACGTAAAAATGTATTAATAGGAAACGGTTCTCTTGTAAATTCGCGTGTTTTTGAAATAGATAAAAATTTTGTAATGATACTATTTGCGCGATCTAATTCAGGAATAAGTAAGTTTTTAAATAGTTCTTTATTAGATGGAGAAACACTCTCTTGCAAAAATTGTAAATATCCTCGTACGGTTGTAAGAGGATTGCGTACTTCATGTGCAATCCCAGCTGCGATTCGCCCTGCTAACGAAAATTTCTCTGCATCACGTTCTGTGTTTAAATAATGAAAAACACTAATAACTCTAAAAATCTCTCCGTTATAATCACGAATAATTCGGTTATTTAAAATGCCATAGTTTTTGTCTAAAACTTCTTCATTATATATTTCAGTGCCCGTTCTTAATGTTTCAAGTGCTTTAATTTTTTCTTCTGGCAAGTTTAGTAATTGTTGAATCGGCTTCCCAATTATATCATTTCGTACTACACCAAAATCATCTGCGGCAGCTTGATTACATAAAGTTATATTTCCTTTACTATCAACAAAGGTTACATGATGTGAAAAAGCATCAAAAATATGAACAAAGTATGTTTCAAGTTGTTTAAATAAAAACAATGAATCGCAAGTAAGTTGAAAATCAGCCTCTTTATTCTCTTTTGGTATGTTTTGAATGGAATGAGTCGATCTCGTTTTCTTTATTTGTAAACCAATATGTGGATTTTTATATGTGAAATGATGTGGTAATTGATTCACAAGTTTTTCATAAAAACGTACTTTATTTTCTAGTTCTTCTATTCGTTTTTCATGAGATACAATATCATCGTTTGGAAGCATAAATAAATAACCCCTCAATTTAAAAATTCTTCCATCTAGTATATCATATTTTTATAAGGAGACTCTTAAAGAAGGGACTACTTAATGAAATTGATTGGTCGAAGTGTTCAGGAAGTGAGTAGAATGAATAGAAGATGAAGCTGAAAAGGGAGGGATATATTTTGCTTTTCATTGGAGTGACAGGGTGGGGAGATCATGATTCTTTATATATAGACCCCTATGAAAATAGAAATAAATTACGAACATATAGTGAGTATTTTCCTATAGTCGAAGTGGATAGTTCATTTTATGCAATGCAACCTGCACGAAACTATACAAAATGGGCAATGGAAACACCGAAAGATTTTTCTTTTATCGTAAAAGCATATCAAGGAATGACAGGACATATGAAAGGTGAAATCCCTTTTTCTACGTTTGATGAGATGTTTGATGTGTACAAACAATCTATTCTTCCTTTAATAGAAGCTGATAAATTAAAAACAATTTTATTTCAATATCCACCATGGTTTGATTGTAAAAAGAAAAATGTGGATTTTCTTCGATATACGAAAGAAAAAATGGAAGGTTTGCCGTGTGCGATAGAATTTCGAAATCAAACATGGTTTTATCCAGAAATGAGAGATAAGACGTTACAGTTTTTGGAAAAGGAGAAATGGATTCATACAATTTGTGATGAGCCACAGGCAGGGATGGGTTCAGTACCGCTCATATTAGAAGTAACGAATGCAGAGATGGTGTTAATACGTTTTCATGGCCGGAATGTTCATGGTTGGCTTGATAAAGGAGAGAATTGGAGAGCGGTTCGCTGTTTATATCGCTACAATAATAAAGAATTAGAAGAATGGGTAGAAAGACTAGAACAATTAAAAAAGAAGACAAAGGACATATATATACTATTTAATAATAATTCAGGCGGAGATGCAGCTGATAATGCGAAACAGCTTATGAAAATGATGAACATTACATATGGTGAGCCAAAGCCTGAGCAATTAAATTTGTTTGAATGATAATAAACAAGAAAGGCACTGTACAAACAGGGGGAATGTACAGTGCCTTTCTATATGAAAAAGAGGGGTAACAATGTTACTGAGCGTTTGGTTGATTCATCAATTGTTGGCTTCGTAATAAATGATAATGGTTATCATTATCATTGTCAATAGTTTTCCGAAAAATAAATAAAAAACTTTTTATGAGATATTAACGGTAGGGAGATCCCTAATAGAAGTTTGGCTGAAGTAAAGAATTGTTTCGAGGCAGATTTCCAGCAGCCCCCTGATAAAGTATAAAAAAAGAACAGCAATTAATGCTGTTCTTTTCCAGTGACAAATTGTTGTAAATCAAAAGGAGTTATCGCTTGGATAAATTCTTTTGAGATAAGTGTTTGAACAAGAGTACTTTCAGAAATAGAAGCACCTGTTTTCTTTTCATAAGCTTGTTTTAATAAATCAAGTTTTTCAGCCGTTTCTTTCGGTAATTCAATTGTTAATGTGTTCATAATTTCTCCCCCTTACTATTAGAGTACCACTACAATATAGGAGAGACAAGCAAAGAGAGTGTGAAACATAAAAAAGGTTACCATTTATAAATGGTAACCTTTTTTATGTATAAGAGTTATTAAGCAATACCGATATACTTTAAAGTTTTTGATGGAGTACTATGGTCAAAGAAGTGTTGTAAAAATGCAATGTCAACACCTGATTTGTATGCACAATATCCCCAAGTTTTTCGAAGTGTATGTGAGCTAATCCCTTCTAATCCAACTTCTTTTGCAGCTTTGTTTAAAATGTACCATGCATGTTGTCTCGTAATAGATTTTGTTCCCTTTTGAGACTTTAATAACGGTTCATTACGTTTCCAAGTTTTACGTTCTTTCATGTAGTCTTCGATCGCGTGCTGTAAGTCTTCATTCACAGCAAACCATTTATGTTTCTTTACTTTTTCATTGTAAAATAAAATGGAATGGCGAACATTTTCATTTTCATCGATTACATCACTAACTTTTAATTGTAAGATTTCACTTACTTTTAAGCCAGAATTTACAGCTAATACGAATAATAAGCCATCACGTTTCGAAGATTGTAAAAGTATATTTTTGATAGTTTCTAATTGTTTTTCATTTTGAATAGGTTGTCCTGCTTGTTTCATTTCACGCACTCTCCTCTTTTATATGTGTAAAGGAAAGGATTAACTTGTTTCTTACTATAAAGGGAGAGTGTGAATTCCATGTGAACTCCTAGTGAAATTAAGACAAATTATTTGACTTCTTTTACTTTTTGTAAATTAAAGTAGAATACAACACTATTAGTCGTGTTATATACGCCGTATTCGGCATGGTGGAGATCTAAAATGTTTTTTACAATAGATAAACCGAGACCAGTACCACCAGTATGACGGCTACGAGATGCGTCTAAACGGTAGAAACGATCCCAAATTTTTTCAAGACTTTCTTCTGGAATAGGGTTTCCTGTGTTTTCGATTTCGACTTTTACTGTATCTTCCATTGCCATAACGGAGACTTGTATTTTTTCTCCATCTGGCGTATAGCGAATTGCATTGCTAAGTAAGTTCACAACCACTTGCTCAATACGACTACGATTCGCTTTCACAAATATAGAAGGGTCTACATCTATATTCACTTGTAAATGTTTTTCCTCCATGCTAAATAATAACTTTGTATAGACTTGTTGAATTAATTCACCGATTGAGAATGTCGTCATATCTAGTTTGTACGTACCTGATTCTAATTTTGCTAATTCTAACATTTCAACAATAAGTCTGTTCATGTTTTCTGTTTCTTCTAAAATAACATCTGTGTAATACGTCGTATCTTTACTAACACCATCTTTAATTCCTTCTGCAAAACTTCTAATTACACTAAGCGGTGTTTTTAATTCGTGTGATACACCAGAAATGAATTCTTTTCGCGTTTTCTCTAATTGACGTTCACGTTCAATATCTTGTTGTAATTTTGTGTTGGCAACATTTAACCGATCGATTCGATCTTTTAAGTTTACAGATAACGTATTAATACTACCGGAAAGCCCGCCAATTTCATCGTCTGCTGTCACAGGTAATTTCTCACTAAAATCAAAATTGGCCATTTTCTTTGTAACGCGATTAATTTTAATTAATGGTTTCACAATGATTTTTGAATAGTAGAAGGATAACAAAATAATTACGAGAAAAACGATGATTAAGGCATAGACATAATAATCCTTTAAAACAAGCATGGCTTCATTAACAGGTTGCAAAGATGCTATTGCAAAAGCATATTCTGTAATTTTTCCATCTTTCATAATAGGTTTTACAAAGATACTATTTTTTATATTCTCCCCGCCATCTATTATATAAGTGTTCAATTGATGTGAGTTAGCAGTACCATTTCTAATAATTTCTGCAAAATATTGAACGGCTCGTAATGTTTCAATATCATTTGCAAGACGAACCTCGGCTTTCGATGGAAGCTGTAACTTAGATACAATACCAGTGAATTCAATTTGAGTCACAGGTTTGTATCGGCTTGTAAGTCTATTTTTAGAAGGGTTGCCATTAATGGATGAAAAATCTGAATTGAAACGTTCGTTTTGCCATCGATTATAACTTGTTGTTAATTCTATTGGTGTTATTGTTTTCTCTCGTACCAAACCGACGACATTTATCATGTCATCTTTTTTCAATCCTAAGTTTTCGAATTTTTTATATTCTTCGGGCGTTAAAAGATTATTGAGCGGAATGGAATATGTTTCATTATTTTTAGGATTAGTGACATCAATGTAGTAATTATTGTCACTTTTAATAATGCCTTCAGAATTTAAAAATTGCATATCAGCATTGGTTTTATCATGAAATTCTTGTTTTAGTTTTCTAATTTCTTCATAACTTTTACCACTTTTTTCGTAAGTATCTACGAACTTCTCAAAAGCAGTTTGAACTGTTTTTACTTTTTTATTAATATAAAATTTCTCTAAAAATAGAGATTGTCCTAGGAAAAAGAGGAGGAATATGATTGTAAATAATGTTGATGTTAATAAAAATAGTTTAAAGACGATACTTCTGTTTTTCACTGCGTCACCTCTTGTGAGAAATACTGTAAATGATTACTTTATTATAACAAACGTTACAAAAAAGTAGAGGAGAAAATCTGTCTCTTCCGAAAGTAGTTTTTAATAAAAAGTCACATAAAAAGAACTCGACAGACGTATGACGAGTTCTTTAATGTATTATTGTTGAATTGCTGCATCTAAAGCGATTTCAATCATTTCGTTAAATGTAGTTTGACGTTCTTCTGATGTAGTTTCTTCACCAGTGAAGATATGATCGCTTACTGTTAATACAGATAACGCATTTACACCGTATTTCGCTGCTAATGTGTAAAGAGCAGTTGTTTCCATTTCCACTGCTAGTACACCGTAATCTCCAAGTTTTTTAACCATGTCCATGCTTTCACGGTAAAATACATCTGCTGTTAAAACGTTACCAACACGAACGTGTAAGCCTTTTTCAGTTCCAGCATCGTAAGCTTTCTTTAAAAGGTCGAAGTTTGCAGCTGGTGCAAAATCAAAACCAGGGAATGTTAAACGGTTCATATTAGAATCCGTACAAGCTGTCATTGGGATAATAACGTCACGTACTTTTACGTCTTTTTGAATGGCACCGCAAGTTCCAACGCGAATTAAATTTTTAACTCCGTAGCTTTGGATTAATTCGTTTACATAAATAGAAATAGAAGGAACCCCCATACCTGTACCTTGAACAGATACACGTTTTCCTTTATAAGTTCCAGTGAAACCTAACATACCACGCACGTTATTATAGCAAGTAACGTCCTCTAGAAATGTTTCAGCAATATATTTTGCACGTAATGGATCACCTGGTAATAGAATAGATTCAGCAATTTCGCCTTGTTTTGCTTCGATATGTACACTCATGAAAAAGTCCTCCTTATAATGTATTGATAGAAATCAATATCATTTGCATTATACACTACGAATCCTTTCAATTAAAATCTTTTTATTATTTGTAATATGTGCAAAGCAGGAGGATTTCATAAATCATAATCTAGAATATATATGTAAGAAGTTTTGTATAAACAGAGACAATAAAAATGGTAGGTGATGTTTTGAAAAATCTTGTCATTGGACTTGTTGCTTTACTATTTATTGTAGTAGGAGGATTTTACATAAAAAAGTATCAGGAAACTACAGAGACTGTAGGTGATGTTCAGGAAGTAAAATGGGATGTGTCAAATGGAAAAGGAAATGAGAAGGTAAATATTTCGTTTCAATTATTAAATAATAAAAATAACGAAGTTCGTGGTGTGAATGATCAAATTCGGGCAATTATTGTAGACGGACAATTAAAGCATGTACAACAAATGAAACCTACATTCGCAGGGAATGGATCATATAAGGTATCTTCTAAAATAGCGAAAGATGAAGGATATACAATATTTTTATATGAAGACAAAAATAAGTCTGTGCAATCATTTGCGAAGAAAGATTTTGGGAAAGAAATGGACGAGAAAAATAAGAAAAAAGTAAAATTTCCAATCGATAGTGTACTTACAAAAAAAATAGGGGAGTATGAAGTTTCTCTTTTATTTGGTGCATTGCATCCAAATGAACCAGTGACGTTAACATTTCAATTCCAAGCGAAAAAGGGTGAAAAATTGAAATTACATTCAGAAAGAGGAGAAGTAGAGGCGCTCTATATCGTGGACGAAACGAGAGAAAACTTTTTATACGCAATACCTGTTGATACAGATGAGCAATTACAATATCGTATTACATTTCCTAGTGAAGGAACGTATAAAATATGGGGGGATTTCTATATAAATGGTAAGAAATATGAAAAAGAATTTATTGTACAAGTTCAAAAAAGAAAAAACAGCTAAATCTTTAGCTGTTTTTTCTTTTTCCTATTAATTTTGTTACAGAGAGCATTGTAAGTGGTAAAGAATGATTCTTTCTAAATGCCAAATATTTACCGCTCCATGCTGGTTTATATTTTTCTTTAAAATGTCGTAACCCGCTGAAGCTATACGTATATCGAACATTATTAAAGATGGCAGCAGCAACCCGTTCAGACCAGAAAGATTGTGTCGATAAACCTACATTTGAAAGTGGTGCCATACCAATATTAAAGGAATGATATTCATTTTCTTTGGCCCACTGGAATAGGTGGATGAAAATTGCATCCATAATGCCGCTAGGTGCATCTGGATAATATCGCATTAAATCAACAGATAATGATCCGTCTTGATATACGGGCATAAAGGTTGTGAATGCGATGATTTTTCCATCCACATCAGATAATGTAGCGATAGGTGCTCGGCTAATATATTCACGATCAAAGTATCCGAGTGAAAAACCTTTCTCTTTTTTACCACCGAGCCACGCATCTGAAACTTTTTTTAATTCTTCATATAGTTCGTCTGAGAACGGTGGCTGGTGAATAGAGAATGTATAGCCTTCTCTTTCAAAACGGTTGAAAGTAGCCCGCATACCGGCACGTTTTTTTCCTGTTATTGTAAATGTATTCAAATCAACGACAGCTTCTTCACCAAGCTTAAAGAAGTTATAACCAAAATCATGATATAAACTCATCCATTTACTTTCGATTTGGTAGAATACACAAATGTACCCAAATCGATCAGCCTCAGCTAAAAACTCTTGTAACACAGTACGGTAGGAGGAAGAATCACCAATTGGATCACCTAGTACAATAAGACGCTTTCCAGTTATAGAGAAGAGAAGGAGTGCTTTCCCATCACTACTGAAGAAGAATTGTTTATCACCTAAAAATCCTAAATGACTAAGTACATTTCCGTTATGTTCAGCTAAAAAGTTTTGTAACCTTTTGTCATTAGCTGGTTGCCCGGGAAATTCATTTCGATAACGATTGGCAATGAGTGAGCCAATCAGTAAAAAGGTAGGAACGAAAAAGGCAGCTGCTAATGCACTTCGTTTCACTTGTGTAATATTACGAACAACAAAATCAGGTTTAAAAGCTTCTTTTGCACCTGCAAATAAAATACCTAAGTTTTTATATAAATATAACGTTACAAGTAAGAATATAAAAACTTTTACCATATCAGAAAGTGAGACTTCCATTTTCTCGCGCACAAATCTTTTTCGAAGCATATATAATACCGCGAGTACGATTAATAAAATAAACGTTTCTTCAATATCAATTCCTTTTAGTGTATTAAAGATAGCCGCTCCAATTAAAGAAACAATCGTCATATAATAAGAGCGTTTTGTTCCATAATATATCCCACGTGAAAGGATTAGGAGGAGAATACCGAATGTTAGTGATAAGCTAAAAGAAAATTGAATAAGATGTTTTGGAGCTAGAATATGTAAGGCGTGTGCTCTGTTTATACTTGTCGGTAGAATGGTCGATAAAATAACCATTAGTCCAGCAAATACTGTTAAAGCAGCAGATGCCCATGAACCAAGCTTTCCTAGAAAATCACGCTGCAAAGTCCATATAACACCAGTTGTTTCTAATGCAGGCGCAATAAAAGGTTTATCTTCAAACTTTTTAATGGCCACACCTGTCATTTCAAAAGCTGCAAAAATAAGGCCAAGGCAGAAAGGTAAAATGTAATAGACGAGGCGATATAATAACATAGCAGGTAGTAATACACCTGTATCAATGCCGTACTGTCCGAGTCCAGTTAAAAAGACAAGATCAAATGAACCAAGTCCACCAGGTACAAGACTAACAACGCCAGCTAAAGCAGCAATTACATACACACCTAAAAACTTTTGAAATTCGATGTCGATACCAAATAATATTAATATGACGTACATAACAATACCAGCAGATACCCACTCAACTAATGAAACTAGTGAGTATAAAACAGTTGGGTTTTTCTCTTCTCCTTCTTCTTCTTGTCCTTCAGTTTGCTTTGTTTTTCTATTTTTTAGTTTAGAAAAGCCAATATATATAGGGACGAAAAGAGCGAAAAAGATAAGAACAGGCCATAGCCACGGTTTTTCATGCAAAATAAAACTTGTGTCTAATATTCCAATCAGGCCGAGGAATGAAAGAATGGCTAATCCGTTAATAAAAGCAGTTGTCATCCAGGCGATACTTTTAATAAGTTTGCCATTTTCTTTTATGTATGGACGATAAAGCATTGTGCGTACACCAGCTCCAACGAGACCACCAAATCCGATAAAGCCATTTAAAGTATTAGCAATCCATGAGATGCGGAAAATCTTTTGGACTGGTATATCAGCTTTTAAATAACGAAGCATAACATAGTCATAAAAGAACATGGTTGATACGGCAAATGCGCCAAGTGTAATTGCTAAAAATACTCCTCCGGTTGGAATGTTTTTAATTGTATTGATTGCTTCTAAAAAAGAAATGCCTGCTAATTCTTTTTTTGCTTGAAAGAATACAATTGTTAATACAACAAATGGGAAGATAATTTTCCCGATTTGTAAGAAACGTTTCCATGAAAACGACATAAATACAACTCTCCTTGTATAAGAAAACTGAGACAATAATATTATTATGACAAACTTCAAGAAAAATAAAAAGGTAAATTCCTGTATAGGGAAGCTATTTTTTATATGGGTTATATTTAAAAGAGTATTTCGTTTGTCAGAAAATTAAGTTAAAATGAATTGAAAGAAGGAAGTGAGGGGAAGTAGATGATTATAATAGGTTATGCGGGATATGAGTTAGAGAAAGCAAAACCTAATACATCAGAAGATTTCTTTAATAGATCTGAAGTGACATATATATTAAATAATAAAGAGAGAACTTTTTCCGTTTTATACGTTCGATATTTTGAAGAAGTTTTACAAGAAATTACTCCTTTTGAAGGAAATCCAGTATGTAAAGTAGAAGAACAAGACATATATTTACGGGATATTGTAGCGATATGTTGTTTACTGAAAGAGAATGAGCATCGCATGCAAAAACGTTTATATTTAAATAATATAGAAGCGTTCCAACAATATTTTGATGAGGGAACAGTGGTGAAAGTACAAGAAATATTGGCTGAATTACATAAAAATAAAAGAGTAGAAATAGCGTGAAATGGCAAAGGAGAGGGAAAAAATGTCTAATCTGATGGTTGAAAATCAAACAGAACAAGTTTCTATATTTTTAGAAGATGTTATTACTTTGATAACCAATTATGTAAATTATCATACGTTGCCTTCTTTATTAGAAGAGACACCGACAGGGAACGAGCAATATTATAAAGGGTTATTAGCATCAATAAGGCGTCTTCTCGTTTTTTGTGAAGAAGGACATGATGCATGTTTTGTTTTGTTGAATAGCCAGCCATTTCGAAAAACAGCAGCTGAAAAAATTTTATATAAAATTTATCATCAAGTAATTGCAGAGTTTTTTTCACCAAAGAGTGATCATTGGTATGAAAATAGTCGCTCTGCCTATACAGGGAAAAATTCCATCGTGTTTCAACAAACGCCACCTGTATCTATAGAGCAAGTAATGAAGAATTTAGAAGGTAAATTTCAATTGATGCGTGAAGAACTAGAATATTATGAGACGGATTACCAAACAAAGATGTTACACAAATATTAATTGCGAAAAAGAAGCTAAGGGGACTTAGCTTCTTTTCCTTTTGTACAGTTATATAAGGGATTTCCTTTGAATATATTTAAGGGGATAGCATTAAGGAGGTGTAACATGAGTCAACAAGGTGTATTTACAGATTACTTTCATGAAGTAGAAAGCTGGTGTGAAAGTGTTCTTCACGTATTAGATAGCCGTGCGATGGAAGTGTATGATGTCCATATGCTTGCTTATAAAATTCAAACGTTATTAGACCGTATGAAAGAGCATGAGTATGATACAGATGCAGAGTTTATGTATGAAATAAGTGATGATGTAGAACATATTCAGCATCATTTGCAGGAAGTATTTGTACAGGGAGAAGAGGAATATGAATTATATGAAAGAGGGGATAGTGAACGAGCTGTTCCAATTGGAGGGCATACACTCCCACCATTACCATATCCGTATAATGCGTTAGAACCGTATATATCTAGAGAAATTATGATGTTACACCATGATAAACATCATCGCAGTTACGTGGAAGGATTAAATAAGGCAGAGAAGATGATGGAAGAAGCGAGAAAAACAAATCAATTTGATTTAATTAAGCATTGGGAAAGAGAAGCGGCCTTTCATGGATCAGGTCATTACTTACACACGATATTTTGGAATAACATGAAAAAAGGTGGCGGCGGAAGTCCAAGAGGGGCTCTTTCACACCGGATTGAACAAGATTTTGGAAGTTTCTTGCGCTTTCAAAAACATTTCACAGAAGCAGCCTCTAAAGTGGAAGGTTCAGGATGGGCGATTCTCGTTTGGGTGCCACGATCGGGAAGATTAGAAATTTTGCAGAGTACACTTCATCAATTATTTACACAATGGGATACGATACCGCTCCTTGTACTAGACGTGTGGGAACATGCGTATTATTTACAATACCAAAATCGTAAAGATGAATATATAAAAAACTGGTGGCATGTTGTAAATTGGCCTGATGTAGAAAAAAGATTTGAAAGTGCAAAACAAATTGAATGGACACCGTATTAGACGCATATTGTATGCGTCTTTTTTATCCCGTAAACGCCCGAATATTGAGGGCTATTAATTAGTGGAGGATGGACAAAGCCCTAACTAATTAAAGTTTTGCTTTATTGAGAAGAGAAGGAGATTTCGTTCATATTTTAAAAGGCCAAGCATACACTTGTACAAAAAGTGCCAAAAGGACGTGGGGGGAAATATGAGACGAATTTGTGTAATCATTACGCTTCTTATTATGTATGCAAGCGTTATGCCAATTCCTACATATGCAAAGATGAACAGCAATGTCAGTGCTCGTAATGCTGTATTAATGGAGCAACATTCTGGACGTGTATTATACGGAAAAGCAGAACATGAGCCGCAAAAAATTGCTAGTATAACAAAAATTATGACTGCCTTGTTAGCTGCTGAATCAGGAAAAATGAAAGAAATGGTCCCGGTTAGCAATGAAGCAGTGAGAGTAGAAGGATCAGCAATTTATTTGAAGCCTGGACAGAAAGTAAAGTTAGAGGATTTAGTATACGGACTCATGCTTAGATCTGGTAATGATGCAGCACAAGTAATTGCTGAAAATGTAGGAGGGAGTATAGAAGGGTTTGTATATTTAATGAATGAAAAGGCGAAACAAATTGGAATGAAAGATACTCACTTTTCAAACCCACATGGTTTGGATGGAGATGGATCCCATTATTCATCGGCCTATGATATGGCACTTTTAACGAAGTATGCAATGAGGAACGAAACCTTTAAGAAGATTTTTGGGACAAAAACGTATAAATCAGATTCGTGGGATTATCCGTGGAAAAACAAACATAAACTTGTGACGTCTTATTATGAATTTGCAACAGGAGGAAAAACAGGCTTTACGAAGAAAGCAGGACGGACGCTTGTTACAACAGCATCAAAAGATGGACTAGATCTAATTGTTGTAACTTTGAGCGCTTCTAGCGATTGGGATGATCATATGAATTTATTTGATAAAGGTTTTAAACGTTTCAAGCAAACGAACGTTGTAGGACAAGGAGCGCTTGCTGAAATAACTGAAAAGAAATATGCCAATCATGTTTATACGAAAAATAGTTTTGCGGTGCCATTAACTGAGCAAGAAAGAAAGGATGTCGTAGTAAAAGTTGAACTCGATAAAAGTGCAAAACTTAAAGATGGCGTAAAGGTTGGGAAGACAGAAATTTATGTTGGCAATGAGAAAGTTGGAGAACGGAATTTATTTTATAGTAAACGAAAATTAGTAGCTACAACGGGAATGTACTGGAATAATGTGAAAGAAATCTTTTCTCATATGATAGGTGTTGGGAGCGATGGTTAATCTCGTATGGGTAGCGATGGCAGTCATAGGGATCGTATATGCCATGATAAATGGAACGATGGAAGCAATAAATAAAGCTGTATTTGATGGAGCAAAAGACGCAGTAACAATTTGTATAGGACTCATTAGTGTTTTAGTATTTTGGCTCGGTTTAATGAAAATTGCAGAAGAAGCAGGATTGTTAAGGAAGTTAGTGTCACTTTTTATGCCGATAGTCAAAAAGTTGTTTCCAGAAATACCGAAAGATCATCCGTCAATGGGATTTATTTTATCGAATATGATGGCAAACTTTTTTGGATTAGGTAATGCAGCAACGCCGCTTGGTATTAAAGCGATGGAACAACTGAAAGAGTTAAATGGAGGAAAAGATTCGGCGAGCCGTTCAATGGTGACGTTTCTCGCGTTAAATACATCAGCTATTACTTTAATTCCTACGACTGTCATCTCGATTCGAATGACTTACGAATCAGCGAATCCTACTGAAATTGTTGGGGTAACATTCATTGCACAAGTGCTTTCTATGATTGGAGCAATTTGGATTGACCGCTATTTTTACCGAAGAAGGAGTAGGAAGGGGCGGAAAAAATGAGTATTGTAAATACGATATCACTATGGGTAATTCCTTGTGTAATTGGTTTTATCCTTCTATATGGCACGATAAAGAAGGTTCCGACCTATGAATCTTTCGTTGAGGGAGGAAAGGAAGGGATTCAAATTGCGATCTCTATTTTACCGTTTATGGTTGGAATGCTCGTATCTATTTCCATATTTCGAGCTTCAGGTGCATTAGATGCAATGATATCAGTAATGAAGCCGATGTTAGATTTAATTCATGTTCCAGCAGAAATTGTTCCACTAGCACTTATACGCCCTATTTCAGGCTCTGCTGGTTTAAGTATAACGACCGATTTAATTGCCACATATGGGCCAGACTCGTTTATTGGAAGATTGGCTTCTACGATGCAAGGGAGTACAGATACGACTTTTTATATTTTAACAGTATACTTCGGAGCTGTTGGAATTAGAAAAATGGGAGATGCATTAAAAGTAGGACTTTTTGCCGATTTGATCGGAATTATTTGTTCAATTGTGTTTGTTTCTTTAATGTTTAAGTAATACTATTCATTTTTTATGCTATTTCGCTTATAATATGTATACGACCACTATTAAGGTGCTGCTTAATAGTGGTTTTTTTATGTGGTATTTTTGACAAAATGATGAACTTTTATTGTGAGCAATATGAAAAAATGGACAATAATAAAAGGTAAAAACATGATTTGACCTTTATATGTTTATTATCATCGCTATGTTGTTTAAGTAAGATGAAGCGAACAGCCGTCAAGCGTATGCGGTTGCCAAGTCTTTCTAATGTAAGGTAAGATAAATTCGAGGTGAAAAAAAGAAATGGAACGATTACAAAAAGTGATTGCACAAGCAGGTATTGCATCGAGAAGAAAGGCTGAGGAATTAATCCAGCAAGGAAAAGTGAAAGTTAATGGAAAAATAGTGAAGGAGTTAGGAACGAAAGTAACTCCTCAAGATAAAGTAGAAGTAAATAACATCCCTCTTGAAAAAGAAGAACCTGTTTATTTTTTACTATATAAACCAACTGGCGTAATTTCAAGTGTATCAGATGATAAAGGCAGAAATGTTGTAACAGACTTTTTCCCAGAGATTACACAACGTTTATTCCCAATCGGACGCTTAGATTATGATACGTCTGGCGTATTATTAATGACAAACGATGGGGACTTCGCAAACGTATTAATGCACCCTAGATATAAAGTTGAAAAAACATATGTTGCAAAAATAAAAGGTCCTCTAACAGGTGAGAAAATCCGCATGTTAGAACGTGGTGTGACGTTAGAAGACGGGAAAACAGCACCAGCGCGTGTGAAGATTATTTCTTGGGACAAGCGTAAAGAAATGGCGATTGTACAATTAACAATTCATGAAGGACGTAACCGTCAAGTACGTCGTATGTTTGAAGCGTTGGATTGTAAAGTAGTGAAACTAAAGCGTGAACGCTATGCTTTCTTAGAAGTAGGAAGTCTGCGACCTGGTGATGCAAGAGAATTGACACCACATGAGGTGAAACAATTACGTGCATTGGCTTCTACAAAGCCTCGCTAATCGATATTGTGAAACTTTCACCAGTGGAATGCTCCGCTGGTGATTTATTAAAAAATACATATATTCATCACTCGTCGAAGAGAGGGGAGACAATATGAAAAAAAATCGCTTATTATTTCGCGTTATTATTCTACTCATTTTATGTGGTGCTGTAGGATTTACACTTTATCAAGGATTCTTTGCTGATAAAGAGAAAATGCAAATTGGAAAAGAAGCACCTAACTTTGTTGTGACAGATTTAGAAGGAAAGAAAATTGAATTAAAAGATTTAAAGGGAAAAGGTGTATTTTTAAACTTTTGGGGCACTTGGTGTAAACCTTGTGAGAAAGAAATGCCTTATATGAATGAACTATATCCAAAGTATAAAGAAAAAGGCGTTGAAATTATTGCGTTAGATGCAGATGAAACAGAAATTGCTGTTAAGAACTTTGTGAAACAATATGATTTGAAATTCCCAGTTGCTATTGATAAAGGAACAAAAATCATAGGGACATATGGAGTAGGACCGTTACCGACAAGCTTTTTGATTGATAAAGATGGAAACGTAGTGGAGCAAATTATAGGTGAACAAACGAAAGAACAGCTAGAAGGTTATTTAAAGAAAATTACGCCGTAATAAAGAAAGCCTTTACATAGGAGGTGCTTACCTATAGTGCCTCTGGTTTAAAAATTCTGAGTATTGCGGTAACTTAAGCTTAGAATATACAATAGTACATATAGATACAGGGCGGTGAGAGTGTTGAAAGAAATTAAGTGTGAATGTGGACATGTGAATCCGATAGGAACTGTTTTTTGTGAAGCTTGCGGGAAACCATTTGAAAGTAATGAAAATATAAAACTATTGGATATGCGCTATGAGGGGAGTGCTCGTAGATCTCTCACGCAAACAAAAACGATAGTCGATAAAATTTGGAGCTTTTTCTCTTCTGTAAAAGTAGGTGTATGGCTCATTGTAATCACTTTAGCTGCATCGGCGATTGGAACTATTTTTCCGCAAGAAATGTACATAACTCCAGGGATTGCACCAGCTGAATATTATAAACAAGAATACGGATTTTTAGGACAATTATACTATCAGTTAGGATTTAATAATTTATACGGTTCATGGTGGTATATGATGTTAATTGCTTCAATTGGTATTTCGCTTGTGATATGTAGCTTAGATCGTGTTATTCCGCTTTATAAAGCTTTAAAAAAACAAGGGGTGAAAAGACATCCTAGCTTTTTAAAGAGACAAAGATTATACGGCACTGGTACACCGCAAGCTGGTGATTTGGAAAGAATCCAAATGAATTTAAAGAAAACGAACTATAATGTGAAAGTGGAAGACGGAAACGTTTTAGCAGAAAAGGGACGTTTCTCGCGTTGGGGTCCATATGTGAATCATATCGGTCTTATTATCTTTTTATTCGGTGCAATGCTTCGTTTTTTACCGAGTATGTACGTAGACGAAGCGCTTTGGTTACGTGATGGTGAAACGAAAGAAATACCAGGGACGGATGGGCAATACTATTTGAAAAATGAGAAGTTTATAAAGGAAGTTTATGATAAAAGTAAGGACAAGGAAGTTTATGATGAAGCAATTGACCGTGTAGGTGATAAAATGATTGCGAAAAACTTCCAAACGAATGCTGTATTATATAAAGCGATCGGCGAAAATATAGCAGGACAAAAACCGAAATTGGAAAAGGTAAAAGAAGCGGAAATTCGAGTGAATGAACCGCTGAAATTTGATCAATTTGCTATTTATCAAGTGGATTATAAAGAAAGTGAATTTAAAAGCATGTCCTTCCATTTGCAAAATAAAGAAAATAATCAAAAGTGGGGACCAATTAAAGTTGATTTAACGAATCCTACAGAAAAATATGATTTAGGAAATGGTTATTCTCTAGAACTATTAAGCTATTTCCCTGATTTTTATTTTGATGAGAATGGAAGACCGAACACAAAAACGAAATTACCAAATAATCCTGCATTCGTCTTTAAAATGTTTACGCCTGAAACACCAGATGGTGAAGTGAGTTTTGTTGGTATTCAGCAAAATATAGAACCTGATGGGAACAATAAGTATAAAATGTCATTCGCAGGTGTTGAAATGCAAAATGCAACAGCACTTACTGTAAGGAAAGATTTAACGCTTTGGATTCTCGGTATTGGAGGATTTATATTTATGGTTGGTGTCATTCAAGGAATGTATTGGAATCATCGCCGTATTTGGATACAACGCGTTAATGATGAATGGTGGATTGCAGGACATACGAATAAAAATTGGTTCGGTTTAAAGAAAGATATTGAAAGAGTACTAGAAGGTACAGCAATTCCGCAACCAAACGATAAAGTAATCGATAAAAAAATTAGTTAAGGTGGGGAAACGATATGGTGCAAATAAGTAGTAACTTTCTCTTTACCGCATTTATTTTATATTTAATTGCAACTCTATTTTTCGGGGGAGCAATTAAAGAAAAGGGTCATAAATGGGCAAATGTAGGAATAACGATTACAATTTTAGGATTTATTGCACAAACAGTATATTTTATTACAAGATGGATTGCATCAGGACATGCACCAGTTAGTAACTTTTTTGAATTCGGTACGTTTTTCGGCATGATGCTAGTCGGAGCATTTATTGTCATGTATTTTATGTACCGCGTAAGTATAATTGGACTCTTTGCATTACCAGTTGCGCTTTTATTAATTGCCTACGCGAGTATGTTTCCGAGGGAAATATCGCCGCTTATTCCATCTTTGAAAAGTAATTGGTTACATATTCACGTGACGACTGCAGCAGCAGGACAAGCGATCTTAGCGATTAGTTTTATAACGGGCGTTATGTATTTATTGAAAAATGTAGATCAATCAACGAGAAGCAAACGTACATTTTGGTTAGAAACTGTGGTATTCACACTTGTTTGTACAGTTGGATTTATTGGAGTAACAACGGTATTTTCTAGTATGAAATATGAAGCGAAGTTTCAATGGATTGATAAAAATGAACAACAAGTGGAGATGAAGTACAATCTTCCGGCTTTAGTGGGACCGCATGAAGGGAAGTTATTGACAGAAAATAAATTAGAACCGACAGTTGAAGTTCCGGCGATTGTAAATGCCAAAAAATTAAATACTGTAATTTGGTCAGTGTTAGTTGGAACATTACTTTATATTGTATTAAGACTTATTTTAAGGAAACGAGTATCAGCAGCACTTCAGCCACTAGTGAAAAATACGAATAGTGATTTACTAGATGAAATCGGATATCGCTCTATTGCAATTGGATTCCCAGTTTTCACATTAGGTGCATTAATTTTTGCGATGATTTGGGCTCAAATAGCGTGGACACGTTTTTGGGGATGGGATCCGAAAGAAGTTTGGGCACTTATTACTTGGCTCTTTTATGCTGCGGTATTACATTTACGCTTATCAAAAGGGTGGCATGGAGAGAAGTCAGCTTGGTTAGCGGTAATTGGTTTTGCAATCATTATGTTCAACTTTATTGTAGTAAACTTAATTATCGCGGGTTTACATTCATACGCATAGAGAAATAAAATAGGAGAGTGAATGTCACTTTCCTATTTTATTTTTGTCAACTTTTCTTCTTTTTTGAGAAAAACATGACAAAGTAGCGGTTGATTTTGTAAAATGATGTCGAGGACATTATATACCGTTCAAAAAAAATACATAGTTTTGGAAAAAAATTGAACAAACTTTATTATTCTTGTGAAGCATAATATGGGAAGTGAAACATTTAGAAGATTGCTTAAATAAACGAGAATAGCGCAACATAATAGTGTAGAAGGGTAGGTGTGAACCGTTGTGGTAAAAGTACGCAACGGGTAAAAATGGAAAATGAATCAAGAATTTTAATTGTAGACGATGAGGATCGTATTCGTCGTTTGTTGAAAATGTATTTAGAGAGAGAACAATACACAATTGATGAAGCAGACAATGGTGATACAGCTTTAGAAATGGCACTGCAAAATGATTATGATTTAATCCTATTAGATCTTATGATGCCTGGTAAAGATGGTATCGAAGTATGTAAAGGGGTCCGTGAGAAGAAAGCGACGCCAATTATTATGTTGACAGCAAAGGGTGAAGAAGTAAACCGAGTACAAGGGTTTGAGGTAGGAACTGATGATTATATTGTGAAACCATTTAGCCCACGTGAAGTAGTGCTTCGTGTGAAAGCGGTCTTACGCCGTTCTGTACCAACAACATTCTTTACACAAGATACAACGACAAAAGATGTTACTGTGTTCCCTCATTTAACAATTGATAATGATGCACATCGTGTTACAGCAGATGGTAATGAAGTGAACTTAACACCGAAAGAGTACGAATTACTATTATTCTTAGCGAAAGCTCCTGATAAAGTATTTGATCGTGAGCAATTGTTAAAAGAAGTATGGCAATATGAATTCTTCGGAGATTTACGTACAGTTGATACGCATGTAAAGCGTTTACGTGAGAAGTTAAGCAAAAAATCACCAGATGCTGCGAAGATGATTGTTACCGTTTGGGGCGTAGGTTACAAGTTTGAGGTTGTGAACGACTGATGCTTTGGAGAAGTGTAGTAGGGAAGTTATGGATGACCATATTACTTCTCGTTTCGTTTGTACTTGGATTTGTTGCGATTTTACTTTCACAGTTTTTTAGAACATATTATGTTGATATGAGTGAAGCTAGGCTTCAAAAAGTTGCAACAAGTGTTTCAGAGTTAATTGAAGAAGGTGCCGATGTAAAAACGATTGAGAATATCGCGTACAAATTCTCTGATCCACTTTCAAGGATTATTATTGTAGAAGATGGTAAGGAAATTTCATCTTCACCGAAACAAGAAGGATTAGTCACTCTTACAATGGATGACTTAAAAGAAGATAAAGAATTAGCGGCTGTTTTTACAGACAAAAAAGAAATTAAGAATAACATTAGAAAAGCCTCTAATAGTAGAAAAAATAAAAATACTGAAAATGATATTATGATTGTCGGAAAACCAGTACACTCCAAAAATCAAAGTGCAGTGTTCGTATACGAATCTTTACAAGTTCCGATACAAGGTATGGAGAGAACGACTGATTTTATATTCTTATCAGCGGGGATTGCAATTATATTAACAACTTTCTTTGCATTCTTCTTATCTACTCGAATTACAGCACCACTCCGTAAAATGCGTGAGGTTGCTTTTGAGGTTTCGCGTGGGAAGTTTGATGCGAAAGCTCCTATGGTATCTCAGGACGAGATTGGTGAGCTTGCAACGGCCTTAAATCAAATGGGGAAACAGTTGAAGTTTAATATGAATGCTCTGCAGCAAGAGAAAGAACAGTTAGCTAGTATTTTAAGTAGTATGGCAGATGGGGTTATTACGTTAAATCAAGAAGGTGAAGTCGTTGTAATCAATCCGCCAGCGGAACATTTCTTGCAAGTTTGGCAAGAAGAGAAAGAAGTAGAGTTAAGTAAAAAGCTCCCTTCTGAACTTGTTGAACTATTCCATCTAGTTGTAGAAAGCGAACAACAACAAGTGGTTGACATTAATTTACAAAAAGGTAACTATGTAGTTCTTATGACTCCGCTTTACAATCAAACGAAAATTCGCGGGGCGGTAGCTGTATTACGTGATATGACGGAAGAACGCCGTCTGGAGAAGATGCGTCAAGACTTTATTGCGAACGTATCACATGAACTTCGTACACCGATGGTCATGCTTCAAGGGTATAGTGAAGCAATTTTAGATGATATTGTGCAAACGAAAGAAGAAATTAATGAGTTTGTTCAAATCATTTATGATGAATCTGTTCGTTTAGGTAAACTTGTAAATGAATTATTAGATTTAGCGCGTATGGAAAGTGGTAATGTAGAGTTACATATAGGTGAAGTTGATATTCATCCTTTCGTTGAAAAAATAGGTCGTAAATTCCAAGGGATTGCAAGGGATAAAGAAGTCGCGTTAACGGTTGACTTCAAAGATCCAATTGAGCAATATCCGTTTGATGCAGATCGTATGGAACAAGTATTGACGAATTTAATTGATAACGCAATACGTCATACGAACGCAGGCGGACATGTAACGCTTGTAATTGATATGAAAAATAATGGTCTTATTTTTGAAGTACAAGATTCGGGCGCTGGTATTCCAGAAGAAGATATTCCATTTTTATTTGATCGTTTCTATAAAGCTGATAAAGCAAGAACACGTGGGAAAAAAGGTGGAACAGGACTCGGACTTGCGATTGCAAAAAATATTGTGCAAGGCCATGATGGGAAAATTGCTGTTTCAAGTGTTGTTGGAGAGGGAACTACATTCTCTGTATATTTACCGAATCGTATAATTTAGATATATGTTTTTAAAGTTGATAATGGATAAAGTTCTACTGTTTTTTATTTTTTTGTAAAATCAATTAAATAAATAATAGTAGAGCTTTTTTTCTAACTTAGTCGAATGAAGAATAATGAGAGGGGTGTCGTAAAGCGATGAAATTATATACAAAAACAGGAGATAAGGGGACAACAAGTGTAATAGGCGGCAGAGTGGATAAAGATAATATCCGAGTTGAAGCATATGGCACGATAGATGAGGCGAATTCTCATATTGGATATGCGATGACTAAACTACAAGGCGAGTCTTTCGGAGATATTTACAATGAACTTGAAACGATTCAACATGAACTATTTGATTGCGGAGGAGACTTGGCGATAGTATCGGGGAAAATTCCTTATAAAGTAAAAATCGAAATGGTCGAATGCTTAGAAAAAAGGATTGATTCGTATATAGAAGAAGCACCCCCATTAGAGCGCTTTATTTTACCCGGTGGAAGCGATTCGGCAGCTGCTATTCATATTGCACGTACAGTTGTAAGGCGAGCAGAACGATGTATAGTGTCCTTACAAAAAGAAGGGGAAATAAACGAAGTTGTTCTAAAGTATGTAAATAGATTATCTGATTATTTGTTTGCAGTAGCTAGAGTAATAAACGCTCGAGTACAAGTAAAAGATGTGGAGTATAATCGTAGTGCAATCGTTTTTCGTGATAAGAAAGAGAAGGAAGTGGAGTGATCCACTTTCTTTTTTTTGTATACTTTTTTCTGTAATATACCAAAATAGAGAAGGTATGGTGGTAATTAGAAAACGGAGGATGTATATGAAAGGTTTAAAATACGGCGTCATGTTATTGACTATATTGTTTTTATCTCAATTACATGTGTACGCAGAGGGAAACCGGTGGACATGGCCTGTTGAAGGGCAGATAAGTGATTATTTTGGGACAAGGCATGGAAAACACTACGGTATAGATATAGCGGCACCGATTGGGGCGGCGGTGGCAGCTATTCAAGATGGTAAGGTAACGAAGTCTTATTATTCAAGTAGTTATGGAAATGTTGTATTTATTAAACATGGAGAATATGAGGCTGTGTATGCGCATTTAAATAAGAGATATGTAGTTCAAGGGGATTATATTTCAAAAGGAGAAATAATTGGAGAAGTAGGGAATACAGGAGAATCTCGAGGTGCACACTTACATTTAGAAGTTCATCAAGGAAGATGGACGATGGCAAAAAAGAATGCGATGAATCCATTGCTTGTTTTACATGAACAAAGAAACGAAGTCGTTTCCTCATCGTTATATGTCGTTCAAAAAGGGGACACTTTAGTTAGCATTGCACGGAAATTTAGCATGTCTGTTAAGGAAATTAAAGAAAAAAATGGGCTACAGCAAGAGCTGATTTATCCAAATCAACAATTATACGTAAAGTAAAAAAGAGCTAGTTTAACTAGCTCTTTTTTTACCAAAAAATAAAGACACATATAAATCCAGAAATAGCTAAGTAGCTATATAAGTAAAATACTTTTGTTCTGGTTTTTTCGTTTGTTCGAAAAAGTACAATAGTCGGTTCAATTAAACCGATTGTCAAACAAAGTAGACCAAGGAGCATACAACCAATTGAAATGGAGTACAGGGCGATTTGTGGTGCTTGAAATGGAATCATCCATTTTAATAAAAATGCAATAAGTGCAGTGTAGCAAATGCTGCCGATGTATTTATTCAACGGTGCATTAGAACGGAAACCTGGAAGCTTTTTTAAGAAAGAGCGGGAAACAACTTCAGTTTGTAAAGATGTATGCTCTTCGATTATTTTTTGAGCTTCTTTTCCTTTTTGGAAAAGGGATAATATCCAGTTTCGCTTCCCTTGAAAAATAAATTGAGAAGTTGTTAAATAATGATCCACCTTCACTTTATTCCAACTTTTCCACGGATGACGCTCACACAATTTTAATTTACTCTCTGTTTTTTTATCATACTGATAAATACTGATGCCATCTTCGTCGAAAGTAGCATAGTATGTCTCGCTTGAGAATGTGCCTAAATCAATTGGACAGTAGAAAAGTAATTCTTTTTTTAAGTAAAAGTATTCTTTTCTTAAGTTTTTTTTCATTGTTTCTCGAATAGAGTGTCTCTTTTCTTTCTTCATGACATTTCCTCCATAATCCAGAAAATGTTCTTATCTTAACAATTCAACATCTTATCACTTTTAATTATATATGACTAGGGGATTTATAGGAGAAATGCCGAATGCTAAAAAATATGGGGTGTATTGTAAAATATAATGAATGGTTTTGATTATGTAAAATTAATAACTTATTTTTAATAAGTTACGATTTTTTTGTTCACAATCCAATCATGTTGTTGTATAATGAAGTGGAAAATAGAATATCGGTCTATCTTCGGGGCAGGGTGAAAATCCCGACCGGCGGTGATGAACTATATGTGATTTTGTTCTAAGCCCGCGAGCCGTTAAGGCAGGATTTGGTGTGATTCCAAAGCCGACAGTATAGTCTGGATGGGAGAAGATGGAGGTTCAAGCGTTCAAAAAAGATATGGATTTGAACGTCTGTTTGATGTGCCTTAAATTCTCCCTTTGTGTAAAACACAAAGGGTTTTTTCATTCTATGAAAAAGTAGGCATAGCAGAACCTTTCCACTTTCCATGAGATGATCGATGGAAAAGGAGAGAGAAAGATGAAACAAAAAAACAGTGTAGTGCAGATGGTGAGTGTAGCGATGCTAAGTAGTATTGCATATTTACTGATGATGTTGGATTTCCCGTTCCCAGGGCTTCCGCCATTCTTAAAAATTGATTTTAGTGATGTACCGGCTCTAATTGCAGCGATTATCTTCGGACCAATTGCGGGAGTAATTGTAGAGGCGATAAAGAATATTTTACATTACGGGATTCAAGGAAGTTTAACGGGAGTACCAGTTGGAGAAATAGCTAACTTTATTGCAGGATGTTTATTTATTGGACCGGCAGCTTTCTTATTTAGGAAGTATCGTACTGTTAAGAGTTTAACGACAGGATTAATGCTAGGGACAATTACAATGGCGCTTATTATGAGTGTATTAAATTACATCATCATATTCCCAGCTTACACTTGGTTTTTAAATTCGCCAGCTATGTCTAGTGAGGCTATAAGAACAACGGTTGTAACGGCAATCTTACCGTTTAATTTGATTAAAGGGATTGTTGTGACAATTGTATTTGTAGCGTTATTCTCACGCTTGAAAGTATGGATGTTTGCAAAAATGAAAAATGCATAAAATATAAAGTGAAACTTTAATCAGTGGGGGTGTTCATCCCCTGCTGATTATTAGCCCTCACCAATCGGGCTGCCCGGCAAATAGCGGGGGCAAAAAAAACATTAGGTATGGAACTACTAATGTTTTTTTTTATAAGTATCATGAAAACAAAAAATGTCCCTCATTAATATGAGGGACATTTTTTGAAGTTAATAAAAGACTATTCGAATTTTAAAGCATCGCCGTCAAATGATTCGTCAGCAACTTTAATTGAGTCAGTTGGACAACCTTCGAATGCATCCATCATATCTTCAAGTAATACATCTGGAATTTCAACGATACCTTGGTTATCGTCTAATGTTACGAATGCAATACCTTCATCATCATAGTCATAAATGTCTGGTGCAGCAGCGCCACAAGCACCACATGCAATACAAGTATCTTTATCAACGATTGTATATTTTGCCATCTTTTTTCCCTCCTGATAATATGTATGTGAAAAGCTCGCCATAAAAATTATAACCTTATTGTAAAACGGTTTTTAAAACTTTTCAACATAAAATTATAATGATAATGCTTATCAATTAGGGTGTCAACTAATTTTTGCAGTATGTCATAAGATTTTCAAAATACGTAAATGTTATTTCGTTTGGTACAATAGAATATATACAAGTATATAGTGCCGATATGATAAGTTAGTGCAATCATACCAAAAAGCAATTAAGTTAGATTGAAAGGTGGAAGCGGTAATGCAACTACAATATACTGTATTGTATTGTTTAAAACAATTGAATGGTGAAAGGACCGTTTCTTCTATTTATTATTTATTAAAGGGAAAACGATCTTCGCAAACATTACAAGATGGAAATATGTTCCAGGTTTCTTTTTTGTTTGGAATATATAAATCATTAAATAGAATTGAATATGATCGTGAAGTTGCAAAGTTGTTGCAAGCAGATTTGATTCAAGAAATACATGGAAATACATATTTGTTAACACCTAAAGGTAAAATGCAGTTGCATACATGGGAGGGAGTGTATGCTTTTCCAGCGCATTTACATGGTTTGCACTATGGTGAATTAGGTGAAACATTTTGGAAAAGATTATCTTTAATTATTCAAACTATATCTAATTTACAACAGAATAATACGAAGTTTATTCCTATTCAACAAGATACAGAAATAATGATGTGGGTGAAACGCTTTTTAACAGGTATGCCGTATAGGCGAAATGAATTGGCTAAAAGATTATGGAAAGAAATACATAATCTTTTAGGGAAATGTGATGTGGTAGAAGCGACGATTGTAACATATAGATTAACAGGATATGAACGTATCGGTTGTACATTGCAGCAGTTAGCGGAAATTACGAAACAAGATATATTCAGGGTGTACTTTTTATTTTGGGGTGCAATCCATTTCCTTATACAAGAAGTTCGCGATAAAGAAAATGAATTTCCGTTATTAGCTGAGATTATTTCTTATCCGAATGAGAGAGCTGAATTATTTAGTTTATCAACGAAAAAAACATATAATTTTTGGAGGCAAGGGCGCTCATTAGAGGAAATAGCGACAATTAGAAATTTAAAGGTTGCAACGATAGAGGATCATTTTGTTGAAATTGCTTTGAGAGAAAGAGATTTTTCTATCGAGATGTTTATGGAAAAAGACAAAATAGATAAAGTAACAGAAGTAATTGATGCATTACAAACACGTAAGTTGCGTGAGTTGAAACAAGCGGTTGGAGAGGGTATCTCTTATTTTGAAGTTCGTCTTGTATTGGCGCGGATGGAGGGTATAAATGAAACTTGAGGAATATTTATATAGGTGGTTTGGATATTCTGAATTTCGTCCAGGTCAAAAAGGGGTAATTACAGATTTATTGGAAAGAAAAGATGTTATAGCGATGCTTCCGACCGGAAGAGGGAAGTCTATGTGTTATCAACTTCCAGGGCTAATGCAAGAAGGGACAGTACTTGTTGTATCACCATTATTATCTTTGATGGAAGATCAGGTTACACAATTAAAATATATTGTGAAAAACCGAGTGATAGCATTTAATAGTTTTCGGACATTACATGAAAAAAGAGAAGCGATGAAAAGATTAGCTTCATATAAATTTATTTTTGTTTCACCAGAGATGTTGCAGTCGGAATTGTTAATAAGAGAATTGAAGAAAGTTCATATTTCATTATTTGTTGTGGATGAAGCTCATTGTATTTCGCAATGGGGTTATGATTTTAGACCAGATTATAAAAAATTAAATGTAGTCATTGAGAATATCGGGTCTCCTACGGTGCTAGCATTAACGGCAACAGCGACGAAAGACGTACTCCGAGATATAGCAGAGAGTTTAAATTTGGAGAATGTGGCGCAACATGTATACTCTATTGATCGTCCAAATATTGCAATGGAAGTACAATTTGTTACGACGATAGAAGAGAAGAAAGAAGCGCTTTTGGAACAGGTAATGTATTTACAAGGACCAGGGATTGTATATTGTTCAAGCCGAGCGTGGACAGAACGTTTAACGGAATATTTAAGAGGAAAAGGCGTTACTGGTGTCGCTTTCTATCATGGTGGTATGGAACATGAAGAGCGTATGTTAATTCAACAGCAGTTTATGAATGACCAGTTGCAGCTTGTAATATGTACAAGTGCTTTTGGTATGGGAGTAAATAAGTCGAATACGAGATATATTATTCATTTCCATTACCCGACTAATATCGCTTCTTATTTACAAGAAATCGGAAGAGCTGGAAGAGATGGTGAACCGAGTATAGCTATCTTACTATGTAGTCCGTTAGATCACGATTTACCAATTTCAATAATTGAAGATGAATTGCCAAGTCCGTCACAAATACAATTTTTATTTTCTTTACTACAAGAAAGAATGTTTCAAACGAAAGAATTACCAATAGAAGAGGTAGAAGAAATTTGTTATAATGCAGCAAGATTTAATGAACAATATTGGCGTTTCATTCGCTATCATCTTGAACAGCTTGGAATCATACAACAGCGAAAATTAATATTAGAGAGCTTGTCAGATGAAATTATGAACAGATTAATAGCTGAAGTGGAAATAAGGCTACGTAATAAATATAGTGAGCTAGAAAACATGAAATCGTGGATACAAGTGAAAGGATGTAGACGTGAATATTTGCTGCAACAGTTCGGTTATAGAAAAGAGGGCGAGTTAAAGAATTGCTGCGACTATTGTCATATTACAAAAACAGATTATAAAAAAAGACAAGCGCAACAATCGGATTTCGACTATAATTGGGAAACAGAGTTACAAAAGCTTTTCGGTCTAGAAAAGATGGGGGAATGATGAACATTCAAAGGCATAATATTGAAGATATGAGTCCGAAAGAAATAAGGCTGAATCTGTATATTACACAGTTCATTATTATCGGTATTGGTTGTTTACTAGCATATATACTATTCCGAGATATAAAATTGGTGTATAGTCTGTGGAAATGGGAACCGGTGTCTATACTTACAATAGGTGGCTTGTTAGCGAGTGGTATTGTGTTATTAGATTATGTTGCAATGCGAGTATTTCCAGAGTCTTGGTTTGATGATGGTGGTATTAACGATAGGATGTTTCAAGGGATGTCAGTTATGCATCTACTCGTTATTACGTTCATTATCGGCTTTGCAGAAGAATTTTTATTTAGAGGTGTAGTGCAGACGCACTTTGGAATTGTAATAGCGAGTTTAGTATTTGCAGTGTTACATATTCGGTATATAAAAAAGCCATTTTTGTTTTGTTTCGTCTGTTTCATTAGTTTTGTCTTTGGTTATGTATTTGAATGGACAGGAAATTTGTTTATAACAATCTTTGCACACTTTCTTGTTGATTTTATAATGGGACTCCAATTAAGAAAATAAATGGAAGGTGGTGGTGAACAACATGAGAAAACGAATTCCTGATTTTGAAGAGGAATTAGAAGTTGAGCGAGTGGAAGAAAAAGAAGGTTTACCGCCGCGTAGTGAAATTCATAGAAATAAAGAGAAAAAACAAAAGTTTAAAATGAATCATATTTTCGTCCGAGTTTTAACATTTCTATTCATATTACTACCAATTAGTATCTTATGGTATACAGATAAATATATTCAGGTGAAAAGCGATGGTAATAACGCTGGAAAAAGTGCATTTGAGGTCATTTTCTTTGATTCAGCTAAATCTGAGTCCGAGGCACCATCTGAGAAAGTCGTCACGCATACGGTGAAAGAGGGAGAAACTTTAGAAAGTATAGCGAAGCAATATTTTTCAGATGAAACTGGGATCGAAGTGATTAAAAAGTATAATCATTTACAAGAAAATGAAGTGAATGTAGGTCAAGAATTAAAAATTCCAATAAAAGATAAGTCCACAAAGCAAGAGAGTTAGTAAAATACTTACTATAAAAACTGAGGATTATCTTTATGAGGAGGGGAGTAAAAAAATATATGATATGGATTATCTTATTAAGTACTCTCATATGTATTGGTATTATATTTCTTCTTGTAATGTATACAGAAGCAATGCGTGATACGGTGCTAGAACATACTTTAACATTTGAAGAATTTCCGAAAAGTTTTCAAAAAGTAAATGTATTTTTTATATCTGATATTCATAGAAGGATCATTTCAAATTCGTTAATTGAACAAGTAAAAGGAAGAGTAGATCTTGTAATTATTGGTGGTGATTTAGCGGAAAGAGGTGTCCCTTTATCAAAAATCTCTGCAAATATACAAAAGTTAAGAACGATAGCTCCTGTATATTTTGTATGGGGAAATAATGATTATGAGATTGAATATCATGAGTTAGATGCTTTGTTATTAGAAAATAATGTGAAAGTTTTAGATAATACAAGAGTTGTATTTGAGTCTGAATTAGGAGAGAAAATTTGTTTGCTCGGTGTAGATGATGTTGGTTTGGAACGTGATCGTTTAGATTTAGCGTTGGCTGATTGTAAAGAAGATGGTTTTCGCATATTAATTAGCCACAACCCTGATATTATAAATAAAATGTCTGGAAAAGAACAAATTTCACTTGTGTTAAGTGGACATACACATGGAGGGCAAATCCGATTATTCCCATCTAAAAAATATTTAAAAGGTGGCGTATATAAGCATTCAAATGTGACTCTTTTTGTTAGTAATGGGTATGGAACAACGTTGATTCCACTTCGCTTCCGAGCACCTGCTCAAACACATATTATAACGTTATGCGGAGGGAGATGATGCCAACTCTAAACGGAAAATATAACATAAAAGCTGTTTCGAATATAATTGGAATTCAGCCGAGCACACTTCGTGCATGGGAAAGACGATATCAAATTATTGCCCCAAAGCGGAATCATGCGGGGCATCGATTATATACAGAAGAGCATATTCAAATTTTGAAATGGTTAATGGACAAGGTTTCTTCCGGTATGATGATTGGACAAGCAGTTCAATTATTAGAAGGGAATCGTTTGCAAAGTAATGTTCAAAATGAAATACATTTCAATAGAGAAGTTGTTTTAGTGGACGATTTACTACAAGCTTTGTTAAAATTTGATGAAATTACAACTTCTACATTGTTAAACGAGGCTTTTAGTATTTATGCAACAGAAAAAGTTATCGCAAATATTGTTCTTCAAGTGTCAAATAAATTGTTAATATTAAAAAATAATAATGAAGTTACAATGGTGCAATTCCAATATGTCGTATCATTTTTACAAACGCGTCTAGGGATGGTGTATCATAATGCATCATCGTTTTCTTCTATACACAAAGTTGTCGTGTTAGAAAGTAATATGTTGAGAGGGTTTGTTTTCTCAACGTATTTACGATTAAAAGGATATGAGGTGATATATATTAGGGTAAGCTTAGCGGAAGATAGTATTTCGTTAGCTGTTGAGCAAATAAGCCCTAAATATGTAGTAATCTCTTTTGATGACGGACGAGAACTTAAGAACGCAATGAACTACGTGAATGTGTTGCGAGAAAAAAATGAGAACCTTACTGTTGGGGTTATAGGAGAAATAGGTGCTCGAGATCAGTTGAACATTCAAACAAGCCTAATTGGTGATACGAAAGAAGAATGGGATGATTGGTTAAAAATGTTAGAATAGTTGTTCGAAAAGAACCATCTATTTTCTATTTCATATAATAAAAATTATATTCATTGGTTGCGTAGGGAGGGTATGAGATGAGGCTGGAACGATTAAATTACAATAAGATAAAAATTTTCTTAACATTTGATGATTTAACTGAACGAGGATTAACGAAAGAAGATTTGTGGAGAAATGCACCGAAAGTACAGCAATTATTTCGTGATATGATGCAAGAAGCAAATAAAGAATTAGGATTTGAAGCGGATGGTCCGATTGCAGTTGAAGTATTTTCTCTACAAGCGCAAGGAATGGTCGTAATTGTAACGAAAGAACATCAAGAAGCGGATACAGATGATGAGTTCCGTGACGAGTTTATTGAAATGCAAGTGACTCTAGATGAAAGTGAGCATATCCTTTATGAGTTTGCTACACTAGATGACGTAATTAACCTGTCGAATCGTTTATATAACCTTGATGTAACTGGCGGAAAATTATATACGTGGGATGGGCGTTTCTATCTTTGGATGGAAGAAGAGGAGCAAATACAGTTACTGAAGGCAGATTTTATAGCTATTTTAGCGGAATATGGTAATCCGTCTACAGCAACTATTTATCGTCTAATGGAGTATGGTAAAGAATTAATGTCTTCTCAAGCAATTGAACAAATACACAATTACTTTGTGAAAAAACAAAACCTTAGCTAATATAGCATAGCTAAGGTTTTGTTTTTTTATTTGGAAAACCTAAAATGTTGATTTAAAAATTTTAAAACGATCCACGGTATAGAGGGGATCATAAATATTTGAGCATTCTTTATTGTACTTAAATATATATTTTCAAGGTATTGCATGTAAGTAAAATGAAAAATATTTAAATATTTAAGTATTTTACTTTTCTAAAAGCAATAAAAGGACTATAATAATAGTGAAAACGCTTGCAACAGAAAATAGTTTGTATATATTTGTTAGCGTTTTCTATTGCATTCCAAATTTAACGGTGTATACTAGGCAATGAAGGTTTACTAAACAAGTGAAATTACAGGGGGTTTACTTACTATGGTAGCCGAAAAGGGAACTCAAACAAAAACACAACAACAAAGGGAACAACATTTTGAACTATTGAATTCGACACAAATTGTTATTAGTGAAGCATTAGAAAAATTGGGTTATCCAAACGAAGTATATGAATTATTAAAAGAACCAATTCGTATGATGACAGTGAAAATACCAGTTCGTATGGATGACGGGACTGTTAAAATATTTACAGGATATCGTGCACAACATAATGATGCTGTTGGTCCAACGAAAGGTGGAATTCGCTTCCATCCGAATGTAACAGAAAATGAAGTGAAAGCACTTTCAATCTGGATGAGTTTAAAATGTGGTATTGTTGATTTACCATATGGCGGAGGTAAAGGTGGAATTATCTGTGACCCACGTGAAATGTCATTCCGTGAGTTAGAAAGATTAAGCCGCGGTTATGTACGAGCAATTAGCCAAATCGTAGGACCGACGAAAGATATTCCAGCTCCAGATGTATTCACAAACTCTCAAATTATGGCATGGATGATGGATGAGTATAGCCGTATTGACGAATTTAATTCACCAGGATTTATTACAGGCAAGCCACTTGTATTAGGTGGATCGCATGGACGTGAAACAGCAACGGCGAAAGGTGTTACAATTTGTATTCGCGAAGCTGCAAAAAAACGCGACATTGATATTAAAGGTGCGCGCGTTGTTGTTCAAGGATTCGGTAATGCTGGTAGCTTCTTAGCTAAATTTATGCATGATGCAGGTGCGAAAGTTATTGCAATCTCAGATGCTTACGGTGCATTGCATGATCCAAACGGATTAGATATTGATTATTTATTAGACCGTCGTGATAGCTTCGGTACAGTAACAAAATTATTTAATAATACAATTTCAAATAAAGAATTGTTAGAACTTGATTGCGATATTTTAGTTCCAGCTGCAATTGAGAACCAAATTACAGAAGAAAATGCTAATAATATTAAAGCGAAAATCGTTGTTGAAGCTGCAAACGGTCCAACAACATTAGAAGCAACTAAAATCTTAACAGATCGCGGAATTTTACTTGTTCCAGACGTATTAGCAAGTGCTGGTGGTGTAACAGTATCTTACTTTGAGTGGGTACAAAATAACCAAGGTTACTACTGGACTGAAGAAGAAGTAGAACAACGTTTAGAAAAAGTAATGGTAAGATCATTTGATTCTATTTATGAAACAGCACAAGTTCGTAAAGTGAACATGCGCTTAGCGGCGTATATGGTCGGTGTTCGTAAAATGGCTGAAGCAAGTCGCTTCAGAGGTTGGGTATAATATTATAGCGTGAAAAAACGTGATTCCTTTCGAAGGAATCACGTTTTTTTTTGTTGAAGTATTAAATTGAGGTGTTGTATATGGAAAATAAAATAATGGAACGAGTAGAACAATTAGAAGAAAAGGTTAAGAGGTTAGAGGGAGAGCTCGCAAAAACGATGAAAGCTCCAAAAACAAGTATCGTTCGGGTGTTCGGAGAAGGGTTACTGTTTTTAATATTTGGTGTGGTTGTAGTAGGACCGATTATCGCTTTTATATTAGTAATTATTAATTGGATTGCAGAAAAATAAAATAAAATTAAAAAGAACGCTTGTTCTACACGAACAAACGTGCTATACTCTCCTTAGATAAACAAAACGGAAATGATTTTAAGGAGAGATAAATGATGAAAATGACAGTAGACCAAAGATTTATGATGCCAGCGGATGTTGTAGAACGAGTGGAAGTATTGCGAAACAAGCAAAGTAAGCGTGGCACATTATTACAATCAGTAAATAAATTTTTCGGTTTAGATACGAAAGAAGATTGTGTTTGGTTTTACGGTTTTTATGGAGTAGCTGTAAGTATTTTATTATTTATGGTGTTCACATCAAATATTTTCGATTTTCTCTTCGCGTAAGAAATATGCTATAAGGACATTACTACCGAATACATATATAAGGAAGTAAGGTAATCTTCTGAAGCGGGAGTTGGTAGTAATGGCGATGTTTCCTATAGAGCGTAATTATATTGGATATGGAAGTTCACGACCGGGAATTCCTCTCTCTAAAGTAAGGTTTATTGTCAGTCATGATACGGGGAATCCTGGTAGCAATGCGATAGGTAATCGGGATTATTTTAATGAGATACAACCGAAAGCCTCGGCACATACATTTATAGATGACAAAACAATATTAGAAATTATTCCTATAAGTGAAGTTGCTTATCATGTTCGATATGGTGTGCCGACAGATAATGACTTATATGGTTATGATGCAAATAAGGCTGCTATTGGAGTGGAACTTTGTTATGGCGGTGATGTTAACTTTTGGGAAGCATATACACGTTTTACGTGGTATCATGCGTATTTATGTCAAAACTTCGGCTTGAATCCGAAAAAAGATATCGTATCACATAAAACACTTGACCCAGCTAGAAAGATTGATCCTGAAAATGTATTAGGGAAACAAGGTATTAAATTTCAGCAGTTTTTAGCAGATGTCTATCGGATGTACGTTTCGTTTAGATGACAAATATATGAAAAATGAATACAATAAAGATAGGTGCCTACTGCTGTAAGTAGGTTTTTTCTTGTTTTTATAAATAGTGCAGAGGTAGAAGACTAGGAGTGGACGAGTATGCAGAAAGAAACAGTTATTATAATCGGAGGCGGTCCGTGCGGATTAGCAGCAGCAATTTCATTGCAAAAGGTAGGGATAAATCCGTTAGTAATTGAAAAAGGAAACATTGTAAATGCCATTTATAATTATCCAACTCATCAAACATTTTTCTCTTCTAGTGAAAAATTAGAAATTGGTGAAGTAGCTTTTATTACAGAAAACCGTAAGCCAGTTCGAAATCAAGCGCTTGCGTATTATCGTGAAGTAGTAAAGCGTAAATCTGTACGTGTAAATGCTTTTGAACGAGTAGAGAAAGTTCAAAAAGATGGAGAAGTCTTTAAGGTTGAGACGACAAAACGTGACGGAAGTAAAGAAATGTATATGGCGAAATACATTGTTGTAGCAACTGGATATTATGACAATCCAAATTATATGAATGTTCCAGGTGAGGAACTGAAGAAAGTAGCTCACTATTTTAAAGAGGGGCATCCTTATTTTGACCGAGATGTAGTAGTTATAGGTGGGAAAAACTCGAGTGTAGATGCCGCGTTAGAACTTGTTAAAGCGGGTGCGCGTGTAACGGTACTATATCGCGGAAGTGAGTATTCACCAAGCATAAAGCCGTGGATTTTACCGGAGTTTGAGGCATTAGTACGAAACGGCACAATTCAAATGCATTTCGGGGCTCATGTGAAAGAAATCACTGAACATACATTAACGTATACAGTTGATGGTGAGGAAAATACAATCCAAAATGATTTTGTATTTGCGATGACTGGTTACCACCCTGATCATAGTTTCTTAACGAAGATGGGTGTTCGGATTGATGAAGAAACAGGGCGTCCAATTCATGCAGAGGATACAATGGAAACGAACGCTGAAAATATTTTCATTGCAGGTGTAATTGCTGCTGGAAATAATGCGAATGAAATATTTATCGAGAACGGTAGATTTCATGGAAATGCGCTTGCGCAAACCATTGTAACAAGAGAAATGTAAAAAGAAGCTGTCGAAATAAACTTCGACAGCTTCTTTTTTAATTGTGCATAAACATATTTTGGATTGCTTCATGAGAAGTTGTATTCTCTAATGCAACTAATAATTTAATACGTGCTTTTTGAGCATTTAAACCGTATGTGAATACAATACCCATATCCTTTAATTGTTTGCCGCCGCCTTCATATGAATATACATCTTGAACGATGCCGTTGAAACAGCGAGAAACTAATACGACAGGAATTCCTTTGTTTATTAATCGTTCTAGACTAGGAAGTGTTCTTGGAGGTAAATTACCTTGTCCAAGTGCTTCGATAACAATCCCGTCTACTGGAAGGTTTTCAATGGCTGCTAACAATGTATCGTCCATACCCGCGTATGCTTTTAGAACGACTACGTTTTTAGAAACCTTATTTACTGAATATGTTTCGTGATGTACTAAAGCATGGTGGAATACAACACCACGTTTTGTTACCATGCCAATTGGTCCATACTGTGGACTTTGGAATGTTGCTACATTACTTGTATGTGTTTTCGTTACATTTGTAGCGCAATGAATTTCGTCGTTTAATACGACTAGAACACCTTTTTCTGCAGCTTCACTACTGCTAGCGACTTTTACAGCTGATAAGAAGTTATATAGACCATCAGCGCCTAATTCATTGCTAGAACGCATTGCACCAGTCACAACGATCGGAATAGTTGCTTGTACTGTTAAATCTAGGAAATAGGCTGTTTCTTCTAATGTATCCGTACCATGCGTAATGACTACGCCATGAATGTTTTCTTGTTTTACTCTTTCATCAATGATGACTTGTAATTGTAACATTTCGCTTGGTGTCATATGAGGAGATGGTAGATGGAACACATCTTCAACGATTAAATCAACATCGCCTTCTAAATCAGGAATAAATTTTAAAAGAGGATTTTTTTCACCTGGTTGTACGACTCCAGTTTCTTTATCTTCCTCCATTGCAATTGTTCCGCCTGTGTGTAAAACTAGGATTCTTTTCAATGCTTATACCCCTTTCAAGTTGAAAAATACATTTAGAACATAACATGTTTTGAGTAAATTCGACAATGGAAATGTATAAAAGTATGCCTCGAAAATGACAATAAAATTAACTACTATATGTACGATGTATAAAATCGCGAAACGAAATATATAAATGTGGGATAGAAGGGAGCGATTACGTTGAAAAAGGTGGAGAAAATTTTTATTCGTATATTAATAATACAATTTATTTGTCTTTGTGTTGTGCAATTGTTATTTATACATAAGTCATCAGTGAAATATTTATCTAAAATTGTTTATTATGAAGGTGTCACGGTAAAAAACAAAACAGAAATCTTACAGGTGAATAGGTAGTTTTCATTTTCTTCTAGGAAGGATTATGCTACAATAATTGAGGATTTAATGACGTGAAGCAAATGAGAAGAAGCAGGAGAATACCTGCTTTTCGTTTTGTTTTATAAGTGAAAAAATGAGGTGTTACAATGGATAAACAAATTTCAATTGCTATAGATGGTCCAGCAGCTGCTGGAAAAAGTACAGTCGCGAAAGTTGTAGCGAAGAAACTTTCTTACGTTTATATTGATACAGGGGCAATGTATCGTACAATTACATATGCAGCCCTTGAGCAAAAAGTGGATATTGAAAATGAAGAGCAGTTAATGGAAGTTGTAAAGAATGTAAATATTGAGTTTCAGCAAGGAGAAAATACACAACTTGTATTTTTAAATGGACAAGATGTTTCTGAAGTAATTCGTACACCTGAGGTGACGAATCGAGTATCTATTGTGGCGAAACATCGCCTTGTTCGTGAAGAAATGGTACGTCGTCAACAAGAGCTAGCGGAAAAAGGCGGCGTTGTAATGGATGGCCGTGATATTGGTACACATGTGTTACCAGATGCTGAAGTGAAGATCTTTATGCTTGCCTCTGTTGAAGAAAGAGCAGAAAGAAGACATTTAGAAAATATAAATAAAGGTTTCGATTCTAATTTAGAGCAGTTAAAAGAAGAAATTGCTCAGCGTGATAAATTAGATTCAGAACGCGAAGTTTCTCCTCTGAAAAAAGCTGATGATGCATTGGAATTAGATACAACTTCTTTATCAATTGAAGAAGTTGTCCAAAAAATTATGGGCATTGTTTCAGGAGTGTTTGCGAAATAAAGAAAGGGGATAGCCTCTTTCTTTTTTGTTTGTATAGAAATGTAAAGGATACGTGAATTGTGAGTCTCTTTCCTTGACAAATGATCGGATTTGTAAGAAGTTAGTAAAAGAGAGATAAAACTTTCAGAATATATTCGCTATTATATTTCAAAACATACTTTCTTCAAGATGATTTTGCTGTATACTATTTATATAGGTTTAATATATTTTCTGGTGAAATGTATGAAAACTGAGTATGTGATGATAAATTCTTAAACATGCAAATGAAAACATTTGTTTTCATTTCGTATATACATAAAAAATGCTTTGTCAATTCTGTAGGGAGGTATTTCCATGGTAGAGAAAATGAATGAAGAAGTTATGGATTCAAAAGAATTACAAGTTGGTGACGTTGTTACAGGTTCTGTAACGAAAGTTGAAGAGAAACAAGTGCTTGTAAATGTTGGATACAAAACAGATGGCGTAATTCCAATTAGTGAATTAGCTAACGTTCATATTGAAAAAGCAAGCGATGTGGTAGAATTAAATCAAATACTAGAATTAAAAATTATTAAATTAGAAGAGGATGATCTTGTCTTATCTAAACGTGCTGTTGATGCAGAAAAAGCATGGGTAGAATTACAAGAGAAATTTACTTCTGGTCATGTATTTGATGTTACTGTAAAAGATATCGTGAATGGTGGATTAGTTGTGGACCTTGGTGTTCGTGGGTTCATCCCAGCTTCACTTGTAGAAGTACATTATGTAGAAGACTTTACTGACTATAAAGGCAAAACATTAGCTGTGAAAATTGTTGAATTAGACCGCGAAAAAAACCGTGTAATTCTTTCGCATAAAGCAGTAGTAGAATTAGAACTAGATTCTAAGAAAAAAGAAGCAATTTCTTCATTAAAAGAAGGAGACGTTGTTGAAGGAACAGTGCAACGATTAACGGATTTTGGTGCTTTCGTTAACGTTGGTGGTGTGGATGGTTTAGTTCATATTTCACAAATTTCACACGAACGTGTAGAGCAACTTTCTGAAGTATTAGAGCAAGGTCAAAAGGTAAAAGTAAAGGTGTTATCAGTTGATGCTGATACACAACGTATTTCTTTATCAATTAAAGCAGCTCAACCGGGACCTTGGGAAAATGTTGCTGGAGAAATAAAAGCTGGAGATATTCGTGAAGGAGTAGTAAAACGCCTTGTTACATTCGGTGCATTCGTTGAAATTTTACCTGGTGTTGAAGGTCTTGTGCACGTATCTCAAATTGCAAATCGTCACGTGAAAAATCCAAATGAAGCATTGGAAATGGGACAAGAAGTAAAAGTGAAAGTACTTGAAGTCCATGTAGCAGAGAAACGTATTTCTTTAAGTATAAAAGAAGCGCTTGAAGAAAATAATGTAACTGAAGATTACAGTCAGTATGAACCAAATGCTGATTCTGCTACTTTCCAATTAAGTGATATTATCGGTGAACAACTGAAAAAATTAAAGAAATAAAGAGGGGTACAAGTGGTAAGGGCAAAACGTAAATTAGATCATATTGAATACGCTCTTTCTACTGGTCAGTCTCGTACGCATGGCTTTCATGATATTGACTTTGTGCATCAAAGCTTGCCAAATTCAAGTTATGACACAATAACATGTGGAACAAAAATCGGCGAACTTTCACTAAGTTCGCCGATTTTTATCAATGCGATGACTGGTGGTGGAGGAGAGAAAACATTACATATTAATGAGCAATTAGCATATGTAGCGAAACATCATCATCTTGCTATGGCTGTAGGTTCGCAAATGGCAGCGTTAAAAGATGAAAGTGAGGCTGCATCTTTTAAGATTATCAGGAAGGTAAACCCAAATGGTACTTTCTTTGCTAATTTAGGTAGTGAGGCAACTATCGAACAGGCAAAGCGTGCTATTGATATGATTGAAGCGAATGCATTGCAAATTCATTTAAATGTTATACAGGAGTTAACAATGCCAGAAGGAGACCGTGACTTTACTGGTGTACTTCAACGCATTGAGAAAATTGTTTTAAAGAGTAAAGTTCCTGTCATTGTAAAAGAAGTTGGATTTGGGATGAATAAGGAAACGGTCCAACAGCTAGCGAGCATAGGTGTAACGGCAATTGATATTGGTGGACAAGGTGGTACGAATTTTGCTGCTGTTGAAAATGAAAGAAGACAGCGAATGCTTTCTTATTTTAATAACTGGGGCATACAAACAGCAACCTCGATTATTGAAGCAACCTCTACAAATAATAACCTCTCTTTTATTGCATCTGGGGGTATACAAACAGCGCTTGACGTAGCGAAAGCAATCGCATTAGGGGCGAATACAACTGCGTTTGCTGGATACTTTTTACGCATTTTAATGCAAGATGGTATCGAGAAGTTAGTGGATGAAATTGATCTATTACATACAGATTTGAAATTTATTATGACTGCTCTTGGTGCGAAGACGATAGAAGAGTTACAGTCTGTACCTCTTGTTGTAAAGGGCGAAACGTATCATTGGTTAACGCAGCGTGGTATCGATACGACGCATTATAGTAGAAGATAAAAAATCAACCGTTTGGTTGGTTTTTTTGTTTTCTGTTCCTTTTTATTAATATAAAGTGAGTGATGGAATTAATATTCTATCAAAATAGAAGTAAAATAAAATTATTCTTATATATGTTATCTTGTCAAAATTGCGATTGAAAAATGTAGATAGTATGCTACTTAATTATTGAAGATGATTTAATTTTGCTAAGGAAAGTAGGTAGAGATAAATTTGAATCCTAGGAAGATTCGTATATAAAATATTATTTTGATATAAGTAAAAATAATTGAAATAATTATGTAAAAGACGGTTTCGTACAATATCGAAACCGTCTTTTTGTATTCATTAGTGCTGATTTTGTTTTCGAGCTTGCTCTGGTGTATCAAGCCCAGTCGCACCCGGATATTGTAATGATTGGTCACGGTCAGATTCAACGCGGCGTGATTCTCTTAATTTTCGTTCTTGACGATCTTTACCCATAATGAATTGCACCTCCTTATTAAAAGTGTTGCTGTAATATGAAAAAACTATGCGCGAAGAAAGTGGATTAACTTTCATAAAAAGTTCCCATAATGGAAAACATAGGAGGTGAAATGATGGAAGGGAGTACTTTTTATTTTGTAGCTTGGATAGGGTGGATTATCGTAACTTTTTTTATGAAAAAGGACTCTATTCGGTGGAAGATAAGCGCCTGTATATTGATTTTTATTATTTGCTCTCCGTTACATGTAACGATTGCTTCATTCACGGTATCAGTAAATGCACTTTTACTTTCTGTTGTTGCTTTTATAGGAATCACACTATATTCTATTTGGAAAAAATTATATAGCTTACTTTCGGCGCTTATTATTGCAATGTTATATACAAGTTTTCATTTGTTAGAAGTATATGATCCGATTTGGATTGTGATGGACAGGTTGTTTTTGTTAAGTGGTGCTCTTGTGTATGCATCGGTTTTATTACACGAGGATCGCATATTACGATTATGTTCTCTTTATATAGGGATGTTACAGGGAGAAATGTTAGTGACACTTATTTTTCGAAAGCTACATTTTCCTTACGATTACGGTAGTTTAGCGTTTTTTGATATCGTCGCCGTTTCTACATTTTTCATGTCAATTTTGTTTTGGATGGCAAAAGCATCAGTATATATGGAACAGTTCAAGAGAAAAACACGTAAAAGAAAGGCGAGGGTAATACATGACTGAATATACACCGGCCATTTTATGTGGCGTAATAGCGGGGACAGTAACGAGAGTGTTAATGCTCCGGACAGATACGCGGCAATATCCGACGAGGCTCCATGGGAAAATTATTCACATTGCGATGGGGTTAATTGCAGCGGCCTTAGGAGCAATTGCGATCCCGTCAATTTTGAAAAAAGATTTTTCTGCCATTACGTTTCTTACGTTAGCAGCAACACAGTTTCGTGATGTACGTAATATGGAAAGAAATACACTCCAACAATTAGATGGATATGAGCTCGTGCCACGTGGAAATACATACATTGAAGGAATTGCATTAGTTTTTGAAAGTCGTAACTATTTGGCGATGTTAACGTCGTTTGCAACGACGTTTGCGTATATAGGATTCCGTTCATGGGTTGCTGGAGTAATTATGGCTATAATCGCATTTTTTATCGCGAAAAAATTAATGTCTGGTAAGAGGTTACATGATCTTGTTGAAATCGAGCATGTTCCGCTTCGTTTTGAAGGGGCGGGGCTATATATTGATAATATTTACATTATGAATATTGGATTGCCAGCAAGACAAGAGGAAATTATGAAATATGGAATGGGTTTTATTCTAAAGCCGAAGTCAATTGATGCGATGGTTACAATTGCAAATTTAGGGCAACGACAAGCTATTTTGCACGATGTTTCTGTTGCTTTAGGGATATATAGAGATTCTGGTACACCAGCGCTTGTACCGTTAGCAAAGCGTGATTTAGAGGATGGAAGAGTTGGGATCTTTGTCTTGCCACAAGATCAAGATGCAGAGAAAGCGATAGGCGTCATAGGGAATGTGCCGACGTTAGAGAGTGCCGTTCATATGTCATCGGAAGCCCCGAAAGGAAGGGGAGATAAGAGATGATGTTAGAAAGCGTTATTCTCGCGGTTATTACAACGAAACCAGAGAAATTTGGAGGTGGTGCTCCTTTGTTTACTTGTGAGACGACAGAGGAACTAGAATTTGTTGCAAATAATTTAGAAGCTATTTTAGATGGTATTGCGCATCGCTTACAAGAGAATGTATATATTATTGTGAAACATTAGCAACGTGTGGTATAATACGAGGTGTTTTGATACGTTGAGAATTATTCTGGAATGCAAATCCCTTCTTGCACAAAGAAGGGTTTTTTACATAATAAACAGAAGCAAGTTGAAAGGATGAAAGTATATGCCGAAACCAGTAATAGCAATAGTAGGCCGCCCGAACGTAGGAAAATCTACTATTTTCAATAGAATTGTTGGAGAAAGAGTTTCAATTGTAGAAGATATACCAGGTATAACGCGAGACCGTATTTATAGTGCGGGAGAATGGTTAAATCATGAGTTTAACATTATTGATACAGGTGGAATTGATATTGGAGACGAGCCATTTTTGACACAAATTCGTCAACAGGCGGAAGTAGCGATTGATGAAGCAGATGTTATCATTTTTATGACGAATGGTCGAGATGGTGTAACTGCAGCAGATGAAGAAGTTGCTAAAATTTTATACCGCTCTAAAAAACCAATTGTACTTGCGGTAAATAAGGTTGATAATCCAGAGATGCGTAGTGATATTTATGATTTCTATGCATTAGGATTTGGCGAGCCATTCCCGATTTCAGGTACACACGGTTTAGGACTTGGTGATTTGTTAGATGAAGCTGCAAAGCATTTTCCAAAGATTGAAGAAGAAGCGTATGACGATGAAACAATCCGTTTCTCTTTAATTGGACGTCCAAACGTAGGGAAATCATCACTTGTAAATGCACTTCTTGGTCAAGAACGTGTAATTGTAAGTAATATAGCGGGAACGACACGTGATGCGGTTGATACACCATATAGCAAAGATGGTCAAGATTATGTAATCATCGATACAGCTGGTATGCGTAAAAAAGGGAAAGTATACGAAAGTACAGAAAAATATAGTGTACTTCGTGCACTTAGAGCGATTGAACGTTCTGACGTTGTTTTAGTCGTTTTAGACGGAGAAGAAGGAATTATTGAACAAGATAAAAAAATCGCTGGATATGCTCATGATTCAGGACGTGCTGTTATTATCGTCGTAAACAAATGGGATGCCGTGAAAAAAGATGAAAAAACAATGAAAGCATTTGAAGAAAACATTCGTGCTCATTTCCAATTTTTAGAGTATGCGCCGATTGTATTCTTGTCTGCGAAAACGAAAAAACGTACACAAACATTATTACCAGTTATTAATGAAGTAAATGAAAGTCATAGTATCCGTATTCAAACGAACGTATTAAATGATGTAATTATGGATGCGGTAGCGATGAATCCAACGCCGACTCATAATGGTAGCCGTCTGAAAATCTTCTATGCAACACAAGTTGCGGTAAAACCACCAACATTTGTTGTGTTTGTAAACGATACAGAATTAATGCACTTTTCATATGAGCGCTTCTTAAAGAATCGTTTACGTGAAGCGTTCGGTTTTGTAGGAACGCCGATTCACATTATCGCTAGAGCAAGAGACTAATGGAGAGGATGTGATTTTATGACAAAAATCACAGTAATAGGAGCAGGTAGCTGGGGAACAGCGTTAGCGATGGTATTAGCTGACAATGGACATGATGTACGTATTTGGGGAAATCGTACTGAACTTATGGATGAGATTAATACGAAACATGAGAACAGTCGATATCTCCCAGGCATTACATTGCCAAGCACAATCGTAGCCTACTCTTCTTTAGAAGAAGCATTAGTAGATGTAAATGTAGTACTTCTTGTAGTACCGACGAAAGCGTATAGAGAAGTGTTGCAAGATATGAAGAAATATGTAGCAGGTCCGACTATTTGGATTCATGCAAGTAAAGGAATTGAACCTGGTACGTCAAAGCGTATTTCGGAAGTGATTGAGGAAGAAATTCCAGAAAACTTGATTAAAGATGTTGTTGTACTGTCTGGACCAAGTCATGCTGAAGAAGTCGGCTTACGTCAAGCGACAACTGTTACATCTGCAGCAAAGCGTATGGAAGCGGCTGAGGAAGTGCAAGACATGTTTATGAATAGCTACTTCCGTGTATACACAAATCCAGATATCGTTGGAGTTGAGCTTGGCGGTGCGTTAAAAAATATTATCGCATTAGCTGCCGGAATAACTGATGGACTTGGATTAGGTGATAATGCAAAAGCGGCATTAATGACACGTGGTTTAACAGAGATTGCTCGTTTAGGAAGAAAGATGGGTGGAAATCCGTTAACGTTTGCTGGTCTAACTGGAATGGGAGACTTAATAGTAACGTGTACAAGTGTTCATAGCCGCAATTGGCGCGCTGGAAATATGCTTGGAAAAGGACACTCTTTAGAAGAAGTGTTAGAAAGTATGGGTATGGTTGTAGAAGGTGTAAGAACAACGAAAGCTGCTCATGAATTAGCAGAGAAAATGGAAGTTGAAATGCCGATTACAGCTGCTTTATATGACGTACTGTTCAATGGGAATAACGTAAAAGATGCGGTAGGCTCATTAATGGGACGTGTTCGAAAACATGAAGTGGAAGCTATACCTGACTTGCTTTAAAGAAAAGCGACAGAAGTACATTTGTACTTCTGTCGCTTTTTTATTTTTTGGGTCTTTTCACCATTTTTTTATTTTTGCATAGGATGAAGAGTAACTTGAGGAGAGGGTGAAAAGAATGGATAATAACATTTTTAATAACATTGAAAAAGAAGCGAAAGTGAATAAAGAAGATATTTTTAAATTAGCATCATCTGTACAAAATGCGAATTTACGTGATGAGACTGTACTTCGTCAATTGATTCATCAAGTGGCTCTTATGGCAGGACGTGAAGTGCCGAAAGAACAAGAGGATCAAATTGTAAAAGCGATTATTAACAATAATATGCCGGCAGATTTTGGCTCGTTAAGCAAAATGTTTAAAAAATAAAATATGAGAAACAAAGAGTTTGTAGATTGCATATGATAGCCATGAAAGTATGGGAATAGAGCTGTTTTGGGCATATTTGGTCAACCGAAGCGAGGGATACACTCGTTTCGGTTTTTATTTTTATATACATTAATGGAAAATGTGGAAATTCTGTTGATTAAAGTTACATATTAGCAAATTCGTAGTAAAATGTTCTTTTTGTATTTGTTTAAAGATTTTAATTTGTTAAAATAGTATAAAAATAGATTAATAAAAAGGGGTGTGTATATGTCGGAAGGGCTTATAAAAATGTGGTTTGCTTTAGGGGCAATTGGATTTATGTTTTTTGCAGTAAGTTTTATTTTACTAAGTAGATATAAAATAAAGAATAAATTTTTGAAAGGGATTACAGCGTTAGTAGCGTACACCCTTATGATTGTGTCAGGAATTGTTATTTTTCTTGTTGTATTTAGTGGACCTGTACAGCAGTAAAGAGGATGGTCTCAAAAATGCTACATACGAAGCAAGTTATATTAGTATGAAAAGGTGATTGCTAGTGAAAAAAGTCCATATTATTTTAATATTTTGTTGTATGAGCCTTTTAACAGGGTGTTTGTATCCGAAAGAAAATATGAAACAAAATGCTGTTCCTTATGAAGATCAGCTACAAGTCGTTCAAAAAGCTGTTGCGACATTTAAAGAACAAAATGATGGGATATTGCCAATTAAGACGCGGGATATGAGTACACCTATTTATCAAAAGTATCCAATCGATTTTCAAAAGATTGCTCCGCGTTACATACAAGAAGCACCGGGGAACGCATATGAAAGTGGTGGAGTATATCAGTATGTATTAATAGATGTTGAAACGAATCCAACTGTAAAGTTAATTGACGTAAGGATGGCTGAGCAAATTCAGGAATTAACATTGAAACTTAAAATGTACCGTGATGACCATCAATATCCACCTTTTAAAAAAGTAATTTCAGATGGTGTCTATGAATTAGATTTCAAAAAACTAGGATATAAAGATATACCACAAGTAACAAGTCCGTATTCTGGTAAAGGATTGCCTTTAGTAATAAATGAAAAAGGGGAAGTTTTTGTTGACTATAGAATGGATCTATATGAAGCATTAAAACAAAATGAAGGCCCATTTAAGGAGGGAGAAGATATCCGGAATATACTATCGAAAGATTCTCCATTTGTTCCTGCCTATTCTCTACCGTATACGGTAAAAGACGGAGAACCAATTTTTTTTAAATGATAAGTCATGAACCTTTCTTTTAGCGAATAAGTTCTAGAAGAAAGGTTTTTTATGTTATACAACTTGTGATGCAAACAAACGATATTTTTAAATAGTCATATGAAATTGGACAAAATTATATGATATATTGTCCGAACTTCTAGAATACCATTATATTATATCAGATATTATAGGCAACGTTAGAGAAGGTATTAGTTGACTATAAACGTGGAATTATTCCCAAAAATTTTGAGGGAGGGAATCACTTGGAAAAGGTAGATATTTTTAAAGATATTGCGGAACGCACAGGCGGTGATATTTATTTTGGAGTTGTAGGAGCTGTTCGAACAGGGAAATCAACATTTATTAAAAAATTTATGGAACTTGTAGTTATTCCTAATATTGAGAATGAGTCTGACCGTCAAAGGGCGCAGGATGAACTGCCTCAAAGTGCTGCTGGACGTACAATCATGACGACGGAACCGAAGTTTGTTCCAAACCAAGCGGTTTCTATCGAAGTAGATGAAGGTCTTGAAGTGAATATTCGATTGGTAGATTGCGTCGGATATACGGTTCCAGGAGCAAAAGGCTATGAAGATGAGAATGGCCCGCGCATGATTAATACTCCTTGGTATGAAGAACCTATTCCGTTCCATGAAGCTGCAGAAATCGGAACACGTAAAGTAATTCAGGAACATTCAACAATTGGTGTTGTGATTACAACAGATGGAACGATTGGTGAAATTCCAAGAAGAGATTATATAGAGGCAGAGGAACGCGTAGTAAATGAGTTAAAAGAGGTAGGAAAACCTTTCATTATGATCATTAACACTGTACAGCCGTATCATCCAGATACAGAGCAATTGCGTCAAAGTTTATCTGAGGAATATGATATCCCAGTCATTGCAATGAGTGTCGAAAGTTTAAGAGAAACAGATGTGTACAATGTGCTTCGAGAGGCGTTATTTGAATTCCCTGTTTTAGAAGTGAATGTTAACCTTCCGAGCTGGGTAATGGTGCTAAATGAAGGGCATTGGTTACGCCAAAGTTATCAAGAAGCCGTTCAGGAGACTGTCAAGGATATAAAACGTCTTCGTGATGTGGACCGTGTTGTTTGGCAGTTTAGTCAGTATGAATTTATTGATCGAGCGAGCCTAGCTGGCATTGATATGGGGCAAGGTGTAGCAGAGATTGATTTATATGCACCAGATGAATTATATGATCAAATTTTAAAAGAAGTAGTAGGGGTAGAAATTCGAGGGAAAGATCATTTATTGAAACTTATGCTCGATTTGTCTCATGCGAAAGTAGAATACGATCAAGTGGCGGATGCCCTGCGTATGGTAAAGCAAACAGGATATGGTGTAGCGGCGCCTGCGCTAGCTGATATGAGCTTAGATGAGCCGGAAATTATTCGTCACGGTTCAAGGTTTGGTGTGAAATTAAAAGCTGTAGCTCCGTCTATTCATATGATTAAAGTAGATGTGGAGTCTACGTTTGAGCCAATCATTGGTACGGAAAAGCAAAGTGAAGAACTAGTTCGTTACTTAATGCAAGATTTTGAAGATGACCCATTATCAATTTGGAATTCTGATATATTTGGACGTTCGCTTAGCTCTATTGTTCGAGAAGGTATTCAAGCGAAACTATCTTTAATGCCAGAAAATGCGAGATATAAATTAAAAGAAACGCTAGAAAGAATTATTAATGAAGGATCTGGCGGATTAATTGCGATTATATTATAAGAAAAAAATCCCTCTCATCGCAGAGGGATTTTTTTTGATTTTCGCGTATAGAATAGAGAAATAAACAGTCATTATCTAATATATTGTTGTAAATTGTCAAGTTTCATCAGATTTTCACATTTTAAGAGTAACAATTTCCTTAAAAATATTGAATTATAAAGGAGAATCGTATAATATAGGCGTTGATAATGATTTATCTACATCTTTGTAGTATAGAATTTGCAAAAATTGCCTACAAATGAAAGTAAGACTCATTTTATGATCATTATACAGTCTTATCTTTGGGAGGAGGTGAATGGCATGAACAAGACAGATTTAATCAATGCTGTTGCAGAAGCAAGTTCCCTTTCTAAAAAGGACGCAACAAAAGCAGTAGACGCTGTTTTTGATTCTATCTTAGAAGCTTTAAAACAAGGTGATAAAGTACAACTGATCGGATTCGGTAACTTCGAAGTTCGTGAGCGTGCGGCTCGTAAAGGTCGTAACCCACAAACAGGTGAGGAGATTGAAATCGCTGCAAGTAAAGTACCTGCATTCAAACCTGGTAAAGCGTTAAAAGATGCGGTTAAATAATCCTTACATATTAACAGGGAAGAAGAGTTTCCTTTTTGGGAACTCTTCTTTTTGCTTTTAAAAACATAAATATGCTAGAATGTGTTCGTATCACTTTTAGGTTTTCGGGAGGGCTAGCGGATGGCAAAAGTTAATTTAGAACAAATTGAACATGCAGTACGCCTTATTTTAGAGGCGATCGGAGATGATCCAAATCGTGAGGGAGTACTTGATACACCAAAGCGTGTTGCAAAAATGTACGCAGAAGTGTTCGCGGGTATGCATGAAGATCCGAAAGAACATTTGCATAAAGTGTTCGGAGAAGATCACGAGGAGCTTGTATTAGTAAAAGATATACCGTTTTATTCGATGTGTGAGCATCATTTAGTTCCATTCTATGGAGTTGCTCACGTTGCATATATTCCGCAAGGCGGAAAAGTGACAGGATTAAGTAAATTAGCTCGTACTGTAGATACAATTGCACGTCGTCCACAACTACAAGAACGTATTACATCAACAGTAGCGAACTCTATTATGGAAGTACTAGAGCCGCATGGTGTAATGGTAGTAGTAGAAGCGGAACATATGTGTATGACGATGCGTGGTGTGAAAAAGCCAGGTGCGAAAACAGTAACAACAGCAGTACGTGGTGTGCTAGAAAATGATGCTGCGGCACGTAGTGAAATTTTATCTTTTATTAAAACGAAGTAAAGAAAAGTGGGAAACTGCTTTTCTTTTTTTTTTTTGTAAATAAATGATATAGTTTTAGCAAGGCAGAGCGAGAATAGAAAGACTACTAAAAAGAATGGAAGATATTATTTAGTTCGATGGAAGTTTGGAAAGAGTAGCCAAGTTTTGGTTATAGAAAATAGAATGTATGTGTTATAATAAGTTTTATGAATTAGAAAACAAGGGTGATTTTTGTGTGTGACATCTACGGAGGGTATGCGGGTATAAGAGAGAAATTGATGGAGAAATTACGCCATCCTTATTTTATAAACTATATTGAAGAACCATTTATTGATGAAGAAAAAATAGCATTGTTATATGGTGCTTTAAAAAGTGCAAATTTACATATAGAACAAATTGAGCATTATGTAGTAACGATTATGCTTGTACAAATTGCGCTTGATACACATGAAAGAGTATCAAATAAAGCAGGGGAAGAAGCAAATGAATCGCATAAACGTCGCCAGTTAACAGTACTTGCTGGTGATTACTATAGCGGGTTATATTATTACTTATTGTCTATGAATCGTGATATTGTTTTAATTCGTGCGCTTGCTGAAGGAATTAAAGAAATTAATGAACACAAAATAATGTTATATCAAAAAGCGCATAAAACGATGGATGACATAATGGAAAGTGTAGTAACGATTGAGTCTGCACTCTTGCAAAAAACATGTGATCATTTTCATGTATCGCATTGGAAGCCGTTTATAACGTATGTACTAGGAAAAAATCGTCTTCAAAAAGAATGTGAACTATATGTTGATAAACAACATTCACCTGTTTTTCAAGCAGTTCAAGGAATTTTGAACGATAAAGCGGATGTAGAAACAGTTATTAATGGATGGAAGATGGAACTCAGAAAGAAAGAAAATCAATTTTTAGAAAATCACACAGATATAAGCGAAATAAACTCTGTGTTAAGAGATAAATCGAAGACATAAGCAATTTTACATTGGAAGAAGGTACGAGCATGCAACAATCAAAAGAAGAAAGAGTACATGATGTATTTGAGAAAATCTCTGATAAATACGATGTAATGAATTCTGTAATTAGTTTTCAAAGACATAAAGCATGGCGTAAAGAGACGATGCGCATTATGGATGTAAAACCAGGTAGTAAAGCGCTTGATGTATGCTGCGGGACAGCGGACTGGACAATTGCGCTAGCTGGAGCGGTAGGTGAACAGGGCAAGGTTGTTGGTTTAGACTTCAGTGAAAATATGTTATCTGTCGGTAAGCAAAAGGTAGAAACGTTACAATTAAAACAAGTAGAACTTCTACACGGGAATGCAATGGAACTTCCATTTGAAGATAACACATTTGATTATGTAACGATTGGATTTGGTTTACGTAATGTACCGGATTATATGCACGTATTAAAAGAAATGACACGTGTAGTAAAACCAGGTGGAAAAGTAATTTGTTTGGAAACATCTCAACCAACAATGATTGGTTTTCGACAAGGGTATACTTTATACTTTAAATATATCATGCCGTTATTTGGAAAGTTATTTGCGAAAAGCTATAAAGAATATTCATGGCTACAAGAATCTGCTAGTACATTCCCTGGTATGAAAGAATTGGCTAATATGTTCGAAAAAGCTGGACTTGAACGTGTACAAGTGAAGCCGTTTACTTTTGGGGTAGCAGCGATGCATTTAGGCATGAAACCAGAATCAAAATAGAAAAAAGAAAAAAGAAAAAAGAAGTTTTAGGTTAAGGTGAACAATATGAAGTTACAACTTATGTACTCTTTTTTACGATCGGATATTAATGTGATAGAAAAAGAATTAAAAAGAACAGTTGCTTCTGAACAGCCATTAGTAGAAGAGGCGGCATTACAACTTATTGAAGCTGGTGGGAAGCGAATTCGTCCTGTATTTGTGTTGCTTGCGGGGAAATTTGGAGATTATAAGTTAGATGCAATTAAGCATGTAGCTGTTGCGTTAGAACTTATTCATATGGCTTCTCTTGTTCACGATGATGTTATTGATGCTGCATTTTTACGACGTGGTAGCGCAACTGTGAATGCGAAATGGGGAGATCGTATTGCAATGTATACAGGCGATTATCTATTCGCTAAGTCTCTTGAATGTATAACAAATATCGAAATTCCGGAGGCGCATCAGGCGCTATCGCATACCATTTTAGAAGTTTGTAAAGGTGAAATAGAACAAATTAAAGATAAATATAACTATGATCAAAACTTAAGAACGTATTTAAGAAGGATAAAGCGAAAAACAGCGTTATTAATTGCTGCGAGTTGTCAATTAGGAGCAATTGCAGCTGGCGCTAGTCGTGATACGGTAAATCGACTATTTTGGTATGGATATTTTGTAGGAATGTCGTATCAAATTATTGATGACATTCTAGATTTCGTTTCCACAGAAGAGAAGCTTGGGAAACCTGCTGGCGGAGATTTGTTACAAGGAAATATTACGCTTCCTGCCCTATACGCTATGGAAGATCCAGTGCTTTGTAAGAAAATCAGATCTGTACACGAAAATACACAAGCGGATGAAATGAAAGAAATTATTGAGGCTGTAAAGAATAGTGCTGCTATTGATAAAGCATTTGCGTTTAGTGAACGTTATTTACATAAAGCATTAGAAATTATAAAACCACTCCCACGTGGACAAGCGAAGTATGCATTACAAAATGTAGCAAAGTATATTGGGAAACGAAAATTTTAGTGTTTTTTCTAAAAAATAAAATAATCTCTCTATTTCAAAACTATTGCACAATTGTGATAAGGGTGTTAATATGTGTGTGGGGATATACAATTACATACATAATTCAGAAGTGGAGAGATTTTTTATGGAAAAAACATTTCTAATGGTTAAACCAGACGGTGTACAACGTGCCTTCATTGGGGAAATTGTAGCTCGTTTTGAGAAGAAGGGCTTTCAATTAGTTGGTGCAAAATTAATGCAAGTTACTCCGGAAATTGCTGGACAACACTATGCTGAGCACACAGAAAAACCTTTCTTTGGTGAATTAGTAGACTTTATTACATCTGGCCCTGTATTTGCAATGGTATGGCAAGGTGAAGGTGTAGTAGATACAGCTCGTAACATGATGGGTAAAACAAGACCACATGAAGCAGCTCCTGGAACAATTCGTGGAGATTTCGGTGTAACTGTTGCGAAAAACATTATCCATGGTTCTGATTCGTTAGAAAGTGCAGAGCGCGAGATTGCTATTTTCTTTAAAGAAGAAGAATTAGTTGACTACTCAAAATTAATGAATGAATGGATTTACTAATTATTTTGAAATAATTTGTAAACGCTTTAATTACTGTGATAATAGTAAAAAGTGCAAGAAGAATAGGGGTATTCTTCTTGCACTTTTTTTATTTCAATTAGTTACGAAGTTAGAGCCGTTATGATATATTGATATGTAAAGTAAAAGGCCTATCGGAGAATAAGCGAATGGCTGATCAATTATATAGTTTCTTTCATATTTTTAGAGTAATGAAAGATAAAATCATTGCTTAATATAGCGAGATAAATACATATACGAAAAGAGGAATAACGTATGCGATATATTACAGCTGGTGAATCTCATGGTCCACAACTTACAACGATTATAGAAGGTGTACCAGCAGGACTACCTTTAGTAGCGGATGATATAAATGAAGAGTTAGCTAGAAGGCAAAAGGGATATGGGCGTGGTAGACGCATGCAAATTGAAACGGATCAAGCGCAAATCGTAAGTGGTGTTAGACATGGAGAGACATTAGGTTCTCCAATTGCACTTGTTGTTGAAAACCGTGATTTTGCACATTGGACAAAAATTATGGGTGCAGAGCCGTTAACGGAACAAGAAGAAAAAGAAATGAAAAGGAAAGTAACAAAACCAAGACCTGGACATGCTGATTTAAATGGTGCGATTAAATACGGGCATAGAGATATGAGAAATGTACTGGAACGTTCTTCAGCTCGTGAAACAACAGTACGTGTTGCTGCTGGTGCGGTTGCAAAAAAAGTGTTAGCGGAACTTGGTATTACAGTAGCGGGCCATGTAATTGAAATTGGCGGTGTACAAGCTAAGGAGACTACGTATCGTTCAATTGAAGAATTAAAAAGCATTACAGAAGCATCACCGGTACGTTGTTTAGATGAAGAAGCTGGTAACCAAATGATTAAAGCAATTGATGATGCGAAAGCAAATGGTGATTCAATCGGTGGCATTGTTGAAGTAATTGTGGAAGGCATGCCAATTGGAGTAGGGAGCTATGTGCATTATGATCGAAAACTGGATGCAAAATTAGCAGCCGCAATTATGAGCATTAATGCCTTTAAAGGTGTTGAGATTGGAATTGGTTTTGAAGCAGCACATAGACCGGGTAGCGAAGTTCATGATGAAATTCTTTGGAATGAAGAGTGTGGGTATACACGAAGAACAAATAATGCAGGTGGATTAGAAGGTGGTATGACGACTGGAATGCCAATTGTTGTGCGCGGTGTGATGAAACCGATACCTACACTATATAAACCTCTTCAAAGTGTCGATATTGATACGAAAGAGCCTTTTACAGCAAGTATTGAACGTTCAGATAGTTGTGCTGTTCCGGCAGCTAGTGTCGTTGCAGAAGCGGTTGTAGCTTGGGAATTAGCTACAGCTTTAATAGAACAATTCGGATTAGATCGTATGGACCTTATTCGTGAAAATATTGAGAAACATAATGAATATGCGAGGGGATTTTAATGGGAAACATACATATTCAAACGAAATCAAAAGAATATGATGTGCATGTAGGAAAAGAATCGTTGTCACATTTGACAACAATCATTCAAAATATGCAGCCATCTGTATCAAACATCATGATCATTTCAGATGAAGCTGTTGCAAATTTACATTTACAGACAGTTGTAGATGCGTTGCAAATAGAGCAAAAAGTATTTTCATTCGTTGTACCGAGTGGCGAGAAAGAGAAGTCTTTTGAAAATTTCTATGCAGCTCATACGTCAGCTCTTGAAAATAAATTAGATAGAAATTCTTTAATTATTGCACTTGGCGGCGGGATGATTGGAGATTTAGCTGGCTTTGTTGCCGCGTCGTTTATGCGTGGAATCCGCTTTATTCAAGTTCCAACGACTTTATTAGCTCACGATAGCGCAGTAGGTGGGAAAGTAGCCATTAATCATCCGTTAGGTAAAAATATGATAGGAGCATTCCATCAACCAGAAGCAGTTGTATATCATACGCCATTTTTACAGTCTCTTCCCGAAAAAGAGTGGCGTTCAGGTTATGCAGAAGTGATAAAACATGCACTAATTGGTGATGTAAAGCTGTATCATTGGCTAAAAGAAGAAGTGCAAACATTAGCAGATCTTCATGATGAGAAGTTAATCCATATATTAACGAAGGCGATCCCTGTAAAGGCAAACATTGTAGCACAAGATGAAACAGAAAAAGGTGTACGTGCTCATTTGAACTTTGGACATACGTTAGGCCATGCTCTTGAAAAAGAACTAGGATATGGAAATATTACTCACGGTGACGGAGTAGCGATTGGAATGTTATTTGCCTTGTTTTTAAGTGAGCAAGTGTATAAGGTTGATCTTTCTTATGAAGAGATGAAGCAGTGGTTCTTAAAGTACGGCTATCCAAAAATGCCAAGTGATTTGAATGTAGAGCGTCTCGTTCAATTGATGAAACAAGATAAGAAAGCGAATGCTGGAGCAATTCATATGGTGTTAATGCAGGAATATGGGGTAGTGAATGTCGTATCTATTTCAGATGAGACTGTTCATATTGCGTTAGAGGCATTTCAAAAAGATATGGTTTAAAATGGATAGCGAAGTGCTGTGAAGTGCTCATTTAGAGGTATTCTCGTAATAGTGACGGTTATGATAAAAGATTACAGTAAGGGGCTATAACTGTATTGTAATCAAATTGAATGAAATGACTGGGGGAAGAAAAATGAGAGTGAAAGAGCAATTGTTAACTTTGAGAGCGTATGTGCCTGGGAAAAACATTGAAGAAGTAAAAAGGGAATATGGATTATCAAAAATTGTGAAATTAGCATCGAACGAAAATCCATTCGGTTGCTCAGCACGTGTGACAGAAGCATTAACTTCTTTAGCAAGCCAATATGCCCTTTATCCAGATGGATATGCCTTTGAACTTCGGACAAAAGTAGCGGAACATTTAGGTGTAAAAGCAGAACAACTACTATTTGGTAGTGGATTAGATGAAGTCATTCAAATGATTAGCCGAGCGTTACTACATGAAGGAACAAACATTGTAATGGCGAATCCTACGTTTTCACAATATCATCACCATGCTGTTATTGAAGGAGCAGAAGTTCGTGAAGTACCACTTAAAGATGGTATTCACGATTTAGATGCAATGCTAGAGCAAGTAGATGAGAAAACGAAGATTGTCTGGATTTGTAACCCGAATAATCCAACAGGTACATATGTAGAAAAACAAAAATTACTTTCATTTTTAGAATCAGTTCCTAAGTCAGCGCTTGTTATTATGGACGAAGCATATTATGAATATGCGGGAGCAGAAGACTATCCGCAAACATTACCACTTCTTGAAAAGTATGAAAATCTTATGGTTTTACGCACGTTTTCAAAAGCATATGGTTTAGCTGCTTTCCGTATTGGATATGCGGTTGGTAATGCAAAGTTAATTGGGCAGTTAGAAGTAGCAAGGTTACCATTTAATACATCGACTGTAGCGCAATCTGTAGCAATAGCTGCATTAGAAGATCAAAAGTTTCTAGAAGAATGTGTGCAGAAAAACGCTGAAGGTTTAAATCAATACTATGCATTTTGTACGGAATATAACGTATTCTATTATCCATCTCAAACAAATTTCATTTTCTTAAAACTTGGTATTCCTGGTAATGAAGCTTTCGAACGATTAATGAAGAAAGGATATATTGTTCGTTCTGGAGCTGCATTTGGTATACATGATGGTATTCGTATTACTGTCGGTTTGAAAGAAGAAAATGATGAAATTATAGAATTACTGAAAGGGCTTGTAAAAGAGCAAGTAAAAAAAGAAGAAACATACTCTTAAGAGTTTGTGAAGGCTCCTATTATAGGAGTCTTTTTTATTTATATAAAGATTGAGGTTAAGAAGGCCTATAAATCTCGATCTGTGCGGGGCAATAATGAATAAGGAAAGTTATTTGCACGGTAATGAAAGAAAACGGTACAATAGAAAGTAGTAATGCGGTATCGGTGTCATATTCGAATCGTTATCAGTGAAAGTACAAGAAGAAGTATGCTCATTCTAAAGGTTGCGTTCTTACACCTAGTTGCTTATGATAAATGAACAGAAAAGAATATTTTTTAGAATTAAAGGAGACGTTTATGCAAAAGTTTGAACAAGCTGTTTCATATATTGAAAATGGTGAAGCTGAAAAAGGGTTACAATTATTAAAAGAACAATTAAAAATTGCGAATGATGAAGAGAAGTATGATATCGCTCGCTATTATCATACACTTGGATTTACGGATGAAGCGTTAGCTATTACAGAAGACTTACGTTTATTGTATCCAGAAGAAAGTGAATTCACTGTATTTTTAGCAGAATTATATATTGATCTAGACAAAGAAGATGAAGCGATTGAAGTGCTTCATGATATTCCAGAAAATGATGATTTATATGTTCAATCGTTATTACTTGTTGCGGATTTATTCCAAATGCAAGGTTTCGATGATGTAGCAGAACAAAAACTACTAAAGGCGAAAGAAATGATGCCTGATGAGCCTGTTATTACGTTTGGCTTAGCAGAGTTATATAGTAGTAAAGGTGAAGAACAAAAGGCAATCACTCATTATGAGTCGCTATTAGCGGAACATAAAGCAATGGGTGGTGTTGTCATTGCACTTCGCCTCGCAGAAACGTTAAGTGCGATTGGAAATTGGGAAGAAGCGATCTCTTACTACGAAGCAGGTTTAGAGGAACAAAAAGATATCCATTCATTATTTGGATATGCCTTCACACTATACCAAGGTGAAGAATACCAAAGAGCAATTGGTGCTTGGCAAGAACTAAAAGAATTGGATCCTGAGTATGCATCACTTTACATGTATTTAGCGAAAAGCTATGAAAAAGAAGGGATGCTTCAAGAAAGCTATGAAACACTTCAAGAAGGAATTAAAGTAGATGAGCTTTCTGTACCATTTTATGTAGAATTAGCGAACATTGCGGCGAAATTAGGGAAAATAGCGGAAGCAGAGGAAGTGCTTCAAAAAGCACTTGAGTTAGATCCAGGACATATAGGTGCAACATTAAAATATGCGTATATCTTAAAAGAACAAGAAAAGTATGAAGAGCTAATTGGAGTTGTAGAGCGTGCTATTGATAGCGGAGAACCGGATACACAACTACTTTGGGATCTTGCGTTTGCAAAAAAACAATTAGAAATGTATTCTGATGCATTAAAACACTATGAAAGTGCATATACTTCTTTTAAGAATCATCCAGACTTCTTGGAAGAGTACGGTTATTTCTTATTGGAAGAAGGTATGCGAAAAGAGGCGAAAGAAATATTTACACAGTTAATACAACTAGACCCGACACAAATTCATATTGAAGAATTGTTATATAATTTAGAGGATTTTTCATAAGTTGGAAGGAAACTGAATGCCGCTTCTTGAATCTAAAAAGAAAAGAGAAAGACAGAGGAGGGACTTAATTGCTATGAATACCCCTGTTTCTGTAAACGAGAAGAAGGATTTTGTAAAATGGTTTTTGAATAATTACCAACTGAAACAGCGTGAATGTGTATGGATTTTGAATTATTTAATGAGTCACGACCAATTGATGCATAAAGTCCACTTCGTAGAGCATGCAAAATATTGTCCGCGTGGCTTAGTGATGTCCGCGAATTGTGTAAAAGATACACCGTTTCACTTTTTCAAACAAAATGTTATGACAACAGATGCTGAAAAATCGTTTCATGATATTCGTTTAAATCGAGATGAAGACATTTATATTCAACTCAATTTTAAATCATCATTTCAAAATGCTAATTATGTAGCTGTATTAGAAGAAAACCCGTATTTACCAAAGCATATTGAAGTAAATGAAAAAGATCGTTTACTTGCAGAAAGATTTTTAGAAGAAAGTGTATTTTCTTTTAGAAGAGAACGTCTTTTGAAACAAATTGATGAAGCGCTGGATAAGCAAGATAAGGAAGCGTTTCATAGGTTAACAGCGGAGTTAAAGATGTTATAGAATTCATTTGGATTCATGAAATTTTACAAATTTCAGACTTTTTAAGAAAAACTACCTATATTAAGGTAGTTTTTCTTTTTTTACCTCTTTTAGTATGGTTTAATATATATAAAGTGAAAGTTCTGTCATTAATAGGCGAGGGGAGGGAAGAAATTTGAAATGGATTGTAAAAGATGTGGAACAGTTTGAGCAAGCAAGAGAATATGTAGATACAGGTGTTATACCACTTTTATCAATTTCGGCAGCGAAAGAAATGAAAATGGTAGTAGAACAAGGTGAATTTATCGAATTGTTGAGTATGGAGTTGGAAAGAGAATATAAAGGAAGGGTGCTTTTACTACCTGCATTTACGTATTTAGTAGAAAGTCAAAAAAATGAAAAAGGTCGTTTGCAAGAATGGACAAATCATTTACAAAAGCAAGGTTTTAAGCATATTGCTTATGTTACAAGTGATTTTTCATGGAAAGAAGATATGCAAGAATTACAAGGGGATTTATTTTGGTTTCCTTCGTTAGCTTTAGAACAATTTAGTGATCAAGCGAAAAGAGAAGTTATTCATGCACATATAAAAAATATAATGGTGATGTTAGAAGAAAAATGGGGAAAGTAACAATAAACAGAAAGTTCTTATTATTATGAGTAGTATGATATTGACCTGTGCATGAGCGTATTATATCATGATAGTGTCCTAGTTTTTATTTTTTATATAATTTATCACGAGGGGACAATTTCTGATAGAGGGGGGAAATTTTCGTGGGCGAGAAAGAACATCGTGTGTCAAGAAGACAGTTTTTAAATTACACCCTTACAGGGGTAGGAGGCTTTATGGCAGCGGGTATTTTAATGCCGATGACGCGATTTGCGCTTGATCCGGTGTTAAGAAAAGAAGCGGGAACGGATATGGTTGCTGTTGCACAAGTAAAGGATATTACAACAGAGCCGAAACGTTTCGACTTTAAGGTGAAACAGGTTGATGGTTGGTACAAGTCCGAAGAGCCAAAATCAGCTTGGGTTCATAAAGATGAAAGCGGAGACATTGTTGCGTTCTCTCCAGTATGTAAACATTTAGGATGTACAGTTAACTGGAATTCGGACAAAGCACATCCGAATCAATTCTTTTGTCCATGTCACGGGGGCCGTTACACAAAAGACGGGATGAACATTAAAGGCACGCCGCCCCTTGCTCCACTTGATGTATACGAATCTAAAGTGAAAGATGGAACGTTGTATCTAGGAAAAGCGAAGCCAAGAGGGGGTGCAAAGTAGATGCTAAATAAAATTTATGATTGGGTAGATGAAAGGTTAGATATTACACCAATATGGCGTGATATCGCTGATCATGAAGTACCTGAACATGTAAACCCGGCACATCACTTTTCTGCATTCGTTTATTGCTTTGGCGGACTTACCTTTTTCGTTACTGTAATTCAAATTTTATCTGGAATGTTTTTGACGATGTATTATGTGCCTGATATTAAAAATGCTTGGGAATCGGTTTATTATTTGCAAAATGAAGTTGCATATGGGCAAATTGTTCGTGGTATGCACCACTGGGGTGCTAGTCTCGTAATTGTAATGATGTTTTTACATACACTTAGAGTTTTCTTCCAGGGTGCGTATAAAAAGCCTCGTGAGCTAAACTGGATTGTTGGTGTTCTTATTTTCTTTGTTATGTTAGGTCTTGGTTTTACCGGATATTTATTACCGTGGGATATGAAAGCGTTATTTGCTACGAAAGTAGGGATTCAAATTGCAGAGCAAACGCCACTCATTGGTCCTTACATTAAAACATTACTCGCTGGTCATTCCGAAATTGTTGGCGCTCAAACATTAACTCGCTTCTTTGCTATTCACGTCTTCTTCTTACCAGCAGCACTTCTAGGTTTAATGGCCTTCCACTTCATCATGATTCGCAAACAAGGTATTTCCGGTCCACTATAAGAGATTGCTAAATTAAAGGGGAAAGAACTAAAGGAGGGAGATTATGCATCGCGGCAAAGGGATGAAGTTTGTAGGAGATTCTCGGGTACCAGTAGCTCGGAAACCAAATATTCCAAAAGACTATTCTGAATACCCAGGGAAAACAGAAGCATTTTGGCCGAATTTCTTGTTAAAAGAATGGATGGTTGGTGCAGTTTTTTTAATCGGTTATTTATGTTTAACAGTGGCGCATCCGTCACCGCTTGAGAGAATGGCGGATCCAACTGATGCTGGGTATATACCACTTCCAGACTGGTATTTCTTATTCTTGTATCAGTTATTAAAGTATTCTTATGCTTCTGGCTCATTTACTGTAATTGGAGCGTTCATTATGCCAGGGATTGCGTTTGGCGCATTACTGTTAGCTCCATTTCTTGATCGAGGCCCAGAAAGACGCCCATTGAAGCGTCCTGTAGCAACGGGATTTATGCTTTTAGCAATTGCATCGATTATCTTTTTAACTTGGGAATCTGTAGCACACCACGACTGGGAAGCTGCAAAAAAACAAGGAGCAATTGTAAAAACAGCACCAGTTGATAAAAATGATGACGGTTATAAATTAATGCAAAAAAATACTTGTTTAACATGTCACGGTGACAATTTACAGGGCGGCGCAGCAGCACCGGCACTGCAAAATTTAACTTTGAAACCAGAAGAAATTGCTAAAATTGCGAAAGAGGGAAAAGGTTCCATGCCTAAAGGTGTATTTAAAGGTACAGATGAGGAACTGAAGAAGCTTTCGGAATTCGTTGCAAAGTATAATAAAAAATAATAAAAAGCTGACTACAAAATTTGTAGTCAGCTTTTTATTTTGATGATAGAAAGTTTACTATATAATGGAGTAGAGTTTGATGAAAGAATGAAAGGTGTTGGACATACAGCTTGGTTTACTTGTATGCAATGTTAAGGCAACGCTCCGTATTATTATTTTTATTAGTTGTTAACATATTAGGTACAATTTACGGATTTATATGGTATGGAAATCAATTAAAAGAAACTTCCCCTATATTTTGGCCGTTTGTACCTGATAGTCCTATGGCGAGTCTCTTTTTTGTCTTTGTTTTAATTGCTTTTTTAATAAAGAGAAATTGGGGATTAATAGAGGCGCTAGCGATTGTTACTTTAATAAAGTATGGAATATGGGCTGTTGTTGTAAATGGGGTTACGATCTATGTAAAAGGTCCTATTGGTCTTATCGGGTATATGCTAATGCTTTCACATTTTGCGATGGCAGTACAAGCAGTGCTATATGCACCGTTTTACCGTATAAAAAAATGGCATTTTGCGGTAGCAGCTATATGGACATTACATAACGATGCAATTGATTATTTATTTTGGCAAATGCCGAGATATGGAATTATGCATTTGTTTGTAGGAGAAATTGGTTATTTTACGTTCTGGCTAAGCATTGCTGTGCTTTGTATGACATATTATTATTGCTTACGTGAGAACCGAAAACAGTTTTCTTTATGATAGTTAGGACATTTAGGGGGAGAAAATGAAGAAAAATAAGAGTGGTATAAAAATATTGGATCGATTGATTATGATAGTTGTTTCATATAGCATAGCATTTTCTATATTTGCACTCGCAACAACGGCGGTTGTATACGGAAAATGGCTATATTATTTTGAAATTGATTTTTTAAATATTCCAGATTTAGCTGATATGACGAAAGATGACATTAAGAGAAATTATGATGTGCTTATCACATATTTATCGCCGTTTTATGATGGAGCATTACAGTTGCCTACATTAGATATGTCTACAAATGGTCGTATTCATTTTGTAGATGTTAAAAATATTTTAGTGAAAATTCAATATGTAATGTATGCGACAATTATGATTACAATGGTAGGCGGCATTTATTTATTAAAAAAGAAAAATGAAAAGTTTTTACTACACGGATCGATTGTAACAATTATCTTTCCGATAGCGCTCATGTTACCGATTGCTATTAATTTTGAAAAGAGTTTTGTATTATTCCATAAGCTTTTATTTAGTAATGATTATTGGATGTTTGATATTGAAACGGATCCAATTATATTAATGTTACCAGAAGAATTCTTTATGCATGCTGCGTGTGCTATTTTATTATTTATTTTATGCGGCAGCATACTTTGTTACAGCTTGTATAAATATTTCGTAAAAAAGAAAAGGATTTCAAAGGAAAAATTCTCTGTTTAAAGAGAATTTTTTTGTTTGTAAAACGATAATATATTTTTCGGTCCAGTTCTGTTCTATTCTTGTCCAAATTAACATATTTTGTACTAGTAGTTATAGGGGGGACCGTGATGAAGAGAACATTAATTGGATTGATAGCATTTCTAATTATAATGTTTCCGTTACGTATATATGCTGAAGAGTGGAGTGAACTAACAGGTTTGTTAGACGACTCATTACAATTAGTGAAGCGTAATGAAGATGAAAAAGCAGTACAAGTATTACAACATTTCTCAGAACAGTTTGTCATAAAGGGGAATGAAAAGAAGCAAGAAGTAACACCAGATCAAGTTAGAGTTATTTCTTTAGCTTATGACAAGGCGAAACAATCACTTGTGGAAGAAGATTTCAGTAAACAAGTTAAAATTGATAATGTGTTAGCCCTGCAGTTCGCAGTTGATGCGCAAGTATCAAAGTATCAACCACTTTGGATGGAAAGAGAAAGAAAAGTAATGGATGCCTTTTCTAAAATGGAAAAAGCGATGAAAAAAGAAGATACGGGACAGTTTCAACAAACGTTAAACACATTTTTACATGAATTTAATATTATTTATCCAAGTTTAATGATTGCCTTGCCAGAAAACGAAGTGCAGCGTGTAAATGCCCATTTATCTTATTTGGATGAATTTCGTAACGTTATGCTAAAAACGAAAGGTGGGCAAATGCAATTAGGAATCATTAAAGGGGATTTGCAAAAAATATTTCACACAGTAAAAAAAGATGAAATTGCACCCTCTCTCATTTGGTTTATGACAATTACTGGAGGCCTTATTTTATTCACATTGACTTACGTTGGGTGGAGAAAGTATAAAGGGGAGAGAGAAAAAAGAAAAAGTAATGCACACTCTAAGAATAGATAATGTAATAAATAAAGATACGGATTGTAAGGTTTATTCATTGACAATGATGGCAGAAGAAAATAGAATGAGAAGTACTATAATTAAAACTTCAATGGAGGTTCAGAGATTCATGATGTTTTATTTAATTTACTTCGCGATCATTTTGATCATACCGTTGTATGCACAGTCAAAAGTACGTAGTGCCTATAGCAAGTATTCACAAGTTTATTCAACATCAGGTATGACAGGAGCAGAAGTGGCTCGGAAAATTTTGGATGAAAATGGATTGTACAACGTAGCTGTTGAAGAAACACCAGGTCATTTATCAGACCATTATGATCCAACTGCCAAAACAGTTCGCTTATCAACAGATAACTATTACGGTCATTCAGTTGCTGGAACTGCAGTAGCAGCGCATGAAGTAGGACACGCAATTCAAGATGCAAAAGATTATAACTTTATGCGTATTCGTCATTCGTTAGTGCCAGTTGCAAACTTTGGATCGAATATTTCTTGGGTATTTATTATGATTGGTGCCTTTGCATCTATGTCTAACTTATTGTTATTAGGTATCATCTTAATGGCAGCAGGTGTTGTGTTCCAACTTGTTACATTACCAGTTGAGTTTGATGCATCAAAGCGTGCAATGCAACAAATTGAAGCATTAGGTATCGTATCAACAGATGAATATGGGCAAGCTCGTAAAGTATTAAATGCGGCAGCATTAACATATGTAGCGGCTGCAGCTGTAGCGGTATTTGAATTATTACGTCTCGTATTAATGTATACTGGTATGCAGCGTAGCGACGACTAAAGACTATCAATTTTGATAGTCTTTTTTTGTTGTGTAGATTGAATTATATAATGTATTGCAAATAGAAATAATAGAAGTAATGTGGAAAGGGGGTGGGGGAATGAAATATCCAGACCATTTAGTAAAACAAGTGAAAGAGCGTAGTGCTCCTTATCAATTAGAAGGTTTTTTAAGTGGACAAGGTCCTGAAAATCCCAAATTTATGTTGTTAGGAGAAGCGCCTGGTGAAACAGAAATTCATAATGGGATTCCGTTTAGCGGGAGGGCGGGAAAACAATTAATGGGTTTTTTAGAACGTATTCACGTTACAAGGGAAGAAGTATATATTACGAGCGCTGTTCGAAGTAGACCTTATAAATGGCGAGAGAAAAAAGAACGAAATGGTGAAATCATACAAAAAAAGTATAATAGAACGCCAAATCAAGGAGAAGTAGTTGCCCATGCGTCTTTGTTAGATTATGAATTAGAGAAAATAAATCCGAAGCTTATCGTAACGCTTGGCAATATCGGTCTTCAACGTTTAACAGGAAAAGATAAAAAAATCACAGATGTACACGGGCAATTATTAAAACAGCCCATTCAAAAATTAAAGGATATGCAAAGTGCAGAGTTTACATGGTCAGAGAAAGAATATCATATTTTTCCGACCTTTCATCCAGCCTCCATTTTTTATAATCGGAGCTTATTGGAGCTTATTTATGAGGATTTAGAGAAACTTAAAAAATATGTAATAAAAAACTAGAAAAGCTAGAGAGCTTTTCTAGTTGTGTTTATGTATGTAATGGATTTTTATTTTCATCCAATGTAAAACCTTCACCAACTACATCATGTACATCACTTACAGCAACAAAGGCATGAGGATCTACAGAAGTAATAATGTTTTTTAATTTCACAATTTCATTTTTGGCAACAACGCAATATAATACGTTCCGTTCCACTTTTGTATACGATCCAACAGCTTTTAAAAAGGTTGCTCCGCGCTCCATCTCAGACAAAATTTTGGCAGCAATTTCATCGTTTTTATCTGAGATAATAGTTGCTCCTTTTGCTGCATAGGCTCCTTCTTGCATAAAATCAATGACTTTCGCCCCAATAAAAACAGCAACTAACGTATACATACCCTCGCGATATGATAAATATGTAAGGATAGAGACGATAATAACGATAGCATCAAACATAAACATCGTTTTCCCCATACTCCAGCCAACATATTTATGAGCGAGTCTCGCAATAATATCTACACCGCCAGTAGTTCCGCCGTATTTAAATATGATCCCAAGACCGATACCAATAAATGCCCCAGCAAATAAAGCCGCGAGTGTCATATCGTTTTGTAAGTTTACATGTAAGTTGAGAACTTCGTAACGCTGAAAAATCCATAGAAATAAAGATACGCTAAAGGTACCGATTAGTGTATAGATAAATGTTGTTCTTCCAAGTAATTTCCAACCAATGAAAAATATAGGGATATTTAAAATTAAGTTTGAATAAGAAGGATCAAACTTAAATAGAAAATACAATAATAGTGTAATACCGGTAAATCCACCTTCTGCAAGGTGATTTTCAATATTGATATTCACAATACCGAAAGAAAAAATAGCGGAACCGATTAAAATAAAAATGATATTTCGAATCTTCAAATTTGATGTCATATAGAAATCCCCCTAATTATGTAAATGGCATTGCTCCGCTGAAACGGTAAAACATAATGATAAGTAATTTCTAGTTGTTAATAAAAATAGTGAAGGCTATAAAAAAACAATTGATTTTGGCTGATCTTTTGCCAAAACCGCAAAAGAAAGTTTCACTTCATTATAGTCTATCCAAAAAAGGGTCGCAAATAGGTGTTTGGCGGGGAATAATATTTGTCAAATCGCGATGAATTGGCTAACATGAAAGAGGAAGGATTAGAGGTGAGTTGTATGGAAGCGAAAACGATGAAGGATATGCAGAAAGAAGTAGATGCATATATTGGTCAGTTTAAAGAAGGTTATTTCAGTCCACTTGCAATGATGGCTCGTTTAACGGAAGAAATGGGTGAGCTTGCAAGAGAGCTGAATCATTATTATGGTGAGAAACCGAAGAAAACAACTGAAAAAGAACGTAGTATTGAAGAAGAGCTTGGAGATGTATTATTTGTTATGATTTGTATGGCAAATAGTTTAAATATTGATCTAGAAACAGCACATAACATTGTAATGAATAAATTTAATACTCGCGATAAAGATCGCTGGACACGTATTGATGAGGGAGAGAAAGAATAATGAAAGAAATTAAAGTAATTATCGCTGGACCAAGAGGACGTATGGGACATGAAGCAGTTCTTCTTATGGAAAGAACAGAACATTTTAATTTAGTAGCAGCAGTGGATTATAAGCATGGTGGAGAGAAAATCTCTGATTTACCTGGAATGCCAGCGTTAGATGCACCTATTTACGCGGATTTACATACTTGTTTAGAGGAAATAGAAGCAGATGTGTTGTTAGATTTAACAACGCCAGAAGTTGGGAAACAACACGTTACACTAGCAGTTGAGCGTGGACTTCGTTCTGTTATTGGTACAACTGGATTTACAGAAGAAGAACTAAAGCAATTAACAGAGAATGCGAAAGAAAAAGCAGTAGGAACAATTATCGCTCCAAACTTTGCAATTGGTGCAGTTCTTATGATGAAATTCTCACAAATGGCAGCGAAGTACTTCCAAGATGTTGAAGTAATTGAATTGCATCATGACCAAAAATTAGATGCGCCATCTGGTACAGCTGTAAAAACAGTGGAATTGATTCGTCAAAATCGTGAATCCAAGCAGCAAGGTCATCCAAATGAAGTAGAGCAACTAGAAGGTGCTCGTGGTGCAAATGTAGACGGCATTCACATTCATAGTGTACGTTTACCAGGACTTATTGCGCATCAAGAAGTAATGTTTGGTGGAGATGGACAAATGTTAACGGTTCGTCATGATTCATTCAATCGTGCATCATTTATGTCGGGTGTAAAACTATCAATTGATACAGTAATGAATCTAGATCATCTTGTGTACGGTTTAGAAAATATTATCGACTAAAGGGGAGACAACGGATGAAAATTGCCTTAATCGCACATGACAAAAAGAAAAATGATATGGTTTCGTTTGCGTATGCATATAAACCAATTTTTGAACGGCATGAATTATTTGCAACAGGAACGACAGGACTTCGTATTATGGAGGCAACTGGTTTAGTTGTAACTAGATATCAGTCAGGTCCTCTTGGCGGCGATCAAGAAATTGGTGCAATGATTGCGAAAAATGATTTAGACATGGTAATTTTCTTCCGCGATCCATTAACAGCACAGCCGCATGAACCGGATGTGAATGCATTGCTTCGTTTATGTGATGTATATGCAATTCCACTTGCAACGAATATGGCAAGTGCTGAAATGTTAATGCACGCATTAGAGCGAGGAGATTTAGATTACCGCAAGTTAAGAAAATGAGGGGAACAATTATGAGTGGATTACATATATTAGCGTTTGGTGCTCATGCCGATGATGTTGAAATCGGCATGGCTGGTACCATTGCTAAATATACGAAGCAAGGGTATGAAGTAGGTATTTGTGATTTAACAGAAGCGGATCTTTCTTCTAATGGAACGATAGAGTTGAGAAAGGAAGAAGCAAAGGCCGCAGCTCGTATAATGGGAGTAAAAACGAGACTGAATTTAGCGATGCCAGACCGTGGTTTGTATATGAAAGAAGAGTATATACGTGAAATTGTAAAGGTAATTCGTACATATAAACCAAAACTAGTTTTTGCGCCGTATTATGAAGATCGTCATCCAGATCATGCAAATTGTGCAAAGCTTGTGGAAGAAGCTATTTTTTCAGCTGGAATCCGTAAATATATGCCAGAGCTTCCACCACATCGTGTGGATTCTTTTTATCATTATATAATTAATGGTTTTCATAAACCGAATTTTTGTATAGATATTAGTGAATACGTATCGCAAAAAGTGGAAGCATTAGAAGCGTATGAAAGTCAGTTTTCAACAGGGAGTGATGGTGTGAAAACGCCGTTAACAGAAGGTTACGTTGAAACTGTGGTCGCTCGTGAGAAAATGTTTGGAAAAGAAGTTGGAGTTTTATATGCCGAAGGGTTTATGAGTAAGAAGCCGGTTTTATTACATGCTGATTTAATAGGGGGATGTAAATGAAATTAAAAATAGGTATTACATGTTATCCTTCTGTAGGTGGTTCTGGAGTTGTTGGAACAGAATTAGGAAAGCAATTAGCGGAACGCGGGCATGAAATTCATTTTATTACATCGGGTTTACCATTCCGGTTAAATAAAGTGTATCCAAACATTTATTTTCATGAAGTGACGGTAAATCAATACTCTGTATTTCAATATCCACCTTACGATTTAGCATTAGCGAGTAAAATGGCAGAGGTTGCACAAAGAGAAAACCTAGACATTTTACATGTGCATTACGCAATACCACATGCCATTTGTGCTTATTTAGCAAAACAAATGATTGGAGAGCGTATTAAAATTGTTACAACCTTGCATGGAACAGATATTACTGTGTTAGGTTCCGACCCGTCTTTAAATAATTTAATTCGTTTTGGTATTGAGCAATCTGATGTTGTTACTGCTGTCTCGCATTCATTAATTAACGAAACGCATGAGCTTGTTAAACCAAATAAAGAAATTCAAACAGTATATAACTTTATAGACGAACGTGTATATTTCAAGCGTGATATGTCTCAATTAAAGAAAGAATACGGTATAAGTGAGAATGAAAAGATACTAATTCACATTTCAAATTTCCGTAAAGTGAAACGTGTGCAGGATGTTGTTCAGGCATTTGCTAAAATTGTTACAGAAGTAGATGCGAAGTTGCTTCTTGTTGGGGATGGACCAGAGTTTTGCACGATTTTACAGTTAGTGAAGAATTTACATATTGAAGATCGCGTCTTATTCCTAGGAAAGCAAGATAATGTTGCAGAACTACTTGCGATGAGTGATTTAATGTTGCTTCTATCGGAGAAGGAAAGTTTTGGTCTTGTTTTATTAGAAGCGATGGCGTGTGGTGTACCTTGTATTGGAACAAGGGTTGGAGGTATTCCAGAAGTCATTCAACATGGTGAAACAGGGTATTTATGTGAATTTGGCGATGCAACGGGAGTGGCCAATCAAGCAATTCAGCTATTAAAAAATGAGGAACTTCACCGTAATATGGGAGAGCGGGCAAGAGAAAGTGTTTACGAGCAGTTCCGCTCGGAAAAAATCGTCTCACAATATGAAACGATTTACTATGATGTGCTAAGGGATGACAAAAATGGAAAGATTTAAAAAAGCTAGTTCTATTATTGAGACATTAAAGCAACAAGGACATGAGGCTTACTTTGTTGGTGGGAGTGTAAGAGATCTCATTATCGATAGGCCGATTGGAGATATTGATATTGCGACATCTGCTTTACCAGAGGAAGTGATGGCTATATTTCCAAGACATGTGCCTGTTGGTCTTGAGCATGGAACTGTAATTGTTGTAGAAAATGGTGAGCCTTATGAGGTAACCACTTTTCGAACAGAAAGCGAATATGAAGATTTTCGAAGACCTAGTAGTGTTCAATTTGTTCGTTCATTAGAAGAGGATTTAAAACGTCGTGATTTTACAATGAATGCAATTGCTATGACAGAAGAAGGCGAAATGGTGGACTTATTTGCCGGACAGGAAGCGATTCAAAAGAGAGAAATTGTGACAGTTGGAAATGCTGCAGATCGCTTTCAAGAAGATGCCCTGCGAATGATGCGTGGTATTCGGTTTGTAAGTACGTTAGGATTTTCTTTAGAAACAAAAACGAAGCAAGCAATTGAAACATATGGACATTTACTAGAACATATAGCGATTGAACGAATTACAGTGGAGTTTGAGAAACTGTTAACTGGTACATATTGCGTGAAGGGCTTACAGGAATTAGTAGAAACGAAGCTATTTTCTCATCTACCATATTTACAAATGTCAGAAGAGAGATTGTTAAAAGCTACGCAGTATAACTGGGATTCTTTTGAAACAGATATTGAGGCATGGGCATTTTTCTTATATTGTATCGGAGAAGAGCATCCATCTGTCTTTTTACGTCAATGGAAGTTTTCGAATAAAAAAATAAAAGATATCGTCGCAGTTTTATTAACAATCCGTACAAGAAAGGAGAAGGATTGGGATACAGTTCTTCTTTATAAAACGGGAGTTCATATTGCTGAAATGGCAGAAAGAGTATATGAAGCGATGATTGAAAGCTATGATAGTACATCTGTTAAACGGGTACAAACGTTGTTTCAAGCATTGCCAATCAAGAGTCGACAAGAAATGAATGTGACTGGGAATGATTTGTTAAACTGGGCAAATAAAAAGCCTGGTCCGTGGGTTGCTGAAATGATTCAAAAGATTGAAGAAGCAATCGTACAAGGAAACGTAGTTAATGAGAAAGAGTGTATAAGGGAGTGGCTGCAAGAATGCAATCTACTATAAGAAAGCAGTTATTGCAAGTTTTTTCTGAAGCGGATGGCGAGTTTGTATCTGGCCAAACGATTAGTGATAAACTTGGTTGCTCGAGAACCGCTGTGTGGAAACATATGGAGGACCTTCGTAATGAGGGCTACGAACTTGAAGCTGTACGTCGATTAGGTTATCGAATTGCGAGTAAGCCGGACAAAGTGACTGCGAATGAAATTCAGTTAGGATTACAAACGAAACACATTGGTAGAACAGTGTATTTTGAAGAGTCTGTTGAATCTACGCAGCATATTGCAGCAAAATTTGCTTATGAAGGTGCAGAAGAAGGAACAATTGTTGTGGCAGAAGAACAAACAGCGGGTAGAGGTCGTTTAAGCAGAAAATGGCATTCACCAAAAGGGACAGGAATTTGGATGAGTATTATTTTACGTCCATCAATTCCGGTTCATCATGCACCACAACTTACTTTGTTAGCGGCTGTTAGCGTTGCGCAAGCAATTGAAAAGTGCACAGGTGTAAATGTAGGAATAAAATGGCCGAATGATATTTTAATTCAAGGGAAAAAGGCTGTAGGTATATTAACAGAAATGCAGGCTGATCCTGATAAAATCAATGCTGTTATTATGGGCATTGGTATTAATGCGAATCAAAAAGAAGAACATTTTGATGAGGAAATTCAGCATATTGCTACTTCTTTAGCAATTGAATCTGGTAAGCCAATTGTTCGTGCAGAGCTTATGCAACAAATCTTTTTACAACTAGAAAAATTATATGAAGAATATTTACAAAATGGTTTCTCTGTTATTAAAATTCTTTGGGAAAGTTACGCTGTGAGCATCGGGAAAGAAATTACCGCTCGAACGATGAGACAGTCGCTTACAGGGCTAGCAAAAGGAATTACAGAAGAGGGTGTATTGCTTCTAGAGGACCATGAAGGAAAGATACATCACATTCATTCTGCGGATATCGAAATTAAGTAAAAGAAGTTCCTCCTTTGGAACTTCTTTTTTATTACAATATTTTTGAGCTGCGTTTGCAATACGGTAATCCATTTTTGAATATCGTTTGGTTGCCTATATTTGTTATTTGACGATTACTTTGCCTTCCATTCCTTTCAGGAGATGGTACCGACATATTAATTCATATGTACCGGTACTTTTAGGGTTTACAGTAATGCTTTTTTCTTTTCCCGACTCGACTACGACATCAATATCGAGTTTTTTTACTGTAAAGGTATGTTCATTCTTACTTTTGTTTTTTAATAACAATGTTGTTGATTCTTTAATTGGAATCGTGATGACGTTTGGACGAAAGTAATCATCGTTTAGTTCGACCTCAATTACTTTCGTTGAATCGATAGGTTGTGTTACGGTGTTAACTGAGGCATATGCATGGAAGGAGCTAAAAGTTATCATCCATACAATCATCACAAGCAAACTGATGAATCGAAAGAACCATTTGTTTATAGACATTCGCAATTCTCCTTTTGTAAGTATGTGTCCTCAATTAACCTGCATCATTATTTTAAGAGTTATACTATGCATTTAAAAAGGTGTTTATCTTTCTATGTTTGAGTTATATATGAAATTTCACATACCGTAATGAGGATAAAAATTATTTTTTCAAAAAAATGTAGTAATTTCTTTTCAGAGTTTGCTATAATTAGTTCGAATGTGGGCAGTATCAGAGCGAACTGCACCATGATTCGATGCAATATAAAAAATAATAACTTGGATTCTGCCTTGATCCAATAACGGACTGGGACAGAGGGATGAATAATGCCGACTAACACACAACCCTTCTGCCCTTTTATGGCCAGAGGGGTTTTTTATATGATTTCGGCCATCTCCTCTCTCCTGTATAAAGGAGGAGTAGTTTTTGAAAACGAAAACAGATTTTTTGAAAATGAAAGAGCAAGGTGAGCCGATTACAATGCTAACGGCGTATGATTATCCATCTGCAAAATTAGCAGAAGAAGCTGAAGTTGATATGATTTTAGTTGGAGATTCTCTTGGGATGGTTGTACTTGGCTACGATTCGACAGTACCCGTAACAGTAGAGGATATGATTCATCATACGAAAGCTGTACGCCGAGGAGCGAAAGAGACGTTTATTGTAACTGATATGCCATTTATGTCGTATCATGTGTCGTTACAAGATACGATGGTGAATGCACGCCGCATTGTTCAAGAGAGTGGTGCTCATGCACTGAAGGTAGAAGGTGCAGGCGAAGTGATATCAACTATTCATTACTTGACGAGTGCGGGAATTCCTGTAGTGGCACACTTAGGCTTAACTCCTCAATCTGTAGGAGTACTAGGTGGGTATAAAGTACAAGGAAAAGATGCTGAAAGTGCAAAAAAATTAATAGAAGATGCGAAGAAATGTGAGGAAGCTGGTGCGATAGCACTTGTATTAGAATGTGTGCCAATGCAGCTAGCAGAATTAATTTCGAAGCAACTAACGATTCCAACGATTGGAATTGGAGCAGGACAAAAAGTGGATGGGCAAGTACTTGTTTATCATGATCTTATTTCATACGGCGTAAATCGTGTTCCAAAATTTGTGAAGCAATATACGTCTGTTCAAGAGGAGATTGTACGCGGGATTTCTCAATATGTTGCTGAAGTAAAGACAGGGCAATTTCCAGAAGAAAAACATTCATTCACAATGAAAGAGGAAGAATGCTTAGCGTTATACGGAGGAAAACAATAATGAAAATCGTAACTACAGTGCAAGAGATGCAGCAAATTACAAACAAACTTCGTACAAGTGGAAAAAGTATTGGTTTTGTTCCGACGATGGGCTATTTGCATGAAGGACATGCGACTTTATTACGTAAGGCAAGAGAAGAAAATGAAACTGTAGTTTTAAGCGTGTTTGTCAACCCGCTACAGTTTGGGCCGAATGAAGATTTAGATCGATACCCTCGTGATATTGATAGAGATGAAAATGTAGCAAAAGAAAACGGTGTAGATTATTTATTCTATCCGAGCGTAGGAGAAATGTATCCAGTAGAACAAACGACAACAGTAGAAGTTGTGAAGCGTACCGATGTATTATGCGGTAAACAAAGACCTGGTCATTTCGCTGGTGTTGCGACTGTATTAATGAAACTATTTAATATTACATTGCCAACGCGTGCTTATTTCGGTATGAAAGATGCACAGCAGGTTGCTGTCATTGAAGGATTTGTCGCGGATTTTAATATTCCGGTTACCATCGTACCAGTTGATATTGTAAGGGAAGAAGATGGATTAGCGAAAAGTTCTCGTAACGTGTATTTATCACAAGAGGAGCGTGAAGAGGCTCCTCATTTATATCGCAGTCTATGTATAGCGAAAGAAAGAATTGAGGCAGGCGAACGTAATTCAGAAATCATTACAAATCTTGTGAAAGAGTATATTGAGAGGTATACGAAAGGCACCGTAGATTATGCTGATTTATATGCCTATCCTTCATTAGAAGTAATGGATAACATTGAAGGACGAATTATTTTAGCAATTGCAGTCAAATTTGATAATGTAAGATTAATTGACAATATAACATTAAAGGTGAACTAAGGGGGAGCATCTATGTTTCGCACAATGATGAGAGCGAAGTTACATCGCGCAACAGTAACAGAAGCAAATTTAAATTATGTAGGTAGTATTACAATTGATGAAGATTTAATGGATGCAGTAAATATTATAGAAAATGAAAAAGTACAAATTGTAAATAACAATAATGGTGCTCGCTTAGAGACATATGTTATTAAAGGAGAGCGCGGTAGCGGTGTTGTTTGTTTAAATGGTGCAGCTGCAAGGCTTGTACAGCCAGGGGATAAAGTTATTATTATTTGCTACGGTTTAGTGACAGAAGAAAATATTCATAAACAAGAGCCGAAAATTGCAGTATTAGACGATGATAATCAAATTATTGAAATGTTAGGTGCTGAAAAAGCGGGTACGATATTATAAGTAGGAAGGCTATCTCTATTACAGAGATAGCTTTTTTGTGCATCTTTTCATTAAGATGAGATAAAACGTGGTATAGTAACATTATATAATTTTGTGTTTGATAGGTAAGAAATTGAGGTGTTACATATATGAGTAAGCGTTATGTCGTTGTGGATTTAGAGACGACAGGGAACTCCTGGAAGGATGGGAAGGATAAAATTACCCAAATTGCAGCTGTTGTAGTGGAAGATGGAGAGATATTGGAGATTTTTTCATCTTTTATTAATCCGAAGAGAGAGATTCCACCATTTATTACAGAACTAACAGGGATTGATGAGGGTATGGTTAAGCAAGCCCCGTTATTTCAAGATGTAGCCCCGATGGTTGTTGAGCTATTACAAGGTGCAGCTTTCGTTGCACATAACGTTCACTTTGATTGGAATTTTTTAACGGAAGAATTAAGGCAGGCTGGATATACAGAAATACATTGTCCAAAAGTTGATACAGTTGAGTTGGCGCAAATTCTTTTGCCAACGGCTGATAGTTATAAATTACGTGATTTAGCTAAACAACACGAACTAGAGCATGATCAACCGCATCGTGCGGATAGTGATGCTCTTGCAACAGCGGAATTGTTTTTACAATTTTTAAATGAAATTGAGAAGTTACCACTTGTCACCTTGCAATCACTTTATGAATTGAGTGATGTTTTTCAAAGTGATATAGCGGATGTACTTTCTGAAAATATTTTAAAGAAAATGATGCATGGTAAAAAAGAAGCAGAGGGATATGAAGTGTATCGAAATATTGCACTTCGAAAACGGAATTATTCTTTAAATCTCAGTGAAACATGTTCATCTAAATTTGATGCTTTTTTGCATAAGACAATCGATAAACTTGCATTGAATATGCCAAAGTTTGAAAAAAGAGAAAGCCAACAAATTATGATGAAGGAAATATATACAGCACTAAGAGATTCTAGGTTTTCCCTAATTGAAGCAGGAACAGGAACAGGGAAGACTCTTGCATATTTACTTCCAAGTATTTATTTTGCAAAGAAAAAAGAAGAACCTGTCATAATAAGTACCCAAACTGTACAACTGCAACAACAAATACTAGAAAAAGAAATTCCATTATTACAGAAAATAATACCATTTTCATTTGAAGTAGCTCTTTTGAAGGGAAGAAAGCATTATCTTTGCCTACATAAATTTGAATATGCTTTGCAAGAGGAAGAGAAAAATTATGATATGGCGCTCACAAAGGCAAAAATTTTAGTGTGGTTATTGCAAACGGAAACTGGCGATCGGGATGAATTAAATATTCCTGAGGGCGGAAAGTTACTTTGGAACCGTATTTGTAGTGATGTACATAGTCCGGGCGGGATGCAAAGCAACTGGTTTAGTCGTTGTTTTTATCAACGAGCAAAGAATAAAGCATTATTTGCAGATATCGTTATTACAAATCATGCTTTATTATTTCAAGATTTTTCAAGTGAAGAACCATTGTTTGCTTCGTGTGAACATATTATTTTTGATGAGGCTCATCATATTGAAGAAGCGGCGAGTAGAACATTAGGTGAACAGTTCTCCTGTATGTATTTCCAGCTAGTTTTATCTCGTCTTGGTACGCTAGAAACAGATGATGTACTTTCTAAAGTATATAAAATGATGAAAAAAACAGAACAAGCCTCCCGTTCAACTTTCCGTATGGTAAGTCATAGTTTGAAGGAATTGAAATTTGATGCGGATGAGCTATTCCAAATGTTACGTGTATTCATCTTTAAACAAACAAAGCAGGAACAAGGGATAAGCAATATGCCACTCATTTATCGATATAACACGGAAGTAGAGACAGGTAAGTTATGGGATAGCATTACCGAGTTAACAAATCGTTTTGTATATGATGTAAGAAAATTATTAACTACACTTGAGAAGCAAGTTGAAATATTGCAAAGTAAATTAGAGTGGGAGATGCATGTTGTTACAGGTGAATTTATACATTTAATTGAGTTGTTGAGAAAGATGGCACAATCTTTACAATTACTCATTTTAGAAAAAAATTCATATGTGACATGGATGGAAACTGAAACGAAGGGAACAATTCATTCAACTGTTTTATATGGGCAACCTGTTCATATTGGTGAAAGATTTGCTGATGAATTTTTAACACAGAAAAAGAGTGTTATTTTCACATCAGCAACGTTAACAGTAAATGATTCATTTGACTATATAAAAGAAGAGCTAGGTTTACATGATTTTGCTCCTAATACATTACAGGTTCCGTCACCATTCCGTTTTGAAGAACAGATGAAGTTAATGGTTTCAACGGATGTGCCTTTTATTAAGAAAGCAAGTAATGAAGAATATATTGAATCTGTATCGGCACATATTGCAAAAATAGCGAAAGCTACAAAAGGTAGAATGCTCGTCTTATTCACCTCGTATGAAATGTTGAAAGAAGCGTATACGAATTTGAAAAATGATGAGGAATTAGAAGGGTATTTATTATTAACGCAAAGTGTGAATAATAAGAGCCGAAGTCGTCTCATTCGTAAGTTTCAAGAGTTCGACAAATCGATTTTGTTAGGAACAAGCAGTTTTTGGGAAGGGATCGATATACCTGGAGATGCCCTTAGCTGTCTTGTTATTGTCCGCCTTCCCTTTACGCCTCCTCATCAACCGATGATAGAAGCAAAAGGAGAGTGGTTAAAAAATCAAGGAGAAGACGTATTCGCTAAGTTAGCACTCCCGCAAGCAATACTGCGTTTCAAACAAGGATTTGGTCGTCTCATTAGAACAAGTACAGATACCGGAACAGTATTTGTATTAGATCGTCGTTTGACAAGTGCTTCTTATGGGAAACGTTTTTTACAATCAATCCCAACTGTCCCGCTTTATGAAGGCCCTTTAGAGGAATTGTTAGAACAATTAAGAGAACGGCCAACTGAATAAAATTGGAAGAAAAATACGCCTGAAGTACATTTAAACTTCAGGCGTAAAAAATGTGGGTAGGAGGAATTTTATTTTTCTTACTTCTTGTATACAAAATGTATTGGTTTTCGACTTGAAACCTTTTTTTGCAGTACATGTCCTGCTATAATAGATGGGTGATGAAGCAGGGGTTGTAAAGAATGTACTCTTATTGTAACCGCATTGCGTTCTTCTATAATTAGAAATTTTTGTGTAACGGAGGAGTTTTTTCATGGATAAGAAAATCGAAGTCCTATCAACGACGCGTATTAAATATTCGTCTGACTTGTATAAAATCGTTGATAGTTTGAATCGTACGTTAAAAGAGCAGGACCTCATGTTCGGATTAGCATTAGACGAAAAAGATAAAGAAACAGCTGTATTTACGATTTACAGAACGTAGTGATAAAATGAAAAAGTGGATCTTTACAATCATTATCGTAATCGTTGCTAGCGGAATATATGGGGCGTATGTTTATAATAAAGCAATGGAAAAGAAAATCCCTAAAGAGGCAAAATCTGTAGAAATTGCAAAAGAAAAAGCAAAGCTTACAAAAGTAAAATCTGTGGATTATTATAACGGAAATTCTTCATATACGGTCGTACAAGGTGTAGACGAAAAAGGAGAACAAATTATTGTTTGGGTGCCTATTAAAAAAGGGGATGTCCTTGTGAAGAAAAAGAGTGAAGGTATTCCTGAAAAAGAAGCTTTGCAAAAGTTGGCTGAACAAGCTACAGGAAAAGGCGATGAGCCGAAGCCAAAGCCAAAAGAAATTATAAAAGTAAAATTAGGTGCTCAAAACGATATTCCGTTGTGGGAAATTACATATATTGATCAGGAAGATCGTTATACGTATTATTATTTAGAGTTTCAAAATGGGGCTTATGCTGGTCACTACAGCATTGAAAAATAGATGTAGGGGGAACTACAAATGAAATTAGCAAAGCGAGTAGCTGCTTTAACACCATCTGCAACTTTAGAAATTACAGCAAAGGCACAAGCATTAAAAGCAGAAGGTCATGATGTAATTGGATTAGGTGCAGGAGAACCTGACTTTAATACGCCAGAACATATTATGAATGCTGCACATAAAGCGATGTTAGAAGGACATACGAAGTATACACCAACAGGTGGATTACAAGCGTTAAAACAAGAAATTGTGAAGAAGTTTACTCGCGATCAAGGAATTGCGTATGATCCGTCTGAAATTATTGTATGTAACGGTGCAAAGCATGCATTATATACATTATTCCAAGTGTTACTTGATGAAGGAGATGAAGTTATCATCCCTACGCCATACTGGGTAAGTTATCCGGAACAAGTAAAGCTTGCTGGTGGTAAGCCAGTTTATGTAGAAGGCCTTGAAGACAATGAATACAAAATTACAGCGAAGCAGCTGCGTGAGGCAATTACAGAGAAAACGAAAGCAGTTATTATTAATTCACCGAGTAATCCAACAGGAATGATTTACAGCAAAGAAGAATTACAACAGCTTGGAGAAGTATGTTTAGAACATGATATTTTAATCGTTTCAGATGAAATTTATGAAAAATTAATTTATGGTGGAGCAGAATATACTTCGGTTGCCCAGCTTTCTAATGCATTAAAAGAACAAACACTTATTATTAATGGTGTATCTAAATCTCATTCTATGACGGGATGGCGTATTGGATATGCAGCAGGAAATAAGCAGCTTATTAAAGCGATGACGAACTTAGCAAGTCATAGTACGTCAAACCCTACTTCAATCGCTCAATACGGCGCAATCGCGGCATATGCAGGCTCACAAGAACCTGTAGAAACAATGCGTCAAGCATTTGAAGAGAGATTAAACATTATTTATGATAAATTAATTCAAATCCCTGGCTTTACTTGCATTAAACCACAAGGCGCATTTTACTTATTCCCTAATGTAAAAGAAGCAGTAGCTTTATCAGGATACGAAACTGTTGATGATTGGGCAAAAGCTCTATTAGAAGAGGAAAAAGTGGCTCTTGTACCAGGTACAGGATTTGGTGCTCCAAACAACGTTCGTTTATCATATGCTACATCTCTTGAACAAGTAGAAAAAGCATTAGAACGTATTCATACGTTTATGAAAAGTAAAGTGCAAGCTTAATTGTATATTTTATTAACGCAATACAAAAAACCTTCCTACATAATAGGGAGGTTTTTTTGACGAATTGTGGCAAAAAGAAATAGCGAAAGGTGTGTTATACTAGAGAGCGAGGTGTTTGGTGATGAAAAAGAAAATGATGTTACAGTGGTTTGAACAGGGAAGCATTGCAATTCCAAAATTACTTATGATGCATTATAAAAAATTAGGGTTAAATGAAACGGAATTTATGGTTGTACTTCATGTACACACATTTTTAGAATCAGGCAATTCGTTTCCGACTCCGTCAGAGATTTCAGAACGGATGACGATTACTGAAATGAAATGTATGGAAGTGATTCAGACATTGATTCAAAAAGGTTTTTTATCACTAGAAGGTGGACAAAGATCAGAAGCGATGATGTGTGAAAGTTATTCTTTACAACCACTATGGGAAAAAATATTGCATTTCTTAATGAATGAATCAATAGAAGAAGAACAAAAAGAAATAAAACAACTGCAAGTAAATTTATATACAGTATTTGAAAAAGAATTTGGAAGACCACTTTCTCCATTTGAATGTGAAACGTTGGGAATGTGGGAAGATCAAGATCAACATCATCCGAATTTAATTCAAGCGGCCCTCAGGGAAGCTGTAATGAGTGGTAAGCTTAATTTCCGATATATTGATCGCATTTTATTTGAGTGGAAAAAGAATGGTATTAAAACAGTAGATCAAGCCCAAAATCAAGGGCGAAAATTTAGAGCAAATCAACAACGAACGCAGCAAACGACAAAACAAGAGACGAAATTTACTGGAAAAGTGCCTTTTTATAATTGGTTGGAGCAGTAATGTAGGAGGAAGTATATGTTAAATAAAACGCAAATTCGCTATTGTTTAGACACAATGGCGGATATGTACCCAGAAGCACATTGTGAATTAATTCATGATAATCCGTTTGAACTAGTAATAGCGGTAGCATTATCTGCACAATGTACAGATGCACTTGTAAATAAAGTGACGAAAAATTTATTTCAAAAATATAAAACACCAGAAGATTATTTAAGTGTTTCTCTGGAAGAATTACAACAAGATATACGTTCTATTGGATTGTATAGAAATAAAGCGAAAAACATTCAAAAATTGTGCCGGATGTTATTAGATGATTACAATGGGGAAGTGCCGAAAGATCGAGATGAGCTTACGAAGTTACCAGGTGTAGGACGGAAGACAGCGAATGTTGTAGTATCGGTAGCTTTTGGAATACCGGCAATTGCTGTCGATACGCATGTAGAGCGGGTGAGCAAACGATTAGCGATTTGTAGATGGAAAGACTCTGTATTAGAAGTCGAAAAAACATTAATGAAGAAAATTCCGATGGATGAATGGGGCGTTACACATCACCGTTTGATTTTCTTTGGACGTTATCACTGTAAAGCACAGCGACCACAGTGTGAAGAGTGTCCATTGCTAGAAGTGTGTCGAGAAGGAAAGAAGCGAATGAAGGGGAAATAAAGGATGGAGCGAGTTATAGAAGTACCGAGAGAATTTCGGTACTTACCATTTTTTAAAGAAAGTGTAAATTCAATTGCGTATCATACAGAACAGTCTTTTGAAGAAATCATACAATGTACTTACTTTATATTTGATATAGAAAGACAATACGAACCGTGGAATGAAATTGAAAACAGTATTCCGGTAATGTTGAATGTATGGAAAAATAAGCATGAAGACATTGCCACATTATTTCGAAACAGAAAGAAACAAGAAGCTGAAGGTCCGATGATTCTTTTTGCAGCGCATTTGTTATCAATTGTATATTGGCTAAATGAGCAACCTGTTCATAGTTTGGATGAAATGGAAGATTTCACGAGTAAATTGGAAGTACAACCAGTTAATTTTATGGAGAGATATTCGTTCATTATAAAGAAACCGAATAATTATCATTCTTATATTCAGTTAGCGCAGTTGTATATTGAAATAGAAAAGTTATATGTAAAGAAAATGATAACAAAAAAGAAGTCCTTTTCTCGTTAAGAGAAAGGACTTCTTTTTTGTTATTAAGACTCTGTTGTAACAACATTTCCGTCTGCGTGAGGGGTAGTATCTCCTCCGGTATCCTGTTGCTGTTGTTGCTGTTCTTGTTGTTTGCGTTCCTCTTCAGCCTTTTTCTTAGCTTCTTCATCAGCCTTTTTTCTAGCCTCTTCGTCAGCTTTCTGCTTAGCTTCTTCATCAGCCTTTTTCTTAGCTTCTTCATCAGCCTTTTTCTTAGCCTCTTCATCAGCCTTTTTCTTAGCCTCTTCGTCAGCTTTCTTCTTAGACTCTTCATCAGCCTTTTTCTTAGCTTCTTCATCAGCTATTTTCTTAGCTTCGTCTTGTTTTAGTTTATCTTCATTAGCTTTTTTCTGTGCTTCCTCAGCAGCTTTTTTCTTAGCTTCTTCGTCAGCCTTCTTCTTAGCCTCTTCGTCAGCTTTCTTAGCATCTGGAGTTCCTCCAGGCGCAGTGAAGGATGCACCAACTGCAGGACTTGTTCCAGTACCTTTTTTCGCTACTACAGAGAAGCTGTAAGTAACGCCTGGTTTAATACCGCCAAGAGTAGCTGTTGTACCTTTTATTGATAAACTACCACTTGAACCGTCTGTCGCTTTATAGCTTGCTGCATATGCATCAACTTCTGCTGGTCCAGACCAGTTTAGTGTAACTGTGCTAGCACCATCGAAAGTGACATTAAGACCACTAGGTGCATCTACTTTAATTTGTTTCACTGCATCTTTCTTAGCACCTTTTACGTACAATTCACCATTTAATTCTTGTACAGAAGAAGGGCGTTCGAAACGAGATGTATCTGTAGCGAATTTACTCATCATTACTTGGAACATTTGCTGTGCAATTCTAGTATAACGATCACTAATGTAGTTTTCTGGGCCATTTTTTTCGTAACCAGTCCATACTGCCATTGTATATTGCGGTGTATATCCAGCGAACCAGCTATCTCTGTTTGCATCAGCTGGAATACCATATTCTTTTATAACGTCTGCATCAAAGTTTTGTGTTCCTGTTTTACCGGCAACATCAACACCTGAAACGTATGCTGTTGGACCAGTACCGCCAGAACCAGGTTTTACTACGTCACGAAGAACGTCAGTCACCATGTAAGCTGTGTAGTCTTGCATCGCACGTTGTTCTTTCGGTTTAAAACTTTTCTTTTTCCCATCTGGGAAGATAACTTCTTTTACGAAGTGCGGTTTATTGTAGTTCCCACCATTACCAAAGGCTGCATATGCCCCCGCTACTTGTAATGGAGAACTATCGTTACTACCAATTGCTGTTGATTCATATGTTTTGCCGTCTTTAAATGTCATACCTAAACCTTCAGCAAACGCTTGTGACTTAGGAAGACCAACCGCTTGAGCTGTCTTTAAAGCAGGGATGTTTAATGATTTTTTCAAAGCTTCACGTAGTGAAACGTCACCTTTGTAACTATTTGTTGCATTTCGTATTTTTTTTCCATCTGAATACGTATATTCTGAGTCATTTAATTGATGGTATGTAGACCATTGTAAATTCTCAATTGCTGGGCCGTAGTCGAAAATTGGTTTCATTGTTGAACCGACTTGGCGTTTTAAATCAGTGGCCATATTATGACCTTTGAAAGTAGACTTACTTTCTTTACGCCCAGCTCCAATTGCTCGAACTTCACCAGATTGTGTATCCATAAATACGAATGAACCTTGGAATTGATCGTTCGGATACTTAATAAGATTGCCATCCATAATTTTATCAGCGTAATCTTGAGCATCTTGATCAAGTGTTGTATGAATCGTTAAACCATCTGAACCGATATTTACATCCGGATATTCTTTTTCAACTTCTTTTACAACAGCATCTAAAAATGCTTGATACTTCATCTCTGTTACTTCTGAAGACGGTTGAAGGCCCTCAGTTACAGAGATTTTCATTGCGTTATTCATTTCGTCTTTTGTTATATAACCATGTCGATTCATTAATGATAATACGACGTTACGACGTTGTGTAGCTCGTTCAACGTTGTCTGGTTTTGTTGGATCATAAATATTAGGACCTTGGGGTAAACCTGCAAGCATTGCGGCTTCATGTAACTGTAAGTCTTTTAGATCTTTGTCATAATATTTTTTTGCAGCTGTTGCAATACCGTACGAACGGTTACCCAGGTTAATCTTATTTAAGTACATTTCTAAAATCTCATGTTTAGAGTATTGTTGCTCTAATTTGTAAGATAAGTACCATTCCTGTACTTTTCTCTTTGCAGTTTTGTCCATCGTTAGGAAATAGTTTTTGACTACTTGTTGCGTAATCGTACTACCACCTTGAGATCCAAAACCTCCAGTGACATTTTCCATAACTGCTTTTGTAGTTCGTTTAAAATCAATTCCATTATGATCATAGAAACGTGAATCCTCAGTTGCAAGGAATGCATTTTCAACTACTTTTGGAATTTGATCATACGTAACGTGGGTTCGTTTTTCAGCACCGTATTCGTAGAAAAAGTTCCCGTTCTTATCAAGAAACTTTGTTGATAAAGGATTGACAAGTTTTGATTTGTCTAATTTTGGAGCGTCCTTCACCATAACAAAGAAAGCGGAAACGCCAGCTACAAGACCAACGATACCGAGAAGTAGACAACCTATAAGGAATTTTTTAAAAAAGGAGCCTTTTTTCTTTGGTTTTTTTTCTTTATTTGTTTCTTGCTGTTGATTTTGATTTTTTACATGATTTCGTTCTGTACGAGAACGATAATTATCTGACATTATACTTTCTCCTACCTTTCATTCTCTCCCCAAAAGTCGAAAAAAGAGCCTTAGTGATGACTCTATCACGAAAAATAAACCGTGTCTAGTACACGGATATAATCAATCCGAGGGTGATAACCGCATGATAATAAAGATCCATGCTCTTCTATTTCTTCTTTCGTAATCGATTTCCGCCCACCAGTATTTTGACGATTCCAAAACGCAATAATATGTTTTGCATCTAATAAATAAAGTTCATCAAAAAGTGTAAATTTAATAATAACAAATGCAATTCCATTATGAGCGATTACTTGCTTCATATGTTCAATTTGATGAAGGTGGAAGTTTTGAAGTGGAAAGCTGGTTTTATTTTTTGTTTCTTTCGCTTCAAAGTCGATGTATTTCCCTTTATATACACCGTTGTAATCTGTTGTAGAAGGTTGTTTAAAATACGCTTCTTTTACCACTGCAGCACTTCGAGCGGGGTAATCTACTTTTACAATTTGAAGAGGAGTAGGTTTTTTATGTACACATGCAATATTATGGGTTAAGTAATATTCATTTGTTTCATTCAATTCCTCTTCAAGGGACATACCTCTATTACTATAAGTATGTTTTTTAATAGGTGTTTTATGAGGTTGTGAAGCTTGATTGAACCGTTTTCCATTTGGGTAACGAATGGTCATAGTGTGTCCACTCCCAACTTGTTAAGAATTACTTACAAAGGTGATTATAACAAAAAATGAAAAAAGATGTGACCTTTTTGAAGAAAGGGATGATGACTTATTCATGTTTACATGGAATGATTATGAAAAAATTAAACAATATCGTAAAAATATCGCTTGTACAGAAGAAGAAAAAATAATCGTTTACAACATTAAGAGGGAAATAGAAATAGCTAATATGGACAACATTTCTCGAACACAGTCTTATCAAGAATATTATGTAAGAAATAGTGAAATCAGGTGGGCCTTCTTAGCGAGTATGGTCTCGAGAAATGCGGGATGGAATATGACTGATTTAAAAGGGAAGTATTATGCTACTGTTTTACCTCAAAAAGTAAAAAAACATTTGTTTCTGACGTATGAAGAAGCGAATTGGATTATTTTTTTAGATGCATTTCCTCAGCTGTTGTTATACGAAGAAAGTAAGAGGAGGCAGGTGCCACTATTCTATCTGTTACAATATTTCAACGTATCCATTTTTATGGAAAAAGAATGGATATATTTTTGGGAGAAAAAAGATATAAACAGGCTCATGACAGCCCTTATTATAAATGAGCAAAATAAAATTCAAAAACCAGTTATTGAGAATGCATATTTTAAAAAACATGTATTCCATACAGTACTTTTTAAATTGCAAGAAATGCTTCATGTTAGTGCCGTTATTTTTCCAACCGTTGAAGGGAATATGTATGGTTTTTCAGTTTATCAATTTGAAACGGTACAAAAGCGTATAGAACTAGGGAAGAAATTAGCGGAGTTACTGTTTCATCCAGATTATAAAAAGTTATTCCATAGGTTTGCATTGCAAACTACACACACAGGGTCAAGAGCAGATTATGAATATTATGTAAGAGGAGCCAGAAAATCTTGTACGCCAGCCCTTAGAGAGGTTTATCTTGTTGTTGCACATAAGGGGATAAGTACGAGAGATTGGTTTTGTAGAGATACAGAAATAAATGAGCTATTTTTACCAGAAGAGTATAAGGGTGAAGTTGATATAACAGAATGGTATAAAAGAAAGAGAGAGCAAATCTATGTTGCTTCTATTGTAAATCGTTTTGTTAAAAGGATGGAAGAGTTCGTGATATAATAAAAAAGAAGTCCCGTCTTCATTTATGAAGACGGGACTTCTTAATGTGAAGTAATCCTGCCATTTGTGCTAAAGATTTAATCTCAAAACTTAATGAATATAAGAGATTAAGGATGCTTCAGAAATTAGCTTTTTGTAAAAGTATTAAAGTTTCACTTTATGTAGCAGGGAAGTTTGGACCATCTAACTTTGGATTGCCAGTTTCGGGTTTATTTTGTTTGTTTTGTTTTTTCTTTTTTTCATCTTTGTTCTTTGCCATCTTCATACACCTCCTTTTTGTATTGTTACCATTTCTATAAATGACATACAAAATGATTTCTTTGACGAATAACAACTAGTTTTGTCATGTGGGCAGGAGTGGGAAATCATTCGGCGAAATTACATGACAAAGGAAAGCAAAGAAGGGGGCGTTTTGTATATGGCGATGGTTCAGAAGGAAGATGTAATGAAAACGATGGATCAAATGTTAAGTTCTCTCGATTTGCTGGAAATGAACATAGGGATTAGAATGAATCATGCATTGAAGGATAAGAGTGAAAAAATATGCAACAAGATAGAAATAACAGAAATGCATATTGAGCATATGGAAAATAAATTAGTGCATCACGAAGAAAAAGGGAATTGGGTGAAGGCATTTCAAAACGTCGTAGTGAGTGCATAATAAGGTGGGAATAAAATGAAGTATGAAGCATTAATACAGTCTTCGGAAAAACTTATGCAGCATAATAATGAAGCGAATGTGAAAAAAAGAGAAATGATTGAATATGATTTTTATAAGGATATGAAACCATTTGTAGATATGGTAGATGAGGAATTAAAATTGTGGAAAGAATTAGCTTATAAATGGATTAAGGAAGAAAAACCGAAGTATATACATGTACAGCAAATTGATCAAGTGTACGATAATTTACAAACAAATGTGTTGCAATGTTTTGTAAATAAAGGAAAAGGTAAGCGATTCTTTGAAACACATCAAGCCATTTCGTATACTTTGCAAAATATAATTGAGCAATGTAAGTAACAAGAGGGGAAACCCTCTTGTTTCTTTATGCTTCTGTCATTGTTGTAGGTTTTGTTGCTCCGTTTATTTCTAATTCTTTTATTAACGTTCGGTAATCTGAAATGCATATTTTTCCTTCGAGATACCAATGTCTCGCAAAGTCTAACAATTCATTTACATTCTCTGTGTAATACCCCTTTTTTTGAGAAAACGCTTGTTTTAAATCCCCTAATACCATGTTGATTCCTCCCCCATGAGAATCTTCTTCTTCATTATCATAGCATGGAAGGGTTTTCTTTTTTAATTTTTTAAAAATTTAAACTTCCGACAAAAATAGACAGATACTCCGTCACACAAATTATTTTGCAGGTACATATTATATATGTAGAAACTTATGTGAAGGAGGAGAGAATGCATGTTTCAACAACCTAACGTATATCAGCAAACGAATCCATATGCACAGCAAAATATGTACCAATATAATACGGATACATATTTACGGTATAATATGTATCCTTTCGAGCCTCATTATGGAAATCAAAATTATTACCAGCCATTTGAAGTGTCGTTTATGAATCAACCGCAACAACAGCAGCAACCCTATATGAATCAACAGCAGCAGCCTTATATGGATCAACAACAGCAACCTTATATGAATTCCCAATACTATATGCCACCACCATCTCCCTATGGAAATCAGCAAGCGATGTTTTATCCACCAAAACAACCGTACCCAACGCAGAATAAACAAAAGCAACAACAGCAACCAAGCCAATTTTCTAGTTTTGTTTCCCAATTTAAAACGTCAGATGGTAACTATGATGTAAATAAAATGATGAATACAGCTGGACAAATGATGAATGCGATGAATCAAGTGACAGGTATTGTAAAGCAAGTTGGAGGATTTTTTGGTAAGTAATTTTGGAGGGGTGTCTATAAAAAAGTATCTTATATGAAGTAGGGACTAGACAAATTTCCTTGGAGTAAATGGGTATATATAACAAACGGCTTTCCCTCTTTTCTCATACTGTAAAGTGTAATCAGATTTTTTTTATGAGAGAGGAGAGAAAAAACTATGCATCATTGTCATCCTTGTTTTGGAGGGCATAAGCCTGTAGGACCTATTTGTACAACTGCTCCTGTCGTTCATCCGACGAAACAATGCGTAACACACTCTTTTTCAACAACGGTGGTGCCACACATTTTCCCAACACATACAACACATGTACATCATCAACAAATTAAAAACCAAAACTTCTTCCCGCAAACAAACTCGAATGTAAATGTTGTAGACCCAATCGATCCAGGATTTGGCGGCGGATGTGGACCATGTGGCCATGGTCATCACCACCACGGCCATCAAATATCTCCATTCGGACCAGGACCGAATGTATCACCGTTTGGACCAGGACCGAATGTATCACCATTTGGACCAGGACCAAATGTATCACCATTTTTACCAAACAATGTATCACCAGTAGGTCCAAATATTGGACCAAACGTTGGTGGAATATTTAAAAAGTAAATGATATGTTAGAACTAGCGAAATGCTAGTTCTTTTTTTGTAATTGGAGTGTTGATATGAAAGTTATTGCAGTAACAGGATATAAGCCATTTGAACTTGGAATATTTAAAAATGATCATCCAGGAGTAGAATGTATAAAAAAGGCGCTGCGTCGTAAATTAACTGCTTTTGTAGAAGGTGGTTTAGAGTGGGTTATAATAAGTGGCCAGTTAGGTGTCGAATTATGGGCTGCTGAAGTTGTTTTTGAAATACAAGTAGAATATCCAGATTTAAAATTAGCGGTATTTACTCCGTTTTTAGAACAAGAAGAAGGTTGGAAGGAAGATAACCGTGAATATTACGAATTTATTCTCTCACAAGCAGACCATATTGATAGTATCACGAAACGGAAGTACGAAAGCCCAGAGCAATTTAAATTAAAAAATCAATTTTTTATTGAAAAAAGTGATGCACTTTTAGCTGTATATGATGAAGAAAAACCAGGGAGTCCTAAATATATTGTAGAAGCAGCAAAGAAAAAAGGAGAAATAGAAAATTATCACAGTTATTTCATTCTTTTTTCCGATTTACAAGATATAATAGAAGAGGAACAGTGGAATAATGCTGAGTAATATGTAATATAGTACTCGTATATATGATTGACAAAAAGCATTGTTTCTGAAAAAATTTAGTTAATGAAAGTTTTGGCAAAAATTTGAGGTGAAGAAAATGATTTCGGATAAAATTAAATTAACGGCAAAAGATATTTTAGAAAAAGAATTTAAAACAGGTATGAGAGGTTATCAACAAGAAGAAGTAGACAAGTTTCTTGATATGATCATTAAAGACTATGAAGCTTTCCACAAGGAGTTTGATCAATTAAAGCAACAAAATGCTCGTTTAAAGCGTGAATTAGAGGAACAAAAACTAGTAGCAACGCAAGTGCCACAACAACCAGTTGTACAAACACCAGTTGCACAACCTGTATATAACAACACGAATACGGACATTTTAAAACGTCTATCTAATTTAGAAAAAGCTGTATTTGGAAGTAAGTTATACGAATAATTTTTGGTGATAAAAAGGTAAAAGCATTTTACATAGAAAAAAACATTGCAAAATCTTTTTGTTTCCACTATACTAATGGATGTCATAACGTTTGGGTAATCGCTGCAACGCCAACGTTGTAGAGGAAAGTCCATGCTCGCACGGCCTGAGATGGCTGTAGTGTTCGTGCCTAGCCAATTCATAAGCTAGGGTATTCTGGCTGTAAGGCTGGTTTAACGGCAGGGAAAAAACCTAAGTCCTTTCGGATATGGTTTGACTACCTTTAAAGTGCCACAGTGACGAAGTCCTTGAAGAAATGATAGGAGTGGAACGAGGTAAACCCCACGAGCGAGAAACCCAAATAATGGTAGGGGAATCTTTTCCAAGGAAATGAACGACGGGAAAGGACAGGTTGTATAACCTGTAGATAGATGATTGCCACCGGAGTACGAGGCGTGGGCCGTTTGCAGTACAAAGGAACAGAACATGGCTTACAGAACGTTATGAACCAACTATGAAATAACTCAGCTCTCCTTTGTTAGAGGAGGGCTTTTTATTTGTATGAAGTTATAAATTATGAGTTAAAATGGTTAATGAGAAAAATTTTCGTAAAATGTAATAATTAATAGGGCAAATTGCTATTAATTATTGTTTGAATATACATAAGAGGTGAATGCAAATGGGAAAAGTTACTTTAATTGCAACAGCGGCAATGGGTATTGAAGCGTTAGTTGCTCGAGAAGTTCGCGATCTTGGTTACGAATGCCAAGTAGAAAACAGCAAAGTAACATTTGAAGCAGATGAAAAGGCGATTTGTCGCACGAATTTATGGTTACGTACTGCGGACCGTGTGAAAATTAAAGTTGGCGAATTCAAAGCGACAACATTTGATGAGCTGTTTGAGAAAACGAAAGCATTAAACTGGGGAGATTATATTCCAGAGAACGGTGAGTTCCCTGTTATCGGTAAATCTTTAAAATCTGAGTTATTCAGTGTTTCGGATTGCCAACGTATCGTTAAAAAGGCTGTCGTTGAAAAATTAAAAACAACATATAAACGTACAACTTGGTTTGAAGAAGATGGTCCGTTATTCCGTATTGAGATTGCAATGTTAAAAGATATTGCAACATTAACAATTGATGCGAGCGGTGTTGGACTTCATAAACGGGGATACCGAATGGATCAAGGGGAAGCTCCTTTAAAAGAAACATTAGCTGCGTCTTTAATTAAATTAACAAACTGGAAGCCAGATCGTCCTTTCGTGGATCCTTTCTGTGGATCAGGTACAATTCCGATTGAAGCAGCATTAATTGGACAAAATATCGCACCAGGATTTAACCGTGGTTTCGCATCAGACGAGTGGGGCTGGGTAGGTAAACAAAACTGGCGTGAAGCTCGTCAAGAAGCTGAAGATTTAGCGAACTATAATCAACCACTGCAAATCATTGGATCAGATATTGATCATCGTATGATTCGAGTTGCTCAAGATAACGCAGAAGAAGTAGGTTTAGGTGATTTAATTACATTTAAACAAATGCAAGTAAAAGATTTCACGACAAAAGAGGATTATGGCTACGTTGTAACGAATCCTCCATACGGAGAACGTTTAAGTGAAAAAGCGCTTGTTGAACAATTGTACAAAGAAATGGGACAAGTATTCCGTCCATTAGATACATGGTCAGCGTATGTATTAACAAGTTACGAAGCATTTGAGAAGTGCTACGGAAAAGATGCATCAAAGAAACGTAAACTGTTTAACGGATTTATCCGTACAGATTACTACCAATACTTCGGAAAACGACCACCGCGTAATTCATAGTATAAAACTCCTCCAGCGCGCATATACTGGCTATTATGTAATGCGTAAAGGAGGAACTGGTATGGATAGTTTCCAATTATCAATGATTCAAAAAGCTATTCACCGTACGTATGATGAGCTCGGAAAAGAAGTAGATAGTCAAGGTGCGATGGTAGATGAAATACAAAAAGCACAAGAAGAATATTTGTCAGCTCTTTCACATGAAACAGCGATTGATAAACGGTATTTAAAGTCATTAATATAGAAGAAAATTTTCCTTTTTCGAAAGGAAAATTTTTTTTCGTGTATTTCTATGTATGGCAACAGGGGAAAGTGGCTGCACACATATGAATAGCAGCTACTATATCTTTTTATAGAAAAACTTTTTGGTTGGAGGCTAAGGATGTTTACTGAGAAGAGATTACCATTTGAAGTAGGAAAACAAGACAATTTTTATGATAAGTTGAATGAGTGGATTGGAGATGTATTTTATGACATCCTTCCGGAAAAAGGCTTTGAAGAGCGTGATGAACAAATTTTCATGGCGTTTCAATTAGAGCGTGCTTTCCAAGAAAAGAAAGTAATGTTCGCAGAAGCGGGTGTAGGAACAGGGAAAACAATTGTATATCTTCTATATGCAATTTGCTATGCGCGTTATACTGGAAAACCAGCTATTATCGCTTGTGCAGATGAAACGTTAATTGAGCAGCTTGTAAAAGAAGAAGGGGACATTGCTAAATTATCCGAAGCGTTAGGCTTATCGGTAGATGTAAGACTTGCGAAATCAATGGATAATTATTTATGTTTACGTAAACTTGAAGATGTTATGAGTGGACGAGCTCCAGAAGTAATTGAAGATGTATACTACGAATTACCGCAGTTTGTATTTGATCATGGTACGATGCAAAACTTTACTCACTACGGTGATCGAAAAGAGTTTCCGCTTTTAAATGATGAGGAATGGTCAAAAATAAATTGGGATTACTTCCAAGATTGCTTCACTTGTGATTCACGTCACCGTTGTGGTCAAACTCTTTCACGTGAACATTATCGTAAAGCGGCAGATTTAATTATTTGTTCTCAAGATTTCTATATGGATCATATTTGGACGTACGATGCTCGTAAGCGTGAAGGGCAAATTCCGTTATTACCAGAAAGTAGCTGCGTTGTATTCGATGAAGGACATCTTGTAGAATATGCAGCCCAAAAAGCTTTAACATATCGTTTAAAGCAAACGATGATGGAGCAACTTCTAACGAGATTATTACAAAATGATATTCGTGAAGAGTTCGCACATTTAGTAGAAGAAACAATTTGGCAAACAGAACGATTCTTTGATGTGTTACAAGAAAATAAAAAGGAAATTGCCGGTTCTGATCGTTTAGAAATTACTGTGACAGAAAAGGTAACAGCTGAAGCGAAGCGACTTTATGCGAAAATTGGTGAGGTCGGTGATGCGTTAGTATTTGAAAGTGAAATGCATACAGTAAACACGTATGATTTAAATATCGTCGATGAACATTTAGATGTATTAGAACATTCACTTCGTTTGTTCATGCACGAGAAAAATGTAATTACATGGGGTGAAGAAGGTGATGGAGCCTTCACGTTAGTAATTATGCCACGTGCAGTTGAAGAAGTATTACAAGAGAAAGTATTCTCGAAGAAAATCCCGTATATTTTCTCTTCTGCTACATTATCTAACAACGATTCATTCGCATTTACAGCAAATAGCCTAGGGGTAAAAGATTATTTATCATTCTCAGTTGCCTCACCATTTGATTACGAAGAACAAATGGCAGTAAACTTACTATCACATACGAAAGAAAATGAATGGGAAAGAAAGTGTCAATATACACTTGAAAATATACAGAAAACAAATGGACGTACGCTCGTATTATTCCGTACAACGCAAGAGCTTGCAGCGTTCAAAGAATATGTAAGTAAAGAACAAATGTCAGTTCCGTTCCTATATGAAGGGGATCAAGAAATTAGTCAGCTCGTTTCTCGTTTCCAAAATGAAGAAGAGACTGTACTTTGTGCCGTTCATTTATGGGAAGGTTTAGATATTCCTGGTTCATCATTATCACATGTTATTATTTGGTCATTACCATTCCCTCCAAACGATCCTGTGTTTGAAGCGAAGCGTAAACATGTAAATGATCCATTCTGGGATGTAGATGTACCATATATGATTTTACGTCTTCGTCAAGGGATTGGCCGTTTAATTCGTACGAGCGATGATAAAGGTACTATATCAATTTTCTTATCTGATACAGAAGATGAGAAAGTGGTAGAAGCGGTGAAAAACGTACTACCAGTAGAAGGTAAAGAATTGTAAGGAGAGAGCTTGGCGCTTGCCAAGCTTTTTTTTTATTATAAAAGGAATTTAGATTTTCATGTCGAATTAAGTTTGAGGTAGAAAAAGGAGGCTTTTATACGATGACAGTAGCTACATATGAAGTAGAAAAACAATTTTTAACATATGTGAAGAAGATACAGAATTACGGAGAAGCATTAAGCTTAATGTTTTGGGACTTGAGAACAGGTGCGCCTAAAAAAGGTGTAGACCAACGTTCAGAAGTAATTGGTATGCTTTCATCAGAAGTGTTTGCTATGTCGACTTCAGATGAGATGGGAAATTATTTAACAGAGCTTGAAAATTTAATACGTGAAGACAAACTTTCTGAAACGACGAAGAAAATGGTTGAAGAGTGTCGTAAAGAATATGATAGAAATAAGAAAATTCCACAAGCGGAATATGAAGCGTATGTGAAATTAGAAGCGAAAGCGGAAAGTGTGTGGGAAGAAGCTCGCGAAAAATCTGATTTCGAAATGTTCCGTCCGTATTTAGAAAAAATTGTTGAATTTAAAAAGAAATTTATTGCATATTGGGGTTACGAAACATATAAATATAATACATTATTAGATATGTATGAGCCGGGTATTACAGTAGAAGTATTAGATCATGTATTTGGTCAACTTCGTGAGCGTATCGTCCCACTCGTAAAAGAAATATCGGAGTCGCAAAAGAGATTAAAGACAAGTGCTTTATCAGAACATTTTTCAAAAGAAAAACAAAAGAACTTTACATTAGAGCTATTAAAACAATTGAATTATGACTTTGAAGCAGGTCGTCTTGATGAAACGGTACATCCATTTGAGATTACATTAAATAGAGGGGATGTTCGTATTACGACACGCTATGACGAAAAAGATTTCCGTATGGCTGTATTTGGAACAATACATGAATGTGGTCATGCTGTATATGAACAAAATATTGCAGAGAAATTTGAAGGTACACCGCTATGTAGTGGAACATCTATGGGCATTCATGAGTCACAATCATTATTCTTTGAGAACTTTATCGGTCGTAATAAATCATTCTGGAAGAAAAATTATGATTTATTAAAAGAGTATAGCGATGGTCAATTCAATGATATATCAGTAGATGAGTTTTATGATGCAATTAACGAATCGAAGCCATCGTTCATTCGTATAGAAGCAGATGAGCTTACATATCCGCTTCACGTCATGGTTCGTTATGAACTTGAGAAAGAATTATTTGATGGTACATTACAAGTGAAGGATTTGCCAGCGGCTTGGAATGATAAGATGGAAGCATATTTAGGAATTCGTCCGGCAAACGATGCACAAGGTGTATTGCAAGATGTTCACTGGGCTGGTGGTTCATTTGGATACTTCCCATCTTATGCGCTTGGTTATATGTATGCAGCGCAATTTAAGCAAAGAATGTTAAAAGACATTCCGAACTTTGATGCATTATTAGAAGAAGGAAACGTAACACCAATTCGTAAATGGTTAACAGAAAACATTCACCAATACGGTAAAACGAAAAAGCCACTTGAAATTTTAGAAGATGTAACAGGTGAAGGATTAAATGCAAATTACTTAGCAGATTATTTAGAAGCGAAGTATAAAGAAATTTATGATTTATAAAAAAGAGCTGCTTAATTGCAGCTCTTTTTTTAAAGGGGGGAGAAAAATGGATTATACATATACAGTAATGACGCAAGAAGAAGCAGAAGAAATTGCATACAACTGGCATTATGAAGGGGAATATTCCTTTTACGATATAGAGGCAGATGAAGAAGATTTAGCTGAATTTTTACATGATGAGAGTAGGGGGGATCATACCTTTTCTGTGAAGGAAAATGGCACTCTCATTGGTTATTTTACTGTTTGTATAATAAATGATGGAACGGTTGATATAGGTCTTGGAATGAGACCTGATATAACTGGGAACGGATTTGGTTTACAGTTCGTAAACGCTGGATTAGCTTTTAGTAAAGAAAAGTACGGATGTAATTATATAACGTTATCGGTAGCTACATTTAATGAGAGAGCGATTAAAGTGTATAAAAGAGCGGGATTCGAAGCTGTTGGAACGTATATACAGAAGACGAATGGGAGTTGTTTTGAGTTTTTAAAAATGAATTATATATGTAAAAATGATTAAAAAACAGAAGAATCTCCTTCTGTTTTTTTATGCAGAAATAAATCATACTTTTTGTAATTGGAAGTTTTGTAATTTTGGAAGAGGATGTGTATGATTGAACTTTAGTAGCAAATAGTAGTTTAGCAGGGAGAGGTAGCATGATTACAATTAAAACGAAAAATGAAATAGATTTGATGCATGAATCTGGGAAATTACTTGCTTCATGTCATAGGGAAATTGCGAAAATGATGAAACCAGGTATTACGACAAAAGAAATTGATACGTTTGTTGAAGCATATTTAGAAAAGCATGGTGCAACGTCTGAGCAGAAAGATTACAACGGATATCCATATGCGATATGTGCATCTGTAAACGATGAAATGTGTCATGCGTTTCCGGCCGATGTTCCTTTAACTGAGGGCGATATTGTAACAATTGACATGGTAGTAAACTTAAATGGTGGTCTTTCGGATTCTGCTTGGACGTATATAGTTGGAAAAGTTTCTGATGAAGCAGAAAGATTATTAGTAGTAGCTGAGAATGCTTTGTATAAAGGGATTGACCAGGCAGTAATCGGTAATCATGTAGGGGACATTGGCTATGCAATTGAAAGTTATGTAGCAAATGAAGGTTTTTCTGTTGCAAGAGACTTTACAGGACACGGGATCGGTAAAGAGATTCATGAAGAACCAGCAATTTTTCATTTTGGTAAACAAGGACAAGGGCCTGAGCTACAAGAAGGAATGGTAATTACAATTGAGCCTATTGTAAATGTAGGCATGCGCTATTCTAAAGTAGATTTAAATGGATGGACTGCAAGAACGATGGACGGTAAATTATCAGCTCAATATGAGCATACAATTGCGATTACAAAAGATGGTCCAATCATTTTAACGACACTTTGATAAGAAATGTAAGAGTTTACAAAAATCGAACGAAAATGATAATTTTATAAAATTTGTACGTGTTTTGTTAATAAATGCTTTTCAAAATATAAAAAGTGCGTTATAATCCTTCTATAAAATAAATAGTTAGCTACACTCATATAATCGCGGGGATATGGCCTGCAAGTTTCTACCGAAGTACCGTAAATACTTTGACTATGAGTGAGGACGAATATATTTGCTTGTTTAGCATTCTTTTTTGCGAAACTCCAAAAGCGCGTCTCTCACTTGTAACGAGTGGTGGCAGCTTTTGGAGTTTTTTTATTGCATAAGAGGGGGAACAAACATGAAAGTATTACAAGAAAAGATTTTGAACGAAGGAAAGGTTTTATCTGGTGACGTATTAAAGGTAGATGCATTTTTAAATCATCAAATTGACCCAGTACTTATGCAAGAAATCGGAAAAGAATTTGCTAAACGTTTTAAAGAAGAGAACATTACAAAAATCGTGACGATTGAATCTTCAGGCATTGCACCAGCAGTTATGGCTGCATTAGAGCTTGGTGTAAAAGTAATCTTTGCAAGAAAACGTAAATCGTTAACGTTACAAGATAATATGTACGTTGCAAACGTATATTCATTTACAAAACAAGAAACGAATGAAATTTCATTATCTCGAAATCATATCGATGAAACTGATCGCGTTTTAATTATCGATGACTTTTTAGCGAACGGTCAGGCTGCTTTAGGTTTAATGAGTTTAGTCGAACAAGCAGGAGCAAGTATTGCCGGAATTGGTATTGTTATTGAAAAAGCATTTCAAGATGGAGGAAAGAAGCTTCGTGAACAAGGTGTTCGTGTTGAATCACTAGCAGAAATTGCATCACTTGATAACGGCACAGTTACATTTGTACAGCAAGAAACTGCGGAGGTGAAATAAACGATGAAGCAACATCCAATTAAAATCGCATCGCTTGGTATGCAGCATATGCTTGCTATGTATGCTGGTGCAATTATCGTTCCGCTTATTGTGGGCGGTGGACTTGGTTTAAATCAAAAAGAGTTAACGTATTTAGTCTCAATTGATTTATTAATGTGCGGCGTTGCGACAATTTTACAAGCATTATCAAATCGTTTTTTCGGTATTGGACTTCCAGTTGTACTAGGTTGTACATTTACAGCCGTTGGGCCGATGATTGCAATCGGGAAACAATACGGCGTGTCTTCTATTTATGGGGCAATTATTGCTGCCGGGTTATTCGTTGTTATTTTTGCGAAATTATTTGGAAAGCTTGTAAAGCTGTTTCCCCCTGTGGTAACAGGATCTGTTGTTACAGTAATTGGAGTTACACTTGTTCCTGCCGCTATTAATGATATGGCTGGTGGAGTAGGAAGTAAGGATTTCGGTAGTCTTGAAAATTTAGCATTAGCATTTGGTGTGTTATTATTTATCATCATTATGTATCGTTTCTTTGACGGATTTATTCGTTCAATCTCTATTTTACTAGGTCTATTGTTCGGTACAATCGTTGCAGCATTTATGGGGAAAGTAAGCTTGCAAGCGGTTGGAGAAGCGGATTGGTTCCATGGTATTCAACCATTTTACTTCGGTACACCAACATTTGAATTAACACCAATTATTACGATGATTTTAGTTGCTTGCGTAGGGATTGTAGAAGCAACAGGTGTTTACTTTGCATTATCTGATATTTGCAATAAAAAGATTGGTGAAAAAGAATTAACAAAAGGCTATCGCGCAGAAGGACTAGCGATGGTATTAGGTGGTATTTTCAATGCATTCCCATATACAACATACTCTCAAAACGTAGGGCTTGTTCAATTAACTGGAGTAAGAAATCGCGTTATTATTTACACTTGTGGTGGTATGTTAATCGTTCTTGGGTTCATCCCAAAAATCGCAGCTATTACAACAATCATTCCGAAATCAGTACTTGGCGGTGCGATGTTAGCAATGTTCGGTATGGTAATGGCATATGGTATTAAAATGTTAAGTAGCGTTGATTTTGGAAGACAAGAAAACTTATTAATCGTTGCATGTTCTGTTGGAATCGGACTAGGAGTTACTGTCGTTCCTACATTATTCTCACAACTTCCAGAAAGTATTCGTATTTTAACAGATAACGGAATCGTACTTGGAAGTGCGTCAGCAGTACTTTTAAATATCGTATTTAATATGGTGCCGCAGCGTAAAGTGAAAGTAAAGGATGAACCAGTTCCGATACAAAGTGCGGTAAGAGAAGCGTAAAAAAGCAAGGTCTCGTTATGAGACCTTGCTTTTCTTTTTAAGTGGCATCATTTTTCCGTACGTACCAAGGCGCCATATATATTCAAGTGGCCCGTATTGATAACGTGACAGCCACCAGCGGCTAATAAAGATTTGTAACGTGTAGAAACCGATGCAAAATAGTGGTCCTATCCATAATGGAGCTGGATAATAATTTTTAAACAATAGTCCGAACACAAGTAATGTAACAATTGTATGCGAGATGTAATTTGTTAATGCCATTCGCCCAACGTACTGGAACGGACGTAATAATGTTTGCCATCTTTCTTTTTGTAATAAACGCATGAGCGTGAAAATGTAGAATATGAATAATGTTTTTCCGCTAAACATTGCAAGTCCTTGCATATAAAGTGGTTCATATGACGATGTTGATAAGAAATAACGAACCATAAAGAACCAAAACGGTAATGTTAAAACAAACATAATGATTTGCCATTTTTTTAGTTTCGAGTCTAACTCTTTCGTGCGACGGAAAATGTCTTTTTTACCAGCATATAAACCGAGTAAAAATAATCCGATTGTTTCTGGGAGCATTGAAATATTTAGCCCTATGCCATTAGCATAAAAAGCATGGAAACGATTTTGTATTTGTGACACCCAGTCTTCAAGTGGCATGATTGGTAAGGATAACCCAAGTTCCTCCTTTGGCATGAAGGCAATACCAATACTAGCAATTAGCATAAGAAATTGAAAAATACTTAATAAAACGATTGCCCATATTAAAATAGTACGAGGTTCTCTCCTATAAAATAAAAATAAGAAAAATCCAGCGATTGCATAACTATGTAAAATGTCTCCGTCCCATAAAAGAACGTAATGTAAGAAACCAAATAATAATAAAATAAGTAAGCGACGAACAAATAAAGTTTTTGGTCGATCTGTTTTCGCTTCAGCACGAGTCATAAAAATGTAAAAGCCTAGGCCGAATAAAAACGAAAAGATAGTATAAAACTTTGTTTGAATAAACATATCGTAAAATAGACGGATATAGCTATCTAGCCCCTCGTAAACTCCTGAAAGATCACGTGAGTCAATCCCGGCGATAATAGGCCAGTTAACAAGAAAAATACCTAGTACAGCTATTCCTCTAATAATATCGATGGAATGTATCCTCTCGCCTTGTGAAATGTTTTGTGTCATTATTTTCCTCCTTGTTAAGTAATTCCCTTTTATTATACAAAATGTAAGATGGAGGGTATAGGGTATATTTCCATTTTTTTTTACTATTAAGTTATGTAGGATGAGATATAATAAGAGGGCACAACAAGTTTTACTCTTCTTCAAAACAGGCAGTGAAGCTCCTTCTTATAAGGGGCTTTCTTTATGAAAAGTGTTGATAATGATTCTCTTTAATGATAAAATGTATTTAAAAGTGATAATCATTATCAAAAAAAGGTTGGTGCATGAGTATGGTATATGCATTAGTAGCAGGTACAGTTGCTGTATATGCAGTTATTGCAAAGTATGTTTTAAATGGAGTAGGAACAGCAAAATGAGTGATATGACATAAAATCCCTTTCATTTGTAAAAAGAATGAAAGGGATTTTTTATTTTTAATGAGAATATGCTGAAAATTTAGTATGATAGTAAAGTGAAACTGTAATCAATGAGGGGATGTATGTCCCGTTGATTATGAGCTCGCAAATAGCGGGGAAAAGTATATACATCTTGGATAAAGGGGAACAAGGGGATGACAAACATAGTACAGACAAACGGTATGAAAAAACTTGTTTGTTTTTATGAAGAGTGGCAAAAACACGGCGATGCAGAGAATAGTTTAAAGTTGTTTGAGGTGATTCAAAAATATAAGCAAGAGCAGCTTATGATTGCGTTCTGCGGTCACTTCTCTGCAGGGAAATCAACGATGATGAATCATCTATATAAAGCGCAGTTGTTACCAACAAGTCCAATTCCGACAAGCGCTAACGTTGTCAAAATTGAAAAAGGGATGGATCGTGTTGTTGTAACGGTTAAATCTGGAGAACAGTACGAGTATGACGGTGCATATTCAGCTGAAGAATTAAAACAAATTTGTAAAGACGGTGATGAGGTAATTGGTGTTCATATTTATCGGAATGATGCGCCAATTCCTGAAGGTGTTATGTTAGTTGATACACCAGGGATTGATTCAACAGATGATGCCCACCAACTAGCGACAGAATCAACGCTGCATTTAGCAGACGTAATTTTTTATATGATGGATTATAATCACGTCCAATCGGAAGTGAATTTACAATTTGTTAAAGAATTGAAACAACGTAATAAAACGGTTTATCTCGTTGTAAATCAAATAGATAAACATAAAGAAAATGAATTATCGTTTGAGGATTATAAAGATAGTGTAAAACAATCGTTCTCTAACTGGGATATTGAAGTAGATGGAGTGTATTATACTTCATTACGAATGATGAACCATACACATAATGAAATTGGAAGTTTAGAAACATTAATTACTTCTATTATGAAAGAAAAAGAGCAGTATGTAAGAGATGGAATGGAGCGAGAAACAGAATATTTGATGGGGGAACATTTCTCGTTTATTCTTTCTGAAAATGAAAAAGCTCTTTTGAAATATGAGGAAGAGTTAGCATCACCGCTTTCCATTTTAGAGATAGTGGAAAAGAAAGAAAAACTAACGGAAACTCAACGTCGCGAGGCTGGTAAAGAATCTCATGTGAGGAACGAATTTATAAAAGGCTTACAAGCTATATTAGATAACGCGTATTTAATGCCATTTGAAATGAGAGAATTAGCAAATGCGTACTTAGAAACGAAATTAACTAAGTTTAAGGTCGGTTTGCTATTTGCGAAAGGAAAGACGGAGCAAGAAAAACAGAGACGTTTAGATGCTTTTTATTCTGCCTTACAAAAGACTGTTGAAACGCAACTTGATTTCCATGTGAAAGAATTTATTGTTACCTTCTTAAAAGAAGAAGGATTGTTTACAGAGGAAATTGGGAAAGACATATATGCTTTAGAAATTGCTTTTGGACCAGAAATGTTGGCTGAAGTCATTAAACAAGGTGCAGGTTTCACAGGTGATTACTTACTTCTTTATACAGCGGATGTAGCGAATGAACTGAAGAAACGTTATTTTACAAAAGCACAGCAAATTTTTGATAAAAGTGCAGTTGTTTTAAAGCAAAAGGTGAAGGAAGCAGTTGCTCGTATGGAAGAAGAGATAGAAAAATATACGATGTTGCAAACGGCAAAAGAAACGAAATTGCAATACAGTAACAATTTGGAGACATATGAAAGTTATTTGCAAAATGTTTGGCACGAGCGTATTGCTACACCAGAAGGATTGCAAATAGAGGAGATATTGCAAAGCAAAACACAAATTGTTAGTGAGAAATTCACACTACAAGAACAGGAAAGCGTAAACAGTAACGTAATGGCTCGTGAGGAAGAGATAAAAGGAACGGCAGCTTTAAATATTCAGCGTATATTAGAGAAAGTGAAGAAAGCTGAAACGATATTAGAGCCATTGCCAGCGCTGAAACACGTACAGCAAGAGGTAATAGAAAAAAGGCGTCGTGTGGAAACGAAACAATTTACAGTAGCGTTATTCGGAGCTTTTAGTGCTGGGAAATCATCATTTGCCAATGCATTGCTTGGTGAGAAGGTACTTCCTGTGTCACCAAATCCGACGACGGCAACGATCAATCAAATTTTGCCAGTTACAGAGGAAAAACCACACGGAACAGTAATCGTCCAATTTAAATCAAAGCAAGCTCTATTAGAAGATATGAAAGCTGTTTATAAGCTGTTTCATTATGAGATTACTACGTTAGATGAAGCGTTAGCACAAATTGATAAAGTTATGAAATATCCTTCACCAACTGGGAAGCAAAAAACAACATTTAGCTTTTTACGAGCGGTACAAAAAGGGTATGATACGGTTTCTGCTCATTTAGGGGAGCAAGTACAAGTTACATTAGAAGAGTTTTCTGATTATGTAGCGAATGAAGAAAAATCATGTTTTGTTGAGTACATGGAGCTGTATTATGATTGTGCTTTAACAAGGCAAGGAGTAGCGCTTGTAGACACACCTGGAGCGGATTCTATTAACGCCCGCCATACAGACGTTGCATTCCAGTATATTAAAAACGCAGATGCTATTTTATTTGTAACGTATTATAATCATGTGTTCTCTCGTGCTGACCGTGAATTCTTAATCCAGCTTGGTCGTGTAAAGGATACGTTTGCTCTTGATAAAATGTTCTTCTTAATTAATGCGGCCGATTTAGCAGAGTCAGAAGAAGAACTTGAAATGGTAAAAGGGTATATCGCAGACCAGCTACTGCAATACGGTATTAGAAATCCACGTTTATTCGCAATTTCAAGTTTATGTGCGCTTGAAGAGAAACAAGGAAAGAATATTGAAAAAGAAAAGTACGGTATATTACAAAACTCTGGGATTGCGAAGTTCGAGGAATCATTTACATCCTTTATGATGAGAGATTTAATGCTCGTATCTGTTCATGCTTTATATGGTGCATTGCAAGGAGCGGATCAGCTTTTAGTAAATATGATAAATGGTGCAAAGCAGGGGAATGAAGAGAAAGAGAAGCAAGCGAAAAAATATGAAGCAGAGCGTGATCAACTACTTCATATTATTTCATCATATAGTGTGCTTGCTGAAGAGCAGGCGATGCAAAATGAAGTGAAAGAATTGCTTTATTACGTGCAACAGCGTCTATTCCTACGCTATAACGATGTGTTTACTGAATTTATTAATCCAGCATCGCTGCGAACGGACGGAAATGTGAAAGTGCAGTTGCAACAGTGCGTTATGGAATTAGTAGCATTTATTCAGCATGATTTATTACAAGAAATGCGTGCGACATCATTACGCATTGAAAAATGGATAGATGAAGCGATGAAACGTGCAAAGAATGAAATTGTGGTGAACTGTAAAGTAGAAAATGAATCAATTTCTATGAGTGGAACAGTGGATTATGAATATAAAGATATTACACATAAAGAACCGTTCCCTTCAGTTGAAATAAAAGATTTCAAAAAAGCATTGGCACATTTTAAAAATGAAAAAAGCTTTTTTGAAAAAAATGATAAAGCTTTCATGCAAGAAGAGGCTAAAGTTGTATTAGAGCCTTTCGTATCAAACTATGTAGCTGATGAAAAAGATTTATTTGTTCATCATTATAAGCAAGAATGGGATATGAAATGGAACTTATTCCAAAAAGTGATGCAGCAAGATGTGATGAATTATTATGAAAGTATATTATTTGCATTGGCTGAAACGATTGATGTATCACTATATGAACAAAGTAAAGAACAATTGCACAATCAGTTAGTAGAGATTGAAAAAGAAATTTATGTTATATAGTCGTTATGAGAAAAAGATTCGTTCAATTTTCTTTTGCAGTACAGTATCTAAAGATTTGACAAATCCAGCAAATTCATCGGTAGAAATCATATGAGTAAGAACGAGTCGTCTGCCATCTGGTGTTTCACCGCATAAGACGAATGAAGAAAATTCGTATGTTTTATTTTCAACTACTAATTTTGGATAGGAATACGTGTCGCTTTTCTTCTTCTTTCCATCAATAGAGATGACGTTGCATTTTTTCTCATTGTTGTCCATGGTGAATCCCTCCTTTCTATTATTTATGGTAGACAAGGAGGGTTTAGAACAATAGAGATGGGGGGATTTTTTATGTCTTTTGTAATAGAACGTATTTTAAAAGAGGCTATACCGAAGTCTTTATTGCTACTTGCTGATCCAAGTGAACGGCAAATAGCTATATATGTACAAAGAGGGTTAACATACGTAGCAAAGCAAAGGGGCAGCATCATCGGTGTGTATGTTCTTTTGGAAACAAGGCCGAAGACGATGGAAATCATGAATATTGCGGTTGCAGAGCATTTGCAAGGAAAAGGGATTGGGAAGAAGCTATTAAGGCATGCCGTAGAAACTGCTAAAGGATATGGTATGTCAAAACTTGAAATTGGTACAGGCAATTCTAGTGTTTCTCAACTTGCTTTATATCAAAAATGTGGATTTCGTATTTTTTCTATTGATTTTGATTACTTTTCGAAGCATTATGAAGAAGAGATTATTGAAAATGGCATTGTATGCCGTGATATGATTCGGCTTGCAATGGAATTGAATTAGAACGTATAACTTATTTAGGGGGAAGAGAAGATGGAAGTACATAAAGCAATTACAGCACATTCTCGTAAACAAAATGAAAGTGTAAAAGCATGTTTACAATTAGATGCGCAGCGTGAAGCAGCTATTGAAGCAGCCGTATCTCTTGCGTCAAATGGGAAAGAATTTTCGGTTGATGTCATTAATGTTGTAACAAAGCAAATTAATGATCTTGCAAAAAATGGTGTTACCTTGCAGCGTAAATATGTTACAGAAGAAATGGTTATGGAGTATGTAAGTCGTTTGCAAGAGAAAGAAGGTCGTTAAAGATGATAGTTACAGTCGAATGGTTACGTGAGCATATAGAAGATGAGAACGTCCGTATAATCGATTGTCGTTTTGATTTAGCGAATCCTAATTGGGGTAGAGAAAAGTATGAGGAAGAACATATCCCTCATGCGTTATATTTTGATTTAAATTTAGATTTATCAAGTCCAGTAACAGAACATGGTGGTCGCCATCCGTTGCCAAATATTGAAGAGTTTGCAGACAAGCTTTCGCGAGCTGGTATTAATGAACATACGATAGTAGTTGCATATGACAGTCAAGCGGGTGCAAATGCTTCTCGGTTATGGTGGTTATTAAACTATGTAGGACATGAGAAAGTATATATATTAGATGGCGGATTTCCTGCTTGGAAAGAGAAGGGATTACATATAACAGCGGAAATTCCTGTTGTTACCCGAAAAACATTCAAAGCCAATATACAAGAGCATATGCTTGTAACGATGGAAACGGTCAGAGAGAATATTCATGCAGGTGCAGATATTACGTTAATTGATTCTAGAGAGCCAAAACGTTATGCTGGTGTAGAAGAACTTGTTGATCCAAAAGCAGGACATATTCCGACAGCGGTAAACTATTTTTGGAAGGATGGAATGTTGCAATCAGGACAATTTAAGAATGAAGCTGGGCAACGAGAACGATTCCAAAATCTTTCGAAAGATAAGGAAACAATTGTATATTGTGGTTCTGGTGTTACAGCGTGTCCAAATATCCTTGCATTAAAATTAGCTGGATTCCAAAATGTTAAATTGTATGCAGGTAGCTGGAGTGATTGGATTTCTTATCCAGAAAATCAAATTGCAAAAGAAGAAGATTAATCACTTGCATGCAAAAATAATTTGTATTAAAATAAGGTCACAAGCAAGAAATTGCTCGAAAAACTTTGTATTTTACACATTAGAAACAATGTGATAATATAACGACAAGTAAATAATACATCCTGCGGTGTACGTAACTTATTTATGTCTAAAACCGATGTTAGTTATACGGAAGCTCAATATTTAGCGACCATCATCAAGCCTTCCTTGTGGAGGAAGATGTACGGTAACTGTGAGGGCATCCACCTGCGAGTAGCGGGTTTTTGGACATTTACGAGGAGCGGCACGTGCGGGGGTCTTATTTCAACTAACATTATATAAAATTCCTACGGTGTACGTAGCTTATGCATGTCTTAAACCAATAAGTTTAATATGGAAGTTCAATATTTAAATGTAGCTAACAAGCCATCTTTTTAAGAAGGAAGTTACAAACATTTGTGAGAGCATCCACCTGTGAGAGCAGGTTTATGGACATCTAGAGAGAACGGCATATGTGGGGCTAAATAAAAACCTTACGTTTTATACGTAAGGTTTTTTTATTGCATACATTTATCCATGTTATCTTGATTCACCTGTGAAATTTCCATAATAAATATAGCACTTTCTGTCTTCATCAATTTCTCTTGAATCTAAAGTGAACTCCATATGCATGCCGTCGCGCTGAATATATATGATATCGGAATGAAGAGATGGTAAAATTTCTTCATAGTTCCATACATCTTTACTTTCAATCAAGTTTGAACTCGTATCCTTCAGCTCTCTAATTTCAAAACCAATGTGGAAGTAAGTAGGATCTGAAGGATCGTTAGAAAAAGTTTCTTGTTGAATATATATAACTGCTGTTTCATCTGGATCTACTGAAGTTGCAGTAACAACATATGTATTTTTATCTTTTATAAAATATTCACAAGTCATGCGTGCGATGATTTCAGAATTAGAAATATTTGCGTAGTTCCATAAAGCAGGATACCCGTTTGTTTCATCATTAAGTCGATATTCTAAGCGCATTTTATCCCTCTTCTTCCTTTTTCTTCTACTTTATCATGCCATCTTATATAATAGAAATAGAATTTAAAAAGGGGAGTGCGAAGGTGACAAAAACGAAATGGCTAGTAGGCGGTGTCGTAACGTCTTTAATGACCGGCACCTTATTTGGCTGCGCACAAGATCTTCCCCCAAAACCGAATGATAATAGTTGTTCAGATTGGGATTGGGATGATGAACTTGGGGTATGGCAGTGTGATGATAGTAGTTCAGGTTATCGTGGGCATTATTTCTATGGCGGAACATACTATCAAAATAAATCCACTTTTAAAAATTCATCGGCGTTTAAATCGTATCAATCGTCTGCGGAATTTAAAGGTGGAATTGGAAGCGGTTCAAAGGGAGGATTTGGGGGCTAAAATATGTCGCAGTACATAAGGGATCGAAAAGAGTTTTATTCGAAATATCCAAATTTCTGGTCGGATCTATATGAATCTGAGTATAGTTTGTTTCATGTTTTCTCTATAACAAATCAGACTATGAAACAATTACAATTAGCAACTGAACGAATGGGGAGAATATTTTTTAAGACTGCTAGACTTTTGCGTAATTTAAGTGACGCACAGCTTCTTGAACTTGGGTTTCCTCCTGCGAGCTTATCGTTCATTAGAATGAAAGCGTTATATCCTGAATCTGTTATTTCGCGTTTTGATTTCGTTTTAACAGCTGATAACCAAATTAAAATGCTTGAATTTAATAGTGATACACCAACTTTTATTATGGAATGCTTTCAAATGAATGGGAAAGTTTGCGAGAAACTAGGCTATGATGATCCAAACTCGAATCAAGAGCGATTACTATCTTCTGGTATTACAAAAGCTGTAATGGAAGCGACAAAGGGAATAGACAACCCAAATGTTGTTTTTACAGCACATCATGAACATATTGAGGATTGGAATACGACCATGTATTTGAGTCAGCTATGCCATGTTGAAAATAAAGTAGTACCAATGTCAGAACTTAGAATTACAAAAGATGCTTTAGTGGATAGGGATGGAGTACAGATTGATGTTTTATATCGCCAAACATATCCGATAGAAGATTTAGTTGAGGATCAAGATCCTGAAACAGGAGATTTGGTAGGTGTGGAACTGTTGCAGCTTGTAAAAGCCGGAAAGCTTTTTATAATAAATCCATTGTCAGCATTTTTACTTCAGCCAAAATCAATCCAGTGTCTTATTTGGGGGTTAGCAGAAGAAGAGGCCTTTTATACAAATGAGGAACAACAATGGATTAAAGAATATATGTTACCTACATATTTAGAACCAGATTTATTTTTAGGAAAAGGTTCTTTCGTTCAAAAACCTTCATTTGGTAGAGAAGGGGACACAATTACCATTCGCGATAAGGACGAACATATTATGCTTCAAAATGCACATCAAACGTATAAAGCGTCACTGCCGATATTTCAAAAGTATACAGAACTTCCAGTCATATCCTTGCAAACAGAAAAAGGGATGGAGAAACTGTCGTATGTGTTTGGTTCGTTTTTAATTGCCGGAAAAGCGAGTAGTATCGGTATTCGTGCGGGGGAAAAAATTACGGGGAATGAATCGTACTATTTACCGGTAGGTATAAAAAAGGAGGAAAGTATATGATTAATTTTTTATTATATTTAGCAGTAACACTGGGCCTTTTATGCCTTGGTCTTTTCCTAATGGAAGTAACAACGAAAGTAAAAGAATTTAAGCTAATGGCCCAAGGGAATAAGGCGGTAAGCTATGTACTTGGAGGGCGATTACTTGGGTTAGCTATTGTTTTATATTCAACAGCAGCTAATTCTATTTCACTTCTTGATATGGTTTCGTGGGGAGCAGTTGGGATTTTGGCTCAAATTATCGTCTTTTATTTAGCTGAGTGGCTTACACCACGCTTTAATATAAATAAAAGTCTTGAAGAAGATAATCAAGCAGTCGGTCTTTTTCTTATGTTTGTATCGCTTTCAATTGGGATTGTAATTGCTGGTTGTATAACTTATTAAAAACCTTACGTTTAAACGTAAGGTTTTTATTTTTGCTAATTTTGAAATGTGTGTTTGATTCATTTAATGAGTCGAAAGAGAAGTAGTGTATTATGAGAGGGGTTTGTTGTAATAAGGAAAAGATTCCATTCAAAGTGTTGACATCTATTTTAAATAAGAGTAACATTTTCTATGTAATTAAAATAAGTCTCTGTTAGGTGAGGCTCCTGTATAGAGAAATGCTACTGCCCAAAAATGTCGAGAGACGCCAATGGGTCAACAGGAATGATCGAATTAAGGTTTTTCTTAACGTAGCTGGTAATGAACCTATGCTATACAGTGCTAAAACTCGGCGAGGGAGAGGTCCGTAGATTTCTAATTGTATTAGGAATCGTTTATTTGTGTATGTCATGACCTTTACTCTTTTCGGAGTAAAGGTCTTTTTGTTACAAAGCTATGAGTAATTTCATAGCATAAACTATAAAATGAAACGAGGAGGTGAGGAGCATGTCAAATTCTGACTCGGTTCCGTTACCCATATACTTCAAATCAAAAATATATGATGTAGGCAGGAAACGACTTGTTCCTCCCTCTATATTTATCATCATGTAGCGTTTATATGTATGTTTAAGCGCTAGATACTTTCACAGTAAAGTGGATAAATTGAGAAACAAAGCGTTTCTTCCTATGTTGTAATGGAGGAGACGATAATATGTTATATGCAAACAAAACTGTGGGTAACACGTCATATAAATTAAGTAAAAAATCAATGAAAGAACAAACAATGCTTCAAAAAAATAAAGATTTATTAATTGAAATCGCAACGAGAGATGTAAAATCTGTATTTGCGTATTTTAAAACAACAAGAGACGGATTATCTATGAAAGAGGCACAAAAACGTATTCAAGTATACGGCCGAAATGAATTAATTTCAAAAAGAGCGCGTATTGCGGAAGTCATGATGAAGCTAACTAGAATGATTCCAGGTCTTTCAAAGCAACATGTGCGTGATGGATTACAATGTGAGAAAATTACTGTGTCTCGAGTAGAATGTTCTAGTGTAACGGGTTTAAACGGTGAATTGAAAATGATGACTTTGCCAGTACAAGAGCTTGTTCCTGGCGATATGATTTTTCTTTCAGAAGGTGATACAGTACCAGCAGATGTACGCATCATTTATGCGAATGATTTATTAGTAAATGAAGCTGTGCTAACAGGAAACGATGTAAGTATTGAAAAATTTGAAAGCTGTTATCATCTTGAGCGCAAACGATTTATTCCTTTGAAACGAATGAAAGACTATAATCCACTTGAACTTGAAAATGTATGTTTCAAAGGAACGTATATTGTTGCAGGGAATGCAAAGGCTGTAGTTGTTTCAACTGGGAAAAATACGTATTCAGGAATTCTTCATACTTGTTGTGGTAGAACGTCTTAATGTGTAAATGATGCTAAATGTACAAAAACAATGTATAATAGACAAAGTTGAAAAAACGTAGAATGGTAATCTATTTATATAACCTTACGTGATGACGTGGGGTTATTATTTTTTGGTAGGAGAGGAAATATGAAAAAAGTATTATTAGTTGATGGTATGGCACTATTATTTCGTGCTTTTTATGCAACAAGTGTCTATGGACAATTTATGAAACGACAAGATGGTACCCCTACAAACGGGATTCATGGTTATATGAAACATTTATTAACAGCTATGCAAGCAATTGAACCGACACACATCGTAACATGCTGGGATATGGGAAGCACGACATTTAGAACAGAATCGTTCTCAAATTATAAAGCGAATCGTGCAGCGCCGCCTGAAGAATTAATTCCGCAATTTGATTTAGTCCAAGAAATGACTGCGAAATTATCAATTCCAGTCATCGGTATGAAAGGGTATGAAGCGGATGATTGTATCGGTACGCTTGCAAAACAATATTGTAATGAAGCGGAAGTTTATATTTTAACAGGTGATACGGATTTACTTCAACTTGTTGATAAGAATGTTACAGTTATGCTTCTTCGTAAGGGAATTGGAAATTACGAATATTACACACCAGAGAAAATTATGGAAGAAAAAGGTGTAGAACCTTGGCAAATTGTCCATGCAAAAGCGTTCATGGGCGATACGAGTGATAATTATCCAGGTGTAAAAGGTATTGGTGAAAAAACGGCGTACAAGCTTATTCAAGAGCATGGGACAGTAGCAACTGTACTAGAAAATGTATCATCGTTAACGAAAGCGCAACGTACGAAGATTGAAAGTGATTTAGAGAATTTAAATATTTCATTACAATTAGCACAAATTCACTGTGAAGTTCCAATTTCATGTTCACTAGAAGAAGGATTACACACAATGAATGAAGAAAAACTTCGATTCGTATGTGAAGAAATGAATTGGGGAAGACCTGAAATATTAATCAATATGTTGTAAATAGTTTAGGAAGAGGGATGTTGCATGAGTCGAACGTTGACTAAGTGACACCTTCTTTTTGTTTTGGAAAACAGTATGTTAGTAAGTGAAAGTATATGGAATGTAGCTTAAAATATATAAATATTTCGACAAGATAAATTGATAAAAGTTGATGAAAATAGCAAATTTTATAATTAAGTGAATTAATTTCAACATAGTTTTAGAACAGTCTCTTTTTTCGTGTTCACAAAGTTGTCAGAAAATAAACAGAATTTTCATATGAAGTTCAAATGAAGTTCACAACAATCAATTATTATAAGAACAACCAGATAATTCTTTATCTTTTATATAAACCATCCCCCAAGGAGGACAATGAAAATGAGAAAAAAAGTGAGAAAATCTTTTAAACAATTATTAATTGAAAATAAACAATCACTATTAAATAATAAAGAAAATATGAAAGAAATTGAGGAAAGAATTGAGAAACGACATGTAGCATATAGTGGTGCCAGTAATTAAATAAAATAAAAGAAGATAGCCCATAAATGATATGATCCCCTTATAGTAGACAGAAAAAAGAAAGCACATTAACCTGTTTACTATGGAGGGGATTTTTCTATGGGAAAAATTAGAGTTACTTACGATGTAGAATTTAAGAAAAAAGCTATAGATTTATATTTAAAAGAAGGCATGAGCTATAAAACTGTTGCGAAAGAATTAGGTATTCATCACTCGGTTGTAAGTCGTTGGGTGAAACACTTTGAAGCCGAAGGTATTAAAGGGCTAGAAGAAAAGCGTGGGAAAGCAAAAGGTCCAGGTCTAGGTAGACCAAGAACAAAACCAGAAGATCCGGAAGCCAAGATGAGACGATTAGAAGCCGAGAATGAAATGTTAAAAAAGCTCTTAGGGATGTAAAGGGAGGTATGCAGGCTATATCCACAACGAGAAAGTTTGAAGTTATACTTGAGATGTTAGAAAAAGGATATACAGTTACCCTATTATGTGCCATTGCTGGTGTAACTCGCAGTGGATATTATAAATGGATAAAGCGGCACTTAGTGCCTTCTGAAAAACTACTAAAAGATACTAAAATCAAGAAAAAGATATTGGAGTGTCATAAAAAATTAAGAGGAATTTATGGGTATAGAAGAGTGCAAGTGTGGCTGAAAGTCACATATAACCTTCATTTGAATCATAAGCGCATACAAAGATTGATGAATGAGTTAGGCATCAAAGCCGTAATTAGGAGAAAAAGACCTTATTACGGAAAAAAAGAGGCCTATTTGATTTCAGATAACCATCTAAATAGAGACTTTCAAGCTTCAAGACCAAATGAGAAATGGGTAACAGATATAACCTACTTGATTTTCAATGGACAACGCTTGTACTTATCAGCTATTAAGGATTTGTACAATAATGAAATTGTTGCCTATGAAACCAGTCGTAGAAACGACTTAAAGCTTGTGTTAGATACACTTAAAAAGGCAAAGAAAAAACGAAATGTAAAGGGAATCCTCTTACATAGTGATCAAGGTTCTCAGTATACATCTCGTCAATATAATCAATTACTTACAAAATATCAGATGAAGGCAAGTATGTCTCGAAGAGGCAACTGTTGGGATAATGCTTGTATGGAAAACTTCTTCAGTCACTTTAAAGCAGAATGCTTTCATTTATATTCCTTCCGCAAAGCGGGTGAGGTTAAATTTGCCGTGCGCAAATACATACATTTTTATAATCATCAAAGATTTCAAAAGAAATTAAATAACCTGAGTCCATATAAATATAGAACTCAGGTTGCTTAGTTGCGCTTTTTTAAATACTGTCTACTTGACAGGGGTCACTGCAAAAGGCTATCTTCTTTTATTTTATATTGAAAAAATTCTATTTCTCTCTTTAATCTTGTAACTATGCAAGATATTTTTATAGTGTTTTTCTATCAATATTATTCATTTTTCGAGGTTGAAATTGGTATATGCCAATTCTTAAGATTCACTATTCATAATATTACAAAAAATGTTACAATACATTCAAAATTACGCTATAAAATCATTTTAATATGAAAAATTGGAATGAAAAGAAAGGAGAGGAATATGAATAATGGTGTCGCTTTGAAATGATTATTATCATTTCAGTAGGAGTTGATGTAAAACGATGGATAGGTATGAAGAACTGGATTCTATACGAGGAATTTCTTCATTGATAGTAATGATTGGCCATCATTTAATGATTTTTTCAGCATTTCAAAATTACAGTTATGAAGATAATAAACCATTTGTTGTGTATCTATTAAAAGAAACGCCTGCTCGTCTAATTTTTAGTAGTGGTAACGAATCTGTTATTATCTTTTTTGTTTTGAGTGGATTTGTTTTGTATAAATCCATTCAAAAGAACTACGATAGCTATAGGTCATTCGTTTTAAAGCGTATATGCAGAATATATATTCCATATATCGTCGCGATAATTATAGCTATTTTATGCCAGACTACAATGAGTAAATATGGTATTTCGTATTTAAGTGAATGGTTTAATCGCTCATGGACGATTGAAAGTTCTTCAAGTTTAATAGCGCAACATATTTTATTGGTTGGGAAATATAATACAGATGCATATAACGGCGTAATTTGGTCACTTGTTCATGAAATGCGAATATCAATAATTTTCCCGTTAGTTTTGATGGTTTGTTTACGAAAAACGTTGAGGTATTCATTATTGTCAGTGTTTAGTTTTAGTATATGTTCTGTCGTAATTTTATTTTTATTTCACTCAAGTTTAACATTAACTAGTTATACATTAACTCTGCATTACACAGTGCTGTTTTTACTAGGAGCACTAGTTGCGAAATATAAAAATAAGTTAATAGTTTTTTATAGTAATCGTACTAAAAATGAGAAAATTGCATGGTTTTTATTTGCGATTTTACTTTATATGTATGAAGGGCTTATTGGAGAAATTAAATTACTCAATAATTTTATATTACGAGACTACTTAGTAGCGATAAGTGCGTGTTTATTTGTCATATTAAGTTTGTCAGTATCAACTTTGTCATCCTTGCTGCGTAATAAATACTTGTTATACTTGGGAAAGATTTCTTACAGTCTTTATTTATACCACATCATATCTTTATTTTCCCTAGTATACATGCTCCATGAAATATTTCCGTTACCTATTGTTTTAATTTTATCGCTCATTCTTTCGTTTATACTTGCGGTGATTTCTTATTTGTTTGTAGAAAAATTTGCATTCAGGATCGGAAAGTATATAACAAAGCAATCGAATTTAGAAAAGAAAGGACTATCTGTAGAAAGTGAGTTGCAGGATGTCATTCAAACAAAGGCGGTGAAATAATTGAAGCAAGAAATTAGTATGAAGGATTTTCAACAGTTATTGAAAAGAAGGATAGTAACAATCATTTTGACGATGTGCTGTTTAACTGTCTCTTTAATTCTGATCTCTATGTATGTATTAAAGCCTTCGTATCAATATTCAACGCAAATTCTTGTTGGGAATTTAGATGGATTTAATAAGGAGAATGCAGTGAATAAAACACAAGAAAATAAGCAGCTCGTAACTTCGTATGTTGATATTTTAAAAAGCCCACTTATTATTTCAACAGTCAAAAAAACTTTGAAATTAGAGCAATCAAGTTATGAGTTAGCACAAAAAATTTCAGTGGTGAATATGGACAATTCACAAATTGTTACTGTTACAGTAAAAGATTCGGACCCTAAAATCGTGAAGGAAATTGTAAAGTCATTGGCAGAACAATCTCAAAAAAGCTTTCAACAGTATACGAATGTACAGGGGATAAAAATATTAACTGACCCTGAGTTACAAGAAAAAGCTGAAAAGTTATTTCCGAAATTTCAACTTATCATTCCTATCTCTTTAATTGTTAGTTTTTTTGTTGGGGTAGGTTTAGCGGTATTTCGAGATTATTTTGATGAACGTATATACGAGGAACAGGATTTAGAGAAAATAACAACAGTCTCTGTTATTGGTCACATAAATATGAAACCGAAAAGAAAAAAGAAATCTACAGAAGTTGATCCGCAATCATCTATATATCGAGGTGAACATGTCGATGTTTAAGACAAAGAAACAGCTGCCATTTGATCCGCATGATGCTCTAATGAAAGAGCAGTTTTATACTGTGTATCACGAGTTGAAAAAATCGGGAAAACAAGTGTTCACAGTTAGTTCAACAAAGGATAGAGGTGTTGTTGCTTCGCTTATAGTAAATATGGGGCTAGTATTTGCGGAAATGAAAAAAAAGGTGTTACTTATTGACGTGAATTTTTCTGATCCTAAACTACATCTACTATTACAAAGCAATCATACGAAAACAGTGAATGATATAATAAGCGATTCCACCTGTAGTTACGAATCCTTTTCTAGTAATTTATCTAATTATTTATATTGTATTCCTGCCAAAAAAACAGTACACACCGGAACGACTTTAGTTGCTATGGATGAATTTGATCGTGCAATTGAGAGGTGGAAAGAAGATTTTGATTACATTTTCTTGTATTCCTCTGAAGTATTTGAGCTTCCTGCCACGCACATTATTACAGGGAAATGCGATGGAGTGGTCTTAGCAGTTAAAAAGAGAAAAGATTCCCTGCGTACTGTGCAAAAAGTAATAGCGGACATAAAGAGGAAAGAATGTGAATTAATAGGTATAGTTTTATATTCTTGAATGTGGGGGTAACGATCTATGATTCGTGAAACAAACCAAGCCAAGTTGTATACGATTCCAGCTCAAGCAAAGACCAGTATGTTGAATCGAAGTATAAAGCGCTTGTTTGATATTATATTTTCACTCATATTGTTACTAGTAACGATACCAATTATGTTGTTCTTTTGTATTATGATTGCTTTCGAAACAGCAGGAGCTCCAATCTATTTTCAAGAACGTTTAGGGATAAACGGGAGGAAATTTAATGTATTTAAATTAAGATCGATGGTAAAAGATGCTGAAATAAATGGACCGCAATGGGCAAATGAAAATGATCCAAGAATTACTAAAGTTGGATCATTTATAAGAAAAACGAGAATTGATGAGTTACCGCAACTTATAAATATTTTAAAAGGTGATATGTCTTTTGTTGGACCTCGACCAGAGAGAGCGTATTTTTATAAACAATTTGATACGTATATTCCAGAATTCAAGGATCGTTTAATCGTGAAGCCAGGGTTAACAGGATGGGCACAAATAAATGGAGGATATAATCTTGATCCGAAAGAAAAATTGAAATTGGACATGGAGTATATTGAAATGAAAACGATTCGGATGGACATTCGTATTTTATGTAAAACCGTTTTAATTGTATTGAACGGTAACGGTGCAAGATAAATAATATGTAAGTAGGTTGCTCGCAAAGGAGAACTGGTATGGGTAGATCTATTTTAAATAATATTATCCATCTATTTTATAGCACAATTTTAGCTAATCTGCTTCAGGCTGTGAGTTTAATTGCTTTAGCAAATTTTTTTAATGCACAACATTATGGGATGTTGAGTGTTGCTATAGCAGTGACGTTTGTTATGTTATTTTTTACAGATTTAGGACTAACTAATACGTTTCTTCGAGAAGGGGCAAAAGATGGCGTAGACGTAGAGGCGATTTTATCGTCGTATATAAAAATAAGGATGATTCTACTTATTTTTATTTTTATAATCGGTTATATTGCTATTCATTACATGTATGCGGATAAAAATTTAATTTATATGATGATAAACGTAATGTTTTTCATGTTAATAGGATTAACTTGGCAAAACATAGGCATTGCCTATTTTCAACTGACGGAACGTATGAAGTATATAGCACTTATTAAAGTTATATCAGCGTCAGTTGTTATCATAATTACATGTTTTTGTATTTTCGGAGAGTTACCGGTGTATGTAACGGCTCGTTTATATGCTTTTGGGTATATGATCGGTGGTTTATTTAGTATATATATCATGAGAAAAAAGACGAAAATGAATATGAAGGTCGTAATTCATAAAGCGTTATTTTGGCAATTGACACCTTTTATTATTAGTGGTTTTTTAATAATGAGTACGCCACAATTAGCACCTATCTTGCTCAACTATACATTGCCATTAAGTATGATCGGTGTTTTTGCAGTGGCGTACAGGATGCCAGCAGCTTTATATCAAGTACCAGGGGTGATTGCAGGTGCATTCTTTCCAGTGCTCTTTAAGCACTATAACCAGAATAATTTAGAAGAGCATGCGAAATTAAACTTACTTCAAATAAAATCAATGGCGATTGTGGGAATATGTATGACGATAGGTTTATATCATTTAGCGCCATACTTTATTTCTATATTTTTTCATGAAGAATGGAGTAATGCAGTAAAGCCACTCCAAATATTATCATTTCTCATTGTGCTGCAAAGTTTAAATATTGCTATAGCTGACGGTTTAACAACGAGTGGACGTCAAAATAAAAGAACTGTTGTGCAATGTATAGCATTAGTGATAGGTGGGATTATGCTTTATAGTTTTAGTAGTATTGGTGGAGTAATAGGAGCAGCGTATGCTATGGTTTTTTTTGAAATTATAGCTTTAGTTGGCTATATAACGGTAAGTGTTGTGAAGAAAAAAATTGTATTCCAAATTGTCATACCTTATACAATTTATTTTGGTGTAACTTTTATTGGAGTGCAATATATATTGCATACATATCATTTAATTGCGCTCGTTCTTAATACGTTAATTGTAGTAGTTGGTATATTCCTATATGATTATGAGCTGAAAAAACTTCTTCTCTCGTTTATAAGAAAAACACGCAAAAAGGATTATATTACGAAACAGGGGATATAGCATATGGAAAATAATGTGAAAATATCGATGAAATGGATTATGCTTCTAATATTATTTGTTATGTTAAGTAAATACAACATATATATTGGATTTTCGTTGAAGATATATATGATTTTTTTAGTCATATATTTTTGTTTAACAATTAAAAAATTTCATATTCAAAAGCTATATTTTCATGAAGTTGTATTTTTACTATTTTATTTCATTTATTGTTTGAGTGGAATTCTTTCTATATATTTAAATGCTAGTATTCGTATGATTTTTGGCGTGCTACTAGTTTTAGGGTGCTATTTTATAATGAGAAATTTATTAGGAAATGTTGAAATAGCAACACTTGAATCATCCATTGCCTATGTTGGATTATTATTTAATATTGTAAGCCTAATACTTTATATAGTCGGTTTACAGCACTTTGGATTATACGGTGGAGAAGAGAGAGAAATTTTTGCCGGACTATTAGTTGATAGAGGATATCCAAGATTAATTGGATTGCTAGATGATCCTAACATTTTTATTTTTTATAATACAATATTTTTTATGTATTATATGACAAATTTACATAATATGACGAACATTATAGGATTGATTTTATGTGTTACGACGAGTTTATTAACTTTTTCAAGGGGAGGTATATTAGCACTTGTGCTTGTCGTTTTTGTATATGTATGTACATCTAGTTTTGCAAAAAAAATAAAAATAATGATGAGTTTACTATTGTTTAGTGTAGTAATTTTTAGTTTATCGAATAGTGTAATGGGTGGTCAATTGGATGACATATTGAATAAAAGAATTTCTGATTTTTCGCACGATAATGGAAGTGGTAGATTTACATTATGGGAAGCTGCTTTTAAATATTATGTATCCAATCCATATATCGGAATCGGTGCATTTAACTTTTCGAATTATTATGAGTTTCAATTTAATGAAAAATTATATGTGCACAATACATTTTTAGAAATTTTGTCTGAATCAGGTACAATTGGTTTTCTTTTATATAGCGTGTTTTTAATCATATTAATGTTCAAGTTAACGCAGTATACTTTGTTTCGCGAAAAACCGTATCTTTTATTAACTATGATTGCATTTTTATTTCAGATGATGTCATTGTCACTCATTATTAACGAAGCGTTCATTTTATTTTTAGCAATGGTTGTGAAGTACATTTCAATATATGAAGGAAGGGGAAAGGTAGATGGTAAAATGTCTATCAGCACATAATAAGGCGCCTCATGTTTCTGTAATAACACCTTCTTATAATAGTATATTTATAGGTGAGACGATTTTATCTGTACAGAATCAATCATATGAAGATTGGGAAATGATTATCGTTGATGACGCTTCAACTGACCAATCTCTTGCAAAAATTAAAGAGATAATAGAAGAAGACTCGCGTATTAGATTATTATCATTAAAAGAAAATGTTGGTGCTGCTAAAGCTCGGAATATAGCGATTGAAGAGGCGAGAGGAAGGTATATTGCTTTTTTAGATAGCGACGATATATGGTTACCACATAAATTGAAGACGCAATTGTTATTTATGGAAGAAATGAATGTGGCCTTTTCATATGCATCGTATAGTTTAATTGATGAAAACGGTAATGATCTAAATCGAGAAGTGAATGTACCAAAATCTGTTGACTATCATTGTTTGGCTGGAAATACAATTATCGGTTGTTTAACAGTAATGATTGATCGTGAAAAAATTCCGCATATTGAAATGCCTAGTGTACAGCCAGAAGATACAGCATTATGGCTGAACTTATTACATGAAGGGCATGAAGCGAAAGGGATACAGCAAGTGTTAGCGAAGTATAGAATTGTTGCAAATTCTGTTTCGAGGAATAAAATTAGAGCAGCTTTTCGGTATTGGAATTTATTAAGGGAACAAAAACGACTTAATGCAGTGCAAATTTTTTATTATTTTAGTAAGTATGCTTATCATGCCTATAGAAAAAATAAAATCAATGTAGTTGGGAAGACGCAATTATGAATATACTGTTGATGACAGATAAATTGATAACTGGCGGAGCTGAGAGTTATTTCTGTAAATTGGAAAGCAATTTGCATGATGAGAATTTTACGCTTTATACAGCTGCAGGTGATGGAGAACTATATGAATCTCTTACTAAAAAAGAAAATTTTATGTGGCTTAGTCGCTGGAATCATTTGAGAAATATTCATTACTTACGAAAAGAAATTTGTAAACGAAAGATAGAACTTATTCATGCAAATAGTTTGCGAATGGTACTGTATGCCTTTATACTTCAAAAGTTTATGAAAAAAAAGATAAAAGTTGTGTATACGAAACATAATGTAACGATATTAGAAAAGAAAATGCCAACGCTTTTTCGTTATTTCATGAATAAATATGTGAACAATATTATTACAGTAAGTGAGTTTGAAAAGAATAACTTAATTTCAATGCATGTAGCTGAAGAAAAAATAAAGACAATTTATAATGGGGTTGATATTGAAAAGTTTTTATTCCAGCAGAAAAAGAAAGAATCTACTTATAATGTAGGGATATTAGCTAGATTATCACAGGAGAAAAATCATCAACTATTTGTAAAAATTGCAAATGTGTTGAAAGAGAGAAATGATTTTAAGTTTTATATTGCTGGTGATGGACCAGAGAAAGAATCTATTATGAAAGAAATAGAAAAATATGGATTGCAGCAAAGTATAAAGATGTTGGGGAATATTTCCGATCCGCACGGATTTATAGGAAATATGGATGCCTTACTTTTATTATCTTTTCGTGAAGTGTTTCCAATGGTAGTAATTGAAGCGATGGCTACAGGAACACCAATTGTTTCAATAAATGTTGGCGGCATAAATGAAGCGGTAATAGATGGGGAATCAGGTGTGTTGATACATGAATATTGCGAATCTAAATTTGCAGATGCACTGGAGGAATTACATGGAAATGAAGGAAAGGTGAATGATATGAGAGAGAAAGCGCGAGAAAAAGCGGAAAGAAATTTCTCGTTAATTAAAATGATAGAAGAAACGAAAGATATATATGAATTAAACAAATGACTGTCGAAGTCGTTTGTTTTTTTTATTATAGAAACTTTTAAGAGAAAACTCACATATTATATGAAAAAGGTAATATGAGGAGTGAATTTATTTTGTCAGAGTATATTTCATCACAAGGAGATTGTGCACCGGAAAATAGCGTTCATATTGATTGTTTTGGAGCAGTTCCGAACTCAGGAAATGATAGCTCATTAGCAATCCAGCAAGCTATAAATTATTGTGTAGCGAATCGAATTTCGACGGTTAGAATTACAGGGGTAAATACGTACAAAATTGTAAAGCCGATTGTTATTAAGTCAAATGTAAGATTAGAGTTAGATCCTACTGTAACGCTGCAAATTGATGGAGATTTTAATGCGTTTGAATTGCAACAAAATGCGTCTATAACAGGTGGTACAGTTCAAGTTATAAATTCAGTGTTTCAATCCGCTGTTATTTATATTTCCGGTTCACAACAAATAGAAGTTCCTAATCACTCTCTTATATCAAATATAAATATAATAAATGCAACGTCGTCATATAAAGGTAAAGCAATACACTTTTATTGTCAAAAAGCATGGGATTATATTAGTTTCTTTCAAGTTAATTTTATTCAAATTAAAAACTTTCAAACTGCAATACATTTGAAGACAGAATATATAGATGATATCAATACACCTTGCTGGATTAACGCAAATGTATTTCAATCTATATTTATTGATGGATGTCAGTATGGGATAGAAGTTGATGGGAACAGTGATTTACCAAATGAAAGTTCAGGAAATACGTTTCATGATATTCAAGTGCAATGTAGACAGCAAACGAAAAAAGTCATTCGTTGTACGGGTGCCTATAATACATTTGATTGTATGATTTGGGATACGTACCGGATGAGTAGTGAACAGATTGTCATTGAATTTTCTTCTAATTCGCATCGTAACTATCTGTTTTCAAATTTACTTTCTACAACTATTGTAGATAAAGGGCAATACAATGTTTGTAAGTCTACCTATGAAGAATCTCTTCGAATTCAGTTACCAATTACGTTAAATAAACCACATTTAATAGGGAATCAAGATGATATTTTAGTAAATGCTCAGCAGAAGTATACGATTAAGCAAGTAAGTGGGAAATTACCGTACGGGGGGAATCTCGTAAATTGTTTTAATTTAATAGATGAACAAAGTGTAAACTATATTGATGTTCCTGATAGTAATCCAGTTGTCATTGAACTAGATTTCACGAACAATCCAATCAAAATGTTGAATTGTTTTGGAATGTATTTTGGATGGGGAGAGAGCCCGAAGAAAATTAAAGTTGAATATGCATTAAGTGCAACTGGAAATTGGGTGGTTGCATCGGATGTTCCATTAAATGTAGGCGATACAATTATATCGAATATGAAAGCGAGTCAGTTATATAAAGTTAGAATTACATTGAGTGGTTATTCTCAAGATCATAAGCGTTTTCGAATTAATCGTATGTTTGCAAGGTCTTCTATGGAAAATGGGAATGCTTGGTTAGCAACAACTGGCGGAAGAATGTTTGGAGATATTGAAATAGAGGCAAGTAAAGGTATAATCATGAAGACTGCTAGTGGAGCGAAATGGAAAGTTACTATTAATGAGGCTGGCCAACTTATTACGACGAAAATAACTTGAGATGATGCTTAATTGTATATCATTGGACGAGTTACAACGTAGTGCGATAAAGGTAATGAAAAAGAGATTGTAATTTGGTTTCAACCAAATTACAATCTCTTTTTTGTTTCATTTAATCCCACCAAATCCAAGTCCAAAGGTAATTTCGTACATTTCCAGGAGTAATCCGTATGAAGCGTTCACCGTCAAAGAAGCAATTAAAATTTGGAAGTGTTTCATCTGGATTTTCTGTAACAAAGGTGACAATGTTTTCGTTACTTGTGATGGTTACTGTAATTGGTGGGTCGGTAGGCGAGGCTTGAAGTTGTAACGAAATATTAGCCGTATTTTTAAATTGATTATTAACAGGTGTACTTATCACTTGTACTGTGAATAATACGATAATTGTTTCGCTTGGTTCTAAATTAGTAGCGACTAGGAAACCGATATTCGGATTCGCTAGTGGAGAACGTTCCCCATTAATGGAGACAGTGCCGTTCATAAATTGTAAGCCTGCTGGAATAGTATCTTGTAAAGAAACATTTGAAAGTGAAACCTCGGAAGTATTCGTAATACGCACCGTGTAATCAAAATATTGATTTAAATAAGCTGAGCTGACGGAAGCGTTTTTCACTACTGTCGCAGTTATAAATTGAACTGGTATACGAACGATATTTGAATTAACAATAAAAGTAATAATTGGGGCCTGTGGTGTCAATTGGAAGGCGGCTGTAACTGTTGCAGAATTAATAATTGTACTGTTTGAAGGGATAGAAGTGACGAGAACTTGAAATGTTATCGTTGCTACTGTATCTGCAGGTAAAGCGCCAATATTAATACCAGTGTCTGGCCGGATATTTGGAACCGGAGTCCCGTTAATTGTTACGCTATTTTCTATAAATGTTGTACCAACTGGAATTATATCTAGGACGGAAGTACTGATTGTAGGAATTGGTGAATGATTTATCACTTCTAATGTGAAAGTTATGGTATCTCCTGTCGCTATGATAGATTTATCGGCTGTTTTTTCAATACTAACCATCGGATCAACTACTGTTGTTGTAACAGTATTTGTTTGCTTTGTAACGGTATTTATTTGCCTTGTAATCGTAATAGGTGGTTTGGTTGGACCGACAATAGGTGTATAGGAAATAGTAGCATCGTTATTGATTGTAGATTGAAGAGTAGAGGAAGATATTGTCACTTGGAATGTAATAATAACAGATTCATTTGGAGCAAGGTTTCCTAACGTAATACCATTTTCAGGATTTGCATTAGGCTGATTGAGTCCATTAATCGTAACACTACCAATGACGAATGTCGTATCTACTGGTGCCGTGTCTACTAGAAGAATATCTTCAATAGTCATATTACCACTATTAGTAATAGTAATGGTGTACGTTAAAGTTTGACCAGGTAAGGCACTCGTGAAATCAACTGCTTTTATGGCAATGACATTATCATTTTGAACGGTTGTTGTGACGGTATTTGTTGTCGTCGTATTCGTAACAGGTGCGTTATTTGGATTGACTATATAGTTAAAGGTAGTAATTGCATTGTTGTTGAGTTCATTAGGTGTTGGGATAGAAGTCACAGAAACTTGAAATGAAGCGATAGCATCTCCACCAACAATTATAGTGCCAATTGGTATGCCACTTACTGGATTAACTCCTGGAAGAGTTTCTCCGTTTACAATAACGCTATTTTCTATAAACGTAGTACCTTCAGGAATAATATCTTGAATGACTACATCATTTGCTGCAACATTACCAGTTTGATTGAGTGTAATCGTATACGTTAACGTGTCACCGACAGTTGCAAATGCAAGGTCTACAGCTTTATTACTATTCAAAGTCGCGTGATTAATTTCTGTTACGGCAGCTGATGAAATAATAGTTTCGGTAATAGGTGGTCGATCTGGTAACGTGTATTGAAATTCAATTGTACTCGTGTTAGAGATTGGATTTGTTTGTGGAATCGAAGTAACCCGTACTTGGAATAGAATAGTTGCTGTTGTATTAGGTGGAATGTTATCAATTTGTATCCCGCTAAGTGGATTGTCATTTGGACGAGCGTTGCCATTGACAATAACACTGTTCTCTATAAAGCTCGTATTTGCTGGGATGATATCTGTAACGATAATGTTTTCTACTTGTATATTCCCATTGTTTGTGATGGAAATTGTGTAAGGGATAATCGTTTGTAGGTCAGCGTATTGGATAGGCGTTGTTTTTGTTGCGACTATAGTAGCAGTAATAACTTCAGTGAAGGTAATATTACTAGTCGATATTTGTTCTTCTCCATTTATCGTATAACGAGAAGTTGATTGATTTTGAACATGGCCGCTAGCTGGAAGCGCTATGACGGTAACAGAAAATGTGACTGGGATAGAAATGTTAGGAGCAACCGTTCCTACAAGTATACCGGTACTTGGATTGGCGTTAAGCTGCGGAGTGTTATTTACTAAAACGCTACCGTCAATAAAGGTAGTTCCACCAGGAATATTGTCTGTAAATACAACAGCAGTGGCATCTGTATTCCCTGTATTCGTTAAAGTTGTTGTATAAGTTAAAATGTCACCAATTGTTACAGAAGTCAAATCAACAGTTTTAAGTGAAACGATATCAGCATCATTAATTTGAACGAAAGTAGTGTTGGAAGTAGTCGATTTTTGAATTGGTGCAAAATCAGGGTTGAAAATAAAGTCGTAGGCGATGTTTGCAGTATTAGGTGTTGGATTTACAGCAGGTAAATTCGTAACGGAAACTTGGAAGGTCATTGTAGCCACTTGACCTGATGCGATATTAGGGATGGAAAAGCCGATATTCGGATCTGCCGCAGGAAATGCAGTATTGTTAACTATTACACTTCCTGGGATAAATACTGTTCCATCCTCTATCGTATCTGTAAAAAAGATGGAGTTAGTTGTAGTGGAACCGTTATTTTGAATGAGTACTGTATATTCAATAGTTTCATCAATGTTAGCTAATACTGTATTAGCGGATTTTGTAGCGATAAGAATAGCATCAATAAATTGTATATTTGTAGCATTGGAAGAGGTCGTTTCTGAAATTGCTGGTGTGCTTGGGTCTGGTCGATACTCGTAGTGAATGACGGCGATATTATTAATGTTATTTTGAGGAGGTATAGAGACTACATTTACTTGGAACGTAACGATAATTGTATTATTTGGAAGGATAATATTAAGGGTGATTCCGGTACTTGGATTCTCGTTAGGTCTTGGTATACCATCTACAAGAATGCTATTTGGAATGAATGTGGTGCCAGCAGCGATTGCGTCAATTAGGAGAGTATTTGTAATAGGTACTGTACCAGCGTTTGTAACTGCGACTGTATATGTGATGATTTGACCGATGCGTGTAATAGATCTGTTAGCAGATTTAAGTGCACTAACATTTGCTGTACGGACTTCAGTAGTTACTGCATTTGATAACGATCTACGCTGAATAATTGGAGAACTAGGCTCAATTTGGTATTCATACGAAGTGTCTGAAATGTTAATGACTGTATTGCCAGGAGGTGTACTTGTAAGTTGTACTTGGAATGAAATAGTGACTGTTTCATCTGGTTGTATCGTGCCAAGAGTTATTCCATTTTCAGGGTTCGCACCAGGCTGAATGACATTATTTATTGATAAGCTATCTTCAATGAATATAGTACCTTCTGGAATATTGTCAATGAACAATGTATTGTTAGCCGGAACAGTTCCTATATTTTGTAGTGTATTTGTGTAGGTAATATTTTGCCCGATGGATACGAAAGTAACAACTGCCTGTTTAACAGAAATAATATTTGCATTTTGAAGTGATGTTGTAACGATATTAGAAGTTGCAGAGCGATTCACTGGGGGAGCTGTAGGAATGCTTACATATTGGTACGTTGCTGAAGATTGATTTACAATTTCGGTTTCAGTAGGTGGATTGTTTGTTTGTACTTGAAATAGTATTGTTTTGGAACTATTTGATGGGATCGTTCCAATTGATATTCCGTTTTCTGGATTTGTATCAGGCTGAAGTACACCGTTAATTGTGACGCTGTCGGGAACGAATGTAGTCCCAGCTGGAATCGAATCTGTAAAAATAATATTTATTGCGTCAACATTGCCGATATTTTTCACTTCAGAAATATAATGGATCGTTCCACCAATATCTACAGTTGTTGGATTGGATGTTTTTGTAATTGTCAATTGTGCTTGCACGAAATTTGTAATGACGATATTACTAGTAGATGTTTCCGTAATAGGCGGTTGCCCTGGATCTGGTTGAATTGTATATGTTGTATTGGATTGATTTGTAATCGATTGTTGCGAGAATGGATCGTTAATAAGAATTTGGAACGAAATAAGGTGAGTAGCGTTTGCTACTAGGTTAGGCAAAGTAACACCTGCGTTTGGATTTGCACCAAGTATAGCTGTTCCGTTAAGTGTAAAACTATTATCTACGAATGTAGTCCCTTCTGGAATAGTATCTGAAAATATAAGATTAGTAGCTTGAATATTTCCGGTATTCTCTAGTGTTATCGTATAGGTCAAAATGTCACCTATTGTTGCTTGTTGTGCATTGACTGCTTTTAATGAAAGAACATTCGCATCCGAAATTTGTGTGAATGCTGGATTAGACGTTATTGTTCGAGAGATGATAGGAGCGGTTGGATCGGCGATAAAAGTATAGGCAATACGGGCTATATTAGAAATTGGATTCACGCTTGGAATGGATTGAACGATAACTTGGAATGTTATGGTGATAATGTCTGAAGGCGCTATGGAGTTTAATGGTATCCCTACGTTTGGATCGGTACCTGGAGCTGAAACGCCATTAATGGTTACGCTATTCGGAATAAATGCAGTTCCTTCTGGGACCAAATCTGTTAAAGTAACTGTATTTGCAGTTGTATTCCCGTTATTTTGAACGACTACAGTGTAAGTGATTGTACCGTTAGTAGATTGTACGAGAGAATCTGTATTTTTAATTGCGGATAACGATGCATCAACGACAGCTGTACTAACCGTATTAGATGAGGAGGCTGCTGTAACTGGAGGTTGACTCGGATCGACAATATACGTGTAACTTGTAAGTGCTTGATTTATAATTGCTCCTTGCGATGGAATAGAGCTTGCAAGAAATTGGAACGTAATCGTAGCAGAATCACCTGGTGCGATAATACCAACTGGAATACCGAGAGTTGGACTTGCATCTGGAAGTGAAATCCCGTTGAGTGTAACACTATTTGGAACAAATAATGCTCCTTCAGGAACTCCGTTAATGAGTAATACAGAGTTTGCAGGGAAGTTTCCAGTATTCGTTAATATTGCTGTATACGTAATGATATCTAAGGTAGATACAATTGTTCGATTTGCCTCTAAAACAGTTGTAACAGTCGCGTTATTAATTTGTGTTGAAGCGCTATTAGAATTTATTGTGCTGGTAACAGGAGGAGCCGCCGGATCAACGATGAATGCGTATTGAATAGATGCAACGTTTGTAATTGGATTTGAAGGTGGAGTAGATGTAACTATGACTTGGAAAGTAACAGTTAAGGAATTACCCGCGCTAACGGTTCCGATATTAACTCCGTTATTTGGATTTGCACCTGGAATGGTATTTCCATTTACAGCAAAACTATTTTCAACAAAGGTCGTTCCTGCTGGAATGAGGTCTGAGAAATTTACATTCGTAGCGTTTGTATTGCCGCTATTTTGAATTAAAACGGTATAAGTGATCGTGTCTCCAATATTTGCAAAAGCTGTACTAGCAGTTTTTACAGCTGAAAGTATTGCTGAATTAATAGAAGTAACGAAGACATTCGTTTCCACGTTGCCAGGCTGAGCCTGTAATGCATTGCCTACGTTATATTGGAAGTTCACAAATCCTAAGTTTTGAAGTTCAGGAGTGAATGTTGTTGGATTGCTTACAATTTGAACTTGGAATATGATTGTTACAGTTTGATTTGGATTGATTGTATTTATGCCAACACCGTCAATGATAGAGGTGGATGGTAATGAAGTACCGTCAACAACAACTGATCCTGCAACAAATTGTGTCCATGATGGTAAAGGGTCTGAGAAAACAACGTTGTTAGCTGGAATATTTCCTGTATTCGTAATCGTAGTTGTATACGTAATCGTATCACCAATCGTTGCAAAAGCTTTATCTCCGATTTTAATCGTGTTTAAAATTGCACTTTCGATTTTTGTTGAAACAGTAGTAGAAGTAATGTTTTTTGAAACTGGTGGATTAGCCGGATTAACGATATGTTGAAAGTTAACGCTAGCTTGATTGGTAATTGGATTTATAGGCGGGATTTCATCTGCGATAATATTAAATGCCACAATGACAGATTGGTTTGGCGCGATATCACCAATTGGGACGCCTGTAATGATATCTGCATTTGGGATGCTAGTTCCGTTAAATGTAAAACTATTCGGTTCAAATGAAGTTCCGTCTGGAATAAGGTCGGTAAAAATAACATTTGTTGCACTAACATTGCCGCTATTTGTAATTGTAACGGTGTAGAGAATATCTTGCCCAATATCTACTGTTGACACATTTGAATTTTTTTGTGCAGTAAGGATAGCGCTATTAATTTGTGTGGTTGTTGTATTAGATTGATTAGAAGTTGTAATAGATGGCTGGCTAGGATCAACGACATAATGATATGTGATAGAAGCAGAATTAGAAATAGGATTAAGTGTAGGAAGTGTAGTAACAGTTGCTTGGAATGTGACGATTGCCGTATTACCACCATTAATGGAACCGATATTTACACCAGTAGATAAATTAGCATTTGGAATGGTTTGCCCATTAACTGTGAAACTATTTGGAACGAAACTTAAATTGCTATCAAGTATATCGGTAACGGTAACATCAGTTGCGGTCACATTCCCGGTATTAGGGAGGTTAAGTGTAAATGTTATTGTATTACCAACATCCGCAAAGGTAAGATCTGCTGTTTTTGTACTTATAATATTTGCGTTATTTATTTGAAGAAGCGTAGTGTTGGAAGTAGCTGAACTCGACACTGGAGGGTTAACAGGATCAACAGTAAACTCATATGTCGTTGATGCTGTATTCGGTGCTGGATTAATAGGTGGAATGCTGCTAACTGTAACTTGAAAGACGATACTATATATTTCATTTGGTGGAAGTGCTGCAAGTAATACACCTGTATTTGGATTCGCGTTAGGTTGTAAAACGCCATCAACGGTTAATGTGTTAGGAACAAATGTGAGTCCACTTGGTAATACATCTGTGAATATAATATTAGTTGCATCGGTATTGCCTACATTGGTAATAGAAGTAGTGTAAAAAGCAGTTTGCCCGATATCTGCATAGGATACACTTTCATTTTTCGTCATGGATAATATAGCTTCTGTAACTTGCGTGGAAACAGGATTACTAATAGAAGTTTCTGCATCAGGTGGTGAGACTAATTGATACGATGTCGATGAGAAATTTACAATGGTATTTTCAGTTGGGAAGGAGCTCACGTTTACTTGGAAGGAAATATTTACTGTAGACCCAGCTGTTATAGGCCCAATATTTACACCGTTTGTTGGATTCGCACCAATTTGAGGAATTCCATTAATAGAAAATGAGTTTGCAATAAATGTGGTTCCGCTTGGCGCGGTATCTGTAAAAATAACATTTTGTGCGGAGGAATTTCCGTTGTTTGTTAAAGCGACGGTATAGGTGATTGTATCTCCGATTTGGCTATAGGTTTTATCCACTTGCTTTGATGAAAGAATTGTAGCGGTATTAATTGTAGTAAATACAGTGTTTGAAGTAGCAGTTCTTGAAACAATCGGTGCATTTGGATCAGCGATAAATAAGTAAGAAGCAGTAGCCGCATTGGCAATAGGATTTTGAACAGGAGTCGAAGTAGCGGTAACTTGAAATGCTATAGATATTGAGCTGTTAGGGGCAATTGATCCGATTGTTATACCTGTATTAGGATCGAGCCCGATGTGTGTACTGCCATTGATTGTGACACTATTCGGAATGAACGTTGTACCATCTGGTATAAGATCAGTGAAAGCAATATTCGTTGCATTTGTATTGCCATTATTCGTTAAAATTGTAGTATAGGTAATGGTATCACCTAGTGTTACAATTGTTTGATCGACCGATTTTACCATCGTTATCATAGCATCTAATACAGGGTTTGTAACGATATTCGTTGAAGTAGAAGTAGTAATAGGAGCTGCGCTTGGATCAACAGTATAAGAGTATAAAATTGTATCGTTCCCCATAATTGAACTTGAAGGGGGTACAGAAATAACATTTACTTGGAAAGTAACAGTTACTGTTGCGCCAGGGGCGATATTTGGTATAGTTACTCCGAGTGCTGGCCGTGCACCAAATTGCTGCATACCATTGATTGTGAAGGAATTTGGTATAAATGTAGTGTTAGCTGGAATAGCGCTTGTGAATGTAATATTCGTTGTTGTTGTATTTCCTGTATTTGTAATAGTAGATGTATACGTAATCGTATCGCCAACAGAAATAATGGATTTATCAGCATTTTTTGTGGTAGTTAATATTGCGCTATTTATTGTCGTAGTAACGGTATTCGATGAAGCGGTTTGAGTGATAACTGGTTGACTTGGATCGACAATATGCTGAAATTGTACAGAACTAAAATTAGAAATTGGATTTATACTTGGAATGTTTGTAATAAGTACGTTGAGAGTAATCACAGCCGTTCCATTTGGGTTTATATTTCCAATCTGAATCCCGTTAGCTGGATTTCCGATTTGCTGTGTACCAGAATCGTTTGTAAGAGTGCCAGATATGAATGTCGTTCCATCAGGTAAAGTATCCGTAAAAATTATATTTTGTGAAGTGACATTTCCAGGGTTACTTAATGTAATCGTATAAGAAATTGTATCGCCAATTGTTGCGAAAGTTTTATCTACAGATTTGATTGCCACAATTTCCCCAGAATTTATTTGTGTCGAAACAGAATTAGATGTCGTATTTTGTGAAACAAGTGGTAAATTAGGTCCTGTCATAAATTGATAATCAATAGAAGCGCCGTTTACAACTGGTGAGTTTGGTCCTCCAGGTCCGATTGTAAAAATAGGATTTGGGATGCTAACTACTTGCACACGGAAGGTGACGTTTATAAAATCTCCTGCAATAATATCTCCAATGGGTATCCCGTTCGCTGGACTTACTCCAGGTAATAAAACTCCGCCTACTCGAACGCTATCTTCTATAAATACTGCGTTATTTGGAATTGGATCTGTAAAAATGATATTCGTAGCAGTCGAGTTACCTATATTTTCTAATAAAACAGTATACGTTAAAAATGAATTTCCAGGTGCGATGTCAGAGAATAGTCGATCCACACTTTTCGTTGCTTGAATAATTGCTTCGTTAATTTGAACTAAAGTTGGATTACTTGTAGCTGTTTCTGTCACCGGCGGCTGGGTAGGATCAACAATGATAGAGTATGTTGTGCTAGATTGGTTCAATGTTGGATTTGTAGCTGGTATTGAGCCAACGATAGCTTGAAAGCTAATGGTTGTCGTTCCTCCAACTGGAATTGAGTCTAAAGAGATTCCGCTATCTGGTCTAAATCCAAGTTGTGGGATGGAGTTAATTTGTACACTATCAGGAACGAATGAAAGTTCGGGTGGTAATATATCGATAAAAACAGGTGTGTTTGCGGTAGTATTTCCGCTATTAGTGAGGGTAGTTGTATACGTAATTGTATCTCCAACAGCAGCAAATGCGCTGCTTGCAGTTTTTGTTGCGATAACAGAAGCAGTATTTACTTGTGTAAAAGTTTTATTGGATTGAACTGTTCGTGAAACAGGCGGCTCATTTATATCAACAATAAAGCTATATTGAAGCGATGATTTGTTCGGAATTGGATTCGGGTTTGGCAGCGTTGTAATGTTTACTTGAAAATTGAGTGTAATCGATGCATTTGCATTCAAGTTACCAATATTGATACCGTTTTGCGGATTTGCATTTGGGACGGTTACACCATTTATCTTAAAGCTATTTGGGACAAAGGTAGTACCATTTGGAATGGAATCTGTAAACACAATGTTGTTTGCAGTCGTATTTCCTGTGTTTGTAACAGATGAAGTGAATGTAATCGTATCACCAATTGTAGCGAAAGTTGTACTCGCATTTTTATTTAAAACTAAAGTAGCATCAATAATTGGAGTAACCGTCGTATTCGTAATTGTACTATCAACAGCGGGTGATTGGTTTGGATTCACGGTGTATTCATAATTTACAAGAGCATTATTTGTTAATGTGCCACTAGGTGGTATCGCTAAAATTTGTGCTTGAAAAGTAATGAATACAGTATCTCCTGGGGGAATATCTGCTAAGTGAATACCAAGTGATGGATCTAAACCCGGCTGCGGAATATTATTGATAGTTACAGAGTTTTGGACAAATGAAGCGCCTGCGCCGAGTCCATCTGTTAAAACTGTAGCACTAGCAGGAATATTTCCTGTGTTCGTAACTGCAATCGTATAAGTAACGATATCCCCAATTGCAGCTGTCGGTGTATTTACTGACTTCGTAGCGACGATTGTAGCGTTATTAATTTGAGTTGTTATTACGTTACTTAACGCATTAGCGGATGCTGGAGGTAAGTTAGGATCTATGACATATTGGTACGCTGTATTGCTTTGGTTCGGGATTGGATTTGGACTAGGAATGGAATTTACTATTACTTGAAATGAGATTGTTGCACTTGTATTAGGGTTTATTGGATTAATTGCAATTCCACTTGCTGGATTTGTATTAGGGAGTGTATTTCCATTTACTGTTACACTATTAGGAATAAATGATGTTCCGTTTGGAATTACATCTGTAAAAATTACATTTGATGCAAGTGTGTTCCCGTTATTCGTTAAAGTAGTCGTGTACGTAATAATATCATTTACGTTAGCAAATTGTTTATCTGCCGATTTCACAGCGGCAATCGTAGCATTATTAATAGTTGTCTGTACGGTGTTAGAGGCCAACATCTGCGTTACAACTGGTTTGGATGCGTCGTACGTGTATTGGAATGTAGTGCTCGATTGATTCGTAATCGGATTTGGACTAGGAATAGTTGGTACAGAAACTTGGAATGAAACAGTACGTGATGAATTCGCTCCTATCGTGCCAATCAAAATGCCATTAGCCGGGTTTGCATTAGCTATAGGGACGCCGTTAATCGTTACAGTGTTAGGAAGGAAGATGGTACTAGCTGGAATGATATCTGTAAACGTTACATTGGAGGCAGGGATATTGCCGTTATTCGTTAAAATCGTTGCATAAGTTATGACATCACCAACATCAGCGAAATTTGTACTTGTTAGTTTCGTAGCGACAATATTAGCAGTATTAATTTGTGTCGTTACTATATTACTAGTAGCATTTCTCACAACAGCAGGTAAATTTGGATCGGCAATAAAGCTATATTGAAGTGCGGCGCTGTTTTGAACTGGATTTGGTGAAGGTAAACTGGTTGCACTAATTTGGAAAACAATTGTTGTAATTCCGCCTGCTGGAATCGTACCAACTTGAAGGCCAACACTTGGATCCGCACCTAGTTGTAAAGCACCACCTATAAAAATACTATTTGGTACGAGAGTCGTACCAGGAGGTAGTATATCAGTAACAACAACATTATTTGCAGTAGTATTTCCTGGGTTAGCTAGGGCAATGGTATATGTGATTGGTTGCCCAACATCAGCAATAGTTAAATCTACCTGTTTGACAATAAATACATTTGCTACATTAATTTGTGTACTTACAGTATTACTTAAAGATGTTTCTATAGTTGGTGGATCGCCCGGATTTAAAATAAAACTATACTGTGTACTAGATGAATTTATTGTTGGATTTTGTGTTGGTAAAGAGGTGACAGTTACTTGATAAGAGACGGTAAGTGAACCGTTCGCAGGAATGGAAGGTAAGGGAACACCGACATTTGGATCTGCGTTATTTTGGAGTACACCATTCATAAGGAAAGTGTTTTGGATAAAGGTAGTACCGTCTGGATTCGTATCTACGAAAGTAGGACTATCAGCAGAAACACTTCCTGCATTCGTTAAAACGACGGTATAAGTTAATACATCCCCTACAGTAGCGAACCCTTTATCTACTGTTTTGGCTGAAATGACATTTGCATCGTTTACTTGCGTAAATGTAGTAGTTGAAGTAGTGTTCTTACTTACAGGCGAAGCGTTTGGATCAACAATAAAGTTATAAGAGATAGAGGCACTATTCGAAATAGGGTTAGGGTTTGGAATGCTAGTGATTAATACTTGGAATGAAGCTGTAATCGTATTATTTGCATTGATGCTACCAATATTGATACTAGCTGGTGTTGCGCCCGGTTGAGTAACACCGTTAACGATAACACTGTTCGGTACAAAGGAAGTACCGTTCGCTATTGAATCGGATAGTACTACATTGTTTGCTGTAACATTTCCATTGTTTGTAAGAGCGAAGGTGTAAGTTAATACATCTCCAACTTCCGCAAACGTTTTATCTACAGATTTAGTAGCTTGAAGGTTTGCTAGTCTAATTGTTGATGTAACAGAATTAGAATTTGCTGTTTTTGAAGTTGGTGGCAGACTAGGATTTACAGTGTATAAATAAGAAACGAAAGCATTATTAATGATAGGATTTTGGGCGGTAATATTGATGACAGTTACTTGGAAAGAAAGTGTAAAAGTAGCTCCGCCAGGAATTGTACCGATAGGTAAAGCAACGAGAGAATCTACATTTTGCAAAACGCCGTTTAGTGTTACAGTACCAGGAGTTAAAATTGTTCCATTTGGAAGTGGATCTGTTAATTGCACGTTAGTTGCAGCTGTGTTTCCACTGTTTGTAATAAGAATTGTATAACTGATTGTTTCGCCAATTGTAGCAAATTGTTTATTTGTTGATTTTGTTAATGTTACATTCGCATTATTAATTTGAGTGGAAACGAGATTAGAAGAAATATTTTTTGTAACGGGTGATTGGCTAGGGTTGACGATGTATTGATAAGAAGCGTTTGATCCATTAGATACGACATTTGACGCGGGTATTGTATTTACTACTACTTGAAATGAAACGTTTTTTGTTGTACCAGTTGGGATCGATCCAATGTTCACACCGTTAGCGGGATTTGCTCCCACTTGTGTTGTGCCATCTATTGTTAAACTGTTAAGGACAAAAGTGGTTCCAGTAGGGATAGCGTCTGTAAAAATAATGTTGTTCGCATTTGTATTACCTGTACTTGTAAAGGAAACGGTGTACGTTAGTGTATCACCAATATCAGCGAAATTTTTATCTACTGCTTTTGCCATAGTGACAGTAGCGTTATTCACTTGAGTGGAGACAATATTCGTCGTATCAGTCCCACTTACTGCCGGCTGATTTGGAACAGGAATGTATTGGTATGTTGTTGTACCACTATTTAATATTGGATTTGTTTGGGGAATAGAAGGAACAAATACTTGAAATGCAACAGTAGTCGTAGAATTAGCAGCAATAGATCCAATTGATATACCAGTAGCGGGATTTGCTCCTGCCTGAGTAACACCATTAACAGTTACACTCCCTGGAATGAAAGTAGTTCCGCTAGGAATCGGATCCGTATATATAACGTTCGTTGCGGCGATATTGCCGATATTAGCTAAAGCGATACTGTAAGTTAGCGTTTCACCAATATCGGTAAAAAGTTTGTTAACTGATTTTGTTCCATTAATATCTGCGAGGTTAATTTGTGTTCCAGCAGAGTTGCTTGTAGCAAGACCGTTAAAGGTTGTTCCTCCAGCAATTGGTGTATATTGAAATGTAATATTAGCAGTGTTAGAAATCGGATTTGGATTTGGAAGTGAAACGACAGTCGCTTGGAAAGTTACTGTACGAGAAGCACTGTTATTAATTGTTCCAAGAGATATACCAGCAGCCGGATTAGCATTTGTTTGTGGTACGTTATCTACCGTTACAGTGCCAGGTATAAAGGAAGTACCGGTAGGAAGATTATCTATAAAAATAACGTTATTGGCGGGAAGAAGCCCGGTATTAGGAATCGTAACGGTATAAGTGACGACATCTCCAATTGCAGCGACACTTTTGTTTACGCTTTTCGTTGCTTGTATGTTAGGTGAATTTATGTTGATTTGTAAACCGACTGTATTTAACATATACGCGTCTCCGTTAGTAGTTAAACGGATGGCGGCGGACACTTGGGAATTTGTTAAATAAGGGGAAATATCAATAGAAGTAATGTCCCAGCCCTGTCTCCCGGCTGAGATATTTGTACCTGTAGAGGCACTTTGATTTCGCGTTCCAAATGTCCCAGTTGTATCTAAGTTTCCAGCAGCATTATTGACCTGAGAACCAAAAAAATTATTCACAGCATTATTTGGCCCAGATAATGCATTTAATGAACTGAAATTGGGTCCAAATAAAGCTTGATCCCCCGTTAAATCAGCATCTCCTTCGGTAGAACTTAAAAATAATCTCCCGCTTACAGGGCCTCCTGAAGGTGTTAAAAATCCTGAGACAGATACATCGGCACTACCAGTTTCTGCAGAAACACGGTTGCCTGCTACATAAATCGTTAAGTTTCTTGCGGGTAATGTCCCGTTCTGATAAGCGACGATAAGCGTCCATCCAGCTGAATTAATTGTTCCATTAGAAGCATCTATAGGATCTACAAGTCCAGGGACAGCTCCTGTAGTATAGGAACCAGAACCTCCAGCTTGAATAAGAGTGGTTACGTCTGCTGAACGAGTGTAAAAGCCAAATGTAATAGAATTTGAAACGAAAGTTTGATTTGAAGCTGTAACAGCTGAAGGAGTAATCGAGTATGTTGAAACAGGTGTTGTAAAAGAAACCGGGTTTCCTAATACACTCGTAATGTTTTGATCACGAGATAAATAGTTTCCACCCCAAACGAGTTCTGCGTAAAGAATCGTACTACCAGCAGGGATATTTAAAATAGCGGTAGAACTATTTTGTGTATAGTTTAACGTTGTACCAGCAGGAAAAGTAGGTACTTGTAAAGCGGTATTCGTAGTTGCGAATGCACCAATTGCCCCGATTGTACCAGCACGGTTTTGATTACTAATTTTACTTAAGCCTAAAGTATTTCCTGTAATAGCGAGTGCGCCGTTTGTGGTGGTAGAAAATCGATTCGTAATGGGCATGTTGTCACCTCATTTACAATATAGTCTTGGTCAAAATAGGATATGTGTGTGACAAATAAAGGGTAACATGTACAAGTTGATTTAGTAATAATGATTTAAATGTCTAAATAAGGGGATGGAGAATGACTGGATTGAAAATAAGAGTGGAGCGTCTTAGGGAAGAACAAATAGGCGATATTGTATCATTATCTTCTTATATTGGGTGGGATTATAACAGAGAAGAAATTGAGACTATTTTTAACGCAGGGATTGTATACGGTGTTTGGAATGAGAGAGAGGAACTAATTGCTAGCGCGGCAATAATATTATATGGAGAGAAATTAGCGTCTATCGGAATGGTGATTGTACATCCAGATTATAAGGGGAGAGGGATTGGAAAAGCGATAACGAATTCATGTATTAAGAGCGTATCAGCTCATACTCCCATTATGCTGATTGCTACGGATGAAGGGAAACCTTTATATGAAAAATTAGGATTTAGGGCAGTAAGTTATGTTTCTAAATACATATGTAACTCGTACGATGCGAATGATTATTGTGTAAGAAATGAAGATTATATGATGAATTATAAAGAGGGTGATTTAGAAAAAATAATAAAAATAGATGAATATGCGTTTGGAACAAATAGAAAACAGTTTTTAAAGAAAAGAATTATGCAAAGTGATCAGTGTGTTGTTGTAAAGGATATAAAAGAAAATGTAATAGGATACGGTATAAGTATACAAACACCAGAAAATAAAATAATAGGGCCGGTTGTTGCTAAAAATGATGAGATGGCAATGAGAATTGTACATGATTTAGCAAGAGAGCATGATGGGAATTTAAGAATGGATGTACCAGAAGGAAAGAACGATTTTCTGAAAGAATTAGAGATTGCTGGTTTTAAAAAGGTGAATACACCACCAATTATGATGAAAAATAGCAATCGGTTATTAAAAAGAAATAGTGAATTATATAGTATTGCGGCGCAAATTTTTGGATAAAAAAGAATCCTTTTCACGCAAGGATTCTTTTTTATCGTTCATTTAATCGCGATATTGGTCATGGGTTGGTTGAAAGAGATCTTCCTTGATATCTCTCACCATAGAAAAATGATCGACGTTATAATGCCCATGTAAAATTTTATTATGGTGACCAATAATTTGTTCTGCAGACAATACGTTAGAATCAGTTGTGGAATGACCGTTTTTAATTAATGTAACGTCAAAGCCTTGTACAGTTGCTGTCCTAACAGCGGTGTCGATGCAATGTTCTGTTTTACATCCACCTATAACGATATGGTTAATTTTTTCTTCTTTTAAAAGTTCAAGTAAAGAAGTGCCATAGAATGAATTTGTTGCTGCTTTATTAATAAAGATTGCAGACTGAGGTACTTGAATTTGATTATGTACTTCAAAGCCTACGCCACTACCAGATGCAACATCGATATCTCTTACGAAAACGATAAGAGCATTGGAATCTATTGCTTTCTGCAGGGCTGTATTGAGTGTAGATAATAGCTCGGTTTTATGAAAAACTTCACTTTCTTGTTCATTTCCATCAATTAATTCTTGCTGAGCATCGATAATTAATAGTGCTTGTTTCATCATGTCTCCCCTTTAATATGAAATAAGTTCCACTGTACATATTCCTTCATATTGTTAGGAAATCCTCCATTATAAACGAAGTAGACGATTGATTTACAAAGTTGTCAAAGAAATTTCATTCTCATAGGGTGTAAAAACATGTATGATAGGAGATGGAGAATTTTTGAGTAGGTGGGAATATCATGCAAACAGTAGAAGATTATCTTTCATTCTTACATACGAAAGGATTTAAACTATCAGAGGAAGCACAAGGGTTTATTATGTTCGGACAAGGATATACGGGTGCATCTGATGGAATTGTAAACGCAGCGATAGAAGCGACCATTAAACATCAATTACAGTTTGATGGTAGTTATTTTGTTGCGTTATTAGAACGATTGAAAGAGGAAGAAATTACAGATAAAAAAAGCGCTAAGGCTTTTATGCGGAAGTTACAAGCGTAACTTCACGCAGCCTGCGCTTCTTTTTTTGTTTTGGAAGGTAATTCAACAAAAACCATGCCTAGGAAAATACATAGGCATCCGATAATAGCAGAGATAGACAGTTGTTCGTTTGCAACGAGAACGCCTGTTAAGGCAGCAAAAACGGGTTCCATTGCAAAAATAATTGCTACTCTCGTTGGAGACGTATGTTTTTGTGCTGATGTTTGAATGAAAAAAGCAATGGATGTCGCAAATAGGGAAGTTAGAAATAGAGCAAATAAAAAGGAAGAATTCGTCCATAGTGCTACTGAAAATAATTTTTCCCAATCTTCAAACAAAAAAGCGCAAATAGAAGAAAACATACCGACAGCTAATACTTGCGACGTGCTTAACAATAAAGGTGATATTTTCTTAGAAAAGAAGCCGTTAACAAGAATATGGGCAGCGAAAGCGACTGCGCAACCGAGAACAAGTATATCTCCAATGTTTAATTGAAAAGAATCACCAGCCGTTAATAAGTATAAACCTGCTGTTGCTACAGCAATACCCATTACGATAAAAATGGTAGCTTTTTGTTTTAAAAAGATAAAAGATAAAATTGGTACCATAACGATACTAAGCCCTGTTAAGAAACCAGCTTTTGAAGAAGTTGTATAAAGTAAGCCGAATGTTTGTAATACATAGCCAACGCATAAAAAGAATCCAACGATTAATCCCGCGAGACTGCTCTGTTTTATATCTTGTTTTGAAGCTTTTTTTGAGAAAATCATTTGAACGAATAATAAAATAATTCCAGCGAATAAAAAGCGAATCCCATTAAACGTAAATGGACCAACGAAAGACATAGCATTTTGAACGACAACAAACGTAGCTCCCCAAATAAAAGACACAAATAATAAAGCAAGAGGAGCAATCCAATCTTTTTTCACACTCATACCCCCGTTAATTTTGTAAGATAGCTTTTCTAGCTAATTCATCAGCGACTTTATTTTGACTACTTGGAATCCACTTAATAAAAAAGAGATCGAAATTTTTTATGTACTGCAGTGCTTCCTCTAATAGAGGTGCAAACATTTTATTTTTTGCGTATTCTTTTTCAATAGCTCGCTCGACAAGTTGCGAATCTGTACGAAAAGAGACAATGTTATAATTATGCTCCGTGCAATATTTTAATGCCGCAAGTAAAGCGTGGTATTCTGCTTCATGATTGGACATTGTCCCAAGGGGGAATGATAATTGTACAGCTGGTTGAACCCCTTTAATAAATACTCCTGCACCAGAAGGACCAGGATTTCCTTTTGATGCACCATCAATATATACTTCAATCAAAATGAGAAACCTCCAAATGATAAGATGATCCCCTACTTATATATTTCTTTGAAGTAGGGGATAGAGTAATTAGCCAATTGTAATGCTATAACGACATGTAAATGTTTCATTCGCTTGTAAAGTTTGAATTCCTTTTTTTTCCTTGAAATCTTTTGCTGGATTTACTTCATCAGCAATACCGTACCAAGGTTCGATACATAGGAAAGGTGCGTTCTCGCCTGGTGTCCATACGCCGACAAATGGAAATCCGTCAAATTCTACTTTTACAAATTTATTATGCTTATGAGAACGAATAGAGATTTCATCAGTATTCATATTTTCAAAAATAAGCGCATCATTTTTAAATAAATCGTATGTAAGTGGTAACTCATTCGTATTTTCAGCGATTAATTGCTTTTTACTTGAAAGGTAAGGTCCTTCTAATACACTTGTTTCTAAGTGTTCAGAACCATTAAATGATAGATGATAATCTGTAAATGATTCACCTTCTAATAACGGGAAATTGAAACCAGGATGTGCTCCGATTGAGAAGAACATCTCTTTTGAAGTAGGATTGTTTACTTCATATGTTACATGAACGATTTGTCCGTCTAGCTCATAAGACACGAGTAATTCGAATTCGTATGGGTATTTTTTTAATGTTTCTTCATTGCTAGTAACGATATAAGTGAGTTTCATTTCACTTTGTTCTTTTACAGAGAATGTAAGATCACGAGCAAAGCCGTGCTGTGTTAAAGAATAAGGTTTACCATCTACGTAGTATGTATTATCTACTAATCGGCCGACAATTGGGAATAAAATGGGTGCGCGGCGTCCCCAATAAGTGGAATCACCTTGCCATAAGTATTCTGTATTGTCTTCTTTTAAGCGCACGCTTTGTAATTCTGCACCTTTGTCAGAGATGGTAACGATCACTTTTTCATTTTGAATTGTTGCAGTCATGAAGTAAAACCTCCTAAATCTTTCATATATTTCATTATACGTTTTCTAAAAGAAAAAAGGTAGTTCATGATAGGAATCTATTGACGAAAGGGGGGGCTACCGCGTAAAATATAATCTTGTTGCTTAAAAAACGAATAACGTGGTTCGAAACCATCCCACGTAAAAAAACTAAGGAGATTTTGTCATGAATATTAGAACATTAGTCGGTAATGGTATTTTAGCGGCATTATATATTGCTGTTTCTATGCTTATTCAGCCATTTGGCTTTACGAGTGTACAGTTTCGTATTTCAGAGATGTTTAATCATCTCGTTGTATTTAATAAGAAAGCAATTTACGGAATTGTATTAGGTGTATTTTTAACGAATCTCTTTTTCTCACCTATGATCGCTTACGATTTAGTATTTGGAGTAGGGCAATCTATTCTTGCACTAGTTGCAACCATTATTTCTATGCGATTCATTAAAGGTGTTTGGGCTCGTATGATTTTTAATACAGTTATCTTTACAATTACAATGTTTATGATTGCAATTGAACTTCATCTTGCATTTGATTTACCATTTATGTTGACTTGGTTAACATGTGCAGCCGGTGAATTTGTTGTAATGGTTATTGGTATGCCTGTAATGTACTGGATTAATAAGCGAGTACAATTTGAAAGATTTATGTAATAGATGAAAGAGCTATTCCTAAAGGGATAGCTCTTTTTGCATGTGATAATATTGAATATAATTCAGAGACTCTTGATAAAATATAATAAAATAAAGTGAGGCTTTCATTAGCTGGATACATATAAGAAGTCTTACATAAGGGGAATCTAGTATGAAATATAAAATTCATTGGTTGTATAAAACAAAGCGCGGTTTGCAGACGGAATTAACGACAGATTATATGAACATAGAAGATGTACTGCAATTTGCAGAGGATTTCGAGAAAACAGGAAGAGTAAAAGAATTATTATTTTACGATGAAATGGATGCAGAATGGTCATTAAAAGAGATGAAAAAACTGAGTAAGCAAGTGGAGGATGAGCCCCAAGAAATACTCGTTTATTTTGATGGTGGTTATGATGTGCAGACGAAAGAAGCTGGAGTAGGTATATGTGTGTACTATAAAAAAGGAAATAAAAACTACCGAATTCGCCGCAACGCATATATAGAAGGTATATATGATAATAATGAAGCCGAATATGCGTCATTATTATACGGTATGAATATACTCGAGGAATTAGGGATTAAGTATGAAGCAGTTACACTTCGCGGGGATTCTCAAGTCGTATTGCAACAATTGGCCGGAGAATGGCCTTGCTATGATGAGCATTTAAATCATTATTTAGACCAAATTGAACAAAAAGCGAAGCAAATGAAATTAAAACTTGTATGCGAGCCAATATCTAGAAAACAAAATAAAGAAGCACATCAATTAGCAACGCAAGCATTAGAAGGAACAGTCATTGATAGTCATAAAGAAATAACCGAATAGAGAGGTGCAACCGTGGATAAAAAGCAACTCATTACAGAGGTAAATGACTTATTAGAAACGTATTGTGAAGGGTGTTTTTTGCGAGAACATAATCGAAAGACAAATAGTAAATATTATGCTCATTCATTTTGTATTAAGCAATGTACAGTTGGAGAAACATTGAAAAAGTATGGGGAACAGTTGTCATAAAAAAACATCCAGAGAACATTCTCTGGATGTTTTTTTAATGCATTGCTTCGTTTAATTGCTGCTCGCATTTGCTTAATTTCTTTTCCTCATTCATTAGAAACGGCTCATCTAAATCTACCGCAACAGATTTCATAATTTCAAGCTGAGAGCGAGCTGCTTCTACAGCAGTTGCGGCATGCTCTAAAGTGTCTGGATCCATTGAAATTGTTGCTGAACCCACCATCTTTTGTGCTGTTTCTACACGGAATTTTACTTCTTCAAAATCATTTACTTCTGATCCCATTATTACTGCCTCCTTTGTATATTGCGCATTTCACATAGTTTTTGCTCTGGAAAACGGAAATATACAAAGGAATAACAAAGGAGGTTACCAAGTAAGGTAACCTCCTGTCATATGTTGGATTAAAGTTTTACTACGTTAGCAGCTTGAGGTCCGCGGTTTCCTTCAGTGATATCGAAAGATACTTCTTGACCTTCTTCTAAAGCTTTGTAGCCTTCGCCTTGAATCGCAGAGAAATGTACGAATACATCGTCAGCGCCTTCAATTTCAATAAATCCAAAACCTTTTTCGTTGTTAAACCATTTTACTTTTCCTTGCATGTTACAATTCCTCCTAAAAACATTTGCTTTTTTCATTTAGTGAAATTCATTTAAAAAGATAAGATAGACTAAAAATGCTATAATCTTGAATATTCTGCTAAATGATTAATTTAAATATACACGAATTGGGAGAATTTAGTCAAGTAAGCGATTTTATTTTTTTGTATTTTTAAATAATTTTCCAGCCGAATTTTTAAATTGGTATAGGACAGGCCGAGTATGTAATAGTCTTAATTGAATGCTATACATAATGAGGTGAAAGAATGAATGAGTCTTATTTATTAGATAATGAAGGAATGAAAATGAGAACAGATATACCGAATTGGGTTGCAAAAGAATTTGAAAATTTTTCAAATGTCGTATTAGAACCAACCTTCCCATGTTATTTTGGTTTAACTGCTTTAAAAAAGAATGAACTTCGTTATTCCTTTCTCTCTCATAATGATTGGAGCCATTTGCCGCATACAATGTTATCTTTTTTAGAGTTAATGAAAGAACGCCCAATTGTAAGAAGAGGCTTTTTTCTTTTTGTGGAACCAGAATGTGAGGAACAATCACTGGAATATTATCGTGATTACTTTTGGAAAGTACTACAATATTTACATGAAAATGATGATCAAACATGGCCGAAGCAAATTCCTGAAGAACCAGATCATTACTTATGGGAATTCTCATTTGGAGGGGAACCGATATTCGCATTTGGAAATGCGCCAGCTTATAAACAACGAAAAACTAGGCATTTAGGAAATTCTCTCGTTATTGGATTTCAGCCACGTACCATTTTTGATGGATTAGAAGGCGACCGTCCTAAAGGAGCATATTCAAGACAAACAGTCCGAGATCGAGTTGAAAAGTGGGATCAGTTGCCGAAACATCCTAACATTAGTCATTATGGTGATCCAGATCATCGTGAATGGAAACAATACTTCATAGGAGATGATGTAGAGCCGATAAAAGGAAAATGTCCTTTTCTTCATAAGATAGAAAAGTAAGAGCCATCACCCGAATGGCTCTTTTGTATATTTTGGATAAAAAAGGGTATTTTAGTAGTAAATATTTTGATGAAAGCTAGTCTATTTTTAATTATTACATCATTACTTAATAGTAAAGGGAGTAGAAAGGATAGAGCGATGTTTGGAGCGATTATACAACAAATTGTATTAGGGATTTCATTAGCGGCGCCAGTAGGTCCAATTAATATTGAAATGTTAAAACGAGGAATTGAACGAGGTTTTTGGCATGCGTGGGTTGTTGGAATTGGTGGAATGACTGCAGATATTTTGTTTATGCTTCTCATCTATTTCGGTTTATCTTCTGTGTTTATGTATACATATGTACAAGCTTTTATGTATTGCACAGGGTTTTTCTTATTATTTTATTTAGGATTTCAAAGTGTAAAACAAGGAATTTCCAACTCGAATATGGAATATAAAAAAGAAGAGGTAGGTGGTCTTAAACAATCGTTTATGGCAGGTTTTTTAATTGCGATATCCAATCCATTAAATCTTGTTTTTTGGTTTGGTATATACGGAAGTACACTTAGCTCATTGCTTACGAAGGTCACGAAACAAGAAGCCTTTTTGTACAGTCTTTGTATTATCGTTGGTATTATTTTGTGGAATTTAAATATTGCTTTTTCTGTCCATTTTGGCAGAACTTTATTGAAGCAAAAAGCACTTGGCTATATAACAGCCGGGGCAGGTATTATTTTAGTGGGATATTCTATCCATTTTGCATACAAAGCTTTACAGTTGTTCACATAAGATTGAAGGGGAGATTTTTATGTATCGAACCACTATTGACGGAAAAGAAATTATTATTACGTTAGCACCAAAAATCCGAAAAGAAATTACTGATAGGAATCCACTATATGAAGCGGTATTTCATAATGCAGCAAGGTTATTACAAACAAAGCAACCAACGTTTGCGGTAAATCATGAAGTATTTGGGCTTATTATTGGAGAGGTGCAAAGAGGAGAAGTAACAGTGTTTGCGGTGGAACATATTATTCCAAAGCAAAATATATTTGGACCGAATAATTTTTTCTCGACAATAGAGCAGCAGGCAAATTTGTAAAGTGAATAGAATAAAAATAGAAAATAAAAGAAATAGTCGTAACGATATGTTGCGGCTGTTTCTTTGGAAAAGGGGGAAGGAAGATGAAGAGAGTGGGGAAAGAGTTCTTTTTACAACATGATATCGTTATTATGTATAGTATTCTATTTATTTTTATCATTATTTTAAAAATGCAATTTTTCACATGGGTCGGTATGTTAGCGTGTTTGTTTGGGATTGTTTTTTATACGCTTAACGAATATATGACACATCGGTTTTTATTTCACTTAAAGCCACCTAAAAACGTATTTTTATTAAAAATGTTAAGAAGATTACATTATGATCATCACGTGTATCCAGATGATTTAAAACTTTTATTTTTGCCTGTATGGTTTAGTATACCTAGCTTTACTATATATTTACTTATATCATACGCTGTAACAAAAAGTATTACTGTTACACTTTCATTCGGAATCGGAATGATTATTATGCTTCTCGTTTATGAATGGAAACATTATATTGCACATAAGCCGATTCGCCCCGTTACTAAGTTTGGAAGATGGCTTAAGAAACAGCACATATTACACCATTATAAAAATGAAAAGTTTTGGTTTGGTGTCTCAAATCCAGTATTCGATTTTATATTTGGAACACTTAAAGATGGAAAAGATGTTGAATTAAGCGAAACAGCTCGTAATTTAGAAAAAGAGAAAAAAACAGAAGTGGTGCGATAAGCACTACTTTTTATTTTGTTTTAATGGGAATAAAAGCTCGATTGATACGGGTTGAAAAGTAAAAATTTTATGTTGAAAAAGTATATTAAAAACTTAGGGGAAATTGCTGAAAAATGTCTATCGAAAAATCTTTGCAGGAATGTATGGATTGTCTAAAATGAAAATAAGTTTCTGAATATTTATAAAATTTAGTCTTTTGGTATGCGAAGGAGAAATGTATTTCTAGTAAGAGAGGGGATCGGAGAATGAAACGAGATGATACTTCAGCACGTAAGTTACAAAATGAGGTGAATTATACAGAGGTTGTTCAGTCAGAAGAATTTCAATTACTATTAAATAAGAAAAAGAAGTTTATCGTTCCGATGAGTATTTTCTTTTTAAGCTTTTTTATTGCACTACCTATTTTAACGTCGTATTCAAAGGTGCTCAATACACCAGCATTTGGTGATGTTACATGGGCATGGGTATTTGCTTTCGCACAATTTATTATGACATGGGCATTATGTATGATTTATAGCAAAAAGGCGGAATCCTTTGATGAAATCTCGCGAAAAATTCTACAAGATATGCAAAAAGGGAGGGGCTGAACTTGAATACGACTGCGTTTGCACTATTTTTAATTATTGTCCTTGGTACGCTAGTCATAACCTATTTTGCATCGAAAAAAACGAAAAATGCGAGTGAATTTTATACGGCTGGAGGGGGATTAACTGGTTGGCAAAATGGGCTGGCCATTGCGGGAGATTATATGTCTGCTGCGTCATTTCTTGGTATAGCCGGAGCGATAGCGTTAACTGGGTTTGATGGATTCTTTTATAGTATCGGCTTTTTAGTTGCTTATTTAGTTGTTCTATACCTTGTCGCAGAACCGCTTAGAAATTTAGGGAAGTACACGTTAGCGGATATGATTGCGGCACGTTTTGATGCGAAAAAAGTTCGTGGAGTTGCAGCGCTTAATACGATGACGATTTCAATTTTTTATATGATTGCACAATTAGTTGGTGCGGGTGCACTTATTAAACTATTATTAGGCATTGAATATACAACATCTGTATTAATCGTCGGCACACTTATGACTGTGTATGTTATTTTTGGAGGAATGACAGCTACGAGCTGGGTTCAAATTGTAAAGGCTGTACTACTTATGGCTGGTACATTTATTATTTCTATTATTGTTTTTTCCAAATTTAATTTCAGTGTGACTGAAATGTTCGCTCAAATGAAAACAGCTACGCCGTTAAAAGATTCGTTTTTAAATCCAGGAGTAAAGTATAAAGATGGTCTTGATACGCTTTCTTTAAATTTAGGACTAGTCCTTGGTACTGCAGGATTACCACATATTCTTGTTCGCTTTTTTACAGTACGTGATGCAAAAACAGCACGTCAATCTGTTGTATACGCTACGTGGTTAATTGGTGCATTTTATATTATGACAATTTTCTTAGGGTTTGGAGCAGCGGCGTTTGTAGGAAATGAGGCGATTATTAAAGCAAACCCTGCTGGTAATATGGCAGCACCTTTATTAGCTAAAGCGTTAGGTGGAGATTTCTTATTTGCTTTCGTATCAGCCATTGCCTTTGCAACAATTTTAGCTGTAGTGGCAGGACTTGTATTAACAGCAGCATCAGCATTCGCACATGATTTTTATAATGAGATTCTTCGTAAAGGAAAATCAACGGAAAAAGAGCAAGTATCCATGGCTCGTTATGCGTCTATTGGAGTAGCGGTATTGTCTATTATACTAGCGTTATTTGCCCAAACATTAAACGTAGCATTTTTAGTTTCGTTAGCATTTGCAGTTGCAGCGAGTGCAAATCTACCGGTTATATTATTCACAATATATTGGAAACGCTTTAATACAACGGGTGCCATCTCTGGTATGATTGTTGGTCTTGTATCAGCCATTGTTCTTGTAGCGTTAAGTCCAAATGTTTGGAACCCTGTAGCTGGAAAAGCTATATTTGTTGGGGAAGCGATATTCCCATATACGACACCTGGAATTATTTCGATCCCGCTCGGATTCCTGGCAGCATATTTAGGAACCGTTTTATCTAGTAAGAAAGAAGATGCTACGAAATTTGATGAGATTCTTGTGAAATCTAATACTGGCCATGGTATTAGTGATGCATCCTCGCATTAAAAAAGAGGAGCTTTTCGATAGATAAGAAAAGCTCCTTTTTCTTGTAAATATTACTGTATTGTTAGTAGGATTTTGTCTTAATTTTGTGGAATGAAAATAAGCAGGGAGAAATGTAAATCATCATGGCACCAGCGCAGCTTTTGTGAAAAATAAGTTGTTATGGAAGGTGGAAGAAATGATGAAAACGAAACAGACTGATGAATTATTAGCAAAAGATGAGCAATATGTTTGGCATGGAATGCGTCCCTTTAGTCCAAATAGTACAATGGTAGGGGCAAAAGCAGAAGGGTGCTGGGTTGAAGATATACAAGGGAAAAGATATTTAGATGGTATGAGTGGTCTTTGGTGTGTGAATAGTGGATATGGAAGAAAAGAGCTCGCAGAAGCGGCTTACAAGCAATTACAAACATTATCATACTTTCCGATGTCACAATCGCATGAACCGGCTATAAAGCTTGCAGAAAAATTAAATGAGTGGCTTGGGGGAGAGTATGTTATTTTCTTCTCTAATAGTGGTTCGGAAGCGAACGAAACAGCTTTTAAAATAGCAAGACAATACTATGCTCAAAAAGGTGAACCACATCGTTATAAATTTATGTCACGTTACCGCGGGTATCATGGAAATACAATGGCAACGATGGCAGCGACGGGGCAAGCACAGCGTAGATATCAATATGAGCCATTTGCTTCAGGATTTTTACATGTAACGCCGCCAGATTGTTATCGTATGCCTGGAATAGAAAGAGAGAACATTTATGATGTAGAATGTGTAAAAGAAGTAGATCGTGTTATGACATGGGAATTAAGTGAAACGATCGCAGCTTTTATTATGGAACCAATTATTACGGGCGGGGGCATTTTAATGCCGCCACACGACTATATGAAAGCAGTTCATGAGACGTGTCAAAAACACGGGGCCTTGCTCATTAGCGATGAAGTAATTTGCGGTTTCGGACGTACAGGAAAAGCGTTTGGATTTATGAATTATGATGTGAAGCCAGATATTATTACGATGGCAAAAGGGATTACGAGCGCGTATTTACCATTATCAGCGACAGCTGTGAAAAAAGAAATATATGAAGCATTTAAAGGGAAGGGTGAATATGAATTCTTCCGTCATATTAATACATTTGGTGGAAATCCTGCGGCTTGTGCATTAGCGCTTAAAAACTTAGAGATTATGGAAAATGAAAATTTAATTGAGCGCTCTGCACAAATGGGCTCGCTTTTATTAGAGCAATTAAAAGAAGAAATTGGAGAACATCCACTTGTTGGGAATATTAGAGGAAAAGGTCTACTAGTTGGAATTGAACTTGTAAATGATAAAGAGACGAAAGAGCCAATTGATAACGACAAAATTGCAAGTGTTGTAAATGCTTGTAAAGAAAAGGGCTTAATTATAGGACGAAACGGTATGACAACAGCAGGGTATAATAACGTCTTAACATTAGCACCGCCGCTTATTATTTCAAGTGAAGAAATTGCCTTTGTTGTTGGAACGTTGAAGACGGCGATGGAACGTATTTAATGAATCGAGCGAGCTGTAATATACAGCTCGCTTTTGTTTATTATGTGAAATATGATAAATTTTCAAAGGGAGGGGAATTTCATGACAAAATATGATCCTAGTCAACATTATCACATCGGATATTATGAGGATGGATATGATTTAGAAGTGACAGCATACAAAAGAATATATGAACCAGTTTGGGATACTTATATTCCACACTATGAGGCAGATGATTTTTATAAGAAAGTGGAAGAAATGAAATTAGGTGAATATATCGATGATTATGGCATTATGGTTTATTCATTTAGTAATGATATTGATGATGAAGAAGCACGAATTATTTTTGAAAAATGGTTAAAAAAGAACGGGATTGTTTAAAGGTAAAATAAAAAGAGATTGCTACCTTATAAGATAGCAATCTCTTTTTATTTTATGAAACTTATTTACTTGCTTTCATTGCTTTATCTTTTGCACCAAAAGTGTATTTTAACATTGGTGGTGTAATCATTGTAGTTAAAATAACGACAATAACGATAGCTGTAAAGTAATCTTGTGCCAATAGACCTGAAGAAAGTCCTGTTCCTGCGATGATAAGTGCGACTTCACCACGAGAAACCATTCCAGCACCGATAATGGCAGAAGACTTAGCGTCAAATCCAGTCATTCGTGCACCAAATCCACAACCAATTAGTTTCGTTAATACAGCGATTATTGTTAATGCTAAGATGAACCAAATTTGATTGCCAATACCGTCAAATGTAATATTCATACCGATACTTACGAAGAACACGGGAACGAACATAGCGTAAGCAATTGGTTCTACTTTCTTTTCTACTTCATGTTTGTAGTTCGTTTGAGAAATAGCGATACCAGCTGCGAAAGCACCGATAATACCAGCAATTCCTAATAGTTCGCCGAAATATGCGAATGAGAAACAGATGATAAGAGCCGCGCTCACGATAGACTCAGATACGCGTAGTGGTGATAACCAGCGCATAATCGCAGGAACACCTTTCCATCCGATTAAAATAATAGAAGCGAAGAATACAACTTTCTTCAAGATAACCATTGTTAAGTTAACATCGTCTGTACCTAAGAAGCTCATTGCAAATGCTAATAAAATAACAACAAGAATGTCATCAAATACAGCCGCACCAAGCATCGTTGTACTTTCACGTGTTTTCATCTTGCCTAAATCGCGAAGTGTTTGTACGGAAATACTAACACTTGTCGCACATAGGAGTAATCCTAAAAATACAGCATTTCCTTGTTCCATTCCCATAACAAGACCAGAAACGTAACCACCTACGAATGGAAGAATAATACCTCCAAGTGCAACAGCTAAAGAAGAATTACGATTTGCGTTTAATTCTTCTAAGTCTGTTTCAAGTCCTGCCATAAACATTAAAAGAATAACACCGACATTACTTAATTGTGTTAGAAGCTCTGAATTCTCAATCCAACCTAATACAGCTGGACCGATAACGATACCGACAATTAATTTACCTAGTACAGAAGGTTGACCTAATCTAACACTAAGATCACCAGCAAGCTTTGTACTTAATAAAATAAGTGCAATTTGAAAGAAAAATTCGAATTCCATCGGATCCTCTCCTCATCATTTTTATTTTTATCATACGATTTCTCGGAATTTGCCTAATGAAAATATGTAAAACCCATTAAACAAAGGGTCTAGTTACAAGTTCTTTTGAACTCGTAATTTGAACCTGTAATTAATATATAATAGATTTTACAAAAAATCAATGAAAAAATGGGGGCTTTTTTAGAGGGAACCTGTGTTATAGAGGATATAGGTATAAAAGTAGCGTGTGAATTTTATATGTATGAAATAGTATGAAGTCCTTTTTCATTACGAATAATAAAGCCTAAATACTATTTCACGAGTTATAACTGTGAAAGGGAGGGTTTATAGTTTGAATTCATTAAAAAACAACGTGTCTATTGTTGCTTTAGGTGGAGTAAATGAAATAGGGAAAAATATGTATGTTATTCAATCTGAAAATGATATTGTCGTTATTGACTGTGGTTCAAAATTTCCAGATGAAAGTTTATTAGGAATTGATTTAATCATTCCAGACGTCACATACTTGCAAGAAAATAAAGAAAAAATTCGCGGATTAGTAGTGACGCATGGACATGAAGACCATATTGGCGGAATACCATATTTTTTAAAACAACTAAACGTACCAATCTATGCGACGAAGTTAACGTTAGGTTTAATTGAAATTAAATTAACGGAACATAACCTTCAAGATGATACAGAATTAATCGTTATTCATTCAGAATCAGAAATTGATTTTGGTGCTATCAAGACAACTTTTTTTAAAACGAATCATAGTATTCCAGATTGCCTCGGTATCGTTTTTCATACACCAGAAGGTACTATAGTACATACAGGTGATTTTAAATTTGATTTAACACCAGTTAATAATCAACATCCTGATATTCATAAAATGGCTAAAATAGGTAGTGAAGGTGTATTAGCTTTAATATCGGAAAGTACAAATGCAGAACGACCTGGCTTTACCCCATCAGAAAGGTCGGTAGGGGAACGAATAGAGGAAATATTTATGAAAGCAAATAGGAAAGTGATTATTTCTACTTTTGCTTCTAATGTGAATCGTGTTCAGCAAATAGTTGAAGCTTGTATAAAAACAAATCGAAACCTGGCTTTGCTTGGGAGAAGTATGGTAAATGTAGTAGAAGTTGCTCTAGAGAAAGGGTATCTAAATATTCCAGATGGTATGTTAATTGAAGCAAATGAGGTAAATCGTTTAGATCCAAAGCAGGTAGCAATCCTTTGTACAGGAAGCCAAGGAGAACCAATGGCAGCTTTAGCGCGTTTAGCTAGTGGAAACTATAGGCAAGTGGATGTTTTGCCAGAAGATACGGTTATTATAGCCGCAACTCCTATTCCAGGAAATGAACGTAACGTTTCACGAATTATAGATAATTTATTTGCATTAGGAGCAAAAGTAATTTACGGATCAGGTAGTTCGACTGGAGTCCATGTATCCGGTCATGCATATCAAGAAGAGTTGAAATTGATGCTCACTTTAATGAAGCCAAAGTATTTTATCCCAATTCATGGAGAGTTTAGAATGCTACATCACCATAGTTTGTTAGCAGAATCAATTGGTGTTGAAAAAGAAAATATATTTATCGTTCGTAATGGGGATGTTGTAGATATAAGTAACGAAGTGGCAATTCAATCTAGAAAAATACAGGCAGGAAATATATATGTAGATGGATTAGGAATTGGTGATGTTGGAAATGCCTTATTACGTGATCGTAAACAACTTTCAGAAGATGGAATGCTCGTAATAGTTATTACTTTTAATAAAGTGGATGGAGAAATAATTTCAGGTCCTGATATTATTTCTCGTGGATTTGTATATGTTCGTGATTCAGAAGAATTTTTGAAGGAATTAAATAAATTAGCTGTTAGTACGATTAATAATGTAAAGAAAGAGAAAGTGAATAGCTGGGGTATTTTGAAAAGAGAAGTAAGAGAAGCTTTAGGGAAGTATATATATACTAATACGAAAAGAAAGCCGATGATTCTTCCTATAATAATAGAGGTTTAATAATGAATAAAAAGAATTCTCGTATGGGAATTCTTTTTTGTTTTGAAGACAAAATGAACATATAATGAAATAAATAGAAATTGGAAGGGAATAAAAGATGTTATTAAATAAACGCTTTACAATTGGAGAAATGGCAAAAATGCATAATATAGCGGAATCTACTTTACGTTATTATGATGAAAAAGGAATTTTTCATCCGTCCATTGTGGACCCGCAAACGAATTATCGCTATTACACAATCGATCAGTTCTCACTATTAGATACGATTAAATTTTTACGTCAATTAAATATTCCATTAAAGGAAATTAAGAAGTATATTGATGAAAGAAACCCAGCATACGCACTCAATTTACTGGGAAAACAACAAGAAATGATGTTAAAAAAACAAAGAGAGATTGAGTATGCTTTGGCGAAAATGGAGCATAGAATTCATTTAATTAAGGAAGCAACAAAAGCAAAAGCTGAACAAATGGTAATTAAAGAGATACCGCAGCGGAAAATTACAGCAATTGCGGTTGCCCCGAATACGACAGATGATATGTTTGAGTACTATATTCATTCGTTGCAAAAAAATATGAGGCAAATGGATGATAGCTTATTTTCTGGAGATATCGGTGTAACCGTTGCAAAAAAAGGATTAATGCAAAAGGAGTTTCAAGCGTATAGTAGCGTGTTTATTCTTTTGGATTATATGCCTTATGAAGTGCATAATTCAGATGAGATTAAGGAAGGTTTATATGCTTGTTCTTATCATCATGGACCTTATGAAGAAACAGATGCAACGTACAAGGAATTACTTGCGTACATTGATCAAGAAGGGTATGAAGTAAGTGGAGATGCGATTGAGATTGCATTAATTGATTGGTCTGTAACAGAAAATCCAGATGAGCAAGTAACGGAAATTCAAATCCCTGTAGTGAAAAAATAAGATGAAAATCTTTGAACTAATTACAGATTTACATTCATTCGTATAATTCAGTTACCTATTTTTTAATTCTCTCTTGACCTTCAAGTTACTTAAAGGTTTAAACTGTGAACAGAGCGTTGAAAAAAGGAGCATAATAGTATGGAAGTAACAGAAAAATTAAGAGAAAAACCAATTAAAAGTTTATTTATTTCTTATTTAATACCAGCTGTTCTCGGGATGGTATTAATGTCAGTTAATATTGTAATTGATGCGGTTATGATTAGTAGGGGAGTTGGAGCGACCGGTTTAGCAGGAGTAAACGTGGCTATACCAGCATTTTCAATTTTCTTCTCTATTTCATTGTGGATCGGAATGGGCGGGGCAACGTTATATTCCATTGCACTAGGTGAAAATAAAATAGAAAGAGCAAGGTCTATTTTTACTCAATCTATGACGGTAGCAGTCATTATCGTAGGTGTTTTAGCGGCGATCTGCTTATGGAGAATAGAAGATTTAGCATATTTATTCGGTGCAAACGAAGTAATTTTACCGTATGCGTTAGATTATTTACACGTGTTATTAACATTTGGAATGATATACGTTTTAGAAAATATTTTAAGTACATTTATCCGAAATGATGGGAATCCTAATTTAGCAATGGCAGGTCTTGTTGTAACAGCTGTATTAAATATAGTGTTTGACTATATATTTATTTTCATTTTTGGATGGGGCGTAACAGGTGCTGCTTCAGCAACTATTCTTTCAGCAGCGATTGGTTTCCTTGTATTATTAACACACTTCTTTAGAAAAAGTAGTATTTTAAAATGGACGAAATTCCATTTTGAATGGGATACGATTAAACAAATTATGATAATAGGTTTCCCAAGCTTTACAACAGAAAGTACGGTCGCAATCGTAACGATTGGTTTTAATATCGCATTTGTCCAATATGCAGGAGAAGTAGGTGTTGCTTCCTATGCGATGGTGAATAGTATTCACGCGATGACATTACTATTATTCTTCGGTGTAGGTGCTGCATTGCAACCAATTGCTAGTTTCCATTACGGTGCAAATTTAGCAGAAAGATTGCGTGAAGGGTTACAGTTTGCTGTGAAAATTGCAGTTGTACTTGGCGGCGTTGCGATAATTGTCGGATTATTCTTCGGGAAATATATTATTGGTCTATTTGATGTCCAATCTCCACAATTATTGGAGTTAACATTAACAGGTATTAGTTTGTTCTTTATCCAATACGTATTTTTAGGCTATAACATTGTGTATGGCGAGTACTTCCAATCAGTGCGACAAACAAAGAAATCAGTACTGATTATAATGAGCCGAGGGCTACTATTTATTATTCCATTATTATGGATTATGCCAAAGTTATTTGGAATAAACGGAATTTGGCTCGTTATGCCAGTAGCGGAAGTAATAACAGCGATTATCCTATTTACGATGAATCGTATGAAACATCCTGTTCCATTGAATATGGCGGGAGAGAAAGAAGCGATATAATGAAGAAAATCCCCTTGAGTAAGTAAGGGGATTTTTTATTTTTTTAAACTAATAGCAAAAGATCCATCTATTTCTTGAACAGACGCAAAGGCAACGTTTTTAATATTTGTGATGCCTTTTTCTTTTAATTCTTTATATAACCACTTTTCGTCCTTATGAATTAACTTTAAGTTATCGTATTGAATTTGCGAATCAACGATAAGGGCAATTGGTAATCCAGCATACTTAACATCTATGTTCAAATCTTTCGGAGTTAATGGGACAAGTTCACGCTTTGGTAAAATGCTAATGGCTCCATTTGCTTCTAAAATAGCGTATTCAATTTCATGAACACTTGGGTATCCTGCGACGCGAAGGTTAGAAAGTAATTCAGCGATGGGATATCTACTTTTTTGTAAGTTCTCAAAAATAATGTCACCATGTTTAATTAAAATAATAGGGTGCCCGAGAATGAAACGATTTAGTTTGTTGAATAGGCTTAATTTTGTAAGAATTAAATGTAAACATGTAATAACGACCATACCGAGAAAAGCTTGCAAAGCACCAGAGACTGGTATGGCTTGAAAAGCTAAATAAGATAAAAAGATAATAGCACCAAAATCATGAGGAGTTAGTTGTGCTAAAGCAGATTTACCGAGCATCTTAAGCGATAGTAAAAATAAAATAAAAAAGAACGATACGTTACATAAAAAGAGAAGCAATAGGGACACTCCTTCGTGCAAAGTTGTACTTACTGTTCCCGAAAGGAATATAAATATTACTTTCTAGAGGATAAATTAGGTTGAATTGGAATTTGTCTGTATACAAACAAATAAATGGATATTATCATGAAAGAAGCAAAGAACATAGGAGTATATGGATATGAAAAAGAAAAAAATAATTAAGTATATGATAGGAATTATAATGGTTTGCGCCGTTTATGTGGGATTTTTACAATATAACATTTATAAGCATGGGCAAATGAATGCGACCTATGAAGCTGATTATATCATTGTATTAGGCTCGAAAGTAAACGGAACGAAACCATCTTACTCATTGCAATATCGTATTGATAAAGCAGCCGAGTATTTGAAATCACATGAGAAAGCAATCGCTATCGTGTCTGGAGGGAAAGGAAAAGGGGAAGATATTTCAGAAGCATTAGCAATGAAAAATGAATTAATGAAATTAAAAATTGCAGAAGACCGCATTATAATGGAAGATAAGTCAACGAGTACAGATGAAAATATTAAATTCTCAAAACCTTTAATTCCGGACAATATGAAAAAAGGAATGATCGTAACAAACGATTTCCACATGTTTAGAGCGAAAAAAATAGCAGCAAAACAAGGTTTACAATTAGAAGGTCTTCCGGCCGACACACCGAAGCGAATTGTCATTCCATCAAATATACGAGAGTATTTAGCCATTACGCAATATTGGTTTATGAATCGAATATAGTGAAAGTGATCCCGCCTAGCATTCTAGGCGGGATTTTTTGAGGAGAATCTTACAAATATGTCACCTTAATGAAAGGTAAAGCGATAGTTTCTAAAATGGATTCCTGACATAATGAAGATAACAAAAATTATTTAGAGGTGAATCGGATGAAAGGAAATAATATATTATCTTCACTATGTTACTTTAGTATCTTTTTTGCACCATTTTTACTACCAATTATCGTGTACTTTGTTGCGGAGGATGAAGTGAAATACCACGCGAAAAAAGCATTTTGGTCACATATTTTCCCGTATGCGATTTTATTTGGTGGATTAGCAGTATCCGGCATATATGGTTTAAGCTTCAATCAATCTGATGGTGCTGGAATTGGAATGATGATCACATATGCAGTATTTATTCTTGTAGGGATTTATTACTTCATTTGGAATATCGTAAAAGGTATTAAAGTTTTGAAAACGGCGTAATAAGACAAGATATAATTCGGAGTGAATTTGTCGTTATTTGTCGGTAAGTCGATATCACTTGTCGAATCGTCGATATATTCGAAAAATCGTTGATATAGTGCAAGGAATCGTCGATATATTTAAATAATCGTCGATATAATTTCATGTACCGTATTGATAGACGTTTTAAAAAGAGCAATTCAAAAAGAATTGCTCTTTTTGTGCTTATAAGTTGTGAATATTGAAAAAGATATGTTAATTTTTCATTATGAAGAGAAAAAAGGAGTGTTTTTCATGAATGAGATCATACATAAAATGGAGCAACACGTTTCAGTTCGTAAATATAAAGAAGAATCAATTCCGAAAGATGTAGTAGAAAGAATGGTGCAAGCTGCGCAGCATGCTGCTTCCTCGCATTTTGTACAGGCGTATTCTGTTATATATGTAACAGATCAAGACCTAAAAGTTAAACTAGCAGAGCTATCCGGAAATCGTCACGTGAAAGACTGCGCAGCATTCTTTGTTTGTTGTGCAGATTTAAAACGACTTGAAATGGCGTGTGAACAACATGGTACAGAAATAAAGCATGAAGGAGTAGAAGACTTTATAGTTGCGACAGTAGATGCTTCATTGTTCGCGCAAAACTTAGCGTTAGCAGCAGAATCGTTAGGATATGGTATTTGTTATATTGGTGGTATTCGTAATAATCCGAGGGAAGTAAGTGAATTGCTTCATTTACCAGATAAAGTATATCCTATATTCGGAATGACAGTTGGTGTACCAGATGAAAATCATGGAGTGAAACCGCGTTTACCAGTAGCAGCAATCCTTCATGAAGATGGGTATGATGAAAAGAAATATGATGAATTATTAAACGAATACGATGAAACGATGAGCTCCTATTACAAAGAAAGATCATCAAATAAGAAAAACGTAACATGGACGGAATCAATGAGTTCGTTTATGGCTAAAGAAAAAAGAATGCATATGAAAGAGTTTTTAAGTGAAAAAGGATTTAATAAGAAATGAGTAAAAAGGCAGACCTGTATGCAGGTTTGCCTTTTTTGGAGGAGAAATATGATGGTCTTCGAATAAGTATAGGGGGAGGGGATACTATGAAAAAAGCTTTAATCTTTTTATTTGATGGATTTGCAGAGTTTGAAGTGAATATAGCTAGTTTATTTTTGATAAGTAAGGAATTTGAAATAATAACAGCAACTGTAGACGGAAAAACCGTTACAGGAGAAGGCGGCTTTTTGTGTCAACCACATGTCTCTATCGAGCAAATTAAAATAGAGGACTATGAAGTGTTGATCGTACCAGGCGGACATATTTTTGATCATTTAGAAAATGAACAATTGTTATCTATTGTGAACGAATTACATAAGCAAAATAAATGGATAGCGGGTATTTGTGCCGGAACATCTTTACTACATGCAGCAGGAGTGCTGAATAAGAAAAAATTCTCAACATCATTAACATCAGATGAAAAACAGTTAGCGCATTTACATGAATGGGAATATAAACAAAATAAAGATGTAACCGTTGATGGAAAAATCATAACAGCGGTAGGGTCTGCGTATGTTGAATTTGCTGCTGAAATAATGAAGCAGCTCAACTTATTTAATGAAGCTGAAGCAAAGGAGAACTTGCAATATTTTAAAAATGTAACAGAGCTGTGTAATGAAACGTTAGTATAAGTGAAAAAAAGCGGCATAATAGCCGCTTTTTATCGTTATCACGTTTAAAAATATAACGATACTTCATTTAAAACCTATCTGTTATGGCACAATCTAAAGCACCTTCTATAATAAATGCAAACTTTCAATAAGAAGATACATACCCGTGCAACTTAGAAGGATATACGTAAATATTTTGAAAATCCGTTGATTAAGCCATTTGAAAATAATTTGGCCTATATACAAACCTAGAAATACGATTGGAATAGCATACAAACTTGATTCCCAAATTGTTTTGTTTGTGCCAGTAAAGAGTATTTGAGTTAGTAGACTAATGAAATATATAAATAGATAAAAAGCTAAAGTAGTTGCTCTCAACTTCTCTTTTTTCGTATTAGTTCCTGTAAAGTAAAGTAACAGGGGTGGTCCTGGCATACCGATACTTGTCGTTAAAAGACCTGATAATCCGCCTACTAAGAAATCTCTAGATTTTGTTGACTTAATCTTAAAGTTGCATATTAGCATCAACGTTAATAGTAAGAGCAGGATGCTAATTACTAATTTAAAAGTGTTGATGTTAATGGAAATGAAAATGAAAATACCAAAAGGAACACCAACTATACTTCCGAAAATTAATCTTTTCAGTAGAATAAAATCAATGTCCATTCTTATTTTCCAAATGAGTGATATGGAAATAATTAATGATAAAATGATATTTATTTGTATAGCTTCTTGTGGTAGAAATAACATGAGTAAGAAAGGTGTTGCCATAATAGAAAAGCCAAAACCTGTACTTGTTTGTAAAATAGAAGCTACTAATATAATACATATGAAAATGAATATAATCTCCAAAATAGTCCTCCTATATAATCAGATCTAATACATATTTTAACATGAAGTGAAACTTTAATCAGTGGGGGGGTACTGTCCTTTAATACGGGAAAAAAGCGGCAAAATAGCCGCTTTTTATCCTTTTTGGCAAGAAGACTCCATCTGATTTGTGTTACGGGTGAAACCCAACAATTCAGGTGGAGATGAATGGCCGTCAGAAGGTAGGCTGAACTCTTTTGTTTCGTTCATAACAATTTTTTGAGGGCAAATATTTGTTTCTGTTTGTCTTACGATATAATCTGCCCTTAGATAAGGAGGGAATAGATCGTAAAACAACGAAATTGGATAATCATAATCATTTTGTTACTTGAGCCAATAGGAATTGCGATGAAGACCATGTTCACATTTTGTTTCGTTTCGTTCCAAATATTGATTTGTCAAAAATAATTAACAGTTACAAAAGTGTTAGTTCTCTTTTCGTAAGACGAGATTTCCTAAGATAAAACATTATCTTAGGGAAGAAATAATTTTAATGAACTCTCTAAGAAAGGTGGTGAAAACAATGGCTAAAAAGAAAGCAGTGAAAGTATTACGTAAACAAAAGAAAAGAGAAAATATGCAACGATTCACGCAGAAACAAAATATCGGACGAGCTTGCCTCACAGCTAAAGAATTTCGTTTACTGCAGCGCATGTCACATAGTTCAAAAGCGTTGCGAAATGTCGGGTTGTACACGATAAAACAAAGTTACCTGAATCATAACAAGATGGCTACTGTAAAAGAAGTGGACACTGCCATGCAGGTTGATATGAACTACTGGGGTGTTCAATCAAACTCTGTTCAAGCGATTCGTAGAGCCTTATTTACAGAAGTGAAGAGCTTTTTTAAAGCATTGGAACAGTGGAAGAAAAATCTTGAGAAGTTCACAGGTCGTCCGAAGTTTCCAAATTATTCTCGTTCAACTGACAAACGAATCATTGAAATCTATCAAGTGCCAAAAGTGGATGAGAACGGATATTGGATCATTCCTATGAATGCTGCATTCAGGAAAAAATTCGGTTCCATTCAAATACGTATGCCTAAAAACTTGAGAAAGAAAAAAATCTCCTATATTGAGATTGTACCGAAGCAAAAAGGTCGGTTCTTTGAGGTGCATTACACATATGAAATGCACGTTTCTCAAATGAAGAAACCATCCACGACTACTAGTAACGCTTTGAGTTGCGATTTAGGTGTAGATAGATTAGTAAGTTGCGTGACAAATACAGGTGATGCATTTTTAATTGATGGAAAAAAATTAAAATCCATTAACCAATACTTCAACAAAAGGATACGTAATCTCCAACTGAAAAATGTGGAAAACGGACTTTCAAAACGCGTTGTAACGAACAAAATTGCTGCACTTTGGCATAAACGAGAAAAACAAATCAATGGTTATCTTTCACAAACGGTAGGCTTTTTGTTCAAAAAAGTGAAAGAATTCGATATAGATACGTTTGTTGTAGGGGATAACGCTGGCTGGAAACAAAAATCTGATATGGGGAAAAAGAGTAATCAAACATTTGTTCAAATCCCATTCCATAAACTGATGGCAGCGATTGAGAATAAATGTGTAAAAGAAGGTATTCGCTTTTTAAAACAAGAAGAAAGCTATACTTCAAAAGCTAGTTTTCTGGATAAAGATCCGGTTCCAGTTTGGTCTAAGGTTGATAAGATGCAGTATCTCTTTAGTGGCAAACGAATCACACGTGGTCTGTACCAAAGTAAATCAGGGAAATGTATTCACGCTGATATTAATGGTGCATTAAATACATTGCAAAAATCAAGAGTTGTAGAATTGGATGACAACCTCAAAGTGAAAACGCCGATTCTATTCGAAGTGCAAAAACGTAAGGCTGTTGCTTTGCGCATAGCTTAGTGGGTGTGTCAACCATCCATGTGTACTCGACTTGTCGGGGCTTGTAGCACACGCCAGATTCATCTGAGTGGTGGCTTCTTTTGCAAGGAAGAACTGCTCTTTTTCGAAAGGGTGGTGCAAGTGGGAAAACAATCGTTCGTTGCCAGTACCAACCAAAAACATACTTGGGGTGTTACCATAAGGTGACATGAGTGCTAGAGCGTCAAACTGTCTAGTGATAGACGAAAAGACCTAGCGTTCAAACTCAAGCCCCCACTGAAAGGCTTTATCTCAGTGGGGGTAGTTGACGTTGCATTTAATATTCCAATGATGACTCTGTCGCTTTAAAATATTTTTCCCGTGAAGGAGTCATTACCCGGATTGCTAATAAGCAGGAAAGGAAAAGAATGAGTAACGAGCTACTTATTACAGTAATTTGAACGGAAAGAAATTGTGCAGATGCCCCAATTGCTAAAACGAAAAAGATTTGGATGAAATTTTTTATGGAATCAAACACGCTATCGATACGTCCTATCATATGTACAGGGATGTTATTTTGATAAAATGTTATAAAGCCAGTACCAGCAAATGATGAAGAAATGCCAAGTAAAATGAAACCGCCTGCTGCGACTATAAATGAATTTGAAAAGGCGAAAATTACATAGCCTATTGCTGTGAAAATGGTCCCTAATCCGATACAATATTGAATTGGTAATCGTTTGGCAAAGAGAGAGACAAGGAATGAACCGGAAACGTAAGCAGCTCCAGTTATACTAACAAGCATGCTATACTCTATATCGGATAAAAACAGTACTTGATTTGTGAAAACAACTTCTTGTGAATCGAGTGCCATAGAAACAAGCATAGTCGCTTGAAATAAAACGAATATGAGAATAATGTAAGTTTCCGTTCGAGCAAATGAAAAAACTTGTTTCCAATCACTTCGTAATGTTTGTACGAAAGTATTTGTAACTTCTTCGTTTTGCTTTGTTTGTAATGTAATGTTTGGCAAGAAGTAAATAAGAATGGTAGAAAGAAGAAAGGAAAGTGAGTTGCAGTAAATAACAAAGGCTGCTGAGTACGTGGTGAGAAGTATTCCAGCAAGAGCTGGACCGATAATAAAAGCCCCGCTTGTACAAAAGCTACTCCAAGCGTTGAATTGAGCGCGTTCTTCGGCAGGTATAAGCATTGTTTTATAAGAAAATGAAGCTGGATCGAAAAATGATGTAGCGATGCGAGTTAAAAAGATAAACATATAAATGGTCCAAATAGAATCAAATAGTGGAACACAGCCAATAAGAGCTGCCCGAATGATATCTGTGATGAGCATAATAGACCGTTTGTTTAATCGATCTACTATACTACCAGACCATATTTTTGTAACAACGGTGGCAATTGGACCGACAATCCATAATCCTGCTACAGCAGCAGGGGAGTTTGTGCTATTTAACACCATTAAGTTTAGAGCGATAAGATACATAAAATCACCTAAACGAGAAATTCCTGTTCCCGACAATAATAATAATTTATTTTTCATGAACAAATGGCCCTTTCTTTCATTGTTTTTTAATCCTGCAGGAAATAGCGTATTCTTCTTCAGAGTTTGATTGACGAGCGGTTTTGTTTTCCCAGCGTAATAAAACTTGTGTAATCTCCCAAGTAAGCTGTTGTAATTCCTCCGGAGTTAAAAATAGATGAGATACAATATGACTACCTGTATTCGTTCCTTCTGTGCCGCTCTCTTCGATATAGAAGTGAGCTGCTTTTGCTTTATAATATTTTTCAATAATCCCTCGTTTTTCCTTCGTTTCTACTAATTCAAGCAACCCCCCATCGTATAAAATTTGAACGTGATAATGTACGCTTCCAGCAGTTTTGTTTAGTTTAGTAGCTACTTGTTTTGCAGTGAGTGCTTCGTCTTTTAAGAGGTGAAGGATTTGAATACGAGTTGCATTAGAAATGAGCTTCTGTTGCTCAGCTGAAATAGTAAGTCTATCGTCAAACATTATGACATCTCCTTTCTTATAATCTAAATTTATTGTACATTCTAAAAAATTAGAACGTAAGGAAAATAAATCGTCTTTTTCCTTTATATTTCGACATAAGTAAAAATAGCATGTACATAAACATGCTATTAATTGGAGGTAGATTCTTCATTAAATTCTCCGCGATAAAATAAAAACAGCCATATAAGACTAACAAAAATACAACATATAGCTAGAAAACTACCAATCATTTGAGGAGAAAGGATTTCTAATAGCCACCCTGTAATGAACATAGATAACTGTATAAGCGAACCATAAATTGAGTAATGAAATGAAAAAACTTTACCAATCATATTTTCGTGCGTGTAAGTTTGAAGTAATGTCGTATCAAGTGGAACGATGATTCCTCCTGCTATGCGCATACAGAGCAATGTAGTGATACCGATAATAAGTTGATCAGATAAAATGAATCCGAGAAAGAAAATTCCCTGTAGGAAATAGGCCCAACCAAATGCTTTTTTCATTTTCTCTTTATTATGAGATATATAAAGATTAACGAAGAGGCTGCCGATGATAAGCCCCGCCCCCTGAACTGAATATAAAACTCCAATGTTAGTGTGGAAAATTTTTTCAGCATAGATTGTTAAAAGCAGCTGATAAGCACCTCCAATAATGCCCCATGAAATGCCGACAAGAATTAATGTTAAAATGATTTTTGTTTGTAATATGTATGTATAACCATCTTTTATATCAGTGAACAATGCTTTGTTCTTGTTACAAGTATCATGAGCAGGAATACTCATATTATAAATAAAATAGGCTGAAATAAAGTACGACAAGCTGTTCATTAAAAAAGCAAACTCAATATTGAAAGAATGTGCAACTATTCCGCCTAAAGAAGCCCCCATAATAGACATAAAACCATTCATTGTACTAGAAAGAGAGTTCGCAGTTACGAAATGATTTTGGTGTATGATATTCTTTAAAGTTGCTTGTTTAGCCGGCTCAAATAAACAAGAAAGTACAGATAAACATATATTAGCAATGAAAATAATCTCAATTTTATATGGTGCAAATAAGTAAGTGAGGACGAGCATGCCTCGTAAAATATCGGTAAAAATCATAATATTCTTTTTAGAAAAACGATCTACAATTCCGCCTATGAATGGACTAAGGAGAAGCTGTGGTAAACCTTTACTTATAAAAGTAAGTGCGATCATAAACGGTGATTCTGTTATGCTATAGACGAATGTTAATAAAGCTACTGTATGAAACCAATCTCCAAGCACGCTTAGTGTTTGCCCATAAAATAGTCTTTTGAAGTTTTTATTTGTTTTAAGAAGTGCGGAATAAGAAACTGACATAAAAAGCTTAATCCTTATGTAATGATGATGCTTGAACTTGTTTTTTCCATTCGCTTAAATACACTTTCTCTTCTGTAGGAAGTCCAACAGGTAATTGTGCAATCAATTCTAAACTATTTCCATCAGGGTCGTTAAAGTATACGGCGGCATGTGCTAATTCAGGAAAAACAATTGGCTCAATTGGTTCCATTCCAAAGTCTTTTCGTACTGAAATACCTTTTTGACTTAGCCAATGTATCGCATGTTCTAAATCATGTAAGCTTACTTGAAAGGCGATGTGTCGTAAAGAGGGATGATAATTCACTTTGTATTCTGTGCCTTCCCAAAGGCCGAGCCAACTTTCATTTTCTTTAATCCAAAAGAAAGCAATATCATCTCCTCTTTTATATAATTTCAGTCCAAGTGATTCGTAAAAAGGTATAGACACTTCTAAGTTACGGACGGGTAAATGTGCTTCGTAAAGACCTTTAATCATTGTAATCCTCCTCAGTAAAAATGTTTCTTATTTCATAGTAAACGTTTTTTTATGAGTTGAAATCACAAAAAAGAGGGATATAATTTCATACGAAAGTATGAAAAAACAGCTCAAATATGAGCTGTTTTCGTATAGTTTTTCGTTCATTTGTTAAGGATAGGATATATTAGTACCCGTATCCGCCGCCACCCCAACAGCTACATCCGATGATGATTAGAAGGATGAATAGTACGATTAGCAAAGCAAATCCACCGCCGAAACCAGCGCAACTTCCACCATAGCTCATATGTTTTCCTCCTTTTGAGTAAGTTAATCTATATAATTCATGGACTACTGTATAAAGTATGTTTTTTGTGTGGAAAAGGAGCCAGTCTCTTTTGTAATTAGACAAACGCCTGTGTGGTCATTTTAAGTGTATATTGAGCTAAGGATGTATGGATAAATCGTTATATATTTTGCGATTTGTTCATAAAAAAATATAAAATTGTAAAAAAAACCATTTTTATATTTTTTTATGAGAGGATTTGTACTATAATTTTACAAGTAATATTATGGGAAAAGGGAGTTTTAGTAAAGAGATGGAGATGGGACAATTACAAAATAAAATAGAAAACAAAAAGAAAGAGCTAATTCAACTTGTTGCTAGACACGGGTTGGATCATGATAAAGTTTTGTTATTTAGCCGAGATTTAGATATACTAATTAATAAGTTTATGAATGTAAAAGATAAAGTACATAAATAAATAATTTGTAGTTTTTTATATTAAGATATTCTATAAAAGAAGGAGAGAACAGTATTTGGAACATTTACAAGAAGAGCTGTATAAACAAATAAAAGAAGAAAAAGGTATTGTTACAATCTTTTTAAAGAGTGGCGTTAGAATAGTAGGAGAAATTGTTGCGATAGACAAATTTACTGTTTTAATGTTAGTTGATGGAAAACAACAACTTATTTACAAGCAGGCTGTATCAACAATAATGAAATAAGACACTCATATTGAGTGTCTTATTTCATTATCTTTTGCAAGCTTCAACGTCAATGCCGGCAGCTAGTAATTTCTTTTCTCCATCTTGCTCGATGAGTTTTTGTAATTTAGATAGGAAAGAATCAAAGTTTGTATGCTTTGCTACTTGGAATGTCATTTTGTGCTCAATTGGTAGCCACGTATCAATATCAGCTTCGTTATGCTGAATTTTCACCTCAAGTTTATCAAGTGCGTTAGCAACTTTTGCTTCGTACGTTTCTTTCGCTTCAAACTCCATCCATAAATCATACAATTCCTCACCGAGAGAACCTTTTAATGTGCGTTTAATATTTAAAATTGCTTCTTGCTCATTTATTTGTTTTTGTAATTGTAATTCATGACTATTCATTGTATCAAAAGCAGGAATATCACCAGCTTCTGCCTCGACTAGGTCGTGAATAATAACCATTTTAAGTAATTTTTCAACATTGACTTTTTGATCCAAATAAGGCTCAACTAAAATGGCCATTAGAGACATGCGCCACGTATGTTCAGCAACGCTTTCTTGACGTCCGTTAGAAAGCCAGCTATGCCGCATTTCATATTTTAGTTTTTCTGCTAGTGCAATGATTTGTAAAATGTTATGTTCCATCGTGATCCTCCTCATATTTCTATACTGTAATTCTAATATGGAAATAAAATGTGTCAATTCTATGAGTATATTGCGATAAATAGATGATAAGCGTATAATACATATTATATGTGAAAACGCATTATTAAAATAAAAAAATGTTTTATAAAAATGAAAAGGGAAGGGCAGGAATATGGGAGACGAAAATCAAGGATTAGCTAGACCACAAAGAAGAAAAAGGAAGTTTGACATTTCTAGCCCAGTTGGCATTATAGTGGGTTTTGCCATAGTGATAGCGGCAATTATGCTTGGCGGCGGCGGAATAAAAGCTTTTAAAAACTTTTTAGATGTTTCATCTATTTTAATTGTCATAGGGGGAACAACAGCGACAATTGTTGTGGCATATCGATTTGGAGAAATAAAAAAATACACGAAAAGTATTTTTACTGTTTTACATAGAAGAGAAGCAGATTTAGAACAGTTAACGGATTTGTTCGTTGATTTTTCGAAAAAGTCTAAAAAACATGGCCTGCTTTCTTTAGAAGTTGATGGAGAGCAAGTAGACAATCCTTTTATTCAAAAAGGAATTCGATTAATGTTAAGTGGTTACGATGAAGATGAATTAAAAGAAGTATTAATGAAAGATATTGAAACAGAAGTATATGAGTTAAGAAAAGGAGCAGCGTTATTAGATAAAATTGGCGATTTCGCTCCAGCTTGGGGCATGATAGGGACTTTAATCGGTCTTATCATTATGCTTCAAAACTTGCAAGATACATCGCAAATTGGTACAGGGATGGCAGTTGCAATGTTAACGACATTGTATGGATCAGTACTTGCAAATATGATTGCAATCCCTCTTGCTGAAAAAGTGTATCGTGGTATTGAGGATTTATATACAGAGAAGAAGTTTGTTATTGAAGCAATTTCAGAATTGTATCGTGGACAAATTCCTTCTAAATTAAAGTTAAAACTGGATACATACGTATACGAAACAAAGATAAAAAAAGTAAAACGAGCAGCCTAATATTTCAAGGAGTGGTAAGGTGATGATAAAACGACCGCAAAGGGGATCGCCTCGTTGGATGACAACTTTTACAGATTTAACGATGTTATTATTAACTTTCTTTGTATTACTAGTTGCTACATCAAAGCAGGATGCAGTAAAATTGTCGAAGATGCTTGAAAAGTTTAGTGATGTGGAGCAAGTAGATGCAAAAGTAATGGAAAATACAATACCAGATATTTCACATGAAAAAAATGATGAAAAAATGGTCTCTAAAAAGAGAATGGACGAATTATATAAAAAGTTAAAAGCATATGTAGATAATAACGGTATTAGTCAAGTGAATGTATATCGAGAGGACACAGGGGTAAGTGTCGTTATAGTAGATAATTTAATATTCGATACGGGTGATGCGAACGTTAAACCGGAGGCGAAAGAGATAATAAGCCAATTAGTTGGATTTTTCCAATCGGTACCAAATCCCATTGTTGTAGAAGGACATACAGACAGTAGACCGATTCATAACGACAAATTCCCTTCAAACTGGGAATTATCTTCTGCACGAGCGGCAAATATGATTCATCACTTAATTGAAGTGTATAATGTGGATGATAAAAGGCTAGCTGCGGTAGGATATGCAGATACCAAGCCAGTAGTACCAAATGATTCACCGCAAAATTGGGAAAAAAACCGTCGCGTTGTCATTTATATAAAAGAATAGTATATTGTTATTTTGATAATAAATAATAAAAATACGAAAATTCTTTTAAAAAAATATTAAATTTTATCATTTTATTTTGTATAATGAGTGAGAATGATAAGGTGAAATATTAAGATATATTTATACATAGAAGGAGAGAATCAAAAAGAATGGCACATAAAATTTTAGTTGTAGACGATGCGATGTTCATGCGAACGATGATTAAAAACTTATTAAAAAGTAATTCTGAATTTGAAGTAATCGGAGAAGCGGAAAATGGAGTGGAGGCAATTCAAAAGTATAAAGAACTTCAACCTGATATTGTTACATTAGATATTACTATGCCAGAAATGGACGGACTTGAAGCATTAAAAGAAATTATTAAAATTGATTCAAGTGCAAAAGTTGTCATTTGTTCTGCAATGGGACAACAAGGTATGGTATTAGATGCAATTAAGGGTGGAGCAAAAGACTTTATTGTAAAGCCATTCCAAGCAGATCGCGTAATCGAAGCTTTAACAAAAGTAGCAAACAGCTAATATAGAAGGGGTGCCACAAGGAATCTAAACATTGATAGCGGATATGCGAGTGGCCCCCTTTTTTCTTGCTTTAAAACACTAAATTGTTATACATAAATGAAATGTTTGTTAGACAGGTAGGGGATTAAAATGCAAACAGATCTATTAAATATATTTTTTGAGGAATCAGAAGAACATTTACAATCGCTAAATGAAAATGTGCTAACTTTAGAACAAAATCCTGCCGATATGGATGTTGTGGGAGAAATATTCCGTTCAGCCCATACATTTAAAGGTATGTCAGCGAGTATGGAATTTACAGAAATGGCGGATTTAACGCATAAAATGGAAAACGTTTTAGATGAAATTCGTCATGGGAATATAGTTGTAAATGCTGAGATTATTGATGTGATTTTTGAGTGCATTGATAATTTAGAGAAGATGGTTGCAGATGTGCAACAAGGCGGAATGGGCAATATTGATGTGATTACAACTAAGCAGAAATTAGAAGCATTATTGAATGGCAATGTAGAAACTCCTGTGGAATATATTGAGCAAGAACTTATAAATAATGATGATGCAGTTTCACATGAAGTGCATATAACTGTTGAGCAACAAGCTATTTTAAAAGCAGTACGCGCAATTATGTGTATTGAAGCACTGCAAAATGTAGGTAATGTACAAAAAACAGTTCCAAGTATTGAAGAAATTGAAGCAGATGCTTTCGGGTTTGAGTTCACAGTATTTATGGATACTGATCAAAGTGAAGAAGAATTAAAACAAGTGGTGCTTCATGTTTCTGAAATTGAGAAAGTAGAAGTGAAGCAAGGACATACATCAAAAGAAGTAGTTTCGGAAGAATTGGCTACACAAGAAGTCGTACAAGTGGCTACGCAGGTGGAATCAACTAAAGAAATATCGAAGCAACCTGCTACACCAGCTAAAAGCAATGCGAAGACGAAAAACGCTAAAGTGGAGAATCGTTCAATTCGTGTCCAATTAGAGAAAATCGAAAGATTAATGAATATGTTTGAAGAAAGTGTAATCGAACGTGGGCGCATTGATGAATTGGCACAAAGGATTCAAAATAAGGAGTTAATTGAGCATTTAAATCGATTAGGCGATATTTCAAAAGATATTCAAAATGTACTACTAAACATGCGTATGGTACCAATTGAAACGGTCTTCAATCGTTTCCCACGTATGGTACGTATGTTAGCGAAAGATTTAGGGAAAAAAATCGATTTACAAATTACAGGTGAAGACACTGAAGTTGATAAAATTGTTATTGATGAAATCGGTGATCCACTCGTTCATTTAATCCGTAATGCAATTGATCACGGTGTTGAAACTGTTGAACAACGTCGTGATGCAGGTAAAAATGAGACAGGTACGATTAAATTAGAAGCATTCCATAGTGGAAATCATGTTGTAATTCAAATTACGGATGACGGAAACGGTATTCATAAAGGAAAAGTATTAGAAAAAGCGATTAAAAATGGTGTTGTAACAGAATCTGAGGCAAATAAATTAACGGACCGTGAAGTATTTGATTTAATCTTCCAACCAGGATTTAGTACAGCTGAAGTTGTATCAGACCTTTCTGGGCGTGGCGTTGGATTAGATGTAGTGAAACATACGATCCATAGTTTAGGTGGACATTTAATTATTGATTCTGAAGAAGGAAAAGGTAGTACATTTAGAATTGAACTTCCATTAACGTTGTCAATTATTCAATCTATGCTTGTTCAAACGAATGATAAACGTTATGCTTTCCCTCTTGGTAATATTGTTGAAGCAATTCGGATTAAGAGAGAAGACATCCAATCCTTACAAGGAAAAGATGTGTTAAATTACCGTAATCAAATTATTGAAGTGAAGCATTTAAGTACTGTATTTGGTGAGAAAACAGTAGATGAGGCGTTTGCGTCATATGATGGTCAAATGGTTCCTGTGTTAATTGTTCGTAATACACATCGCAGCTATGGACTTATTGTAAACACAATTATCGGTCAAAGAGAAATCGTCTTAAAGTCATTAGGTGACTTCTTTGCAGAGAGTTCTAATTATTTCTCTGGTGCGACAATTCTCGGTGATGGACGAGTGGTCCTCATTTTAAACCCAGAAGGTTTATAATAGGAATGAAGGAAAGCTCCCCACTTGTATACAATTGGGGAGCTTTTTGGTTAATCGTTACTAATCTAAAAATGGGAATAAATACATATTAACGTTTTATATAATAAGTTTGTTAAAATAAAATGAGAGTTTATATCATTTGATAGAAAAACAGAAATGAGGAGGCAGAGAAAATGCCTGAGCAACACACAAAAGGGGATACGAGCACAATTGTGCTAGAAAAAGAAAATGAGCATTTAACGCCTCAAGAATGCGATATTCTTGGCGAAATTGCAAATATATCATTTGGTTCAGCTTCGACTGTATTATCAACAATCTTAAATAGGCAAGTAAGCATTACTGCTCCTCGCATAGAATTGGTAGATTTATATGATTCAAGCGACGTCGAAGTTCCACACGTTGTATTAAACATTCATTTTACAAAAGGATTAGATATGGAAAACCTTCTTGTCCTTAAGCAAGATGTTGCATTATCCATTGCTGATTTAATGATGATGGGAACAGGTGAAGTGGAAGACGGAAAAGAACTTGGTGAATTAGAGCTAAGTGCTGTACAAGAAGCGATGAATCAAATGATGGGGTTCGCAGCTACATCTATGTCAGAATTCTTTCAAGATACAGTAGATATGTCTCCGCCGACAATTAAAGTTGTAAAGTTATCAGAAGAAATGGAGAAAATTTCTGAGATTGATGGGAATCAAACGATTGTTAAAGTATCGTTTGATTTAAAGATAGATAATCTTGTAAACTCTAAACTTGTGCAAATTGTTTCAGTTGAACATGCGAAACAAATGGTAAATAAATTAATGCAATTATCTGGTGGAGTAGAAGAAAAAGATGAGCCAGCAGAAGTAGTGGAAACTGAGATTGTAGAAGAACAAGTTGAAAAAGAGCATTTAACACAAGAAGAGAAAGATGTCCTTGGTGAAATTGCAAATATTTCAATTGGTTCAGCTTCAACAGTATTGTCAACACTATTAAATCAGCCAGTTACAATTAGTACGCCCAATGTAGAATCAATCAATGTTCGTCATTATGACGGAGTGCCAGTCCCGTTTGTTATTTTAAATGTTGATTTTGTTGAAGGACTAAAGAATGAGAATGTATTCGTATTTACGAAAGATGTCGCTTTAACAATGGTAGATTTAATGATGATGGGAACAGGGGAAGTTGATCCAGAGAAGGAGCTTAGTGAATTAGAACTGAGCGGTATTAAAGAAATCATGAACCAAATGATGGGGCATGCTGCGACGGCGATGTCAGAAATGTTTCAAGAAAAAATGGACATGACACCGCCAAATGTTAAATTTGTAACCTTAAAAGAAGAAATGGAATATTTGGGAGAGTCAATGAAAGTGGACGAACTCGTTCAAATTACGTTCAACCTTGAAATTGGCGACCTGCTTCAATCGAAAATGTATCAAATTTTACCGATTTCAGAAGCGAAAGAAATGGTAAGAAGACTTCTATATCCAATGGTGGAAGAGGAAGAAGAGATTGTTACAGAAGAAATTGAAGAAGAAAAAATTGTAGAACCTGTTGTGCAACCTATTGAATTTAAAGAAGTAAAACAAATGGAACCAGTATACATGGACACATCCATCCTACAAAATGTAGAGATGAACGTGAAATTTGTATTTGGAAGCACAGTGAAAACAATTCAAGATATTTTAAGTTTACAAGAGAATGAAGCAGTTGTACTAGATGAGGATATTGACGAACCAATTCGTATTTATGTAAATGATGTATTGGTGGCGTATGGTGAACTTGTAAATGTAGATGGATTTTTCGGAGTAAAAGTGACGAAATCGCTATAAGTCGTTGAAATAGGAGTTTGAGCTAGCAGATGAAAAACGTAAAGTTTTTTCTAATGAGCTGGTTATTCATAAATGTGTGTCTGTTCTTACCTCTGCAAAGTCAGGCGGAAGAACAAATTGAGCCAGATCAAAAACTAAATGAAATGAATGTACAAGAAGAAAACAAAGAAGTTCAAGAGCAGCCAGAGCAAGTGGAAGTGAATCAAGGTAAAGAGGAACAACAAGAAGTAGTAAATGAACAAGAGGTCGAAAAAAAGATAGAGACGGATCAAGGGGTTATTACAGTAAATAAGCCAGAATTAAAAGTTGGCGAAGAAGTGCGGGTTATTGTAGAGCCGAAAGAGCAAAATGTTCAAAGTATAAAAGGTATTTTGCGCTTGCCAAAAAACGGCGATCAGTATGAACAAGAAAGAATGCTAGCGTTTAAGTATGAAGAGGAAACAAAGCGATGGATTGCTAACTACAAGGTCGAAACTTTTGATTTGCAAGGTAATTGGAACCTGCAGCTCATTCAAAGCTATAAAGAAAATGAGAAAGAAGAACTCACTGAAAATGAAGTGAAAGTCCCGCTCATTCGTATAAATAATGAAACACCGACTATAGATAAAGAATTGCCGAAGTTACATAAAGTTACTATTGATGAAGCGAAAGAGAAGGTAATTGAACGGAAACAAGGCGATTCTATACGTGTGCGAGTGAAGGCGGCAGACAAAGAATCGGTTGTGAAAGAGGTCCGCGTGACATTAAAGGGGAAAGAAAATAAAGAGACTACATTTTTATTAGATTACAATAAGCGCGATATGGATTGGCAAAAGGTATTTGAAATAACGGATGCGTTGCCAATTGGCTCATACGAATTACTTATAGAGATAGTGGATGCGGCCGGCAATAAACTGGTTGAGGAAAGTGAGTATATCGTTTCTGTTTTGGAGCAAAAAACAGAAGATGATAAAAAGATAGAAGAACGAGAGAATGAAGATAAGTTAGAGGATAAGAAAGAAACGGATGAGAAAGAAACTGAGAAGCAGGAAGACTCGAAAGTAGAAATCCCGCTTCTGGAAGAAAAACCGCCAGTTGTTCAAATCCCAAAAAAAGAAGAGAAAGTAAACGATCTTATAAAAGAACCATTGAAAGAGAAAGAAAAAATTACTTATTTTATAAAAGAGCCTCTCACAGAAAACAAGGAAGTAAATAAAGCGAAGGCTCAAAAAGATAAAGATAATAAAAATAACAATCAGGTCGTTTCTAAAAAGAAAGAGAAAAAAGAAGAGCCAGAAGAGAAGAAAGAAGCAAAAAGTGAACAGGGAATAGAAGCTTCTAATGTATTTACTATCATGTCAGGTTTATTCGTACTATTTTTAGTTTTAAAGAGTAATAAAGAATGGGGCTAAGTATTTTATAGTAGTGGAGGCGCTTAAATGGAAATTAAACGTACGACAATTGAAGATAAGACGCTACAACCATTAAAACAGCCTGCAGCTATTTCGGAACATGAAATTCAGAAAGAACGAAAGCGTAGTAATTTAGTGTTTACTGGACAGTCTAAAATTATTACGAAAAATAATGAAATAGGTATTTTGCTTGCAAGTTTAGGTGATGGAAAGGTTATGAAGGAAATGCTTTCTAAAGAGATGGATACAGTATTGCAACTCTTTAAAAAGTTACATACGTTATCTGGAGAAGGAAAGCAAACAGATAAAATATTTGAACAAGTAATGAGAAGCTTGCAAGGACTTGTTAAGCAAGCGCATATAAAAGAACTTCCTTTGTTAGATGGAACGTATGATTTCGCAGAAGTACAACTATCATTTGGTAGAAAGGTACATATTCCGTTATTAGATGTAAGTGCACTTATTTCTAGAGTAGAAAGTGATTCGTCAGAAGGAAATATAAATTTAATGGTAACGGTTATTACTGCTTATATAACGAAATTGTCTAACGAAACCATTTTAATTAGCGTTACAGATCGCACTGCTAAAGAGCGGGATGTAAGCGTATGGAGAGCACTTGCAGAAATGAATATGACACAATTATCACAGGCGTTGAAACACACAATGCAAGAACATAAATGGTCTATGACGTTTCTTTTTCTCTTTGTATGGATTGTTGCTATTATTTTAATTCGAGTTATTTAAAAAGGTCGTCACTTTACATTGTGACGACCTCTTTTATATTTTTTCGTAAAAGAATGTATCAAATCGCTGAAGATTATAACGTTCGGGTGTTAAAATTTGTTCAGTACTACCAACAAATAGTACGCCGCCTTTTCGTAAAGCGCGACTAAATTTTTCGTAAAGTTTTACCCTTGCTTCTTCAGTAAAGTAAATCATTACATTACGACAAATGATTAAGTCATAATTTGTATCAAACGACTGCATTAAAAGATCGTGCTGTTTGAACGTCACGTTTTGTTTAATGTTTTGATGCAATGAATATATATCATTCTCTTTTGTGAAATGACGCTCTTTTAAATCGGCAGGTAATTCTTTTAAAGACCGTTCTGTATATTGACCGCGTTTTGCAGTTTCTAAAATGTGAAAATCAAGATCTGTTGCTTGTATTTCAAAACGATATGGAGCTAGGTGCTTCGATAAAATTAAAGAGAGTGTATATGGTTCTTCACCGGCAGCGCAAGCGGCACTCCATACTTTTAATTTTCCGTTATTTTGTTCGAGTAATTTTGGTAGTGCTTTAGATTCTAACGTTTGCCAACGTTCTTTATTTCTAAAAAACTCTGAAACGTTAATTGTAATATAGTCAATAAAACTTAAAAATAACTTTTGATCGGTACGTAAATTGCTTAGAAAACTAGTGTAGTTTACAAAGCCCTTTCTCGAAATAAAAGCATCGATTCTACGACGCATTCTATCTTGTTTATATGAAGCGATATCCATATTGAATTGTTGTTTAAAACTCGCGATAAAATGATCATAATCTTGTTCAATTATCATATTTATAATAGGCACAATAACGATATTGTGCCTCCCCCTTTACATCATACGGATTTTTTGTTCAAAGTTTTTTTTCATCTGTTTTTCATGTAAACCTGGTAAATCATAAATAACAGCATCAATTCCTGCTTCTTTTGCAACGTCAACGGGAATGACAGATGTATGCTTGTCCCCATTATAAAAACAGAGAACTAAATCGGTATCTTCGATTATTTGTTTTACAAAAAACATATAATCTGATCGGTAAATGGAGTCGGAAGGATGATCAAAAGCGACATACTCGGCTCCGTGTTTTTTTAAATAATCAACGATTTCTTGAAATTCATCTGTTACTGCTTGTAACGGTTGTAGCGTGTAAAGGCATAAATTTTGAGCGAGTCGTTCGTTTTCGACGAAAAAGCGAAGTACCTCATTTTCGATAGATTTATAACATAATATGTAAATTTTATGTTTGTGAGCATAGTCAGTTAAAAATTTTTTTATTTCTTCTTGATCTAATGCTGTTAATTGATTTGAACCACAAAGAAAAATATTCATAGATTTGTGCCACCTCATGCTAAATTGTAACATATCTTTTATAAAAAATAACTGCAAAATATTAGTGTTCAGAGTATAATTATAAATAACTGGATTTTACGATTAAGTTTAGGAAGAAATAAAAAAATAAATAGGTGATATATATATGCTACGTTCGATCTCGCATAATCCAATTTTATCGCATATACCGCCTGCTACTCAAATGCCGAAAGAAGCAAATGTCAGGACAGGACTTGCATTTTCGGATAATTTGCATGCAGATCCGAAAAAAGATAAATTGCTAGAACAAATGGAAGCATTTGTTGATAACATTGGAGAAATTAAAGAGAAAATTGAAATGGAATTAACGCTTGATAATGTAATGGAATACAAAAATACAGTAAAATCATTTTTGAATTTTTACGTAGATAATGTATTGCAATATAAAGATGTCATGTCACGTCATCCACGTTATGGCTATTCACAGAAAATGACGATTGTGAAACAGGCGGAAATGGGATTAAATGAGTTAGAAGATGTTATGAATTTAATTAATACGAAAACGGGACATTTAGAAATGTTAAATCAGATTGGAGAAATCCACGGTTTAATTGTAAATTTAGTCTTGTAAAAGGGAAGGAAACGATATGTACATACAATTATATGAAAAGCTCGTTATTATTCAAAAAGCATATGAAAACATTCAAGCGCTTGGAGAACAAATATATGAGGATTTAAAACATAAAAATGTAAATGCTGTTCAAAAGTTACAAGTAGAGCAATTGCAGTACATTGATGGTTTAAAAAAGTTATCAAGTTCATTTGAAGAAATGGTTGTTCAGTTTTGTAAAGAAAAGGGAATCGAACCTTTTCGTGTAAGTGCATTATTTTTGCATTTTTCTAACGAAGAAATTAAAAAAATGGAAGAATTACAAAAAAATGTAGCTGAATTAGAAGAGAATGTAAAAATGATTCTTTTGAAAAATCAATATTACTTAAACGTACTATTAAAAACTACAGAAAGTATTGTGGATTCCGTTTCTGAATATAATTTAGAGCGAAACAATAATTCACAAATCTTTATGAACGAACTATTGTAAAGGGGAAGTGAAACGTTATGAGACTATCTGATTATAATACGCCGTTATCGGGTTTGTTAGCGGCACAAATGGGGTTACAAACGACGAAACAAAATTTATCAAACATTCATACGCCTGGTTATGTGCGTCAAATGGTGAATTACGGATCGGCTGGAGCAAGTCAGGGCTATTCACCGGAACAAAAAATAGGTTACGGTGTACAAACGTTAGGCGTTGATCGTATTACAGATGAAGTGAAGACGAAACAGTTTAACGATCAATTATCCCAACTCTCATACTATAACTACATGAATTCGACTTTATCACGTGTAGAATCTATGGTTGGAACGACAGGAAAGAATTCATTATCTAGTTTAATGGATGGCTTCTTTAATGCCTTTCGTGAAGTTGCAAAAAATCCAGAACAACCAAATTACTATGATACATTAATTTCTGAAACTGGGAAGTTTACAAGTCAAGTAAATCGTTTGGCAAAAAGCTTAGATACAGCAGAAGCACAAACGACAGAAGATATTGAAGCGCATGTCAATGAATTTAATCGTCTTGCTGGTAGTTTAGCGGAAGCGAATAAAAAAATTGGACAAGCAGGTACACAAGTGCCAAATCAACTTTTGGATGAACGTGATCGAATCATTACAGAAATGTCTAAGTATGCAAATATAGAAGTGTCTTATGAATCTATGAATCCTAATATTGCAAGTGTTAGAATGAATGGTGTTTTAACAGTAAATGGACAGGATACATATCCGCTTCAATTAAATAAAGAAAAGGAACCAATGACTGCTGAAATTTATGGTTCGGAAATTCCTTTAACGAGTGGAGCAATCCAATCAGCGATCGATACGAAAGCGAAGATTGCTAGTTATAAGAAAAACCTTGAAGAACTAATGAGTTCTGTAAAGAATGAAGTGAACACAGTAATGGGGAAAGAGTTCTTCGTTGGAGATCAAGCGAAAGATATGAAATTAAACCCTGAATTTGCAAAAGATGTTTCGAAAATGAAAATATCAGCTGAAACAGCAAATAAACTAGCAGCAATTACAGATGGGAATTATAAAGAAGGTCTTTCTTATAAACAAGCATTAGACCAATTCGTAGTTGGTGTTGCATCTGATAAAAGTGCAGTGAATGCTTATCAAAAAATTCATGGAGATTTATTAGAGGGGATTCAGCAAGAAAAGATGGGTGTTGAAGGCGTTAATATGGAAGAGGAAATGGTTAATTTAATGGCCTTCCAAAAATATTTCGTTGCAAACTCTAAAGCTATTACTACGATGAATGAAGTGTTTGATAGTCTATTTTCGATTATTCGATAAATGATAGTAATTGATTGGAAATATATAAGGAGGAGATAGAAATGAGAGTATCTACATTTCAAAATGCAAGCTGGGCAAAGAATCAGTTAATGGATTTGAATGTGCAACAACAATACCACCGAAATCAAGTAACTTCAGGGAAGAAAAACCTTTTTATGAGTGAAGATCCACTTGCAGCAAGTAAATCATTTGCGATTCAACATTCATTGGCGAATATTGAACAAATGCAAAAAGATTTAGCGGATTCGAAAAATGTATTAACACAAACTGAGAATACTTTACAAGGTGTTTTGAAATCTGTAACGAGAACAGATCAATTAATGTTGCAGGCGTTAAGTGAGCAAAATGGTGAAAAAGAATTGAAGGCCATCGGTGCAGAGATTGATCAAATTTTAAAACAAGTTGTATATTTAGCGAATACGAAAGAGCAAGGTCGTTATATTTTCGGTGGTGATAGTACAGAGAAACCACCATTTACAGAAGATGGTACGTATCAAGGTGGACAAAATGATGTGAACTGGCAACTAAATGACGGTTATGAATTAAAAGCATTTCGTAACGGCGAAGCGTTATTATCCCCTGTTATAAAAACATTAAAACAGATAAGTGAAGCGATGCAAAACGGTGACCAAAAAGCGTTACAGCCGTTATTAGGAGAAAATAAGAAAAACCTAGATGGCATCATTAACCGTACAACTGAAGTTGGTTCGACAATGAACACAATGGAGACATTTAAAACGATTTTAAGTGAACAAAATTTAGCGCTTCAAGAAAATCGTAAAGAAATTGAAGATGTTGATTTAGCGGTAGCAATCTCTGATTTAGCGTATATAAACGCGACGTATGAAGCGACGCTTAAAGCAGTTAGTACGATGAGTAAAACGAGTATTTTAGACTACATGTAATATACAAGGAGTGAGAAAAATGGCAGGAACAACGATGACAGGTATTGGTGGTAGACAACAGATTTGGAACCTTGGAAATAATATGATCGATACTTCTAACCTAGTAGAATTAGAGCTGCAAGCGTTAGATATGAGGAAAACACCGTATACGAAAGAAAAGAATGATCTTACAAATGATAAACTATTATATACAAGTTTGAAATCGGAATTTAGCTCTTTCACACAAACTTTTAAAAACCTAGCGGCTTTTAAAGGGAATGAAAAAAAAGTAACGACAACGCAAGAAGGCTATATAGATGTAAAAGCTGATGGTGGTGCGATTGCTGGCACTTTTAATATGACGATTACTCAGCTCGCACAGCGTCATCAAATAGCCTCTAATAAGGTTACTGATATAAATGCGAAGCTTCCTAAAGATGAAACAATAAAACTAGGTGATAAAGAATTAAAAGTAACAACTGATATGACATATAAGGATTTAATTAATAAAATTAATGACGGAGATTATGGTGTATCGGCTTATACACTTGGAGATAAAATTTTCATGACTTCGAAAAAAGAAGGGGCAATGAATGAAATTAAATTAGAAAAGACACCGCCTAATGTACTTACAGATTTGTTTTATTCGAAAGTGGAAGGAAAAGACCCACTTGCCACGGAAATGAAATTAAATACTATTAACGAAGCATTAGATGCAAAATATACTATTAATGGTATTGAAGGTAAAAGTCCTAGCAATACAATTGAAGCTCTTCCAGGCGTAAAAATTGAATTGTTAAAAGTAACTGAGCCGAAAGTAGAAGGAACGTCAGATGCAGGTACAACAACAGAACCAAAAGCAAAAGGCATAGATCTAAAATTCACAGTAAGTGACTCAAACGTAACAGACGCAGCAAATGTTATTAAAAAAATGGTTGCGGATTATAATAAAGCTGTTTCTACAGTAGATATCTTTGCTGGTAAAGGTGGAGCCTTCCAAGGGCAAGCTATTATGCAAAGTGTGCGTCAAGCTATGAACAATGTTGTAACATTTTCACAAGATGGTAATTACTTATTCTCATTTGGAATTCAATTAAAGCAAGATGGAACGATGGAAGTTAATGATGAAAAATTAACACAAGCACTAAAAGAGAAGCCAGATGCAGCAAAGCAATTTTTCTTTAGTTCTAACGGTTTAGGAAAAATGATGGAAGAACCACTTGATAAGTTATTTGGTGATAAAGGTGTAGTTGGAGAACGAGTAAAAAACATTGATTCACGTGTAAGTGATTTAGATAAAAAGATTAAAGATATTGAAACGCAAAATTTGCAAAAACAAGATGAAATTGTGAAGAAGTATCAAAAGCTAGAGAGTACATTAGCGGCGCTTGATAGCCAATTAAAAACAATTAAAGCAATGACAAAACAAAAAAGTGATGATTAATGAAAGGTAAGGAAGTGATTGTATGCAAGCATGGCAACGTTATATGCAAAATGATATTATGACGAGTAATCCGATTAAAAATACAATTTTTATTTATGAAAGATGTATTGTAGAGTTTCGTAATTTAGAAGAACTGTTGAATGCTTTTAAAATACAAGAAGGAGATGCGCTTCTTGAAAAGTTAGAACGTATTTTTGAAGAATTAAAGCTTCAATTAAATCCTGAAATTACGAAAGATTTATATGATAGTTTATATGGCTTATATGATTGGATTAGCATTCAAATTCAAACGATGAAAGTAACGCGTGAAGCAAAAGACATGGATGCGATTGTGAAAGTGTTACAAGATTTAATAGATGGTTACCGCGGAGCACTTGGAAATGAACAATGATATTTATCGGACGTTTGTCAGCTGTTTTAATGAAATCGGTGAATTGCAAGTGTCGGATGGAGAGTTTGCTGAGAAGAGTGAGATGTTAAATCGCTGGATGATGACATTGGATGAAGAAACGCGTGCGCAAGTTGCAGCAGAAGTAAGTCCATTCATTATTAAGGCGGCGCAGCATATTCGAGATAAGCAAAAGATTTTGGAAGAAATGATTATGACAAATGATGGGCGCATGAAAGCTAATTCATTTTACGGTAAATTTTAGTGATAGAGTTTAGAAACGGATTCCCCTTTTAAGAGGGGATCCATTCCTTTGTTTAAATAAAGACCTCCGCTGATTGAGGTTTCATTTTATGACTGTAATGAAAAAATAGTAGTAATCTAAATAATGTGAAAATGGACTTTAGTGTGTAGATCATATATTGAAATGTTTCATAGATTATTGCGTGCATACAGTTTTTTTGTATTCTTTTTTATATTTTTGTATTTTTCTAAAGACAACAATGGAAAAATGGAATAAAATATGTAAGGGTACATGATTGTTAATATTTTAATAAACACATATAAGAAAATAAATAATGAAGTGAAACTTCCATCAGTGGATTATTAAGTTAAAAAAGAAAGGGTGTGGAATATGCCAGATTTAGTGAGTGATGTAGGCCATTATATGAATTATTTAGTGACGAAACGAAATACTGTTTCTAGTAATATTGCAAATGCGAATACACCCGGCTATAAAGCACAAGATGTAGCATTTGCTGAGCAAATGAATAAAAGTAGTGCATTATATAAAAACAATGTTGCAGACTTAAAGAGTAATCCAGAGTTATATCAAACGAATGAAATGCACTTACCGACAGTGAATACGAAAAATACATATGCAAAGATTCAAACGAAGTCAATGCAAACGAATAAAGATGGAAATAGTGTGGATGTAACGACAGAAATGCTAGATTTAATGAAAGCAAATCAGTTATACGGTATTTCAATTAACGCGATTAATACACAATATGCAATTAACCAAGCAGCTCGCGGACGTTAAAAGTAGAAGGAGAGACAATGATGTTTCAGGCAATTAATGCAAGTGGCTCAGGACTAACGACAGCGAGAAAGTGGATGGAAGTTACTTCGAACAATATTGTAAATGCAAATACAACGGCTGCTCCGGGGGCAAATTTATATGAGCGTCGTAGTGTAGTACTAGAATCAAACAATAGGTTTGCAAATATGTTAGATGGGTCTCCTACTAATGGGGTAAAAATAAAAAGTATTGAAGCAGATAAAACTGAAAACTTAGTGTATGACCCAACACATCCACATGCGAATGAAGAAGGATATGTACGTTATCCAAATATTGATGTGACTGCTGAAATGACGAATGTAATGGTTGCTCAAAAAATGTATGAAGCGAATACAAGTGTATTAAATGCGAATAAAAAAATGCTTGATAAAGATTTAGAAATCGGCCGAGGATAAGGGGGAATATAGTAATATGAAAATCCAACCAATGCTAAATACGCAACCATTTGGAGCAATTCAGTCAATTGGTGCACCGAAAACTTCTCAAACATCTGTAGTTGAAGGGAAAAAGTTTATTGATTTATTGGAAGATATGAATCAAACGCAAAACAATGCGCAAACAGCAGTATATGATTTACTAACTAAAGGGGTAGGAGAAACGCATGACGTTTTAATTCAGCAGAAGAAGGCTGAATCTCAAATGAAAACGGCTGCTCTCGTACGTGATAATCTTATTGAAAATTATAAGTCACTAATTAATATGCAAATTTAGGAAAGTGGACGGGTGTGTTTAAATGGAAAAGATGAAAAATGTTATCCAATCGTTAAAAACGTGGCATAAGTTAGTAATCGGTGCTGCGCTTTTAGCGATTGTAACAGGAGCACTTTTATACTTCACCTTGCCAGATAAATATGTTGTTGTATATCAAAATTTAAATGATGCAGATAAGCAAGAGATTACAGCAGAATTATCAAAGTTAGGTGTCGATTATCAGTTAGCGGCCGATGGATCGATTCGTGTGCAAAAAAATGATGCTCCATGGGTTCGAAAAGAAATGAATGGGATGGGCTTACCGTTTAATTCTAAAAGTGGTGAGGAAATTTTATTAGAAAGCTCGCTCGGTTCAAGTGAGCAAGATAAAAAAATGAAGCAAATTGTCGGCACGAAAAAGCAATTGGAGCAAGATATTGTAAGAAACTTTGCGACAGTTGAAACGGCAAATGTTCAAATTACATTACCTGAAAAAGAGACAATTTTTGATGAAGAAAAAGCAAAAGGAACAGCTGCGATTACGGTTGGAGTGAAGCGTGGCCAATTATTAACTGCTGATCAAGTTGCGGGTATACAGCAAATGATTAGTGCTGCAGTTCCTGGCGTGAAAGCAGAAGAAGTAAGCGTGATTGATAGCAAAAAAGGTATTATCTCAAAAGGAGCAGATGAAGCGCATTCTACTAGTTCCTCTTCTTATGAAAAAGAAGTAGAGATGCAACATCAAATTGAAGGTAAATTAAAGCAAGATATTGACGCAACATTAATGACAATGTTTAAACCGAATGAATATAAAGTGAATACGAAAGTATCTGTAAACTATGATGAAGTTACACGCCAGTCAGAAAAATATGGTGATAAAGGTGTACTTCGTAGTAAACAAGAGCAAGAAGAAAGCTCTACTGCGCAAGAAGGAGCAGAGACAAAACAAGGTGCTGGTATTACAGCGAACGGTGAAGTGCCAAATTACGGTACGAACAATAATCAAAATGGTAAAATCGTCTATGATAATAAAAATGGTAACAAAATTGAAAACTATGAAATAGATAAAACGGTTGAAACGATTAAGAAACATCCAGAATTAACGAAAACAAATGTTGTAGTATGGGTAGACAATGATACGTTAGTAAAACGAAAAATGGATATGACTACTTTCAAAGAAGCAATCGGTACAGCAGCTGGGCTTCAAGCTGATCCAAATGGGAACTTTACAAACGGTCAAGTTAACGTTGTAACTGTTCAGTTTGATCAGCCGAAAGAAGAGAAGAAGAAAGAACCAGAAGAAAGCGGTATAAACTGGTGGTTATTCGGTGGAATTCCAGCTGGTTTATTAGCGATTGGTGGTCTAGTATGGTTCTTATTAGCAAGACGTAAGAGAAAGAAAGAAGAAGAGGAATATGAAGAATACTTAGCAGAAGAGGAAATTGCTGCAAGTAATGAAAGTATCATGGAAATTCCTGAAGAAAAAATAGTACCAGAGCCAAAACCAGAACCAGAGGAACCGAAAGAACCAACGTTAGATGAACAAGTGCATGACGCTACGAAAGAACATGTAGAAGGAACTGCAAAAGTAATTAAAAAATGGTTAAATGGACAGTAAGGGAGGAACAACAATGTTAGATGAAATCTCCTCCAAAGAAAAAGCTGCCATCCTTATTCGTACATTAGAAGAAGGGGTGGCAGCAAAAGTCATTGAATATATGACGGCTGAGGAAAAAGAAGTATTACTTCGTGAAATCGCGAAGTTTCGTGTATATAAACCGGAAACGTTAGAAAATGTACTAGGGGAGTTCTTGTATGAATTAAATGTAAAAGAATTAAACCTAGTGACTCCGGATAAAGAATATATTCGTCGCATATTTAAAAATATGCCAGAAGACGAACTAGAAAAATTATTGGAAGATCTTTGGTATAACAAAGATAATCCGTTTGAATTCTTAAATTCACTTACAGATTTAGAACCGCTTCTTACTGTACTTAATGATGAATCGCCACAAACGATTGCGATTATCGCTTCTTATATTAAACCGCAGCTTGCTTCTCAATTAATTGAGAGATTACCAGATCATAAGCGAGTAGAAACGGTAATGGGGATTGCGAAGCTAGAGCAAGTTGATGGTGAATTAATAAATCAAATTGGTGATTTATTAAAATCAAAATTAAATAATATGGCATTTAATGCAATTAATAAAACGGATGGCTTGAAAACAATAGTAAACATTTTAAATAATGTTTCACGAGGTGTTGAAAAAACAGTCTTTCAAAAGCTGGATGAAATGGATTATGAGTTATCTGAGAAAATTAAAGAAAACATGTTTGTATTTGAAGACTTACTCGGACTTGAAGATCTTGCACTTCGTCGTGTATTAGAAGAAATTACAGATAACGGTGTTATTGCGAAAGCACTTAAAATTGCAAAAGAAGAAATTAAAGAGAAATTATTTACATGTATGTCTTCAAACCGTAAAGAGATGATTCTAGAAGAATTAGATGGCTTAGGACCGCTTAAGATGACGGATGCTGAAAAGGCACAGCAAACGATTACAGGCACAGTGAAAAAGCTAGAGAAGGAAGGAAGAATTATCGTTCAAAGAGGTGAAGATGATGTCCTTATTTAAAAACAGAATTCCGAAGAATTCTGTTTCTTTTTCTGAAGAAACGTATGAATTACAATTTCCAAAACCAATACCAGTTCAAGTAGAAGAAGAAATACAGGTGGACCATGAAGAGCTTCTTGCACAGCAACAATCATTACATACTGAACTGAATCAACTAAGGCAAGAGCAGCAAATGTTAGAACGAGAGCGTCAGCAGTTATTACATGATCAAGAACAATTTCAAATGCATGTTCAGCAGCAAATGAAAGAGATAGAATCGGCACATATACAGTTTCAAAAAGGGCAACAAGAAACAGCATATGAATGGACAGAATTATTATGGGATCAGTCTTTTCAACTAGCAGAAAAAATTGTGAATCAAGCAGTAGATGCTAGATTGCTTGATGTGTTACCTATTTTAACTGGCATCGTTCAAACGTTGCCTACTTCGTTTGAAAAGTTAGTCATTACCGTACATCCCGAAACATTTGAACGTATTCAAGAAGAGAAGGAAAATACGAAAGAATATTGGTTGCTACAATTAGTAGAATGGAAATATGATTTCTCCTTACAGTTCGGTGAATTTGTTCTAGAAGAAGAGAAAGAGTTCTTTGAATTTAAATTTGCACCTATATTCGCGAAACTTCGCCAGAAATGGGAAGAAGAGAAGTTGTTTGAGGAGCAAAATGTATGAATCGACTGTTAATGAATGAAAACCAAAAGTGGAATACATTTATTGAAACACCGTTTTATACGAAAGTCGGTAAAGTTCATAGTGTGCAAGAGCAGTTTTTCGTAGCGAAAGGACCAAAGGCGAAAATCGGTGATGTTTGCCTCGTTGGAGAACATAGCGTCTTATGTGAAGTAATTGCAATTGAAAAAGAAAACAATATGTTACTCCCATTTGAACAGACAGAAAAAGTATGTTACGGAGATTCAGTTACATTAATTGCAGAAGATGTTGTTATACCTCGTGGTAATCATTTGCTCGGAAAAGTGTTAAGCGCAAATGGTGAAGTGTTAAATGAGAACGCTGAAAACATGCCATTGCAAAAAATAAAGTTAGATGCTCCGCCTATTCATGCATTTGAACGTGAAGAGATTACTGACGTATTTGAAACGGGAATTAAATCTATTGATTCTATGCTAACAATTGGTATCGGTCAAAAGATTGGTATTTTTGCTGGATCAGGTGTTGGTAAATCTACTTTACTCGGAATGATTGCTAAAAATGCAAAAGCTGATATAAACGTTATTAGTTTAGTGGGAGAGCGTGGCCGAGAAGTAAAGGACTTTATTCGAAAAGAATTGGGCGAGGAAGGTATGAAGAAAAGCGTCGTTGTTGTAGCGACGTCAGATGAAAGTCATCTTATGCAACTTCGTGCAGCTAAGCTTGCAACATCTATTGCTGAATATTTCCGAGACCAAGGCAATAACGTACTACTTATGATGGACTCTGTTACTCGTTTTGCTGATGCACGTAGAAGTGTTGATATTGCCGTTAAAGAGTTGCCAATCGGTGGTAAAACACTCTTAATGGAAAGTTATATGAAGAAGCTGTTAGAGCGCTCAGGGAAAACGCAAAAGGGATCTATAACAGGTATATATACTGTACTCGTTGATGGGGATGATTTAAACGGACCTGTACCAGATTTAGCACGTGGTATTTTAGATGGGCATATTGTATTAAAGCGTGAACTTGCAACGCTCAGTCATTACCCCGCCATTTCAGTGTTAGATTCAGTAAGTAGGATTATGGAAGAGATCGTGTCATCTAACCATTGGAAACTTGCAAATGAAATGAGAAAAATCTTATCTGTTTATAAAGAAAATGAATTGTATTTTAAATTAGGGACGATTCAAGAAAATGCAGAGAATGCTTATATTTTTGAATGTAAAAACAAAGTAGAAGGTATAAATACGTTTTTAAAACAAGGTCGATCTGATCGTTTCCAATTTGATGATATTGTTGAAGCGATGCACCATATCGTATAAGACCTCTGCCCAAGAGGTCTTATTTTTTTGTTTTTTAATATTTCACAGATTTTTTTGGAAAAAAACTATATAATAGAAAAAGAGAGCGTTATAATAGGAAGGGGCTATGAAAACAGGTGGATAAGCAGCAGTACGACACGATAAAATTGCAAATAAATCAAGAAAAAGAACAGATTTTGAAAGAAGTGTATGAATTAACAGCTGAAAAAAGAAAAATAGAACAAAAAAAAGAATATGATTTATATGTAGTAAAATCGCGTAGTAAAGTCGTACAAACTGGGCAACGTATAATGGCAGGTATGCTTTCCTCACATACGTTTTCACCTGAAAGAATAGAAGAATGGAATCGGAAAATTAAAAAAACGGAAGATTTTATTCGAAAAAATGAAAGCCTTTTAGAACAAGTAAAAGAAAAAGAACGTGTCATTGATGAGATGTATCAAGAAGATTGTAAAAAGCTTGCGAAAGTACGAGAAAAGCAGGAAGAAAAGATGCTTCTTGATTTGAAAATGTGTATGAATGGATGAGGTGAATATAGTGATACAGTCTGTATTACCGGTGCAACAAAGTTTACCTCCGCAAAAAGAAAAAGGGCTAGAAGTACAATCAAAAAGTGAAGATTCTTCATTCGATCGTACGATGAGAATGGAAAATAAAAAGCAGCCGAAAACGGAGAAAATGAAACAAGAAGAAGCACCAAAAGAAGAAAAAAAAGAATATATTCTTTCTAAACAAGCAGTAACGAAAGAAGAGCCAATTGTAAAGAAAGAAGAAAAAAAAGAGACAGAACAGTTGTTATTAGCTGTATCTGAGCAAATGGTTGCAATTGAACAATTACGTGTGCAGCCAGAATTGTTATATCAATACATACAAAAAATACAAGAGCTGTATAAAGAATATGGAAATATAAAACTTAACGAATTACCTGCAGCTGAATTACAACAGTTACAAGAGCTTCTTTCCAATATGAATATCAAAAATGCTATATGTTTAGAAGATACAATGCAAACGGTGTTAGATAAAGTGACGATGCCAGAGCAAACGATGCAAGTATTGAAAGTGGTAGAAACAGAAACTTGTAATATTGCAAAGAAACAAGAAGAGTCCAAAGAATTAGATGGAGATCTTCCGAAAGCTGAGAGCGATGATGTAAAGATAGAGTTGCCAGAAGGTGATGTATTCAACGATTCAAGTTCTGCGGGTGCGGAGTTATTAAATAAAGCAACGAGTACCGACCAAGTAGGAAAATCCAATAGTGGCGCTGAGAAAGTTTCATTGCCTGACTTAGGAAAGAAAATGGAAGCACAAGTAGAAGCACTGCAAAAGTTTGTAGTGAAACAAGAACGTGTTTTGTTCCAGTTAAATCCAGAAAAACTTGGTACATTAACAGTGTTTATGAAAAAACATGGAGATCAAATTGATGTTCACGTAGAAATGGAAAAACATGATGCGAAAAAACGTGTTGAAATCATTTTCGATGAATTGAGACTAAAGTTAAAGGAAAAAGAAATCAATATTCAAATTAGCTATTCAGATAAAGATGAAAACCGTAAAGAACAGCGAGAACAAGAGCAAAGACAAAAACAAAAATTAGCAAGTACGAAACATGAAAAACAACATGCAAAAGAATTTGCGGGATTATTGGAGGAATAAAGTGTGCCAACAGTTGGATTAAATACAACGAGTACAAATCATATTCCGTTACAAGCAGGAGCACAAACAAAAAACGCATCTGTTACTGGTGCACAGTCGACAGCTCAACAAGCAAACGGAGTATCAGCAAGTACTCAAAAAACACCCGGTATTATGGATAAAGATGATTTCCTGAAACTTTTCTTAGCAAGCTTTCAACATCAAGACCCGTTTAATGCGATGGATATGAACCAAATGATGAACCAAACAGCACAGCTATCGCTTATGGAGCAAGTACAGAATATGACGAAAGCGGTAGATAAACTGCAATCAACGATGTATTCGACAGCTCTTGATGGAGGGATGAAGTTTTTAGGAAAGTACGTTAGAGGTGTAAGCAATAATGGAAAGCAAGTGACTGGTCAAGTGGAAACAGTTCGACTTGCTGAAAATAACGATGTGCAACTTATTGTTGATAATCAAGTTGTCTCACTTCGTTTCATAGAAAGGGTTTCTGATAAACCAATAACAGAAACTAATCCGGAAGATGAGAAGAAAGATGATATAGAAAAAAATGAAGAGGTTAAGCCAGATTAATAAAAGGAGTGTACAAAGGTTATGATTAAAGCGTTATATACAAGTATTACAGGGATGAATGCAGCACAAAATGCATTAAGTGTTACTTCAAATAATATAGCAAATGCACAAACAGTTGGATATAAAAAGCAAAAGGCTATTTTTGATGATTTGCTATATAATAATACGGTTGGTTCACGTGGTGATGGTGCCTATGCTGGTACGAATCCAAAGAGTATTGGTAACGGTGTAAAGTTCAGTGGGACATCTACAGATTTTAGTGATGGTTCTATTACTTTAACTAGTGATAAGATGGAGACAGCGATAGAAGGAAATGGTTTGTTTTTAGTTGGTGATCGTAATGCTGGAAATGTAGAGTATACGAGAAAAGGGTCTTTTAGTGTATCGAAAGATAGCTATGTTACAAATACAGGTGGACAGTATGTACTGGGTTATGGTGTGAAAACAGGAACACAAGAAATAGATTTTTCTTCACGACCAAGCCCAATTCATATTCCGATGGGATCAGCTGTTGGTGGGATTCAAACAGATAAAGCGACAATAGGGGGAAACCTTCCTAGAAACCAAAATGAATTATCTCACGAATTCACAGTTTTTGATGCGGAAGGAAACTCATTAACGTTACGTGTAAATATTAAGCAAAAGACTGAATCAGAGATGGTAGATGGTAAAGAAGTTAAAAAACCGAAGGCAGGTGAATATACATATTCAGTTTCTGTAAGAAATGATTCTAAAAACGAAAAAGAATTTAAGCCTATTGAAGGCATGCCGGACGATAAACCCCTTATATTTGATACATTAGGAAATTTAAAGCAAACAGATGAACCTGTACAAAAGGATCCAGTAACTGGTGAAATTACTAATGGTGGATCTATTAAAATTCCTTTTGGTAGTGGTCTAACACTTGATTTAAGTGGATTAACAAATTATCCGACAGGGAAAACTATTTCTACCACAGAAGTAACGGGGCGCCCAGCTGCAATTGCAAATGACTATTCTATTTCTGACGGTGGTTTCGTTATGATGAAATATTCAGATGGTAGTATGAAAGTTGTAGGACAACTAGCTGTAGCTACATTCCCGAATTCAGGTGGATTAATGAAAACAGGAAATGGAAATTACGTTGCGACACCATCAGCGGGTATTCCAGGAATAGGTGTTGCTGGTGAGAATGGTGCAGGGAATGTACGAGGGTCAGCAAAAGAAAGTTCAAACGTAGATTTATCTGTAGAATTTGTTGATTTAATGCTTTATCAACGTGGATTCCAAGGAAATGCGAAAGTAATTAAAGTGTCAGATGAAGTATTAAATGAAGTTGTAAACTTAATTCGATAATATATCATAAAGTAAAATTGTAATGTAGTAGAAAGGGTTTTTTATTCGTATGACGACAAGACAAGAGCGAATTTTACAATTGCCTTTTTTCGAAAATAAACGTGAACTTGCTGAGCAAGTGTTAAAAATGGAACGAGAAGAGCATATATATTTACCTGATCAATTTGAAATTAAGCAAGTACCTCCATATTCATTTGGCGAGAAGCAATCAATCATTGGCCGTATTCATGAGTTTTATTTCGTAAGTGTTGGTAGCGAAGGAGAATGGAAGTATCAACTGTTTAAGGACGAGATGAAATGCCGTGAGTTCTTTATTACACTATCAGGGATAACGGATCAGCAGATTGCATTTTGGTTCAATAACATCGAGTTATTGAAAAGCTCTTAAAAAGCTTTTAAAAGCCTTTTCTAGGTTTTGAGAGAGGATCTGGCGGTATGTGGTAGCGGTCAGTGCCTATTTGGGTGCTCGACCGATGTGTAAGGACAGAGATATGGAGAGCTACTAGAGTAGTTTGAGAAGTTGTAAGTGAAGTGTAGTTGCAAAAATGGATCTATGGAAGGTTACTGGGATGGTTAATCGTTTTATAGCAAACCAGTGCCTTTCAATAGTATGTGACGATAGATTTCTATAAAAGGAGAGGTGAGGAGGATGGCGCAAAATAAGTATCGCGTTACATTCATTTCGCCAAGTGAGGTTGAGCAGCGGACTGTAATGGCGGCGAGTAGTTTGCCAGATTTAATTCGTAAAGTAGAGAGTATTATTGCAGATCCGAACGGTTATTTTGTAAATGATAAAAAAAATAATTGCTATTTTAAAGTGATTAAAGAAAATGTTACGTTTATTCAATATGAGTTACTGTTTTCGGATAAGGAAATTCATATTGAAAAATTAAAACATATAGCACCAGCTATATTGAAACAATTATTTAAAAAAATAAATGATCCAGAATTATATGCACTTGCGCTACTTGATGTTGATATAGCGACGAAAGAATATGTGCTAGAAGAAATGGATTCGGAGCTAAGAATAAGGGTAGAAACGGAGCTTTCGAAAAAGTGGGAAGCAATGCCGACAGAAATTGTAGGAGCACAAGAAGTGTTATTAGAGGCACTTGCTTCGTTTATACAAGATTAATTGTCTTTTTAAATAAATGAATCGTCCAACTATCTATATTTTTTATATAGATAGTTGACTTTTTCTCTTTTATAAAGCTTAATAATTAGATATACGGAATTAATGGAAGGGGAGCGACACCTTTATGTCACAAGCACAAAGTATTTTATTAGAAAGCGGAACAAATGAATTAGAGATTGTTACATATACTGTTGGTGAAAACCTGTTTAGTATTAATGTAATGAAAGTACGTGAAATCATTAATCCATTCCCTGTTACAACTGTGCCAGAATCTCATCATGCAGTTGAAGGTGTTGTTCAAGTACGTGGTGAAATTTTACCAGTTATTAACTTAGCGACAGCTCTTAATTTAAAATCGACAAAGCCACTTGATCAAACGAAATTTATTATCTCTGAATTAAACCAAATGAAAGTTATTTTCCGTGTTGATGAAGTGCATCGTATTCAACGTATTTCTTGGGAACAAATTGATGAACCAGCTTCATTGTCTATGGGACTAGAAGAAACGACATCTGGTATTGTAAAGCTAGATGGGCAAATCATTTTGCTATTAGATTATGAAAAAATTGTATGTGAAATTAGTGGTACTGGTTATGACAATAAATCACTTGCAGGGTTAGAACAGAAAACAGATCGAGCTGAAAAAGTGATTTATATTGCAGAGGATTCAGCAATGCTTCGCCAAATATTAGAAGAAACATTATCATCAGCTGGATATACGAAAATGAATTTCTTCAGCAATGGTGCAGAAGCGTTAGCACAAATTGAAAAATTAGCGAAAGAGCAAGGGGAAAAAATGTTTGAACATATTCACTTGCTAATTACTGATATTGAAATGCCGAAAATGGACGGACACCATTTAACGAAAGTGGTTAAAGATAGTGAAGTAATGAATCGTTTACCGGTCATTATTTTCTCTTCATTAATTACAAATGAATTATTCCATAAAGGCGAAGCTGTAGGGGCAAATGCTCAAGTAAGTAAGCCAGATATTCAAGAGCTAATTGGTTTAGTTGATAAGTTAGTGCTGTAAAAAACGTTTTGAAAAGCTTTTTTTAGCTGGAATAGAAGCTCTAACCATGCGTAGAGCGGTCAGTGCCAAATAGAGCCCTATGCGATGTGAGACCAGATATATGGAGTGGTTTTAGGTCAGTAGAAGAAAAGAGCCTTTAATTGAGGGTTTGAAGAACTGATATACAACTCTATTTTTTTAGTAGGGAGGAGGGAACTAGCCACGTATAAGTAGTACTGGCTAGTTCCTTTTTTGCATTCAATACTCTACTGTACAGGTAGAAAGATTAAACGTTTCTGGAGTGTTTGTGGCTGTATGAATAGTCTCTACTTCGATATTTTCAATTCGTTTAATGAATAAATAGCGGGCTTGTTTATTTGAAAATATAAGAGAGCGTATTTTTGGAATATGCTAGTAAGGTTGCGTAGTAACGCAAACTTTTTCGGTGAAAATACATTCGAAATACCATATAATATAATTAATATGTAATTATACATATTAATTAAAAATAATTTTTCTATTTCTATACTTTCTATACATTTTTGTATGTTTAATATTTGACAGATAATTTCGAAATGTTATAATATGGATATGAAAAAATGCTATTTTCTGAGAAGACATGGGAGTCAGATGAGAATTGTGAAAGGATGAGGGGGAGTGACACAGATTATGTATCACCACACAGCAATCAATGTATTAAGTCTTTTACAAAACATGTCAAATAATAAAATGAACGATATGCAACTAGAAGCGGAATTTAAAAAAATAGAAAAACAATTCCAAGTAAAATATGAAGAACTAGTTGATTTATATAATAGAATGGTATTATTTCAAATAGATATAGAAAAACATGGTGGGATGCGAGCATATGAAAAATCAGCGATTACATGGCTGAAGTCTGAGCTAGAGTTACTGTATGAAGTGTATCAATTTTCCCAACGTCACGGTTTAAACATTATTAATATTTCAAAATACGTTAGTAAAAAAGAACTAAATCTTTTTCAAAAAACAGAAAGTCAATTGCAAAATACGTATTACAAATTAAAAAAATGTGAAATACCGTTTGAAAATATTGAAAAACAAAAACCAGGACGAAAGCGAAAATATACGCCTGTAAAAGAACCAATTGTTGAAATGAAAAAAGAAAACAAACAAGAATTAAGAAATGAAGTTCCAAATACAGAGACCGAAAAAAATCTTGTAACAGTTATATCTGGTATTGTTGATAATTTCGAAACGATTAGTCAGTGTAGTGAAAGAAAAGAGTATGAACTACATCAGTTCATGGATGGAATCTATAAGCTTTCTAGCATGGCTGCAGAGCGTTCAAAAGATGAAAAGAACGCACGTGGTCTCGAAGGCGAATTGCATGTATTACGAGCTGAAAATGAAAGGATCAAGCGAGAAAAGGAAGAGCTTGTTCATGATATAAAAGAAATGACGCATCATTTAATTCATTTCATTACGAGCTCGGATATCGATCAAATTCGCACATTGCCTTTCTTCGTAAAAGAATGTAAACAAGATTTGCATAAATTAGGGCTATATAACGCACAAGACGGTAAAATGAAAATTATGGTCGATCGTAGTGGGCAGGTTATGACTGTAACGCAGTAATAAAATTTGGGTACAAAACAAAAGGGAGATACATAGTTTATATGTATTTCCCTTTTGTTTTGTATGGAATCGTTCCAAAGAAGGAAGATGATTTTTTAAGATTGTAGTAACTTGGAAACCATTTGCGGTATTTGATTAGCTTGTGAAACCATACTAAGCGCAACTTCGGTTAACAATTTAAACTTTAAAAAATCACTCATCTCCTGCGCCATATCCGCATCTTCAATTCGAGATGCAGCATCTGTTAGGGCCATACTTTGGCTATTTAAATTTTCAATATTAAACTGTAAACGCTTCATCATAGCCCCAAGATCAGCACGATGAAGTGATACATTTTGTAAAGCCTCTTCAATTTTACGAATGGCAGCTCTTGCTTCTTGTTCTGTTGAAATCTTGATGTCATGTTGTGTAGGGGAAGGGGAGATATGTTTCGTTACATTTACTGTATGACCAATATCATCTAACGTAACAGGCCGGTTTTGTCCGTCAAATACGGATAAATCATTAAACTCAGTCGTCTCGCCGATATAGCCAATTTGCTCTGTTAAAGACTGAAACTCTTTATTTAACGAATCACGGTTTTTATTTGAATTTGTACCATTTGCAGATTGAACAGCTAAATCACGCATACGCTGCAAAATATTCATCACAGTTTGAAGAGCAGCTTCTGCTGTACGTAGCATTGATATTGCATCCTCATTATTACGAATCGCCACACGCATACCACTCGCTCGTGCATGCATACGAGTCACAATTGCAACATTAGCTGGATTATCAGAAGCATGGTTTAACTTCTTACCAGTCGCCAAATGCTCCATCGCAACATTCATACGTTTTTCATTCTCATATAGTGATTGCCTAGCATTCATACTCAAAACGTTCGTACCAATACGCATAATAGACACTCCTTATAGATTGATATAGTTAGTGTTCTAAAGATAATAAAAGGTCATGAAAAGATTAAAAGGCGTATGCTCATTTGCTATTTGCGTTTTAACATAAGAGGGGGCAAGATAAGCAATGACAGATTCTCCTCTAAGCGGATACTCTCTTCCATCAAAAAAAGGAAGGTTTTATAAAAAATAAACCTCTCCGCAAGCAGAGAGGTTTATTCATGAAACTAACTCAAATGGTTTATTGTAATAATTTAGAAACCATTTGTGGAGTTTGGTTTGCTTGAGAAAGCATGCTAATACCAGCTTCGTTCAAGATTTTGAACTTAGTCATTTCAGACATTTCTTTCGCCATGTCAGCGTCTTCGATTTGAGAAGCAGCTGAAGCCATAGAAGAAGATTGGCTCTTCAGGTTGTTTACGTTAAAGTCTAAACGGTTTAATGTAGCACCTAAAGTTGCACGGTTGTCAGCAACTTTTGTAAGAGCAGCATCAATTGCAGCGATTGCAGCTAATGCATCAGATTTATCAGCGTCAGCTGCTGGTGCTGCTGCTGTAGCTGTAGGAAGTTTAACTTTTGATAAAGCATCTTGAATCGCATCTACACCGGCATCTGCAGGATTAGCTTGTCCTGTTTTGAAACCTTTTAGAGCGTCTTCAAGTGTTTTAACATCTTCTGGAGTCATGCTAGCTTTGAAATTATCAAGAGAGCTTTGAATTGCATCGATATCAGCTTTTGATGAAGTTTCTGTAAGGGCTGCAATTTTGTCTGTAACTGAATCAAGATCTTTTTGATCAACTGTAGCACCAGGAGTAACTGGTTTATCAGCAGCATCAGCTTTACCGATAGCAATATCTTTAATATTTAATTTTTCAAGTGTAACAGCTTTTAAATCGATAGTGATTTGTTGTTCGCCTTTACTTGAATCTAGCGTTTGGATTTTAACTTCGCTGTCCTCGTTTAATAAGTTTTTGTCATTGAATTGTGTATTTTCTGCAATGTAAGTAATTTGTTTTTGTAATTGAGCAAATTCTTTTTGTAATGCAGATTTGTTTTCATTAGTGTTCGTACCATTTGCAGATTGGTTGGCGATGTCACGCATACGAAGTAAGATGTTAGATACTGAGTTCATTGCTGAGTCAGCTGTACGGATTAAAGACATACCGTTTTGCGTGTTATCAGCAGCAACACCTAATCCGCTTTCACGTGCACGCATACGAGTTGCGATTGCAAGACCTGCTGCATCGTCAGAAGCATTGTTGATACGTTTACCGCTTGATAAACGGTCCATAGAATTGCTCATTTTTGCTTGGTTTTGGCGCATGTACTCTTGCGTACGCATGCTATTAATGTTTGTATTAATTCTCATGATTAAGAACCCCCATTTTTTTATATTGACTTTTCTGCAAATTGAAAAACGGTAATATGCGAAAAAATCAATTTCGAGATTTATTGTAATCCCTGTCATAGCGGGTGTCAACTAAAAATTCGAATTAATAAATATAAAAAAATAACAGTTTAACAATATATTCATTTTTTTATTACAATATTATTAAAAGGATTATTGCAAACTTTAAAAAAAAACTCTAATATTAGATTATCTTTGTTTACCGAAAAGGTGATATTATGTTAGTTGGAAATATAGTAAAAGAAGTGCTTGCATATAAGAAAGGACAAATTCAGCAAAAGCTAAGTAGTCCACAAGCATTCGTTAGTAGTCGTTTTCAAGAGAAGTTGCAGAGTGAACCTGCGAAGGAGACGAAGGGTACTACGCAGCCGGTAAGTGTAGAGAATATGAGTCAGCCGGTACAATCTACGAAAATAGAAACGGTCGTAAATAAACCGGAACAATCTATTAATAACGTAGAGGAAGCGAGTAAGCCTGAAACGAAGAACGTAGATGAAGTGCAAGTCGCACAAAAAGAGTTTGAACGACGTTTCCCAGAAACGAAAAATGAGGCTGCTGATACGTGGGGATTAACGAAGAAGTATAATATTCAAAAAATACGTTCTTCTAATGAAGGGAAGTATGAGGATATTATAGATCGCACTAGTCGTACATACGGAATTCCGAAAACGTTAATTCAAAAAATGATTGAAGTAGAATCTGATTTTAATCCGAAAACGGTGTCACATGCAGGTGCGAAGGGTCTTATGCAGCTTATGCCAGCGAATGTGAAAGAGATGGGTATAAAAAATCCATTTTCACCAGCTGAAAGTATTGAAGGCGGCGTGAAAGAGTTAAGCGGTTATTTAAAGAAAAATAACGGCGATCTCGTATTAGCGCTTGCATCTTATAATGCAGGTCCTGGTAATGTGAGAAAGTACGGAGGCGTACCACCATTTAAAGAAACGCAAGGATATATTAAAAAAATATTAAATATCGACGTTTCAAAATAAGAAGTTTCATATATAGAGAGAACATGAAATTTTCGTGAACATGATATGGGAGTTGGCTAGATTTGAAATTACAAGATGATATTCCGTTAACAATTTATTTTGAAATCGGAAATACGAAAAAGAAAATTGAAGATTTGCTTCATATTACGAAAGGTACATTGTATCGTCTTGAAAATTCAACGAAAAATACGGTGCGTCTTATGCTTGAGAACGAAGAGATTGGAACCGGAAAGATTTTGACGAAAAACGGGAAGATGTACGTTGAAATCGTTGAATTGAAAAGGTAGGGAAGGGGATTGTCATGAGTGGCGAAAAATTAAGCCAAGAGCAAATTGATGCCCTGCTGAAGGCGGTAAATGAAGGCGAGGAAATGCCAGCTTTCGCACAAGAAGCAGGAAAGCAAGAGAAATTTCAAGAGTATGATTTTAATAGACCGGAGAAGTTCGGTGTTGAGCATTTACGTAGCTTGCAAGCAATTGCTTCTACATTTGGTAAACAGACGTCACAGACGTTGTCAGCGCGTATGCGTATTCCGATTGAGCTAGAGCCTTCAACGGTTGAGCAAGTTCCATTTACGAGTGAGTATGTGGAGAAAATGCCGAAAGATTACTATTTATATTGCGTTATTGATCTTGGCCTTCCAGAGCTTGGAGAAATTGTCATTGAAATTGATTTAGCGTTCGTTATTTATATTCATGAATGTTGGCTTGGCGGAGATAGTAAGCGTAACTTTACGATGCGCAGACCACTTACCGCATTTGAGTTTTTAACACTGGATAATATTTTTATGCTCCTTTGTAAAAATTTAGAGCAATCATTTGAAAGCGTTGTTGCGATTGAACCAAAATTTGTAACGACGGAGACAGACCCGAATGCATTAAAGATTACGACAGCAAGCGATATTATTTCATTATTGAATGTAAATATGAAAACAGAGTTTTGGAATACGACGGTGCGCATCGGAATTCCGTTCTTATCTGTTGAAGAAATTATGGATAAGTTAACATCTGAAAATATTGTTGAACATTCTTCAGATAAACGTAAGAAGTATACGTCTGAAGTGGAAGTGAAAGTAAATCAAGTGTACAAACCTGTTCACGTTGCAATTGGTGAGCAGAAGATGACAATGGGCGAGATTGAACAAATTGAAGAAGGCGATATTATTCCGCTCCATACGAAAGTTTCGGATGAATTACTTGGTTATGTAGATGGAAAGCATAAATTTAATTGTTTTATTGGAAAAGATGGAACGCGTAAGGCGCTCTTATTTAAAAGTTTTGTAGAGTAGGAGGATCCATATGAAGCATGAAGTATCTCCTGTGTCATTAATGGGATTAGAAGATTTTGCAGGAAAGCGAAATGAAGCAAGTAAAGCACATATTGATACTGTTTCAGATATTTCGATTGAACTTGGTGTAAAGCTTGGAAAGGCATCTATTACGCTTGGTGACGTGAAGCAATTAAAAGTTGGCGATGTTCTTGAAGTAGAGAAAAACTTAGGACATAAAGTAGATGTATATTTAAGTAATATGAAAGTCGGCATCGGGGAAGCGATCGTAATGGACGAGAAGTTCGGTATTATTATTTCTGAAATTGAAGCTGACAAGAAGCAAGCTGCGCTTATGAAAGCGCAAAGTCAAATGCAAGATAAAGAGTAGAGGAGGAGTCATATGTCGTATATGACGACCTTATTTCAAGTCGTTTTACTGTTTGGTGCGCTCGGCTACGGTGCATATTATATGACGAAAAAGACGCGCAAGCAGCAGTTTTTTAAACAAGGTGAAAATGGCCATATTCAAGTGAAAGACGGTGTGTATTTAAATCATCAAACGAGCGCCTTTTTATTTGAAGTAGATGGCAAACAAGTGTTCACTGTTATTAGTAATAACGGTGTACAGTCTGTGCAATTAACAGGAACAGGAAATCAGTTTCAACAAGCGCTAGAAGACGCGGTGAAGAGTGAAACGAAAAAAGTAGAGGATCCATCATGAGAATAAAGAAACAGTTATCATTATTAGCCGTTATTTTCGTATTTTCTATCGTTTTTTCAATTATTTTTGTAAATCCAGCGTATGCAGCCCAAAACGGTTTTATTAATTTCGAAAATGGAAAAGAGTTTACGAGTAACTCAAGTGTACAGTTATTTGCGCTCGTTACCCTTTTATCATTATCTTCATCTATCGTTCTATTATTTACACATTTTACTTATTTTATGATCGTTCTTGGGATTACACGTCAAGGACTTGGGGTAATGAATTTACCACCGAACCAAGTACTTGTTGGACTTGCCTTATTTTTATCACTCTTTACGATGCAGCCTGTTCTTGGGCAGCTAAAGAGCGATGTGTGGGATCCGATGACAAAAGAGAAAATAACAGTAAGTCAAGCTGCGGAAACAACAGCGCCGATTATGAAAGAGTATATGTCAAAGCATACGTATAAGCATGATTTAAAAATGATGCTGAAAGTGCGCGGAGAAGAGTTGCCGAAAGATTTAAAGGATCTATCCTTATTTACGCTCGTACCATCCTTTACGTTAACGCAAATTCAAAAGGGATTGTTAACAGGGATGTTCATTTATTTAGCGTTTGTATTTATAGATTTGATTATTAGTACACTGTTAATGTACCTCGGGATGATGATGGTACCGCCGATGATTTTAAGTTTACCATTTAAAATACTCGTTTTCGTATATTTAGGTGGATATACAAAAATCGTCGACATTATGTTTAAAACGGTCGCCTGAAGCGTTTGATGCTATGTGATAGGAGTCATATAAATGAATACGTCACCAATTATAGATATTTTTCAAACCTTTTTTTATAAAGGGGTTATGATTTTAATGCCGGTTGCCGGCGTTAGTATGATTGTCGTTATTATCATCGCTGTCATTATGGCGATGATGCAAATTCAAGAACAAACGCTGACGTTTTTACCGAAAATGGCGAGTATTGTACTCGTTATTATCATTTTAGGTCCGTGGATGTTTCAAGAATTAACGACACTTATTTTAGATTTATTTGATAAAATTCCATCGCTATTGCGTTCGTATTAAGATAGGTGGACTGAAATGAATATGGAATTATGGGCGGCGACGTTTTTTGCGTTTTGCCGCATTACTTCATTTTTATATTTTTTACCGTTTTTCTCAGGTCGATCCATTCCAGCAATGGCGAAGGTTACATTTGGACTTGCTCTTTCGATTACAGTTGCCGATCAAGTGGATGTCTCGCACATAAAGACAGTTTGGGACGTTGCAGCTTATGCTGGTACGCAAATTGTAATTGGATTATCACTTTCAAAAATTGTAGAAATGCTGTGGAATATACCGAAAATGGCTGGGCATATTTTAGACTTTGATATCGGTTTATCACAAGCAAGTTTGTTTGATGTAAATGCAGGTTCACAGTCTACTTTACTATCAACTATTTTTGATATATTTTTTCTCATTATTTTTATTTCACTTGGCGGTATTAATTATTTCGTTGCCACGATTTTAAAGTCGTTTCAATATACAGAGGCGATTTCAAAATTGCTGACGACTAGTTTTCTAGATAGTCTACTCGCAACGTTATTATTTGCGATCACATCAGCGGTTGAAATTGCTCTTCCGCTCATGGGAAGTTTGTTCATCATTAACTTTGTTTTAATTTTAATCGCAAAAAACGCTCCGCAATTAAACGTTTTTATGAATGCATACGTTATTAAAATTACGTGTGGTATTTTGTTTATTGCGATGAGTGTACCGATGCTCGGTTATGTGTTTAAAAATATGACGGACGTATTGCTTGAGGAATATACGAAACTATTTAACTTTTTCTTAACGAAGTAGGGGGACGCGCATGGCAAAGGATAATAAAACAGAAAAGGCCACCCCGCAGAAGCGTAAGAAATCGCGTGAAGAAGGGAATATTGCCCGGAGTAAAGATTTAAATAATTTATTTTCCATTCTTGTATTAGCAGTTGTCGTTTACTTTTTCGGAGATTGGCTAGGGTTTGAGATTGCCAATTCTGTATCGGTGCTGTTTGATCAAATTGGAAAAAATACAGATTCGACCGAGTATTTTTATTTAATGGGGATTTTACTACTAAAAGTATCAGCTCCGATATTAATACTCGTATACGCTTTTCATTTATTCAATTATATGATTCAAGTTGGTTTCTTATTTTCTTCTAAAGTTATTAAGCCGAAAGCATCGCGTATTAATCCAAAAAACTATTTTACGAGATTGTTTAGTCGTAAAAGTTTAGTAGATATTTTGAAATCACTGTTTTATATGGGATTAATCGGTTACGTTGCTTACGTTCTCTTTAAAAAGAATTTAGAGAAAATCGTGAGTATGATTGGATTTAACTGGACTGCGTCACTTACTGAAATCATTAGGCAAATTAAATTTATCTTCTTAGCTATTTTAATTATATTAATTGTTCTTTCTATTATTGATTTCATTTATCAAAAGTGGGAGTACGAACAAGATATTAAGATGAAAAAAGAAGAAGTAAAACAAGAGCATAAAGATAATGAAGGGGACCCGCAAGTAAAGGGGAAACGAAAAAACTTTATGCACGCCATATTGCAAGGAACAATTGCTAAGAAGATGGATGGTGCAACGTTTATTGTAAACAACCCGACTCATATTTCGGTCGTACTTCGGTACAATAAACACGTTGATGCAGCACCAATTGTCGTTGCAAAAGGGGAAGATGAGCTCGCATTATATATACGAACGCTTGCCCGTGAACAAGAAATACCAATGGTGGAAAACCGTCCGCTTGCTCGTTCTTTATATTATCAAGTCGAGGAAGATGAGACGATTCCAGAAGATTTATACGTAGCTGTAATTGAAGTTATGCGCTATTTAATTCAAACGAATGAACTTGAAGTATAATAGCGCGTTTGGAGGAGATCTCTTTGTTTAAGATAGATTCTGCAAGAACCTATTTTTCTATCTTTTTAGCAGCGTCATTCGTAGTGGCGCTCTTAATTCCACTTCCACCATTTATACTTGATATCATTATCGTTTTTCTACTAAGTATGTCAGTGCTTATTTATATGCGAGCGACAAGTATTAACGAGTGGGATGAATTAAAGTCATTTCCAACGATGTTGTTATTAATCGGGATTTTCCGCGTGTCGATTAACGTATCGACGACGCGAGCGATTTTGACAGACGGAAATGCCGGTCATGTTATTGAAGAGTTCGGCCAGTTCGTAATTGGCGGGAACTTATTAATTGGTATCGTTATTTTTACAGTATTAATCATATTCCAGTTTATCGTTGCAAACGGTGCATCTCGTACAGCTGAAGTTGCAGCACGTTTTACACTTGATTCTTTACCAGGGAAACAAATGTCTATCGATGCTGATTTAAATCAGCGCATTATTTCAGAAAAAGATGCACAGGCAAAACGAAAAAAATTAAATATGGAAACAGAGTTTTACGGGGCGATGGATGGTGCTGGGAAGTTCATTAAAGGGGACGTTATTTTCGGTATCGTTATTTTATTCGTAAACATTATTTTCGGTTTAATTGTCGGCATGATGCAGCAGGGCATGAGTTTTGCTGAAGCAGCTATTCACTATACACAGTTAACTGTTGGTGATGGAATCGTAAACCAAATTGGATCGCTTATGCTTGCGATTTCAACAGGTATTATCGTAACGCGTGTATTTGATGGTTCACCGGATACAGTAACAGAAGGTATCTTTAAAGAGTTATTAGCGCATGAAGTTGTTGTATATGCACTTGGTGGTTTATTTATCGCAATGGGTATATTTACGCCACTACCATTTCTACCATTCGCACTCGTTGGTGGAACAATTATCTTCTTAGGAATTCGTAATAAAAACCGAATAAAGAAAGAAAAAGAAGACGAGCTTCAAAAAGAAATAGAAATGATTCAAGGCGAAGATGAGCAACTGCAACAAGTGGAAGATTCATTCGGAGTATTTACAGATAAATATCCAATTATTGTAGAACTCGGCTTAGATTTAGCTGCACTTGTAAAGCAGAAAATTAACGGGGAAACAGCTCGTGATAAAGTTGTTCTGATGAGGAAGTCGATTATTACCGACCTTGGTATTAACGTTCCTGGAATTAACTTTAAAGATAATACGAGTTTTAGACCACGCGGACGTTACATTATTCGTATTAAAGGTGCGAAGGCAGCTGAAGGTGTTTTAAAATCAGGTTACTTATTAGCACTGAAAACACCGAATGTAATGGCCGATTTAGATGCAGAACCAGCGAAAGATCCGATTTTCGGTGAAGATGGATATTGGATTTTAGAGCATATGGTACAAGATGCACAAATGAAAGGCTATCAAGTATTAGAGCCACTTAGCATATTAATTACGCATTTAGATGTTGTCGTTAGACGTAATCTTCATGAGTTAATTCAGCGTCAACATGTAAAAGACTTAATTAACTCACTTGAAAATGATAATGGCGTTTTATTAGAAGAAATTAAGAAGAAAGAAATCGATTTATCACTCGTTCAAAATGTTATTAAACAACTGCTAAAAGAAGGTATTTCTATTCGCGATTTACCAACCATTATCGAAGGTATTATTGATGGAAAAGAAATTTATCAAAATCATGTTGACGGTGTTACGTCATTCGTCCGTGAATGTATTTCAAAAGTTATTTGTGAAAATGCGAAAAATCCTGACGGTAAAATTTATGCAGCGCTTTTCTCTGATTCAATCGAGTTAGATGCGGACGTTGTGAACAATTCTTATCAAGGTTACTTATTAAACTGGGATTTAGATTTAGAAACACGTGTTGTTGAGCAAGTACAGCGTGTCTTTAAACAAGCTCGTTTAATGGGAAGAGAGCCAGTGTTATTAACGCGTAGAAAAGATTTCAGATTTGCGATTGTAAGACTTCTTGAGCGTTATCAAGTAGAAGCACAAGTGCTTTGTATTAGCGAATTAGCACCAGAAATTGTTGTAGATCAAATTGCCTATATTGAATAGTAGGGGGTGAAGTAATGGAAAGTACAGAAAAGAAAGAAGCGTTAATGCGAATAAAAGCAGCTTCGAAAAATGAATTGTATCGAAAGTTATTTGACCAATATGGTACAGATTATTATTACGTTGTCGATGAAAGTGTAAAACGAAATATCCCGTTTTTTTGGAAAAAGAATTATGAAATGTTAGTTGCTTTTCCAGAGGATGAACAGGAAGAAGTGAACGAAGGCGCAGCCCAATTTCATGAACAATTAATGGATGTTGTGAATGACCATTCAGAACAAATTATGAAGGCGAATGGAATTCAAACGGTACTGCACAATTTAGAAAACGTGACGACCCCTATGTCATATTCGGCGATGCAAACAGGAAATAGTGAAGAATGGGCAAGAAAGAAAGAGAAACTATTAAAGTTGTTTGAAAAAGGAATCGTCGTTGTGAAACAGACGGAAGAAACGAAAGTAACGAAAAAGAAAAAACCTGTGAAGAAAGTCGTTCCTGTCAAGAAAGAAGAAGTAGTTGTAAAAAAAGAAAAGCAAGAATCTGTACCATTTATTATTCAAAAAGTAATTCGTATGCTAGAGCAAAACGATGTAGAACAATACTTCATTCATGCATATGCTGAAAAGTTAAAAGTGAAGTTTGAGAATGCAACGATGATTACAGAAGAAGAAGTGATCGAATATATATTGGAAGATATGAGATCTCATTTCAACACGGAAAACGTATTTGAAAAAGAAGTACAAACAATTGCATTAATCGGTCCAACTGGTGTTGGAAAAACGACGACACTTGCGAAAATGGCATGGCAGTTTCACGGTAAGAAAAAAACGGTTGGTTTTATTACGACAGACCATTCACGAATTGGGACAGTGCAGCAGCTGCAAGATTACGTAAAGACAATTGGATTTGAAGTAATCGCTGTACGTGATGAAGCTGCAATGACAAGAGCGCTTACGTATTTTAAAGAAGAAGCTCGCGTCGATTATATTTTAATTGATACAGCTGGGAAAAATTATCGTGCGTCAGAAACTGTGGAAGAAATGATTGAAACGATGGGACAAGTAGAGCCAGATTATATTTGTTTAACGTTATCGGCTTCGATGAAAAGTAAAGACATGATCGAAATCATTACAAACTTTAAAGATATTCATATTGATGGTATCGTATTTACGAAATTTGATGAAACAGCAAGTAGTGGTGAATTATTGAAAATTCCAGCAGTATCATCAGCTCCCATTGTATTAATGACAGACGGACAAGACGTAAAGAAAAACATACATATCGCTACAGCGGAACATTTAGCGAAACAAATGTTGCAAACATCATAGAAAAGAGGTGAAGGATAAGGCAACTGCCTTATTCAAACGAGTATGAACGGTCTTTATATAGGTTCTATGGGGATGATGAATTACATGCAGCGTATTAATGTTCATTCGAATAACGTTGCTAATGCTCAAACGACAGGATTTAAAGCAGAAAATATGACTTCTAAAGTATTTGATGTACAAGACACATATCGCCGCGGAGATGGTGCTGTGACAAATATCGGTTCGGTCGATTATGCTGTAGTACCAGCTGCGACGCATGTGAACTTAGTACAAGGAAATATACAAATGACAAATAGTGCTACAGATTTCCTTTTAGATGATGGAACTGCTGGCACAGCTTCGTTTTTCGTTACATCTAAAAATAATGAGACGTTTTTAACGAGAGACGGTAGTTTTATATTAAATAGTGATCGTTATTTGCAAACAACTTCAGGTGCTTTCGTAATGGGAGAGAATAATGAACGTATTCGTATTCCAGAAGGAGCAAAGGTAGCGGTACAAGCAGACGGTACGTTATATGATGCAGTGACGCAAAATAATATTGCTCGCCTGCAAACAAAAACAGTAGGTGCAGAAGCGAATAATCGTCTTGTACAAAGAGAGAACAAAAGCTTTACTCTAGCAGAAGGGAACATTGCTGATTTACCGAACGGAGTAGGGACAGTAAAAAATTATATGCTAGAAAATTCAAATGTAGATATGACGAAAGAGATGGCTGATCTTATGACGGATCAAAAAATGATTTCAGCGTCACAACGCGTTATGACTTCATTTGATAAAATTTATGAAAAAGAAGCCAATGAAATATTGAGATAAGAGACTCCTAATAAAGGAGTCTCTTATTAATCTTAAATTTCAGAATTATCAATTGACTTCGTGGAGCTTCTTTTTTATATTAGTAGGTATAACTATAACTACTAAAGAGGTGAGAGTATGACAAAGGCATTATATTTAGAAGATGCATACAAAACGAGTTGTGAAACACAAGTGATAAAAGTAGAAGGGAATAAAGTATTTGTAAAAGAAACAGTTTTTTATCCAACTGGTGGGGGGCAGGAATGTGATACGGGTGTCATTGTACAAGATGGGTCTGTATTTGAAGTTGAAAAAGTAAAAAAGGAGCAGGGAGGAATAGTTCACTATATAAAAGATGGAGCACAAGTAAAATTAGGTCCTGTTAAATTAGAGATTAATTGGGAAAGACGTCATAATTTAATGCGTCATCATTCTTTACTGCATCTTATCGGAGCTGTCGTTTATGAAAAGTATGGAGCTCTATGCACTGGAAATCAAATTTATCCTGACAAAGCACGTATCGATTTTAATGAGTTACAAGAGTTATCGAGCGTGGAAGTAGAAGGAATTGTTAAGGAAGTGAATAAACTTATTGAACAAAATAAAGAAATTTCTACTCGTTATATGAGCCGCGAAGAAGCAGAAAATGCTGTAGGAATGATTAAAACAGCAATAAACCTCCTGCCAACTACTATCCAAGAAATCCGTATTGTTACAATTGAAAATTTAGACGAACAAGCTTGTGGAGGCACACATGTGAAAAATACGAGTGAAATAGGAACACTTGTTATTGATAAAGTAAAAAGTAAAGGGAAGCAAAATCGTCGTTTTGAAGTTAGAGCGATTTAGATTGTGAGGGGTTACCGATGGATGAAATTATAAAGGAATTACAAAAGTTAGGTTTTTCCCAGTACGAGTGTAAAGCGTATATTGGCCTATTAAAACATTCCCCAGTAACTGGTTATGAAGTGAGTAAACAAACAGGGGTACCTCGTTCGATGATTTATGAGGTGCTCGGTAAGTTAATGGATAAAGGAGCGGTACATATTGTACCTTCTGAACCAGTTAAATATGTACCAGTACCAGCTACCGAATTAATGAATCGAATGCGAAAAGACTTTGAAAAGTCCTTTGAATTTTTAGATGAGAAATTAAATGGTTTAGAACAAGAGCGACAAATAGATGTAATTTCGCATATTCGCTCAAATGATCGTGTTTTGAAAGAAATATGCAATATAATTAATAGAGCGAAGGAAGAGTTATGGATTTCTGTATGGGAAGATCAAGTGCATGAAATTGAGCCATACATTCATCAAAAGGAAGAGGAAGGTGTACATATATTTTCAATCTTATTTGGTGCTCCCAAAACAAAAATAGGCGCGACGTTTCACCATAATTATATGACGCCTCACGTTGTTGAAAAGAGAATGGGTGGTCATTTAACTGTAATCGCGCGTGACGGGGAAGAAGTATTAATTGCGAACTTCTCAAATGATAGCACTTCATGGGCTGTTACAACGTATGACCCAGCTCTAGTTCTCGTTGCTACAGAGTATGTGCGACACGATATTATGGTTGAAGAAATTACGAAGGAATTTGGAGCTGATAAGTTAGATACGTTGTGGCGTGAAAATATAGATTTAGTTCATGTCGTAACAGGAAAACGAACTTTAAAAGGAATGGAGGATGATAAGGATGAGTAAAGCTCAGGCACATGTAGCTTTGCAAAGCGATGATACATTTCAGCAAGGAGTAAAAGATTGTTTACCAACTGTATTTGGTTATTTAAGTATCGGTATAGCAGCTGGTGTAATTGCAAAAACAGCAGGTTTCTCCATCATTGAAATTGCGTTTATGTCCACTTTAATTTATGCAGGTTCTGCCCAATTTATATTAGCTGGTATGTACGCAGCTGGTGCTCCTGCTTCCGCAATTATTTTCACTGTATTTTTTGTTAACTTGCGCCACCTTCTTATGAGTGCTGCACTTGCGCCGTACTTTACGAAACTGCCTCTATTTAAAAACTTACTAATTGGTTCGCAAATTACAGATGAAACGTTCGGTGTTGCAGTACAGCATGCAGCGCAAAAAGGATATTTAGGCGAAAGATGGATGATTGGGCTAAATGTAACGGCTTATTTAAACTGGATTCTTGCTACTATTATCGGCGGGCTGTTTGGTGAGTGGATACCAGATCCGCATACGTACGGCATGGATTATGCATTACCAGCAATGTTTATCGGGTTATTTGTACTTCAGCTCATAAGTAGTAAACCGAAACTAGCAATTCATCTTATTGTTGCAATTGTAGCGATTATAATTGCGTACGTTTCACACTTATTTATGCCAGATAGTATAGCGGTTATTATCGCAACCTTACTAGCTGCGACGATTGGAGTGGTGATTGAAAAATGGAAATGAGATTAGACGTAATATTACTTTTACTAGCAGCAGGAGCTGTTACACTCGTGCCACGTATTTTACCTCTACTCGTATTTAGCAAGCTACAAATTCCAGAATGGGGTTTAAAATGGTTAAATTACATACCAATTGCGATATTGGCAGCACTTTTAGCACAAGTATTATTTATGCATGAGACGATGCAGTGGGATTACTTGATTGCAGCAATTCCAACATTTCTTGTAGCGATATATACTCGTAGTTTATTAGGTACAGTATTAACAGGAGTGATTGTGATTATTTTGTTACGTTTCTTTTTCTAAAAAGGATTACGCTCATATAATAGCGAAAGGTGTAATAACATGAAAAATATAGGGGTGGTGTTATGATACTTTTAACGATAGGAGCAATTTTGTTAACGTTGTTTATTTTCTTTATTATCGGCTTCATTACGTTTATGATGTTTGTTGATAAGGCGACACCTCAAATTTATTACTCACCTTGTGAATCAGTGACAGTGAAATCTAAAGGTAAAAATAGAAGGAAGAAAAGTTGAATGTTGGCTTTTCTTCCTTTTTTACTATTTGGGTGTATACTGCTTATGCCTAAATTTTATAATTCCATGTATAATACAATATAAAAAGATTGAGAGATGTTCCAAAGATAGCTGAGTAACTATTTTTGGAACATCCATTTTTGTCCGCAGTTCGTAAATACGTGTGTTTGTACTAATTTTAAAGACCAAATTATATAGAACGGTCGTTCGTTTCATAAATATATCTTAAAAAGGAATTCAATTTAATATCAAACTTGTGTATAAATGCTCTATACACAAGGGTAAAACCCTTTGATATACCGTATCCTAAAATTACACCCATACAATTAAATATTACATCGTTTATATCGACATATCGAAAAGTGAATCCGGCATAAAGTGCTGATAAAAGTTGTAAAGTTTCTAATAAGACTCCTAATACAATTCCTAATAAAACAACCTGTTTAAAATTCGTCTTTTTTATATAAGGAAAACCAAAGCCAAAAGGAATTGTTAGTAGTATATTAAGTATTGATGTTGTTATAGCAAAATGGTCCGTGTTAAATGGTATAAAATTAGCATCTCTCCATACATTTTGTCCAATTTCTTTTTTCATATTTTCATCTATAATAATTGGGAATTGGGTATAATTAAATACTACACAAAGATACAAATAAAATATTGAAAAAAATAGTAAGTACATGCTTCTCTTTTTTAGGTGTAACTTAAAAAAGAGAAGTAAAAATAACAACATAATAAACGCTCCAATAAGAATAAAACCATCAAAGTCAATTAGCATGTGTAAAACCCTCATATTTTTATATTTAAACTATGATGTCTAATAATAGACATCATAGTTTAGTGGTAATATTTTAATTAGATATTTTCCCATTCCCTCGTATATTTTGTCCATCGTCATTTGTTTTCCAAATAAATAAGTAGTATTCATTTGAATTTTTATCAACATTATATGCACCAGAGAAAGATCTATTTATGCCACCATTAACAGTTCCATAACTAGGATCCGAACCCCATGCAGATCTATATAGAGTATAATTTACATCGTAAGGCCCCACAGCTCCTCCATCAGTAGAATATACATATGCACTCCCATTGATATATACACTACCTTTAGAAAGTGTGTGAAATTGTTTGTTTTTACTACCATCTACCACTCGGTGATCCATTTCAAAACTGTAACTACTAGATGCTGCTAATGTTGGTATAGCGAAACATGTTAGTAAGGTTAAAGCAGTGATAATAGAAAAAATTTTTGTTTTCATATGTTTCTCCCCTATTAATTTATTATTGAGAGGCCTTCTCAATAAAGAGAATAATCTATTTAATTGAACACGTAAATAATAAAGTATAAAGATTAATAATTTTTTACATTGGTTTTACGATTATTAAGAAAATGCCATATAGTTTCAATTTGTTTAAAAGAAGAGAGTTTAATTGTTAAAAATAATTAGAAAATTAATTAGAATCGGTATGATTATACGACTTCAAAATTATATTGAGGAGAATGAAGAGGCCGGACAGTTCTTTAGCACCATGGATGTAATAATCACATAAAGATTAAGAGGAAATTAAAAGACCCAAACTTGATATTATACCAAGTTCAGGTCAAAGCTGTTAATGGAAGAAAGTAATTAGGTCTTTACTCCCATTTCATAGCTACATCCCCGAAAGAAGTAAAAAAAACAGCCCAAATAAAAAACTAATAAAGGAAAGAAAACCGATACATATGGAGAACACACGATTGTTTCTCCATTCGCGCCAGAAAGTGATAAAACCTAAAATACAAAGGAAAAACCAAATGGGCAGGAATAGAAACTCGCTAATTTTCTCAGGGAGTAACGTATAAAAAGATGTTAAATATAAAATCCAATTTGTAAAAAATAAAATGTAAACGATAATAGATTGTAAGTAGGGACGTTTGGAAAACTCCCCCTTTTTTACAGTTGCTAAAATAATAGTTAGCGCTGAGAAAAAGGCAATGAATATGAAAATAAGTAAGAGTAATGTAAGCGTCATTTAACTCTCCTTTATAAGAGTGTTTTTACAAGAAACGAATCTATTAAATTGTATGCTTGTTTTGTAGAGTGCACGTTATATTTTTCAGTATACGGATTTAGAAAACCATGTTCACCGTGTAGTTGTTGTATTTCTAATAAAGGATTCTTTTGTTGCTGCAATGTTTGGATTAAAGAGGATACTGAAAAACTAGCTTCTTTTTCAGGGAATATAAGTAAGGTAGCGCATGTAGGCTTCATGTGAATATAGTCGCGTATACGAGAGCCGTAACATCCGATAATAAAATCTATTTTCGAATTGTTACTACATAGCCATGAGATGGTAGCTCCAACGCTAAAGCCGATAAGTCCAATATGTGTATAATTACTTGAAAGAGTATGGATGAATTCTTCAATTTGGTGTTTCCCATCATCAAATCCAATATGATTTACAAAATGTTCATATGCTTTTTCCTCATCACGATAATGAAATGCGTGTTGTGATTGTAGAAGATTAGGACAGAATACATCTATATGAGATGAAGTGAAGTGGTGGGTAACGTGATGCATATGGTCGTTCACACCATATATTTCATGAACAATAACGAGAGCTAATTTTTTCTTCATAGTTATAAAGTACCTCTATGAAACTTAAATTCTTGCTCAACAAGGCAGATACGTAGGTGGAAGTTTTCATACCATTGCTCACGACCTCTTTTTTTCGCTTCTTTATGTAAGGCGTTCCGTTTCCAATTTTCAATTGCCTCAAGTGATTCCCAATAAGAAATTGTGATTCCGAGTCCCGAATTACCGCGTGCACTTTCTACACCTAGAAATCCAGATTGCTGCTTTGCGAGTTCCTCCATTTTGTCGGCAACGCTACTATAATCTGTCGTATCATTTGATAAATGGGAAGTGAATATAACTGCATAATAAGACTTGTTTTTTTCTAAATTAGATGCCATTATTTTTCCTCCTTAATATATAGTGCGAATAATTCATTCATAGTTTGTATTTTAGCAGGTTAAAAAGAGAAAAGAAGTAGAAGATTCTTATTTTTCAGTTGTTGTAAAACAAGAGGTATAGAGAATTTATATGAAAGTAAGAAAAATACCACTTCAAAAGTCGAAGTGGTATTTTTTATATTTCCTCTAAGCTATTAACTGGAACAGTTAATTCGCGTTTTGGATTTGTTACTTCATATATGCGGGCGGTTTCGTTGCTTTCATCGACGTGTTGAATCATAACAGGCATGCCTTGAAAACTGACATTGGCTTCTTCAGATGACTCGGAAAGCTCTTTTGCACGTTGTATATTCATTTATATTCCTCCCATCATTATTATCTTTGCAAAAAAGGAGGAATAATATACCATTTCGAGACATTTTTAAAGTTTTTGTATTATTTGTAACGTTTCTTTAATAAATGAAGAGAAGATGGAATCAGGATAGCTATCTATCGCTTGAACTGCTTCTTTTGCTTCTTTCAAGGCAGATTTTTTATCTTGAAGTTCTATATAGCAAAGGGCACGATAAGATCCAGCTGTTAATAACCACGATTGATCAAGTGGATGACTCATATAATCCGGTATGATAGCACGATCTAATACTTCTAAAGCTTCCTTGTAATGTTTTAAACCATACAGAGATTTTCCTTTTTCAAGATAATACAGTCCATCGTCTTGAAAAATTGGTATATCTTTTAGTTTTTCTCGGAATTGTTCTAAATGTGCTAATGCAATTGTATATTCATTCGTAACGGTGTTATAGTAATAAGCTTTTAATATATCTATATTTGCAGCAGATAAAGTATCTTCTGTAAAAATGGCAAATTGCTCAGATTTTTTTATGTAATATAAATATCTTTCTTTATTAGTTGTAATGATTTTTTGATAAGATAAAATACGGTAAAATTCATCTGTTTTATAATACACTTGATGTTTTTTTGAAAATGCAAGTGCATCTAAAATAACTTTTTCACATTTTTCATAATTACCATATGCGAGTAAAATAATTGCTTCTTTTAAATATAATTGTATATGTGTAATAAGATCCATTTCTAAATTCTTCGTTTTATATTCATCGCGAATTCTGGTAATCAACTGTAAACATTCTTTATATTTTTTCCGTTTGTAGAGCATATAGTAAAACAGTAGTTTCGTTTCAGTACTTTCGCGATACAAAGTATATTTTTCAAATATAGAAACAGCTTTTTCAACGTAATATTCAATATTATAATCGTTCATAATAGCCGCTCCAGTTATGAACTGTTTATATAAACGTGCTGTATTTAAAGTAAGAGGTAGTTCTTTTTGAACGATAGGTAGTAAAGTCTCATATACTTCATCGCATTTATTTGCTTTTATTAATGGCTCCATTTTTTGAATGAGTGCTACAATTTCTACATCATCTTCTTCTAATAAAAAACTCGTTTCACATTCAAGTTTTTCTGCAATATATTGTAATGTTTTCATAGAAGGTGTAGCTTTTCCATTTTCAATTTGACTAAGCATGCTTTTTGTCAATTCGGAACCTGCCAGTGCTGTTTGAGTAAGCTTTTTTTCTTTTCGCAATGCCTTAATTTTTTCTCCGAGAGTTGCCATATTGTAGCTCCTTTATAATTAAAAAAAGTTAAATACAATTTAACTTTTTGTTGTAATAATTGGAAAGTTGATTATATAATAAGTTTAACACAATTTAACTTTTAAGGGGAGAGTGTCATAATGGAAGATGTAAGTATAGGTCAAGCTGATTCAAGAATGAAGATTGCAACGAGAAATATCATTTTAATGATGATTGGAAAGATGACGTCTTTGTTAGGGGCGGGTATTTATACGTTTGCAATGGGGTTATACGTACTAAAGACAACTGGTTCAGGAATGGGATTTGCAATTACGCTCGTTTGCGGATCACTTCCAAGGATGATCTGTGGTCCAATTGCAGGTGCTGTAGCTGACCGTGTGAATCGAAAGTGGCTTGTCATTGGAACTGATTTATTAAGTAGTTTAACGATGCTTATTATGTTTATTCTTGCTGCTATATTTGGACCATCACTTCTTTTTATTTATATTTCAGCAGCATTATTATCAATTTGTGCAAGTTTTTATTCTGTTGCATTAACGTCGTCTATTCCGAGTTTAGTGGATGAGGGGCGTATTCAAAAAGCGAGTGCTTTAAATCAAACGGCAGCTTCTTTATCAAATATTTTAGGGCCGATTATTGGTGGAGTTGTATTTGGTTTCTTTTCAATTAAGTCGTTCTTTTTGTTAAATAGCGTAACGTTCTTTTTAGCAGTTATTTTGCAATTATTTATTGTATTTGATTTATACAAAAAAGAAGTGGCTGAGAGTAAAGAGCATTTCTTGACGAGTATAAAAGAAGGTTTTTCATATGTAAAACGACAACATGAAATATATGGTTTAATGAAAATAGCATTGTGGGTAAATTTTTTTGCGTGTGGGCTAACCGTTGCACTTCCATACATTATCGTCCATACATTGCATTTATCTTCAAAGCAACTCGGTACTGTAGAAGGGATGTTAGCAGTCGGGATGCTAATGGGTGCGATTGCTTTATCAGTGCGTAAAGAAGTGAATAATCCGTTTCGTTCTATTTATACTGGACTGTTTTTATTTGCGGGTTTAAGTTTATGTACAGTCTTTCCGTTGTTAGTTATCATTCCAAAAGTAGCAAGTTTTATTTACTATATTGCTTTCATGATGTTAACTGGTATAGCAATTATGATTGTAAACATCCCGATGCAAGTACATATGCAAAAAACGACAGATCCGAGCTACTTAGGGCGTGTGTTTGGTCTACTTGAAACAATTGCGACTGCAATCGCACCACTCGGTATGATTGTATATGGATTATTATTAGATATGTTACCAACTAGCATTGTTATGATGACAATAGGCGGAGGGCTATTGTTAGTTGTATTAGTTGGAGTAAAGCAACATATGGCGAAAAAACAAGTAGATGTATCGGCTTAAAAATAAGAAAATAATAAAAATTTGACGCATCATTATAAAAATGACCAAATTAGTATTTTAGTTTTTGAAACTCTTTTTCATGTATGTTACAGTATAGTGAGCAGGCAAAGAAAAGGAGAAAACATCATGAAAAAATTAAGTTTTGTTATGCTTTTTCTATTAGTCGTAATGGCTGGATGTAGCAATTATGACACATATATTGAAACAGGTATGCAATCATTGAAAGATGAAAAGTATAGTGATGCAACGATGTGGTTTGAAAAAGCAGAAAAAGAGAAATCAGGAAATGAAGCGAAATCATATAAAGAAGTTGCAGAGAGAATGGATCACGGAGCAACAGCATTAAAAGACGGTAAGTATTTAGAAGCGAAAGACATTGCAAATGAAGTGTTACAAAAGAAAAAAGACGATGCACTTGAAACAGCTGTAACATCAAATGCAGAGAATATGCTTCAAAAAGCAAAAGATGTAGAAGAGAAAGTGAATGAAAGAGTAGCCAAGCGTAGAAAAGTAGAAGAAGAAGGAATTGATAAACTCATTAAAGCAGTAGATAGTATAGACGATGTAAAAGAAAAAGAGAAGAAAGTTTCAGAAGCATTAGATAAGGCTGAAGAGGCACAAGAAAAAATTGAAGCAAAGAAAAATAAATAGAGTAATAGTTTAAAAGGCTGTCGTGTATAACGACAGCCTTTTAATTTTTTGCTGTATAAGAAGTGATGCTCTGTAGTAAAAAAGAAATAATTTTAGAATTCCATCTGTCCTCATGATGAATCGTATAAATGTTACGTTGAAATTCAAATCCAGGGATGGGTATGTAGCGTAGTTCATTTCGTTGTACTTCTTGTTCAATAGCGAGTTTAGAAATAAAGGCAACTCCATTACCGTATTTTAAAATTTGTTTCATCGTTTCTAATGAATCTAATTCAATTTCTGATTGGAATGTAATGTTATGAGCTAACATCCATTTTGTAAGTAAATCTCTCGTTGTAGATGGATTACGATGCAGTAATATACGTTCCTTTTTGATATCTTGTAATGATACATTTTCTTTTTTTGAAAAATGATGTTCTTTGGAGAAAGCAAGAACAAGTGTATCAGGCATTACATTCGTCTGTTTTAAAAGTGATTCATCAAACGGTGCTGCTGAAATTACACCGAGATCAATTTCATGATTTTGTAGCATCGTTCGAATTTCAGGAGCTGTTTTTACCATGAGTGTTATTTTTATATTTGGAAATTCACATTGAAATTGATGAACAATTTCTGGTAAAAGATATGTCGCTGGTACATAACTAGCGCCAATTGTTATAGCACCTTTATTAAAATCTTTAAACTCTTGCGTGACCCGCCTAGCTTCTTTCATAAGTGCATCTATTTTACAAGCATAGTGATGCAGTGCCTCACCAGCCTCTGTTAAGAAATATCTTCCAGAACGTAATTCAAATAAAGGCACACCGAGTTCCTCTTCTAAGCTTTTTATATGGAATGTAATAGTAGGTTGTTTAACACCAAGTTTTTCTGCAACTATCGTAAGTTTTTTATATTTCTTAATAAGCACTACAATTTCTAATTTTAAGAGATTCATTATGAGTTGCCTCCTTTTTTATTTTAACTATAGAAAAAATCTATAGAAATAAATAGTTTATTAGAAGTTTTTTAATTTAATCTTTACAGTACATTAACATTCAGTATAAATCTTCCATATAGAATGAAAGCAGGTTAAGAGTGAGGGGAAAGAGGTGAAACGATGGATATTAAAATTAGTGGATTAGAAAAGATATTTGGAAAAACGCAGGCGTTAAAGCCGCTACAAATTGTTATGAAACAAGGTGAATTCACTACACTTTTAGGACCTTCGGGATGCGGGAAAACGACTTTACTTAGAATGATTGCAGGACTTGAAGATCCAGATAAAGGTGAAATATATTTTGGAGATAAGTGCATGTATTCTAGTGCGAAAAAAATAAAAACATCTCCTCATGAACGTAATATCGGTATGGTATTTCAAGATTTTGCTTTATGGCCGCATATGACTGTATTTGAAAATGTTGCATTTGGTTTAAGAGCTACAAAGCAAACGAATCATTTACGAGAAAAGGTAGAAGATGCGATAAAGCGAGTTCGCTTGCAAGGGATGGAGAAAAGATATCCACATGAACTTTCTGGTGGACAGCAGCAACGTGTCGCATTTGCTAGAGCAATTGTAACAAAACCACATTTTATTTTGTTCGATGAACCGCTTAGTGCACTCGATGCAATTTTGCGAGAAGAAATGCGGTTAGAGCTTATGGATATTGTTCATTCTATTGGTTTAACGGCATTGTATGTAACGCACGATCAAACAGAAGCTATGTCAATGTCAGACCAAATTATTGTCATGAAACAAGGAGAAGTATTACAAAAAGGAACACCAGAAGATATTTATGTAAAACCGTCTCATGAATTTGTTGCAAAATTTGTTGGCAAGGCAAATTGGCTTGTAGAGGGTAAACAAATGGTTCGTCCAGAGCAAGTGAGCTGGACAAAAAATGAAGTGTGTGAAATGTATACAGGTGAAGTCCAGCACGTTACATATGTAGGAGAACGTTATGAAGTGAAAGTAAACATGGGGACACGCGGTGTATGGACAGCTTATCACAATAGTAGGCTAAGCATTGGGAAACCAGTAGCGTTATATGTACCAAAAAAATGTATTCATCATATAGGGGGAGAATCGTATGAAGAAATTCAGTTCGCTTAAGTCATTATTTGTATGTACTTTATTATTTTCTGCTGTAGTAACAGGGTGTAGTTCAAAGACAGGTAATGCAGATGCAAAAAGTAAAACTACGAATGAAAAGAAAATTGTTGTATATAGTGCAGGGCCAAAAGGATTAGCAGAAAAAATTCAAAAGGACTTTGAAAAGAAAACGGGTATAAAAGTAGAAATGTTTCAAGGGACAACTGGAAAAATCTTAGCAAGAATGGAAGCTGAAAAGAAAAAACCAGTCGTTGACGTAGTGGTACTTGCTTCTTTACCAGCAATGGAAGGGTTAAAGAAAGATGGTCAAACGTTAGCTTATAAAGAAGCGAAACAAGCTGATAAGCTTCGTCCAGAATGGTCGGATGATAAAGGTCATTATTTCGGGTATAGTGCTTCAGCATTAGGAATTGTGTACAATACAAAAAATGTGAAGGCAGCACCTGAAGATTGGAGCGATATAACAAAAGGGGAATGGAAAGGGAAAGTGAATCTTCCAGATCCAGCACTTTCAGGTTCAGCTTTAGACTTTGTAACTGGATACGTGAAAAAGAACGGGAAAGATGGATGGAATTTATTTGAACAGCTTAAGAAAAATGAAGTTACAGTAGCGGGGGCAAACCAAGAAGCATTAGATCCAGTTGTAACAGGTGCAAAAGATATGGTCATTGCGGGTGTTGATTATATGACGTACAGTGCAAAAGCAAAGGGTGAACCAGTTGATATCGTATATCCAAAAAGCGGAACAGTTATTAGCCCACGTGCAGCAGGCATTATGAAAGATAGTAAAAATGTTGAAGGTGCAAAAGAGTTTATTGATTATTTATTATCAGATGATGTACAAAAACAAATTTCTAAAGCATATTTATTGCCTGGTAGAACAGATATAAAAGCTGAAAATAGACCAAATGTGGAAGAGATTCCAGTATTAAATATTGACTGGAAAACAGTTGAGAAAGAACAAGATGAAATAGGAAAACAATTTAAGAAAGTATTTAAATAAGATGGTGATTACATGGTAAATCGATTCGTATCAGTAAGACAAGTTGGAATGACGGTAGCGTTGTTACTTGTGGCGATGTTAATCGTCATTCCGCTTTTTCTCATTTTACTTTCTAGTGTATATGAAAATAGTAGGTGGAATTTTTTAAAGCCTTTTGAAGTGATGCAGAGTGGTGGATTAGCTGGGATTTTTCTAAACTCGATGCTTCTCGGTGTACTTGTAGTAATAGGAGCTACCGTATTTTCATTTCCATTAGCGTTCATTATGAGTAAAACAGATGTTGGAAAGTATAGTAAGTTAGATGTTGTTTTTATGATTCCATTTATGACACCGCCGTATATTGGGGCGATGGGCTGGATTTTGTTCATGCAACCGAACGGCTATTTCGAACAATTTTTTCCGATGCTAAAGACGATTTCATCCTCGTTTTTTAGTTTAGGGGGTATGGTTTTAATTATGAGTCTGCATTTATTCCCATTTCTTTACTTCATGTTGAAAAACACGTTACTTCAAATTGGGAGTAGTAAAGAAGATGCCGCAGCAGTTCATGGCGGAAGTTTTTTCTATCGTTTAAGAAAAATAATATTGCCGTTATTAGTATCAAGTTATGTAATGGGTGCTTTACTCATTTTCGTAAAGACGATTGCTGAATTTGGAACACCGGCTACATTTGGACGTAGAATAGGGTTCCACGTGTTAACATCAGAGATTCATAAATTTATTTCGAGTTGGCCAATTGATTTTAGTAGTGCAACAGCATTATCTTCTTTATTACTTAGCGCATGTATGCTCATTTGGTATATGCAAAATGTATTAAATCGAAAGTATTCATATGCAATGGTTAGTGGAAAAGGTGTGAAATCTAAAAGGTATACTTTGTCTATCGTTACACGTGTTGTAGCGTGGATTTATGTAATTGGTTTATTAATCGTATCAATTGGAATCCCATACTTTTCTATATTGATCGCTTCTTTGTCAAAATTAAGAGGCGGCGGTTTACATGTAAATAACTTTACAACGAGTCATTATGAAGCGTTGTTTACAATGGGATCACCAGGATTAGAAGCATTGTGGAACAGTTTTCTTTTTTCACTCGTAACAGCGATTATTGCTGTAATAATTGGAGTCTTTTTAGCACTTATGATTCGAAAGGGGAAAAAATCCTCTGAAAAATGGCTTGATATGTGCGGTATGTTACCGAATATGGTACCAGGAATTGTGATGGTTGTAGGTCTTATATTATTTTGGAACTCACCCTATATGCCTCTGTCCATTTACAATACACCAGTCATGGTTATCGTAACGTACGTTGTTCTTTTTTTACCTTATACGGTGCAGTATGTAAAAGCATCACTCGGGCAAATTGATGATTCTCTTGTACAGGCAGGAAGTATTTTTTCTGGAAATTATATGTATATTTTTAGAAAAATAATATTACCTCTTATTATCCCAGGCATTCTTGCTGGATGGGCGATGACATTTACAATCTCGATAAGAGAGTTAGTAGCATCGCTTCTCGTACTACCTCCATCAGTAGAAACATCAGCAACATTTATTTTTGCTCAATTTGAGCAAGGAGAAGTATCTATTGGAATGGCGATGGCTGTCGTTTCAGTTGGACTTACAACGCTATGTTTATTACTTCTGCAGCATATGGAGCAAAAACGAAAAGGGGTAGCATGATGAGGATAGAAGTATGGGGAGGAGCGGGAGAATACGGTCGTTCCTGCTACTTCGTAAAAAATAAAGAGACAAAAATATTATTTGATTGTGGTATTAATCGATCATATGAGGATAGTTATCCAAAAATAGATAGGGAAGTTGTGCCGTTTTTAGATGCCGTATTTTTATCACATATTCATGAAGATCATACGATGGGTTTACCTTTATTAGCGAAGTATGGATATAAGAAAAAAATTTGGACGACTCGTTATACGAAGGAGCAACTTCCAACTTATTATGAAAAATGGAGAAACTACAATCTGACCCGAGGATGGAATATACCTTATAGTGACCAAAACATAAAAGATTTAAATTATGTATATATTGATGAGATTAGTAATCCGAATGAATGGATACAAATTACTCCTTCATTGCGGTTTCAATGGGGGTATAGTGGGCATGTATTAGGAGCTGTTTGGTTTTTAGTGGATATGAGTCATACATATGTATTTTATTCTGGCGATTATTCAGCAGAGTCTAACATACTACGAGCGAATTTACCTGAGAAATTGCGTGGCGATATAAAAGTTGCAATCGTAGATGCCGCGTATCATACTGATGATGTTTCGCAACATGAACGAGTAAACGAACTGTGTGCAGAAATTGAACGTGCTGCGGGGAATAAAGGAATAGCATTACTACCATTGCCACCGCTTGGTAGGGCGCAAGATATCGTGTTGTATTTATATAAAAAATATAAAGAACTTCCCATTATAGTAGATCAAGAAATTTTGGCTGGATTCGAAGAGATGATCGTATATAAAGATTGGATCAAAAACAATGAAGAACTTGAAGAGCTAATTGAGAGTTTAAAAAGAAACGTAATAGTTATGGATGATGACATCGGTACGCAACATAGTTATGGAATATTTGTAATGAGCGATGCGAATATGCAAACGAAACGAGCACAGTTATATTATGAACAAATTCTGTATGAAGAACGAAATTCCATTATCTTTACTGGACATATTGCTAAAGGGAGTTTTGCAGAAAAAGTTTTGAAAGAACGTGTAGGTAAAGAATGTAGGGTGAAGCGAGTTCCATATAAAGTTCACCAAAGTATAAGAGATGTGAAAGAGATGCTAAATACATTATTACCAGAACATACGGTGTTAGTGCACGCTTTGAAAGAGGATACGGATCGATTACAACAAAAGCTAAGTACAGCAGGGTATGAAAATGTATATTCACTTGCAATGGAATGTGTAGAAGTCATTTAAAATGTAAAGGGGATAGGTATATGAAAAGAGTATTTGTATTCGTAAGCATTTTCTTTTGCTGTTTCTTTTATAACGTTATGGAAGGGTTTGCTGCTAGTCCAATGAAACCTAGTTTTGAAGTGAAGTTATTATTAAAACCAGAACAAGTACTAGGTCCTAACAAAGAGATGAAGCAAGAAGTACTAGAATATTTTCAGGCTGGTACAAATTATGAAAGAATACAAGTGCAATTTTTAGATACGGCAAATAAAAATTTAAGTAATGAAGGTTGGTTTGCGAGAATTCGAAAGAAAGAATTTAGTAAAGATTTTGAGCTAACATATAAAAAAAGATATCTGGTTCAAAATGGTGTAATTCAAGATGCACTAGAAGTAGCTAAAAAAGATGGATTTGATAGTAATACGGATAGTTATGAAGCGGAAGTAGATTGGGGATTTGAGAAGAAAACGTTAAGTATTTCAAATAAGAAAAGTTACAGCGCTAAAGGGTATGGGATACTTGATTTACCAAACGAACGAGCTGCTCAAAACATGTTAATAGAAAAGTTGCCAGGGAAAATGAACAAATGGTTGTATGCGAATTGGGGAGAAGCAATGCTCAAGAATTCTCGTATTTACGGTCCTGTATTAATGAAAAGGTATACAGGTGAATTTCAAAATAGTAAAACGAATATTGAAATTTGGCCACTAAGTGATACAGGGAAAATAGAAGATGACTTCGTAATAGAAGTGTCGTTTAAAACAAATGAGGAAAGTATTGCAAAAGAACAAAGAGAAGTATTAATGAAGGTTTTAGAACAAAAAGGATGGTTGTTACCGAAAGATAGTTTGAAAACAGAGCTTATTTTTCAGTAAATAGTAAAAAAGGAATCCATATACCATGGATTCCTTTTTCTAATATATGAGTATTAAGCTAAATCAGCTGACACGAACATATCATTATTTTGAAGATTTTTAGAGCGTAAACTATAAGCAACTACTTTCTTTTTATATTGCTTTACAACATCAACATGCTCTTCATGACTATAAATATAAAATGTAAAATCTTTTTTGCCGCGTTTTGCATTGATAATTAAAGGAGTACCCTCATTGTGTGGCGGTGCATAATAGCGATCTAAAAATAAACCTTCGTTAAAATCATGAATAATTTTGGATTTCTGTTCGCCTTCTACGTTATTTCCGTGAATTGTAATAGTCACATTCTCTTCTTCAAGTTGTGGATGTGTTTCGTACTTGCTAATAATGGATTCAATAACAGTGTTAGGAAGGCTAGAAACGATAATTTTAAATGCCCCAAATACAACTAACATTACAATAAACCAAGTCGTCATAGTATATCATCCCCTTTATTCTATTTAATAATATAACTCATATGGTAATAGTACATATGGTGAAGTTTTGTATAATTTGTGAAAAATATGCCATTTTTACGAACGAAATGTTAGAAAAATCAATTTTGTTACAAAAAGTTGAAATCGAAGTATTTTAAAAGAAAAAGGTTTATAATAAAAACATAACTAATAACAACATTACTAATTATAAGGAAGTGTAACTATGAGTACTGTAGCAATCGTGTATGGTATTATTCTTTCTACAATTATCGTTTTATTTTTCGTTGGGGTTTCACGTTATATTCATAAATGGAAAGAATGCGTTGCGAAATTAAATCACATTGAAGAAGAACTTAGTGATTTAATGTTACATCATGGTAAATAAAAAGAATATTTTTTAATGAAACAATGTGAAGAATATCACAAAACATGCTCTCCTTATGAAGGCATGTTTTTTTGTTATGTCAATGGTTAGGCACATTCATACATTTTTTCCATACGATACAGTGTGAAAGTCGAAATGTTCGGAGTGGAAAAGAGGGATAAAATGAGTAGTTCAGGTTATGTTCCAGATAATAAAAATTTAAAGAAAAGTTCAGGAACTCCAAACCTTTTCTTTGATTCGAGAAAAAACATCTTTTTTAAAAGAGATGAGAAAAACGTTGCATATGAAGTTACGTCAACGCAGTTACCAGCGATGATAGGGGGAGCGTTTGTTGATTTGTTTATGACAAAAGGGCATATGCGAGAACCGCATTGGCATCCGAATGCGTGGGAATTGGATGTTGTTGTATCAGGAGAAGCAATTACATCTATCTTAAATCCCGAAACGAATCAATTGCAAAATTATCATGTGAAAGCGGGGCAAACTGTCTTTATTCCAATGGGATGGTGGCATTGGATCACAGCGGTAACAGAAGAAGTACAATTACATTTGTTCTTCAATAACGATCAATTTGAAACAGCAGAAGGATCAGACATACTTAGATTAACACCGCCAGAAGTATTTCAAGCTGCATACGGTGTAAGTGCAGAAAAATTGGAGAAGGACCTTTCGCCAATTAAGGAATCAGTTGTAATTGGTCCTCCTAACTCAAATCGAATAAGTAGCGTTAAAGAAAGTGACGAATCAAATATAGTTGTTACGTTAAATGGACAAATAACATCATGTGAAATAGAATAACTCTTTCTTTTTTTGGGAAGAGTTACTCTGTTTTGTATAATTTTGTAATCTGGTTCGTTATAATGATTATATAGAAGGGAATGTATGAGAGGGGGCATATTGTGAACATATTAAAGATTATAGGAATTGTTGCAGGAGTCATTATAGTAGCCGTTATAGCTTTCTTTGTTATTATGAAGTACTATTTGTCAAAAGAAGATCCTAATTACGTATTAAAGTACATAAAAGAACATAAAGACGATGAAACAAGTTCATTATTTATAAAAAGAAATGGAGAAGTATTAACTTCTATAAATGCAAATAAAAAATTACCATTAGCGAGTATGGCAAAAATTGTAATAGCAGTTGAATTTGCTAAGCAAGTGTCAGAAGGAAAAGTAAGTCGTGATGAACAAATTTCATTGCAGGAGCTAGAAAAATATTACGTTAAAAACACTGATGGTGGAGCGCATCCTGATTGGTTAGAAGATGCAAAAGCGAGAGAATTAGTGAAAAATGGACAAATCGCTTTAGAAGAAGTTGCAAAAGGAATGATTCATTATAGCTCTAATGCAAATACGACATATTTGTTAGATAAGCTTGGAATAGAAAGAGTAAATGATAGTTTAAAAGAGTTAGAGCTTACTAGTCATGACAAGTTCTCTTCGTATACTGCTTCACTATATATGAGAGGGTATGTAGAAAAAGAGCTTCATGAGCCAGAAAATCAATCGTTAGAAATGATACGTAACATGTCAAAGGAAGAATATAATAAACATGTGTTACGAATTCATGAATGGATGAAAGATGAAGAAGAATGGAAAAAACGGGATATTCCATTAAAGGTAGATATGGAATTTCAGCGAATTTGGTCAGATCGATTAGTGGGTGCAAACGCTAAAGATTATATGAGTATAATGGAAAAGATAAATAGTAGAAATTATTTTCCAAAATCAATGCAAGAAGAGATCGAGAACATTTTCAAAGGAACAGTTAAAAATAGTAAGCTCGAATATGCTGGTCAAAAAGGTGGTTCTACCGCATTCGTATTGACAAAAAGCTTGTATACTACAGATAAGAAAGGGAATAAAGTAGAAGTTGTCATTATGTTTAACGATATAGAAGATCAAGTTGTATATCAAAAGCTGAGAAATAATATAGATTATTTTATTCAAGATGCTATAGTGGATGAAGAGTTTAGAAAGAAGTTATAATGGAATAATTTTATTATGTAAACAAGATGCTGTTAAAGGTAGGTGTTGAGATGAGGTTGAATGAGTATATGCTTGAAACGTTTCCAAATTTAGAACTTAGACCACCTCTATTTTATAATGGGGATATTGGTATTCGCTTTAAATTAGGTGTGAACTATGATTACAATAACATTTATGAAAACTGCCCATATTTAGAAGGCGTTTATAATAGAGCCATTACTTTATTTCAGTCTTTACATTCCAAAACAGACGATATTTATATTGTAGTGGATGTAAATGACTATGCAGACGGTGAAACTTTTAAACACAAATTGAATATCTTTTCTAAATATGTAAAAGAGAAGTCCGATTTGTTTAAGTTACAGAAAAATACAATCCCTTATGTTTTTCCAGAAGACGATGAAGACGGGGTATATAAAACGCATAGATATACTTTGAAATGTAAAGTTTCAGACTTGAAATACATTCCTATGCTAAAAGCAATTTGTAATCAAGATATGGGAATAAAACCGAGTATTTTTCATAGGGTGTATTTTATAAATGTAAACAAGAATACTATATTTCACGTTTATGATGATAGAGGTTGTGATGTATTAGCTACCTCTCATGATACAATTAGGGATATTTATCATACATATAATGATTGGATATTAGAATACGACAGAAATAAAATTGATAAAGTATTTAATTGAATGTAGTCTATTTTAAATGAGGGAAATACCATATGAGGTGTTTCCCTTTTATTAATATGAAAATCAACATTTAAATTTGACAGCACTTATTATAAAGGTAAAGGGATTTGATGGTAATGTATTGAATTTGGGTAGAAACGGAAAAAGGAGATGAATAAATGACAACAATATATTTCGTTCGCCATGCCCATTCTACATATACAAAAGAAGAACGGGAGCGTCCTTTATCTGAAAAAGGGCACTTAGATGCAGAGAATGTAACACACTTATTAAAAGGTAGACATATTGATGTTGTGATCTCTAGCCCGTACAAAAGAGCAATTCAAACTGTACAAGGAATTGCGAATACATATCATGTATCAATAGAAATAGAAGAAGATTTACGAGAAAGGTTATTAAGTTCAGAGCCAGTAGCAGATTTTAATGAGGCTATGGAGAATGTGTGGGGGGATTGGAGTTTTGCATACGAAGGCGGAGAATCAAATGATGTAGCACAAAGACGGGCTGTAATATGTATGCAAAGTATATTAAAAAAATATAAAGGTAAGAATATTGTAATAGGTACGCATGGGAATATTATGGTATTACTTATGAATTATTTTGATTCGCAATATGATTTTCAGTTTTGGAAAACCATTCATATGCCTGATGTGTATAAATTAACTTTTGATAATAATTGTTTCAGTTCTGCTGAAAGAATAGAGTCTACAGATTATCAGATAAATAATTTGTAAAAGTTTATCAAAAAAAGAGGAAAGAGAGATGTTATTGTAGAAGTATGACTTTGTAACATAAAAAATATATGTTAAAGGAGGCTGTTTACATGTTTGAGAAAGAGAAAGAAGGGCTTATTGAAGTTCACAACGTATATGAAATTGTACCAGCAGATGGAACAATTATTGGTATGGCAACGGAAGAAGAAATGGAAATTGCTGCTGAACTAGAGCTGCAGTACTATGCCCATTCTCGTTTGTTAGAAGCAAATATTCAGTTAGACGGTTCCTCCTACAAAGAGTTACTTCAGGAGTTCCAGGAGTACGAAAGAAAATCAATGAGCTTTTGGCGAGCAATACATAAACGTTTAGCTGTGCCATGGGCATGGGTACTACGTATTGACGTTGCGAATGGTCCTATATATGTAAGTAATGGGAATTCGTATTACGAAGAAATCGATGATGAAGAAGATTATGAATAGATAAGTAAGGAAGCAGCTTTAGTTGCTTCCTTTTTTTATGACCTAAGCTTGAAATAATTTTTGACAAGCAAAAAAGATACACCAAACACCTATACCAAGTAGGACAGATGTACTAAGTGCAAATGAGTTTTTTAAACCCATATAGACGATAAATAATAATAGTGCGGATGCAGGAAATCCATATAATACGCCTATAGCAAATTGACTTAATTCTTGTTTGTTCCCGCCTTCGAAAGAAATCCAAAATAGACTCAGTAAACTAACGAGAGGAAGGGCAGCAATAAAGCCGCCAATCGTACTATAATGTTTAGCCACTTCAGTAATAACACCGATAATAAGTGCCGAAACGATTACTTTAACGAGGAAATGCATACTTTGCCTCCTTCGCTAATAACGAAAAAGCTTTTTCGATTAATTGTTGTTCTTCTTTCGATAACTGTGATTCTAATATTTTTATCTTTTCTTTATCTAGTAAAGTATGCTTTTCTAATACTTCAATGCCTTCTTTCGTTAATGTAAGGTTCACCACTCTTTCATCTTGTTTGTTTCTTTCTTTCATGATAAATCCTTTTTGAATAAGGCGCTTTACATGTTCAGACGCTGTGTTATGAGAGAGACTAAGCTCAGTAGCGACTTTTCCAATTGTTATATCTTTCTCACGAGAAACGATTTGTAAAATACGAATGGCTTGGTGAGAAAGGTTGTCTTCATACTCATATCGTAAGTGATAATAAATGCTCTCCCAATGCTGATTGATGTCTTTCATAATGATAAATCCTCCTGTTTTTTATATCGTATAATAAGACATATTCGTTAACTTAGAAACAAAATCCTTTTATTTGGATAAAAAATGTTGAAAAAGTTTATTTTTATTGAAATATAAGGTAATCTATGTGTAAAGGTATACATTTAGCAAGAGAGAGGATGATAGCTGTGAATACATTCAAATGGATGAGTCATGAACAGATGTATGTAGATGAAATACATGTTGAAAAATGTGGTCCTCTTTCAGTCGGCGTATATGGGGGGAATCAAGAGAGTGATGCATATGAACGAGGCGATGCAGTGCTTGCTTGGTGGGATCCTGAATTACAATTTGAATTTGTTATGATTTTTGATACACACCACAAAACAAAAAATATAGATTATATAATAGAAGCAATTTCAGAAAGAAAAGAGAAATTAAAAGAGTTATTTTCTTACCCGATACATTTAGCTTTTCATCATACACATATGTACTTATTAGCGTTATTTACAGATGAGTTGTTTATTGAAAAATGTGATCAAGATGATGAGGAACTTGCATGCTTAATTTGTTTGCGAAAAGGCGAATTTTTATACTGGCTATCAGTTGGTGATTGCTTCGCGTATTTATTCCATTCTGAGAAAACGAAGAATGGCAAAGGGCGATTAAATAAACGGAAGAATTACGAATATATTGGTAGAAAAAATATTTTCGCAGCAAATACACCTTGCTTTACGTCAGGTATAAGAGGATTAGAAAAAGGAATGAATCACATTGTAATGGCAACGGATGGTATTTTAGAGTGTGATAAACGAAGGTTTGATGATGATCAATCTTTAATAGAAATATTACACGACGGAAGTTGCTTACAGATTGAGCCAGTATTAACAAATGTACTGCATTGGAAAGGCAGAGATTGCGCCACAATTATTGGATGGTCCATTGACACTGAAAATAAACGATGCGCTAATTAATATAAAAGGAGTTCAAGGTTTTTATTCTTGAACTCCTTTTTGTTAAGCGATATGGATGTGATATGTTTTCAACCATTCATTTACTTGCAGCATGTATTCCATAGCACTTCTTGCTTCAAAATTGTTAATTTCCTTATTACTCTGATCGGCAATAGCAAGTAATGTGGAATGATTAATAAGAGAGAAAATAGGATTATTTTTATTACTACACATGTCGAGTGATAAATGACGAATTGTTTGTAAATAATGTGGGTCTTGTGAAGTTGGATACGCACTTTTTCTTCTATTGCGTACATCGTCAGGTAAAGCAGGTTGCAGTGCTCTACGTAAAATCCCTTTTTCAATATTATCAATGCTTTTTATGTTGAAAGGAACGTTCCATAAATATTCAACTAATCGATAATCGCAAAACGGTACACGAACTTCAAACCCTACAGCCATACTCATACGGTCTTTACGGTCAAGTAAGAACGGGAGAAATCTCGTTAAAAATAAATAAAACATTTGACGTTGTTTCGCGGGTTTTTTACTTTCCCCTTCAAGAATAGGTACTTCAAGTATTGCTTCTTGGAATCGTGTATCAATATAGTTTTCTAGATTACATTGGTTACTTACTTCATTTAGTAGAAGAGGAGATGTATTTTTCCAATTTGTTAGCCAAGGAAACTTATCTACATATAGTAATTCTTCTTGATGAAACCAAGGGTATCCACCGAATACTTCATCAGCTGATTCACCGGATAAAGCTACAGTCGCATCTTTTTTCATTTCGCAAAATAGTAAATATAGTGAAGTTTCCATTTCACCAGCACTCGGTAAATCTTTTGCATGGAGGGGAACGAATAAGTGATTTGCTAATTCTTCAGCATTCACAATAATATCATGATGTGATGTTCCTACATGTTCAGAAACGCGTTTTACCCAAGGAGCGTCTAAACCAGTGCGAGCAAATGTCAGCTCAAAATCTTTTGCGCTATTTACAAAGTCAACGGAATACGTATGAAGTGTTTTATTTTCAGCAGCAAATTCTTTTCCCGCTAGTGCAGTAATACCGCTAGAATCTAATCCGCCTGATAACATACAAACGAGAGGAACATCGGCAATTAATTGTCTTTTTACTGTATCTTGTAAAATAGATAAAATATGCGATGACGTATCTTCGGTAGAGTCTGTATGAATCTTACTTTTTAAATTCCAGTACTTCTGAACTACTTTTTTATCACGTGTAAACGTTATAGAATGTCCAGCGCGCACTTCTTGAATATGTTTAAAGACGCCACATCCTGGAGTTCGAAATAAGCCTAATCCAAATATTTCATTTATGCCATTCGCATCAATTTCAGCAGGAACAGATGGATGAGCTAATAATGCTTTAATTTCAGATCCGAAAATAATGCTGTCATTTCTTTCTGTATAAAAGAGTGGCTTTACGCCTAAATGATCACGTGCTAAAAACAGTTGTTGCTTTTGATCATCCCATAAGGCAAAAGCGAAAATTCCGTTTAAATGTTGCACGCATTCTTCTTTCCATTCTAAATAAGCATGTAGTAACACTTCTGTATCTGAATGCGTTTCAAATGCATGACCACATTTTTGAAGTCGTTCCCTCAGCTCACGGAAATTATAAATTTCTCCATTATACGTAAGAGCATACGTATAATCACCAGCACGAAATGTCTTCGGCTGTGCCCCGCCTTCTGGATCAATTACAATTAAACGCCGGTGTGCAAAGGCCGCACGAGGTGAAAACCAAAATCCTTCAGCATCAGGACCACGATGCTGAATACTATTTGCCATCTTTTCTAAAATAACATGCTCATTGGAAAGATCCTTATTCCAACTTACCCAACCTGTAATTCCACACATACACATCTCATCTCCTAATTTTAAAAAGTAGATTAATGAAATAAAATGTACACTAAGTTAAAGAATGACTATATAAATAGTGTACTACATGAATCAAATTGCAGACTTGAGAAAATTTTCTTTGAATGCATAGTTATGTGAGACAATGGCTAAGGGAAAGTATTCCATTACATACAAAAAATAATAAAAAGATGAGAGAAAATATTTTTTAAGACGTTATATAGGGTGTAAAAGCTTTTACAAAAAAATAAGGGGAATCGCTACATGAAATCAAATGAGAAAAATTTTATAAAAAGATTACAGCGGCAAAAAGAAGATGCGCTAGAATTTGTTGTCGATACATACTTACCGCTCATAAAAGGAATCACGCATAAAGTTCTTCTTCCTGTTCAAAATGATGGATTAATAGAGGAATGTGTAAACGATATATTTCTTTCCATATGGAATAACGCAAATAAGTTTCATGGAGAGCCGAGTGACTTTAGAAAATGGATTGCGGCAATTGCGAAGTTTAAAGCAATTGATTATTACCGGAAAGCGACTAAAAAAGTAGAAATTATTTCGGATGAGTTTCATATCAGTACGGAAAAGTCAGCGGAAGACGAATTAATTGTTATGGAAGATAGGGAAGAGTTATTGAAGCTTATTAATCAATTAGAACCGTTAGATCAAAAGGTGTTCATTATGAAATATCTTCTTGGTATGAAGACAGAAGAAATAGGAGACAAGTTAGGTTTAACTCGGGCAGCGATAGATAATCGTGTGTACCGTGGGAAAAAGAAACTACAACAAAATGCTACGAATATTAGTTTTGGAGGTAGTGCAATATGAAAGACATTTATGAATTATTAAATGATATTGATATAGATGAAAAAGAACTTAAGGAAATTGAGGCTTCTGAAATTGAAAAAGAAAAAGTAAAACGCAATGTAAAACAATCGATACGTACGAAGAAAAAGATGAAAAGTTGGAAAAAAGGCGTCGCTGCTGCATCTATTTTAGTCGGCGTATCGGTTGCCATGCTTGGCATCGGATTTCCTACATACGCTGGAGGATTACCAATAGTAGGAGACATATTCCGATTTTTAGATAATGGTAGAACAGGGTTATATGAAAATTATAAAGAGTTTTCGACTGAATTGAATATGACGAGGGAGAGTAATGGGGTTAAAGTTACAATTAATGATGTAATTTCTGATGGTAGAACAGTATCTATAACGTATTCACTTGAAAGTGAACAAGATTTAGGAAATGATCCTATCATATTAGGCGGATTGGATATAATGGACGCTCATGGTAGTACAGGAAGTGGTAAAATGACTAAAGTTACTGAAAAAAAGTATGTAGGTATGGTAACAACGACGCATCATGATAGCAATAAAAAGGACAAAGTAAACTTTAGATGGAATATAGAGAGAATAGAGATGCCAGACAGGAAAAAATCAATACAAGGAAATTGGAATTTCGCGTTAACTGTAAAATCAGTGGATAGTAAAGAAAAAACAATTGGTGGGGGTTCGGAAAAAGAAGGTATAAAAGTAAATATGGAAAAGGTTGCAATGTCGCCGGTTTCATTTATTCTTTATTACAATCAAGAAGTTTCTAAGGTTACGAGGAAAGAATGGGATAGTGTAGATGTTGAGCTGAAAGTAAAGGATGATCTAGGTAATTCTTATAGTGGTGAAGGGAATGGGGGAAGTGGCAATGATCCTTACAATATCCATTGGAGTTCCACATTCCAAAAGTTAAACGAAAATGCAACAAAGCTTATCGTTACACCTCACGTGCACTTGCGAGTTCATACACCTGAAAATCATGGTGGAGTGGAGTATGTGAATGGAAAAGAGAAGAAAATTGAAGTGCCGAAAAAAGAAGCGAAGAGTAAAGATATTGTTTTAGATGATATCGTAATTGATTTAAAGAAATAAAAGAAAGACTGCCTAAAACGATTAGGCAGTCTTTTTCTCCTTAAGAACTAGTAACAAGTAAAGCATGCGGATGCTGCGTTTTATACTCATCTTTCCACGGGATGTTTAGTTGTTCCCACGATTCGCCACTAGTAGTGGATTGAAATACGCCGTTGTTATTTAAAGTGTAAAATGTATGTGGTTCGGCTTCGTTTGTTGCAAACATCGAAATGACTGTACCGATTGCTGATGGTAGTCCTTGCTGTACTTGCTGGAACGGAGTGTCTTTCGTTTTTCGATAAATATAAGATTCATAAGGAATACGGTGATGAGCAAGATCGGCACTTGGCGCGGCGGAAACGAGAATCGTATCGCAATCAGCTGGATCGATAGCCATGCTGTATAAATAATGATGTTCAAGTCCTTCACTGCATGAGATCCAGCTGTTTCCACTGTTATAACTTTCAAGGTATGCGCGATCAGGCCCGCCCATAAATCCGTCACCACATGATGCATAAAGGCGATTTGGGGCTTCAGGATGCATAAGTAATTGATGAGCATCGATAGGAGCACCGAATTTTTTATCAATCCATGTATGCCCTTTATCGTTACTTTGAATAACAGCACCAGCTTCAATTGAAACATGAATTGTATTTGGATTGTTTGGATCCACTGTAATCCAGCGTACGTGATGAGTAAAAGGTCTAGGCGGGAAAGCCCACGTATAAGAAGATAATAATGATTTCATATTTTTTAGTTCCGTCCACGTTTCGCCACCATTTTCTGAGCGGAATAAAGCGCTTGGTTCTGTGCCGACATAAACGATGCCATATCCGTTAACTTGTTCATTAGGGCTTATCGTAATGGAAGTGATCGAAGAATGTAAAATACCATCTTCTTTTGGAAAATCAAAGTAACGATAAGAATCTCCAATGGGTCTCCATGAATCTCCGCTATCGTCACTTAACCAGAGACCTCGTCCAAATGTTCCGCAATATACACGGTTTTGTTGGAATGGATCAATGGCGATACAGGTAGGTTGCATATTTTGTAAGTGATACGTTGCTTCATAGTTACCATATTGTTCTTTCACTACAACAAGTTCACGTTCCATACAGAGAAATAAACGTTTCATTTTCGTAACCTCCTTAAAAATTCTTTTATTAGTAAACAATATGAAAATAAAAAAGAAGTAGTCTTGTTTTATTTGAGAAAAAGGGATTGTTTAAAAAGTAGCGAAGTGTGTATACAGAGGAAGTGGGCGTTTACGAACAGTCAATTCGGGATAAAGACGGGGAGTTTGTTTTATACTAATGTACAGATATTGTAAGTAAAGGAGCATTTGTATGGGACATTCACATGATCACGGTCATTCTAATAATAAAAAGGCGCTACTAATTGCTTTTGTATTAACGACAAGTTTTATGATTGCTGAAGTTATTGGGGGATTTGTAACAAATAGCTTAGCACTACTATCTGACGCGGGGCATATGCTAAGTGATGCGGTATCTTTAGCTTTAAGTTTACTTGCGTTTAAGCTCGGAGAAAAAACAGCAACAACTGCGAAAACATACGGGTATAAGCGCGTCGAAATGTTAGCGGCATTATGTAACGGTGTCGTTCTTATTGTCATTTCAGTGTACATTTTTATTGAAGCAATTCGCCGTTTTAAAGAGCCAGTTGAGATTGCTAGTAATGGAATGCTCATTATTGCTGTACTTGGTCTGCTTATTAATATTTTATCAGCTTGGATATTAATGAGAGGCGGCGATGTGAAGGGAAATTTGAATTTAAGAAGTGCTTTCTTACACGTATTAGGCGATCTATTAGGATCAGTTGGAGCGATTATTGCTGCGCTACTTATTAAATTTTTCGGATGGACTGCTGCAGATGCGATTGCTAGTATTCTTGTGTCTATTTTAGTCATTATTAGTGGATGGCGTGTAACACGTGATACGGTCCATATATTAATGGAAGGTGCACCGCAGAACATAAATGTTGAAGAGGTAAAAAGTACATTATTAAATATTACGGTTGTAAAAGAAGTTCATGATTTGCACATATGGTCTGTCACATCGGATTTTCAAGTATTAACTTGCCACTTGATTATTAAAGGAAATGAAACACAAAGTGTATTAAAAGAGGCTACGGAAGTATTAAAAGAGAAGTTTCATGTAGAACATGTCACTATTCAAGTAGAAATAGATGGTGAATTTCATCATAGTGAGACAACTTGCAAAGTATGAAAGAAAAAGGATAAGAAAAAGTGTCATAACATTTTTCGCGCGGCATACATATATATAATGTGGCCACAAATACTTTGTAAGGTAAATATTTCATGAAATTACTTTACTTATAAAGAGTCATCTTTTATAATCAAAGTGGTAATTGATAAAGATTATCATTTTCAATGATCGTAGAAAGGAGTTTTTTTAAAAGATGAGTAGTCAACTCCGTTTTGCTGTTGAAAATCGTAAGAGGCATTTAATTGATGAGTTAATTGGGGCAGGTGTGTTTAAAATTCGCGACCGACAATTATACGAGCTGTCTTTAGAGGAATTGGAAAAAGAGTACGAAGATATGGAAGATTATGCAAATATTCAGGCATAGCTATATAGATTAGTAAAAGGAGAGCTGGTTACGGTTTTGTATAACCAGCTCTATTATTATTTCGTAGAAATTATTTTTGATATTTCTTTCATTGGGCGGAGCCAGTTTTGAGACATCATTTGTTCCATTTGTTTTTCGTCCTGCTTTTGCAGTGCTTGAATGATAGAGTGATGTTCTTCAATAGATTGACTTGCTGGAACAAAGTTTTGGAAAAATAAATATTCAAGGCGTAAAACGTGAAGTTGCATATTTTCTAGAAATGGTTCGATATATTGATTTTTAGCAATAGAAGAAATTGCATTGTGAAATTGTATATCTAATTCTAAAGCTTGTTTTGCGTTTTTTTTCTCTATAGAGTACTGAAAATCATTATTTATTTCAGAAAGTAGTTTCAAATCAGCTTCTGTAGTGTGTTGAAGTGCTTGCTTACCTATAATAGAGTGAAGACCAGCCATCGTTTCATAAATGATAGGAATGTCGTCTAGCTTAATGGGAGCAATTTTTGTTTTTTGCCCAGGTACCATTTCCACTAATCCAGAAAGTTCTAATATTTGCAGTGCTTCTCTTACCGGTGTTCTACTTACTCCTAGTGCTTCAGCCAATTCCCCATCATTAATTTTTTCGTCAGGCTGCAGTACACCTTCAATAATCCAATCTTGTAGTTGATTTAAAACGAGTGATTTTGCCGAAACTCTTCCTTGTTTTTTATAATCTTGAGGGATAGGCATAGTGAATTCAATCCTTTCATTGTATATTTTCCTTTTTCTCATGAACAAGCTTTAATTCTGGTTTCCCTTTATCCGGTTTTTGACTTAAGATGAGCACCATTACAATGACGCAAAAAGCCCCTAATAACTGAAAAGATTGAAACGGTACGTGCAATATAAGTACAGAAGAAATAATAGCTGCGAGTGGTTCAGTACAACCAAATAATGTCGTTTCTTTCGGAGTCAAGTATCGTATGCTGTCTAAGTATAGATAAAATGCGATGAGTGTCCCGAAAATGACGACAAATGTGATGAGCGGTAGGGTACTTAGTTTTACATATTTCATAGTTGATAATAAAATGAATTCTTTTGTAGTAATAAAGTGTACAATCGTTACACCAATACCCCCAATAATCATGCCCCATCCAACGATAACCGAGGAAGACCATCTATCTAGTAATTCTTTTGAATATAAACTATAAAAAGCGAGAGATAATCCAGATAAAATGCCCCAAACGATAGCTGGTGTAGAAACAGCTAAGTTATGAACAGACCCGTTTGTCAGTAAGAGAAAAGTGCCTACTAATGAAAGGGCAATTGAAATGAAATCAATTTTTGATGGACGAACGTTCCATTTGAAAAGTAAGTATACAGTGATGAATATAGGAGCTAAATATTGTAATAATGTTGCGACCGCAGCATTTCCTTCTTTAATAGAAGCGAAGTATGTGTACTGTACAGCAAGCATACCGAATAGGCCAAACAATATCATTTTAGTAGCATCAGATCTTTGTTTCCATATGCCGAATATTTCTTTTTTGTTCGTTCCGAATGATGAAATAATGAGTAAGATAACGCCGGATATAAGTAATCGGATTGTAACTAACCATTCAGTAGAAACATGTTCATATTGAAAAAGTTGTTGTGCAGCTGTTCCGGATAATCCCCATAAACAAGCACCAACTACAACCATAATGATTCCTTTTAAACGATTTGGATCCATAAGGTATTTAGTCCTCCTTTCAAAATATATATTGGATACATTATGCAATATATCACGAAGTGAATAAAAAATAAACTGAAACTTCTGTTTTTTAATCCGGGAATATTAGAAGTTCCAGTTATATTTACGATACAAGTAAGTAGGTTAAATAAAGCAAGATAAAATTATAAAATTAAATCATAATCATGACGATAAAAAAATAAAGATAAGAGTAATTTGGTTTGTTAAAAATATGTGTAGAAGGAGAAATGTGATGAGCTGGGTTACTCATAAACCAACATTTGAATTTGATCAATATAGTCCATATATTAGAATGAATTCTGCGTGGGTGGGACATTTAAACTTTGCTTATGATTTAGTAAGATTTGAAAAGCCAGAAATATTAGTTGAGTTAGGTACCCATTTAGGAGCTTCTTTTTTCAGTTTTTGCCAAGGGGTAAAAGACGGAGGATTATCTACAAAATGCTTTGCTGTAGATACTTGGGCAGGAGATGAGCATACAGGTCCATATGGAGAAGGTGTTTTTCAAGTAGTGAGTAAATATACGGACATGAGTTACCCTCATATAGGTAATTTAATTCGGTCTACTTTTGACGAGGCTGTGGATCAGTTTCAAGATGGAACGATAAATTTGTTGCACATTGATGGCTATCATACGTATGAAGCAGTTTCTCATGATTATAAAACATGGTTACCGAAACTTGCAAATAACGGTATCGTGCTATTTCACGATATTGAGGTGAAAGATCGAAACTTCGGCGTGTATAAATTTTGGGATGAGGTCAAAGCGAAGTATCCTCATTTTCAGTTTGAGCATTCATATGGGCTTGGAGTGTTATTTCCGAAAGGTTGTAGCGATAATTTTGTGGAAATCCTTAAAAATAAAGAAGAAATACAAGATATGTATAAATAAAAGTGGAGCATGCATCATTTGAATGATGTGTGCTTTTTTTATGTGGCGAATAATGATAGTCCTTAAAACGGTGAGCATAATAGTAAAAAGTTTTATGGTAGCAAATATTAAAAAAGTTACTCTTTGATTGTTATATATAAAAAATGTAACATTTTTTATATTTTCCATTGCGAAAAGTAGCATCTACTTTTACAATAGAAAAGGTGTCCATATATTATACTGGAAAAATAAATCGAAATAATATGAAAATTTTGTTTTGTCTTCGCTAATTGTATATTACATACATGTAAGACGACACACGTCATGTTATCGACTTGTAAGGAGAGAAAAAAATGAAAAGTGTAAGATTACCATCGATGCTAGAAATCATAGTTCTTTTATTACTATTTCTTGCTGTTGTCTTTTCCTTCCAAACGATTTTTGATCTCCCAATTCAATTAGCGCTATTTATTTCATGGTTTTTAGTAATTGCGCTTGGATTAAGATTAGGATTTCGTTATCAAGAATTGCAAGATGCAATTACGAAAGGGATTTCTAACGGATTAGAAGCAATACTCATTTTAGTTGCAGTAGGTGCTTTAATTGGAACATGGATTGCTGGTGGTGTAGTACCAACATTAATCTATTATGGATTAGAATTTATTCACCCTAGCATATTCCTATTAGCAACATTAATTATTTGTTCGATAACTTCTATCGCGACAGGAACATCATGGGGAACAGTTGGAACAGCAGGTATTGCTATGATGGCAATTGGTGAAGGACTTGGTTTACCACTTCCACTTGTTGCTGGTGCAGTTCTTTCAGGAGCTTATTTCGGCGATAAATTATCACCACTTTCTGATAGCACAGTTCTTGCAGCGTCTATGGCGAAAGTAGATGTTATTGCTCACGTTCGAGCTATGCTCGTATTAGATGTTCCGGCTTATATTATTACTAGTATTATGTTTACTGTTGCTGGTTGGATGTATGGCGGCGATAATGTAGATTTAAATCGAGTAGAATTTTTAAAGGAATCATTATTAAAACACTTTGATATTAAAATATGGATGTTAGTTCCGGCGATCATTGTCATTGTACTATTAGCAATGAAGAAACCGTCTATGCCAACAATTGCAATGGGAGCATTAATTGGTGCAATTTGGGCAACTCTTTTCCAAGGAATGAACTTTGGAGATGCGATTGGAACAGCGTATAATGGATTCTCAATTCAATCTGGTGTTGAGTTTGTTGACAAGTTATTAAACCGTGGTGGAATTAACGGTATGCTTGGCTCAGTAGCCGTTATCATTTTCGGTTTAGGATTTGGTGGATTACTTGAAAAACTAGGTGTTTTAAAAGTGATTGTATCAAAATTTGAGAAGAAATTAAATTCTGCGGGTAATGTAACATTGTCTACATTAATCGTAGCATTCTTAGCCAATATATTTGGTTGTGCGATGTATGTGTCACTAATTTTAACACCGAAAATTATGGAAGATAGCTATGATAAATTAAAAATAGACCGTCGTGTATTAGCGCGTAACTCAGAAGTAGGTGGAACGCTAACTTCAGGTATGGTTCCATGGTCTGATAATGGTATTTTTATGGCTGGTATTTTAGGTGTAGCAACGTTCTCATATGTTCCATTTATGTGGTTAAGCTTCGTATCGTTAATTTTAGCAGTTATTTACGGATATACAGGCAAGTTCATTTGGTATGTAGATGATGCTGAAAAAGGAAAAGAAGCATCATAAATAAAAAATCACCTTCTACGTGTTGTAGAAGGTGATTTTTTATTTTGTAATAGGAGTTGAAGAGGTTATCTCATCCTCATATTTAGCAATTTTTTGTTGTATCTTTTTCTGCTAATTGACGAACAAGTTCATATCCAATTCCTTTATTTGCACCTGTTATGAAAGCATATTTTTTCATATTGAATTCCTCCAGTATTGTTATAGTAGGTTACAAAGGAAAGAATACAACCTAAACTTAAGTTTAGGTCAAGAGGAATTTTTAAAAATAAATATAAAATATCTATTTATATGAGTGAGAATTCTTATCATTTAAAGGGAAGTCTGTTATTATAAGAAATGTAGGTATTTTATTTTCAAGGGGATGAAAAAATGGAGTACAGAATTGAAAGAGATACAATAGGAGAAATAAAAGTTCCAGCTGATAAATTATGGGCAGCACAAACGCAACGTAGTAAAGAAAACTTCCCGATTGGAACAGAGCAAATGCCGCTTGAAATTATAAAAGCATTTGCCATTTTAAAGAAAAGTGCAGCACTTAGTAATCAAAAATTAGGAAAGCTATCAGAAGAAAAAGCAGAAGCAATTGTGGCAGCAGCTGACGAAGTGATTGCAGGGAAATGGAATGAACATTTTCCACTTGTCGTATGGCAAACTGGTAGCGGTACGCAGTCAAACATGAATGTGAATGAAGTAATTGCAAACCGAGGGAATCAAATTTTGAAAGAGAAGGAATCTGACGTACATATTCATCCGAATGATGATGTGAACATGTCTCAAAGTTCAAATGATACATTTCCAACAGCGCTTCATGTAGCGTGTGTAATCGCAGTAGAAAATCACGTGTTACCAGCAATTACGAAATTAAAAGAGACGTTAGCAGAAAAAGTAACTGCATTTGAACATATTATAAAAATTGGTCGTACACACTTACAAGATGCAACACCGTTAACATTAGGACAAGAAATTAGCGGATGGCACCGTATGCTTGAAAAAACAGAGCGTATGATTGCTGAGAGCAATACATATATGAAAGAGCTTGCGATTGGTGGTACTGCAGTTGGAACAGGTATTAATGCTCATCCTAAATTTGGTGAGATGGTGTCAGAGGAAATTAGCAAATTTACAGGTAAGCAATTTATTTCTGCACCAAATAAGTTCCACGCATTAACGAGCCATGATGAAGTTGTATATACGCATGGTGCATTAAAAGCATTAGCAGCTGATTTAATGAAAATCGCTAATGATGTGCGCTGGTTGGCAAGTGGTCCACGTAGTGGTCTAGGAGAAATTATTATTCCGGCAAATGAGCCAGGAAGCTCTATTATGCCAGGTAAAGTAAATCCAACGCAAAGTGAAGCGTTAACGATGGTTGTAGCGCAAGTAATGGGAAATGACGCAACAATTGGATTTGCTGCGAGTCAAGGTAATTTTGAGTTAAATGTATTTAAACCTGTTATTGCATATAACTTCTTACAATCCGCCCACTTATTAGCAGACGCAATTGTTTCATTTAATGATAATTGTGCAGTTGGTATTGAAGCTGATGAAGAAGTCATTAAAGAGAATGTGAATCGTTCATTAATGCTTGTTACAGCATTAAACCCGCATATCGGATATGAAAATGCAGCGAAAATTGCGAAGCATGCTCATAAAGATGGGTTAACTTTAAAAGAGGCAGCATTGCAATCTGGACTACTAACAGAAGAACAATTTGACGAAATTGTAGATCCGAAAAAAATGATTGCTCCGAAAGAGTAATAAAAAAGCCGAGATTCTTTGTTTAGAATCTTGGCTTTTTTATTATTTATCTTATCTATTTGTATTACTGTGCCACAATCTATTATTTGTTAGCAGGCATATTCAATACTTTCATATGCGGACAGTTTTCTTTTAAGACTGAAATGAACTTTTCTTCTTCTTGGGGTATAAAAACAGTTACTGAGTCAAATAAATTGTAATGGATTTCTAATTGCTGTCTAGTCCATTTTTTTGAATGAAGTTTTTTACCAGCGTATTTAACGTGACGAATGTCTTCAAATGGAATTTCAGTATGAAATATGAAACCGTGTTTTACAATAAGAGATGATGTAGTTATATTGTAGTGAGAAAAATAGAATGAAGCAAGATTCACGACATTTAGCAGCATCATGAGAGTGAAAAAAATAGAATTTTCATTTTGGAAGAATAGCGAAATGAAAAAAATAATGATAAATAATGTAATAAAAATGACGTAAAAAGGATTCTTTTTCGCTTTAAACTTCAAGTTAGTCACCTCGGTATACGTGTTCTTTAACTAAATTAAATCACAACATCGTAATAAAACGTGTGAATATGCAGAATTGCATATTCTTTCGGCTTATTATTCGTGTAAAATTTCTTGATGGGATAAATTTAAATGGAGTTTTGTAATAGTGGAGTGGCATGAAGTGACTTACAAGAATCGAAAGGTAGCGTTAGTCATAATCAGTTGTATGATGATTATGGGTAGTTGTGCTAATACATTTGTTGAAGATAGAAACCGAAAGCATACATTTGTACAAGTAAGTAAGGTTTTAGTAGAGACTGTAAATAGAATATATAAAAAGTAAAAGGTGTTTTCTTATACGGAAACACCTTTTTTGTAGTTAAAATTGAATGTACTTTCTCCCAATGTCCATATTCACTAATCGCATATGTATTTTGGGCAATTTGTTTAACAGTAAACCAAGGGTCTTGAAGAATAGTCATGTTCTATTTCACATCCTGTTGACCGAATTTATATAAATACATTCGCTCTTCGCTGCACCAAACCCTTTTAATAGACGTTTTAATAAAAGTTTATAAAATGGGTAAACGAAACATTGAAATGTTTATTTTAATTGTGTTAAGATGATGAAGTGATAATAAACGATATTGAAATTTGTTTGTTTTTAGATAAACATTTTAAAGGAGTGTTTAGTATGAGTGATATTTCAGAGAAGTTTTGGGATGCGTCGGTAGAGGAATTGAAAAAAGGGTATGTATTTGATGAGGAAGCAGCGGAATATATTTGTTTAGCTTGTGGAGAAACGTTTATTAAGGGGGTTATTTATCAAGATAATCAAGTTTTGTATGAAGCAGAGAAGTTTGTACAAGTGCATGTGCAAAATGAACATACGTCTATGTTTGATTATTTATTAAACCTTGATAAGAAGTATACGGGTTTAACTGATTTGCAAAAGAAAATGGTTCAGTTTTTCCATATGGGGCTAAATGATAAAGAGATTGTAAAAGAGATGGATGGCGGAAGTACTTCAACTATCCGCAATCATCGGTTTACGCTTCGAGAGAAAATGAAGCAAGCGAAAGTGTTTTTAGCGTTAATGGAACTGTCAGAAGAAAAATCAAAAGTACAAACAAAATTTGTACCCATTCATAGAACAGCAACGATGGTAGATGACCGTTACAATATTACAGAAGAAGAAAATGATGAAGTATTAAAAACGCATTTTACAGAAGGATTAGATGGACCACTGTCTAAATTTCCAAAAAAGCAAAAGCGTAAGTTAATTATATTACGCCATTTAGTAACGAAGTTTGATAGTAATAAAAAGTACACTGAAAAAGAAGTAAATACTATCATAGAAAGTGTATACCCGGATTTTGTAACTTTAAGAAGATATTTAATCGAATATGGTTTTTTAGATAGAACAGCTGATGGAAGTCAATATTGGGTGAAGTTATAATATACGGAGAAGAAAATGAATAGAAGCACATCGTTATCCCGCTTTAATGGGCAGTAAGACCCCCACCTCAAAATTCAGCGAAAGCAAAGAAGTTAGGTGGGGGATCAACTGCCCATAAAAGTCCGATTGGTGAGGGCTAATAATTAGTGGGGGATGAAGAAAACCCCGACTGATTAAAGTTTCACTTTATAACAACTATACAAAGAGATAGAAGTTGAAAAAAGATTTTTAATAAAAGGAGAAATGAAATTTGAAACCATCTACAGATAGCAATAAAGAAGGTGCGGAGTCACATGAGTTAGAAAGTGAGAGTAAACCGATTTGGAAATCGATGTCCATGTTTTTAGTACCGTTACTATTAAGTAATGTATTACAATCAATTGGACAATTATTCGGTATGGTAGTAGTAGGAAGGTGGCTTGGAGTTAATGATTTGGCTGCCATATCAGCATTCTTTCCGCTATTTTTCTTACTCGTTTCATTTGTAATCGGTATTGGTTCAGGAAGTTCTATTTTAATTGGTCAGGCGTTTGGTGCTAAAAACGAAGATCGTTTAAAAGCTATCGTTGGTACGACGCTGACATTTACTTTTATTATTGGAGTTGTGTTGGCGATAATAGGCAGTATTTTTGCGATGGATATTATGCGCCTTATGGGAACGCCAGAAAATATTATTGAGATAAGTGTGCATTATGCACGTATATTATTTATATCGATGCCAGTATTATTTTTATATTTCGCATACACAACATTTATGAGAGGTACAGGAGATTCTAAAACGCCATTTTACTTTTTAATTGTGAGTACAGCACTAAATATGATCTTATTACCAGTTCTTATTTTTGGATGGTTAGGAGCTCCGAAATTAGATGTGTATGGAGCAGCCTATGCTTCTGTTATATCTACAGTTATTACGTTTATTGTCATGTTAGTGTATTTAAAGAAGAAAAATCACCCACTACAATTAGATAGTACGGTAAGGAAATACCTTCGAATGGATGGGGAGTTATTAAAGCTATTGCTACGACTCGGTATTCCAGCAAGTATTAATATGATATTAGTTTCATTATCTGAAATTGCGGTAATCGCGTTTGTAAATCGTTATGGTTCGGATGCAACAGCAGCATATGGCGTCGTGAACCAAGTTGCAAGTTATGTACAAATGCCAGCAGTTAGCCTTGGTATTACAGTTTCCATTTTTGCGGCACAATCAATTGGGGCGAATCAATTTGATCGATTGCAGAAAGTTGTGAAGGCCGGAATTATTATGAACTACGTCATCGGTGGTGTGCTAATATCTCTTATTTACTTGTTCTCAAGAGACATTCTATCACTATTTTTAACGAGTCAAACTACAATTGAAATTGCTCATAGCCTAGTTATGATTACATTATGGAGTTATTTAATCTTCGGTCATGCGCAAATTATTAGTGCGACAATGCGAGCAAGTGGTACAGTATTATGGCCAACTGTTATTGGGGTCGTATCAATTTGGCTTGTTGAAGTACCTGTAGCGTATTACCTTTCTTATCATACAAGTCTTGGCATAGAAGGGATATGGATTGGATACCCAGCAGCATTTATTGTCAGCTTACTATTACAGTATGCATATTATAAGCTTTCATGGCAGAAGAAACGAATTACACGATTAGTGAGTTAAATCATGAAAATGTCCCTAAGTTATTATACTTAGGGACATTTTTTGTAAGTGTAGGTTACAAATAGCTTTTTAAAGTAATATCAAAATGTTGTCTAATGAGTTTGTTATCACTCATATAAAACTCCCACGCTTTTTCAGGTTCACCGATAATTTCAAAAGATTCTTTTGTAATATATAGAGCACAATTATCCTCTAGTGCAATTCCTTCTATATTACCTTGATGGTTTTGTAAAAAGGAATGGAAGGCGTTCATTCTATTTAATTGATTATAATGTGGACAAAATCTTTTGTTCACAATTCCCCAGCCGTTGCACTCTATATAACCAGAGTCTTCATAATCTGATCGAATGCTAGAAGTGAACCAACACATAGCACCAGCGCTATTGCCTGCAATGAGCGTTCCTTGCTCGAGAGCCAATAGTAATTTTTCATCGAGTTTAAGTTCTTTCCATTCTGTAACCATTTGAATATAGTTCCCGCCACCGAGATAAATTAAATCAGCAGACTGAATCATTTCGTCTATTTCATATTTAGAAGGTGTATCGGCTATAATACGTAAAATCTCTACTTCACAGTGTAATTGTTTTTCAAATGTGTCTAAAAATAATTTTATATAGTTTTCATCATCATGACTAGCTGTAGGAATGAATAATACTTTTGGATACTGTTTATTTGTTAATTCTATAAGTCGCTCATTAATAGGCGAGTGATTTGAATCTTGTAAATCACCGCCACCAATGACAGCTAATTTCATAGTAAAGCACCACCTAATCATTTTCGTTATATAAAAATTCGATAGAAGTGAGTTACATTCCTTCTGTGATGTAATGATTAAGTAGAAAATATAGTTTAAATATATCGGAATAGTAAAGCAGAGGCTGGTTACATAGAGAAATGAATTAGAAACAATTTATTGATATATAATACTTCATACTATTGTTTCAAAATATGGAAACAATATGTTTAAATGGATATAACGAGGCATGAATTCATATTGAATGAGTGCTTATCCTTTAAAAAGGAATCGGAAATAATAGAGGTTTTACAAATGAGTTTTTACTTTTAATAGGAACTTGTATTACAATATGGTAAAATTATTTCAATATATTTATTTAATATAAAAATACAGAGAGGGAGCGTGAAAAAAGTGGATTTTCGATTTGAATTTACAACGAAGGTGAAAGAATACTTGGATGATGAGAAGGATGAAAAAATAATAAAAGATGGACATAGAGATATCATTTTTCAGTATTTATATCCGCTAGAGAGTGAAATTGGTATTTATAAAAATCCTAACTTTACTTTTTTTGCATCAGGAAGACGCTCGCATATCGTATTAGAAAACATTGAATTTAAAACAGAGGTAAATGTAAAAAGTAACATCATTGAGATTACAAAAATAGTGGATAATGTCGTTATCCCGTTAGATACGATCGTAGCGAAAGATCGGGAATTATTTGCACTTGGGCGTAATGAGAAGTTTAGTGTACAAATATTAGAGCAGTATCTTTTTGATACATTTGGAGAAAAATTAGGTTTAAAATGAATGGAATGGCCTATGTATTTATAGGTAGTTTATTTTCGTATATATCATTTACGTTTGACCTTTCGTTTAATTTATACTACAATTCGTAGTGTGAAAGGAGCCGTACAATGTTTACTCAAAACTATAAGCTAAATGAGCAAGGGTTAAATCATTTCTTTGGACCGCTTGAAGCGAAAATTATGGAGATTGTTTGGTCTAACGAAGATATTACTATTAAAGAAGTGCAGCAGAAATTAAGTGAAGAATCACCTGTGAATTTTAACACTGTTATGACAGTTATGAACAGGTTAGTAGAGAAATTACACTTAGAAAAACAGACTGTAAAAAGAAGTGGCATATATCGTGCTGTACAAACAAAAGAAGAATTCTTATCCAATCAAACGAAGAAAATGACACAGGAATTGATGGGGGAATTTGGAGATTTGGTTGTAAATCATATGCTAGATGAGTTAGAGCAAGCTGATCCGACTTTAATAAAAAAGTTAGAAGACAAATTGAGTCAGTTAAAAAAAGAGGATTAATGAAATGAAATGGCAAATGCGTAAAATCGTATTGTTAGCAGGAATTGTTAGTACACTTTTTTTCAGTATGTTAGTGTATTACGTTACATATCCATTTCTGTTTCAAAATAAGATGTTCTTCCTTTCAAATTTTTGCTTGTTTCAATTAGAAAAACATATGAAAGAATTATCGCTCATTCGTATTATAATCGCTGGATTATTATTACTTACTGTATTAATCGTGTGCAAAAGAATTTGGCGACAATTTTTCTATAGTAAAAAATTGCAAAAAGTACTTATCCCTTTCATCCGAAAAGGAAAACAAATATATATATTGCCGACTACAGAAGTTGCGGCATTTACAATTGGGCTATTTCGTCCGAAAGTTGTCATGTCAGAAGGGATGCTTCAAACATTTTCAGATGAAGAAATGGATGCAATTATTTTCCATGAAGAATATCATCAAAATAATCGTGATCCTTTAAAATTATTTTGTTTTACACTATTAGCAGAAGGAATGATGTACATACCGATATTAAAAGGGTTGTTACAGCGGTATCACACGTATCAGGAGCTAGCTGCTGATAAATATGCGATGCAAAAAATGGAATCTTCATTTGAGTTAGGTAGCGCGTTATTAAAATTAATTAAAATAAAGACAATGGAAAATCGATGTGTTACAGCTTCATTTGCAAAAACAGCAATAAATTTACGAATCGAGCAAGTGTTAAATGAAAAGGTTGTTAAGCTTACTATTCCGTTACATACGAATTCGGTATATGTAACAGCAGGTTTATTCTGTATGTCGATTGTACTTATTGTCGGAGAGTGCATATAGCCTCTTTTTTTAAGAATCAACACTACTTATTGTAGTGTTTTAGGGGGGATAAAATGAATGCAGCAGATTTAACAATTTGGCTTGTGGCTGGGGCGGGAGTATTGTCATTTATATCACCGTGCTCTTTACCGCTATATCCATCTTATTTATCTTATATTACAGGTGTGTCTATTCAAGATTTAAAAGAAAATCGTGGGATTATGCAAAAATCAGCGATTATACATACCATATTTTTTATGATCGGATTTTCGGTTATATTTTACGCGTTAGGTTTATCGGTAAGTTGGATTGGAATAACATTTTCATCTAACCAAAAATTGATTCAACAAATTGGTGGGATTTTTATTGTTTTAATGGGGCTATTTATGACGGGCTTGTTTCAGCCTAAGTGGCTTATGGCAGAGAAAAAGGTGCAGTATAGAAGTAAATCGACTGGATATATTCGCTCGATTTTAGTCGGTATGACATATGCAGCGGGTTGGACGCCATGTGTTGGACCGATATTTTCAGCTGTACTCATGCTAGGTGCGACAAATCCTGAAGGGGCACTTCTTTATATTACCGCGTATACGCTTGGGTTTGCGGTTCCGTTTTTCGTGATGGCATTCTTTATTGGGAAGGTAAAATGGATTGTTACATATGCCAATGTCATGATGAAAATTGGCGGTGGAATGATGATTGTAACAGGGGTTTTATTGTATACAAATCAAATGACGAAAATTACCGCATTCTTTATTCGTCTATTCGGTGGATTTACAGGCTTTTAAAAATGAGGAGGAAGAAAAGTGAAGAAGCTAATTGCGATTATACTGGCCGGGGCATTAATTTGGGCCGGAGTTAATTTTTATAATACAAAAAAAGAAGAAAAAGAAAGAAAAGCAAAACAAGCGGAGTTACAAGAAACAGAAGTATTACCACAAGTAGGATTTAAAGCGCCAAACATAACGTTAAAAGGGTTAGACGGGAAGTTGTATTCGTTAAATGATGCAAAAGGAAAGCCATATCTTATTAATTTTTGGGCATCATGGTGTGGCCCATGTGAAATGGAGGCACCTGACTTAGTTCGTATGTATGATAAATATAAAAAGGATGTTGAAATTTTTGCGGTAAATGCGACAATTGGGGATCCAGTACAAGAAGCGAGCGCATTTGCAGATCGTCACGGATTTAAGTTTCCTGTTTTACTAGATATGGACGGAGTAGCTGGATTAGATTATAAAGTATTTTCGTTACCAACGACATTTTTTGTTAATAAAGATGGAATTATCGTAGAGCAAGTGCGAGGCGTATTACCTCCAGATCAATTAGAAGAGAAATTTAAGAAATTAATTGAGAGTTAAAGAGGGGATTTTGTATTGATGGAGTGGATCGTGAGGTTACAACCTGTATCTATTATAATTGGAAGTCTATTTGGATTTATGTTGATGAAACGAAAGATGAAGAACGAAAGTGTACCATATGAAAAAATGATGGATGCAGTAACAAATGCTTTTCTAATCATCGTATTTGTATGGAAATTTGCACCGACAATTATAAATCCAGTATGGGCTTTTAAATCGCCATTGCAGGCACTATTAGCTATAGGAAGTATGAAGCATATTATAGTAGGATGTATAATTGCAAGTGTATATATTGTTTGGAAAAGTAAAAAGGGACAATTTTCGCTTCGTATTTTACTTGATGCATTGCCTATTGCGCTATGTATGAGTATTGTTTTTTATTTTCTATTCCACCACAAAATAGGTGTACAAACGACACTGCCTTGGGGTGTGAAAATATATGAATCTAAATTTTTATATCATCCCATTTTCGTATACGAGATCATCCTTGCCCTTTGTATACTGGGCTTATTATGGATGAAAAATGAAAGGCTTGGAAATGGAAAGAATATAAGTGTTTTTCTAATAGTGGAAGGGTTTGCTCATATCATTATATCGTTAATTAGTGAACAGAATTCGGTTCTATTTGGTTTATCAGTGCAGCAAATAATGAGCTTCTTAATTATTAGTTTAGGAATTTTGTTGGTGCCGAAAAAATAAAAAGATAGCCACGTATGGAGTGTGCCCGTACGTGGCTATCTTTTTTATTGTGTATTAAAAAATCGGCGGAGTAACAGAAAATAAAACAATTGCATTTTTCTCGAACTGATTTACCCATTTATGTTTTAAATAAGCAGGTATTTTTACGCTATCACCAGTTTCTAATATGTACTCTTCTTCGTTTAAATACAATGTGATTGTCCCGTCTAATACAAATGCTAATTCTTCGCCTTTATGTTCTAGCACATTTTCTGATGAAGCTGTATTTGGCGGAACGGTCATGATTGCTGTTGCTAAATTCCCTGTAAAATCAGGTGATAACAATTCATATGATAAATTATCAATAATCATTTTTTTTCGTTTATGGGAACGTACAATTAAATCGTCTGTATTTGTATCTTCAAGTAAAAAGCTAAATGTTGGAACATCTAACGCTTTTGCGAGTACTTTTAATGTTTGGATAGAAGGGTTAGCAGACCCACGCTCAATTTGACTTAACATAGATGGCGTAATACCGGCCATCTTTGCTAGTTCTTTACTCGTTAAACCTTTTTCTTTTCTTTGTTTTTCAATTTTTTTACCAATATCTATATTTTCCATAATGAAAATCTCCTTACTAATTATTAAATTATATTTAAATAAATTAAATTAAAATTAACTAAAGTGAATGATTTATGTTAAACTATATTAAAATTAATTTAATTATAATTTATTAAATCGTAAGCTACAAGGTGATGAGGAGGAAGAGAAATGAAGGGAATAGAGAAATTAAAAGAGGAATATCCACTCTTAAATAAATTAATCGCAACAGAAGAAGTGTTTTGGGTGAATCCGAACATGGAAAAGTATGAAACGGCGATAAAAGATTCGCCACTGAATGAAGAGAATGTAAAAGATGCGGAGAAGAGGTTAAATCGTTTTGCACCATATATTGCGAAAGTTTTTCCTGAAACGAAAGAGACTAACGGTATAATTGAATCACCTTTAGTGAAAATTTCTTCAATGAAACAAGCTGTAGAGAAACATTACGAGCAACCTATTTTAGGGGAATTATTATTAAAATGTGATAGTCATCTTCCGATATCAGGGTCAATTAAAGCTAGAGGCGGCATTTATGAAGTGTTGAAGCATGCTGAACAATTAGCTTTGCAGCATGGTATGTTAACAGAAGAAGATGATTATTCGATTTTAGATAGTGATACATGTAGAGAGTTTTTTGCTACTTATTCTATCGCGGTAGGTTCGACAGGAAACTTAGGATTAAGCATTGGGATCATGAGTGCGAAGTTAGGTTTTAATGTAACGGTTCATATGTCAGCAGACGCGAAACAATGGAAAAAAGATTTATTAAGAAGCAAAGGGGTAAATGTTATTGAATATGAAGCTGATTATAGTAAAGCTGTAGAAGAAGGAAGAAGACAAGCAGATGCGGATCCTAGCTGTTATTTTGTAGATGATGAAAACTCACATGATTTATTTTTAGGATACGCAGTAGCAGCATCACGTTTACAAAAACAATTAGAAGAGTTAGAGATTGTGGTAGACGAAGAACATCCTTTATTCGTTTATCTACCATGCGGAGTAGGGGGCGGACCTGGCGGAGTCGCATTTGGTTTAAAGTTATTATATAAAGACAACGTCCATTGTTTCTTTGCAGAGCCAACACATTCACCATGTATGTTACTCGGTTTAATGACAGGACTTCATGATAAAATTGCTGTTCAAGATATCGGGATTGATAATGTAACAGATGCGGACGGACTAGCGGTAGGAAGACCTTCTGGATTTGTTGGTAAAACGATGGAACCATTTTTGAGTGGAAATTACACAGTAAGTGATGAAGAATTGTATAGATTATTAAAAGAGCTAGCAGATACGGAAAATATTTATTTAGAGCCTTCTGCATTAGCGGGTATGATAGGGCCAGTGAAAGTGTGTAAAGAAGATGCGTATTTACAAAAGCAACAGTTAACAGAGAAGATGAAAAAAGGTACTCATATTGTGTGGGGAACCGGTGGTAGTATGGTTCCAGAAGATGTGATGAATGGGTATTATAAGAAAGGTTTAGAATGAATAATATAAGGAAAATGAGGCTAGTTGTAGCCTCATTTTTTCATGTGCATAAAAATCTTTGTTATTTTCACAATAGTTCTTTATAGTATATATAAAGGATGACTAATATTAAATAAATACAACAAAAAGCTTTATTTTACATAATAAGAGGATGTGTATACGATGTCATTACAGACTAAATATATAGCGGGTATTTCGCTTGGGGTTATGGGAGTAGGTTTTGCGGCTTCTATTCCTTTTCAAGGAACGGTAGCTGGTGAGATTATACAAGGGGGATTTGAAGCTGGGTTAGTTGGTGGACTTGCGGATTGGTTCGCAGTTACAGCATTATTCCGTCACCCGATGGGAATTCCAATTCCGCATACAGCTTTGTTACCTAAAAACCGAAAGAGAGTAACGAAAGGGCTCATCAATACGTTAGAAAATGAGTGGCTAACGAAAGAAAGTATTACGAATAAAGTAAAAGAAATGCAGCTAGCACAAATGGTGCTACAAATTGCAGAGAGAGAAATGCAGTCTGATGCTGTGAAAAAGGGGATTGTAACGATTGCAGAGAAAGCAATTGTTACAATAGATACAGAAAAGTTAGCGGTTGTTATTGAAAAAGAATTAAAAACGTATTTGCATACAATTAATACAAGTAACATATTACAAGTGCTTGTTGATCAATTAGTTGTGCAAGAATATGATGAAAAGACACTTGATTACATATTAGTAAAAGTGAAAGATTGGACAGCGCAAGATGAAGCGCGATACCAGCTCGGAAGCTTAGGTATGAAGGCGATGGAAAACATAAAAGTAGATGGGTTTTTACAGTTTACGTTGAAATCGTTTATGAATATTGTAGATGAAGATAAAATAGGCGGCATTTTGCAGAAGTTTATTATTAGCAATATTAACAGCTTACAAGATGCGGATAATAGCACAAGACAACTTATATTAGCGAAAATTCGCCAAGAAATTATAAATGTAAAAGAAAATGAAGCGTTACTACAAGAATTAGAAAATTGGAAAGAAAAATGGATTGCCAATTGGGATGCTACTGACAAAATTAAAGAGATGCTGAAGCAAGTACAACAAAGAGCAGTTGCTTTTGTAAATAATGAAGAATTTGCTGATAAATATGTTATTCCATTTTTACAAAAACAAATGAATAAAATAAAAGAAGATGAACAGACAGTTCAAAAAATAGAAGATTGGTTACAAAAACAAGTTGTGAATCTTGTTGAGAAGAACCATTCGAAAATTGGTAAGCTTGTACAAGAAAACCTTGATAAGTTAGATGATAAAACGTTAATTGAAATGATTGAAAATAATGTCGGTAAAGATTTACAGTGGATCCGAGTAAACGGGGCTGTTTGCGGATTTATGATTGGATTAGTGTTAGAAGGAATTAAAGCAATTATATGAGAAAAACCTTCCGCAATTGCGGAAGGTTTTTCTTATTTTTCAATAACGCTTATATTTAAATTATAAGCTTTCTCAATATTTAACTTGTACGTACCATTTCCAGTTTTAATTGAATTTTTATACCAATGTTCTTGGTTGTTTAATTCTGGATGCTCTTCTGAAGAAGTATTTTCTTTTTTCGTTAAATCTTCTACTTGTTCCCAAGGTGTGCTTCCCTGTGTTTCTTTTTGATTCGTTACTGCTGTTAAAGATACATCACTCTCTTTTGCAAGATGGACAGACACTCTTGAGCTTTCTTGTACAAACCAATTATTTTGTAATTGACCTGGATAAAGAGATAGTTCGTTATTTGAAGAACGGATTTCCACATTTTTATTTTGCGGAAGAACAAGCGTTGGTTTCACCTGTGGTGCTGAATTAAATAACGTATGCTGAACAGGTAATGATTTTAAAGTAATATACATCGTTTCTCCAGCCGTTTGAACTGAAAGGAAATCATCTTGTTTTAATTTGAGTTTTTCATTTGCTTTCGTCGTCATTTCATAAGTTCCCAAAAGATGAATTTGATTTGTATGATTTCCCTCTATCGTTAGAGGCTGATGTCCTGCATCTACTACGATTTTTTTGATAGATTCAGGTATATCAAATTGTCCGTCTGGAATATTACTCGTTTGCCTCGTTGTGTTAATAGAGTGACGAACTTCTTCTAGTAATCCAGTTGATAATAAACAGTAAAAAGCAATTCCGACGCTTCCTAAAACGCCGATAAAGAAAATACTAAAAATATCATATTTAATAAATGATTGTTCCTTCTTAGAAAATAGCAGGTATAGTAAAATTTCCACGCCAAGTATAATAAGTAAAACAGGCCACCATGCTGTTAAGGAATCTAATACCTCAGTACCTTTTATAACTGAAAATAGTAAGAAGCAACCTAATGCAATAATAGAAAGCCCCATTGAAAATGTTCCAACGCGCCATGTTCTCATTCTTTCGTACCACCTTTGTTTTCTTTATTTCCAAGTAACAATTTAAAGCCGCCACCAATTAAGAGGAGTGCAACGATAGATGTTTGGAAATAGCGATAATATAGCTCACTAAGATGAATGTTAAATATAGTTGCAAAGTAATCATTCAAAATAGGAAGGACTGTTTGATCTAATAAATAATAACCACCGAGTGTAATTAACCCAATACCGATCCATCTTTGATGATTGATAAAATAATCAATGATAGGTTCGTCATTTACACGTTCTTTTCCATACTTTGCAGTTTGCTGTAAAGCGTCAAAAAAGCTATAAAACCAAATGATTGGTACTAAAAATAAAAACGCTGAAAGTCTTAATAAGTCGAGTAAATATATTGAAAGTAAAAAGGCTGCCATAAGCTGAAGACCACGGCGCTGTAAACCTAAATACATATGTCCTGCTCCAGGAAACATTGCTAAAATAGAAGCGAATGTTTTATTTTTCTTTCCTTGTTCACGGTGCTCTTCAAACTCTTCAAAAATAGTACGGTCAACTAATTGCTCACCACGTTCTTTTTTCTGGAGTTGCTGAACAACATCGAAGAAATTATAAATCCATAAAACAGGTAACGTCACGAGAAAGATAAGGAAACTTTCTTGAGATGTTAAAAGGGCAACGAAAATGATCATACTTCCAATTCCTGTACAAGCTACTAAAAATGTAAGTCCACGTTGCATAAGTCCTAATTGGAAATGACCAAGTCCAGGGATGATGGATAGGAGAATGATATAAAATCGCTCGCTCTCTTTAGAGGACTCTGTAAATTCTCCGGCAGCTTGTTTTTTCGATTGATTAATAATCGTAATAACTAAATCTAATAAATTGATGGCCCATAACACGATAAGTAAAAATAGAGAAAGAAAAGCAATATCACGTGCTCCTAATGCTATTGTACAAAATGCTGCAAAGATAAATAGAAATACAGCCCCTCCGCTATATAAAATAAACCGTCCAAACTTCTTTACATATAAATGTCCAAGCCCGGGAATTAGCCCTAATACAAGTGCTAAAAAGGGATTTTTATTCATGCTTTGAACCTCCGTCCTTTTTTGATGTATCTATCGATTTGTTTACAATTTGTTGTGAGATAGAAGACTCGTTATGTTTTGAAGATTTCTCGAAATTTGATGTCGCTGTGAAAATATATTGGAATAAACCACTTACCATAAAAATAATTGTAGCCGCGGTCGCAATTATGTAGTGAATAATTGTGCGTTTTAGTGAGTTTGTTTTTATATTTTCATTAGTTTGTAGCGTTTCAAAATTTATTTGCGTCATAACTTCGTTCATAAATGAATCATCATTTATCATTGGAAGGTTTTCCTGTTGTTCATCAATACTTTCCATATAAAGTGCTAAACAATGATCACATTCATAAAGATGTTCTTCCATAGATTCACGTTCATTGCTTTCTATAAAATCTAATGTATAATTGCGCCAATCTTCTTTTGAATAATGCATCATAGAAACTCTTCCTCCTTCCAATGTTTTTTAATCCATTTTCTTGCCCGATACAGTTTCATTTCGACTGTTTTTACTTCGATTTTTTCCTGCAAAGCAATTTCTTGATAGCTTTTTTCTTCTAAGTAATGTGCGAGAACGACGTCACGGTAATTTTCGGGAAGTTCTCTCAGTTTTTGGGCAATGAGTAATTTTTGCTCTTTCGTCAATAATAAAGCCTCAATATTATGAGAGGATTTTATATTTTCCTCAGTTTCTTTACATAAGGAGAGTTCTTCGTTTTCTCTAGCTTTTTTTCTCTTATAATCAATAGCGTGATTAGTGGCAATACGTGCCATCCACGTTTTTAATCCGCGAAATTGATAATTTGGGAGAGAGGCGTGAATTTTTACGAATACTTCTTGTGTAACATCTTTCGCATCTTCTTCATGTCTTACAATAGAAAAGATAACTTGGAAAATATAGTGACGATATGTTTGCACTAGGATACGAAAAGCATGTTCGCTTCCTTGCTGTGCTTTTTCAATTAATTGTTTTTCCTCAATGGGTCTCTCCCTCCTTTTTGACGCATTCTATTATATAGACGTAAGAAATGACTGGTCACCCTACACATGTTGTAAAAAAAGAATAATATATTTTTAGGAAGGGGGCTATATGAAAAAAGGTGTGAAAAAATGGTAAAGAGAAGTATATAATGAGCAAGTGGGAAATGTTACGGGAAGAAAGGATGTGAATGTTAGTAGGAGAAGGTCCATACTAACAAACATGAAAATTAAAATATTAATAGCAGATGATAATTCTTTCATTAGAGAAGGCATGAAAATTATTTTAAATACATATGAAGAGTTCGAAGTAGTAGATACAGTAAATGACGGGAAAGAAGCAGTGGAATATTGTAAAAAGAATGACGTTGATATCGCTCTATTAGATGTTCGCATGCCAAATCTGAACGGAGTAGAGGCGACGAAGTTCATTTGTGAAGAGACGAAAACGAAGCCGCTTATTTTAACGACGTTTGATGATGATGAATATATTTTGGATGCAGTAAAAAACGGAGCGAAAGGTTATTTATTAAAAAATAATGATCCAGAGCGTATTCGTGATGCGATTAAAGGAGTATATAACGGTCAAACAGTTATGCAAGATGTAGTTCTAGATAAAATTAAGTCTAATTTAATGGAAAGTAAGGAGGAAGAATGTAAAATAGATACAAGTCTTTTTACTGAAAGAGAGCTGAGTATTATCGCATTAATTGCAAAGGGCTTTTCGAATAAAGAAATCTCGAAGCAACTTTTCATATCAGAAGGAACAATTGCAAATTATATTACATCAGTTCTAGGGAAAACTGGACTTGAACATCGTACACAAATCGCGATTTATTATTTGACAGGGAAAGTAGATTAAAGATATGGAATTTTGGTTAATTGTAAGTAAATTAATTGTCTTTATATATATTGTGTTTAGTTACATTTATTTAAATGTAGAGAACTTACCATGGATTATACTTACTTTGCTTTTATATCTTTCTGTAAACGTGCTGATTTCTATATTTAAAAAAGCTACGTACAAAAACATATTAACTTGCGTATCAATTGGTCTAGTTATGTTATTTACATGGAAGATTCATCCGTTTTTTATTTTGTTTTTGCCATTGAACTTATATGAAATTATATTCCGTTATATAGAGAAGAAATGGCAGCTATTTATCATTATGATGATTCCTATTATTTTTACAAATGAGAGCATTCGAATGACATACGGATTAATTGTTGCATTTTCTTTCCTCGTATTAATTATGGCAGAACGGTATATATCGCGCGTATTAAAGCTTGAATCACAAAATGATAAGATGCGAAAAGATATGCAGCGATTGACGAAAAGCTTACATGAAAATAAAGAGTACATAAGGCAATCAGAATACACATTTAAGTTAGAAGAGAGAAATCGACTTTCTCAAGAAATTCATGATAAAATTGGCCACTCGATGACAGGTGCACTCATTCAAATGGAAGCAGCGAAGAGACTAATGGGGATAGATAAAGAAAAATCTGCGGAGTTATTACAAAATGCAATTCATATTTCAAAAGATGGAATTGAAAGCATTCGGGTTACACTAAAAAATATGAAACCACCAACTGAGCAAATTGGTATTCATCGTATGAAATTATTCATAGAGGAATTTGCTGGTAAGCATGATGTGAATATTCCTTTCGTTTATAAAGGGAACTTAGATATGATTTCTCCTATACAGTGGAAAATTATTGGTGAAAATGTTATGGAGGCATTAACGAACGCGATGAAGTATGCTGATGCGACAGTTATTTCAATTGATATTCATGTGCTTAACAAGATGGTGAAAGTACAAGTGAAGGATAACGGAAAAGGTGCGGTTCTCGTTAAGAAAGGTCTTGGGATTATGGGGATGGAGGAGCGAACAGCGTCAGTAAACGGAAAAATTATTGTAGATGGAACAAGTGGTTTTTCAGTAACAATGTTGCTGCCGATATGAGGATGAATCATCTCATATGAAAAAAGTGAATAATCTCATGTGAAAAGAATGAACTTCTGCACTGAGCAGGTTCATTTTTTTTGTTTATACTAAAAGCAGAGAAATCGAAATAGGGGTGAAATGATGAATACATTAGAAATTAAAAATTTAACGAAAAAATTTGGTGATTTCATCGCGGTAGATAATATGTCTTTATCTATTAAAGAAGGAGAAATATTTGGCTTCCTAGGATCAAATGGTGCTGGTAAAAGTACAACGATAAATATGATTGCCGGGTTGTTAAGAAGTAACGAAGGTGAGATTAGCATACTAGGAAAAAATATAAAGAAACATAATCGATTCGCAAAGATGAATATCGGTATCGTTCCGCAAGATATTGCAATTTATGAAGAGTTAACTGCCTATGAAAATGTGAAATTCTTTGCTGGGTTGTACGGATTAAGAGGGGCTGAACTAAAAGCGAGAGTAGAGGAAGCACTTCAATTTGTGGGGCTTAGCGATAAACATAAAAGTTATCCGAAAAACTTTTCAGGCGGGATGAAACGAAGACTGAATATTGCTTGTGCGATTGCTCATAGACCGAAGTTAATTATTATGGATGAGCCGACAGTTGGAATTGATCCACAGTCAAGAAACTACATTTTGCAGTCAGTACGTAAATTAAATGAAATGGGAAGCACGATTATTTATACGAGTCACTACATGGAAGAGGTAGAAGAGATTTGTACGAAAATAGCGATAGTAGATCACGGTAAAGTGATTGCAGAAGGAACGAAAGAGCAGTTAAAAGCAATTATTACCGATACGAAAGATATTTGGATTGAAGTGAAGTCAGTAGAAAATTTAGATATAGAACAGTTAAAAGAGATAAATGGAGTGAAAGCTGTTCAAATTGAAGAGAATGTAATTAAAGTAAACTCGGATGCAGGATTAAATAATTTAAATAAAATTATTCAGCACTTCATCAATCATGACATTGAAATCCGTTCGTTAGAGGAGCAGGCTCCAAACTTAGAAACAGTATTCCTTACGTTGACCGGTAGAAACTTACGAGATAAATAAACGGTAAATGAAGAAAAGGTAAAGGGAGGTTCATCAATTGAACATCTTCAATATTGCAATTATGCATATTAAAAGAGATTTTAGAGACGTAAGAACTTTAGTTTTTATGTTAGCATTTCCGATTGTGCTTATGCTTGTATTAGGAACAGCATTAACAAACGCATTTAATAGTGATAGTCATTCGATTAAAGATATACAAGTGCTATATAAGGATGAAGCAAGTAGCACGTTTTCTCAAGCATTTGAAGCATTTGCGAAAGAAGTTGATAAATCGGGTATTCATTTTAAAAAAGCTTCCGGCAGTATAGATGGGAAGGAAGCGGTGAAGCAAAATAAATATGCTGCTTATGTAGAACTAAAGAAAGATGGTGCGAAATTTTACGGAAGTGACAAAAGTAGTATTGAGGGAAGTATTGTGGAAGGCATGCTAACAACATTTGTTGATAAGTACAATGTAGCAGCCGAAGTTGCAAAAGTTGATCCTAGTAAGGTGAGCGCAGTTATTTCAAATGGAAATCATAATGATTATATAAAAGAAACATCTTTACAAGCTGCGAATAAACCGGGTTCTATGGATTACTATGCGGTTGTAATGACGACGATGATTGCACTGTACGCTGCGATGGGAGCAAGTTTTCTAATTCGAGGCGAACGAATACGTAAAACAGGAGATCGTCTTATTGCTGCACCTATAAGTAAGGCTGAAATTTTCATTGGGAAAGTGCTTGGTAGTCTTGTAGCAAACGCCCTGTGCATATTACTCGTCATGTTATTTAGTAAATTTGTCTTTCAAGCGAATTGGGGCGAACACCTTGGAGTCATATTTCTTATTTTATTAACAGAAGTCTTTCTAGCAATTAGCTTCGGTTTAGGGATTGGATATATGACAAAAACACCTGAAGCGTCTAGAGCAATTATTATGGTGGTAGTGCAATTAGCTTCTATTTTTGGCGGTGCATATTTCGTAATAGAAGAAAATTTCGTTACGAATTTATCACCATTAACGTGGGCAAACACAGCTGTTATGAAAATTATTTATGCGAATGATGTAGGGGCAGCACTACCAGTCATTTCTTTAAACATTGGAATATCAGCACTCTTTTTATTAATTGCAATTATTGCATTACGTAGACGGGAGGGGCTATAGTATGAAAGATATTTTATGGCTCATACAAAAAACGTTATCTGTACTTTTGAAAAATAAAAAAGGGTTAATTATTATTATTAGTTTGCCAATAATCGGGACGCTCATCTCTTTTTCGATATACGGAAATGCAGGGCAAGGAACGTTAAATATTGGGATTGTAAATAAAGAAAATGAGCCGATAGCAAACGATACGATAAAGTTTTTAGAAGGATTAAATCATGTGAATGTGAGTAAGGTTAAGGAGTCTGAAGTAGAGGATAAACTCACTTCTAAAAAACTTGATGGAGTTATTACATTAGCTTCTGGTTTTTCAAAAAGTGTTCGAGAAGGGAAACCAGATCATATTGAAATTGCATCGATTAAAGGTGATCAAGTAACAGGATTTATAAAATCATATTTATACAACTATGTTGATAATGTAGCAGCGATTAGTAAAGTAGCAGGAACAGATCAAAGTGCATTTGATACGATGTACGCAGGGTATCAAAAAAGTTCATTTAAAATGAAAACGGAGACGCTAGAAGATACTTCGAAAAATAAAGATATGACAAATCAAACGATGGGTTATCTTATTATGTTTATGCTGTTTTCAGCAGTGAACTTATCAGGATTTATTTTAAAAGAAAAAGAGAATAGAACGTACTTTAGATTATTATCAACACCAATTGACGGAAAGAAATTTATATTGTCCAACGTCGCGGTAAATATGATGATATTAACATTGCAAATTGTCATTGCAGTATTATGTATGACGAATGTTTTTCACACAAATATTAATATGCCTTTCATAGTAATGATTGGTGTGCTAATGATCTTTGCCTTAATTGCAATTGGTTTATCATTAGTTATTGTGTCGTTCTCAAAAAGTTCAGCGGCTTCAAATGCAATGCAAAATTTAGTGATAGTACCAACATGTTTGCTTGCTGGATGTTATTTCCCGTACGACATTATGCCAAAGGCGGTACAAAAAGTAGCTGATTTTCTTCCGCAGCGTTGGTTATTAGATACGATAGCAAAACTACAACAAGGAATACCGTTCTCAGAATTGTATTTAAACATATTAATTTTATTTGCCTTTGCAATTGCATTCTTCTTAATTGCAATTTATAAATTTGGAAGAAATAATGATGCGAGGAACTTTGTTTAATATAAAAAAGGGTGTGACGTTAAGTCACATCCTTTTTTGTATGAAGCATGAAATCTAAATTTGAATGACAAAATAGAAAGGTGAAAAGAAAACGATCGGAAGGAAATCAAAATGATTAAAAAAATATTTCGAGTTACTTCTATTATTATTGCTATTTTCGTTTTTATTTTAATTTGGATGCATATCGATGTTACTCTCGGCAGGAAAATGGAAGCTGGGAAAAACATGCCGACGGAGTATACCCCTCATTATAGTGATTTTCAATTATATGTAAAAGGGAAGTCGTTTTATAAACAGTTATTTACTGACATAAGAGAAGCAAAGCAATCTATTTACACGTATTTTTTTATTTTGTCGGATGATAAAAGTAGCCATACTTTTTTAAATTTATTAAAAGAGAAGGCAAAAGAAGGAGTAAACGTCTATTTATCAGTTGATCGCATTAATGATTTATCATTTGAAAGAAAGATGATAAATGAATTGCGGGAAAGTGGTGTACATTTTACATATAGTAGAAAACCTGAATTGCCATTCGGATTTTATTCACTTCACCATCGTAATCATCGCCGTATTACGACAATTGATGGAGAGATTGGATATACAGGTGGTTTTAATATAGGAGATGAGTACTTAGGAAAAGATAAGCGATTTGGATATTGGCGTGACTATCATGTGCGGCTTAAAGGAGAAGGAGCAAAAGATTTAGAAGAGCAGTTCGCTTTAGATTGGAAACGAGATACGAAAGAAAATATAAAGAGAAGTACGAATAAAGCTAGTAAAGGGAACACGTTACATACGATGGCCAGTTACAATGGACATTACGTCGCTGAAAAATATGTGAAGTTAATAAATGAAGCGAGGCATTCGGTTGTCATTACGACGCCGTATTTTATAGCGAAAAATAAAGAGTTAATGAACGCTTTAATCACGGCGCAAAAACGTGGAGTTACTGTAAAAATACTGTGGTCATATAAACCAGATATTCCTCTTATTAAAGAGGCAGCGTATCCTTATATTCGTCAAGCTGTTAATAATGGAATTAAAGTATATGGTTATAAAAAAGGAATGTTTCATGGGAAGTTAATGTTAATTGATAATGAATTAACAGTTATCGGTACTACAAACTTTACGGCCCGTAGTTTCTATATAAATGATGAGATGAATTTGTATATTCATGGTGGAACTATCGTATCAGAAGTGAACGAGGCACTAGCGCAAGATTTCCGTGATTCAAAAGAAATGACGAAAGAATTTTTTGAGAAGTTATCGTTTTGGGAGCGTTGTAAGGAGAAGTTGGGGGGATTGGCTGATTTTTATTTATAAAGGTTAATGAAAAGGGTGTCTTTTATAGACACCCTTTTTTAATGAGAAATAACTATTTTTCATGCACAAGCAATGAAGCATCATCATTAATCAACGTTCCCACATGTTCACCTAAGCAAATTCTTTTCATCACTCCAGGCTCATCAAAATTAAAGACGTGTGCTGGTAAATTATAATCACGGGCAAGTAGTAAAGCTGCTTGATCCATGACTTGTATATTTTGTCTAACAACATCATTATAGTTTAGTTTGCTGTACATTTTTGCTGATTTATTATGTTTTGGATCACTTGTAAAGACACCATCTACTCCTTGTTTTGCAACTAATATTGCGTCACTATTCATTTCAATGGCTCTTTGAACACTCGGATAATCTGTCGTCACGAACGGTTGCCCATTTCCGCCTCCAAAGATAACGATATAACCGTTATCTAAATGGTGGACTGCACGCAAGCGAATGTATGGTTCAGCTACTGCATTAAATGGAATGGAAGTCATAACGCGCACTTCTCTATTTGTTTTACTTGTTAAAACGCCGCGAAGCATTAAGCTGTTAATGATTGTACCTAGTGTACCGATATTATCAGCTTCTACGCGATCAATTCCCCATTCTTCAGCTAGATGACCTCTAAAAATGTTACCGCCACCGATGACGATGGATACTTCGATACCTAAATCAACGATGGATAAAATTTCATTTGCGATATGTTCTAATCGTTTGGAGTTAAAGCTATTTCCAGTTTGATCGGCAAGTGCCCCGCCGCTTAATTTAATTAAGACACGTTTATATGACCTCATAACAATTCCCCCTATATAGATCGCAATTAAAAAGGAACAAAGGCGAATGCCTTTGTTCCTTTTTAAGAAAATGAGAAAGAAAAGAAGAAGATAAGACGGATTTTTGTACATAATTTTTCATACTACCGACTCCTTTTCATTTCAATTTGTTGTAAGTATATCTCTTTTTGATTATACGAAACAATCTGATTACTTATCAAGTTTATTTTATCGTTTTTTAACAAAATGGTGTCAATGAAAAAAAGAAGAAAAATATTTGAATTTTTTGTGACGAACTTGTAGGTTTTTGTATGATTTTGTAGGTTCGCTTATAAGATGTGTGAGTAGCTTTTATAAATTCAAATTGAAAGCGTTCGCATGAAGGGGATGAACATAAATGAAAAAATTCGGATTGGCAACACAAATTTTTGTCGCGCTTGTTTTAGGGATTGTAGTAGGGGCAGTCTTTTATGGCAATAAAACGGCGATTTCTTATATCACACCAATTGGGGATATATTTATTCACTTAATTAAAATGATTGTAGTACCAATTGTTATTTCAGCGTTAATTGTTGCGGTAGCTGGTGTAGGAGATATGAAGAAGCTTGGTAAACTAGGCGGGAAGACAATTCTTTATTTCGAAATTATTACGACAATTGCTATTTTAATGGGATTACTTGCGGCAAATATATTCCAACCAGGTACTGGCGTTGATATGAGTAACTTACAGCAAAGCGATATTTCTTCTTATAAACAAACAGCAGATGCAACAGAGAAGAAAGGTTTTGCTGAGACAATTGTTCATATCGTACCGAAAAACGTATTTGAATCTATCTCACAAGGTGACTTATTACCGATTATATTCTTCTCCGTGTTATTTGGTTTAGGAGTTGCGGCAATTGGAGACAAAGGAAAGCCTGTCTTTAACTTTTTTGAAGGTGTACTCGAAGCAATGTTTTGGGTTACAAATCAAGTTATGAAGTTTGCGCCATTTGGTGTATTCGCATTAATTGCTGTTACGGTTGCAAAATTTGGTGTAGCAACACTACTTCCTTTAGGAAAACTAGTGCTAGCTGTATACGTAACTGTTATACTATTCGTTGTGATTGTATTAGGTATTAATGCACGAATGGTTGGCGTAAACATTTTTACGTTAATAAAAATTTTAAAAGAAGAACTTATTCTTTCATTTACGACAGCAAGTTCAGAAGCTGTTTTACCTAATATAATGAGAAAAATGGAAGAGTTCGGTTGTCCAAAGGCAGTTGCCTCTTTCGTTATTCCGACAGGTTATACATTTAACTTGACTGGATCGGCTATTTATCAAGCGTTAGCGGCATTGTTTGTTGCACAAATGTACGGTGTGCACATGTCACTGACAGAGCAAATAACGTTATTATTCGTTCTCATGTTAACATCCAAGGGTATGGCGGGAGTTCCAGGTGCATCGTTCGTTGTTGTATTAGCAACGTTAGGTTCAATGGGGTTACCACTAGAAGGTATCGCGTTAATTGCGGGAATTGACCGCATTTTAGATATGATTCGCTCATCTGTCAATGTATTAGGAAATGCATTAGCGGCCATTGTTATGTCGAAGTGGGAAGGCGAATTCGATAATGAGAAAGCAAAACAATATGTAGAAACAGTCAAAGAAACAAAAGCAGCATAAGAAATCGTTAAGGAGTGAATAATCATGGCAACATTAACTGAAGTTAAAAATGGTGTTCGAATTGAAAAAGATTTTTTAGGTGAAAAAGAAGTACCAAACTATGCATACTACGGCGTACAAACAATGCGTGCAGTTGAAAACTTCCCAATTACAGGATACAAAATCCATGAAGGTTTAATTAGAGCATTCGCAATTGTAAAAAAAGCAGCAGCACTTGCTAATACAGATGTAGGAAGATTGGAATTGAACAAGGGTGGCGTGATCGCAGAAGCTGCTCAAGAAATTCTTGATGGAAAATGGCACGATCATTTCATCGTAGATCCAATTCAAGGCGGAGCAGGTACTTCAATGAACATGAATGCAAATGAAGTCATTGCCAATCGTGCTCTTGAATTATTAGGAATGGAAAAGGGAGACTATCACTATATTAGTCCAAATAGTCATGTAAATATGGCGCAATCAACAAACGATGCATTCCCAACGGCGATTCATATCGCAACATTAAATGCATTAGAAGGCTTATTACAAACGATGGGTTATATGCATGATGTATTTGAATTAAAAGCAGAACAGTTCGACCATGTTATTAAAATGGGTCGTACACATTTACAAGACGCTGTGCCAATTCGCCTTGGACAAGAATTTAAAGCGTATTCTCGCGTACTTGAACGTGATATGAAACGTATTAAGCAATCACGTCAACATTTATATGAAGTAAATATGGGAGCAACTGCAGTTGGTACAGGCTTAAATGCAGATCCAGAATATATTGAAGCGGTTGTAAAACATTTAGCTGCAATTAGTGAACTACCACTTGTTGGCGCAGAAGACTTAGTAGATGCGACGCAAAATACGGATGCATACACAGAAGTATCTGCAGCACTTAAAGTATGTATGATGAATATGTCTAAAATTGCGAATGATCTTCGCTTAATGGCATCAGGTCCACGTGTTGGTTTAGCAGAAATTATGTTACCAGCTCGTCAACCAGGTTCATCTATTATGCCAGGGAAAGTAAACCCTGTTATGCCAGAGGTAATTAATCAAATTGCGTTCCAAGTAATTGGTAACGACCATACAATTTGTCTTGCTTCAGAAGCAGGTCAATTAGAATTAAACGTTATGGAACCAGTACTAGTTTTCAACTTACTTCAATCAATTAGCATTATGAATAACGGTTTCCGTGCCTTTACAGATAACTGCTTAAAAGGAATTGAAGCGAATGAAGATCGCTTAAAAGAGTATGTTGAGAAGAGTGTAGGAATTATTACAGCCGTGAACCCTCATATCGGTTATGAAGCAGCAGCTCGCGTTGCGAAAGAAGCAATCGCGACTGGGCAATCCGTTCGAGAACTTTGTGTGAAAAATGGTGTACTGTCACAAGAAGACTTAGAATTAATTCTAGATCCATTCGAAATGACACACCCAGGGATTGCAGGAGCAACTCTTTTAAAGAAAAATTAAAAGAAGAGGGGGGACAAGCCCCTCTTTTTTGTTTACAATATAGAAATGCTATATATGAATAGAGGTAGGGATGTTATGAGCAAGTTTACAGTAGCTTCTAATGGTTCATTAGAAACGACATTAAGAGGAGTAGAAGTATTATCAACACCACTTTTAAATAAAGGGGTCGCTTTCACGCAAGAAGAAAGAGAAGAATTAGGTTTAAAAGGGTTATTACCGCCAGCAGTTTTAACATTGGAAGAACAAGCACGCCGAGCATACGAACAATTTTGTTCTCAGCCGGATGATTTATTAAAGAATGTATACTTAACAGCGTTACATGATCGAAATGAAGTATTATTTTATCGTATTTTAACAGATCATTTACGCGAAATGTTACCAATCGTATATACACCAACTGTTGGTGTAGCGATTCAAAGATATAGTCATGAATATCGTAAACCACGTGGTGTGTATTTATCAATTAACGATCCGTCAGGTATTGAAGAAGCGTTCGCCAATATCGGTGCAACAGCAGAAAATATTGATTTAGTCGTTGTAACAGATGGAGAAGGTATATTAGGAATTGGTGACTGGGGCGTTGGTGGTATTAACATCGCAATCGGAAAATTAGCTGTTTATACAGCCGCAGTTGGAATCGATCCTAGCCGCGTATTACCGGTAATTTTAGATGTAGGTACAAATCGTGAAGAATTATTAGACAATCCATTTTATATTGGAAATCGTCACCCTCGTATAACAGGTGAAGCTTACGATGAATTTATTGATACATTTGTTCAAGCAGTAAATAAACAATTCCCGAAAGCACTTCTGCATTGGGAAGATTTCAGTTCTCGTAACGCACGAAAAATTTTAGATAAATATCGCCATGACGTGTGTACGTTTAACGATGATATTCAAGGTACAGGTGCAGTTTCACTTGCCGCAGTATTATCGGCAGTGAAAGCTTCTGGTGTGCCACTGAGTGAACACCGCGTTGTTGTGTTTGGCGCTGGTACAGCTGGAATCGGTATCGCAGATCAAGTAAGAGATGCAATGGTTCGCGTAGGTGTATCAGAAGAGGAATCATATAAGCGTTTCTGGTGTATTGATCGTAATGGATTAGTTACAGATAACATGGAAGATCTTCTTGATTTCCAAATTCCGTATGCAAGAAAAGAAGCGGAAGTAAGTGAGTGGAAGCAAAATGATGTAATCGGACTTGCTGAAGTTGTGAAGCATGTGAAACCGACAATTTTAATTGGTACATCAACTGTTGCAGGCGCATTTAAAGAAGAGATTATTAAAGAAATGGCTTCTCACGTAGAAAGACCAATCATTTTACCAATGTCGAATCCGACGCCACTTGCTGAAGCAAAACCAGCAGATTTAATCGAGTGGACAGAAGGAAGAGCGTTAGTTGCAACAGGAAGTCCATTTGAACCAGTTACATATAACGGTGTAACGTATGTGATTGGACAATCAAATAATGCACTTATTTTCCCAGGGCTTGGACTTGGAACAATTGTAGTACGTGCAAGCATCATGACGGACGGAATGTTTGCAGCAGCAGCTGAAGCAGTTGCAAGTATGGTAGATACAAGTCAACCAGGAGCACCTATCTTGCCAGAAGTTGAAGAGTTACGTAATATCTCCGAAATGGTAGCAATTGAAGTAGCGAAAGTTGCTGTTGCAGAAGGCGTTGCTAGAGAAAACTTAAGTGATAACGATATCAAGATTGCAGTGAAAGAAGCAATCTGGGAGCCTGAGTATCGCCAAATAAAAGCGGTAGAAAAGGTTACAATATAGAAATAAAGCCCGTTTATAATATAAGCGGGCTTTCACTTTTATTACCGAAAAAAGTATAGGAAGTGGCAGCTTTGAATTGGAATCAATTATGGAAGAAAGATATATCTCTTTTAATTATATTAATGGTTGTTGTTCCGATTGCTGGAGAGCTTAATTTTCATCCTTTTAATGATACGTTTCGCGTTAGCTTTGGGACACCGCTTTTCTTCTTTTTATTACTATTTTTAAGAAGAATACCAGCAGCGGCTGCAGGTATTCTTGTCGGTATATGTGTCGTTTTATTCCGCGTATGTCTTGACTGGGTCATGCAAGGTTCATTTCATATGACAGAATCATTTTATTTGCGCTATCCTGTGTTTTTTTATTATTTTATTTATGGAAGTCTTTTTTCACTTTGTAGGGTGAATAAGTTCCATCAGAATCCAATCGTTATTGGATGCCTTGGGATTACAATTGAAATTATCGCAAGTATGTCTGAACTAGCGATTTATCATATAGTCGTGCTCGGTACAACGATAACAGTTTCTGAATTAAATAAACTTATTATTATTGCTATTTTCCGTAGTTTCTTTGCACTTGGCTTTTTAAATATGATGAATTTATATGAAACGAAATTAAAAGAATCACAAGTACGAAAAGAAAATGAAAAAATGTTCATGCACTTGTCCAATTTATATGTAGAATCTGTTCATTTGAAAAAAACGTTACAAAATGCAGAATTAATTACACAAGAAGCGTATCAATTATATCGGAATTTACAAGTAAGCGATAATTCGAATGGTAAAACAGCATTGAAAATAGCAGGAGAAGTGCATGAAATAAAAAAGGATAATCAAAGGATTTTTGCAGGATTATCTAAACTTTTATTAGATAAAAATGTGGCTGAGTATGTAGAAGGACATGAGCTTACAGAAATGATTGTAAGAATAAATGAAAAGTATGCTGAAATGCTAGAGAAAGATATACGTTTTTCTAAACATATAGAAGGTGAGCACGCTGCATATCACGTGTATACAGTGCTATCAATCTTTAATAACTTAGTTGCGAATGCAGTAGAAGCAATTGAAGATAGAGGTCTCATTCGTATTAAGTTATATAAACGAGATCAACATGTAATCTTTGAAGTAATTGACGATGGCCCTGGTATAACGCAAAAGTATAAGAAATTAGTATTTAAGCCCGGGTTTACTTCTAAGTATGATCAAACAGGAACACCGTCAACAGGCATTGGACTTTCTTACATACACGAAATGGTAACAGAGCTTGGCGGAGAAGTAAGGTTAGAAGACAATGAAACTGAAAAAGGGTGTAAGTTTATCGTTTGTTTACCGGAGTGCAGCTTAAAGCGGGAAGGGGAATAGGTTTGTTTTATTATATCGTAGATGATGATGAAGTTTTCCGTTCGATGCTTTCGCAAATTATTGAGGATGGCGATCTTGGGGAAGTAATTGGAGAATCGGAAGATGGAGCTTTTGTTGAAGCAGAACAGCTGAATTATAAAAAAGTGGATATTTTATTTATTGATTTACTCATGCCAATGAGAGATGGCATTGAAACAGTTCGCCATATAGCATCTTCATTTACTGGGAAAATTATTATGATTTCCCAAGTTGAATCGAAACAGCTCATTGGTGAGGCATATACACTTGGTGTGGAATATTATATTACAAAACCACTAAACAAAATAGAAGTAGTATCTGTTGTACGAAAAGTGATAGAACGTATTCGTTTGGAACGTTCTATATATGACATTCAAAAATCATTAAATAATGTGTTTCAGTGGGAAAAGCCGCAAATGCGTAGTGAAACAGTGCAAGAAGGGAAAAAGATATCAGATTCAGGACGCTTCTTACTATCAGAACTCGGTATTGCGGGAGAGAACGGAAGTAAAGATTTACTTAGTATGCTGGAATATTTAAATGGACAAGAAAAGGCGCAAACATTTGAATTTGGATTTCCTGCGTTGAAAGATATTTTTCACCAAATTACACTGAAAAAATTAGGGGAACTAGCTTCAGAGGCAGATATAGAGAAGGAGAGAAAAGCATCTGAACAACGTGTAAGAAGAGCGATTTATCAATCATTGAACCATTTAGCTTCTCTTGGACTAACAGACTTTTCAAATCCGAAATTTGAAAGCTATGCTCCGAAATTTTTTGATTTCACTGTAGTGAGAAAACGGATGACAGAAATGACGAAAGATGAACTCGCATCTTCTGGTCATACGCGAATTAATACGAAGAAGTTTATTCAAGTGTTGTATTTTGAGGCGAAGAGGTTGATGGAGATAGAGTGAAGAAGATGCTTATAAATAAGCATCTTTTTTTGTTAAATCAACATTTTATATTTTCTCGTGGAGCATGTAAAATGTTAAGTAAGAGAAAATGGTTTTACATTAAAGAGGTGTCAAAACAATGAGTTTTACATTAAATAAATCAATCATTAAAGAAGTATGCGGAGAGACCTCATATAAAAGAGGCGAAGCTTATTATAAAGCAAATAAAGTAATCGTGAATCATTATGATGAAAATAAAGAAATTTGCGAGGCGACGGTAAAAGGGAACGAGGATTTCCATGTTACAGTAGAAAAAGCTAAAAAAGGTGAGGTTGTTGCGAGATGTAGCTGTCCTTCGTTAGCGTCTTTTCAAACGTACTGTCAACATGTTGCAGCCGTACTAATACAAATAAATTATAATCAGCAAACGGGTGGAATGGGCTCTGTTAGTAGCAGCAATGATCAATTAACAAACGGGATGTTTCAGCTGTTTGCAGACAAACCACTGAGACCAAAAAGTAAACAACATCGTTTTGATACACGTGAAATATTAGATGTGGAGTTTATATGTTCACCAGTAGCGACGAAAAGCGGTGGGGCTCTTCTTGGAATTCAATTGAAACTTGCCAAAGTGTATTTCATAAATCATATTAGAGAATTTCTTTCTAAAGTGGAGAAAAGAGAAACTTTTCATTGTTCCAATGAATTTATATACACGCCAGATGTACACAGTTTTAAACAAGAAACAGACGCGATTATACAACAACTCATTAAAATATATCATAACGAAAAAATGTATGAAGATGCACTAGAAGTACATGCGAAACAAGATGAAAGTATGATATTTATACCGCCAGCTTCGTGGAATGATATGCTCTCTTCACTTTCTAGAGCCGAGTATGTACAGCTGAAACAAAATGAGCAACTGTTTCATGGCTTACAAATTTCAAAAGGTTTATTGCCATTACATTTTGAGTTCACGAAAGGGAATAATGGCGGGTTTACACTTCATATAGCCGGCCTAAATCGTGTTCAAGTTATGGAGATGTATAACAACGCTCTTTACGATGGGAAATTATATCATTTACCTATGGAAGATTGTATGCGACTTATTGAACTACAAAAGATGATGAGTCGCTCAAATAGCAATCAGTTTTATATTCCTGAAACTAAGATGGAACATTTCGTAGCGAAAGTTGTCCCTGGATTAATGAAGCTTGGAACAGTGCGCATTGATGAAGTAATATCAGATCGTGTTGAAACGCCGTCGCTAAAAGCAAAACTATATTTAGATCGAGTGAAAAATCGTTTGTTAGCAGGTCTCGAATTTCATTATGGAAACGTCGTGATTAATCCGCTAGAAGAGGACGGACAGCCGTCTGTTTTTAATCGTGATGAGAAAAAGGAAAAAGAAATTTTAGACATTATGAGTGAAAGTGCCTTCGCGAAAACAGAAGGTGGTTATTTTATACATAATGAAGAGGCTGAGTATAATTTTTTATATCATGTCGTTCCAACGTTAAAAGGTTTAGTTGATATTTATGCGACGACAGCAATCAAATTACGAATTCATAAAGGGGATACAGCTCCTCTTATTAGGGTGAGAAGAAAAGAAAGAATTGATTGGTTGTCATTTCGTTTTGATATAAAAGGAATACCGGAAGCGGAAATTAAAGGTGTATTAGTTGCTCTTGAAGAGAAACGCAAATATTACCGATTAGCGAATGGTTCTTTATTATCACTAGAGAGTAAAGAGTTTAATGAAATTAATCAGTTTGTAAAAGAATCAGGTATTCGAAAAGAATTTTTACATGGGGAAGAAGTGAACGTTCCGCTTATTCGGAGTGTAAAATGGATGAACGGACTTCACGAAGGTAATGTTTTAAGTTTAGATGAATCTGTTCAAGATTTAGTGGAAAGCATTCAAAATCCGAAAAAATTAAAGTTTACGGTGCCACAAACTTTACATGCTGTAATGAGAGAGTATCAAGTATACGGATTTGAGTGGATGAAAACGCTCGCCTATTACCGTTTTGGCGGTATTTTAGCAGATGATATGGGACTTGGAAAAACGCTGCAAAGTATTGCTTATATAGATTCTGTTTTGCCTGAAATTCGAGAGAAGGAGCTACCTATATTAGTCGTTTCACCGTCCTCGCTTGTTTATAATTGGTTTAGTGAATTGAAAAAATTCGCCCCGCACATTAGAGCAGTTATTGCAGATGGAAATCAGACAGAGCGGCGGAAAATCCTAAAAGATGTAGCGGAATTTGATGTCGTAATTACGTCATATCCATTACTGAGAAGAGATATAAGATCGTATGCGAGGCCGTTTCATACACTATTTCTTGATGAAGCACAGGCGTTTAAAAATCCTACAACGCAAACTGCAAGAGCAGTGAAAACAATTCAAGCTGAATATCGTTTCGGACTAACGGGAACGCCTGTAGAAAATTCATTAGAAGAACTATGGTCTATCTTTCATGTCGTATTTCCAGAATTATTACCAGGAAGAAAGGAATTTGGTGATTTAAGGAGTGAAGATATTGCGAAGCGCGTAAAACCTTTCGTATTAAGACGATTAAAAGGGGACGTATTACAGGAGCTTCCAGATAAAATAGAGCACTTACAGTCATCGGAATTATTACCAGATCAAAAGAGACTATATGCTGCTTATTTAGCGAAGTTAAGGGAAGAAACGTTAAAGCATTTAGATAAAGATACGTTACGTAAAAATAAAATTAGAATATTAGCTGGCTTAACGAGGTTGAGACAAATTTGTAATCATCCCGCGTTATTCGTTGATGATTACAAGGGGAGTTCAGCTAAATTTGAGCAACTGCTAGACATACTAGAGGAATGTAGAAGTACTGGTAAGAGGATTTTAATCTTTTCTCAATTTACGAAGATGCTGTCCATTATTGGTCGTGAGTTAAATCGTCAAGCGATTCCATACTTTTATTTAGACGGAAATACACCTTCGCAAGAACGAGTAGAGCTATGTAATCGGTTTAACGAAGGAGAGGGCGATCTATTTCTTATTTCCTTGAAAGCTGGCGGTACTGGACTTAATTTAACTGGTGCAGATACGGTAATATTATATGATTTATGGTGGAATCCAGCTGTTGAACAACAAGCGGCTGATAGGGCGTATCGAATGGGACAAAAAAATACAGTACAAGTTATTAAATTAGTAGCACACGGAACAATTGAGGAAAAAATGCATGAACTGCAAGAGAGTAAGAAAAATTTAATCGCTGAAGTGATTGAACCGGGAGAAGAGAAATTGTCATCGATTACGGAGGAAGAAATACGAGATATTTTAATGATTTAATATAAAAAAGCTATGCCTTCGAATTTATGAGGGCATAGCTTTTTTGTTGTAATAATTATATTTTGTTTTGTACAAAGTAAAGAAATCAAATGTTATTTAAATTACTTCTTTGTACCTTTACTTTTGTATGGTTTGGCAGCTGCCTTTTTCTTTGCACTTGATTGCCAACGGTTCCATCCTTTACTTCCTGTACCTTGTCCTACACCTTTTTTCGGTTTTGCTTTCGTTTTACTCATATGATCACTCCGTTATATAAAAATCTTATTTGATAATAGTCAATGATTTAGAAAATACTCTTTATAAATGACTATGTTTGCTTTAAGTAAAAAAAACTGCTTGAATGCTATAGTATATCATGAATTTGCACGTAAACTGAAAGGAATTAAAAAGAAAATGAAAATAATACGAAATACTGCGGATTCTATATTTCGAACGATTACATTAATCGTTGTATATATGTTAGTTTCAGTTAGTGAGATGTTTTTTGGAATGTCTAGGCAAAAGAAGTAAAGAAGTTATATTGGAAACAATCAATAAAGCCGTAAAATAAAGAATTGAAAAATATTTTAAAACTTTTTGTTGACTTTCTTTATTTTTTGTATAGAATAATCATTAATAAAATGTTTCAGAGATGTGACAACAAAACGACTATGAAAGGACGAGTAGTAGTAGGACGTAGTCTAAGCGAGTCAGGGGTGGTGTGAGCCTGATACGAAGCCTATTATGAAGAACCTCCTGGAGTTGCTAACCGAAATCCTTTATAGGAAAGTAGACTTAGCCGGGAACTTCGCCGTTACAAGAAGAACAGTATCGAGATATTTTCATCTCCGTATTGTATAAGTGAGCAACCTCTGTTGCTAATTTGGGTGGTACCGCGGAACCAAAGCCTTTCGTCCCAGTTTTTTGGGAAAGAAGGGCTTTTTTTGTTGGCTTCTTTTCACAACATCCAAACATTTTAGGAGGAAACCACCATGTATCAATCATTAATGACAGTAAGAGAGACTCAAATTGCAATTAAGGAAGTTAAAACATTTTTCGAGGACCAGTTAGCAAAACGCCTTGAACTATTCCGCGTATCTGCACCATTATTCGTAACGAAAAAATCAGGATTAAACGATCACCTAAACGGTGTAGAACGTCCAATTGAATTTGATATGTTACATTCAGGAGAAGAATTAGAAATTGTTCATTCACTAGCGAAGTGGAAAAGATTCGCATTACATGAATACGGCTATGAAGCTGGTGAAGGTTTATATACAAACATGAACGCAATCCGTCGTGATGAAGAACTTGATGCAACACATTCTATTTACGTTGACCAATGGGATTGGGAAAAAATCGTTCAAAAAGAATGGCGTACTGTAGATTACTTACAACAAACAGTACAAACAATTTATGGAATATTCAAAGATTTAGAAGATCACTTATTTGAAAAATATCCGTTTCTTGGAAAGTATTTACCAGAAGAAATCGTGTTCGTTACTTCCCAAGAACTAGAAGATAAATATCCAGAATTAACACCGAAAGATCGTGAACATGCAATTGCGAAAGAACACGGTGCCGTTTTCATTATCGGAATTGGTGATGCACTTTGTTCAGGTGAAAAGCATGACGGACGCGCAGCTGATTATGATGATTGGAAATTAAACGGTGATATTCTATTCTGGCACCCAGTACTACAAGCTTCGTTCGAATTATCATCAATGGGAATTCGTGTTGATAGTAAATCACTTGATGAGCAGTTAACGAAAACTGGTGATGACTTTAAACGTGAGTATGATTTCCATAAAGGTATATTAGAAGATGTACTACCATTAACAATTGGTGGTGGTATTGGACAATCAAGAATGTGCATGTACTTCTTACGTAAAGCACATATCGGTGAAGTGCAATCTTCTGTATGGCCTGATGATTTACGTGAAGCTTGCAAGAAAGAAAACATTCATCTGTTTTAATAGAAGTGAGAGAGGGTAGCTCAAAAAGTTATCCTCTCTTTTTTATTGTGTAAACGAATGGTTTACAGTGAATTTTACTAATGGTTTCTTTCTTCTATATCTCTTTTTGTGTAATAATTTGTTAAAGGAGGGGACGTTATGAGCTTAGGAGAACAGTGAAAAAAACTACGAGAGTCAAAAGGATTTTCGCAAGAGGATGTTGCTAAAAAGATTGGTATAACGAGGCAAGCGGTATATAAATGGGAAAATGATAAAAGTTGCCCTGATATTGAAAATTTGATTTTATTGAGTGAAATGTATAACGTTACGCTAGACGTGTTGATAAAAGGGAATCAAGATTTCAAAAAGAAAATACATAGTGATGCAGAAGATGAGGATTTTGAGAAAGGAAATGGATTTGGTTTTTATATCGGATGCGGTTTGCTAATTTTAAGTGCTTTCATTGATTATGAAGGAGTTCAAGAGATTTTATTAGGAGTTGCACTATTCATGATGGTATTTTACTCGGATGTGAAGAAAGTTATTTTGAATGAATATAGATCGTTTTTTCATGGAAAAGAGCGATAAGATATAAAATGAGAAGAGTTAGTTATATTTCCTAGGAAAGGATAAAATGACTAACCAAATTATTTTATAATGATTTATAGATGTTGATAATATGTTAAAGAACGATTTGAATAGTGTCTTGAAATCTATATGTAAAATGATAATATATTTTTAAAAGCTCAAACAAGTATAACCACGTTCTAAAGTTAGGACGTGGTTAAAAATATAGTGGTTTAATTTATAATACATCACTTACTTGTTACTGAGTTCTTCCGCTAAACCGATTAAGATGCTTTCGGTTCCACGAATGTAGCAGAGACGGTATGAGTTCTCGTATTGAACTACTTCGCCAACGAGCTGAGCACCATGCTTAGTGGTAAGCCTAGATACCATTTCGTCAATGTCTTCAACGGTGAACATGACGCGCAAATAACCGAGGGCGTTGACAGGTGCTGTCCGGTGATCTGCTATAGCGGGCGGGGAAAGAAATCGCGAAAGTTCAATCCGGCTGTGGCCATCTGGCGTAACCAACATAGCAATCTCTACGCACTGGGAACCGAGTCCGGTTACGCGACCAGCCCATTCACCTTCGACAGTGGCTCTCCCTTCGAGTTTCAAACCAATCTCTTCGAAGAAAGAGATTGCGTCATCAAGGGATTCTACAACGATGCTGACATTGTCCATTCTGAGTAATTTGTTTTTTGTCATTCTCTGTATCTCCTTATATGTAAAAATGTATTATCTGGTCATCTTCATAAGTATACTATTAAAAGGTTACAAATTCCTTCCAAACAGAAACAGCTTGCCACGGTATAGGGAAATGTGACAAGCTGTTATTAAGTATGTCATATAGTATCTTGCTAACAAATAATACCGCGACTTCCTCACAAAATATTTCTAGTCTGTACGCCATTAAATGGCCCGATTGTTGAATAGAATGACTTTATTTTAATGTAAATAAATTTCTCGTCACGCTATACAATGCAAACAGCTTTCTATTTATATAGGAAGGAAATAGATTCATATAATTTGTTTTACGTTTTACGGGTGGAAATTAACTCATCTGCACTAAAGGCTCAATTTTCGCCATAAATGATTGATGCAGCGCCTCAACACCTGTTACTAAATGAAGGCGGTCAATAACGACAGACACTTTAATTTCGGATGTACTTACCATTTTAATATGAATATCTTCTTCTTTTAAAGTAGTGAACATATTCGCAGCAACACCTGGATTAGAGACCATACCAGATCCTACAATTGATACTTTTGCTAAATGGTTTTCATGTTCTACTGATACATAGTGAAGTGCTTCTTGGTTTTGTTCCAACACTTCTAATGTTTCTCTTAAATCATTAGAGTGGATGGAGAAGGAGAGATGAACAGTTCCTTCATTTGTAATACTTTGAATGATAATATCTACATTAATATGTGCCGCTGCTAATGTAGAGAAAACAGTTGAAAGTGAGCCTTGTTCCAATCCTTTCACTGTGATGCGTGTAATATTATCTTCAAATGCAATACCTTTAACGATTGATTGTTGTTCCATGTTACATTCTCCTTTTACAATTGTTCCATTTTCTTGTTCCATACTTGAGCGAACTTCTAAAATGACATTATGATTTTTAGCAAACTCAACAGCACGTGGATGTAATACACCAGCACCGAGGTTTGCAAGTTCTAACATTTCGTCATAAGAAATTTCATCTAATTTATAAGCATCTTTTACAACTCGTGGATCCGTCGTATATACGCCTGTCACATCTGTGTAAATATCACATTTTTTAGCTTTCAGTGCAGCAGCTAATGCAACCGCAGTTGTATCGGAACCGCCTCGTCCAAGCGTTGTAATTTCAAGATCTTCACTGACTCCTTGGAAACCAGCTACAATAACAATGGTACCTTTAGTAAGATAAGACTGAATTCGATCCGTATGAATGTCAGTAATCCGTGCACTATTATGTACAGATTCTGTCGTAATACCAGCTTGCCATCCTGTTAATGAAATCGCGTTATAACCTTTTGCTTGTAATGCCATTGTTAATAATGAAATAGTCACTTGCTCTCCTGTTGATAGAAGCATATCCATTTCACGTTTACTCGGATTTTCTGTAATAGCGTTAGCAAGTGCTACAAGTTCATCTGTACTTTTTCCCATTGCCGAAACGACAGTGACGATACTATGTCCTCGTTCATATTCTTCAATAATTAAATTTGCTACATGTTGAATACGCTCAACACTTCCGACAGAAGTGCCACCAAATTTTTGTACAATCGTTTCCATTACGAATTCCTTCTTTCATCCATTTTTAAGAATAGATTAGGACATATATAAATCCCAATATTCCTGTAGCTACCAGAGAAAAACAAAAAACACCATCTCAAATAAGTGAGGATGGTGCTGTTACAGGAAAAGGGAAACAGAAAACGGAGCTAATAAAAAAACCGCCAAAAAAGGAATACCATAAAAATGATATCTCTTTTTTGTAGATAGCTCTTCATACATACACGTCTGTACATATGACAGTTCTGTTTCTATTCGAAAACAGCCCCAATCGATACATACAGAGAAATATATCGATTTCGGCAATACTTCCTTTCATCTAATTTCATAGACATCTCTGTGTCTCCATTAGAATAATCATAAGTATCGCAACCTCTATCTCACGTTTTAGGCGAGAGTGTTTGATTTATGAAGTTGTTGGTAACATTTGTTTTATAATAATTTAAATTTTTCGGGGAAGCAAGTGTTTTATATAAATTTTAAAAATTCTTTCTCTTTATTAGAAAGTTTGTGAAAAATGTAGCAAAATAAATTCAATGCATGTACATTAAACTTATAGTGCATTGGAGGTGGAAGAATGAAGGGGAAAAAGCCTATTTATGTTTCGACAGAAATGAACACAACAATGGAGAAATTATGGGAATACACGCAAGAACCACATATACATACAGAATGGGATGCTCGCTTTACTGAAATTTCGTATTTAGAGAAAAAAGAAGGAGAACCACAGAAGTTTTTATATAAAACAAAAATCGGATTTGGACTTGAAATAGCTGGAGAAGGTGAATCGATAGGTGAGATAAGAAAAGAAACGGGAGAACGTATTTCTTCTTTGAAATTTTGGACGGATAATAAATTATCTCTTATTCAAATAGGGCGTGGTTATTGGAAGTATACACCGAGTAAAACATACATTCATTTTGAGACGCAATATGATTATGATACGAGGTATGGTCGTATAGGAAATGTAATAGATTCATGTATTTTTCGACCGTTATTAGGTTGGGCGACTGCTTGGAGTTTTGATGCTTTAAAATTATGGTTAGAAAAAGGACTTCATCCTAGGTTGCTAATGAGAAGAACGATGACATATTGGATTGTATGTTTTTTATTTGCATTTGTATGGATGTATCAAGGAATAGTACCGAAACTAGTGTTTACTCATTCAGAAGAAGTAAAAATGCTATCTGTGATGATTGGTTCAACTGCACATAGTATTTTTGTACTTAAAATAATTGGAATACTAGAAATTATTTTTGGTGTCATATGGCTGTTGCCATTTCCAAAACGAAAAGTATTTATAGTACATATTTTTATGTTAATAGCCTTAACGATAGCGGCAGGCTTTACGAATATCGCAAGCTTTACAGAGCCGTTTAATCCAATTACATTAAACGTTCTACTAATGGGGTTATCGATTGTCGGTTATATAAATAGTTTTGATTTACCAAGTGCAAAAAATTGCAAGAGGAAGAGAAAGGGATAATGTATGGCTAATATTTATGAAAGCTTATTAGGGGATTCTTATAAAAGACTTCATCCAAAATTACAGAAACGCTATGAGATTACAGAAGAAAATAGCTTTACTGGAGAAGGAAAGATGGATGAAATTTACGGTGGTTCTTTTTTCGTAAAATTAATATTAAAAATTGCATCGAAGTTTCGAATGTTTTTCTCTGAACGGGGAGAGGGAGTTCCATTTATAATACATAATACAGCTGAACGAGATGAATATGGAAAAGAAATTGTAAAGTGGAATCGTACTTTCTATTTCCATAATAAGAAAAGATATTTTAATGCAGTTATGCAGTTGGATGAAAACGAAAATGAAATTGTAGATTATTTTGGTGAACCACATATACTCGTCTCTACATTAAATTTTCATATTGATGAGTTAGGGGCAATGCATATTTCTTCGAAGAAACAATGGTTTTATATGTTTAGAAGAAAAATCTCTTTACCGAAACTTTTATACGGAGAGGCAAAAATTGTTGAAAGTTATGATGACGAATTACAATGTTTTCGAATTCATGTTCAAGTACGAAATCCGTTAATGGGTTCGCTATTTTCATATAAGGGAACATTTGTGGAAAGGAAATAAATGATATGAAAAATATAATAGTTGGGCTTGCTTGTTATATTGTTTTTCTAATATGTGAGTGGTCAAATGTAAACCCAGTTGAAGCAATTATTTTATTATCTATTTTGTTATTTATACCGATGTCTTTTTGTATTATTGATAAAAGAGCACGAAATGGATCGTATTTATTATTTTATAAATCCGTATCGTTTTTATATCCGATAGCAGCGATTTGTGCAATGTTAGCTTTTGTAACAAATCAATATATCTTTGCGATAATTTGGTTTGTATATACGGGGATCGTTGCGTTATTTGGTATAAATAGATTACTAGAAAGAGGATGGAAACCGTTAGAAGAGACAGCTATCGATAGTGCGTTTATTTATTTGTTTTTAGGTGGTTTTTGGTTTTTTGCTTCAGTAGCAAAACTTTCAATTATGCATTTTAGCTCTGACATTGTTTTACTCACAGCTGCACATTTTCATTATTCGGCGTTTCTATTGCCATTATCAGCTGGTTTAATAGGGCGGAAGAGAGAAAAGAGCAGTAAAGTATATGATGCAATTATGTTTATTATAGTCATTTCACCGATGACAGTTGCGATTGGAATTACGTACTCAAGGGTATTTGAATTTTTTGCAGTGTTCCTATATTTATGTGCGATTTATGGGTATGGGATTTATGTTTGGCGCACGAAATTTAATGCTATCAACGCAAAAATCCTCCTAGTCATATCATCTAGTACACTCATGGTAACAATTATGTTTTCACTTATATACTCGTATGGGAATTTGAAACATGTAATGACGATTACAATTGCTCAAATGGTTTGGATTCACGGTGTTGTTAACGGAGTTGGAGTAGCATTACCGGCATTTGTCGGCTGGATGATCGAAAAGAGTGTTCCGAATTATAAATACTATGGGAAACCAATGAGTAAGTTAAGAGGAAATGTGAAAATTGGTGGGGTGTTTTTACATAGTAGAAATTTAGTAGAAAGTAAGGAATACATAGGTTTAGTTGATAATATGAAGGATTTTCATAGTGAGGCATTTGACGCGGACAATATCCCTGTAAGTATTATTCGTTTTTATGAAGATACAAAAGAGTATGAGTTACAATCGCATATTAAATGGGCTCGGTGGTTCCGCCCCTTTGCATTTTGTTATGAGAAAATGAGTAAACGTGTAGGACAAATACATTTAGGAATGGGAGGCAAGTGGGAAACGATGCATGGCTCTATCGTGGGGATAATAGATGAGAAGGATGGAAGAGAGAATGTAAGAGCTTGGCTAAGAAAAAATGAAGAAGGAGAATTTATATTTGTAGCTCTTTACTCAAAGCATACATATAAGAACGAGACATACATGAATATTGGATTACCTTTACCCTATTCGAATATGACAGGGATTTTGAAATTATGTAATAAGAGTAATGATTTAATCATTACTAGTAAGCTGAGAAGGAATGGAAAGGGAGATGAGGGGATTTATTTACATACTCGTTTCTTTACAATACGTTTACCGTTAGCAGAGACTTTTATTATAAAAGAGCACACGGATCACATATTAGAAGCTAATCATAAAATGTGGATATTCGGAATCAAGTTTTTAGAAATTGATTATAAGATTAAGAAATTAGAGGAGAAGTAAGAAAAGCTTGGAGAGATTCCAAGCTTTTTATGTATGGGTAATTGTCATAGCAACTTGTTTATCTAAGTCTCGGTCCCAGACGCGTTGAATTTCAAACGTACCTTTTTCAAAAAATAATGGGAATCTCTCTTTAAACCAATCTTGCATAGGAAGATTTAGTGCTTCATCAATTGGTACCCATAATAATTCGCCCTCAGGAGGGTTCATAAGAAGTTCACCATCAAATGAGTCTGACCAATAATTAAATACCATATATCGAACATTTTCTTTCGGATTTACGTATTCATCTAATCCCTTAAAACTTAAATTTGAAACAAGTAATCCAGTTTCTTCTTTTACTTCTCGTTTAGCAGCTTTAACGATACTTTCTGGGAAATCTACTTTACCGCCAGGAGCGATATAACCAGGGAAACCTAGACGATTGGGGCGCTTTATTAGCAATACTTCGTTATTTCGCTGAATCATACACATCGTGTAAATACGGTGTTCTATATCTTTCCAATTGTTGCCCATACGAATCTCTCCTCTTATAAAACCTTATAGTTAAATATGACAAAAAATACAATAATAATACAAAATTATACAAATTACAATTGACTATTACTAATTTTCAGAACTATAATTAGTCTGTTACATAAATACATTGTACTTGAGAGGGGAATATATTCTATGAAAAATAGAATAATCGCAGCAGGAGTAATCGCAGCTAGTATATTATCTTATTCATCTAGTAGTTTCGCACAAACAAAAAAATTTCCAGATGTCCCAGCTAAACATTGGGCAGAAGATTCTATTTACTATTTAGTAGATAAAGGTGCAGTTACAGGTAACGATAAAGGAATGTTTGAGCCAGGAAAAGAAATCACTCGTGCAGAAGCAGCTACAATGATGGCTCAAATCTTAAACTTACGAATCGATACAAATGCTAAACCATCTTTCGGTGATTCTCAAAACCAATGGTATACTCCATTCATCGCAGCCGTAGAAAAAGCTGGCGTTGTTAAAGGGAAAGGAGCGGGCGTATTCGATCCAACTGGGAAAATTGACCGAGTTTCAATGGCAGCGATGCTTGTTGAAGCATATAAATTAGAGGCAAAAGTAAAACAACCAGTACAAACAAAATTTGCAGATTTACATGATAGTTGGGGGAAAGATAAGGCCAACATTTTAGTAGAATTAGATATTTCACAAGGTGTAAATAAAACAGAGTGGTTACCTAATAAAACTGTAACGAAAGCAGAAGCAGCGAAGTTTATTGCAAAGTCAGACTCGCTTAAAATAGGTAACCCTTTAGTAGAACAGGTGATTATTATTGATCCGGGCCATGGAGGAACAGACCCTGGGAAGGCAACGCAAGGATTACATGAAAGTGATATTGTATTAGATACTTCTAAAAGATTACAAAGTTTACTAGAGAAGAATACTCCATTCCGTGCGATGTTAACGCGTGAAACAGATATTCGTCTTGGTGAAAAACAAGGAGAAGACCTTAAAAATCGTGTGGATTTCGCGAAAGAACATAATGGAGATATTTTTGTAAGTATCCATGCAAATGCTTCTCAAAAACATGATGGATATGGAACAGAAACTTTTTATTATAAAGGATCTGAAAAGAAAGAATTAACTGAGCGTGAAAAAGAAAGTTACATGTTAGCTGATAAAATACAAAAGAGATTAGTTAAAGCTCTAGATACAAGAGATCGTGGTGTGAAACCAGAAGACTTTTATGTTCTAAGAGAAAATGAGATGCCAGCAGTACTAACGGAGCTAGCATTTTTAGATAATAGCACGGATTATGAGAAGTTAGCTTCAGAATCCGGAAGACAAATAGCTGCTGAGGCAATTTATGCGGGGATTTTAGATTATTATGAGTGGAAAGGCTTTGATGTTTCAAAATCTCGTTTAACGAAATAATAATGTTGATTGCTAAGCCCATCGTCTACATAGAGGTGGGCTTTTTTGTAAGTTTATGTAATTTTGTATCCGAATAAAAAGATATATCGTATTATGCTGATTATGAATAAAATAATGGTAGATTAGTTTATTTTTATCACGTATACTTTTAATGTTGACTATTTAAGAGTTTGTTAGTTTAATAGGGAAAATTATACGATAAAGGGAGGCAAGTTAACACGGGACAAGCATATACATAACGTGTTAAAAAATTTATGAAAAAAGTTATTTCTAATGTGTTAGCAGTGACAGTCGCACTTCAAGTAGTGATGGCTCCAGCAACTTCGTTTGCATCTACAAAAGAATTTCCAGACGTTCCGAAAAATCATTGGTCATTTGAAGCGATTACTGATTTAACGTCAAAAGGGGTTATTGCAGGGTACGATAATGGTAAATTCGGATTCGGAGATGTTGTGACTCGTGAGCAAGTAGCAGCATTAATGTATCGCGCATTAAAACCAGAAGCAAAAAACGCTTATAAAAATCCATACTCTGATATTAGTGCAGGAACGACAATGTTCCAAGAAGAAATTTTGGCACTAACAGATATGGGGATTTTCGTAGGTGATGGTAAAGGGACTTTTAGACCGAAAGAGTCGTTAACTCGTGCTGAGATGGCGGTAATTATACAGAATGCTTTTAAATTTAAAATAAAGGCCCAACATACGTTTAATGATGTACCAAGTACGCATTGGGCAAATGATGCAGTTAGTGCATTAGAATCTAACGGCATTACAGCAGGTAACGGAGCAGGTGCATTTAATCCAACTAGTGTTTTAACACGTGAAGAATATGCACAATTTTTATTTAATGCTATGGCATCGTATATCAATCTAGATGTAACGTTACCATCTAATGTAACTGCGCAAGAGATTGATAATTATATTCAAAGATTCCATCCAGATAGCCCGTTAGTTGGAATTGGACAAGACTTTATTAAAGCGCAAAATGAGTATGGGGTGAACGCACTATACCTAGCTGCACATGCAATCTTAGAATCTGGTTACGGTAAATCAGAAATTGCATATCGTAAACATAATTTATTTGGTTTAAGAGCATATGATCGTGATCCATTTGCATATGCAAAATATTTACCGTCATACGGACTAAGTATTTCATATAACGCTGATTATGTGAAAAAGAACTACTTAGAAGATGGTGCAAGATATTTCAAAGGTTACACATTGCCAGCAATGAATGTTATGTATTCAACAGATACAGAATGGGCTGGAAAAATCGCTAACATCATGGAACGCATTAAGCCTTTTAATAAAGCAGATTACAAAAATGCAAAACGACTACCGAAAAACCCTAATACATTAAATGTAGAAGTATTAAGTGAAGCGATTCCTTATACAGATTATGCAAAAGATGCAAAAACTACAGTTCAATCGGTAGGATCTTACTATCAAGTTCCATTCCCGTTTAACAATCCAATTAAGAGTGTACCAAATGTTACACAAAATGAAGTTGGAAAATTAGAAAATGGTAAGAAAGTAAATGTATATCGTGAAGATCCAAATGGCTGGGTAGAATTTTCATTTGAAAATACTCAAGAAAAATATTGGACATTGAAGAAGAACTTAAAATTATAAATAAAAAAGGTGTTTTCATAAATGAAAACACCTTTTTTATTTGTATTCATCACGTAATATTCCATAGTATGTAATGTCCATAGATTCATCAGATTTTACAACATGTTGTTTAAACGTCCCTTCATGTTTCATTCCGATTTTCTCCATAATTCGCCATGAACCAGGATTATTTGTAAAAGCAGCTGCGAATATTTTATTTAAATGTAGCTCGTTGAATCCATAGTGTAGTAGTGCTTTCGCCGCTTCAGTACCAAATCCGTTTCCCCAATAAGATTTTCCAATCCAATAGGCCAGTTCTCCACGTTTATGGATATGATTTAAATTGAAATTAATCACACCTATTAATTCTTTAGTATTCTTAGCTAATATAGAAAAAATCACAACTTTTTTATCAGTTTCTGCTTGTAGCATATGTGTTATAAAATCTTTTGCAGAGCCTTTTGGGTATGGGTGTGGAATAGATAGGGTTGTTTTAGCAACATCATAATCGCCAGCTAATTTTTCGATTACTAGAGCATCGTCTAATTGTAATGATCGTAGTATGAGTCTTTCTGTCTCAATTGTTTTCATATAATGTCCCCTTTGTGTTTTTGATAATATTACCATAAATTTGATGAATTCATATATAATTAGATTGAATATTATTAAAAATAAAACATTTTATTAGGATGATTTAATCCTTCGAAAAGAGGAGAGAGGTATGCAAGGAGAAATACCAACAGAGAAAAATTTAAGTTATATCGGTAAATTGCTATTGCCAGTTAAAGCGTCACCGCATTTTAAATTTTTATGGATTGGGCAATTGTTTTCGACTTTAGGTAGTTCGATAACGATGGTTATTTTGCCAGTCGTTGTGTATTCATTAACAGGTTCAACAGTTGTAATGGGAATGACTATGGCGATGTACATGCTTCCTAATATTCTTGCGTTACCGTTTGCTGGATTAGTCGTAGATCGAATGGATCGGGTGAAAGTAATGTTATTTACAGATATCATTCGCTGCATATTAATGCTATTACTTGCAACACTTATATTTATGGATGTTTTAACAATTCCACTTCTATATGTACTCGTAGCATTATATGGGCTTATGGAAGGGATATTTCAGCCAGCATATGCGGCTGTAAGGGCGAAAGTATTTGTACCGGAAATTCGAAATGCAGCTAATGCATTAACGCAAATGAGTAATCAAGGTATACGACTAATTGGGCCGGCTCTTGGAGGATTAATCGTTTCCGTGGCATCTGCTGGAATAGGGTTTGGACTGGATGCAGTAACGTATTTGTTATCATTTTTATGTTAATTATTTTTAAGAGAAATAAAGTTTAAAAAAGTAAACCATATTGAAAGAAGAAAGGTCGATTACAAACACGAGTTTATGGAAGGTGTTTTCGTTTTAAAAAGTCATCCGTGGCTATGGATTACAATTTTAGTCTTTTCTTTTATCAATATTTGTTATGCAGGAATTATCGTCGTATTAATTCCATGGTTATTTAATGTTCATCATCATTATGAAGCATACGTGTATGGATTAGGAATGGCATCTTCTGGTGTTGGAGCTGTAATTGCCGCGCTAATATTTGGCGGGAGAGAAAGGTGGCATAAGCGGGGATTACTTGCCTATGGTGGTGTTTTAATAAGTGGTTGTGCGCTTTTAATAATGCCGTTTATTGCTTGGGCACCTGCTTTAATTGCATTAATGGCAATTGAAGGTTTCGGTATGATGATATTTGGACTCATTTGGGAAACAAGTTTACAAGAGCTTGTGCCAGAAGAAGCATTCGGAAGAGTGGCAAGCCTGGATATGTTAGGTTCATTTGCTTTATTGCCACTAGGTTATGTGGTTGTAGGATGGTTAGCTACTGTCATAGGTGGTGAGGTAACTATTATAGCACTAGCTAGTTTAGTAATTTTAACAATTGGAATCGCATTGTCTGTATCGAGTATTCGTCGATTTAATTGATTAAATGGGAAAAGAGGGCGATATGCATGGCTATAGAAAACTTGAAAGATATAGTAACAAGGCAATTAGAGAGTAAATACATTTTGGGAGAAAAGGTCTTTGAAGCAAAAAATTTCACAGTCTATATCGCTACCCATAGAGAAAATAGGCTAGCATATAACAAACTCGTATTAATAAAGCATCTTTATAATGAAAAGCCCTCCGTACATATTTGGCATAAGAAAATTAGTATGAAAGCAAGAGAACTGGAAATTACAAAAGAAGTGGCAGAAGCAATTCAATCTGGTTTTGTAAAAAAAGAGTAAGCCCTAATCAAATTAGGGCTTATTCTTCATTAAACACAAATGTTTGTTTCATTTTTTTACTTTCATTTACTGGATGGCCGTTGTAAGAGAAGTTCTTTTCTTCCCAAGTTATGACGACTTTGAAATTATGGCTGTTAAAGTCTAATGGGAATACGATGTAATCAAAGCTTGTATCACTTTTTGAAACGTTGTTATTTAAAGCGGTAGAATGAAAAGTAGCCTTAGAGGTAGGAGTGTTATCAAGTATTTCCACAGCTACGTTTGATACATCATTACCGATGTTTTTTACGAGTAAACTATATGTATCGTATACACCTTGTTTTGGCTGCACTGCTTGCTTGTTTGGGTTATGAAAATTATCAATTTTGATATACCACTGTTTAGACTTTGATGCAATTGGTAGTGATTGAAATGTGTATGCACTAGCTTGTATTGGTAGTGCTAAACAGATTAGTGCAAAGAGAGAAAATATTTTTCGTTTCATTTTTAGAGAGCTCCCATTCTGTAACAGATTTATTTATTATTATCTTCTCTTTATGTGAGTATATACCATATAATGTAAGGCGAAATTTATGGCACTCATGAATGTAATTTACATTTTAAATGATTGAACATATCTTATATTATAGGTGCAGTTATTATGGTGATATGAACTGCTGTATTCTTTATGAAAGCTGTGTAGAGATTTTTCTATACAGTTTTTTCTAATGAGAAATTTTTCCAATAATATGTTAAAATAACATTGTCATACAACAAGGGGGATTTGTTTTATGGAAAATGGACATCTTGCTAAAATAGATTTAACGAAAAGAATAGAAGGAAAATCTAAGTATAATAAGAAACTTGAAAAATACCAGAGACGTTTATTAGCACTTCAGCAAATTGTAAAAGAGGAAAAAATTGCAGTTATGCTTGTTATGGAAGGCTGGGATGCGGCTGGAAAAGGCGGAGCGATTAAGCGAGTGACTGAACATCTTGATCCGCGCGGGTTTCAAGTAAATCCAATTGGAGCACCAGCACCTCATGAAAAACGGTACCATTACTTGCAACGTTTCTGGCGAAAACTTCCTCAATACGGGCAAATCACCATTTTTGATCGCTCATGGTACGGCCGTGTGTTAGTTGAGCGTGTTGAAGGTTTTGCTACAAAGGAAGAGTGGACGAGAGCGTATGATGAGATTAATGATTTTGAAAAACTATTAACAGATGATCATTACATAATCGGGAAGTTTTTCTATCATATTAGTAAAGATGAACAATTAAAGAGGTTTAAAGATAGAGAGAACAATCCTTTGAAAAGATGGAAAATTACAGAAGAAGATTGGCGAAACCGCGAAAAATGGGACGAGTATGTTGAAGCAATGGAAGACATGTTTGAAAAAACAAATAAGCCAAATGCGAAGTGGCATATTATCGAAAGTAACGATAAATTATATGCACGTTTGAAAACGTTGAAAGTCATTATTTCATTAATTGAGGATTACCTTGTAGAACATAATATAGAATTACCTTCGTATTATTATGAGATGAAAGAGGGTAAGACAGAAGGTTTTGAAGCGAATCAAGATGTAGTTGTAAAATAGTACAAAGTTTGTATATGAAATATAAAGTAGAGTCACCATGTAAATTTGGGAACCCCTCGGTAATGGGAAAAATATAAACCGTGGGGTTCTTTACATGTATAAATAAATTTCAGTATATTAAATTTGGGGATTTTGCTGTTCTATAGTACATTAACAAGTGGGTTTAATTTTAAAGGGAGGATGAAGAATTGTTAGATAAGGCGGGGGCTTTAAAAAGTAATCGTATGTATACAGAAGAAGAACAACAAAAATTATATAAACGAACGTTAATAATCGTAAGCATTTCACAAATGTTTGGCGGAGCAGGATTAGCTGCTGGCATTACGGTAGGTGCACTTCTTGCGCAGCAAATGCTTGGAACAGATGCATTTGCAGGATTACCGGCTGCTATGTTTACGATGGGATCTGCAATAGCGGCTTTTTTTGTCGGGAAGTTATCGCAAAAATATGGTCGCCGCATAGGGCTTGCAACAGGATTTACGGTAGGTGGGTTTGGAGCAATTGGTGTTATATTGGCAGCAATAACAAATAGTATTATTTTTTTACTAGTTTCTTTACTCATATACGGTGCAGGTACAGCTACGAATTTACAAGCTCGTTATGCAGGTACAGATCTAGCAGACAAGAAGCAAAGAGCAACTGCCATTAGTATTACGATGGTAATGACGACTTTTGGTGCAGTCGCAGGTCCAAATTTAGTAGGTGTAATGGGAAGGTTTGCTCATTCAATTGGAATTCCTGAACTTGCTGGCCCATTCATATTATCAGCGGCGGCGTTTATACTGGCGGGTTTTGTCCTTTTTGTTATGCTACGTCCAGATCCGTTACTTGTTGCTAATATGATAGAAACATATAAACAAGAGCATACATATAAAGGGCAAGCAGTAACAGAAGAAGCGACAGAAAACAAACGAGGCATTACTGTTGGAGCTATCGTAATGATACTTACGCAAATTGTGATGGTTGCCATTATGACGATGACTCCAGTTCATATGGGACACCATGGTCATGGGTTAAGTGCAGTAGGTCTTGTAATTGGTTTTCATGTAGGTGCAATGTATCTTCCATCTCTCGTTACGGGAATGTTAATTGATAAAATTGGCAGAACTACGATGAGTATAGCTGGTGGAGTAATCTTATTAGCAGCAGGTGTCATAGCTGCGATAGCGCCGAGTGATTCTTTAATACTATTAATCGTTGCATTGTCTTTACTTGGATTAGGATGGAACCTCGGTTTAATCAGTGGTACTGCTCAAATTGTTGATGCAACTATACCTTCTACACGTGCAAAAACACAAGGGAAGATAGATGTGTTTATTGCGTTAGCTGGAGCTTCTGGTGGAGCGATGTCAGGAATGGTAGTAGCGAATTCGAGTTATGCGGCATTGTCATTAGCTGGAGGAGTATTAGCTTTCATGCTGATTCCTGTTGTGATATGGTCTCAAAAAGGAGAAAGAAATTAAAAAAGAGGTTCTAGTTATTGACTAGAACCTCTTTTTCATGCATTTAACTTAAATCCCACTCCACAATAAGACCTAAATGTGTAAGACCACCACCAAATCCGTACAGTAAAAGTGTGTTTCCGTTATTTAATTTCCCTTCTTTTCTAGCTAAATCTAGAGCGAGTGGAATAGAGACAGAAGATGTATTCCCCATATATTCCACGCTCGTTAATGTTTTTTGTATTGGAATTTGAGATTTTTCACAAATAGATTCAATCATGCGTAAGTTAGCGCTATGAGGAATGAGCCAGTCTATATCATCTTTTTGCATATTTGCGGTATGTAATAGTTCTTTTATACCTGCTGGCACCGTACGTGTTGCCCATTTATAAACTTCTCTCCCATTTTGCACGATTTTTTCATTTGTTTGCAGTGGTGTACCATTCATAGTAGTAGATAAGTTTGTTCGGTATAGATGAATGCCACCGTGCCCATTTGTGCCCGTATGATACGCGATAAAGCTTGGTTTGTTTTCATCTCTTTCTAATAAAATAGCGCCAGCACCATCACCGAATAAAATACAGGTCGTTCTATCGCTGTAATCAGTAACTTTAGATAATGTCTCTGTTGCTACGACAAGTACTTTTTTATGTGATCCAGAAGTAATCAAGCTATTCCCAACGTGCAGACCATATGTGAAACCAGCGCAAGTGGCATTTAAATCAAATGCCATTGTATGAGGTATGTTGAAGTATTGTTGTATTTGGCAAGCAACACTAGGGAAAACGTAATCAGCAGTAGTAGTAGCGACAATGATACAGTCGACATCTTCTAAGTTTTTCTTATATGTTGTACATAAATTTTCAATTGCTTTAATGGCTAAATTTGAGGAATATTCTTCTTCGCTAGCGATTCTTCTTTCCTTCATTCCTGTTCTTTGTACAATCCATTCATCATTCGTATCAATCGTTTTCTCTAAATCGTTATTAGATAATATTTGATTTGGAACATAGGTGCCAATTGCAGTAATACGAGATTTAGAATTCATAGGAACAGCTCCTAACTTTGTTTTATAACCTGATACTAATATCAGGTTATAAAAATGTCAATATAGATTTTTAGTGTATTGAACGACTTAGCTTACTATGAAGGAATTTAGCGAGTTAATATACGAGAAGTTTCTAAAATTGATAATGAAGTGAGTTGAGCTTCTTGAAAAGAATTTTACGCATGTTGCCTGTTGTCATTATTTGTAGCTTTATTCTTATTATTTTTCCAGAGAAATCTCATGCTTGTGATTGTATTAACGTAACAGCAGAAGAGGCACTTCAAAAAAATGATGTAGTGTTTGAGGGAAAAGTAATTGAGGTTGGAAGGAAAGAAGGGGGTGGAATTGAAGTATTATTTGAAGTGAAGAAAATTTGGAAAGGGACAAATTTTACGCAAATCATCGTATATACAGATGGTGGTGATTGTGTGTTTCACTTTGTAGAGGGAGGAGAGTACTTAGTATTTTCTTCTCAAAGAGGACCGGAAAAACAATTACACACACATAGTTGTAGTGGAACGAAGAGATTAGATGAGGCAGGGGCGGACAAAGTGGCTTTAAGTCAAATTGCAAAAGAGTCTGTTCCGACGAAGGAAGTGGATTTAAAAGGGGAGATGGTGAGCGGTTTCAGTAGGTGGCAAGTTGCTATCATTTCCATAGGTCTGTTACTGATAGTAGCTCTTGTGATTTTTATCGTGAGAAGAACGCGCAAAAAATGACGATTAAAGTAAATATATAAAGATTTTCTTTCTGTTTCTATAGGTGGTTTAATCTTGTGAAAGCGAATTACTTATGCTACACTTTATGTAATTTAAAATGAACGGAGGGGCTTCCTTTGATCTTAATCAGATTACGTCTCAATACTTTGTGCCAATAATTGAATAGCGCTCAAAGGCTCTGTCTGTGTGCAGAGTGAACGAGATTGGTCTGCCTATTTTAAAGGAACCCTTTATTAAGCTTATATGTGAAAAAGAGGGAGGGACGAATACGCCCTCTTTTTGTTTTGCCTTTATAAATAGAATGGGATCGTATAGGTGAACACTTATTGTGGGTGCGTATATGATCTTGGGACTTTTTGACTATGAGATAGGACGAAAGTATAACTTTCTTCTATTTCTTTGGTGAACCCTTATCCGTTTACGAAAACACAGGCAGTAACCTGTGTTTTTTATTTTACGTAATCGAAATGGAGGAATAAATATATGGAAGAATTATTACAAAGAGCAGTTTTAGTTGGAGTAAATTTAGGTAATGAAGATGACTTTGCGTATTCGATGGAAGAGTTAACAAATCTTGCAGAAGCTTGTGATGTAGAGGTAATTGGGCAAGTGACGCAAAATTTACAACGAGTAAATCCATCACATTATATTGGAAAAGGAAAGATTGAAGAAGTAGCAGCCTACGTAAATGAAGTAGATGCGAATATGGTCATTTTTAATGACGAATTGTCTCCTTCACAAATTCGAAATTTAGAAGCGGATTTAGATTGTAAAGTAATTGACCGTACCATATTAATTTTAGATATTTTTGCGCAACGTGCGAAAACGAAAGAAGCGCAGTTGCAAGTAGAGGTAGCGCATCTTCAGTATATGATGCCTCGTTTAATCGGGCTTCGTGAATCATTAGGAAGACAGAGCGGCGGAGTTGGTACGAAAAATAAAGGTGTCGGTGAGAAGAAATTAGAGTTAGATCGTCGTAAAATTGAAGAACAGATTTCAGTTTTAAATAAAGACCTAGAAGCACTTGTTGCCCAGCGTCAAACGCAGCGAAAGCAGCGTAAGAAAAATGAAGTTCCTGTTGTAGCTTTAGTAGGTTATACGAACGCAGGAAAATCAACGACGATGAATGCGATGCTTGAAATTTATAATGGCACAGAAGAAAAACAAGTATTTGAAAAAGATATGTTATTCGCGACGTTAGAAACATCTGTGCGAAATATTGATTTGCCAGATAACAAATCATTTTTATTAACAGATACAGTTGGATTTGTAAGTAAATTACCGCATCACCTTGTAAAAGCGTTCCGTTCCACACTAGAAGAAGTAGCGGAAGCGGACCTACTTATTCATGTTGTAGATTACGCTAATCCAAATTATGAACAGTTAATTGATATTACAAATGAAACGTTAAAGAAAATTGGAGTAGAAAATATTCCAACCATTTATGCTTATAACAAATCAGATATGGTAGATGTTGAAATTCCGAAAGTACAAGAAGAACGCGTTTATTTATCGGCGAAGAAACATATTGGAATAGAAGAGCTTGTCGAAATGATTCGCTCACACATCTATAAAGAGTATACGAAGTGCGAAATGTTAATTCCGTATGATCAAGGACAGGTAGTTTCTTATTTCAATACTCATGCGCACGTTTTATCTACGAGTTATGAAAACGAAGGTACGAAACTAGAAGTAGAATGTAAGACGAGTGATTACGAAAAGTATAAGCGTTTTGCGATTTAATAAAAAAGGCGATCCTAATATATGTTAGGATCGCCTTTTTCTTATTCTGTAATAGAAGCCCATTTATAAGAATAAATTCCTGCAAATGGACGAATAACAACACCTTTTACTGTTGGTCGTTCTAAATATACAAGTCCTGATTGGAAGATTGGAGCGATAGCTGCATCATCTTCGAGTAAGATTTTCTCTGCATCTTGGAACGCTTTCCAACGTGCTGGTAAATCAGTTGCTAAAGTAGAGCTCGTTTTCTCAATTAATTCGTCGTATTGTTTGTTTGAATAACTCATTTTATTAAACGGTCCGTCAGTGACAAACATATTTAAAAATGTTGTAGGATCAGGATAATCCGGTCCCCATGTAGAAAGTGAGATGTCATAGTCACCATTTCCTTCACGATCTAAAAATGCTTTTACTGGAAGGGGTTGTAATGTGATTTTTAATCCAGGTAAGTTTTTCTCCAGTTCACCTTTTAAAAACTCACTAATTTTTTTATCGTTAGACTCATCTGTTGTTATGATTGAAAGAGAAGCGTTTTGTAAGTTTGTTTCTTTTTTCGCAGTTTCCCATAGTGTTTTAGCTTCTTTCACATTTGTTTCTACTTTTACATGACTCGTACTGCGAAAATCTTTATTGTCAGGTCCTTTTACGAATCCTTTTGGAACGAATGCATTCGCAGGTATAGAACCATTGTTTAAAATCGTTGTTGCGATTCCTTGTTTATCAAAAGCAAGCGAAATAGCTTTACGAGCATTTTTGTTTGCTAACAAAGGGTTCTTTTGACTAAATCGGAAAAACGTCACAGAAGGACGTTCCATCTTCTTTAAGCCCGGATTTTTTTGATATTTATCAACAAACTCTGAATTAATCGTAATTCGGTCTACTTGTTTACTTTCAAATAAATTAACAGCTGTTGAAGTATCTTTTACGATATTTACATTAATTTCATTTAATTTCACATTTTTATTATCCCAGTAGTTCGGGTTTTTTGTCATTTTATAACTTGTATCATGTTTCCATTCACTTAATTGGAAAGGTCCGTTATAAACTACATTTGCAGCTTCAAGTCCGTAATTTTTCCCTTGTGCGTCTACAACCTTTTGGTTTTGAGGATAAAATGTTGCAAATCCCATTAAACCTAAAAAGTATGGGACAGGGTGTTCTAACTGTACTTCTAACGTTTTATCGTCAATTGCTTTTACACCAAATGAGTCAATTGGTAATTCTTTTTTATTTATTTTTTCAGCGTTTTTAATATCGAACATAATATGTGCGTATTCAGAAGCAGTTTCTGGATTTACGGCACGTTTCCATGCATATTCAAAATCATGGGCAGTCACTGGATCACCATTTGACCATTTTGAATCGTGCAATGTAAACGTATATGTTTTTCCGTCTTCGCTCAGTTTGTATGATTCAGCTGCTGCAGGAACAGGTTTATTGTCAGGACCAGGCATATATAATCCTTCCATTACGTTGTTTAATGCAGCGTAAGAAAACCCATCGGTTGCGATAGACGAATCAAGTGTAGAAATTTCCCCAGCTTCTACAATATTTAATACTTGTTTTGAAGATTCCTTTTTCTTTTCCCCAGTAGTTGTTGCCTCTTGTTTTTGACCACATGCTGTTAAAAACATAGATAATGTGATTGAGAGTGCAACGATTCCTTTTGTTTTTTTCTTCATAGTTGTCATCCCTTCCTTCATCTCTGCCTTAGTATAAAAGAAAATATAGAAAATTTCTATAAATAAATCCGATAAAACATATAGAGAAAATATATTATTTAAAAAGTGATATTTCTGGAAAAAGAAATGAAACCAGTATAGAATAGAAATGTTTCAAAAGTCAGAATTTATTACACCTACTGTAATAAATATATATTTTGTACAGAAAGGAGAGATTCACATATGCAGGCAGTTTCGCAAAAAAATACAGTAGAAACACCGACAATATATCGAATATTATTTGCGATTAGTTTCGGTCATTTTCTAAATGATTCGATGCAAGCAGTTGTGCCCGCGTTGTTTCCTATTTTGGAAAAAACGATGAATTTATCCTATATGCAAGTAGGGTGGATTGCGTTTGCGTTAAATATGACATCATCGATTATGCAGCCGGTTTTTGGTATGTATTCGGATAAGAAACCGTCACCATTTTTATTACCGCTCGGAATGTTTTCGAGTATGCTTGGGATGATTGGACTCGCGTTTGCACCGAATTTTATTATTGTTATTATTTCTGTTTTATTTATCGGATTAGGTTCCGCAGTCTTTCATCCAGAAGGTGCTCGAGTTGCTTATATGGCAGCTGGTGCAAAGCGAGGTTTAGCGCAAGCAATTTATCAAGTGGGAGGAAATACAGGGAATTCTCTAGCTCCTATTTTTACAGCATTAATTTTCGTTCCACTCGGTCAAATTGGTTCTTTAGGTTTTACAGCCTTTGCAGCGGTAGGAATAGTGCTATTAATTTTCGTATCAAATTGGTATAGGAATGAATTAGCGACTGGTGCTGTGAGAAGAAAAAAGAGGGCTGCGCTTGAGGCGGAAAATGCGATTGTCAGCACACATATTAAATTTGTTATTTTACTTCTTGTTTTTCTTACTTTTGTACGATCTTGGTACGGTGCAGGTATCGGGAATTTTTATCAATTTTACTTAATTGAACATTACGGTTTATCTATAAAAAATGCCCAGTATTTCGTATTCGCATTTATGATTGCTGGTGTATTAGGAACTTTCTTCGGTGGTCCACTAGCAGATCGATTTGGAAAGAAAACAATTATTGTATTTTCAATGCTAGGTTCAGCGCCACTTGCCTTGCTATTACCACATGTTTCGCTCGTGTGGGTCGTACCGTTATTTTTATGTATCGGTTTTATTAGTTCAAGTAGTTTTAGTGTAATTGTTGTTTATGCACAAGAGCTTGTTCCGGGAAAAGTAGGAATGGTATCTGGATTAATTGTAGGGCTTGCGTTTGGACTCGGAGCTTTAGGATCTGTAGTCCTTGGGAAATTGGCGGACATATATAGTCTACAATTCATTATGCTACTATGTAGTTGTCTACCATTAATTGGACTTACTTCATGGTTATTACCAAGTGATAAGAAAACGATAGAATAGGGGATGCACTATGAAATTATGTGAAAACGTAACAGAATTAATAGGAGATACACCTGTCGTCCGATTATCTAAATTTATTCCAGAAGATGCAGCAGATGTGTATGTAAAACTAGAAATGTTTAATCCATCACGCAGTGTGAAAGACCGTGCTGCCTATAATTTACTTCAAGTTGCAGAAGAGAATGGTCTTATCAAACCAGGAGATACAATTATTGAACCGACAAGCGGAAATACAGGAATAGGCTTAGCGATGAATGCAGCCGCAAAAGGATATAAAGCGGTTTTAATTATGCCAGACAATATGTCAAAAGAGCGTATAAATTTATTGAAAGCATACGGAGCAGAAGTAGTTTTAACACCAGCAGAACAAAGAATGCCAGGAGCAATTGCGAAGGCGTTAGAACTGCAAAAGCAAATACCGAATAGTTTTATTCCGCAACAATTTGAAAATCCAGCAAACCCGAATATTCATCGTTATACGACTGCACTTGAAATTTATGATCAAATGGATGGCGAGCTTGATGCTTTTGTAGCGACAGCGGGAACAGGTGGAACTATTACAGGGACTGGGGAAACGTTAAAAGAGAAACTGCCAAACTTATATATTGCAGTAGTAGAACCGAAAGGATCTCCCGTTTTATCAGGCGGTGTTCCAGGTCCTCATAAACTAGTAGGAACAAGTCCAGGGTTTATCCCGAAAAACTTAAATACAGAAGTGTATAACGAAATTATTCAAATTGCGGACGAAGAGGCTTTAACGACAATGAGAAACTTAGCAAGACAAGAGGGGTTATTAGTTGGACCATCTTCTGGAGCTTCTGTTTACGCAGCGATTATGATAGCGAAACGATTAGGCGCTGGTAAAAAAGTTTTATGTATTGCACCTGATACAGGTGAGCGTTATTTGAGTATGGGATTATTTGAATGAAAATGATAGAAACCCCTTAATGGTAAAATAGAGCTATTAAGGGGTTTGTTGTAGGTTATTAAGAGAGGAGAAACAAAGTGAAACTATTAAAACCAACACATGAATATAGTGAACAAATTATAGAATATCGAGAGGCATTTTTACGTACGGATGAACAACCACATGGAAGCAGTTCTTTACAAAATTTTGATACACTTGATGAATGGTTTGAAAAAGTGAGAAAGCAAGAACGAGGAGAAAATTTATTGGCTAATCGAGTACCATCCAGTCAATTTTTAAGTTTTGAAAAAGGGGAACTTATAGGTTTTGTGAATATTAGACATCGATTAAACGAAGATTTATTACGGGAAAGTGGTCATATTGGATATAGTGTTCATCCGAATAAACGTCGCCAAGGTTATGCGATAAAACAATTGAAACTAGCATTAGGTGAAGTGCAAAAGTTAGGGGTGCAGAGAGTGTTAATAACTTGCGATAAAGTTAATATCGCTTCGGCTAAAACGATTCAAAAGGTTGGCGGTGTGTTAGAAGATGAAGTGGTTTCTTCTCATACAGGCGAAATTGTTCAACGTTATTGGGTAGAAATATGATCTAGTAGGAATTTGAAAAGGTAATATCGAAATAGATAAATGAAAAAGTAATGATGTACTGCAATTTTAGGGGGAAATGAAGTGGGATTAAAAGAGAAAGCAATAGAAATGTCGGAGATTTATAGGGAGAATCCGAAAGTGGAGGCTGTTATTTTAGCGGGTTCAGTAGCTAGAAAACTAGAAGATGAACATTCAGATATTGAGTTACATATTTTATGGTCAGCACCACTAGAGGATGAAGATCGTAAAGGCCCTATTAGCCATATTGGTGGAACGATTTTGTCATATCATCCTTACGAGGACGAAGAATGGTCGGAAACATATTTGACGAAAGAAGGAATTAAATTAGAGATTAGTAACTTTCTAATAGAAACAGTAGAGAAAGTTATTTCGGATGTGGTGGATCAATATGATATAAGTTATGAAAAACAATGTATCGTATCATCCATTCATGACGGTGTTAGTTTGTATGGAGAAGAGAAAGTGAATGAATTAAAAGATAGAGTGGTATCATATCCAGAAAAACTTGCGGAACAGATGATTTCAGAAAATCTTTGGTTAAGCAATCGCTGGCATAATCGAGAGGCACTTTTAAAACGAAAAGACTGGCTTATGCTATATGATGTTATTTGTGAAGTACAAAGAAATATATTTGGGGTCTTATTTGGTCTAAACCGAATGTATGTACATCACCCGGCATTTAAATGGATGCTGAATAATGTGGAGCGAATGAGTATTAAGCCTGAAAACTTATATGAGCGTATGGGGAATACATTAATAGGGAAACCGGAGTATAGTGTACAGGAGTTAGAAGTGTTAATCGAAGAGGTGTTACAGTTAGTAGAACAATATGCTCCAGAATTACATATTGCTGAACAACAAAAACGTATTCAATACGCGAAGTAAAAGAGAAGAGATGTAACAATGAGTTACATCTCTTCTTTTTTTATTTGACTAATTTACCTAGTACGGGCAATCGTTGAATCTTATTACCGAGAATATGTGAAGCAAGTCCACTTGTTAATACGAATAAAAGGTAAACAAGTCCTCCTGCAGCGCCACATATAACGACAACGAGAAGTGATTCGATATATGATTGTCCAGGAATTAACCATGTTAAAATTGCTTTTAATGCCATCACAACAGCAGACATTGCTGCTGAGTAAATTGTAATAAGAAATACTGTTTTTGCTGTTTCACCAATTTTGAATTTCGCAAATTTAACGATGCAGTACAACATAATAATATTTGAAACGAGGTATCCAAGGATGGTTCCAAGTACAGCACCGTGTCCGCCGAATAAATGTAAGAGCGGTGTGTTTACTAAAACTTTAACGAGAATCCCAGCTGAGAATGCAATCATCGTTTTTCTTTGATAATCAATTCCTTGTAAAATTGCTGCTGAAACTGTGAAAATAGCACTTAATATTGCAGAAGGTGCAAATGAAATTAAATATTGTGATCCACCAAGTGCGATTTCAGGATTTACATAAACCATACGGAATGCATCGTAAGCGATGCTAGCAAGACCGAATGCAGCTGGGATAGTGAAGAATAACAATACTTGAAATATCTTTGAAATTTGTTCTTGTAACTCTTCTAGTTTCCCGCTCGTATAAGATTTCGTTATAGCCGGAATAATCGTTAAGGAGAATCCAGTTGCAAGTGAAGCTGGAATCATAATTAACTTTTGGGCATAGTTCGTTATATAAGCGAACACTGCATTCGCTGTTTCTAACGGCTCTCCCATAGCTCTAAGGACATCAGCTACAGTATATTGATCTACTAACGTATAGAGCGGAATTGCAATGCCAACAAATACAATTGGGATTGCATATCGAAGTAATTCTATATAAATATTTTTTAATGGTATATTCGATGCTCTTGATTTTAATTCTCCTTCGGGAGGCTTTAATCTATTATATTTTTTCCAGTACATCATTAAAATTGAAACGCTGGCAAGTGCTCCAATAACAGCGCCAAACGTAGCAAATGCAACAGAAGAGGCGACTGAACCTCCTAATAGTTTTGAGACGATAAAACTACCAACTAAAATGAAAACTACGCGTGCAATTTGTTCTACGACTTGAGAAACAGCACTTGGTTTCATATGTTGAAATCCTTGGAAATAACCACGTGTAACACTCATAGCTGGTACAATAATAAGTGCGAAACTTAATGCTCGCATCGTAAGTGTTACATCAGCGATAAATTGCGGATCCGGTGTTTTCGAGCGAATAATAAATTGTGATATGTATGGTGCTCCAATAAATAAAGTTAAAAACCCTAAAAAGCCCATAAACAACATTAATTTTACGCTAGAGTTGTATAATTTTTTGCTTGTACTATAATCACCAAGCGCATTATGCTTTGCAACAAATTTAGAAACGGCAATAGGAATACCGGCTGTTGAGAAGCTTAATAAAATACCGTACCAAGAGTATGCATATCCATATAAAGCGACCCCTTGCGTCCCGACTAATAATTGAAAAGGGAAGAAGTATATAAAACCTAAAATACGTGAAATCATTGTCGCGCCGCTTAATAAAGCAGTACCTTTTAAAACTTTTGAAGTAGACAAAATTCTTTCCTCCTACTCGTGCTGTCTTGCATTCACCGTATACTACTATAAACCTGTTCGAGAAGTTAATACAGTATAAACCATAAATGTTCTAATACTATTCATTTAAAAGTCATATTTCGAATTCTAAAAAGAAAGTAATACATAAAAATTCAAAATATAAGTTGACACTATTTTTAATGTGTGATAAAAATGATAGTAATCAATTCGGAAAATAATATTTGGGCAATGAAAGGGTATAGTAGTGAATATCTCCCTATTTCAGAGAGCTGGTGGTTGGTGTGAATCAGTATATAGATTATTCATGAAGTTCGTCCTGGAGCATCTTTCATAAATCTTACATTGTGAGGAAATGAAAGACGGTAGTTTATACCGTTATCAAATAAAGTGATGAAGATTGTTTCATAGCTAGGGTGGTACCGCGATATTTATCGTCCCTACGTATTTACGTAGGGACGTTTTTTATTTAGGTCTTACTTTGTTGTGGCTTCATAACTAGGGTGGTACCGCGATATTTTATCGTCCCTACGTATTTGCGTAGGGACGTTTTTTATTTAGGTCCTAACTTTGTTGTATCTTCATAACTAGGGTGGTACCGCGATATTTTTGTCGTCCCTACGTATTTGCGTAGGGGCGTTTTTTATTATTAGGGAGGACGTGAGTGTATTAGAAAAGAGTATTGATAGAACAATATAAATACCAGATTGTAAAACAGAAAAAGAGACAGAGAGGAGATTAATAAATGAATTCACAGCAATGGACATCGAAATTAGGTTTCGTATTAGCTGCAGCAGGTTCAGCAATTGGTCTAGGGGCGATTTGGAAGTTCCCTTATATGGCCGGAATTGGAGGGGGCGGCGCATTCTTCCTTATTTTCATCGGTTTCACATTATTAATTGGTTTACCGCTATTATTAGCTGAATTCGTTATCGGAAGAAGTACACAAAAAGAGGCTGTTGATGCGTATAGAGAAATCGCACCAAAAACACTATGGCCATGGTTGGGGAAATTAGGGATTGTAACATGTTTCATATTACTTTCTTTCTACAGTGTTGTAGGAGGCTGGATTATATTATATTTATGGAATGCAATTACAGGTAGACTATGGGAGGGAAATGGAGCATACGAAGCTACATTTGGTGAAATCATTTCCAATCCGTATTTAGCAGTTGGATCACAGCTATTATTCATTCTTATTACTATTTTTATCGTAAGTAAAGGTGTACAAAATGGTGTTGAAAAAGTAAATAAATATTTCATGCCAGCACTATTCGTTTTATTCTTTGTATTAATCGTTCGTGCACTTACATTAGACGGTGCTGGAGAAGGAGTTCGTTTCTTCTTACAACCTGATTTCTCACATGTAACATCAGAAATTATTTTATATGCAATGGGACAATCATTCTTCTCGCTATCTGTCGGTGTAGCCGTTATGGTAACGTATAGCTCATACTTACCGAAAGAGGAAAGTTTACCGCGTTCAGCATTTTCTATTGTAGCTTTAACATTAGTAATTACATTACTTGCAGGGCTAGCAATTTTCCCAGTTGTATTCGCATTTGGGATGGAACCATCTCAAGGACCGGGGCTATTATTTATCGTATTGCCAGCTATTTTCAGTAAAATGGCATTCGGAAAATTATTCTTCATCGTTTTCTTATTACTCTTCTTCTTTGCGACTATTACATCAGCGATTTCGATGTTAGAAATTAGCGTTGCATCTTTAACTGCAAAAGGTAAAGGGAAACGTGAAAAAATGGCTTTAATCGTAGGGTTATTAATCTTCGTTGTTGGAGTGCCATCAGCATTATCATTTGGTATATTAAGTGATCTGAAGATTTTCGGAAAGACAGTCTTTGATTTAGCGGATTATGCAGTTAGTAACGTACTAATGCCACTTGGTGTTTTATTAGTTTCCATCTTTGTTCCTTTAAAAATGAAGAAAGATGTATTAATGAAAGAGCTTGGTGTAAGTAAAAATAAAGGCTATAAACTGTTCGTGTTATGGTTATTCTTACTTCGCTTTATCGCACCAATTGCAATTATTATCGTATTCTTAAATGTACTTGGCATTATTTAAAAATAAAAAGGTAGCGTATCGTTTTATGATACGCTACCTTTTTATTTTGCTCTTTTTTGTAGTTCGTTTACTGTTACGAACTGATAGCCCTTCTTAGATAAAGAGTCTAAAATACCTTCAATGGTTTGTAAACTTTCATTAGACTCATCATACATAGAGTGCAGTAAAATGATAGAACCTGGTTTTACATTTTTATTAATATATTCAATTTTATCAGCAGCAGATTTATAAAAAGTATCAGGTTCAAGGTCCCATGTGATTGTTTCGATATTGTTTTTATTTAAATAATAGGGCAGACCAATTAGCTTTTTCCCGTTAGGTGGTCTAAAATCAATTGCGCCTGTAAATCCTGTTTGGCGGATTAATGCATTCGTTTTTTCTATTTCTTCTTTAATAAAAGAAGGTGTTTTAAAAACCATTCTGTTATGAGAATATGTATGGTTTCCAATTTGGTGTCCAGATTGTACGATAGCTTCTCCTAACGGTAGGTTTTTCTCTAATTCATTTCCGATTAAAAAGAAAGTAGCTTTTGCATTGTATGTATCTAGTAGCGGTAATATTTGTTTTACATTGTTCGTAGGACCATCATCAAAAGTTAAAGCAATCACCTTTTCATTTGTTTCTACGCGATTTGTTAAATCTCCAAATAATTGAAAGCCTCTTGCATTCATCAATTTGTATGTTCCGAATAATGCTACAGTAATAATGAATAATGTAACGATTGTAATGATTATTTTCTTTTTCATAACGCAACCTCACTATATTTTTGGATTGGACTAAAAAGTATTATATCAAACTAAGTAATTGCATGCTTTAAAAAGGATGTGGATGCAAGGGGAAGGAATTTATCATATAATAAAATACAAAAGGTATATTAGGAGGTGTTTATATGGCGATTATAATTCAATTGCCAGACACTGCAACGTCTCATGCAAAGCCAAGTATGGAAATGGCGATACTTTGCGTGAGGTAGACAAGTAATATACAATTTATCGCCAAAATGAGCTCGTATCATTTTTTATATTTGGCTTTGCACCTTATTGAAATGAACCATAAAAAATAAGGGGCGAGCAGAAATGAAATACGTTAAAGCAGCGACGGTTTTACCAGAGAGTTTAATTGCTGAAATTCAAAAGTATATACAAGGTGAAACAATTTACATTCCAAAACAAGAAACAAAGCATTATAAATGGGGTGCACGATCTGGAGGAAGAAAACAATTAGATGAAAGAAATAAAGCGATTAAAGAAGCGTTTAAAAGTGGGATTTCTGTTCATCAACTTGCAGAGGAGTATTTTCTGTCCGGAGAAACGATTAAAAAGATAGTGTATTCTAAATGAAGATAAAAGAGTCTAGTTCAAATATTATTTTGAACTAGACTCTTTTTGCTTTGTATGTATCGGATATATTGTGAATGAATGGACAAGATAATAGCAAAAATGTGCCGTTTTTTTACTAAATAAAATACATAGTATTTGAGTGAAAAGCAGAAAGGTGAATAGATATGAATCATATTGGACAAATAACGATAGAGCTTTTAATTGGTTTCTTTGTTCTATTGATTGCTACTAAAATATTAGGGAAGACACAAATATCTCAGTTAACGCCCTTTGATTTTATTTCTGCCATTGTTCTCGGAGAATTAGTCGGAAATACTATATATGATCCGGAAATAAAAGTATGGTCTATTTTATATGCAGTACTTGTATGGGTAGTGTTAATCTATTCAATAGAAGTGATAACACAAAGATTTAGAGGGACGAGAAGTTTTTTTGAAGGCTCCCCTTCAATCATTATCCGTAATGGATATATTGATCGGGAACAATTAAGTTCAAATCATTTGGATATTAATCAACTACAACAAATGCTTAGGCAACAAAAAGACATATTTTCAATCAGAGAAGTTGAATATATGATTTTGGAACCTAATGGGAACATAAGCGTTCTAAAGAAAAGTAAATACGAATCACCCACTATAAATGATTTAAGTTTAAAACATAAGCCTGTATACTTACCGATTTCATTAATTAGTGATGGGAAAGTAGTGAAAGATAATTTGAGAGAAGCTGGCTTTGATGAAGGGTGGCTTTATAAACAAATAAAGCAAAAAGGGATTACTAAATTTGAAGACGTGTTATATGCAGAATGGAAAACAGACGATGGTTTCTTTTGTCAGGAAATGAAGCGCTAGAACATAATCGAAGTATGTAATATTCGTTTCTAAGTTATCTTTTACATATCAAAAAGCTGAATCTTTGTATACAATAAAACTAGATCAACAATTTGTATGGAGTGATAAAGATGGAAGCTTTTATTAGAAGTGATCAATATAATTTTATAAAATCACAAGCTTATATTTTAGCAAATGGGCACGCAACGGCAAATGATAGAGGTGTAATTCAAGCGTTAAAATCGCTTGCGATTGAAAAGATAATACATGTATTTGAGAATTTAACGGATGAGCAGAAAGAGTTAATTGATACAGTATTAACAGTTCAAAATAGAGAAGATGCAGAATCGTTTTTAATGAAAATAAATCCGTATGTCATTCCGTTTCAGGAAGTTACAGCGCAAACATTAAAAAAACTATTTCCTAAAGCGAAAAAGTTAAAACTGCCTGATATGGAAGAAATAGATATGAAAGAATTATCTTATTTAAGCTGGATTGATAAAGGGTCAAGCAGGAAATTTATTATAGCAAAAAATGATAAAAATAAGTTTGTTGGTCTGCAAGGAACGTTTCAAAGTTTAAATAAAAAGAGCATTTGTTCATTATGTCATGGACATGAAGAAGTTGGGATGTTTTTAGTTGAAATTAAAGGTGATGTACCGGGAACTTTTGTGAAAAAGGGAAACTACATTTGCAAAGATGGTGTAGCTTGTAATCAGAATATGAAATCACTTGATAAATTGAACGATTTTATTGAACGATTGAAGAAGTAAAGAAAAAACCTCTAGTATTTTGAAGTGAACCCGAATAGTGGTACATGAAAAAAACACCTCCTGAATTCGCATACTAAGTGAAGTGACCCAATGAAATAAGACAAGGAAAAAACACCTCTTATACCGTATTTAATTTAAATACGAATATACGGAGGTGTTTCTTTTATGGGAACGAGAAAATCTTATTCAGAAGAAATTAAATGGAAAGCAATCGAGCTGAAAAAACAAGGATACACAAATAAAGAAATTATGGAACAATTAGGGATTAAAAATAAAGCACAGATTAAAACTTGGATGAAGTGGCATCGTGAAGGTGAAACGTATCGTTTTAGTCGCCCTGTAGGAAAACAAAGTACGCTATAAAAGGCTAGTGAAGAAGGTATAACTGAAATCGAGAAGCTTCAGATAGAGAATCAGAAATTAAAAATGCAACTAGATATTTTAAAAAAGTACCAAGAAATCGAGAGGAGTTGGTTAAAGAAGTAGTTGTAGAAGTAGTGGAGTTAATGAAAGATGAGTACTCCATTAAAGAGATATGTATATTAATTGGTATACCTCGTTCTACTTATTATCGATGGAAAAATAAAGTGAAAGATGTAAAGGAAGCAAAATTAGAACAGGCTATTTTGACAATTTGTATGACAAATCACTTTCGATATGGACATCGAAAAGTTACTGCTTTATTGAAACGAAAATATAATTATCACCTAAATCGAAAAACTGTACAAAAAATAATGCAAAAGAAAAATTTACAATGTAGGGTTAAAAGAAAGAGAAGAACCTGGATCAATGGAGAAAGTAGAATTGTTGTAGAGAATCTCTTAAATAGAAACTTTCAAGCTAACAAGCCAAATGAAAAATGGGTTACAGACATTACATATTTGCCATTTGGTACAGAGGTGTTGTATTTATCAAGTATTATGGATTTATATAACAATGAAATCATTGCATATGAAATAAGTAACAGACAAGACGTAACACTCGTCTTAAGAACAGTTGAGAAGGCGATAAAACTGCAACAAAAGACTCAAATTATACTACATAGTGATCAAGGGGCCGTGTATACCTCCTACGCTTTCCAAACGTTATCTAAAAAAAATGGCATTACCACAAGTATGTCCTGTAAAGGAAATTGTCATGATAATGCCGTAATAGAATCTTTTCATTCCTCATTGAAATCTGAATTGTTTTATTCCCAAGAAAAACAAATACATTCAACTTCTACTCTCAAACAACTCATTCACAATTACATTGAGTATTATAATACGGAACGTATTCAAGAAAAGTTAAACTACCTGTCTTCTATAGAATACAAGAAACAGGTAGCATAGTACCAAATTCGTGGGTCAGTTCAGTTCACTTCATTTTTTATATTTTAAAATCCTGAGTGTTTTAATTTGGTTTGTATTTAAAATAATCTGTTTTTTGTTATATTCAAATTGAGGGGAAATATAAGCTACATGAAACTCTTATAGGGATGTAAAGGATTTACTGTTGTATTTTGTGATGAAAAACATATTAATTTTCTTTGTTTTTATATTCGAAAAAGAAAGAAAATTAATATATTCTAAATATTGATAATTATTTAGTTTTTATGGTAAAATATTACATGGATTGTGAAAGATTGATAACTTTTAATTTGAAGTCTTAAATTGTGTTAAATACTTTGTTTGAGAAGAAAGTATTTACATTGCACTATGTTGCAGAATATTTAATTAAGACTGCATAAGATGGGAATTTGATTAATAAGAAGGGAGGTGTATTACTTAATTCCAAGATATATCTTGAAATTCTTATAAATATGTGAAGTTGGTTAAGGAATAAAATGATTTTTTGAGAACATTGAATTTTTGATTTTAGTATTATACGTTAAATGCTTGAAATTTTAAATATTAAATATGCAAAATAGATTAGAGGGATAGAATTGAGTATACATAAAGAAAAATATCATCAATTAACACATCCACAAAGACGGATATGGTATGCGGATAAAATTAATGGAAGTTCCCAGCTACATAATATAGGTGGTTGTGTAAAGATAAATGGAAAAATAGATATTAAATGTTTAGAAAAAACTATTAATACTTTAATAAAAAGAAATGATGCTCTAAGGTTGAGGTTCAAGGAGATAGAGGGTGAACCACTTCAGTATATAGAAAAATTTAATTATGAAACTATAGATTTTTTAGATTTTAGTAATTACGAGGAGCCAAAAGAGCAGCATGAAAAATGGATGAAGAGTATTTTTGGGAGGAATTTCGATTTAGATAATAAACTGTACTATTTCGCTATATATAGGATGAGTGAAAAAGAATATGGCTATTTAATTAAGATTCATCATAGCATATGTGATGGGTGGGGGATGACGCTTGTAGTAAATCAGATAAGTGAAATATATAGTGGATTAATAAATAATGATAAGATTTCTTTGAATGAATGTCCTTCGTACTTAGAATATATAACAGAAGAGCAAGAATATTTGAATTCGAATAGGTTCTTGAAGAATAAAAACTTTTGGAATGATAGAATGAAGGACATGTCAGAAGAATTTTTATATAATTCATCTGATAGTTTAGATGGTAAAAGAGTACGTTTTCATATCAATAGTGATTTGTCAAAGGAAATACAAAAATTTATTAAGGATAAAAAATGTTCTTTGAATACTTTCTTTATAGCAATGCTACTGATGTATATAAAGAAAAATAAAAGTGAAAGTGATATTGTAATAGGTACACCTGTATTTAATAGGAATAGTAAGAATCAAAAGAATACAGTAGGTATGTTTACAAGTACATTGCCTTTTAGATTCAAAATAGAATCTGAAATGAATATAGGAGATTTAATAAAAGGTGTTAATAGGGAATTAAAGCATTGTTTCCTAAATCAAAAATATCCTTATGACCTGCTAGTAAAAGATTTAGAGTTAAGTAAAGGTGGATATGATAGTTTGTTTAAAATGTCTGTAAACTATTATAACTCTAAATTTATCAATGATATTAATGGAATGGAAGTAGAGATTGAAGAGTATTATTGCGGAAATCAAAGTTACTCATTACAACTTATAATCAAAGAATTAGAAGATGAAAATATAGAATTGAATTTCGATTATAAAACTATTGAATATACAGATGAAGAAATTAATATAATGTATAAATGTATGCTGAATATGATCAAAAAAATTTTAAAACATGAACATCTTGAGATTAATGAAATAGAATTAGTATCAGAAGAAGAAAAGAAACTAATCTTGTATAAATTTAATAATACAAATACGGATTATCCAAAAAATAAGACAATACAAGAATTATTTGAAGAACAAGTAGAAAAGTCTCCGGAAAATATAGCGGTAATATGTAATAATGAAAAGTTGACATATAGGGAGTTGAATGAAAAATCGAATAGTTTAGCTAGGGTATTACAAAAAAAGGGAATAAGAGAGAATGATATTATAGGAATTATGGTAAATAGGTCCTTAGAAATGATTATAGGAATTTTAGGAATACTAAAGGCGGGAGGAGCGTATTTACCTATAGATCCGGAGTATCCGAATGATAGAATAAGCTACATGTTAGATGACAGTAAAGCGTCTATACTTTTAGTGGAAAATGAATTGGAAAAAGATATTACGTACAATGGTAAAGTAATGAGTTTGAAAAATCAGTCATTATATAGTGAAGAAAAGAGTAATTTAAAGATTTGTTTTCAACCAGAGCAATTAGCATATGTTATCTATACTTCTGGGACGACAGGAGCTCCAAAGGGAGTTATGGTTAAACAAAAAGGTGTTGTTAATTATATTAATTGGGCAAAAAAAAGCTATGTGAACGGTAATTCTGATTTTCCATTATATTCATCAATAGCGTTTGATTTAACAGTAACTTCTCTTTATACACCACTCATTACGGGAAATAAGATTATCGTATATGAGGGTGAGGATAAATCATTATTAATGCAAAAGATAATAACGGAAAATAAAGTTGATATCATAAAATTAACGCCTACACATTTGAAAATTTTTGAAAATAGTGATTTGTCAAATTCGAAAATAAAGAAATTAATAGTTGGTGGCGAAGAACTAAAAGTAGAACAGGCAAAAAAGATATATCGGTTATTTAATAATGAGATAGATATATACAATGAGTATGGACCGACAGAGGCAACGGTAGGATGTATGATTTATAAATATAATGCAAAAGAAGATAAGGGTATTTCTGTTCCAATTGGTATCCCCGCACAGAACACAAAACTATATGTTTTAGGAAAGAATATGGAGCTACTTCCAATTGGTTTAGCGGGAGAACTATATGTTGGTGGAGATGGAGTTGGAAGAGGATATTTAAACAAAGAAGAGCTTACAGATGAAAAATTTGTATCAAATCCATACATACCAGATGAAAGGATATATCGAACTGGAGACCTTGCAAGGTGGTTACCAGATGGAAATATGGAGTATTTGGGAAGGATAGACCATCAAGTAAAGATAAGGGGATTTAGAATAGAACTGGGAGAAATAGAAAGTCAGTTGTTAAGAAATAGAGAGATTAAGGATGTTGTTGTCATAGATAAGGAAGATGGGTGTGGGAATAAATACCTATGTGCTTATGTGGTAAGTGAAAAAGAAGTTAAAGAATTGAACTTAAGAGCGTATCTCAAGGGGATTTTACCAGAATATATGATTCCATCTTATTTTATAAATCTTAAAAGGATACCTTTAACCCTTAATGGAAAGCTTGATAGAGCAGAACTTCCAGAGCCAAATTTAGTTGAGGTTTTCAATGAATATAAACCACCGAGAAATGAAATAGAAGAGGCCTTGGTGAAAGCATGGATTGATATATTAGGTGTAAACAAAGTAGGAATAAATGATAATTTTTACGAAATTGGAGGAGACTCCATAAAAGCTATACAGATTTCTTCAAAATTAAAAAATTTAGGATTAGATATTAGAGTAAAAGATATTCTAACTTACGAATCTATTGGTGAAATTGCTGCTACAGCTCAGTTAGTGAAAAGTAATAGAGATATAGACAACGGTATAATGGAAGGCACAATTAATAATACGCCGATCATAGAATGGTTTTTTAATAAGAAGTTCTTCAAAGAGAACGTGTATAATCAATATATACAATTAGAATTTAAGCGTAGTATGGATATAAATCATATTAAAAAATCGATAAAAGAAATCATTCGTCACCATGATTCTTTAAGAATTAATTATGATATTTCAAACGGTGGTTTATTTTACAATAATTCACATTTAGAAGAAGAGGCTGTGGAGTGCATTGAGCTAGCCGGATATAGTTACAGAGATCAATTAAATGTAATAGATAAAACTAAAAATGAAATTAAAAATGGTTTTAATTTAGAGAATAGTATTTTATTTAAATTAGTTATATTTAACTTAGGGGAAGGTAAGCAAAGTTTGTTATTCATGGCACATCATTTAATAGTTGATGGGATTTCATGGAGAATAATATTGGAAGATTTTCTGACGGCACTAAAACAATTGAATAACAAAAAAGAAATAAAGCTACCCATGAAAACACACTCTTATAAAGCTTGGGGAGAGGCTTTAAAAGAGTATAGTAACAAAGGATTTGATGAAGAAAAAGCTTATTGGCACTCAATTTCAGGTAAAGAATTTAAGTATCCGATAGATTTTAATAAAGGCGAAGCTAGTATAATGACCACTAATGTTTTGAGTGGGGAATTAGACGAGGGTAGGTTAAAAGATTTAATACAAAGGGTAAAAGAAATTTATAATTTGGAGTTAAATGAAACTTTAACAATTGCATTAGTAATAGCAATTAAAGATCTAACTAATAAAAATGATATTATAATTGAACTTGAAAGACATGGAAGAGAAACTATAGATGAATATATTGATGTATCTAGAACCGTCGGGTGGTTTACAAGTATGTATCCTGCTTACTTCTTTTTGGATTCTGAAAATATAGATAATAATATCAAGTCAATAAAAGAGCAACTTAGAAACATACCTAATAAAGGTTTTAATTATAGTATTTTAAAATATTTAAACGAGGGGTTACCAGATGATGGGGATAATTCTATAAGATTTAATTATCTGGGTGACTTTGATAGCGTTTTAGATGAAGAAACATTAAGTTTATCAAGTGTTAAACTGGGTCTGGAGAATAATAAAGAAAATTTATTAACATCACTAATAGATGTAGATGTTATGGTAGTCAATAAAAAGTTAAAGATAAATTTTACTTACAGCAGGAATAAGTTTGAAGATGCAACAATTCAAAACTTTATTGATAAGTATGTAGGTATATTGGAAATGATTTTGAATAAATGTGTAAAGATGGATTCAAAGGAATTTACTCCATCTGATTTTGATGTTATAGGAATTTCGCAAGAGGAGCTAGATTCTCTATTTGAATAGAAAATGTTTTTGGGGCTATCATGACTGGCAAGGTAGGGATGGTAGTATTTATAAAGGTATTAATTAAATTATAGGGGATTATAATAATATGGAAAAATTAGATAAAAAAAATATAGAAAATATTATGAGGTTAACTAGTTTACAACAAAGTATGTTATTTTCCTACGTTATGGATGCAGATAGTAGGGAGTGTCATGAGCAATTAAGTTTGATCATTTCTGGTGATATCAAATTGGATTTATTGGAAAAATCATGGAACTTTGTAGTGGAAAATAATGAAATGCTGAGGACTGTTTTTAGATGGAAGGGTATCGAAAGTCCTGTGCAAATAGTTAAAAAGAATCACGAGATAACAATACATTCTTTTGATTTTACTAATGAATTAGAGAAGTGCAGAGAAGTCGAAAAAATTAAGTTGAAAGATTTAAACACAAGAATTGATATAACAAAGGAAACATTAAGGGTTTACTTGTGTAAATTAGAAGATTATAAATATGAAATGATTATAACTAACCATCATATTTTATATGATGGTTGGAGTAATGGAATTATATTAAAAGAGTTATTTGATGCATATTCTTGTTTTTATGATGGAAGTAGGCCTCAAAAATTAAAAAAGACGAAATTTAGTGAATTTGTCAATTACACTACAAAATTGAATAAAAATGATCATAAAAAATATTGGGACTATTATTTTAATGGATTAAACGAAGTACGGTGCTGCTTTGAAGGGAAAGAAAAAGGTAAATACAAAGAAATTTTGTATAAATTAGATAGTGAAACTGCACGTAAGATTGAAGAGTTCTCAAAAAAGAATAGGGTATCTTTAGCGGCGTTATTATATACAACTTGGGGAATTTTAATGCAAAAATTTAGTGATTCTAAAGAAGCCATATTTGGAACAACAGTATCAGGTAGAACTGATAAGATTAGAAATATAGATAGTATGGTGGGTTTGTTTATCAATATTATTCCAATTGTAGTGAAATCAAAGGATGAAGATTCATTAATTGATGTAGTTCGACGTGTTGATGAAACCCTTAGTGAAAGAAAAGATTTTGAAAATACACCCTTAGTTGATATAAAGGAATATCTTAATTTAAAAACTAATGAAGAACTTTTTAATTCAGTAGTTACAGTAGAAAATTACCCGTTAACTATAAGTGAAAATAAAGCTTTGACTATAGAAGAGTTTTCTATGATTGAAAAAAATAATTATAATATAAGTTTGCAAATATTAACTTTTGATGGAATTGAATTTAAATTTGATTTTAATAGTTTGGTAGTGAATGAGGATATAGTTAGAGGGTTTACAGAGAAATTAGATAATATCATAAATAGTTTGTTAAAAAATGGAGATATAAAATTATCAGAATTGGAGTTATTATCAGAAAGAGAGAAAAATCAAATATTATTTGATTTTAATGATACTGATGCATGTTACCCTAGAGATATAACGATACAAAAAATCTTTGAAGAACAGGTAGAAAAAACACCAGATAAAGTGGCTGCAGTCTTTGAGGAAAATAAATTAACTTATAAGGAATTAAATGAAAAAGCAAATAGTCTAGCGCGAGAATTAAGAAAAAAAGCTATATTGCCTGAAACTGTTGTAGCTGTAATGTTGGAACGTTCTGTAGAAATGATAGTGGGAGTGCTAGGTGTTATTAAGTCTGGTGCGGCCTATATGCCAATAGATCCTGATTATCCAAAAGAAAGAGTAAATTACATATTAAAAAATAGTGATGTGGATTTAATAATAACAGAATCAAAATTTATAGATAACGTTGATTTGGACTGTGAAATTATAAATATAGATGAAGAGAGTGTGTTTATTAACGATAAATCAAATTTAGATATAATAAATACACAAGAAGATTTATTGTATGTTTTATATACATCAGGTACTACTGGGAAACCTAAAGGTGTAATGGTAACACAAGGTAATTTAGTAAACATGGTCTATAGTTGGACAAGTCATTATCAATTAAATGAATTTGATGTTAATTTATTACAGATGGCGAGTATATCATTTGACGTGTTTTCAGGAGATTTGTGTAGGAGCTTATTAACTGGAGGTACAATGTATATATGTCCAAATGATATAAAAATAAATATGGAAGAGTTATATCGAATAATTGAAGAAAATCGAATAAGTATATTTGAATCAACGCCAAGTTTAATTTCAATATTCATGGATCATGTGGGCGAGAGACAGTTGGAATTGAGTACTTTGAAATTACTAATATTAGGATCGGATAGTTGTTCTATAGAGGATTATAGAAGGTTAACGAGGAAATATGGAAAAACTATGCGGATAATAAATAGTTACGGAGTAACAGAAGCAACAATAGATTCAAGTTATTACGAGGAAAAAACACAGAATATTCCTAAGGGTTTGATTAATACACCGATAGGAAAGCCGATGCATAATACTAAATTTTATATATTGAATGAAGCTTATGAGGTTCAACCTATAGGTGTAATAGGTGAGCTTTATATAGGTGGTGCAGGGGTATCAAGAGGATATTATAACAATCAAGAGTTAACCGCAGAGAAATTTATTGATAATCCTTTTATAGTCGGAACAACAATGTATAAAACGGGCGACTTAGCAAGATGGCTGCCTGATGGGAATGTGGAGTTTTTAGGAAGAATAGATAATCAAGTTAAAATAAGAGGTTTTAGAATAGAACTTGGAGAGATAGAAAATAAATTATTAAAACATGAAAATATTAATGAAGCAGTGGTTTTAGCAAGCGAAACTGAAGAAAGTGAAAAATATATATGTGCGTATGTCGTAGGAAATAAAGATATTAAAGAATTAAATTTGAAAGGCTATTTAAGAGATCATTTGCCAAAATATATGGTGCCGCCTTACATTGTACAAATGGAAAAGATGCCATTAACCCCTAATGGAAAGCTTGACAGAAAAGCGTTTCCTAAGCCGATGCTGGAAGAGAGTATAAATGAATACGAAGCGCCGAGAAATAAAATGGAAGAAATTTTAGTAAATGTCTGGTGTGACGTACTGAAGCTAGAGAAAGTAGGGATTAATGATAACTTTTTTGATTTAGGAGGACACTCTTTAAAAGCAACAATATTAGCAGGAAGAATTCGTAAAGAGTTGGATGTAGAAGTACCACTTAAAGAAATATTTAATCTGTCCGACATAAAAGGCCTGTGTGAGTATATTTTAACCGTTAATAAAAAACAATACGAAGGTATAGAAAAAGTAGAAGAAAAAGAATATTATGAAGCATCCTCAGCACAAAAAAGAATGTATCTACTCAAAGAATTGGATAGAGATAGTATTTCGTATAATATGCCAGGGATTTTGGAAGTAGAAGGTCACCTGGATATAAATAAATTAATTGAAGCATTTACAAAATTAATTAAAAGGCATGAAACATTAAGGACAAGTTTTTATGCCAAAGAAGATAAAATCGTACAAAAAGTACACGCAGCAGAAGATATGGAATTTGAAATAGAAAAAATAGATGTTCAAAGTGAGGAAGAAATAAAAGAAAGAGCTAAGGAATTCGTAAATCCATTTGATTTAGAGAAGGCTCCTTTAATAAGAGTTACTGTATTATGTCTGAAGAAAGATAGACATATTATGTTGTTTGATATGCATCACATAATATCAGACGGTGTTTCAATGAGTATATTAGCAAAAGAATTTAGCCAGTTATATGCCGGCGAAGCTTTAGAAGAATTGAAGGTACAATATAAGGATTATTCAGCATGGCAAGTGAAGCAAAGAGAAAATGAAGAATTTAAAAAGCAGGAAGAATATTGGTTAAAAGAGTTTAGTGGAGAAATCCCAGTATTAAATATGTATACCGATTATACTAGACCAAAAGTAAAAGATTTTAGAGGTGAAAGCATAAGTTTTCTTCTAGATAAGAAAATGACAGGGGAATTAAGAAGGATTGCTAAAGAAACTGGCAGCACTTTGTACATGGTTTTACTAGCTAATATTAACATTTTGTTATCTAAATACAGTGGGCAAGACGATATAGTAGTTGGAAGTGCGATAGCCGGAAGAAACCATAAAGATTTAGAAAATATAATTGGTATGTTTGTAAATACTTTAGCAATAAGAACTAATGTAGATAATGAGTTGGATTTTAAAGAATATTTGAAGTCTGTTAAAGACAAGGTATTAAATGCTTATGAAAATCAAGATTATCAAATTGAAGAATTAGTTGAAAATATAGATGTGAATAGAGAATTAAATAGAAATCCGTTATTTGATGTAATGTTTGTTCTACAAAATATGGATGAAGATAATATAGAGGTACAGGACTTAATTTTTAAGCCTTACGATGTAAGCTATGATGTTGAAAAGTTTGATATAACAATAAATGCGGTAGAGGAAAGTGAAGAAATTAATTTTAATATAAGCTATGCAACTAGTCTATATAAACGTGAAACTATAGAAAGAATGATAGGTCATTTTTTAAATATAATGGAAGGGATATCAAGAAATGCAGGAATTAAACTTAAAGATATCGAAATATTAGGAGAAAGTGAAAAATGTGAATTACTGGTAGATTTTAATGATACGGTAACAGAGTATCCGAGAGGCAAAACCATATATGAACTATTCGAAGAACAAATGACAAAGACACCAGATAATATTGCTGTGGTGGCTGAGAAGAAAAAACTAACGTATAGAGAGCTTAATGAAAAATCTAATTCTTTGGCAAGGATCCTAAAAGAAAAAGGGGTAGGTCCAGACGTAATCGTAGGAATAATAGCTGAACGCTCTATTGAAGTAATTGTAGGAATAATGGCTATACTAAAGGCAGGAGGGGCGTATTTACCCATAGATTTAGAATCTCCACAAGGCAGAATAAAATATATGATAGAAGCTAGTAAAACCAGAATAATATTGGCTCGAAATGCTCAAAAAAGCTGCAATGATTTTGGCTGTGAAGTAATAGATTTAAGTAATGAATGTTTATTTAGTAAAGATAGTAGAAATCTTCAATTCTCACATAAAAGTAATAATCTAGCTTATGTTATATACACGTCAGGAACTACTGGAAACCCTAAAGGTGTAGAAGTTACCCATAGAAATGTAGTAAGGCTTGTTAAAAATACTAACTATATAGAAATTAAGGGTGATGATAGGATACTTCAAACGGGCTCAATAGCTTTTGATGCATCAACTTTTGAAATCTGGGGAGCTCTATTAAATGGTGCAGCTTTACATTTGGTAAGCAAAGAAATAATATTAAATGCTAATATTTTGGAAAAGTATTTAACAAATAACAAAATAACTATACTGTGGTTAACGTCACCGCTATTTAATAAATTAGTTGAAGATAATAAGGGGTTATTTAAATATATAAAATACTTATTGGTAGGTGGGGATGTAGTTTCCTTAAAACATGTAATAATGGCAAGGGAGCATGCCGAGAATCTTAAAGTTGTTAATGGCTACGGTCCAACTGAAAATACAACATTTTCAACATGTTATGAAATAAGTCAAACAACTAAAACACTACCTATCGGGAAACCAATAGCGAATTCTTCTGCTTATATTTTAGATAATAATAATAAATTAGTCCCAATTGGTGTACCAGGAGAATTATGTGTTGGTGGAGACGGATTGGCCAAGGGATATTTAAATAATGAAGAATTAACAAAAGCGAAATTTGTTGAAAATCCATATAAATGTGGAGAAAAAATATATAAAACGGGTGATTTAGCAAGATGGTTACCAGACGGTAATATTGAGTTTTTAGGAAGAATAGATACTCAAGTTAAAATTAGAGGTTTTAGAATAGAAGTTGATGAAATAGAAAGAAGATTGCTAGAGATAGAACAAATAGAAGAAACAGTAGTATTAGCTAGAGGAGAAAATGAAAATAAATATTTGTGTGCGTATTATGTAGCTGAAAAAGAGTATAGTGTTGCGAAATTGAGGGAAAGCCTAAATAAATATTTACCAGACTATATGATTCCGTCATATTTTATAAGAGTAAAGGAAATGCCTTTAACATCAAATGGTAAAGTTGATAGGAGATCTTTACCTGAACCAGAAGGAGAAATTCATACAGGATCGCAATATGAAGCTCCAAGAGATGAATTGGAAAATCAATTGGCAACTATATGGATAAATGTCCTAAAACTAAAAAATATAGGGATTAATGATGATTTTTTTGAATTAGGTGGACATTCTTTAATAGCAACAAAATTAGTTGGTAGAATTCATCAGGAGTTAAATATACAAGTTCCATTGAAAGAAATTTTTGAATTAAGAAATATAAAAAGTCTTAGTAGATATATAAGAAATTCTAGTAAAAGGGCATATCAATCCATGGGTCTAGTTGGGAAAAAGGATTATTATGCAGTCTCATCAGCTCAAAAAAGAATGTATATTTTACAAGAATTTGATAAAAGCAGTATAGCTTATAATATTCCGATTGCTTTAGAAATTGTTGGTGATTTTCAAATTGAAAAAGTTGATGGAATATTCTTGGATTTAATAGAGAGGCATGAAACCTTAAGGACAACTTTTTATAGTGAAAATCAAGAAATATTACAACGAATTCATAACGTAGATGAACTTCAGTTTAATATTGATAAAATTGATATTAGTGATACGAGTGAAGAAACTAGAGATGAAAAATTAAAAGGGGAGATCAAAAGATTTATAAAATCTTTTGATCTGGAAAAGTTCCCCTTATTTAGAGTGTCAATTATAAAGTTAGAAGAAAACAAATGTGTTATGTTGCTAGATATGCACCATATAATTGCGGATGGAACTTCAATGGCCATTCTAACGAAAGAGTTCCTTACTTTGTATGCAAATGAAAAGTTAGAAAAGCTAAGAATCCAATATAAAGATTATTCTACATGGCAGCAAGATAGCAAAAGGACATTAGAGTTTAAAAGTCAAGAGGAATATTGGCTAAATGAGTTTAGTGGGACTATACCAACTTTAAATTTACCTACTGATTATTCTAGATCAGAAGTGAAGAGTTTGAAGGGGAACAGTATACAATTTATTTTGGATAAAGAAATAACGAGCAGTTTAACTAAAGTAGCAAAAGAAACGGGAAGTACTTTGTATATGATTTTATTGTCTAATATTAATATATTATTATCAAAGTTTAGTGGACAAGAAGATATAGTAGTAGGAACACCAATAGCTGGTAGAAATCATAAAGATATAGAAAACGTAGTAGGAATGTTTGTAAATACTTTGGCTATAAGGACCGTTGTTAAAGGTGAATTAACCTTTAGGGAATATTTAGAAAATGTTAAACAGAAGACGTTAAAAGCTTATGAAAATCAGGAGTATCAATTTGAAGAATTAGTTGACAAGGTAGGTGCTAAACGTTCGCTAAATAGAAATCCGATATTTGATGTAATATTTGTATTACAAAATTTTGAAGAAACTAGCATGGAATTAGATGGTATAACGTTTAGGACATACGACTTGAATAATTATGATAATATAGAAAAGTTTGATATGACGATAGAGACTTATCAAAGTGATGAGGAACTTCACTTTAAATTGAGCTACATAGCTGATTTATATGATAAACAAACGATAGAAAGAATAGCTCAATTACTCCAAGATTTAATGGAATTAACGAGTACTATTTATTTAGATAGAAAAATATGTGATATAGAGTTGTTGACTAATGAAGAGAAACAAATGTATAAAGAGGAATTTAACTACTATAATTCAAATGAGTTTGACTTTTCGATGTAAACTGTGTAGATATATACGAAATTTTTGTTATTTAATACTAGGTGTATCTGCAAATTTATGTTACCAATCAGCGTAACAATTACGGTGATTGGTTCATCTACTCAAAGATAAATATAAAATCAATGAAGAAACTGTTTCACATCCCAAATAAGTGAGGTTGGTCGAAGCGCATTACAACTTTAAGAACTAATTGGGATGTGGGACATTCGAGATGAAGGTTGTATAGAAAGTGATAATCGTGCAGGTGAATATGTAATGTGGGATCAATAGTTTCGGTTTAATATCAGAATCATTTGAATTTTCGAGATAGTGTTTTGAAGTATGTAAATGAGAAGGGGGATAACGGATTTATGAATAACAGTATGAAGGGAAAAGAATATTGGAATAAAATTATATGTGAAGAATATGAAAAAATTACTTTCAACAAAAAATTTAAGGGAGATAAAAGGAATAAAAAGCAGGTGGAATTGAAATTAGATGCAGAAAGCACGATGTTTTTACTAAAACTTTGTAAAAATGATGACATGCTTTTACATATGTTTATATTAACAGTACTTAAAGTGGCGATGACAAAATATTCACAAAGTGAAAAGTTTTTTATTGGCATTCCACAATATATTAAGTCAAGTAGTATAGATAGTAATAATTCGTTTATAGTTTTATCTAATAAAATAAATCAAGAAAGTTTATTTAAAGAAGAAGTAATTAAGACAAAAAAAGAAATTTTAGATGCTTATATATATCAATTTCACAATGTTAAAGAGTTATATGAATCAAAAAATGTTTATAATAAGGTTAATGTATATTGTTGTATGAAAAACATTCATAGTATCAATCAGATAGATACTATTTTTAACTTAAGTGAAAATGATATTACTTTAGTTATAGATAAAAGTAATAATGATATAGGGTTAAATTTTAACTACTGGGATAGATCATTATCCGCTGATATAAATGTAATTACAAAGATTTTTGTGAATGTATTAAATGCTATCATTAAAAATGTATCAGTCAAAATAAAAGAAATAGAAATAATAAGCGAAGAAGAGAAGCAAGAGTTATTAGTTGAATTCAACGATACGGAGATTGAATATTCGAATAATAAGACGATACATCAATTGTTTGAAGAACAAGTAGAAAAAACTCCTAATAATATAGCAATAAGTTACAAAGATAAGAAATTAACGTATAAAGAACTTAATGGAAGAGCAAATATACTGGCACGAGTGCTAATAGAAAAAGGTGTTGGCCCAGATACAATAGTTGGCGTTATGGCAGAACGGTCGATAGAAATGGTTATAGGATTAATGGCAGTATTAAAGGCTAATGGAGCATACTTACCAATTGATCCTAGATATCCACAAAAAAGAATAGAATATATGATAAAAAATAGTGGAGTTAAAATATTATTATCACAAAGTAGTTTATTATACATGGGAAATTTTGATTGCGAATTAATAAATTTGAACAATGAAAAGCTAGGTCAAGGGGATAATAACAACCTTAATAGAATATCAAATAGTAAAAATTTAGCATATGTAATATATACTTCTGGAACAACTGGAAACCCTAAGGGGGTTGCGATAGAACACAAGGGGATAATTAACTTAACGAATACATTTCAAAGGGATTTAAGAATAAACAATGGCAAGAAAATATTGCAATTTGCAAGTATATCTTTTGATGCTTTTGCTTGGGAATTATACATGAGTATTTTATTTGGAGCAGAATTGCATATAACTACAGAAGAAGTAATAATGAATCCAATAAAATTAAGTCAATATATAAAGGATAAGGAGATAAATATATTAACAGTACCACCGTTTATAGCTAGTGAACTAAATTTTAATGAATCTAAAGTGGAAATGATAATAACAGCTGGAAGTGAAGCGAAGAAGAGCATGGTTTGTAAACTTTCTGAAAAAAGTAGGTATATTAATGCCTATGGACCAACAGAATATACTATTTGTGCAACTATGTGGGAGTATAAAAATGAAGAAGATACGACCGTTCCGATAGGAAAACCTATAAAGAATACAAAAGTTTATATAGTCGATAAGTATCATAAATTACTACCTATCGGGGTTGCAGGAGAGTTATGCATAAGTGGAGATGGAATTGCCAGAGGATACTTGAATAACCAAAATTTAATGAATGAGAAATTTGTAGAAAATCCATTTGAACTAGGAAAAAAAATGTACAAGACAGGAGATTTAGCAAGATGGTTACCAGATGGAAATATTGAGTTTTTAGGAAGGATAGATCATCAAGTTAAAATAAGAGGATTTAGAATAGAGCTTAAAGAGATAGAAAATAGATTGTTGGAAATTGAAGGAGTAAAAGAAGTCATAGTTTTGGATAAAGGTGATAATGAAAATAAATATTTATGCGCATATTATGTATCGGAAAAAAATTATAATGTAAATGAGTTGAGGGAAAGACTTAAACAATACCTACCCGATTATATGATACCATCGTATTTTGTAGTGTTAAGTGAAATGCCTTTGACAACAAATGGGAAAATAGATAGAAATGCTTTGCCAGCACCAAATAGTGGGACTAATACAGGAGAAGTATTTGAAGAACCGAGAAATGAAATTGAAAAAATATTAGTAAAAGTATGGAGACAGGTATTAGGGGGAAACCGAATAAGTATAAACGATAATTTTTTCAGCATAGGTGGGAATTCATTAAATGCTATCAAGATAGCCTCGATACTTCAAGAAGAAAATATACATATTAAAATAAGTGACATATTTATGTATCAGGATATAAAGTCTATTTGCAACAATTATGTTACAAATAATTACGATGATGAGAAAAATAATGAATTAGTTATCGTTGATGTATATAAAAATAAGGAGGAAATACAAGAGTATGTAAACTTGGCAAGGAATAAATTGAATGGAGAATACAGTGAATTTACTGAAAAAATAATAAATCGGAATATTATTAATAAATATAAATTGGCAGAAATACAAAAGTTAAGTCGGAAAATAGGACTGACAAAATCAGCAACAAAAGTAGAACTTAATTTTGAAGTCGATATATCAAGATTGGAAAATGCAGTAAGTTCTTTGATAAATCAAGAAGAGATGTTAAGAGCGGCAATAGTAGAAATGCAACCTGAGATGTATTTATATGAATATGATGCGATAGAAAATGTGAATTTGCCATTTCTAGATTTAAGTAAAATAGAGGAAGATAAAAGATTGTTTGTACTAAAGGAAGTAATTAGAGATATAAGTGCTAAAGTTCATGAAAATGGTAATTATGTAAAAAACAAAATTTATTATGCTTTTATCTTAGTTAAAAACGCAAGAAATAGATTTGTTTTATATATGATGGTAAACCATTTAATCTTTGATGGTATGAGTTCAGAAATAGTAAAAAATTTAATATTAAAAGAGTATATGAATTATGGTAGTGAAAAATTGTTAACAGAATCAAAAGCAACATATTTAGATTATATAAATCAAATTAAAAGAGGTCCTAAAGAAATTAGAGAAGAAGATATAATAAAGAAATTTAACCTTAATGAATTTTTGGAAGCTTGTCTAATTTATAATGAAAAGTTAGCTGAAATAAAAGATAAATTAGTTTTTAAAAAGCTTGAATTTGAGGTGCCTAGTGAGCTATTAAATAATCAAGATCAAATATGGGAATTTGCTTTTGAGAAATTTGTAGAAATTTATAAAAAGAACTTAGACATAGTGAATGTGCCAGTAAGTGTTTTAAATATGGGAAGGAGATATGGAGAAAAAAATTACTTCGCAGTAATTGGAGAATTTTTAGATATAGTTCCATATATTAGTCAAGATGGTAATTTTAATTTGGATAATATTAAAAACATTATTAACTTAGCAGGCGAAAAGAATGTGAATTTTTTAACGATAATGAAAGATAGGGAATTATCAAAAAAATATAAAGTGATAAATCGAATATTAAATCAATCTAAGATTATTGATTTTGATATACCAATATTTAATTATCTAGGAGTATATGATGCAGATTATAAAATGGCGCAATTATTCAATTCGGATGAGGATTCCAAGTATGAAAAAGAATATAGAACGCAAAGAGGGGTTAATTGCTATTTAAGTGAAAATAAATTAATTATGTTCATTGATATATTGGAAAATGTCATTAATGATGTAACGTTAGAAAAAATTGATCCAGAGTTGGTGTATTGAAGATTTAAAGCTAGAGGGAATCTAATATATTTAAGGAGAAAATTATATAATGTGGAAGAAAAAAATCAAAAATAGCAAACTATCATTCTTTTTAATTGCAGTGATATTAATGGTTACATCTAGTCTACTTTCAACATCGCGTATTTTTATAGATAATATAAATAATTCAATAACAGATTATTATAGTAATCCAAAATTTCCAGATGTATATTTATTTAATTCATCCAAAAAGGAAATGAAATTATTAGAAGAAAAAGCGAGCGAAGGGAAAATAATAAAAGATTTGCAAGAATATAAGGCGATGTACTCATCGATGAATATAAATAAATTGAATAATGAAAAATTCAATGAAGATAGAAACCTTATTATATCTATAAAAAATATTAAAGACTTGAATTGGAAACTAACGATTTTAGAGGGGGAGAATAATCCCTCTCCAGGGCATGGAGAAATTTGGATTTCAAAAATATTAGCAGATAAGAAAGATCTTAGATTGAATGATATTATAGAGATTGATAAAGCGAATGGAAGTAAGTTTAAAGTTTCAGCAATAATAAATGATTCACAAAATGCGTCTTTAGCTAACCCTGCCAAAATAATGTATATAAATGAAAAAGATGTTAATTTGTTTGATAAGGAAGTTACAGGAGAATTTGCTGTCTTTAAGTATGCAAGTGAAAAAGAAGATGTGACTAAATACATTCATGATAATTTTGCAAGTAATGAATATTATATGGAAAAGTATTATCTAATATTAAATCAGCTTGCAGATACTGGTTTAGTATCTGTTGTTATGACATTAGCCGGTATATTAACTTTAATAAGTGGAATTATTGTAGTGATGTTTACTTTGAGAAACAATTTAAAGAAAGAGGTTAAATCTATAGGAACATATAAAGCATTGGGATTTAAGGCATCAGAAATCAAGAAGATATATAGCAAAGCTTATCTATTTGTAGGTGTTATTTCAACTACTATAGGTGTTGCCATTAGTTTTCCAGCAGCCTATATTTTACAAAAGAATATCCTGAAGTATTTAGGGGATTTTGGATATAATATTAGATATTTGATCATAGGTGGAATAATAATTGCATTTTTTAATGTTATTATTCAACTATTTGTGACTTTAGAATTAAGGAAAATAAAGAAAATATCACCAATAGAAGCAATTTCAATGACGGGCAATCCAAAGGGTGGTAACCGAAGTTGGGTATTATTTAGAAATACAAATAATCCTATTGCGTTATCAATTAATGATATTTTAAAGGATAGAAGATTATCATTAAACGTGTGCGTAATAACAACAATATACATGTTTACTACTTTACTTTTTATAAATACAAATCATATGTTTGCTGTTTCAAACGAGAATGCAAACATATGGCTAAATCTTCATAAAACAACTGCCACAATAAATACAAATATTACATCTCAAGAAATGGAAAATGACATAGTGAATTATTTAAATGAGGACAGAAAGGTTGAAAATTATGGATATGGTTTATATCTAAATGCTGGAAATTATATTAAATATGATAGTGAGAAGTATGGTGCATTGGACGTTTATGCAATTGAATCTTTTTCTGCTTATGATAATTTAGGTTTTGAAATATATGAGGGGAGATTGCCTGGAAAATTTAATGAGATAAATGTAAGTATTCAAATGCTGAGTGACACGAATTTGAAAATCGGGGACAAAATGAATTTTAAAATTAATGGTAGAGATGAAGAATTTTTAATTGTAGGTTCTTTTGGTAGCATTAAATATGGAGGACGTAATGTGAGGCTACTAAATGAGGCTATGAAACATTATAACTTTAAACCTGATTACAATACAATTGTAGTTCAATTGGAAAATCAAAAATACTATGATGATTTTAAAAAAGATTTTGAAAAAAAATTCAAAGGCACATCTGTCCAAGCTGATTTGGGAAATTATAATCAATTACTAAAAGATATGACTTCAATGGTACCACCAGTAGTAACAATAATCTCAGTTTTTATGCTTATACTTAGTGCTTTAAATATTATTACTATTATTTCAATAATTATGATGGACGAAAGAAGAAAAATTGGTATTCAAAAAGCATTAGGGTTTACAAGTAGATTTCTTAAAGTAAGAATCCTTTCGAGAATTGCGATATTAACATTAGTAGGTATAGCTGCAGCTATATGTATGCATGAAATAATATCAAAACCACTAATTGAGCTAGTAATAACTAGTCCTAATGCTATAATTTTTTCACTAACAAAGACGATATTATATTGTTTCGTTACATTTTTTGTAATGTTATTATTCGCATTTATTGGTACTTTAAGAATAGAACGTATAAATGCAATAGAATTAATGGAGGAATAAGAAGATGAAGAAACCTATTATAGCAACAAGTAATTTGTGTAAAAGCTTTAGTATGGGAAAAGAAAAATTAGATGTCATAAATAACTTGAATTTGGAGATATACGAGGGTGATTTTACAATTATAATGGGAAGTTCAGGTGCAGGGAAATCCACACTACTATATGCGCTAAGTACAATGGATAAGTATAGTGATGGGAAGGTAAAGTTATTGGGGAGAGATATCACTTCTTTTAGTGAGGATCAGATTGCAAATATCAGAAAAAACGAAATAGCATTTATATTTCAAGGGATTAACTTATTACCTGATATGAATTTAATTGAAAATGTGGCTTACAATGGTTATGGTAAATTAAAAAGCAAAAAATCGGTAAATGAAAAAGCATTATCTCTATTAAAGAAATTAGGATTGGAAAATGATACTTATAAATACCCATCGGAAGTATCTGGAGGGCAAAAACAAAGAACAGCGATAGCTAGAGCATTGATAAATGAACCTAAAATTATTTTTGCGGATGAGCCAACAGGAGCACTGAATTCATCAATGGGAAATATAGTTTTAGACATATTAACGCAACTTAATAATGAAGGACAAAGTATAGTTATGGTAACTCATGACATAAAAGCGGCTACTAGAGGAAATAGAATAGTCTATTTAAAAGATGGAAGAACTGATGGGGAATTAAGTTTAGACAAATTTGGGGTAGGTAATTTAAAAGAAAGAGAGGAAATTGTATATAAGTTTTTAAAGGATAGAAATTGGTAATGAATATTGAAGGCAAGTGGGAGGAATCAGAAGATAGAAAAATTTAGAAGATAAAAGAGATTGAATAAAATGGGAGTATTGAAGTTTATAATAATCTCAGAAAGAGGAGTATTATGGAAAAGATGCTACGGAATGAAATACTTTTAGATGAAAAAAGTATTGATAGAATGGTTGGGAAAAACATGTCTTTCCTTGTACTGGGTCAATTGGTTTCATTACTTGGAACTAGTATTTATACTTTTGCCATGGGATTGTATATATTAAAATTGACAGGATCAGGTCTAAATTTTGCAATTACTATAGCGTTAGGAACTTTACCAAGAGTTATATTGGGACCAATCTCAGGTGTTGTTACAGATAGATTTGATAGGAAAAAACTAATAATAATGATGGATCTATTAAGTGGATTGGTTGTTATTTCTTTGTTTGCAGTAAGTAATTATGATAGTTTGAGATTAATATATATATATATATCTACTTTTTTATTAGCAACGTGTAGTACTTTTTCGGAAACACCATTAGAGGCGTCTATTCCGAATTTGGTAGATGAAAAAAGGTTAACGAAAATTAATTCAATAAATCAGGCTGTAGTGTCAATTTCATCAATTGCAGGACCAAGTATCGGGGGAGCGGTTTTTGCATTGATTAACATTAAGCTATTTTTATTAATCAATGGATTATCGTTTATTATCACAGGATTACTTAATATTTTTATTGATTTTAAAGCTAAAGAAAAGATAGACGGCATTGACAAAAAAAATAATGAAGCAAGTAACGATAATGTGAAAAATAGCTTTTTTGAAGATTTAGGACAAGGAATAGCGTATATTAGATCCCAGACATGGTTAGTTGTATTAGGAAGTTTTACAATATTTTTTAATATGTTCTTTATAATTGGCATTACAGTTACGGTTCCATATATAGCTGTTAATGTTTGGGAAGTATCATCTAGCCAACTAGGTATCCTAGAAGCGATGTTTCCTTTAGGAATGATCGTTGGTTCTGTTATTACATATTTATTGCCAGAATCTAAAAAAAATTATAAAAGGATAATGAGTTGTATAGCAGTAGCCTCATTTGGAATGCTTTTTACTGGGATTTTAACATGTACTAAAATAGTAACTCTTGATACGAATTTGTATTTCAAAATTTCGATAATTATATTAATAATTCTTGCTGTGAGTTCAGTTGCATATAATATACCTTTTTCAGTATCACTGCAAAAAAATGTACCCAATGAAATGTTAGGTCGGGTAAGGGGAGTTATTTTCACTTTTGTTACGGGGTTAACACCGTTAGGTGCAGTTATTGGGGGAGCTTTAGTGGATAGAGTATATCCGTGGTTATTACCTATGGTATGTGGAATTATTATGGTAATACTTACATTTATTATGAGCAGGGTAAAAGTACTTAAGGCTATTTAAGGGCATTCCTATCATTCTTGTATTCTATTCCTGTTTTGGAATTTCTATCATAATTTTTTAACGGGTAGCAGTAAGAGCAGTCTTTACTAAACCTATCATAAATATTCAGAGGTTATTATTATTTTGACCCGAAGACAAGGGGTATTGAAGAGAATTAATAATGAAAACAATAGTAATTCAATCTCAGTATAATGTCGATATGTCATTACATGTAAATTAGATAAAAATGATAGAAGGGATTAATTAGATGGTTGAATTTATAATTTGTGGTGTTATAAAAAAGTCTAAACAATCACGTTTAGGGTTGCTACTAATTATGTATTCATAGGAGGTTTCCCTTTGTTTTTTGATATTTTATGGGAGGTTAAAATGTGGGGGCAAATTCAATAATCTATGCATTAAAGTTAGATTTTAATATAGAACAGAGTCAATACAACAAGTTACTAACAAAACTTACACATGAGAGACAATGTAGGGTTAAAAGATTTAGAGGAAGGGAAGATGCTATCCGGTGTATTTTTGCTGATGTATTAGCAAAATATGCTGTCCATAAATTTAGCGGATGCAAGGTAGAGGAAGTTGAAAAAAGGATTGGAAAAAATGGTAAGCCGATTTTAATTTTTCCAAAGAACGTACATTTTAATGTATCGCACGCTGGGAGATGGGTTGTATGTATAGTAGATGAAGAGCCCGTAGGCATTGATATTGAAGGGATACAAGAAATTGATTTGGAGATTGCAAAACGTTTTTTTACTAAAGACGAATATGATTACATTATGCAGCCCATAAAAATAAGTGAACAGCGAAAGCGATTTTTTCAAATATGGACCATGAAAGAATGTTATGTTAAAGCCACTGGAGAGGGGCTAAGTAAGAGCTTGCAATCTTTTTCTGTTTGTATTGATAATCTTAATGTGAAAATTATTCAAGCAAATTCTATTGAACAATATCGTAAATGGCAATTTGAACAATGTATTATTGATGAAAATTATATTCTATCGGCAGCAAGTTTTAAAAAAACTGAAAAAATTATTTTTTTAGAATCAAGTGTATTTTTAAGGGAGAGTATAAAGATACCATGAAAAAAATAAAATTAATTTGTTTTCCTTATGCAGGTGGTTCTTCCAATATTTACAATGAGATTAATGAGTTTTTATCTGAAAAGGTAGAGTTTGTTGCTATGGAACTACCAGGACGGGGGACTCGTTTTGCAGAAAAATCTGTTACTACTATTGATGAGATGGTAAATGATGCTTTACTGTGGTTTAATAAAATTCAACCACAAAACTATGCAATTTTTGGTTATAGTATGGGCAGTATAATTGCGTACGAGTTTTATTATAAACTATTACAAAATGGATTTAAGCCGCCACAACATATGTTTATAGCAGCCAGTGAACCGACTGGGGTTAAAAGGGAATCCAGAGGGGTTGCAAAAATGTCAGATTCGGAGTTTATTAATTTTATACGGAGTATGAACGGTACACCAAAAGAAGTTTTTGATAATCAAGAGCTACTTGATATCGTCGTTCCAATTATTCGTGCAGATTTTTTAGCTATAGATGAATATAATTATAAACCTCGTAATTTACAAATAAGTTGTGATGTTACAGTTTTAGCTGGAGAAGAAGATACTATCTCTAAAAAAAATATTCTCTTATGGGATAAATATGTTCAAAATGGTTGTGAATATCAATTCTTTAAGGGGGATCATTTTTTTATTAAAGATTCATATAAGGAGATAGCAGAACTTATTAATACAACCTTGGTAGATAGATAAACACATATGGTTGTAATTGAAGATTAGTTAAAGCCATTTGAGGGAGAGTGTTCTATCACACAATAACATTAACTTAAAAAATAAATCTTTAATTCGCTGTTGACAGTAATAATCGGTAGTTCAAAATAGGGAATGAAACAAGAAATAGGTGAAGAAGGATTTTATATATAATGTGATGGAAGTGACCTATAGGGGATATTTTGAGAAGGTCCCTTTTATATTCTGATAAAGAATGAAAGTTAATATATTTTGTTTACAGTTTAGCAGTAGGTTGTAAGTTTTGGTAAAATTCTATTCTAAATCATCTTTTACATATAAAAAAGCTGAATCTTTGTATACAATAAAACTAGATCAACAATTTGTATGGAGTGATAAAGGTGGAAGCTTTTATTAGAAGTGATCAATATAATTTTATAAAATCACAAGCTTATATTTTAGCAAATGGGCACGCAACGGCAAATGATAGAGGTGTCATTCAAGCGTTAAAATCATTAGCGATTGAAAAAATAATACATGTATTTGAGAATTTAACGGATGAACAGAAAGAGTTAATTGATACCGTATTAACAGTTCAAAATAGAGAAGATGCAGAATCATTTTTAACGAAAATAAATCCGTATGTCATTCCGTTTCAGGAAGTTACAGCGCAAACATTAAAAAAATTATTTCCTAAAGCGAAAAAGTTGAAACTTCCTGATATGGAAGAAATGGATATGAAAGAATTATCTTATTTAAGCTGGATTGATAAAGGTTCAAGCAGGAAATTTATTATAGCGAAAAATGAAAAAAATAAGTTTGTTGGTCTGCAAGGAACATTCCAAAGCTTAAATAAAAAGAGTATTTGTTCATTATGTCATGGGCATGAAGAAGTTGGGATGTTTTTAGTTGAAATTAAAGGTGATGTACCAGGAACTTTTGTGAAAAAGGGAAACTATATTTGCAAAGATGGTGTAGCTTGTAATCAGAATATGAAGTCACTTGATAAATTACAGGATTTTATTGAGCGATTGAAGAAATGAAATGGAAGACCTCTAGTGCTTAAACTGGAGGTCTTTTATTTTGAAAATGGTAATAGATTTCCTTTTTAAGAGATATAATGTATAAAAAAACATAGGAGAGCTGAAGAAATGCTTAAAAAGTTTTTGCTTTCTTTACCGGATGTTTTACTTGTATGCGTTGTTCTCTACATAACATACACAACTACTTTTAGTTTTGGACAGACGTTAGTAATTTCAATTGCAATTGGAATCATTGGTGGTCTTGTTATAAGAATTTGTAAGGATGTATTCACGTATATAAGGTGGACAATGAAACAAAGGAAATCTTAAATAAATTGTATTGCTATTAGGAGGAGATGAAATGACTAAGAAAAAGAGTAGAGTGAAAAACGAGATAGTACTTTGGACATTAACAGCTTTTGTTTTTATCGTTGTATGGTACTTTTATCAAAAATAAAAACGCATCGCACTTTGAAAAAAGCACGATGCGTTTTTATTATTTCTTTTGCCAATTTTCTTTTATAAAGTCTTCACGGCCAGATTCTTTTTGCTCAGTAGCATATTTCTCTGGGTTCTTTTTATAGAAATGTTGGTGGTATTCCTCGGCTTCATAAAAAGGTGCAGCCGGGCGAATTTCAGTTACGATTGGCTCTTTAAACATACCGCTTTCTGCAAGAGCTTGTTTTGATTTTTCAGCAAGCTCTTTTTGCGTTTCATTATGATAAAAAATAGCAGTGCGATAAGATGGACCGCGGTCAAAAAATTGTCCGCCATCATCAGTTGGATCAATTTGTGGCCAATATAAATCTAGTAATTTTTCATATGGAAAAATAGAAGGATCGAATGTAATTTGTACAACTTCTAAATGACCAGATATACCAGCTTTTACTTGTTCATATGTAGGGTTTTCTACATGACCACCTGCATAGCCGGAAAGTACTTTATGAATACCAGGAAGTTCATCAAATGGCTTTACCATGCACCAAAAGCAACCGCCTGCGAAGGTTGCGAGTTCGTATGTTTTTTCGGACATTGCTGTAATCCTCCTAAATATATATGTTTTATATAGTATTATACAAAAAGTTTTATTGCGCAATAAAAAAGATTCAAAAATATATGTATTATTAAAAATATTTTCTGGAAACATGTTGACAATGAAAAGAACAACGTCCTATAATACGTTTAACAAATAAAAGTTAATTAACAATTTTCTAACTTTATATGTTGCATATGCAAAGAAGAGGAAAGTAGATGGTTATGATCGTTTCAGAGAGCTGCTCCTAGGCTGTGAGAGTAGTAACAATCGAATCATTGAAGATCACCTCGGAGCATCGCTTGCGAAAGGGAAACTGAGTAGAGGGCGACGGCATCGTCTCCGGTAAAAGGACGGGGGTCTAATTGGACCTACAAAGCTTATATTTCGCGAGAAGTATAAGGAAGCTGAGTGGTACCGCGAAACTCTCGCCTCAGCAATCAAAGCTACTAAATTGTAGTAGTTGATTGCTGAGGCGAGAGTTTTTATTTTAAAAAATAGAATAAGAGAATGCGTAGAAGAGGATAGTAAATGATATACATTGTTTCAGAGAGCTGCTCCAAGGCTGTGAGGGTGGTAACAATCGAATCATTGAAGATCACCTCGGAGCACTACTTTTGAAAATAGTAAAAAGTAGCGGAGTTGTTTCCGATAGAAAAGCAAAAGTCTAATTGGACTTGCAGAGCTTACATTTCGTGAGAAGTGTAAGGAAGCTGAGTGGTACCGCGATTCCCTCGTCTCAGCAATGGATTGCTACAAGTATGTATGTAATCGATTGTTGAGACGAGTATATTTTTAAGGTTTATATACTGAATATTCTGTTAAAATAACTCATCTCAGCAATCGATATAGAAATAGATTGCAAAAATAGAGAGAAAAAAGAGGAGCGATGTGAGATGGGAAACCAGTATATTTATATGAATGGGGAGTTTGTAGAAAAAGAAAAGGCAGTTGTTTCAGTATATGATCACGGTTTTTTATACGGAGATGGTGTATTTGAAGGGATTCGTAGTTACGGTGGAAATGTATTTTGTTTAAAAGAACATGTAAAACGATTATACGAATCGGCAAAATCTATTTTACTTACAATCCCACTGACAGTTGACGAAATGGAAGAAGCAGTTTTACAGACACTTCAAAAAAATGAGTATGCAGATGCCTACATTCGCTTAATTGTTTCAAGAGGAAAAGGGGACTTAGGACTTGATCCGAGAAGTTGTGTGAAACCGAGCGTTATTATCATTGCAGAACAATTAAAATTATTCCCACAGGAATTTTATGATAATGGACTAAGTGTTGTATCTGTTGCATCAAGACGTAATACGCCAGATGCATTAGATCCACGTATTAAGTCAATGAATTACTTAAATAACGTACTTGTAAAAATTGAAGCAGCACAAGCAGGAGTGCTAGAGGCTCTTATGTTAAATCAGCAAGGATATGTTTGTGAAGGATCTGGAGATAATGTTTTCGTTGTGAAAGATGGAAAAGTGTTAACACCTCCGTCATATTTAGGGGCATTAGAAGGCATTACGAGAAATAGTGTTATTGAGTTATGTGAGCGACTGAGTATCCCATGTGAGGAAAGACCATTCACTCGCCATGACGTATATGTAGCGGATGAAGTGTTTTTAACAGGAACGGCAGCAGAATTAATTCCAGTTGTAAAAGTTGATTCAAGAGAAATTGGAGATGGGAAACCAGGAAGTGTAACGAAACAATTGACAGAGGAATTTAAAAAGTTAACGAGAGAAAGAGGCGTACGTGTTCCGGGACTGGCGGAGAGCTTACTGTAGATAGGGAGAGGAGTTAATTAAAATGGAGCAGCATACAACACGTGAGAAATTACAGTGTGAAGATGTGACAGGTGCCGGACATGTTATTCAATGTTTGAAAAAATTAGGTGTAACGACCGTTTTCGGTTATCCGGGCGGAGCGATTTTGCCAGTATACGATGCGTTATATGGAAGTGGTTTGAATCACGTTTTAACTCGTCATGAACAAGCTGCCATTCATGCGGCAGAAGGATATGCGAGAGCTTCTGGAAAGATCGGGGTAGTCTTTGCTACCTCTGGACCAGGGGCAACAAATTTAGTTACGGGCTTAGCGGATGCTTATATGGATTCGATTCCTTTAGTTGTTATTACAGGGCAAGTTGCAAAACCTCTCATCGGAAAAGACGGATTTCAAGAAGCAGATGTTGTCGGGATTACAGTACCTGTTACGAAGCATAATTACCAAGTTCGTGATGTGAATCATTTATCACGTATTGTACAAGAAGCTTTTTACATCGCCGAAAGCGGGCGACCAGGACCCGTATTAATTGATATTCCAAAAGATGTTCAAAATGAAAAGGTAACAAGTTTTTATAATGAAGTAATTGAGATTCCAGGGTACAAATTAGAGCCTATGCCAGACAGTAGGAAGCTTAGAGAGGTAGCTAAAGTAATTTCCGAAGCAAAACGTCCACTTCTTTATATTGGAGGAGGGATCATTCATTCGGGTGGTTCTGATGAACTTATTCAGTTTGCGAGGGAAAATCGTATTCCTGTCGTTTCCACTTTAATGGGACTTGGTGCATATCCGCCGGGAGATTCGTTATTTTTAGGAATGCTCGGTATGCATGGAACGTACGCTGCAAATATGGCAGTAACAGAATGTGATTTACTACTTGCTTTAGGTGTCCGCTTCGATGATCGTGTAACAGGGAAATTAGAACTATTTTCTCCGCATTCCCAAAAAGTACATATTGATATAGATCCTTCGGAATTTCATAAAAATGTAACTGTGGAGTATCCAATTGTGGGTGATGTGAAAAAGGCATTACACATGCTGTTACATATGTCTATTCATACACAAACAGATGAATGGATTCAGAAAGTGCAGAAATGGCAAGAAGAATATCCACTTTCATATGAGCAAACAGAATCTGAGTTAAAACCACAGCATGTGATCAACTTAGTAAGTGAATTAACGAATGGTGAAGCGATTGTTACAACAGAAGTAGGTCAGCATCAAATGTGGGCTGCTCATTTCTATAAGGCGAGAAAACCTCGGACGTTCCTTACATCTGGTGGACTAGGAACGATGGGTTTTGGTTTCCCGGCAGCAGTTGGTGCTCAGCTTGCGAAAGATGGAGAACTCGTCATTTGTATTGCAGGTGATGCCTCTTTTCAAATGAACATTCAAGAACTACAAACAATTGCTGAAAATAACATCCCTGTAAAAGTATTTATTATAAATAACAAATTTTTAGGGATGGTAAGGCAATGGCAAGAAATGTTTTATGAAAATCGTTTGTCAGAATCAAAAATTGGATCGCCAGATTTTGTGAAAGTGGCAGAAGCTTATGGAGTGAAAGGATTAAGAGCGACAAATTCAATCGAGGCGAAACAAGTGATGTTAGAAGCATTTGCTCACGAAGGTCCTGTCGTAGTTGATTTTTGTGTAGAAGAAGGTGAAAACGTATTTCCGATGGTTCCGCCAAACAAAGGGAATAACGAAATGATTATGAAGAGGTGGGAAGAATGAGTCATACTTTTTCACTCGTTATTCATAACGAGCCAAGCGTCTTATTACGTATAAGTGGGATTTTTGCTCGGCGTGGTTATTATATTTCTTCTTTAGATTTAAAAGAAAGAGATACTAGTGGTGTTTCTGAAATGAAACTCACAGCAGTTTGTACTGAAAATGAAGCGACATTACTCGTTAGTCAGTTGAAAAAATTAATTGATGTACTGCAAGTAAATACATTATAAGGGGTGTATGGAATATGAAAACGTATTATGAGCAAGATGCAAATGTAGATTTATTACAAGGGAAAACTGTTGCGGTAATTGGATATGGATCTCAAGGTCATGCACAGGCGCAAAATTTACGTGATTCTGGTGTGGAAGTTGTAGTTGGTGTTCGACCAGGTAAGTCTTTTGAAGTAGCAAAAGCAGATGGATTTGAAGTAATGTCTGTTTCAGAAGCGGTTCGAACCGCGCAAGTTGTACAAATGTTATTGCCAGATGAACAGCAAGCTCATGTGTATAAAGCAGAAGTAGAAGAAAATCTTCGTGAAGGACAAATGTTACTTTTCTCACATGGATTTAACATTCACTTCGGCCAAATTAATCCGCCAAGTTACGTAGATGTAGCGATGGTTGCGCCAAAAAGTCCAGGTCATCTCGTTCGCCGTGTATTTCAAGAAGGAAATGGTGTTCCAGCATTAGTCGCAGTGCATCAAGATGCGACGGGAACAGCGCTACATGTAGCGTTGGCGTATGCAAAAGGTGTAGGTTGTACACGTGCGGGTGTAATTGAAACGACATTCCAAGAAGAAACCGAAACGGATTTATTCGGTGAGCAAGCTGTACTTTGCGGAGGGGTAACTGCACTTGTGAAAGCTGGTTTTGAAACATTAACAGAAGGCGGATACCGTCCTGAAATTGCATACTTTGAATGTTTGCATGAATTAAAGTTGATCGTGGATTTAATGTACGAAGGTGGTTTAACGAACATGCGCCATTCTATTTCAGATACGGCAGAGTTCGGGGATTATGTAACAGGATCGAGAATTGTTACAGATGAAACGAAGAAAGAAATGAAGCGTGTTCTGACAGAAATCCAGCAAGGAGAATTTGCAAAGAAATGGATTTTAGAAAATCAAGCAGGACGTCCAACGTATAATGCGATGAAAAAGGCAGAGCAAAATCATCAGTTGGAAAAAGTAGGGGCAGAGCTTCGTGAAATGATGAGCTGGATTCATGCACCGAAAGAATTAGTAAAGAAATAGAGTAGTAGATTGCAAGTGAAAAATACGTAAGAGGGGATTTGACAAGATGAGAAGTGACATGATTAAAAAAGGCTTTGATAAAGCACCGCATCGTAGTTTATTAAAAGCAACTGGTTTGAAAGATGAAGATTTTGATAAACCGTTTATAGCAATCTGTAATTCTTTTATTGAAATTATTCCAGGTCATAAGCACTTAAATGAGTTTGGGAAACTTGTTAAAGAAGCAGTTCGTGCAGCAGGTATGGTTCCATTTGAATTTAATACAATTGGAGTAGATGACGGTATTGCGATGGGGCATATCGGTATGCGTTATTCGCTGCCGAGTCGTGAAATCATTGCAGATTCAGTAGAAACGGTTGTAAATGCACACTGGTTTGATGGCATGATTTGTATTCCGAACTGTGACAAAATTACACCTGGTATGATGATGGCTGCACTTCGCATTAACATTCCAACTGTATTTGTTTCAGGTGGGCCGATGGCGGCTGGAAAAACGTCAAAAGGAGACGTTGTCGATTTAAGTTCTGTTTTTGAAGGAGTAGGAGCTTATCAATCTGGAAAAATTTCAGAAGAAGAGTTAAAGGATATTGAAGATCATGGCTGTCCATCTTGTGGTTCTTGTTCCGGTATGTTTACAGCGAACTCTATGAACTGTTTATGCGAAGTATTAGGGTTAGCTCTTCCTGGTAACGGGAGTATTTTAGCCATCGATCCAAGACGGGAAGAATTAATTAAACAAGCAGCAGAGAAATTGAAAATTTTAGTTGAAAGAGATATTAAACCACGAGACATTGTAACAGAAGAAGCAATTGATGATGCGTTCGCACTTGATATGGCGATGGGTGGTTCAACAAATACAGTATTACATACGTTAGCACTCGCCCATGAGGCAGGACTAGATTATGATATGAGCCGTATTGATGCCGTTTCAAGACGTGTACCACATTTATGTAAAGTAAGCCCTGCGTCCAATTGGCATATGGAAGATATTGATCGCGCGGGCGGGATTAGTGCCATTTTGAAAGAGATGAGCCGGAAAGAGGGCGTACTTCATTTAGATCGTATTACGGCTACGGGACAGACGTTAAGAGAGAACATTGCTCATGCGGAGATTAAAGATAAGGAAGTTATTCATTCTCTTGAAAACCCTCATAGTGAAGAAGGTGGATTACGTATATTAAAAGGAAACCTTGCGAAAGATGGGGCAGTTATTAAAAGCGGGGCAACTGAAGTAAAACGATTTGAAGGACCTTGTGTTATTTTTAATTCACAAGATGAGGCCCTTGCCGGCATTATGCTTGGGAAAGTGAAAAAAGGAGATGTAGTTGTCATTCGTTATGAAGGACCAAGAGGTGGTCCTGGTATGCCAGAAATGTTAGCACCAACATCAGCAATTGCTGGAATGGGATTAGGTGCAGATGTTGCGCTATTAACAGATGGTCGTTTCTCTGGTGCATCACGTGGTATTTCAGTAGGGCATATTTCACCAGAAGCAGCTGCGGGCGGAACGATTGCACTTCTCAAGCAAGGGGATATCGTTTGTATCGATGTTGAGGAACGCTTGCTAGAAGTAAGAGTGAGTGATGAAGAATTAGATAAGCGTAAAAAAGAATGGAAACGACCAGAACCGAAAGTGAAAACTGGCTGGCTTGGACGTTATGCACAAATGGTAACATCGGCGAATACAGGTGCAGTCCTAAAAGTTCCGAATTTTGATTGAGCCAATTTAAAAGAGATAAGGATGATATGAAATGGTGCAAAAGGTAAAGGAGAGAGTGAAAATTGAAGATATCTTAATGGCCCATAATTGCATGAAAGATATCGTTATTAAAACACCGTTACAACGTGATGCAGTTTTATCTGAGAAATATGATTGTGACGTTTATGTAAAACGAGAAGACTTACAATTGATTCGCTCTTTCAAAATTCGTGGTGCGTACAATTTAATTCAAAGTTTACCGAAAGAACAATTACAAAACGGTGTTGTTTGCGCAAGCGCTGGTAATCATGCGCAAGGGGTAGCTTATACATGTAATTTATTGAAGATTCCGTCAAAAATTTTCATGCCAACAACAACGCCTAAGCAAAAAGTATCACAAGTTCAATTTTTCGGTGGTGATTTTGCGGAAATTGTATTAGTCGGTGATACATTTGATAGCTCTTTCCAAGAAGCACAGGGATATTGTGAAGAAAATAGAATGACGTTTGTTCATCCGTTTGATGATCCGTATGTCGTTGCTGGTCAAGGGACAGTGGCAGTTGAAATTATGCATGATATGGAGAAATCGGTTGATTATATCTTTACAGCAATTGGCGGTGGTGGATTAGCATCAGGTGTTGGTACATATGTGAAAGGTGTTAGTCCTACTACAAAGGTCATTGGTGTAGAACCAATGGGAGCTGCATCTATGAAAGAGGCGTTTCTTCAAAATGAAAATGTCGCTTTGGAGAAAATAGATAGTTTTGTTGATGGGGCAGCTGTTAAAAAGGTAGGAAAGTTAACGTTTGAAACTTGTAAAGATGTAATTGATGACATTGTTTTAGTACCAGAAGGAAAGGTTTGTACGACGATTTTAGAACTGTATAAGAAAAATGCGATTGTAGCTGAACCAGCTGGTGCACTCTCTATTGCAGCACTTGATTTATACAGAGATGAAATTAAAGGTAAAACAGTTGTATGTACGTTGAGTGGTGGAAATAATGATATTGATAGAATGCAAGAAATGAAAGAACGTTCGCTCATTTACGAAGGATTAAAGCATTATTTTATCATTGAATTCCCGCAGCGTTCAGGTGCGCTAAGAGAATTTCTTGATAAAGGATTAGGGCCAGAAGATGACATTACTCGCTTTGAGTATATTAAGAAACATAATAAGGAAAATGGTCCAGCATTAGTCGGAGTAGAATTAAAACATAAAGAAGATTACGAGCAATTAATTACTCGTTTCAAAGAAAATAATATTCAATTTATGGAGCTTAATAAAAATCCTGTTTTGTTTGATTTACTTATTTAATAGAAGGAAAGAGTTAGTATCCAAATAAAAAAGATAGATACAAGCGGTGAAATATAACGCTTGTTCTATCTTTTTTACAGTTAAACTAGATACTCATTAAATTCAAGAAGAATAAAGCTAGCTAACCAAAAAAATATTGCAATACGAATGATTACATACATAGTGAATTCAAAGGGAGAAAGGTTTCTCTCGCGCTTTATTTTTTTAAATAGTCTCACAGAGTAAAAGGAACATAAAAGCAGGATTGCTATAGACATTTTATAGATGTTCTCTAACAAACTTACATTTTCTAATAAGTCTTTCAGCATTTTCATCACCTATTCTGTAAAGTATATTACAGAGAATTAGATCTTGAGATGTCTAGTTCCGTTTGTTTTTTATGTTCCCTGTATCATCAATTTCTACATCAGTTGAAATCGTTTGTAAATATTGTAGAGCTTTTCTCTTTTCTTCCTCATTTACAGGGGAAACTTGGTTGTTACGGATGATATAAGGATTGAATGACATTTGGACATCCTTTCCTTTAAAAGTTAAAGTTAATACGCCAGTTTCGGCACTTTTTCCGTTCACATAACTTGGGAATAAAAAGTTTCCTAATGAGTAAGCGACAGGGACATTATTATAATATTCAAATCCTTGTAACCAATGTGGATGGCTTCCGACAATCGCGTCGGCTCCTGCTGTAACCATTTTATTTACATATTGTTTTTGATAATCTACCGGACGATTTGATTTTTCGACACCCCAATGCATATAGACAATTACATAGTCTGCATCTTTCTTTTGCTCTTTAATTGTTTTTGTTACAAGATTTAAATCATATCCATTCGCAACGCCAGGTTTATTGTCATCAGCTACCCAAGTAAAATCAGGCATAAATCGGACGAAGGAAAGGAATTTAAATTTTTTTCCTTTTACAGTCATTTCTCGTGCGGTATATGCATCTTTTGCATTTTTTCCGGCGCCAATATAAGGGAACTTTAATTTTTCTACATGAGAGATTGTATCTAATAATCCCTCTTGACCGTAATCAAGTGTATGATTATTCCCGATATTTACGATGTCATATCCAGTATTTTTAATAGCTTGTAGTGTGGATGGATCACTTTTAATCCAAAATAGCTGTCCAGGTGCTTTCTTTTCTTTCATTGTAAATGCTGACTCTAAATTAACGAAAGAAATATCAGCTTTTTTTATTTCTTCTTTTACATGTTGGAATGGGTAGTCAGCCCCGTTTTTTTCGATTACCGGACGTAATTGCCAATCAAACATTGTATCACCAGAAAAGGTGAGTGTAATTTCCGGGTCTTCTCTTTTCTTGTCGCTTGTTGAAGCAGTTTTGCTAGATTTGTTTTGGAAATCGGGTTTGTCTTTCGCTTTTGAAGTAAAAGAGTGGTTAATTAATACAACAATTGGTGTAATACAAAAGGCTATTAACAAAAATCGTTTTAGTAAAGTTTTCATAAATACCTTCCCTTTTGAGTTTATCCCGCTATTTGTGGGCAACAAAATTTCAGCTGATTAAAGTTTCACTTTATGTATTGCTACAAAAAATTGCGGTTCATGTAGCGAAAAACATTTGTTAATATTCTCAATATTAAGTTAACATATAGATAACCTGTAAATCAATGAATAAACCAAAATATAGAAATAAAGAATTCGAAGGGTGAAGAATAAGAAATGGTTATATTAGGAGCAGTTGTAAATGGGATTTGTATTATATTTGGTACTTTACTTGGTAAATTATTTAGTAGAATTCCAGAAAGTATGAAGGGAACCATAATGCACGCAATCGGTTTAGCGGTTACTGTGCTTGGACTTCAAATGGCCTTGAAAAGTGAAAATTTTCTTGTTGTCATACTAAGTTTAGTCATTGGTACGGTAATCGGGGAATGGCTACAACTAGAGGGAAAGTTAAAACTGTTAGGGGATTGGTTAGAAACTAAAGTTGGATCGAAAGGGAAAGGGAGCATATCAGAAGGTTTTGTAACCGCTACTTTAATTTTTGCAATTGGTGCGATGGGGATACTTGGTGCACTCGACAGCGGGATTCGCGGAAATCACGATATTTTATTTACAAAGGCGATTATTGATGGGTTTATTTCTATTATATTAACGACTACTTTAGGGATTGGCGTATTGTTTTCAGCAATACCGGTGATTTTATATGAGGGTAGTATTGCGGTTTTTGCAACACAAATTAATAGTTTGGTCCCGAAAGAATTAATGAATCAATTTATAGTGGAAATGACAGCTACGGGCGGTATTATGATAGCCGCTATTGGATTGAACTTACTTGGTATTATTAAAATTAAGGTTGCAAATTTACTGCCAGGTATATTAGTAGTTGGAATAATTGTGTCATTTATTTATGGTTACGGTTTAATAGTAAAGTAGTATGGGATGGAGATACATATGGAGGGATTTCAATTTACAAAACGTGTGAAAAACATAATGAAGATTGCAGCAGAAGAGGCAGAATGTAATCTTATTCAACCAGTTCATCTGTTTATCGGTATGTGTAAAGAAGGTACTGGCGTTTGTGGCGACTTGTATATGTATTTGTTTCGTAATATGGGTACGGATTTTTTAGAAAAACTTTCATTACGAAAACAATATGATTTAACGGATCAAGATTATAAAAAAATAGGACAATATAAGTTATCCCATAAGACGCTAGAAATTTTACAAATAGCGAAGAAACGTATGGAACGTTTTCAACAAGCAATAATGAATGAAGGTCATGTTATATATGCATTATTTCGTGTGAATCCAGTTATTGAAAATGCACAGATGCAAAGAGATATATTACGTATTATAGCTGAGCCAAGAGATTTAGCAGTCGATTTAAAAGGTTTTGTTCCTATTTATAATAATTTAACTTGTACTGTTAGAAAGGCTAACGCTTCTGATTTTGAACAATTAGCAAGCTTTGTTGAAGCAGAATTTGGTGAACGGTGGTTACATTCAATAGAATATGGATTTTGTACATATAAAGAAAATTTACCTATTTATATAGCAGAACAAGAAGAAGGGGTAGTAGGTTTCGCTTGTTATGATGTAGTGAGAGGGAAGAAAGGGCTGTTTGGTCCGATGGGCACAGCGAAACAAAATCGTGTGAAAGGTGTAGGAAAAGACTTGTTACATCATTGTTTATATAATATGAAGCAAGAGGGATATGAATATGCAATTATTGGACAAGCGGGTCCAGTTGAGTTTTATGAGAGATGTTGTAATGCACGTTTAATACCGATAGTGGATCATTAACCAACTTCATTTAGCTGGAGTTGGTTTTATTATGAAAAAAATGTGGGAATGTAGTGATTTTTACTAGAAAATAGCGGGTTTTGTAGTAAATCTTACATATAAAGCAAATTACTAAACTTTTTACAAGAAAGGGTGTAGAATGGGTATCTAAAGAAAGAAGGTGTGAAAATGGCCAGCTGGAAAAGAAATTTAATGATTTGTTGGCTAGGTTGTTTTACCACTGCAGCCGGTATGAGTTTAGTAATTCCTTTTTTATCTTTTTATATTGAGGAATTAGGTGTGACTGGCACTTCTAGTATTGCACAGTGGTCGGGACTTGCATTTGGTATAACATTTTTAATGGGTGCGATCGTATCACCAATATGGGGAAAACTTGGTGATATACATGGACGGAAATTGATGCTAATTCGTGCGAGCCTTGGTATGGCGGTTATTATGACGCTTATGGGTTTTGTAACGGATGTATATCAATTAGTCGCACTAAGATTTTTAATGGGAGCAGTATCTGGTTTCCTTTCAACGGCGATGACATTTATTGCAGCAGAAACTCCGAAAGAACATTCAGGTTGGGCGATTTCCACAATTTCAACCGGGGGCGTGAGCGGCTCATTACTTGGCCCATTACTTGGTGGTTATTTGTCTGAGTTAATTGGAATGCGTCATGTTTTTCTTGTTACAGGAGCTTTTTTATTCCTTTCTTTTCTCATCGTTTTTTTCTTCTTACATGAAGAAAATCACTCTGCTCAAGCAAAAAAAGTACAAACGAAAAAAGTATGGACGATGGTTCCAGCTAAGCATTTAATTATTAGTTTGTTTGTAACAACATTTATTATTCAACTTGCTAATATGTCTGTGCAGCCAATTGTGACATTGTACGTGAAAAATTTAGTTGGTCCTCAAACCGCACATATTGAAACAATTGCTGGCGCCGTTATGTCAGCGACAGGGTTAGCAGTTATTTTGGCAGCACCAAGACTAGGACGATTATCAGATCATATCGGTCCTCAAAAAACGTTAGTAGTAGCATTGTTTGCTGCAGGAATTATTTTTATTCCGCAAGCATTTGTAACCTCAGCTTGGCAGCTATTAATTCTTCGATTTTTATTAGGTATCGCACAAGCAGGATTATTACCTTCCGTACAAACTCTACTAAAACAACATACACCAACTCATGTAACGGGACGAATATTTGGATATAATCAATCGTTTCAGTTTTTAGGAAATATGATTGGACCAGTACTTGGTGGACAAATTGCAGCGCATGCAGGCTTCCAATATGTTTTCTTCTCTACATCATCACTATTATTTATTGCGTGCATCTGGGTTTATTTTCATAATAAGAACGAAGAGGTATCAGAGAAACGACATTTGGAAGTTAGTTAACTAAGTGAATGAAAAAAGGATGAAGCAATGATTGCTTCATCCTTTTCTTTAAAATTTAAGACATAGATAACTTAATGTACCAAGCTCATAACTACGGTGAATGACTTCACCGCTATTTTCACCACTTCCCATAGCGATAAATAAAGGAACAAAATGCTCTGCTCTTGGTACGGCTAATTGTGCATGAGGCGCATTGTTTTCCCAATTAAACAATGCATCTTTATCGTTTGTATGCATATGTTTTATAATCCAATCATCAAATTCAATTGCCCATTGTTCGGGTGTAGTTTGATTCCATTTCAGTGCTCGTAAGTTATGAACGGTAACACCGCTACCGATTACTAAAATATCTTCTTGTCCAAGTCCTTTTAATGCTTCTCCAATCTTAAATTGTTCTTTTGCAGAAAGGAATGGATTTACTGATATTTGTACGACAGGAATGTTTGCTTCTGGATACATGCGATGCAAGAGTGTCCATGAGCCATGATCTAAACCGCGCGTCATATTATGATGAACTGGAATACCTTTATTTTAAAATTTTGTTTCTAGCATAGATGCTATGCTAGAAGAACCTTTTGCACGATATTTAATTTCGTATAACTCAGGAGGAAAACCTCCAAAATCATAAATTGTTTCATATTCGTTATCTGATGAGGAAATCGTTAATACTTCACTTTCCCAGTGAGCGGTGAAAATAACAATTGCTTTCGGTTTATATGTTTCGCCAAGTATTTTTAAAAAGCGTGTATAATCTGTATCTTGAATAGCGAGCATTGGTGAACCATGTGCTAAAAATAGTGATGGCATCATAGTAGAGACCTCCTAAAAATATAATAATTACTTTATGTAAGTAACTATATAATTTTATTTATGATTCGTCAACATAATAGTCTGACGGCTAATCGGAAAAGGAAGGTATTTGTCATAATGAAAGCAATTGCATATAATACATAATAAGAATAATGAATGTATATTCATTTTTTATAGATACATAATAGATTTGGGGGCTGACGAAATGAACGTAAAGGAAAGTTTCGTTACGGCATTGGATGGATTGGAAATTTATTTACGCAAGTGGTTACCAGAAAGTGAACCAAAAGGGATTATTCAAATTGCACACGGTATGACAGAGCATGCAGGTGTTTATACTGACTTTATTGATGCGTTATTAGAAGCAGGGTATGGTGTTTATGCACATGATCATAAAGGTCATGGGAAAACAGTGAAAAGAGAAGAAGACTATGGTCATTTTGAACCGGATATAGGGTGGAATCAGGTTGTGTCTGATGTGATCTTTGTTTCGGAAATGATAAAAGAAGAGCAGTCATGTCCCTTGTTTTTACTTGGTCATAGTATGGGATCTTTCCTATCAAGACGAGCTGTGCAACTTAGAGGCGAACTATATGATGGATTTCTTATTTCAGGAACTGGTGGGAATCCTGGATTTTTAGGAGTCATTGGTCATAAAGTAGCGACAATTGAGATGAAATTGCGCGGGGCAAAAACGAAAAGTCCGATGCTAAACTTTTTATCCTTCGGAAACTTTAATTCGAACTTTAAGCCAAATCGTACAAATTTTGATTGGTTATCTTCAGATAATAATCAAGTTGATAAATATATTGCGGATCCGTTATGTGGATTCATTTGTACGACGAGTTTTTATCGAGAATTATTTTCTGGTGTATTAGAAGTAAATAAACTAGAAGAATACAAGAAGACGCCAAGCAATCTTCCGATACATATATTCTCTGGAGACCGTGATCCTGTTGGAGATATGGGGAAAGGTGTAAAAGAAGTATATGAAAACTATAAAAAAAGTGGTGTGAAAGATGTGACACTACGTTTATATGAAAATGGAAGACATGAAATGTTTCATGAAGTGAATAGAGATGAAGTATTTAAAGATTTGATTTCGTGGTTAGATGCGCATAATAGATGAGAAAGTTAAGCCCAAACCGATTGTAGTTTGGGCTTGTATTTATATATTTGTTAGAGAAAAGATTTTTTAAAAATTGCTTCAAAAAATATAGAAACAGTTTCGAGGAGTTGAATATATGAAATTTGGAATTATCGGTCCATCGGAAGATGAAATTATGCCATTTATTGAAGAGATGACTAATAAGGAAATAATGAACCTTGCGATGTTAACGTTTCATAGTGGGAAATATGAAAATGTGGAAGTTGTTGCATTGTATTGTGGTGTGTGTAAAGTTAACGCAGCAATTGCAGCTCAAATATTAATAGATAAGTTTAATGTGACACATATTATTGTAACAGGTGTTGCAGGAGCGATTGATAAAGTATTGAAAATTGGAGATACAGTAATTTCAACAGAAATAGCATATCACGATGTTGATGAAGGGATATTGACTGAATATCATCCGTGGATGGAGAGCGTATACTTTAATACAGATAGTACACTTCTTGAATTAAGCTGTGAAGTGGTTGAGAACAATCAATTCGCTCAAAATGTTTATTTTGGAAAAATAGTTACTGGAGAAGCGTTTATTAGTGAAAGCGGCCGTACAGAAATAATCTCTAAATACAATCCACTTTGTGTAGATATGGAAACTGCAAGTATAGCTCACGTCTGTTATGCCAATGCAATACCGTTTTTAGCAGTGAGATCAATAACAGATACAGAAGAAGCGTCTGGTATAGAAGTATTTGAAGATAATTGTGTTTCTGCTTCACATAATTCCATTTATTTTGTTAAGAAGTTATTAGAATTAGTGAAACAGTAAAGAAATATCGTATGAGAAGAAACCTCACTTTTTTGAAGTGAGGTTTCTTTAGGTAATGGAGTAATAGTAGCGGAAACTATTTTTAAAATGTGGCATAGCTTTGGTAGTTATAGTTGCGAGATTTTAAGATCAGCTAGCTTCTAATCAAACTTTTAATACACAGCAACAGATGCTCGTTCACAATAATAGTATAATAGTGAATGAGGTGTTAATAATATGGAAGATAATACATTAGGTTTACTATTAGATGTTGTTGGGGAATTATTTTCAGATGAAATTTCAATTGCTGTATCGAATACGAAAGAATATATTTATTATCGGCCAAGTAAACGAATTGATTTAAAGATTAGCATCGGGGATCCTATAAAGGAAGGAACGATTGCTCATAAGGCAATGGTGACGAACCAAAAAACCTCTGAGTTTATTAATCGGGATGTTTTTGGTATTCCTTATCACGGAATGGCCGTACCATTTGCAAACAATGGGAAGCTTGAAGGTTGCGTGACAGCTATTTATCCAGCTTTAACGGATGGAAAGTCAGTCGTTACTTTAAAAACAACGGACGGTTGGATTCCGGTTCCTTTTTCAAAGGTTATGTATTTAGAGGCGAAAGATAAAAAGACGTATGTAAATTCAGAAGAGTTAACAGGAACACATAAATACTCGTTACAAGAATTCGAATACTTACTTCCGAAAGATTCATTTATTAGATGCCACCGTTCCTTTATTGTAAACGTAAATCATATTAAAGCGATATATCCTGATACGCATTCTACTTTTTTACTTTCGATGGATAATGGAGAGAGGGTACCAGTTAGTCAATCATACGCTAGCTATTTTCGCAAACTTCTAGGATTCTAGAATATTCTGCTTTAGAACCTTGATTCGCTGTTTTGTCTGAATTTTTGGCATTGTATACTGAAATCCCTATTTGGATACTGTTAAAGTGTAAAATAATTATGAATATTCATTAGGAGAGGGATTACATATGGAGAATAATTTGGATAGAATTAGGGATCAACGTCTGAAAGATCGCGTAGTTACACCTGAAGAAGCAGCTTCATGGATTGAAAGTGGAATGACTTTAGGCTTAAGTGGGTTTACACGTGCAGGTGATGTGAAAGCAGTCCCATTTGCGCTTGTAAACCGAGTTAAGAATGATAAATCTTTTAAAGTGAATGTTTATACTGGTGCCTCTTTAGGTTCTGATGTGGATAAATTATTTGCGGAAGCAGGAATTTTAGGGAAAAGATTGCCTTTCCAAGCCGATGCGGCTATGCGAAAAGGAATTAATAACGGAGACTTTTTATTTGTAGATCAGCACTTGTCTCATACAGCAGAGTTACTTCGCGCTGACGTAATGGATGTAGATTTTGCTATTTTGGAAGCGGTTGCGATTACTGAGGATGGCATGATTATTCCAACGACTTCAATAGGGAATTCTCTAGCGTTTTCTTTAAATGCTAAGTCCATCATCATTGAAATGAATATGGCTCAATCCGCGCAACTAGAAGGGCTACATGATTTATATGAACCAGGTAAACAAGGAGAAAGGCTTCCAATTCCAATTGTGAAAACGGATGATCGAATTGGAACGATTGGTATTCCTATCGATGCTGAAAAGGTGAAGGGAATTGTGTTTACGAACCAACTAGACTCACCATCGACAATTGTTCCTCCGGATGAAGAAACTGTTATCATGGCACAGCATTTAATAGAGTTCCTTCGAGAAGAAGTAAAAGTGGGCCGATTAACAAATCGTTTAGCACCGTTACAATCGGGAATTGGTTCAGTGGCTAATGCAGTTCTTCATGGAATGTTAGATTCTGAGTTTGAAGATTTAGAAGTGTATTCTGAGGTTTTACAGGATGCGGTCTTTGATCTTATGGATGCTGGGAAAGTCAATTTTGCTTCATGCTGCTCAATTACACTTTCTGAGGAGAAAATGCAAAAAGTATTTTCTAACTTTGAAAAATATCGTCACAAATTAATGATGCGCCCACAAGAGATATCCAATCATCCTGAAATCATTCGTCGCCTTGGATTAATTTCAATTAATACTGCTTTAGAATTAGATATATACGGAAATGTGAACTCTACTCACGTTTTAGGTACAAAAATGATGAACGGTATCGGTGGTTCTGGTGACTTTGCAAGAAATGCCCGTCTAGCTATCTTTGTTACTAAATCAATTGCGAAAGGTGGTAACATTTCAAGTATCGTTCCTTTCGTTTCTCATGTAGACCATACGGAACACGATGTAGATGTTATCGTCACTGAACAAGGGTTTGCTGACTTAAGAGGACTTGCACCAAGTGAAAGAGTGGAACTCATTATTGAGAATTGTGCACATCCAATGTATCGTGATCAACTACGAGCTTATTATGAGGAAGCAAAAACAAGAGGCGGACAAACTCCTCATATTTTAGAGAAAGCTTTTTCTTGGCATACGAATTATGCTAAAAATGGAACGATGCTCGAAGCAGTAGTAGAAACTGTGTAGAAATATAAGAATGATTCTTAGAATAATATGCTATAAAGATTGAAAGAAAAGAACGCCAATTTTCAGGAATGGCGTTTTTTTCTTTTAAAAAATTATTATCTATTATGAAGAATTATAAAAGTAATCTCTTATTTACGGAAATAAGAGGTTTTTTAAATTAATTTTCGAATCATTTTAAAGTGTATATATCGAAGGTGAGGAGAAAGAATCATGAAGATAAGAAAAGCGTTATTAAGTGAAGCAAATGAATTAAGTGAACTTGCACTACATTCAAAAGCAACGTGGGATTATAGCGAAGAATTCATACTTGCTTGTAAGGAAGATTTAACAATTACAGAAGAGTACATAAAAAATAACTTTGTATATGTTTTAGAAAACGATAATACGAAGATTGGTTTTTTCTCATTTTTACGTAATGAGAAAGCTCTCGATTTCCTTTACATTCATCCCCGATACAAAGGGAAAGGCTACGGGAAAATATTGTGGGACTATGTAATAAAAAAAGCAAATGAACTAGGATTAAAAAGTTTTACGATTGATAGTGATCCGAATGCAAAAGGGTATTACTTGAAAATGGGAGCAAAGTTAATCGGAGAGACACCATCCACTGTTTTTAAGGGTCGTTTACTGCCTCTTTTGAAATATGATGTGTAAAACAATTAATAGTAGGAGAAGCTGAAAATGGATCATATAAAGAGAAAAAGAATATATGAAGCACTAATAAAATCGTGGTCGATTGAAACAAATTCAAAGTGGACAATTGAAAATCCAGCAAAGGGACAATGCGGCGTGACAGCTCTCATTATTCAGGAGTTGTGTGGAGGAGAGATACGAAAGACAAAGATAGGGGAAGTGTGGCATTTTTACAATATAGTAGATGAGGAAAGATATGATTTTATTTGGAGCCAATTCAGTGAAAAACTGAATTATATGGATATAGAATCAAATCGAGAAGAAGCATTTGCAGATACAAATGAAAAACAATATAGCATTTTGAAGGAAAAGTTAATGAAAGAATTTAAATTATCTTTTGACTCTTAATCTTTAATAAGTTACTATAATGGTGGTAACTTATTAAAGGGAACTTCATAGAGTTGAAAGGGGAAATACTTTTGAAAACAACTTATGTAAACGCTACAATCGTAACGATGAATGAACAAAATGAAGTGATAGAAAATGGATATATCATTGTAGAAAATGATCAAATTATAGATGTGAAGAGCGGAGAATTCGCTACTGATTTTGAAGTAGATGAAGTAATTGACATGAAAGGAAAGTGGGTTTTACCAGGGCTTGTAAATACACATACACACGTTGTAATGAGTCTCTTAAGAGGTATTGGCGATGATATGTTATTACAACCATGGCTTGAGACGAGAATTTGGCCACTTGAAAGTCAATTTACTCCAGAACTTGCGGTTGCTAGTACGGAACTAGGATTACTTGAAATGGTGAAAAGTGGTACAACATCATTCTCTGATATGTTTAATCCAATTGGAGTAGATCAAGATGCAATTATGGAAACGGTATCAAGGAGCGGGATGCGAGCTGCTGTTTCAAGAACTTTATTTAGCTTTGGAACGAAAGAGGATGAAAAGAAAGCAATTGAAGAAGCTGAGAAATATGTGAAGCGTTACTATAACGAAAGTGGTATGTTAACTACGATGGTTGCACCGCATAGTCCATATACATGCAGTACAGAACTGTTAGAAGAGTGTGCACGTATTGCAGTAGAAAATCAAACGATGGTTCATATTCACCTTTCGGAAACAGAGCGTGAAGTACGTGATATTGAAGCACAGTACGGAAAACGTCCAGTAGAATATGCAGCAAGTTGCGGATTGTTTAAACGACCGACAGTTATTGCACACGGTGTAGTATTAAATGACAATGAGCGTGCATTTTTAGCAGAACATGACGTTCGAGTAGCTCATAATCCGAATAGTAATTTAAAACTAGGTTCTGGTATAGCGAATGTAAAAGCGATGCTAGAAGCGGGAATGAAAGTAGGAATTGCAACAGATAGTGTTGCATCTAACAACAATTTAGATATGTTTGAGGAAATGCGCATTGCAACTTTATTACAAAAAGGGATTCACCAAGACGCAACAGCGTTACCGGTTGAAACAGCTCTTACACTTGCGACTAAGGGAGCTGCTGAAGTAATTGGGATGAAACAAACAGGCTCACTTGAGATTGGAAAGTGTGCTGATTTCATTACAATTGACCCGTCTAATAAGCCGCATTTACAACCAGCAGATGAAGTGTTATCACACCTTGTGTATGCTGCTAGTGGAAAAGATATAAGCGATGTAATTATTAACGGAAAACGTGTCGTTTGGAATGGCGAATGTAAAACGTTAGATGAAGAGCGTATTATATTTGAAGCAAGTCGATATAAACGAGGTTTGCAAAGATAGGTATTTTTAGGCTGTGGAGAGGGTCTTCTCCACAGCCTGTTTTTGAGTCTAACCCTTTTTTATTAATAAAAAAGAATAGAATGATTTATATAAAATCACTAGTTTCAAAAAATCCTTCACGTAATAATGATTAGATGAAGGATTTTGATGTTTCTTATTTTTTTGTCTCGTTGACCCATTTAATAATGTCCTGGATGACGTACTCAGGAACATTAGCAGGGATTTCATATTCACTAGGAAGACTTAATTCCCCATCACCCTCCGTGAAGAAATGATTCAATTTTGGGTATTCATTGAACTGAACATTCCTGCGGTTTGAAAGCCCTTCCTGCCATTTTGTATATTCATTTTTTACTGTTACTTGATAATCGCGTGATCCTTGCAGAATCAGTAAAGGCTCTTTTCGTGATCTTGCCTCTTCAACTGGACGCCACCTAGAAACATCATACATAAAATGAGGTAACCCAAAATTGTAGCCAGCTGGAGGATGGTCAGGATTGAAAGTAGGATCTTGGATGAAAGCGAACTGTCTTTTTAGTTCATCGATTACTTCCTTTGACGCCCCTAGGTATTGATTCTGATCAATGGCAATGTCAGTCAATGGGCGTGCAGGTGGTGCGAGTAAGATACTTCCTCTAACAAGTGAGGAAGGGGATTTGCTTAGTATACGCGGCATTGTGCCGGCTCCTAGACTATGTCCAAGAATGAAAATATTATTTGGATCAATGCCTTCCTGCTGCGCTGCTGATTTTGCTGCATATATGGCATCATCTGTAGTTTCACGGTCTAACGTAACAGGTTCTGCACTCATCTTTAATGCGTGTTCTAAGGTGCGTTTTTCATAGCGCAACACTGCAATTCCATTGGACGAAAGGCCCACCGCAAGGTCTCGTAAGATTTTTGTTCCCAGATATGTACTATCGCGATCATGGATGCCAGCGCCATGAACAAGTACAACTACGGGTACCTTTTCACCAGGCTTATGTTTCGGAACTGTTAATGTGGCTGGTAATGGATAGGTAGAATTTCCAATGACGATTTCACGTTCTTGATAGGAAGCAGGTTGATCATATCTAGGATGCGGGATAATATAAGATTCTGGAGGCGTCCTTACCCCAACCTCATCTACTTTCCCGCCAGGTGTGAATTTTAAGAGTAACGGTATGGTAGTTCCTTCAATAGTTCCTGAAATTTCCACCGTCTGATGAACCAAGTTTCGTTCTTTTATCACGGGGGTTCCCATGCTTTTTATCCCGCTCCAGCCACTGTGTTTCCACCAGTTTTGTAATGTGTTTGTTGTAAACTTGGATTGAAAAGCAGTAGACGTCAACTGAAGTGCCTCTGCATACTTACCTTGCTGGAGATATTCAAGAAATAATGATGTACGCTCCGTTAAAGAGACTTGTTTCTTTTCTACAGGTTGTTTCTCACGTGTATCTGCGTGAATAGCTGTTGTAAGCGGAAAAGATGAAATGCCTAAAGAAAAGAGTAGGGTAAAGGAAAGTACTGATTTTTGTATTTTCTTTTTTTTAATCATATTTTAACCTCCAAAATGTGATGATAAAAAACAGGTATGATAAATTAAGGTTCGGTTGTAACAACGTCTAAATCATTGATATGTTCATCTAAAACCAACAGTTCTAGTTTTGTTGTAATCGCTCTGGCAACTTCTAACCTCTCTTTGTTCCTTCACTTTATATTTTGACTATACGAAACAAAGTTCTCGTTTTTCTTACTTGATCCTTACAAAATCCTTAAGTGTATAAGATTTGTAAAATACAACTTTCTACTTGACTTGGATTCCAAAAAACAAAGCGGCATTGCTGAATGGAGATACGAAGATATTCCAACCAAACTGTACCCTATACGTCTATTAAGTTAGTTATGGGGAAATTTACATAAAACAGAAGGGAGGTATGCAATAAGAGATTTTTTATAAACACTTGAGCGAACAGTGCAGATTAAACATTCAATCTTTTGCTATCCTTTTTAAAAGGGTAGCTTTTTTCTTGAACGAATAAATATTCAAAAGAATGTCGCATCTTTCTGGTAGTATTTCTGCTATAATATATTACGCTTTATAATATTTTATATTTAAGGAGAACAACTCATGAAGCGAAAGAAGAGCCGTTTAATGGTAATGGCACTTGTTACATCTTTATTATTAACAGCTTGTAATAATAAGGAAAATAAAAGTGATACAAAGGCAAAAAAACAAGTATTAAATGTAACAGTATCAGAAGAAATTCCTTCTCTTGATACAGCGAAAACGATGGATGGTACGTCGGCACACGTTATGCAAAACATATTTGAAGGGTTGTATGTATTAGACGATCAAGATCAGCCGATTCCAGCAGTAGCAAAATTCTTTAAAAGAAGTGAAGATGGTAAAAAATATACATTTGAATTGCGTAAAGATGCAAAATGGTCAAATGGGGACAATGTGACAGCGCATGATTTTATGTTTGCGTGGAAACGTGCAATTACCCCTGAAACAGCGTCTCAATATGCGTCCATGCTCTTTTACGTGAAAAATGCGAAAGAGATCAATAAGGGAACAATGCCTCTTGATGCACTTGGGGTTAAAGTTATAAATGATTATAAGTTAGAAGTGGAACTAGAGCAGCCAATTCCTTATTTTTTACAGTTGTTAGCACTACCTATATATTTACCACAGCATGAATCATTTTTGAAAGAACAAGGGAAGAATTATGCGTTGGAACCTAGTAATCTCCTATATAACGGTCCATTTGTATTAGAGAAATGGAAGCATGAACAAGAGTTTCAATTAAAGAAGAATGCTACATATTGGGATCAAAAGAAAGTGAAGTTAGACGAAATAAACTTTCAAATTGTAAAGGATACAATGACGGCTGTTAATTTATACGAAGCTGGTAATTTGGATAGGGTACCTATTAATTCTCAATTTGTAGACAAGTATAAAGGGAATAAGGAATTACATATGTCGAGTGATTCCGGAATTGCTATGCTACGTTTTAATGAAAAAAATAATGCATTAGCAAATAAAAAGGTACGTCAATCTATTTCATTAGCGTTAAATAAAGGGGACTTCGTTGCTCACTTTATTAATAACGGGGCAAAACCTGCCAGTGGATTGGTACCAGCTGGTCATATAAATGAAGAGACTGGTAAAGATTTTAGAAAAGAAAACGGAAATCTTTCTTCATATGATTTGCAAAATGCGAAAAAGATTTGGGATGAAGCGAAAAAAGAGCTTGGGGCAGAACAAGTAAACCTCGAGTTATTAACGTTTGAACAAGATAATGCAAAACGTATGGCGGAATATATAAAAGGTGATTTAGAAAAGAATTTACAAGGACTAACGATACAAATTAAACAACAGCCATTTAAGCAAAAATTACAGTTAGAACAAACAGGTGATTACGATATAACTATGGCAAATTGGGGACCTGACTATAAAGATCCAATTAGTTATTTAGAACTATTTACGACGGGGAATCCGAATAATAAAATGAATTATTCTAATGTTCGTTACGATGAATTAATAAAGAAAGCGAAAACGGATTTTGTACTAGATACGGAAAACCGATGGGAAGCGTTGCGAGAAGCCGAGCAGGTATTATTAGAAGATGCTGCGGTGGCGCCGCTTTATCATATTGGCTCAGCATATGTACAAAAGGATTATGTAAAAGGAATTGAAAAGCATCAATTTGGTGGTATTTATACTTATAAGAATGCTTATATTGCTAATGAATAAATACAAAAAACCTTACTTTTAAAAAGTAAGGTTTTTTTACAGAGGGCAGGGAAATCCTTTGGTGGTGTTCCCGACATATAAAGAAGATAAATGCAAAATTGTAGTTATGCATTCATAAGAAGTTGCAACAAATAAGATTGAGCAGTTTGTTTAAGTAAAAAGAAGAATAGAAATATAGCATATATGGAATAAGGGAATACCGTACAGGTCAGTATACAAGCATTCTCTTTCTGTAACTATGTTTGTTTTTAATTATATAAAAAAATATTAGATTATATATTTTGTCCTTGGTATACTTAAAAGGTAATTTGGGTATTAAGATGAATTGATAGAGCAGTTTGTTTGGAATTATTTGAGTATTATAAAAAAAGCGGGAGCTTAAGTGTTCGATTGGAACGGGACTTTTTTTATATGAATTAATTGGTATGTATAATACTTGGAGAGATATTAATTTGGGGATATCGGTGATTTGGTTTAGAAGTTAATGTTAAGGAATTAAGGGGAAAATTAGTATGAATAAGAAAGTAAAAAAATTAAAATATTTTATGGTTATATTAGCTTGCATTGCAATTTTTGGGACAGTTTTACCTAATGTATTAGATCCAAATGAATCATTAGCAGGAAAAATTTCAATTGCAACTTTCGGTACAATTGGAGCTTGTTTACTATTCTCTATTATGTATTTTATTGTAAAAAAAGCTATTTTAAGAGGTGGGAAATAAGATGGGACAAAATTTAGAGTTAGAATTACTTCCAATAGGATCTGTTGTAATGTTTAAAGATTGGGAACATCCATTAATGGTTTAAGGAAGAAGACGGATGGATTCTAAAACAAAAAACATGTGATTATGTATGTTGTTATTTCCCTCATGGTAATATTTCTTCAGAGTACAATTTCTTTTTGAATCATGAAGATATCTCTAGTGTGTTACATCTTGGTTTTATTAATGAAACAGAATTAGAGTTTCAAAAATTATTTAAAAAAGAAATTGAAGAAAAGCAGTGATTCTTTTTAGGTGTTGGTGTTTTTGAAATAGTTAAAGAATAAATCTTAATTCACATATACATAAAAAAGGGGAATTTCTATGAAATCATTACGTTTATTTATGATTCTCACTCTTGTTGTATTGTTAAGCGCGTGCAATACAGCAACACAAGTTAAAAAGGTTCAAAAAAATGGAGAAACGACTTTGAAAATTGGTTCTCTGCAAGGGTATTACGATGTACAAACGCTTAAAGCTGAAAAAGGAAATGTGGAAATCCCTTATGAAGCAGCTGTTGAAGAAGGTACGGTTTTATTACAAGTTACAAACGATGATAAGGTTATTTATGAAGAAGAAATCACTTCTCAAAAAGAAGGTTTGCTTTCTTTTGAAGCTCCAAAATCCGGATCATATGATTTAATTGTACGCGTGAAGGGTGAAAAAGAGAAAGCAAAAGAAATTCAAATACATACTAAGCTATGAAAAAACGGCAAGTGGAGTGCACCCGCTTGCCGTTTCCATTTTCATTTGATTCTGTTACAACATATGTTTATCAATTTAAGAGGTGATCTTCCGAAATTCCTCATGAAGTTAAAATAAGAGATGAACAAAAAAATGTTACAGCTTTGGCATGTTAGTAACGGAATTTATACCTCTCTTTTACATGATAAAAAGACTGGGTTTGATACATTTTTATTCGAAAGAGATGTAGGTGGTAAAAAGCAAGTAATAGTATTTAGGGGGAGGGACATAAGGTGATGCTCTTTTTGGAGAAGGTGTCCTAGACCTTACTACAGATATTGATTATATAGGGGGAAATAAGTTGAAAAGCATTGAAGTTCTAAATACATACATTGAAGGGATTTCTGTTGCAATCCCTACGTGGTTAAAACATCTAATTGAGGCAGAGGAGATACATCAAAACTATGAGAATGTACAAGCACTTGGTGCATTAAAAACAGATGCAGTGTTGTACTATGTACACCGTACGCTGCAAGTGCTAGATGGATTGCCTTTAGATGAAGAAGCGTATCGTATTATTGAAAAGGTACTAACGTATAGTGAACTTGCAAAGGTAGGATCTTTAAAACAACGGGAGCAATGGAAGAAAAAGGGGATTAATCTATTGGTACATAACGAGGGTTCTGCTGATATCTTTAGTGATATTCAGTTTATTGAACGTGTAGAGACAAACTTAAACGCTATTGAATATTTGTTTATTCGAGATTTAATTAGAACACATGGATTAATCGGGCAGTATATCCGCGGGGAGGCTCGTTTGGACTCTCATGTTGATTTAATTAACACGTATAAAGAAGAATACGGAGACGTTAGGTTAAAGGAGATTCTATACTATCTTAATCAATGCATTATTGAGGGCGTATCAAAAGCTTTGTGGAGTGAAGTGAAGAACGATGTGAAAATTACAATTGATGGTTTGTTTGACGGTTATATGGAGCCATTTACTTCTCGCATACATAGACTCACGCCAAAACATAAGGAGTCAGCATTTGAAAAAGATATAATTATGGGGAGCGAGAAGAGTGACGTTCAAACATTCTTATCTGATAAGGATTTGTGGTATGTAGAACCGTCTATGCATGCTCTTAGCTTTGAGGATATTTGGACAGTTTTTGTTATGTTAAAGAATGAGATAGGCACTAGAAAAGTTCAGCATATACATTTCGAGAAATTGATGCAACAGCTGCATTATGATTTCAAAGGCGAAAAAAAGGACAACGTGTATCGTAAGCGGGTTATTGAGAAGTATCTACGGGAGTACCGTGAGAACGAGAAACCGAATACAACGCATGTTTCTTTTGAGGTTAAAGTCGATGAAGATATGAAGACTGCGTATGTGTCGTTTCAGTTTTCTGCTGTAGGTGAGGCGTTAATTACCTTCTGTGTAGAGGCAGAAAAGATAGATATGATGCATGCTCGGGCAAATGTGCTGCTGTTTGATTTCTTCGGGTTACGAAAGGATGCATATGATAGATTCCATAACGAAGAAGTTTATTTGGAGCATATGAATAGCTCGGCTGATGATAAACGAATTATTCTTGATTATATAAAGGGAGATACGATTGTAGATGTCGGAGCTGGTGGTGGTGTCATGCTAAACATGATTGAAGAAGAGACCGAGAATAAACGAATCTACGGTATCGATATTTCTGAAAATGTGATTGATACGTTGAAAAAGAAGAAGCAGAACGAGGGGCGTTCTTGGGACGTCATTAAAGGAGATGCAATCAACCTAAGCAGCTCGTTTGAAAAAGAATCGGTTGATACGATTGTATATTCTTCTATCCTTCATGAGCTGTTCTCTTATATCGAGTATGAAGGTAAGAAATTCAATCATGAAGTAATTAAAAAAGGACTGCAGAGTGCCTATGAGGTGTTAAAGCGAGGAGGTCGTATTATCATTCGTGATGGCATCATGACCGAAGATAAAAAGTTAATGCGGTTGATTCGTTTTAAAGATGCAGGCGGAATGAAATTCTTAGAGCAGTATGCCCATGAATTTAAGGGGCGTATAATCCAGTATGAGGTAATTGCAGAAAATACAGTCAAAATACCTGTTAACGATGCAATGGAGTTCTTATATACATATACCTGGGGAGAGGACTCCTTCGTTCATGAAGTGCAGGAGCAGTTTGGAATCTTTACGCCAAACGATTATAAGGATTTTGTAAAGAGTATCTTTGGAGATAAAGTAAACATCGTTCAAGCTATGAACTATTTGCAGGATGGATATACAAACCATCTTAGCGAGAAAATCGAGTTTACAGATGAGTCTGGGAATGTGGTTGCGCTACCAGATAGTACGTTCTTTATGGTTTTAGAAAAGAGGCAATGATGTTGAAAACCTTTAAAAATATAATTTTAAAAAACTGAATTTAATAGTCTTCAGTTAAAGAGCGTGTTTTTAGAGTAACGAAAAATTCCTAATTTCTTAATTTTATACCGAGAAACATATCTAAGTGGGGTATTGGCGATTAAAACCGGGAATATTAGAACAACATCGCTAGCTGAAATTTATCGAAACGCTCTTGTGTTTCAAAACCTTCGTAATCCAGATAAGGATAAGGGGAAGTGTGGTGTTTGTGAGTTTCGGTATGTTTGTGGGGATCGCGTTCTAGAGCATATGCGATGACGGGGATTACATGGAAAGTGAGCCTTTCTGCGTATATATTCCAAAAGCATTGCGAAAACAGAAAAAGAACATAAAAAAAGGGACATGAGTAAAAGCTTACTCATAGCCTTTTTTTATGTATAGTACTTCGCATCCTTCATTAAAAATTCACTACCTATATCTGTTGTACTAAAACAAGTTTTTTACACATGAATTCTATTAAACCGATTTTAACAACGAATAAAAATTCGTATCATAGGGAATATCATCTTGATACATATAATTTTTTAGAACTCCTTCTTTTTCAAAACCTAATTTTAATAGAATTTTATTGGAAGCCTCATTTTCAAGAAATACAATGGCCCCAATACGCTTTAAATGAATGGTATGGAAACCGTATGATATAACTTCAGAAACAGCTTCAGTTGCATATCCTTTTCCCCAGTGTTCAGGTAAAAAGGCATAACTTAAATTGGCCCGTTTATGCTCAGAAGACCAATCGTGAAAACCAATTGTTCCAATGAGTTCTTTCTTGTTTTTTAATTCGATTCCCCATTTTATACCGCTTCTTGCATTGTAACTCAACTTAAAGTTATGAATGATTTGTTTCACTTGATCAATATCCTGTAATGGTTTTTGGCCATAATAGCGCAGTACGTCAGTATTAGAAAAGCATTTTAGTATACTTGGTGCATCTTCTTCGGTAAGTTCTCTTAAAATGAGTCGGTCGGTTTTCAATATAGGAAACATGTTTTCACTCCATTTCTTTTAAAACTAGAATGTGTTGTTATTATATAATCTAGTCTGAAAATAAAGATTATTCAAGAGGGAAGTATGGTTTTAATTTATGATAAAATGGATTGTGGAATATATTTCAAAAAGAGGTTTGTATATGGAGAAAAATTCAATTTTAATTGTAGATGATGATCAAGATATTGTTCGATTTGTTAAAGCGAATTTAATGCAAGAAGGTTTTAAAGTTTTTAGTGCTCATAACGGAGAAGAGTCTTTAGAAATAATAAATAATAACAGTATTCAACTTGCTATTTTGGATATTATGATGCCACAAATGGATGGGATAGAATTGTGTAGAAGAATTAGAGTGAAACATAGTTTGCCAATTATGTTTTTAAGTGCAAAATCATCGGACGTAGATAAAGTCGTCGGATTTAGTACAGGAGCAGATGATTATATTGTGAAGCCGTTCAGTACAATTGAATTAATTGCAAGAGTGAAGGCTCAATTAAGAAGGTATACATATTTCAATCAAAATGCTGTCCAAGTAATAGAAAAGAAAATAAATATTAGAGGTTTAGAAATAGATGAACTGTCGAGAACAGTAATGTTATATGGAGAAACAATCAATCTTACGAAAACTGAATATGATATTTTGTTCTTAATGGCAGCTGCAAAGAATCGTGTATTTACAATTGAAGAAATATATGAGAGCGTTTGGAAAGAAAGGGCCTATGAAAGCAGTAATACAGTAATGGTTCATATCGCAAGATTAAGAAATAAAATTGAAGAGGATCCAAAAGAACCGAAGTTTATTCAAAATGTTTGGGGAGTCGGATATAAAATTGAAGATTAAATCATTACAAGGCATTAGAGCTAAGTTTTTTATCGCATTCATATGTAGCATCTTGTTAGCAACTGTAAGTATAATAGTGTTTCAAATTTTAATTGGAAATGTATATAGTCACGCTAATTCGTTAGAAGAAAAATATTCATTTTTATATTTTATAGTTTTTTTGATTTTTACTACGACATACTTTGCATGTATGACAAAAACAGTGATGAAAAGACTGTCTGAAATTAATAAGAACGTGAAGGAAATAAGTAATGGTAATTTTGAAGTACATATACCTATTTCAAAAAATGACGAGATTGGTGAATTAGCGAAGAATGTAAATAGAATGGCCAAAAGTTTAAAAGAGTCTATCGAGAATGAAAAAAAATCACAGGAAATGAAAAATGAAATGATTAGTAATATTTCGCATGACTTACGAACACCTGTAACATCTCTAATCGGTTACGCGGACTTGTTAGGAAATAAACTGCATGCAAATGGAGAAGAATGTGAACAGTATGTAAGCATATTAAAGCGAAAAAGTTATGAATTAAAAAATCAAGTAGATGATTTATTAGAATACTGTCAAATAAATTATAGAGAGATCGAATTACATAAGAGTGTAGTACATATGAAAGCGTTCATCGAACAAATCATGATTGATTTTGTACCACAACTAGATGATGCCGATATGAGCTTTTGTATTAAAGGTCATAAGGAGTTACATGTGGAAATGGATGTAGCGCTTATGGTGAGGTTATTCGAAAATGTAATTAGTAATAGTATTATGTACGGGAAAGATGGAAAGGAGATTTTTATTCAAGTTTCTAAAAGAGATATGAATGTTGAAATAGAAATTAAAAATTTTGGACAATGTATTCCGAATAAGAACCTTCCTTACGTTTTTGAGAAGTTTTATCGTGGTGAAAAATCACGTAGCTCTTATACGGGTGGAAAAGGAATGGGGCTTGCAATTGCGAAAAGTATAGCAGAGCTTCATAAAGGGGATATCACTGTGCGCAGTAACGAGAAAGAAACTGTTTTCACCATCGTTTTACCACATTATAAAGAATTGTAAGAAAGTCGTAAGTATTTCTTTTATATGTCGTAATTTTCACATCGTATCATGTAGAACAAAGATAGGAGAGTAGGGATACAACATGTGGAAGAAAGACGTATTAGTAATTTTAGTAGTTTTTTTAATTACAAGTTGGAGTGTAGTTTATTTAATGGATGGTGTTATATCAGTCGTTTTTTGGTGGAGTATACAAGCGTTTAGCTTAGTATCAATCTTTATTTTGATAGCGTCAGTATTACTATTTGTGTGGAAAGGCATTTTCAGAAAGCGAATAGATAGAACACTACTCTTCATAGTTCTTTTCTCTATAATAGGGGCTTGGCCCTTAGGATGGTTCGCTAACATAGGCGGACTTGCTTACCCAGCAGATGTACAGTCTATGACTCCTAAAGTAGTCGTTCGCTTTCCTTTGAATGAACGAGCACTAGTAGGCTGGGGTGGTGATCGGTTAGAAACGAACTATCATGTTATAAAACCGAATGAACGATGGGCATATGATATTCTTATCCCGCCTGCTGAAGTGAAAAGTAGTAAGTTAGAGGAGTATGGGATATACGGTACAGATGTACTGGCACCAGTTTCTGGAACAGTTGTATCAATTAATAATGATGAAAAAGATTTAGTTCCAGGATCGGATGATTTTCAGTCAATGGCGGGAAATCATATTTATTTACGACTAGATGAAACAGGGACATTTTTGATTCTTGCCCATTTAAAGAAGGGGTCAATTAAAGTGAGGGAAGGACAACGTGTGAATGAAGGAGAGTTTCTTGCTCAAGTCGGTAACTCAGGAAGTTCAAGTGAGCCCCATTTACATATTCATCATCAAAGGCAGAATCCATCAAAGGTAAGTATGTTTTTAGCGGAAGGACTGCCACTGTACTTTCAAACTGAAAAAGGTGCGATAATGCCGGAAAGAGGCACATATATAAGAGGTAATTAGAAGAGAATTACTTCAATGAGAAAAGGTATTCCAGTTTTTGGAATACCTTTTCTCATTACCCTACAAATGTTTGATACAGTAAGAAAATATTTAAAATGATAACAAGTACAGCAATGATCCAAGCGATAAAGGTAGTTATGCGGTGATTAACGAGTGCACCCATAATTTTTTTACTACTTGTAAACATAATAAGTGGTACTAATGCAAAAGCAATACCGAATGATAAGACGACTTGGCTCATGACTAGAGCGTAAGTTGGATTTACACCTAAAGCGATAATAACTAATGGTGGAATCATTGTAATAAATCGGCGTAAGTATAACGGAATATGCATTCGAATGAATCCTTGCATGATAATGTCACCAGACATTGTACCGACTGAGGAGCTAGATAAACCTGCTGATAAAAGTCCGATTCCAAATAAAGCAGCGGATGCAGGACCGACTAAGTTGCTAAATTGATTAAAAGCAACATCAAGATCTTCAACATGCAAGCCGTTTTTAAAGAATAGTGCAGCAGCAACAATTAACATGCTTGCATTAATTGCTCCAGCGATAACCATTGCGATAATGATATCAATAAACTCAAAGCGGAAAATCTTTTTCTTTTGTTCATCATTTGTTCCGACTACTCGGCGCTGTGTTAAAGCGGAATGTAAATATATTGCATGTGGCATAACTGTCGCGCCTAAAATACCAGCTGCTAATAAGATACTATCCACGCCTTGGAATTTTGGAATAAATAGTCCTGAAAGTAAAGGGCTTAATTCCGGTTTTGCGTAGAAAACTTGTACACCAAAAGCGATAACAACGATAAAAATCATCCCTGTTATAATAGCTTCTAATGGACGGAAACCTCTGCGTTGAAATTCAAGAATAATAAATGATCCGGCAGCTGTTATTAAAGCGGCTGGTAACATTGGAATCCCGAATAATAAGTACAATCCGAGTGCCGCTCCAATAAATTCAGCTAAATCTGTCGCCATAATAACGAGCTCCCCTTGAATCCATAAACCGATGGAAACAGGTTTTGGGAAGTTTTCTCGAGCGATTTCAGGAAGATTTTTACCTGTAGCAATTCCTAATTTAGCGGATAAAGTTTGGATTAATACAGCCATTAAATTAGAAGCAAGAATTACCCAGAGTAATAAATATCCATATTGTGATCCAGCGGCAATATTTGTCGCGAAATTGCCAGGGTCAATATAAGCGACTGAAGCGATAAAAGCAGGACCTAAGAATGGTAATAGTCTTTTTAAGCCTTTCGTTTGTCCGCTTAATGCTAAATGCGCTGATTGAACAGTTGCACTTTGAGAAGGGACTTGTTCATCTTTTGATATATCTTTATTCATAGTAGTTTTCCCCTTTAAAATGTTAACTTGATGAAATTATTGTAAGTATTCTTATTGTTTATTTCAATCCATTTAAATGTACTAGGTGATATTTTTATTTGAACATAAATGTTTCCTTAGTGCAAATTATATGCCTTTATACAATGAATGGTGTGATGTTATAAAAAATTGGGAGTTTATGGCATGATGACGTGGGGAAACATAATGAACTAAAGGACTAATTTTGAAATTTATGTGAACATAAAGTCGATAATACAGCATATTAATTGATGGAATTGCATTTGTATGATATATAATATATTGGGATTACAACATAACCATAGTATTTTGGTGTGTAATCTTGTTTTTTATTTTTGTTAACTGATAGAAAATAGTATAAAGAGAAGAAAATGGGATTCATTTTCTTATTATATATGTTTTGATATGAACGTTAACTTATACATGATTTTAAAATTTAGATAGGTGGTAGAAATACATTGGCAACTACAAAACCATACAGAGTATTACTATATTACATGTACACAACAATTGAAAACCCAGAAGAATTTGCGGCAGAGCATTTAGAATTTTGTAATTCACTTGAGTTAAAAGGAAGAATCCTTGTAGCTAAAGAAGGTATTAACGGAACTTGTTCTGGTACTGTAGAACAAACAGAAAAATACATGGAAGCAATGAACAACGATCCACGTTTTGACGGTATCGTATTTAAAATAGATGAAGAAGAAGGGCACGCATTTAAGAAAATGCACGTACGTCCTCGCCCAGAGTTAGTTACACTTCGTCTAGAAGATGACATTAATCCACACGAAATAACTGGGAAGTATTTAGAGCCAAAAGATTTTTATGAAGCAATGAAACAAGAAGATACAGTTATCATTGATGCACGAAATGATTATGAGTTTGATTTAGGACACTTTAAAGGTGCGATTAAACCGGATATTGAATCATTCCGTGAATTACCAGACTGGATTAGAGAAAATAAAGAAACACTCGAAGGTAAAAAGATTTTAACGTATTGCACAGGCGGAATTCGTTGTGAGAAGTTTTCTGGTTGGTTAGTTCGTGAAGGTTACGAAGATGTAAGTCAGCTTCACGGCGGTATTGTAACGTACGGAAAAGACCCAGAAGTACAAGGTGAGCTTTGGGATGGACAATGTTACGTGTTCGATGAGCGTATCTCTGTACCAGTAAACCAAAAAGAACATGTTATCGTAGGTAAAGACCACTTTTCAGGTGAACCTTGTGAGCGCTATGTAAACTGTGCAAATCCAGAATGTAATAAGAAAATTTTATGTTCTGAAGAAAACGAAGCGAAATATTTACGTGCATGTTCTCATGAATGCCGTGTAAGCCCACGTAACCGCTACGTAATACAACATGAATTAACTGAAGAACAAGTAGCTGCTGCGTTAGAGAAGATCGAAGCAGGGAAGTAAGTGGAATTTGTGTAATAAAAAAGAGTACTCCAAACTTTATGTTGGAGTACTCTTTTTATATTGTCCGGTTCAGCTTTTTGTCGGTTTCTGTCGGCAAGTCAATATATCTGGAAAATCGCCGATATATCCGAAAAATCGCTGATGAAAATTTCATTTACTGTAGCGCACCACGTATTTCAATGTAAAAACAACTTTCTTTACTTTGTATCATCTTTCTCTCTCACAGCAGACAACACTGTTTGTTTTACCCATGCTTTTCTTCTTCTATGCTGTACACCCCATTGATATAACCCTTGCGCACCTAAAATAAGTGAAATGACTATACCGCTAATTGCTATTAAAAGCGCGAAGAATTCAAGGGGCGAAGATATTTTGTTTGAATCGGTGTTTCTTAAAAGATCAATCATAGTAAAGCCTAACATTTGGCCTACTACAGAGTAGAGCGTTAAAATTAATAATAAAAGGCTATCTTTTTTTGAAGCGACATTTTCTTGATATTTAAACAAACTATCAAGATTTTGTTTTGCATTCGAGTATAAAATTTCGATGTTAAAAAGTTTTCTTAAGCGAAAGAAAATATCTTCACTCTGTGATTGGGAGACTAGCTCTAAAGAAAAGTAATTCGCTGTAAATGAATTGATTGAATAAATTAATTTCTCTATTTCATTTGTATCTTGTTCAATGTTAAGTTCAGCATAAGCGTTTGCCATTTTTAATAAAACGATTTTATGAAATAGATTTAATAATAAAGCGTAATAAAATTCTCCGTACATTTGACTCGCAAGTTTAGCTATTGCATCGTCAGCTTCGTTCGTAATACATGTAAAAATATGTTCTTCCATTATGAAATAGCGATTGGGTGCCCATCTCTGGTAAGCATGCAGCTTTAAATAATTATGAATATAAGGAAGATTATTTGCACTCACATATGGCTTACCATCACTGGTTAACCCGGAAAGACTGGAAGTACGATAAACATCCACTTCATTAAGTTCCATACCTTCTTTTAGTGACAATAAAGTTTGAACGTACATTCTTTGGTCTTCAAAGAAAGGAAAGGTTTGAAAGTATGAACTTCTTAATCTTTTCTTTTCAAAGAAATCTGTTACGCCATGAAATAAATAACCAAAAATGAATTTTTCCACTTGGGAATACTTTTTTCCGTTACATTCAATACAGATAGTCTCAGTTGTATCATTTTTAGTTTCAAGTACACGGAAGCGAGCGGCGAATTCGATTGCTTCAGATAAAGTCATGTTTGGAGCAGTATTTACTTCTGTTCGAATTGTTAAGAAGCCAAGCTCATAAGGGCAAAGTGTTACATCAATAGAGTGTATCTTGAATGGAACAGAAATAAGATTTGTTGTTAAATGTCCAGTTAAGTTAAGATCTTTAGAATAGCGCTGCAATCCTTTTTGATGCTCTGAGTGAGGAAAGAGTATTTTATTTGTAAATGAAAGATAATATGCTTCCATATTTTGATGTGAAACTTGAAACTTTCCGTAGTATGTATTTTCATTTTCAAGATGATCGAGTCGAAAAGGGTGAAAATCATTTTTCTGTAAGAAAGGGAACATATTTTGTTCATATCCAGTTTTAAAAGAAAACGGGAATATAAATTGAAATATAGCTGTTGTTACATCTTTTTCCTCGATTGTATGTATTGCCTCCATTTACATTGTTTCCTTTCCAAATATGCTATAAAAACAACATGCCCAAATTCATTTGAAAATAACCACTGTTTTATACTTGATTAAGAATGAAAATTCAGCTTATTTAGTAGGGGACATGTATAATGTTATGTATACTGAATGTTATAAAATTGTATTTTGAAAAGGGGGATGTTGTATGCGTATTTTAGTATTAGGAGCGGGAGGCGTTGGAGGATTTTTTGGTGGCCGATTAGTCGAAAAAGGGGAAGATGTTACGTTTCTTGTCCGCAGTAAAAGAAAACAGCAATTAGAGGGTACGGGACTTGTTATTCGTAGTGTTAACGGGGATTTTTCCTTTCAACCGAAATTAATAACGAAAGAAGATAGAACTTCTCCATTTGATGTGATTTTATTTTCAACAAAAGCGTATCACTTAAACGAGGCAATTCAAGATTTGAAACCGTTTGTAGGTGAAAATACTGTAATCATTCCATTATTAAATGGTATCGCTCATTTATCACTATTACAAAAGGAACTCGGTGAGGATAAAGTAATTGGCGGTTTATGCTTTATCGAGACGACGTTAAACGATCAAGGAGAAATTGTACAAACTAGCGCTGCCAACAGACTTGTGTATGGAGAAATTAAGTCTCAAGATTCAGAGAGAATAAAGCATATTTCTAAAGCATTTGCAGATACGAAATCTAGTTTTGTTTTAAGTGAAAATATTACGCAAGATATGTGGCATAAATATTTATTTATTACTGTAATGTCAGGTGTGACAACATTAATGCGTGCACCAATAGGACCAATCCGTGAAAGCGAAGGTGGACGTGATTTTATACGAAGCTTATTTGAAGAATGCATGCAAATTATGAGATGTATTGGGGCACCAGTTAAGGCTGAGATTGCCAAGGAACATATGAAAACAATTGATAAAATATCATATGATATGAAGTCATCGATGCAGCGGGATATGGAAAAAGGTTCGTCTATTGAAGGGCAGCACTTACAAGGATATTTACTAGATGTAGCAGAACAATTTTCTATAGAAGCACCATTATTAGGAGCAGTATATCAAAATTTGAAAGTGTATGAAGAAATGACCTTAAACAGATTAGCAATAGAATTGGATGTATGAAAAAATAAAAAAGAAAGCAATATATAAGTGTATTGCTTTCTTTTTTTATGACAAATTATTTATTTCTTTTCGTTCTATCTGTCAAATTTATTTCCTGTTCACGTTTACCGTATAATTGATTAATCTCATTTGCTAACGCATCTAAATAGGAATCGGAAAAAATAGGCTTCTTTTCTTTAGACATATGGGTCTCCTTTATCGGTTTTTTAGTATTCATTATGTATATTTACTGGCGGATTATGCGCAATCATTTTAAATTTTTTCTTTTTCAAAATTTTTGTTTACATTTTGAAAATAAAGGAGTATTATAATCCACAGTTTCAATTTTCTAAATCGCTGAAACCGCATGGTGCGGGGGACCCGTTCTTATGGATTAATACTTAATCCAATGGGGTGAATCCTTGAAAAAGGTAGGGCTACTCATAGGCCCGAATCCGACAGCTAACCTCGTAAGCGTTATATTGAGAAGGAAGGTGGAGCTTGTGCGACAAAAAATATAATGTCTACAAGTCTATTTCGTTATGGCTTGTAGACATTTTTTGTTTTCTGAAGAAATAGTTTATCCGCTGTAACTAGCAGAAAAGTTCGTACAAAATTATTGGAGAGTGGACAGCAGTGGTTTCATCTATTAAAAGATTTTTAATTGGAAGACCGTTAAAATCAACTGAGCTTGGAGAACAAAAGCTCAATAAAACGAAGGCGTTAGCAATTTTGTCTTCTGACGCTTTATCATCGGTTGCTTACGGTCCAGAGCAAATATTAATTGCTTTAGCAGGTCTTGGAGCAATCGCTTATTGGTATTCTATTCCGATAGCTGTTGGGGTATTAGTATTATTGACAGCCCTTATTTTATCTTATCGCCAAATTATTTTTGCTTATCCGCATGGCGGGGGCGCATATGTTGTATCAAAAGAAAATTTAGGAATGAATCCAGGCTTAATTGCTGGAGGATCTTTATTGGTCGATTATATTTTAACAGTTGCGGTAAGTGTGTCTGCAGGTACAGATGCGCTAACATCTGCTTTTCCTAGTTTACATGCACATAATGTAATCATTGCGATTATATTTGTTATATTTATTACTATTTTAAATTTAAGAGGGGTAACGGAATCAGCTTCCGTTTTAGCATATCCTGTTTATTTATTCGTTTTAGCACTATTTATATTAATTGGTGTAGGGATATATAATATTTTAACGGGACACGTTTCACCGACTTTACACACGCCAATTGGAACGCCGGTTGCAGGAATTAGTTTGTTTTTACTGTTACGAGCATTTGCATCGGGTAGTTCGGCTTTAACAGGTGTAGAGGCAATCTCTAACGCAATTCCAAACTTTAAGGATCCTGCACCTAACAATGCAGCGAAAACATTGCTTGCAATGGGTGCATTACTTGCAGTTTTATTTTCAGGAATTGTTTTCTTAGCTTATTATTACGGAATTACCCCAAGTAAAGAAGTAACAGTTGTTTCACAAATTGCTGAACAAACATTTGGACGTAATTTCATGTACTATTTCATACAAGGTACAACAGCTTTAATATTAATCCTTGCTGCTAACACAGGATATTCTGCGTTTCCGTTATTAGCAGTAAACCTTGCAAAAGATAAGTTTATACCAAGAATGTTTACGATTAGAGGAGACCGCCTAGGTTACTCAAATGGAATTATTATACTTGGAATTGCATCGATTATTTTAATTGTGGCTTTCCAAGGGCAAACAGAGCATTTAATTCCGTTATACGCAGTAGGCGTATTTATTCCATTTACCCTTTCTCAAAGTGGTATGGTATTAAAATGGCTTCGCGAAAAACCTGAAGGATGGGCATTAAGATTAACGGTTAATTTAATTGGTGCAGTTATTAGTTTTATCGTAATGAGCATGTTCTTTTTAACTAAATTTGCACAAGTTTGGTCGATTCTTATTTTCTTACCTGTTATTATCTTCGTGTTTCATCGAATTAAGAAGCATTATGATGCAGTGGGTGATCAATTAAGTTTAAAAACTTGTGAACCTCTTATTCCAATTGAGGGGAATGTAATTGTCGTTCCTGTAGCAGGTATGACGCATGTAGTAGAAAATTCATTGAACTATGCGAAATCTCTTTCGGCAGATCAAGTTATCGCAGTATATGTTGCTTTTGACAGAGAAGAGGAAAAGAAATTTGAAGAGAAATGGAAGAAATGGCAACCTGAAGTAAGGCTTGTTACATTACATTCTCATTATAGAAGTATTATTCAGCCGCTAACAAAGTTTATTGATACAGTACAGTATAAAGCGAGTGAATCAAATTACCGAGTTACGGTCGTTATACCACAGTTTATTCCGAAAAAAGGTTGGCATAACATTCTTCATAATCAATCTAGTTTACTCATTCGTGCTTATTTACTTTATAAAAGAAATGTTGTTATTACGACAGTTCCATATCATTTGAAAAAGTAAGAAGGTTTTTTAAGGATAGCTTTACGAAAGTGAAGCTATCCTTTTTGTGTATACGCTATGCATAATTGCATATGAGCCTAAAAGATATATTAATATAATTTTTATATCTGTTAGTAAATAGAGGTTTTTGTTGTGATATATGGATATTTCAATTGGAAAAGTGAAGCGGATTATATTTTGAAATAAGGACATGAAAGCTTGAAAATAAAGGGAATGAAAATACTTCTTTACGATAGATAAATAGCTGTGTTTAAATGACCTTACAGTACAAAACTTATATGAAAACAAAACGGAATTTCATATTTACGTACGTTGTTTAGTTTAAAATGAATAATATTTTTATGTAATATATTCACTGTGTGAATGTGGAAATGGCTATAAAATAGAAATTTTATACAATGTTATTCATACTAATCACATATGAAATGTTTTATAACAATAAGTAAGTACTATAGCAATAAAAGTTGAGAGAGGTGGTTCATACATGGATCGCGGTGAGAACGTTCTCTATTTTAACCATCTCAAATTATGTGCAAGAAAATAGAATAATAAAATGCGATAGTAATAGTTGCTAATACATAGGAGGAGTTAAAGTGAAAAAGACTTTAATTACAGGGTTATTGGTTACAGCAGTATCTACGAGTTGTTTTATTCCTGTAAGCGCTTACGCTAAGGGGGAGCAAACAGAAGTGAAAACAGTATATGCACAAAATGTAATTGCTCCAAATACATTATCCAATTCAATTAGAATGTTAGGATCACAGTCACCACTTATACAAGCATATGGACTAGTTATTTTACAACAGCCAGATATTAAGGTGAATGCGATGAGTAGTTTGACGAATCATCAAAAGTTTGCAAAGGCAAATGTAAGAGAGTGGATTGATGAATATAATCCGAAGCTAATTGACTTAAATCAAGAGATGATGAGATATAGTACTAGATTTAATAGTTATTATAGTAAGCTCTATGAACTAGCAGGAAACATAAATGAAGATGAACAGTCAAAAGCAGATTTTACAAGTGCATATGGAAAATTACAATTCCAAGTACAAAGCATCCAAGAGAGTATGGAGCAAGATTTATTAGAGTTAAATCGATTTAAAACGGTATTAGACAAAGATAGTAGCAACTTATCAATTAAAGCTGATGAAGCAATAAAAACACTGCAAGGATCAAGTGGAGATATTGTGAAATTAAGAGAAGATATTAAAAGAATTCAAGGAGAAATTCAAGCTGAATTAACGACTATTTTGAATAGACCTCAAGAAATTATTAAAGGTTCTATTAATATTGGTAAACAAGTATTTACAATTACAAATCAAACTGCGCAGACGAAAACAATCGATTTCGTTTCTATCGGTACTTTAAGTAATGAAATTGTAAATGCTGCAGATAGTCAAACGAGAGAAGCAGCTCTTCGCATTCAGCAAAAGCAAAAAGAGCTACTACCACTTATTCAAAAATTATCACAAACTGAAGCCGAGGCGACACAAATTACATTCGTTGAAGATCAAGTAAGTAGCTTTACAGAATTAATTGATCGTCAAATTACAACTTTAGAAACGTTATTAACGGATTGGAAAGTTTTAAACAACAATATGATCCAAATTCAAAAGAATGTTGAAGAAGGCACGTATACAGACAGTAGTTTACTTCAAAAACATTTCAATCAAATTAAAAAAGTTAGTGATGAAATGAATAAACAAACGAATCAATTTGAAGATTACGTTACAAACGTTGAAGTACATTAGAAATAAGTAACGATATAGGGAGAGAAGAAAAATGACAAAAAAACCTTATAAAGTAATGGCTCTATCAGCACTTATGGCAGTATTTGCAGCAGGAAATATTATGCCGGCCCATACGTATGCAGCTGAAAGTACAGTGAAACAAGCTCCAGTTCATGCGGTAGCAAAAGCTTATAATGATTATGAAGAATACTCATTAGGACCAGAAGGCTTAAAAGATGCAATGGAAAGAACAGGTTCAAATGCTTTAGTAATGGATCTGTACGCTTTAACAATTATTAAACAAGGTAATGTTAATTTTGGTAATGTATCGTCTGTTGATGCGGCTTTAAAAGGAAAGGTGATTCAGCATCAAGATACAGCGAGAGGAAATGCGAAGCAATGGTTAGATGTATTAAAGCCACAGCTTATTTCAACGAATCAAAATATTATTAATTACAATACGAAATTCCAAAACTATTATGATACTTTAGTTGCTGCGGTTGATGCAAAAGATAAAGCAACGCTTACGAAAGGTTTAACCAGATTATCAAGTAGTATTAATGAAAATAAAGCACAAGTAGACCAATTAGTAGAAGACTTGAAGAAATTCCGAAATAAAATGACTTCGGATACGCAAAACTTCAAGGGTGATGCAAATCAAATTACATCTATTTTAGCTAGTCAAGACGCTGGAATCCCGCTTCTGCAAAATCAAATTACAACGTACAATGAAGCGATTAGTAAATATAATGCAATTATTATCGGTTCATCTGTTGCGACAGCTTTAGGGCCAATTGCAATTATCGGTGGTGCAGTAGTTATTGCTACGGGAGCAGGAACGCCGCTAGGAGTCGCATTAATTGCAGGAGGCGCAGCGGCTGTAGGCGGTGGTACAGCTGGTATCGTATTAGCGAAGAAAGAGCTTGATAATGCACAGGCTGAAATTCAAAAAATAACAGGACAAGTTACAACTGCTCAATTAGAAGTAGCAGGATTAACGAACATTAAAACACAAACTGAGTATTTAACAAATACAATTGATACTGCAATTACAGCGTTGCAAAACATTTCAAATCAATGGTATACAATGGGATCAAAATATAATTCATTACTTCAAAATGTAGATGCAATTAGTCCAAACGATCTTGTTTTCATTAAAGAAGATTTAAACATTGCAAAAGATAGCTGGAAAAACATTAAAGACTATGCAGAAAAGATTTATGCTGAAGATATTAAAGTAGTAGATACGAAAAAAGCATAATAATAATTAAACTGTTATAGCATTACGTATAGATAAGAGATTTTTAAATAATAGAGAGCTCCTGTTCAGTAGTGAGCAGGAGCTTTTTATATCCTTATAAAGAAAATAGGTGAAAAGTATGCAGAAAAGATTTTATAAAAAATGTCTTTTAACGTTAATGATTGCTGGAGTAGCAACGAGTAATGCATTTCCGTTACATCCTTTTGCAGCAGAACAAAATGTAAAGGTGTTACAAGAAAATGCCAAAAATTATTCTCTCGGACCAGCAGGATTCCAAGATGTAATGGCACAAACGACATCGAGCATATTCGCAATGGATTCATATGCAAAATTAATTCAAAATCAACAAGAGACTGATTTGAGCAAAATAAGTTCGATTAATGGTGAGTTTAAAGGGAATATGATTCAGCATCAAAGAGATGCAAAAATTAATGCGGCGTATTGGTTAAATAGTATGAAGCCTCAAATTATGAAAACGGATCAAAATATAATTGATTACAATAATACTTTTCAAGCGTATTATAGTGACATGCTAGTAGCGATTGATCAAAAGGATAGCGGAAAATTAAAAGCGGATTTAGAAAAGTTGTATGCCGATATTGTAAAGAATCAAAATGAGGTAGATGTATTACTAAGTAATTTGAAAGCTTTTCGCGATAGAATGGCGAAAGACACAAATAGTTTTAAAGAGGATACAAATCAATTAACAGCAATTTTAGCAAGTACGAATGCGGGCATCCCGGCTCTAGAGCAACAAATCAATACATATAACGATTCGATTAAAAAGAGTAATGATATGGTTATTGCTGGTGGTGTACTTTGTGTAGCGTTAATAACATGTCTTGCTGGTGGACCGATGATTGCGATTGCGAAAAAAGATATCGCAAATGCAGAACGAGAAATAGCAAATTTAAAGGATAGAATTTCGGGAGCGCAAGCAGAAGTCGTAATTTTGACAGATGTGAAAAATAAAACAACAAATATGACTGAAACAATTGATGCAGCAATTACAGCACTACAAAACATATCAAATCAATGGTATACAGTAGGTGCAAAATATAATAATTTACTACAAAACGTAAAAGGAATTAGTCCTGAAGAGTTTGCATTTATAAAAGAAGATTTACATACAGCAAAAGATAGCTGGAAAGATGTAAAAGATTATACAGAAAAATTACATGAAGGCGTGGCGAAGTAAACAGTGGACTAGTTCCTCTGTTTATTTTTTATCTCGTTTTTAGTGAGAGTTGGACTTGTAATTTGATAAATAAATTTTCCGTGTGTTTTATCAATGTAGCTTTTGGATAATGTTTAGTCAAATTGATACTAATAACCTAGATATACTTCTGATCAAGCTTTTTATATGTAATGTTTTAATGAAAAAAGCTATAATGTAATCAAAACTAAAAATTGGAAAGGAAACACCAGAACATGGAAAATTATTTATTATTTATCCTTACAGCAATGCTAATCATAATGATGCCTGGTCCCGGTTTTGCACTAGTTACAAAAAATACTATCTCACATGGTAAAAACGGTGGGATAAAGACCGTTTTAGGAACGGTATCTGGAATGATGATTCATACAATAATGGCTACGTTAGGACTCTCTGCTATCCTAATGAAATTTGCTATGTTATTTACATTTATAAAATATGCTGGGGCTTTTTATTTAATTTACTTAGCTGTAAAGTCAATTAAAAGTGCTTTTTCTAAAAAAGAAGATATGTCAGTTTCAGTGGAAATGAACTCTAGGGATATTGGGACTATTAAAAGTTTTAGACAAGGATTTACAACGGCAATCTTAAACCCAAAAACGGCTGTATTTTTCCTAAGTTTTCTCCCCCAATTTATTGTGAGTAATCAAAGTCATTTCTTCCAATTTCTTTTATTAGGGCTCACATTTACGATTTTGACAGCAATATGGTATTTACTTTATATCGCACTCATACGTCAATTAAGAACTTTTTTAAGAAAAGAACGAGTGAACCGTACAATTGAGGGTATTACGGGCGCAGTATTATTAATATTTGGAGTTAGGTTGTTTTTCCAAAAATAAATATGTAAATGAAATGAGAGATAAATAATGGTAGTTATTCTTCGTTTCATTTATTCTAAAGCTACAATTTTATAGTTGATTTCACACCTTCATACTAATGTTATATACATATCTAACTTGATCTTCAAAAATGAGTTCCTTAATCATCTGGCGCATTTGCTGTATAAGAAAAAATCAAGGTAGTTTAGATAATTTAAACAAAATTGATACTTCATTTTTTTTCTTAACTAAGCAATTTCATTTTTAGGTATTATAACTTAAGGGCTGTGGAACAAATTTTTCTTCAACTACTAACCAGCTAATAAAATCTTGGATATTTTTCAAAAATGTTTACTGTAATGGAATAAAAGGAGAGCATATATTAGTCATGGTAATATATGCTTTCCTTTATTTTATTGGCTTCTATAACTTAAATATTGATAACGTTACGATAGGGGGCTCATTGCCATAAAACCGAAATTTTGTTTTGGAGTAATTTTATAACACCTAGGAACAAAAAAATGTACATTTTATGCTAAAGATACTGAGCTTCTTATCTCAGGGTATTTGCTTTTCTTAGTTTGATTGTGATGTGGTGATACCCCATCGCTATCAAGCTAAGCTCATACAACGTCAATTATAGTAGAGAGTGTTTCTTTTTTCTAAAGGTTATGTGTAAGGAATTTAAAGATTTGCATACGAAATAAACCCTAACGGGTTTCATTTTTTTGAATTAAGCCGCTTGATTATTAGACATGGTACAATTGTAAACGACACCTAATATATCAAAGACTGTTTTCTTCTCATATCGATGAGATTTTCTCCCGTTTTGCTGTAGGAGGTTGAACAGGCGAATTAGAATCTTTGATAGCTCTTGGGTGTCTTTCTGTATAGCTTGGAAAAGAAGAAGAAAGTAATCTTTAATCATATATATGGCCTTATATTCGCTCAGTTCTCGTTTCTTTTTCATAAGAAGTAATTGCCGCATTTGAAACATAGTAGAAGAACAGAGTAGAATGGCAATCAGTTGCCCATACAAATGGCATTCTAATCGTTCTCGTTTTATTTTTTTACAATGGTGAATATGAAAGAATGATTTCCAAGTTTTAAATAAAATCTCGATTTGCCAACGTAAAGAATACCAATCATGCACTTGTCCCATCGGGATAATCTCTATAGGCGTGTTTGTCATATATACATTGATACCACTGAGTCGTTTGCTACGGGGAGAATACTTCATTCCTTTCTTTTTTTCTCGTATAGCTTGATCCCGCAATCTTTTTTGTTGCTGTTCTTCTGTAAGTCGATGAACAATGACACGAGCTGGTACTTTATCGACCATTCCTACATAAGCATCATATATTTCATATGTTTGTCCTGGTTGAAGAGAATTCATTACTACCTCCATATCTACCTGTTTATATTCTGTTCCCTTCTTTAGTTTTCCATTTTGATAATAAGTAGGATTGGGATTTTTTTGATAAATACGTGTATTAGATTTAATGCGAGAAATATAGTAAGCCTTTTTATCCTGTATATATTGAAGATCCTTCAGATGAAAATAGCCTAAATCCCGAATACACAAATCATCTTCTTTTACAGTGGGTACGCAAAGGGAACCGTAAGTTCGATCATGTTGTTTCCCTGGTCCTGTATGAATATGTAGAAAATGCCCACTTAAAAGATCATACTCAAGTTGAATTTTCATTCCTGCAGTATGGCTGCAACCTCCCGCACCAGGATAAACGGAAGAAAATATATTTGGAAGTTGAAAAGCCGTAGAATCTAGAATACGAATACGCTTAAAAATTGAAGTACATGGAGAAGCAATTGACATAGATGAAGTTAATTTTTTGTTTAAGAGCTCAGCTAATATATGTTGTAAAAGTTGTACAGCTGCTGGATTAAATCGTTGATTCAGTCCCTCAGGACTGATAAGTATTTCTGTTGATGCCTCTAAACAACTAGATAGCTGAGCTAAGGAAGTTGTCGCGACATTTTGACTCATCCATACACATAAAGCGACTAAATCTTGTGCTTGATATTTACTAATCCGCTTTACAAAACCAACACTTCGCGCAACAGACCGTAAGGTGTTTGGAGATAGGGAACTTTGAATCTCTTGAGCAAATAGTTGCAATTCGTCAGACACAGAAACAGACATAAAAAACGCCATCCTTTCCTATGATTCTACAAATAGAATAGCGTAATTTTTAATTTAAGGGAATTTTGTTCTGCTATCAAGATAGCAATATGGTGGTACCCCTTACTGTATTTCACATATTCTCCCCTCTTTATTACATTTATCTCGCGCCCTCTTCGCCCATAACAAAGTACTTTCACTGATTCCTGTCATTTCTGCCACCTGTTTATAAGAATGGATCGTTAATAATGTTAACTCATGATTTATTTGTTTCTTATTATATTTCTTTGACCGTCCTTCTCTAAAATCAGGATTTAATTTCGCAATCGCTTTTCCTTCCTGTGTACGTTCTACGATCATATCTCTTTCAAATTCCGCAAATGCACTCATTACACTAAATATTAATCTTCCAATAGGTGTTTTTTCCACTAATACCATATTAGGCCTAGAAGGAGCACCTACACTGGGAAGTGTAAATCAAATTCCAAAACTATAAATACTGGATTTATACTAAAAAATAAGCATTTTGAAAAAACTCATCAAAATGCTTGTTTAAATTTTTACAATGATGTAAATAAACCTTCCCCGATTATTCTTCCCCATGTTTATTTATTATACTTTTGAAGAAAGGCTTTTACTTTTTCATAAGCAAACTGAGTACTCAAGCTATCTGGTGCTCCATCAAAAACATGGTCGGCTCTTGGAAGAAGATAAAGTTCATGAGAAACGTTATTTTCTTTTAGTTTTCTATCCAAAATTTCAGCCTGTTCTTCTGGTACAATTCGGTCACTTGTTCCTAAAAGTGTAATAGTAGGAGGTGTTTTTTCCTGAATGTAACTAATCGGAGAAAGTATTTTATAACGATCAGGGAATTGTGACGGTGTACCCCCAATATATTTTTCCATTACATCTTGCATATAATCAGGACTTGGGCTATTCTTATAAATTCCCTCCATATCAGACAAACCGTATATATTAATCACAGAGTTAACAGTTACTGATGGTACATTTGTTGAAGGAGGTAACTTTGTATCTCCCATACTATAGGCGGCTAGCATAGCTAGATTTCCACCTGCTGACTGTCCCATTACGTTTATTTTTTCAGGATCAATATTGTAAGCATCCGCATGTTCTGCTACCCATCCTATTGCTGATTTTACATCAGCTACTTCATCTTTCCATCCTGCATGAGGTGGCATACGATATTGTATAGCAAACACAGTATATCCTAATTCACTTAACCATTGACTCCAGTGAGGGGCCTTTTCTTTATCACCCTCAACCCATCCACCTCCATGCACTTTTACAATAGCGGGATGTAGTGATTGTTTTGAGTCTCCATGGGCTCGCCATACATCAAGCTTTAATTCCACGCCATCAGGTGTTGTTTCGTATACGACGTCCTGTGTGAATTTTGATGTGATTTCTGTCTTACCAAAAAAATGAGAACTAAGTGAAACGGAAACATTCTCTTTTTTTGCATAGTTTAACATTTTAATGATTGGCTCGACAGTTAGAAAACTTAATAATAAAACTAAAGGGATCAAAATTGCACGAGCTAGTAAAGCTTTCCTCCAGACAGCTAATACTAATAAAATGATTATCACAACAGTTATACCTAATAGCAACGTAGGTATTATCAATGCACCCGCTCCGAGGGCACTCATTATATTAGGAAAACCGCCTGGATTCCAAATATAGTATGTCATAATGCTGATAATAGGCAATACAATTACTGCAAGGATTGTCAGTAACCATTGAATAAAACCTCTAGGCCTCCATGAGGTTGGTTGTTCTTGATGTTTTTTTTTCACTTTTCTAACTCCTTTCAAACAAATAAAATACCTTTTTAATAAAAATACCTCAAAAAATAATTTAACTCTAATTTAATGATGAACTAAGTAGATAGTCGTTATGTGAACCATTTATTCTCCTATTTTTGCATTCAACCATTATATATTTCACTAGCATTCACTTACTCTTGCAACGACCTGCTACCCTGAAGAAGAAATTATAGCATACGAAACCAGATATGATAATCTGCTTAGTAAAGGGTATGAAGAAAATATCCAAACTAAAGGGAAATATGCCAAGGAATCCGAAAAGACTCTCCTGAACAGATTAACGAAGTATAAATCGAATCATTTGCTATTCTTCAGGGATTTCAAGGTAGCATATAACAATAATCTTTCCGAGCGAGATTTACGAAAATGCAAGATGAAACAGAAGGTATCAGGTTGCTTTAGAAAACAAAGCGGAAATGAATTGTATTGCACGGTTATGAGCTTTGTTGAGACTTGTAAAAGAAAAGGAAACAACTCTCTGTTCTAGAATCAATAGAAAAGGTATTTACAGGTAGACCAGTTCAACTATAGACTGGTCTATTTATAGTTTTTATTTAATCATTAAGGCTGAATAGTAACAATCAATCTGAAAATCCAAATGAAGGTAAGAGTAAATTTTTGACAAAGCTTCGCTAAAACGCTAAAATAACGTTTCATGTGAAAATTTAAGATGAAATGATGGGTGAATATTTGGTTGAATGAAATGATATTAATATAAATTAGGAGGAATCGTATGATACGTAATAGAGTTATAGCATTATTATTTAGAATTGGTAGCCTTATTTTTGCATTATATGGTCTATTATCACGTATGGGCATCCAATCGGGCGAAATGAATTTTAAGATATTTATGTACTATACTATCCAAAGTAATTTTTTAGCACTGATCTTGTTTAGTATACTTACTATACGTACAGTTAAGGGATTGATAAATGATGGTAAGACGGGAAGTGCTGGCTATTTTCCACGCTTTGAAATGATATGTGTAATTGATTTACTTTTAACACTTATCGTTTATTGGGTGTTGCTTGCTCCTACTACCTTTACAATGGGTGGAAGTTTTTATCTTTGGAAATTTGATAATCTTGCAGTACATTTGATTACACCTATTCTTTGCCTTGTAGATTATTTTCTATTTACAGAATCTAATCATTTAAAATACCGAGATGTATATTATGTTTTGATATACCCGCTCTCATATGTGGCATTTGCTACTATCGCAGGTCTAATGGGATATGTGTACAATATATCGCCAATTGATGGGAAGCCAGTACATTATGCTTACTTTTTCTTTGACTATGACAGAATAGGAGCAAAATCCCTTGTCTACATCGGTGGCCTTATAGTATTTTTCTTGGTACTTAGCCATATTATGTATTTGTTTGACAAGAAAGTTTATAAACCTTTAGTTGTAAGCAAATAATGTTATCCATTGCAATGATCTTTTGGTTGGTTATTATGTTTTTGTAGTGATTACATCATAACTATAAAAAAGGGTCATTGCTTTTTTATTGGGTTCTTTCACATCTAGTGTGAGTGAACTTAAATCCGACTTTGCCTGACGCTACCCCATGCCCATCAAGCCAAGATTTTGAGGTACCCCAAAAACAGAATTTCTTCTCTCTATATTTATCTATGAAAATTAAGTTCATTTTTTTGCTTTAGGGAACAATCAATTTATTAACTTGATGGCGATGGGGTATCACCACATGCCCATCAAGCTAAAAAAAGCAAATAACCCAAAACGAAAAAAATTGTCATCTCCAGGAGAAAATGTACATTTTTTTGTTTTGGTGCATAATAAAATTCTTTAGTTGATGGCTGTGTAGCACTATTCCTTCAATAAAGATAACCAAGATTTAGAAATCATATTTTCAGTAGAAAATAGCGATTCTAAATAGTGAATTCACAATTATAAGGAGGAATTTAATTATGACAGTAATTACAAAGCTTAAGCAAACTATTTCTGGATTAAAAAGTGCTCAAGCATGTTTAGAAGGATTCGTTCTTGATACTGACAATCAGCAAGCAAAACAACTGTATCAAAATGCAGCTCAGCAAGCGCAGACAATTATTGATTCTTTAGAACCACGTGTTCAGGAGATTCAACAAGATGAGCCTCAGTATAATCAATAAAACGCAGTCATCTTTAGATTTTTTGTAGAGGTCTTATCATAGTTAGATTTATATATCTGGGGTTCTGCCGTAAACCCATCAAGTTAAGAAATCGGTTGTTCCTCAAAACGAAAAAACCGAGCTAAATTCTCATAAATAACTGTAAAATAATAAAATTGTCGTTTTGGTGACACTTCAAAATACTTGCTTGATGGATATGTGGTGCTACTCCCTTATAAACAAAAGAAATCCCTCTAAACTAATTAGAAGGGTTTCCTTTTTGTTCAGCTTAGATACATTCTATGTAGAATCATTGAGATACACTAATTCACCACAATTTATGCTATTTTCAAATACTCCAAAATAAACTTCCGAACATTAGTTGACATTCAAATCCTCATAAACATTGGGCTTATCCTAATTCCCCTAATATCCTTAAAATTAGGAAGAAAAGTATACATTTAAAATATGATAAAGTGAAACTGTAATCAGTGGGGGATTTAATCATCCCCCACTGATTATTAGCCTTCACCAATTGGGATTTTACGGGCAGTTTACCTCCCACCTAACTCCTTTGTTTTTACAAATAATACTCAAACATTTTTGCAACCTTTTCTTTCATTTTTTCTTTTATAGATAATTGATTGACGTCAGAGGATGTTACTCGCTTTGAATTTTGTAAGTCTACATTAATGACTGGCTTTATTTTAGAAATATAGTCAGGGTCATGGATATAACAGTTTATTTCTTCATTTAAATGAAACGAGCGCGAATCAAAATTCACGGTCCCAACCATCAATACGTTTTCATCAATCAAGAATGCTTTACCGTGTAACACTCCCTTTTTATAACCATATACTTCCATTCCTTGTTTTAATGCTTTTCGGATATATGGGTACGCTGCTTCTTTAACTAAAAGTGCATCCGAATGAGGTGAGAACAGAATTTTGATACGAACTCCCCTCTTTCTTGCATCTACTAATGCGTTCCAAATAGTTTTGTCTTTGGGTATAAAATAAGGTGTTACTATAATGATGGACTCTTTTGCTTGTTGAAACAGCCCTGCATAATCTTGCCCAAGTTTTTCTCCGCTGTAATATGCAGTAAATTTATGCGAGGTTGTTCCCTTTTCCTTTGTCGCACTGTGTATCGGAATCGGTTTCTCTGAGTTTTTCTTCCAATCTAAAACAAATTGGTGTTCTAGATCTTGAACTCCTTCTCCTCGTATTTGAAGGTGATAATCTCTCCAGTGACCTAGTTTTGCTTTTTCTCCCAAATACTTCTTGCCAATATTAAATCCGCCAATGTACCCAATCCTTCCATCAATAGCTGAAATACGACGATGATTTCGATGATCCAAAGAAGCGAAAAGATAAGGAAAAGCAGGCTTATTGTAATACGTAAAATGAACTCCTTTTTTTACTAATAATTCTCTTTCCTTTTTCTTTAGTAAAATTCCTCCTAGCCTATCTACTGCATAGTATACTTCTACACCTTCCTGACTTTTTTGCCTCAACAAATCTAGAAACTGATGACTTACTTTATCATCAGCAATAGAGAAGAAGCTAATATACACGTAATGTTTTGCTTGCTTTATATCTGAGAATAATTGATTGTTTAACTGTTTCCCATCTGTATACATAGTAATATCACTTTGACGAATAGGGTATTGGCTAGGCTGTTGGGCAAATCTCCCACTTTTTTCAGCTACTGTTCTGTCGATTTCACCCCAAACAAACAAAACTAAACATACAGCGATAAATACAAAGAGGAGCAATCGAAAAATTATGCCTATCTTTTTCAGCATATCTAATCTCCTTTATATACCATTGTTTTTTTCTGTTAGTTTTTGTTGTCGGGACAAAATTATTCCTTAGCCATCCATGAAGCTAGTCTTTACCATAGAACATGCTAGTGATTTCATCCAAGTGATTCAGACATATCTATTACTTTCGTTATTTTACTGCTTTTTGATGATTCATATATATATTTTATAGTTTTTAAAAACTCTGTAAGTGTTTTGTAATATTTACGAGAGACTTTTTTAACAGTTATGAGAGAGAAAAGAAAGATTTGTTATATATGATGAAATTAATCTTACTAGTAGGTGTTCTAATTGACCTAGAAATCAAGGAGGAAAAATAACAATGAAACAATTGAGGCCAGCAATTAGTGTATTAGGTAGTGTATCGATGGCACTGACTCTAGCATCTCCTGCTTTAGCAGATGTAAAACAACCGAATCCAGGAGCTACAGTTGAAATATTCAAAGAGAATGCAAATGCAAAAAAAGAAGATAAGAATTTCACGCTCGGATCTGATGGGGAGATAGGTTCGCTCATTACACAAAACATTGAAATGGTAAACAATGATTGGGACAAAGATGGTATTTCTAACGACTTAGAGATTAATGGATATAAAATTGAATTCAATTCACAAACTGGAAAAAATGAAGCGAAAGCATGGGATCCTGAGAAGGATAAAGGGAAACCAAAATTTATATCGAATCCTATGAATGCAAATACCGATGGTGATCCTTTTACTGATATGTATGAGGTTGAGAATTATAACAACGATTCTGATACTAATTTCAATCCGATAGTTGCCAACATACCTAATTTGCAAATTGGTGTCAAACGAATTGAAGTAATTCCTATTGCAACCATTACGGATAATAATGGCGGATCAGTTAGCAGAGGATGGGAAAAAAGTGTATCTACACAACATTCATTTAATGTAGGTTTAAGTGGTTCAGGTGGTGTAGAAGGCTCAGCAGCCGGCCCTGTTCCTTCCGGAAGTGTTTCAGCAAATGTGGGATATGGATATTCAAAAACAACTACGGAAACGGAGAGTTATACAAATAATTTTGATTGGTCTACTGCAACAACTGTGGATACAGCGAACGCAGCAAAATTACGTGTACATTTGGAATATAAGAATGTAGGAACAGCATCTGCTGAAAATGTTTCCCCACATTTTAATATTCGTTTAGGAAACAAAATTATTAATACTGTAAAGGCAACACAAGATCGTTATAAAGCAAACTATTTAAGTACAGAAAAAGGTGGACGGAATAAAACAGAAGTAGTAATTGACAGTTTAGAAGGACAAGCAGATGCAAATATTGTCTTATCTTTGGATGAATTAAAAGCTGTTGAACAAGGGGAACTTCTTTCGATTGAAGTTTTACCTACAAGTACAATGGATTTATCTATTGAAAAAGGTGAAGAAATTATGCATTTGGGGGATTCAGGGAGATATGAGTCTAGAGTGAATGCAGCTACTGAACAATTAGAAACAGATATAGGAAATATACCAAAGTTTAGGGTATATACTCCTAAAGACAAATCCCTTGCTGATAAGCCAGTGTTATCCTATAACGAAGTTTTTCAACATGTAAATATAGATACGAAAAAAGTAAATCATATTGTAAACAAGGCTAAAAATACTAATAACGTATCAGTGGTTTCAGCTAATAATGGAACTGATGCATTAAACGATTTAAAAGCGGGACAGGGAGATCGCGGTTATTTACATAAAGACTCTGTACACGGTGCTTTTGCAAAACTTCAGCAACCAACATTAGTAGAAGGTAGTTATGATTCTGTGACTCAAAAGATTAGGGCAACAATTTTACCTGGTTTATTTGGAGTTAGTAAAGAGATTCCTACTACGTATAACAAGAAATGGTATGCTCCGTCACAAACAGTAACACTAGTTAAACGTGAGAATGGATTTACATATGAGTCTAGAGAAAATATACACCCTATTAAATCTGAAATTGCTGCGCACCGAAAAGTTACATTTGAAATCAATGACGCACACAATTTAACGCCTATACAAAAGATTGATACTGAAATTAAAGCTAATAAAGAATTTGAAGATTATGTAGTAGATAATTCAGGTGAATTTGTTACAGAAGGAGTTCCTTATACTGTGGCCTCATATGGAAATACAGCTTATTGGGGAAGTCATCATGCCGGGAATAAATGGGAGTATCTTTGGTCTGAAAAATCTAGCGATGAAAAAGTGAATGTAATTATTGAAAGAGTAGGTCAACCTAAACCTGGAAAGCCAATTAAAAAGGATGAAGAGGTATTAATTAAATTTCAAAATCCTATTTATGCAGATTATGCATATTTAAAACTTCAAGATAGTTATATCCATTTAGATCAAAAACAGAACGCAAGTACTTTTAAATTTAATCATGCATATCCAAAGAATTTCACTGGACACCATAAGCAATGGAACATACTATCTAATGGAAACAAGTTAAAGGTAGGATATTTAATCGATTATATGAAATATGGTAATGGAGAGAATGGGACTGATACTATAGCATGGAATCTATCAAGAGTTCAGTAATAGGTAGTAATGCTGTTGCTAAGTTTGGAAAAAGAAACGGAAATGAATTGAATCCGAAAAGTTAAATACAATAATTTAGGTTACTAATAAGGAATGAGTTCGATGTTAAATCGGACTCATTTCTTTTAATTTATATAATTTAGTAACTACTATTTTAAATACTTATCTAGTCATATAAGTAATCAAATGTTAAAATTACTATCTGTATTACATGATATATTTTCTGAATTTTCATTCGTTTAGAGGCTGAAATGTGGAATTTTGATTTATTTATGTGATTAGTTTCTATATCTTTACCTATAAAGATATTTTTATTGGATAATAGAAAAAATTTTGTGTTATTGGTGAAAAAGAAGTGAGGATAGTATATGAAGAAAAGAATTTTAATTGTAGAAGATGAAGAAAATATTCGAGAAGTATGCAAACGGTATTTAGAAAGAGAAGAATATGAAGTTTATACCGCTGTAAATGGTAAAGAAGGTTGGGATTTATTTCTTACACATCAACCAGATTTAATTATATTAGATTTAATGATGCCAAAAAAAGATGGATGGGAATTATGCGAGGAAATTCGTCAACAGTCAAATGTCCCTATTATTATGTTAACTGCTAAGGGAGAGGAAAGGGATCGAATTTTAGGCTTAACAATGGGGGCAGATGATTATTTAACCAAGCCATTTTCCCCTCGTGAATTAGTATTAAGGGTTCAAATTATACTAAGAAGAGGAAGTCATGTACCAATACAAGCGAAAGAATCCTTGTTGGAAGTAATAGAGTTTCCAGATTTAAAAATATATCCAAAGACAAGATATGTACTTGTTTGTGATAAGGAAGTGGAGTTAACGGTGAAAGAGTTTGAGGTACTTTATCTCATGGCAAAGCATCCAAAACAAGTATTTTCTCGCTCGCAGCTTCTTGAATTAATTTGGGATTTTGGACATGAAGGGGCATCAAACACAGTTACCGTATTAGTGAGTCGTTTACGTGAAAAGCTCGAGAAGCATACGATAAAGAATCGTTGGATTCATACGGTTTGGGGTATAGGATATCGCTTTGAGCCAAATGGAGGAAATGAAACATGAGATTACGTATTCAATTGTTACTCATGAATCTATTAAGTACCAGTATTATGGTAATTGCTATATGGTATAGTGAGACCAAAATGTTACTTGAACCGGAACAAACGCGGTTATTAACAGTAATTGCATTTGTGGCATTCATTATTTCAACGGTTATTTATTGGTTAATGACACGCCCTATCATGAGATCTATACAAAATTTAATAAAATTGACGAAACAATTTAGTGATAGACACTTTGAAACAATGTATATAATTGGGCAAGAACCACGTGAGTTTAAAGAATTAGCAACAGCCTTTCAACAGATGGCAAAAAAATTAGAAGAAGGGTTTACTAAGTTAGAGGAGCAGGAAAACTCTCGTAAGGAGCTAATTACCAATATCTCACACGACTTACGAACACCTATGGCTAGCATGCAAATGATGATAGAAGCATTACAAGATAACCTGATTGAAGATCCTGAAATGAAAAAGCAATACTTAGCAACGGTTTTAAAAGAAATAGAAAGATTAAATGGATTAATTAACGACTTATTTGATCTTTCAAAGTTAGAGTTTGAGCAAGTAGATTTTCACCCAAGTTTCACACATTTAGATAAAGTTCTATTAGAGGTATTAGAGTCACATTCTGTCTTATTAGGCGACAAACAAATCCATGTGCAATTGGATGTCCCTGATACATTACCTCGACTTTTGATTATGCCTTGTAAAATAGAAAGGGTCATAGGTAATTTATTACATAATGCAATTCGATATTCTCCTATCTCTGGAACAATTGAGTTGACTGTAGTGGAAAATAAACTAACTCAAAAGGTCCAATTCACTTTGCGGGATGAAGGAATAGGAATTTCTCCAAATGATCAATTACGTGTATTTGAACGTTTTTTTAGAACAGACCGATCAAGAAGTTCACAATCTGGAGGTTCCGGACTTGGATTAGCCATTGCAAAATCATTAATTGAAATGCACAAAGGGGAAATTGGTGTAAGGAATCGCGCAGATGGTAAGCAGGGAAGTGAATTTTGGTTCACTCTTCCCATCACATCCGAAAAAAATAAGACAGCTGAAAGACTTTTGTAACATTTACGTTAGAAAAATGAAAGACCTTCTTGTTAATATACTACTACACAGTATGTTACAGGAGGTTTTTTACTTTATGAAAAGAAAATATGTATGGCTTATAGGTAGTTTGATAATTGTATTGGGGATTTTATGGTCATTGTTCCGACCAGAGAAATTATTTATTGATAAGCACGTAAATGAATCATTGCCACAAGCAGAGATACAATCAACTGAAATAAAGCAACAAAGTGATCGAGTAATAAGGGAAGGTCAGTTTCAAAACGGTGTCCATGAAACAGCCGGAACGGCAAAAATTCACCAATTAGCGGATGGAAAACGTGTTTTACGACTTTCTAATTTTGCAACATCTAATGGGCCAGATGTACGAGTTGTATTAGTTCCTACAAATCGTTTGAAAAATAATGAAGACGTGAAAAACTATAAGTATATTGAATTAGGAAAATTAAAGGGAAATAAAGGAGACCAAAACTACGAAATTCCTGAAGGGATAGATGTAAATGAATATGGTTCGGTTTCTGTTTGGTGTAAAAAATTTAATGAAAACTTTGGTGCGGTTTATTTTAATAATTAAATATGAACTTAAAATATCCTCTTACAGGAGAAATTCATATGGGTTATGGTAGTCGCTGCAGCGGACTTAGTTGCTAAGAAGGGCACTCATAGGAGTGTCTTTTTCATATTTCTCAATTTTGGTATATTTTAAAGCTATTGGACGTTTACGGAGAGGTTTTATTGGATTCAAATTTTTCTTAGAGTACAAAATTCGCATTTTGTTGGTACTACATCATCACTATCAAGCTAACAAAACAGAATTCCCCCTAAAATGAAAAAAAACGTTATTCTTTCTGTAGAATCATAGGAAAGAATGGCGTTTTTTTAATTTTATAGATACTTTGTGGTAACCTCAAGTAGGAGGATTTAGCACAGTCAAACAATAATATCTTTTGACTAGAAAGGAGAATGTTTTTTGAAATACCCATTAAGAAAAAAATTAAGAGTGTTTTTTATAGGATTATTAGTACTAGTAATAATCGCTTCTATTTTCGTTTATTATAAGTTTTTAACACCTTCAGCAGATATTCACCAATACAAGGAGTATTATGCTCCAAAAACAACACAAAAAGTATTGAATCAAGGTGAGGTAAAGGTCACATTTTTAGGAACATCATCTTTACTATTTGATGATGGAAATACACAATTAATGATTGATGGTTTTATTTCTAGGCCATCCTTACCAAAAATGTTGTTCAGCAATATAAAAACAGATGAAGATACTGCGGATAAAGTTTTTAATCAAATAGGGGTTGATAATAATAATCTTAAGGGATTATTTATTGCACATACACATTATGATCATGCGTTTGATTTAGCTTATATAGCTAAACGAACTGGAACACATGTATATGGTTCAGAATCAGCAATTAACATAGGTATTGGTGGTGATATAAATAAGAATCAGATGTCTATATATGAAGTAAATAAGGCTATGAAGTTTGGGGATTTTACTGTTACTGTCCTTCCATCGAAACATTCACCAACCTTTGATGAAGGAGAAGAAATAAAAAAGCCACTTAAACAACCAGCTAAAGCCCTAGATTATCATGAAGATTCTTCATATGATTACTTGATTACGTATAATAATAAAACTTTCCTTGTTAAACCAAGTGCTAACTATATAGAAGGGGCATTAGATGATATTCGAGCTGATGTCTTGTTTTTAGGAATAGGGGTATTAGGAAAGCAGGAAAGTACTTTCCAAAATACGTATTACGAGCAAACTGTACGAAAAGTACAACCGAAGCTTGTTATTCCAATACATTGGGACGATTTCAACAAACCACTGACAGATACTCTTGAAGCAATGCCTAAATATGCGGACAATACCAAAAATGGATTAGATTTTATTATTCAAAGGACAAAAGCAGATAAAATTGATTTTCAAATACTTCAAGGTTTTAGAAGTATTTTCTTCTAAAAAAGGGATTCACCACACCTCTATCAAGTTAAGAAACATAAAAAACGATAATAATGAACTTCCGCGCTAAAAAAGCTACGAAATTTTCGTTTAGGGGGCAATCTGTTCTGCTAGCTTGATAGTGATGTGGTGCTACCCTATGCCCATCAAGCTAAAATTTTATAGTAACCCCAGAACGAAATCTTGTACTAACTTGTAACAAAAAAGCTTATTTTTTGTTTTGGGGTATTTGCTTTTCTTAACTTGATGGGTATATGGAGGCGTCCTAACTGGATAGTATAATTATTTATATTAAAAACGCAGTCAATCAAACGGAATGTAATTGAAGGACAAGCCATAATAAAAAGGCTGTTTAATATATTAATCATGTATAATATATTAAACATTTTATGTTCTTTTGTTTTTCTAAATTTAATAACTAAGAAGAAAATAGGCAATAGAGGAGGGGGAACATTGAGATTTTTTACGATATTTGCATCAAGGAATGATACAAGTGATGTAGAAGGTTTCATTACTCAAGTTTTCAAAGATGGGTTCAAGGTTGACCGCAATAAAAATGAATATACTATTCAATCGAAAAGACTATTTGGCAAAAATAAAATTATTATTCGGGTGGATTCTGAAGAATCATCTCCTGATTATTTTTCCAATAATATTCCTGGAATGATGCAAATGTACGATCAAATTGAATTTCAAGAAGAACATCTTAAGAGGACAGTTTTGGCACAGATTTCTGTAATTAATACCATAATCGCTATAGAGACGAAGAAGGATTATAGTGATGAATACGTGGAGCTGTTTCTTAAATTACTTAATCAGGTAAATGGTATTGGTTTTATCCCTAATCGAACTCTTATCGGGAATGATGGAAAAGTAATCGTATTTCCGGATGGATCCTCTGGTCCTTCAGAATTTACTCCTCAAGCATGTACGAACAAAATAATGGGACAGAATAGTACTTCTACCGATGGGGAGAAAAGAAGACAAAAATCGATAAGTTACCTGCAAGATAAAGGGATTCCATATATCGAAGGATTGCCTCAATTGCCTCCTTTGACAAGTATTGAGTTAAGAAGTCGAGAAGAAATTACGAAGAGAGCAGTAGCTTTGCTGATTGTCATACAATATGCTTGTGATGTTGCCCAAGAAGGTGATTTGAAAACTTCTAAAGAGTTCGTCATGGAACTGTTAAAAAAATTCGATGTGGTTGAATCATTAACAAAGCAGGAAAGAAATTTCCTGAATTCAGAGCAACCTGACGAGACAGAAGCGATACAGATTGCATGGCAGTATGAAGCCCAATGGGTTTTACTTTGGTCAATAGGTCTCGTGAATACACTGAAATTTCCAAGAGAAATCTGTGACTGTCATTATGCAATTAAACTTGTTTCTGATTGTAGTTCTTTTAATGAATTTTATCAACAAACAAGATTGCGCAGTGCAGGAGAGATTTTGGACGAGGCCGACCTCATTTATCGGCTTCATTGGGCTTGTGTACATGATAGAATTAATGCGAGAGAAGCAACTGCAGGTATGCAGGAAAGTATTGTTATTGAAAGACGAAGAGGCTTGTTTTGGTTAATTAATTATAAAAATGAAGATTGGGATTGTATATCCATGGATACATAATATATATTCTTTGTTCTGTAGAGAGTTTGTATTTTAAATAATAAAATTATTGTTTCATTAGTTCAATCTCTTACAGGAGAACGGATGGGAATTCCATAGGTATGAGAAAAAACAGTCTGTGATATCCTAGGCTTCATATACAACTTTTCTATGTTAAATAACTTGATTCTACCGTACATTTTGAATGGATATGTTATCGTTACTGTAGAAAAAGGATGAATTAATTATTTATTAGTTTACATGTTTCAAGCGTATCTATATTGAGTTTGTAAATCTACATAATAAGGTTTCATTGTATGTAATAAGTGCGATAGAAGCTAAGGTAGATAAAATTCGGTAGTCGAAATTTCTTGCATAAAGCTGTATAATGCTTGTAACGAAAGGGAAATACAGGAAAGGATTTGTATTGAGTTACTATGGATAAAGATAAACAACAATTAAGCGTTGAAGTTGCAAGATTATATTATCAATCAGATTATAGTCAGCAAGAAATTGCTAACAAATTAAATATTTCAAGACCGACGATTTCTAGATTGTTAAAGTACGCGAAAGAAAAAGGATTTGTTCAAATTAGTATAGCTGATCCATTTGCTGATTTAGATAACGTTGGGAATTTACTGAAAGAAAAGTACAACTTGTTAGAGGCACATGTCGTATTTTCTCCAGTGCCAGAATATGCAACGATTACAGAGTATATAAGTAAATATGCAGCTGAGTATATGGAAAAGACGGTTAAAAACGGTGATATCGTTGGTGTAAGCTGGGGAATGACGATGTATGAAATCGCTAGAAAAATTGTACCGCAACATGTAAAAGGTGTAGAAGTTGTCCAGCTAAAAGGTGGTATTAGTCATTCGAGTGTAAATACATATGCGAATGAGACGATAGCTTTATTTGCAGATGCTTTTCAAACGACGCCAAGAAACCTACCTCTTCCAGTTATATTTGATAATGCAGTGACAAAAGAATTAGTAGAGCAGGATCGACATATTCATCACATTATCGAAATGGGGAAACAAGCGAATATTGCAATTTTTACTGTAGGAACAGTGCGAGACGAAGCGCTATTATTCCGATTAGGTTATTTCGATAAGGATGAAACAAGTTTACTCAAAAAACAATCGGTCGGTGACATTTGTTCACGTTTCTTTGATGGAGACGGAAATATTAGTAGCGAAGAAATTAATAAGCGGACTATTGGAATTGAGTTAGAAGAACTGAAATTAAAGAAACGCTCTATTTTAGTTGCAGGTGGTAATAGAAAAATAAAAGCAATTGATGGTGCGTTACGTGGTGGGTATGCAAATGTATTAATTATCGATCAGCATACGGCTAAAGAATTGTTACATTATCAAAAAGGTTAAAAATAAAAGGCTTTCTCAAGATATTAATTTTGAGAAAGCCTTTTATTTTGTTATGTATGATAGGAGTGTTTTTTAAATACAAATTGCAGTTTTTAAAATAATTATGGATATTGAGATACATACTACCATTGTTAATATAAAAGTTTTAATTTTATATATGGAGTGTTTCTTAGTTAGAATGCGCTTTATTTAGTACAAGAAAATTACTTTTAAAAGTATGAACAAAATTTCAAAAGTGTATTTACATTTGTTCAACTAAGAGTTAGAATGAAGTTGTTAAAAGATATGAGGAGTGAAGATAATGAACATTGCAAAGTTAATTGACCATACAATTTTAAAAGCTAATACTACAAAAGAAGATGTTATGAAAGTAATCGAAGAAGCAAAGGAATATAAATTCGCTTCTGTTTGTATTAATCCTACATGGGTGAAGCTAGCTGCTGAAGAATTAGCTGGACATGATGTAGACGTTTGTACTGTAATCGGTTTCCCATTAGGAGCAAGCACGACTGAAACAAAAGCATTTGAAACAAAAGATGCTATCGCAAAAGGTGCAACTGAAGTTGATATGGTAATCAACGTAGGTGCTTTAAAAGATGGAGACAACGAATTCGTTGAAAAAGACATTTATGAAGTAGTACAAGCAGCAAAAGGAAAAGCTCTTGTAAAAGTAATCATTGAAACTTGCCTATTAACAGATGAAGAAAAAGTACGCGCTTGTGAATTATCAGTAAAAGCTGGTGCCGATTTCGTAAAAACTTCAACTGGATTCTCAACTGGCGGAGCAACTGCTGAAGATATCGCATTAATGCGTAAAACAGTAGGACCAAACGTTGGTGTAAAAGCATCTGGTGGCGTTCGTACACGTGAAGATGCAGACAAAATGGTAGCTGCTGGAGCTTCTCGCGTTGGAGCTAGTGCTAGTGTTGCAATCGTATTAAATGATGCAAAAGGTGCTACAGATAACTACTAATCATTAATGAAGTTAAGAGCAATAGATATACAAAGTAAAGTGTATCTATTGCTTTAACAATCGAAAAAAATGTAAGCGGATACGAATAGGAGGAGACGGCTTATGAAATACTTAATTGGTATTTTTGGCCTCGTATTGATTTTAGGTATCGCTTGGCTTGCTAGCAATAATAGAAAGAAAGTCAAATATCGCCCAATCATAACGATGGTTATATTGCAATTCATTTTGGGGTTTTTATTATTAAATACAAGTGTAGGGAATATATTAATTAGCGGAATAGCAGATGGTTTTGGAGAGCTATTAAAATATGCAGCTGACGGTGTGAATTTCGTATTTGGTGGATTAGTAAATCAAAAAGAGTTTTCGTTCTTTTTAAGTGTATTAATGCCAATCGTATTTATCTCAGCTTTAATCGGTATTTTGCAACATATTAAAGTGTTACCTATTATCGTGAAATCTATCGGTCTAGCATTAAGTAAAGTAAATGGAATGGGGAAACTAGAATCATATAACGCTGTTGCTTCTGCGATTTTAGGACAATCTGAAGTTTTTATTTCAGTTAAGAAACAACTAGGATTATTGCCAGAGAAAAGAATGTATACATTATGTGCATCGGCAATGTCTACCGTTTCAATGTCTATCGTTGGATCGTATATGGTGTTATTAAAACCACAATATGTTGTAACCGCTTTAGTGCTTAACTTATTCGGTGGATTTATTATCGCTTCTATCATTAATCCGTATGAAGTTACTGAAGAAGAGGATATGTTAGAAGTACAAGAAGAAGAGAAAAAGACTTTCTTTGAAGTATTAGGGGAATACATTATAGACGGATTTAAAGTTGCGATTACAGTAGCAGCTATGTTAGTCGGTTTTGTTGCTCTTATCGCATTCATTAATGCAGTATTTAAAGGTGTAATCGGTATTTCATTCCAAGAAATCCTTGGTTATGTATTTGCACCATTTGCATTTATTATGGGTGTACCTTGGCATGAAGCTGTTAATGCCGGAAATATTATGGCAACAAAATTAGTATCAAATGAATTTGTCGCTATGACAGATTTAGCACAAGGAAACTTTAATTTCTCAGATAGAACGACAGCGATTATATCTGTATTCTTAGTTTCATTTGCAAACTTCTCTTCAATTGGAATTATTGCAGGAGCAGTTAAGAGCTTAAATGAAAAGCAAGGGAATGTAGTCGCAAGATTTGGATTGAAATTACTTTTCGGTGCAACATTAGTAAGTTTCTTATCAGCAACAATCGTGGGCTTATTATTTTAATAGATTCATATCATATAAAAAGGAATGGTGATTGTAATGAGAATGGTAGATATTATTGCGAAAAAACGTGACGGTAAAGAATTAACGACTGAAGAAATCCAATTCTTTATTAATGGATATACAGACGGAAGTATTCCTGATTATCAAGTGAGTGCACTTGCAATGGCAATCTTCTTTAAAGATATGACAGATCGTGAGCGTGCAGATTTAACGATGGCAATGGTGGAGTCTGGAGAAACGATCGACTTATCAGCAATTGAAGGAATTAAAGTAGACAAACATTCAACTGGCGGTGTTGGTGATACAACAACATTAGTATTAGGACCATTAGTAGCTGCTTTAGATGTACCAGTAGCAAAAATGTCTGGTCGTGGTTTAGGGCATACAGGCGGAACAATCGATAAATTAGAAGCGGTAGAAGGATTCCACGTTGAAATTACGAAAGAGCAGTTCATTGATATTGTAAACCGTGACAAAGTAGCTGTTATTGGACAAACTGGTAACTTAACGCCTGCAGATAAAAAAATCTATGCATTACGCGATGTAACAGGAACAGTAAACTCTATTCCTCTAATTGCAAGTTCAATTATGAGTAAAAAAATTGCAGCTGGTGCTGACGCAATCGTACTTGATGTGAAAACAGGTGCTGGCGCATTCATGAAAACAGAAGAAGATGCAAAAGAATTAGCACATGCAATGGTACGTATCGGAAATAATGTAGGACGTCAAACTATGGCTGTTATTTCAGATATGTCACAACCACTTGGTTTTGCAATTGGTAACGCTCTAGAAGTGAAAGAAGCGATTGATACGTTGAAAGGTGAAGGTCCAGAAGATTTAACAGAATTAGTACTCGTATTAGGAAGTCAGATGGTTGTACTTGCGAAAAAAGCAAATACGTTAGAAGAAGCTCGTGAAATGTTAATTGAAGTGATGAAGAACGGAAAAGCAACTGAGAAGTTTAAAGAATTCTTAAGCAATCAAGGCGGAGATAGCTCCATTGTAGACAATCCAGAAAAAATGCCACAAGCGAAGTATGTAATTGATGTACCTGCCAAAACTTCAGGTGTTATTTCTAACATTGTTGCAGATGAAATCGGTATCGCAGCTATGTTACTAGGTGCTGGCCGTGCAACAAAAGAAGATGAAATCGATTTAGCGGTAGGATTAATGTTACGTAAAAAAGTGGGCGATGCAGTAAAAGAAGGTGAGCCGTTCGTAACGATTTATGCAAATCGTGAAAATGTAGAAGATGTAAAAGCTAAAATTTATGAGAACATTTCTATCGCTGAAACAGCGGTGGCTCCTAAATTAGTTCATACAGTTATTACTGACTAATTATCATTACACTTACTTTGAGGAGGAAATAATATGGATAAGAAAAAATATATTGAAGAAGCAAATAAGATGTTAGCAAAAGCATATATTCCGTATTCAAAATTTCCTGTTGGTGCAGCATTAGTTACGAAAGAAGGTAAAATCTATACTGGTTGTAATATAGAAAATGCTTCTTATGGTTTATGTAACTGTGCAGAAAGAACAGCGATCTTTAAAGCAGTATCTGAAGGGGAGCGCGATTTTAGTTATTTAGTCATTACAGGAGAAACGGACGGACCAATTTCACCGTGTGGTGCTTGTAGACAAGTAATTGCTGAATTCTGTGATCCGAAAATGCCTGTATTATTAACAAATGTAAAAGGTGATGAAAAAGAAGTGACCGTTGAGCAGTTACTTCCAGGTGCTTTCTCAATAGAAGATCTAAAATAAATTGAAAAGCCATTCCGCAAATATGAATTGTGGAATGGTTTTTTTATTTTCGAAAGTTGAATGTAATATTTTGTTCATATTCCGTTCATAAACTTCGCGTAAAATAAGTGCATCGAATATGGAAATTTTACAGCAGGAGGAATAGAATAAAGAAATTATATAATGCTGTATTTACTTCATTATTTGTTTATGAGTTTGCTTGAAAAACCTTTTAAATAGATAGGAGTGGGGAGAGTATGATAGCACTTTTATCAAGTATCGTAGCAGTCTGTATGGCTGTTGGAGTAATGTTTCTTCGCTTTAAGGCAGCGAAAAAACCAGTAACGAAAAAGAAAATTATATTGCCACCAATTTTTATGAGTACAGGCGCGATGATGTACTTTTTACCAGAGTTTCGATTAACATCGTTAGAAATAGTAGAGGCAATTATCGCAGGGCTTATTTTCTCTATATTTCTTATTAAAACAACAAAGTTTGAAATAAGAGATGAACAAATATATATGAAACCGTCAAAAGCATTTATATTTATTTTAGTCGGATTATTAGCTGTACGAGTAGCATTGAAATCATATTTAAGTCAATCGATTGATTTAGCGGAGTTAAGTGGATTGTTTTTCTTACTCGCATTTGCGATGATTATATCGTGGAGAATTGCGATGTATCGCTCGTTTACTAAATTAGAAAAGACAATAAAAAGAGCTGGAATTTCTATATAGGAAATCCAGCTCTTTTTATGTTTTATTAAAATTCTTTAGCGCGGAACTCATTTGCTTAATTTTAAACGTATTTGAGCATCTTGTAATGCGGCTGGTGTAACGTTAAGACCATTTTGATCAACAATTTTTGTGTTTAGTAAAATGGAATCTAAGCTTCCACGAAATGTTTGTGTATAGTTTTGACGCAACATTTGTTGTTCTTGTTTTTCATCAACTGTTAATCCAGTTGCTTTTTCTTTTTTTGATAATTCGTTAATACGGAATAAAATGTTTTTCATTTGTTTCACCTCTAGTTAGAATTAATTACATTAGTAACTTACTAATGTATAGTTATTGTAACCTATCTTTTAATAAGTGTCAATGCCTATAAACATTCCTTGTTTTGTAAGTGTATGGGGTGATAAATAATGAAAAAACTACAAATACTTGAAATAGAAAAGATGTTAATATACAATACCTTAGTAGGGTATATAAAGTATTGTTTTACTTTACGAGAGTAATAAGCAAAAAGGAGTATGTAATAATGAATGCAGTAATTTCAAAGAAAGAAACAATCATCTCATATACGATTGCTATTTTATTTATTTTAGCTATGGTAACAGCTGGTGTGTTATTAAATGATCCGGAAGTCATTTTGCCAGAAATAGCTGCGATGGCAGTTGCTTTATGGGCATATCGTGAGCCAGGATGGCTAAGACAACCTGATAAAATTTTTATTGCACCGTCAATAACGGCTGTGATAGGTTTTATGGTGAATCAAATGGATATAGCCTATTTAGGGAAAGTAAGCTTAACGCTTGTATTCATGATGCTGTTTTTACGTGTAATTCAATCCAATTTAGCACCATCAATTGCGACAGGTTTATTACCATTAGTAACAAATGCGACGGAATGGTCATTTGTTATCGCGGTATTTGCTTTAACATTTATTTTAATGATAGGTGTTCTTATATTTAAATTGAACAACGGTATTGAGCGAAAAGTGCAAATACAGTATAAATATATGACTGTATTTCTAATACTAAATTTCGTATGGATCAGTTTATGTTGGATAACTGGTTATGAACAATTAGCAGTTATTCCACCAATATTAGTTGTTGTGTATGAATCACTTCAAAAGCCGATGTACAATGAAAAAATGGCTTTTAAACAAATATTAGTATTAACTGCATCTGCAACTGTTGGAACGTTATTGTACTTTACGATTGATTCATGGATTGTAGTCACTTTATTAAATATGATATTAATGCTTATTTTATTAAAAATCGTTGGAGTACGTATTCCAGCAGCGTATGCATTTCCACTATTGCCGCTCGTATTTCCAGATGAAATGATAAAGATGTTACCAGTAGCTTCATTTGTTGCGGGAGTATTTTTATTTGGTGCAGTACTACTGTATAAAAAGTGGGAGATGAAGCAAAAGGGTATGCAAATGTAGAGAAGGAAATACAATCCTTAGTTAGCATAAAAAATAGACACCTGCGGGTGTCTATTTTCATTAAATGAAGTTTAGCTTAACTCATTTAAACAATTAACAAGTTCGGCCGCTTTAGAAAAGAATGGTGAATGATCAGCTTCCAAAGTAATTATTTTCGTGCAAGGGGTCTCTGTATTCATTCGGCGCTGAAAATCAATCGGAATCGCTCTATCTAGAGTTGTTTCGATATAAATACGATTTACAGTTCCAAAGTTCTCTTCTGATATTTTTAGCTCTTGTTGGAACGGTCCTAGTGGTTGAGGCCGCATTTGATTAAAAGATGCTTCTTTAATAGAACCGTCTTCTGTAGCATTTAAAAATGTTTGTTCAATCAACTCTGGTATAAGTTCTGCAGTTAAATCATTCTCATTTATAGAGAATTGTGGTCCGGTTTCTCCATTTAATTTACTACCAAGACTTTCTCCATTTTGTGGTAAGAATGCACAAAGATATACTAATTTATCGATTTTATTTGGTATAAGTTCAGCGGTTTGAGTGGTCACAATTCCACCCATACTATGTCCAACAAGAATAACTTTTTCATTTTGTTGATTTATAGTAGCTGTTACTGCATTAACATAAGAATCCAACGTTATATTTTGAGAGGGAGTCATATCTTTCCCGCTTCCAGGTAAGTCTAGTGTAATAACAGTGTGACCTAAAGCCTCTAGTTGAGGTTTTACTAATTCCCATGCCCATTCACCTTGCCATGCCCCATGTACTAAAACGTAAGTACTCATTTAATCAACACTCCTCTAATGTTTATATGTTTATTTTTTCGTAATATTGATGATGTATAATTAGTGTATATGAAGTGAGTTGATAAATATAATGAAGCTTATTTATAGATGATATAAATATTTTTTATATAAGGAGAACAGAATGAACGTTTTTGATTTTAAAGTTTTTAAATACGTGGCTCGTTTGAACAGCATTAGTTTAGCTGCTAAGGAATTACATATGACACAGCCGGCTATAACTCATATCATAAACAAATTAGAAAAACGATATGCTATCACATTATTTGATCGCTCTAGACAAGGAACTGTTTTAACTGAAAATGGAAAAGAATTTTTGATTTGTGTAGATCGACTTCTAATCGAGTATGAAAATCTTGAAGAAACAGCTTTAAAATTGAAGAATAATAACTTGTATAAGATTGTATTAGCTACTTATCCTTCAGTTACTGTATATTGTTTGGCTGAGTGTATCAAATTAGGTAATTTTGATCACAGTCAGTATGTGCTTGCAGTTCGAGAGGGAAGCTATCAGGAAGTTTTAGATTGGTTGTCTTCTGGAAGTGCAGATTTTTCTATTTCTATAAAAGAAAATTTAATACAAGGATTTCATTATGATGTCATTGGTGAAGATCCGTATGTTATGGTTTCTTCAAAGTTTGTTCCACCTAATCTTACTATTAAAGAGTTGAAAAATTATCCTTTTATTATGCCGCTTTCTGGTTGTAAAGAAGTACTTGAACCATATTTGACGAAAAATGAAATAGTAGTTAATAAAGTGATGGAATCAGAGACCATTAGTTCAGCATTAGCACTTGCTTTACAGGTTAACGGTATAACAATTGTTCCAGTATCAGGACTACATAAGCAAATTATTAATGATTTCATTGTGCAACCGATAGAAATTAGAATTCCACGACAACTTATTATGCAGTGGTCACCTAAAAAAGAGAATGATCCACTGTTTCTGGCGTTTGTTATGAATTTGCTAAGCCAACTACAACAAAAGAAAAAATGAATAAATAAAATGATCCAAAAGGTAAGCTCATTTTACTGAAGCTTACCTTTTGGATGTATTACCAATATAGAGCAGTATCATAAAGTCCGATTAAAATGAGTAGGACACCGGCTATACGTTGAATGTTTTTTCCTATTTTTCGGCTCTTTTTAAGTAGTGCCCCATTTAATCCAAGGTAGGAGATGATGAACATTAATATAACGATAGGGAGAGCTGTTCCTACCGAAAAAAATGTCGGAAACAAGTAACCATAATTATATGAGAAAGATAGAGGGATTAACGTTCCAAAAAATAAAACGAACATAGTTGGGCAGAAAGCTAAGGAAAAGAAGAATCCAAGTAAAAATGAGCCAACTTCATTTTGTTTTTTTATAAATTTGATTGAGAAGAGATTTTTTCCTTTTATAATACCTGTCAACATTAACCCCATTAAAATTAATAAAGGTCCGATCATTTTTCGTAACCATGGGAAATACAAAGTTAATATTTGCTGAATCTCTTTTCCTAAGAACCACACTATTAGTCCAAGTGTCGTAAAAGCTATTATTTTTCCTAAAATGAATAACAGTATATGTTTCCATGCATATCTCTTTTGTAAAGATTGATTGCCATAAAGTGTAATAGCGCTAATGTTTCCTGTTAATTGGCAAGGAGCAAGTGTACCTACAATGCCTAATAAAAACGCAAATAAAAGAGGTACTGATTTCGTAGCATTCGCGACACCTATTAAAGGAGACATGAGTTGATAGCTCCATTCACTAATTATTGAAAACACGTTATATTCACCTTTCTAATTAAATTGTAATGTTCCCTCTTTAGTAATCTGTTTCCACGTTTTACCCTCATCGGTAGAAAGGAACACATTTGCTTTCATTGTAGCAAATACGATTTCAGCTGAATTTTGAGGGTTTTGTGAAATATACATAATTGCATCTTTAGAATCTAAAAGTGGAATTTGTATGTTTGTTTCTTCATTTGTAGCAATTGATTTCTTCGTTAACATTTGTTTATTGATAGGGGCGTAAATAACATCTTCATTACTTAATGTAACTGCGGTCGATTCAAGTGGTTTGGAGAATAGTTCAAACGTATTTCCATAATCCGTAGATAAATATACACCGTCTTTAGCACTTACCGCGACTACACTAGATTGCTCCGGATGTACTGAAAAGGAATGAATCGTACTTGAAAGACCTTTTAACTTACTATTTGTCCAATCTTGTCCGTTGTTCGTACTAAAATAAAAACCTTGTTGTAATTTAGAATTTGGACGCTCATTGTATAAATAAATTGCTTCCGTATTATATCCGACAGCAAGGTTATGAAAATCAGATTCTCCGTAAAACGCTAGCTTTTCAAGGGTATTACCGCCATCAGAACTTTTCATTAATCCTAAAGGATTTTTTAAATCTGCTCCTGGTTCAGGATGACCGCTGGCAAAGAACCCGTTCTTCGTTGCCTGAAATCCCATATAATCATGTAATTCAGCCTTAGTTTCAAGCCATTTTCCATTTTGATAAACTTTTATCCCGCTATGAGTGGCGATAGAAACTCCAGACATATTTCCTGCATAGCCAATTCCGTGAATGTGCTCGATTTTTCCAGATGTAATTTCTTTATAGAAGTCTTGCGGACTCGTATTTGCTGCTTCTATATTTTTTGACTCAGATTGCACCGTTTCTTTCTTCACGGGTGCTGTTTCGGTGTTGCTAGAACATCCAGTAATTATGAATAAGGAAGTAATTGCTAACCCTGTTGCTACATAATGTTTCAAAGTTGTGGCTCCTTTCCTGTATATGAGATTTTAAGCATATAGAATAAATGTCAAGAAATTGTGGAGTGGTATGCATAATGTAGATTAGAGGGGCACTAGTAAGGGGGATTTTCCTTTTTCTATGAGTACTATTAATTGACGAAAAATTGTAACAATAATAAAATGAATTGATTAGATAATTAGTTTTTTAATCATACATAGAACGCTAGGGGGATTATTATGAAATCAACATTTTTTGCTCAAAATAGAGAACGATTAGTAAACACATTACCAGACGAATCCATTACTATTTTATTTGCTGGACAGGCACCTCATATGTCAGCGGATGCACATTATAAATTTGTGCCGAATCGGAATTTTTACTATATAACAGGAATCGATGAATCAAATGTTATTTTCATGTTGAAGAAGGTTGGAAATAATGTTGAAGAAACACTATTCATTGAAAAGTCAGATCCAGTAATGGAAAAATGGGTTGGTAAAACAGTTTCTAACGAAGAAGCGGAGGAAATTTCGGGTATAAAGAAAGTTGTATATTTAGATAGCTTTGAAAAGACAATGTCAAATATACTTTTTACAGAAAATGTGAAGCATCTATATTTAGATTTAGAACGTCGTGAGTGGAATGGTACAGAGACAAAAACGCTAGCGTTTGCTAAACATGTAAGAGAACAATATCCACACGTAACAATTGGTAATGTATATCCGAATATTTGTGAATTACGAGTGTTTAAAACAGAAGAAGAAATTGAAATTATGAAAGAAGCGATTGCTGTAACGAAAGATGGTATTTACAATGTACTTAAGCATGCAAAAGCAGACATGATGGAGTATGAATTAGAAGCTCAATTTGATTTTACATTGAAATCATCTGGCATTAAGCATCATGCGTTCAATACAATTTTGGCAAGTGGGAAAAATGCTACAGTTCTTCATTATGAAGATAATGATGCACAAATTCAAAATGGTGATTTAGTATTACTAGATTTAGGCGCTCAAAAAGACTACTATAACGCTGATATTAGTTATACATTCCCGGCAAATGGAACATTCTCTAGTCGCCAAAAACAAATTTATAATATCGTATTAAAAGCGTTAAAAGAAACAACAGAGATTGTTAAGCCGGGCTTAAAGTTCGCTGCATTAAATGAGCATGCTAAAAAAGTACTTGCAGAAGGGTGTAAAGCAGTTGGTTTAATACAAGAAGATGAGGAACTGTCTAAATATTATTATCATGGTGTCAGCCATTTCCTTGGTTTAGATACACATGATGTAGGAACATATAAAGATAGAGTGTTAGAAGAAGGTATGGTTATAACAATTGAACCTGGTCTTTATATTGAAGAAGAATCGATTGGAATTCGTATTGAAGATGATATTCTTGTAACGAAAGACGGATACGAAAACTTGTCAAAAGATATCATTAGAGAAGTGGAAGAGATTGAAGAGTTTATGAGAGAAAATAATGTAAATGTAAAAGAAGATGAAGTTGTTACGAAATAATAAGTAGAAAAGGTGCTCAATTTTGAGCACCTTTTTATTCTGTTCATTTTAAATCTCCATATTTTCTTGAAAATCATCTTCTATAATGATTTTGAAAAAGAAAAAGGAGGGATTTTCCATGAAGCGATTTGTATTAACAGTTGTTACAGTCTCTGTAATATCTTTAATTGCTGCATGTTCTTTGGCCACAAATACAACAAATGATCATAAAAATATGAATGATAAAAAAACATCACAGACTGAAACAGCTACAAAACCATTGAAAGTTGAAAAAGGACCAGAAGTTACTTTAATAGCGAAAGAAGAAAAGCAAAAGTTAAGTAACGGTGTTATTGTTCCGGTCTGGACATTTAATGGTTCATCTCCTGGTCCGGAAATTCGGGTGAAAAAAGGTGAAAAGGTAAAAGTGACATTAAAAAATGAACTATCTGCACCGGTATCTGTTCATTGGCATGGGTATCCTGTTCCAAATAACATGGATGGAATTCCAGGTGTGACGCAAGATGCGGTTGAACCTGGAAAAAGTTTCACCTATGAATTTGAAGCAAACGTACCAGGAACGTACTGGTATCACTCGCATCAAGATTCTGTAAATCAATTAGATAGAGGATTATATGGTGCTCTCGTTGTAGAAGATACAAATGAAAAGTATGATAAAGATTACACATTAATGTTAGATGAATGGATAACAGATAAAGAAGAGATTAATAAACAGTTAAAAGAAATGACAAAAGGAAAAACAGAAAAAGCAGACGGTAATAAATCTAGTAAGGATAATGAAAATGCGAAAAAGAATGATGATAAGAACAGCATGGATCATTCTGGTATGGACATGGACAGTGATAAAAAAGACCCTGGCAATATGGCAGGAATGGACCATGGAAATATGAAGATGGAAGGTCATGATATGAGTATGTATGATTTATTCACAATCAATGGAAAAAGTGGTGATTTAGTAGCGCCATTGAAAGTGAATAAGGGAGATAAAGTTCGTCTGCGACTCGTTAATGCTGGTTATTTATCACATGATATACATGTTCACGGTCATGATATAAAAGTAATTGCAACAGATGGTCAACCAATAAATGATCCCAAAGTTATAAAGGATACAATAATTTCAATTGCACCGGGTGAACGTTATGATGTTGAGTTTACTGCTAATAATCCTGGGAAATGGTATGTGGAAGACCATTCGGCAGATAAAGGTGCAAAAGGAATGAAAACCATTATTGAATATGAAGGTAGTAAAGAGATGAAAGACATAGCAAATGAAAAAGAAAAACTACCAAAATTAGATATGACGAAATATGGTGAGAAAAAATTAGGTAGTTTCACACTAGAGCAGCAGTATATTGCTTCATATAATATGGACTTGAATACGCAAATGAATGGAAATGAAATGGTATATACAATTAACGGAAAAGTATTTCCGGATATTGATCCAATTCCGGTGAAAAAAGGTGACCTAGTAAAAGTGAAATTAGTAAATCGCTCTAAAATGGATGATCATCCGATGCATTTACATGGTCACTTCTTTCAGGTGTTGAGTAAAGATGGAAAACCGATAGAAGGTTCTCCAATTGTAAAAGATACTTTGAACTTAAAACCAGGTGAAGAATATGAAGTCGCCTTTGTAGCAGACAATCCGGGTGAGTGGATGTTCCACTGTCACGACCTACATCATGCTTCAGCAGGGATGGTAACGGAAGTGAAATATACAGATTATAAATCTGATTATGTTCCAAACCCTAATATTCCTAATAAACCAGAATAATGTGAAAATCATGTAGTTTATTAATGATGTAAAGCAGTTATCGTAATAGGTGGCTGCTTTTATATGTCATGTTGTGAATTGGGAATATTATTTTTATAAAAGTTTAGGTAATATGAGGGGGTTATCCTATAGAAAGAGTTTACAAGGTGAGAATGTTTTTTGATTAGAAATGGCTGAATTTAATGTATTATATTGTAGTTCTAAAAGGCTGAATACTTATATTTGACCTTTCTTTTATTTTGTACTACAATTCGTAGTGTGAAAGGAGAAAGGGAATATTTAAGCAAAAGTATAAGTTAAATGAAGAAGGATTAAATTATGATTTTTTTGTTTTTGTAGTATTAATTATAGGTGATTATTTGGCGATATTTTTTTCGAAATTTAAACTACGATGTGTAGTGTTAAATCGGAAGAATGAGAGGGTTTTCAGAGTGTGATGAATTTAACTTTTCTTTATTACTAGAGATAGATGGTGGAAAATAAATAAAAATTCAATATGGATAATAAAAGGATACTGTTGCTAAATAGTTAGAACGAAAAGAATTGGAAGTTAATGTGAAAACATAATGATACTTGAATGTGTTTATAGGAAGGTGTTTTATAATTATGAAAAAGATTTTAGCTAGTGTAGCAGTAGCTTCTGTTACAGGAAGTGTATTTATTAGTACTGCTCAAGCGAAAAATATTGTTATACCAAAAGACACGAAGCATGAGCAACCTACTGATGTAGTAAAATATGAAAATCAAGTAACAGTAAATACAAATGCTCTACGTGTCCGCACACAACCAAATACGTCTAGTGCAATAATGGGACGCGTGTATGAAGGAGAAGTTTTACAAGTTATTGGAGAAGAAAACAGTTGGCTGAAAATTAATCATAAAGGAAAAACTGGCTATGTAAGTAGTGAATTTGTTTCGGAAAATAGTGTATCAGCTAAAGAGCCGTTCTGTTTCTGCTGGTCAAAAAGTGAAGCAAGGACAACAACTTGGCATAATGGGGAATACAGGACAATCTGAAGGACAACACTTACATTTTGAAATTCATAAAGGTGAATGGAATGCACAGAAGAGCAATGCTATGGATCCAAAAATATATATTGGTTAATTGAAAATTTATTATTTCAACATGGAATTGTATATCTTCTCAAGCAAAGAGAATTTCATAGATTTAGAAGTTTTGGACTAACACTTCAAAGTGTTATTTCTCTTCATCTGTTAAGAAATAAAAATAATGAAATCGATCCCCTCTAATATAATGAAATATTAGAGGGATTGATTATAGCTGCTAATGTGTATGTTGTTCTTCTGTGGAAGAAGTTGGCGAGATATGCTCTGGGAACGTTACGAATACAGTCAGGATAATTATTACGCCAATTGAGAGTAATAATAGAAAACGACGATGGATATAGGTAGTAAAGGTTTCTGATAAAAGTTGAATCATACATGACATAGTTATCGTTATAGAAAGTAAAAGGCTAATGAATAGTATACTATGTGCTTGTTGAGCGTTTAACATTTCTGTAATCATTGCTCCCATCATACTTGCCATTAATCCAGAGAACATTCCTTCCAAGGCAGTATACAGGTGAAAACGTAGACCGACTAAAAAACCGATAAAACCACTAATCAAAATAGCAAGCAAAGTAGAATGTAGTAGTTCCCCTTTAAAGAGAATACCTAAATAAAACCCTATGCTTAAACCGATACTCATACTAAAAGACATAATAAATACCATATACTCCATTAGGGTACCCTTACGTTTAGAAATATATGATGTAATAAGAATCGAGATACAACAAAGTGTTAAGGCAGTTAATGTATAAGCAAACATCATGATACCTCCCTGTCCTATCATTCACTTCATCATATGTTTATATAGAGAGTATTTATGCTTATTTAAATCTGCATATTATCTGCACAATTTCATAAATGTAAGCAAGTAGGCGCTTGATTTTTTTGAGCGTCTTTTTTTATTTGTGAGCATGTGAAAGAAATTGTTATATGATGAGTTTCTATTGTGAAGCAATAAAGAATAAGCGTATAATATTATAGTTATCCCATTATCCGGGGTAACCCGCGAATGATAAATAAGATTGTTGTTTTATCATCGCCTCTAAACAGATAGACAACGAAAGTAACACTGGAATACAGATAGGGAGTTATAAAATGAAATTAATTATTGCCGAGAAACCAGATCAAGGTTTGGCTCTTGTTTCACAGTTTAAATATCGCCGGAAAGATGGATATTTAGAAGTGGAAGCGAATGAGTTATTTCCAAATGGAGCGTACTGTACATGGGCAATTGGTCATTTGACGCAGTTATGTAATCCAGAACATTATCACGCAGAGTGGAAAAAATGGTCACTTAATACGTTACCGATGATTCCAGAGCGATTTCAATTTGAAGTAACAAAGTCGAAGTATAAACAGTTTAACGTTGTGAAACAGCTGTTACATAATCCTCAGGTAACAGAAATTATTCATGCGGGCGATGCTGGGCGTGAAGGGGAATTAATCGTACGAAATATTATTAATCTTTGTAACGTACAAAAGCCGATGAAGCGTCTTTGGATTTCGTCTTTAACGAAGCAAGCTATTTATCAAGGATTTAAAAACTTGCTTGATGAATCAGATACAATCAATACGTACTATGAGGCATATACAAGGTCATGTGCGGATTGGGTCGTTGGTATGAATGCATCACGTGTCTTTAGTATTTTGTTAAAGAAAAAAGGAATGAATGATGTATTTTCTGCTGGTCGTGTCCAAACACCAACGTTAGCATTGATTGTAAAGCGAGAGAAAGAAATTGAAAACTTTAAGTCAGAGCCTTTCTGGGAAGTGTTTGCAACCTTTAATATAGAAGGAAAGAAATATGACGGAAAATGGGAAAAGGATAATGAATCCCGCTTAAAAGACCCTGATATGGCGAATAAAATTGCGGCATTTTGCCAAGGGAAACCGGCTGTTGTGAAGGAAATGAAAACGGAGCGTAAAGAGTTTCAGCCGCCGCTTTTATTTAACTTATCATCACTGCAAGCAACGGCAAATAAAGCCTTTAAGTTTTCACCGAAAAAGACGCTTGATATAACGCAAGTACTCTATCAAAAAGGGATTGTTTCTTATCCACGTTCAGATTCTAACTATGTTACACAAGGAGAAGCAGCGACGTTCCCGGATATTTTACAGAAGTTAAGTCAGTTTGATGAATATAAAGGTTTATTACCGGCTCCAGTTGAATCGATTATGAATAATAAGCGTTATGTAAATGAAAAGAAAGTAACAGATCACTACGCGATTATTCCGACAGAGCAAGTTACAAACCCAAGTAGATTATCAGGTGATGAAAAGAAAATTTACGATATGATCGTAAGAAGGCTTATTGCAGCTCACTATGAAGTTGCAATCTTTGACTATACAACGATTGTAACGCTTGTAGATGAGCGTGCTGAATTCATTTCAAAAGGAAAACAGCAAATTCAAGAAGGATGGCGTAAAGTTATTTTCCAAGACGATAAAGATGACGAGACCATTCTTCCGATTGTAGCTGAAGGTGAAGAAGGAAAAGTTGTAAAGGTGAAAGTGAAAGAAGGAAAAACACAACCACCGAAGCGTTATACAGAAGGACAACTAATTACGTTAATGAAAACGGCAGGTAAGTATTTAGAGAATGAAGAGCTAGAGAAAGTATTAAAGAAAACAGAAGGTTTAGGTACGGAAGCGACTCGTGCAGGTATTATTACGATGCTAAAAGACCGTAAATATATAGATGTGACGAAAAACCAAGTGTATGCGACTGATAAAGGAAAAGTATTAATTACAGCGATCGGTGACAAAATACTAGCTTCACCAGAAATGACAGCAAAATGGGAGCAGCGCCTTGCGGAAATTGGTGAAGGCACGGCTTCACCAGCTACATTTATGGAACAGACGAAAAAGCTATCAGCTAAAATTATTGAAGATGCTGTTGAAATGTCTGAGAAGTGGGATTTCACCGGATTACATGTTGAATCGATTGAGCGAAAAGGATCGAAATTTACAACGGGTAAAAAGGTTGGTAGTTGTAAAAAATGTGATGGTGATGTAATTGATAAATCAACGTTTTATGGTTGTTCTAATTACAACACGACACAATGTGATTTCACCATCTCGAAGAAGATATTAAGTAAAACAATTTCGCAAAAGAATATGACAAAGCTCTTAAAAGGTGAAAAGACCGATTTAATTAAAGGTTTTAAAAAAGGTGAGAAAACGTTTGATGCGAAGTTAGAGTGGAAAGATAATAAGATTAATTTTGTGTTTGAGAATTAAGTTGTTTCAACAAATAAAACAATATGATAATTAAATTGTACCCTATAGAATAGACGCTTAAAAAAGTCTATTCTATAGGGTATTTTTTTGAATACGGAGTACTTTTTAGTTTTATTAAAAATAAAATATACAATGAAATATTCTTTATAATTGATAATTATTTATTGTAAAACAATAAATAATGTATTAGAATCAATATCGTACTAAATTAGTGAGGAGCTTTTGATAGAAAAAGTAACAACGCTGTTTTTGTTAGAGGAGGTAAAACTATGAACAATCACAATTTGATTATTAAAAATATTGACAACCCTCATGAGTTGGAGAAGATGTATAGAAAAGACCCGAAAGCTTTTAAAAAATCATTCTCACAAGCATGGGCTCAAAACCCTGATTCTCAGGTTCTAGGTGCTTGGTATGAAAGGTTACATTTCAAGGAGACGGCAAATACGGAAAAAAAGTCGTTGTTTCAAAAAGGTTTCTTATTCATGGGCATGTTAGCTATTCTGGCTGGGATAAGCACCAGAATCATTTTCTACTTTGTCGAACAAGAAGCAATTGCTCCAATTAACCTAGCTTTTGGTGTAATTCCCTTTATTGTCGCTTATTTTGTTTACAATAATACGCCGAAAAAAAGTATTATTTATTCCCTTATAGCGTTGTTCCTAGTTTCCGGGATATATCTTAATACGTTGCCATTAAATTATAAAGACAGTATTATCCTTGTGTATTTACATCTTCCTATATTGTTATGGGTCTTATTGGGACTTGCGTTTACGGGAAATGAATATTCAAAAGGTAGTACAAGATTAGCTTATATTAAATTTAATTTGGAATATGCACTTCTCTACGCCAGCATGGCAGTTAGCGGAATGATTCTAGCTGTATTGACTATGCGGTTATTTATCTTTGTGGACTTAGATATAGGAGAATTCTATTTTAGTAATGTTGTTTTATTTGGTGCTGCTGCTCTTGCTATTGTGGCTGCATATTTGGTATCAATGAATCTTAAACTTGCTAAAAATATTACACCATACATATCTAAAATTTTTAGTCCTCTCGTCCTGATTACGTTGCTAATCTATCTTATAACGGTTATATGGGTCGGGAAAAATCCTTTCTTGGACCGCAATTTCTTAATGGCCTTCAACGGAATACTCCTTGGCGTATTGGCTGTTACCATATTTTCTATTGTTGAGAGTGATTCAGATGAGAAAAAGAACATTTCAGATTATATAAATTTCGCCTTAATTGTTTTGGCGCTTATTATTGACACTGTGGCTTTGTCGGCCATCATATTCAGACTTTCTTCTTATGGGATTACACCTAATAGACTTGCTGTTTTAGGGGTAAACATACTGATCTGGGCAAATTTAATTTGGATTATGTTTTCCTATATGCGTTTCTTGCAAAACAAATCAGGACCAACAGCTATCCAAGATGCCGTTACGAAGTATTTGCCAATCTACGGACTTTGGGCAGCTTTCGTTATATTTACATTTCCTATAATTTTTAATTAGATAGGCTTTGTTAACTGGATAGAAAAAATATATTGAAAGTATTTTGATGTAATATATAATAAATTTAGAAAATTCGATAATGTCTTCTTATAAAGAGAGGTAGAGGGACTGGCCCTTTGAAACCTCAGCAACTTAATGTTAAATAAAGGTGCTAAATCCTGTAGGATCTAAAAGTCCTAAAAGATAAGAAGATGGTTATAAGTAAACCTTCTTCGTATTTTGAAGAAGGTTTTTGGTATTTTAAAGGATGGTGACGAAGAGAAGGAGAAGAAGAATATGTGAGTAGAAGGGAGAGTACAGTGAATAGTGAAGTTAGTAATATAAAAGAGAATAGCTCTAGTATATGGAGCAATAAAATTTTTTCGTATTTTTTCTTGGCAAGTTGTATTTCTTTAATAGGTAATTCTATGGTTACGCTCATTTTACCGTTATGGGTAATGAAATTAACGAATTCACCATTACTTGTCTCGGGGGTAAACATTGCCATTGCAACGGCGGCGATTTTATTTGCACCTGTAACAGGAACGTTAGCAGATCGAATGTCGAGAAGAAAGCTTATGATGATTGCAGATGTGATGAGATGCATCATCATGATTTTAATTGCAGTAATAGCATTTTATAATAATATGCTGTACATGCCGTTACTAATTTTACTTATTATACGCTCAATTGGAAGTGCCTTATTTACACCAGCTTCAAATGCAGCGTTAGTTACATATGTGGAAGAACAGCATGTTCAACAAGCTATTTCATTAAGACAAGTATCAATACAAATTATATCTGTGGCAATTCCTTTATTGGCTAGCTTTTTAATTAGTATTTTTAATTTTCATGGAGTATTTTTGTTAGATGCACTTACATTCTTTATATCATTTTTAATTTTAATGAGAATTAAATTTCCTCGTGAATTAAAAGTAGAGAAGAAGAAGCCTTTTTATGAAGATTTTAAAGAGGGATTTTCTGTTATTAATAGTAACAAATCGTTGAAGATATTACTAATGAGCGCTGCGGTCATTAATTTACTTGGAGCAGCATGTATACTTTCACTGCAAGTAATAGTTGTTAGAGAAATGGATCTTTCTACGCAGTGGTATAGCATTGTTTTTGCGGCATCACCGATAGGAATTTTAATTGGGGCATTAATTACTAAAAAGATTCGTACATATAAAACGATTACGACTGCCTTTATATTTACAGCTATTATGGGGGTATTTAACGCTGCAATGGGTACGACATTGAATCCGGTATTATTTACGTTTTATTATTTTCTGTCAGGGATTGCATTTGGAGTAAGTAATGTATATTTTGGAGTGTTGTATAGAAAGTTAATTCCAAATGAAGTGCAAGGAAGATTTTTCGGTTTCTTAAATTCGTTATTACTAGTATCAACTCCGATAGGAATTGCAATAACGGGGTATTCCCTAGAGTCAATTTCCGCGCCTATTCTATTCATTATAATTGGTATTATTACGTTTGTAGTTTCGGTTATTTCATTTGTAATGATAAATAAGAAATAAGTGTTGTATGAGACTTTTCAAAAATAAAAAACGTCCTATAGCAGGACGTTTTTTATTATGTATATTGCTGTTTCTTCTTAATAAGTAATAAAACTTGTGAAACACAAGCAAGTACTGGCAACTCAATTAATGGTCCAATAACGAGTGCAAGTGCAATAAGAGGCTCATCTGGAAAGGCTGTCACAGCAATAGCGAGTGCAACAGGCGAGTTTCTTGCTAACGTTGTTAAATTTAGACTTACTGTATCTTTATAAGATAAATGCATAATGCGGCCGATAAATTGTCCTAGTACAAAATTAATGATGAAGAACAATAGAACAGGAACGAGTAATAATAAAACAACATTCATATTTTGTAGTAAATATTTACCTTGTGATGCAAACATCGCTACTATTGCTAAACTTAAAAATACAATTTGGGCAGAGCTGAAAAACGGAATGAGTTTATTCTCGAGCGTTTCAGCTTTTTTCAGTTTATTCATAATGAATTTTGTAGCGTGTGCAAGTAAAAATGGTAAGACGATTACGATAACAATACTTTCTACTAAAACAGAAACCGCTACAGTCTTCATAACACCAGCGAATAAAAATAAATAAATGGGAAGTAGTAGTACTTGCAAAATTAAATTTACCGGTAAAATCGCTGTAGAAAGTGCTACATTACCTTTCGCTATTTCAGTAAAGATTAAGTACCAATCTGTACATGGAGTAACCATTAACATGATAAATCCAACCCAAAGTGCTGGGTGATCTGAAAGAAATAGTGCTCCTAACCCCCAAGCGAGTAAAGGTGTCCATAAGAAGTTAATAGTAAGACTTGTTCCAGCAAATTTTAAGTTGCGGAATCCATTTTTTATTTCTTTCAATGGGATGCTGAGGAATAATCCATAAAGCATGAAAAATAAGAAGGGGACAATAAATTGCTCTGAATACATATGTATGAAATTAAATTGCCCGAGTATGATGCCGCATGTAACAGCAAAAAGAATAATAAAAGTTTGAATCTTTTCTATAGTGCTCATGAGTAAAACCTTTCTAAATATGAATTTTCCTTTCTAAGTTTATTATACAATTAATATAGAGGTATTTGGTGTTCAATTGAGTTTTAGTTAATGTTTTTAATCCAAGATATTATTTTTTATTTAAAGTTACTTGACTAAAGTAAGTAGATATATTACAATCACTTACATAAGGTAATTAAATAACAAAAAGTTTTAATTAACTTTACTTAAGGTATCAATTGGAACTTTTTATTAGAATAAGAATTTTTATGATGATGAATAATGAATATGATAAGAAAGTTTAGGTGAAGAAAATGGGATTATTTAGCTCGTTATTTGGTAAAAAAGAAGAAAATACAAAAGTAGAGGGGAATAAAACAATGTCAAAAGTATTATTTGTAAAAGCAAACGATCGTCCAGCGGAGCAAGCAATTAGTTCAAAAATGTATGAAACATTTGTAAATACTTATAAAGAAGCTAATCCGAATACAGAAATTACAGAGTTAGATTTATTTGCATTAGATCTTCCTTATTACGGAAATATCGCTATTTCAGGTGGATACAAACGTAGTCAAGGTATGGAGTTAACAGCTGAAGAAGAGAAGGCTGTTGCTACAGTAGATCAATATTTAAATCAGTTTTTAGAAGCTGATAAAGTTGTATTCGCGTTCCCACTATGGAACTTTACAGTACCAGCACCGTTAATCACATATATTTCATACTTATCTCAAGCTGGAAAAACGTTTAAATATACAGCAAATGGTCCAGAAGGTTTAGCTGGTGGTAAGAAAGTAGTTGTATTAGGTGCTCGTGGTTCAGATTACTCTTCAGAACAAATGGCTCCTATGGAAATGGCAGTTAATTACGTAACAACTGTACTTGGATTCTGGGGAATTACAAATCCAGAGACTGTTGTAATTGAAGGGCACAACCAATATCCAGATCGCTCACAACAAATTGTTGAAGAAGGTCTAGAGAACGTTAAGAAAGTAGCGGCAAAATTTTAATTAATTGATAGTAAAATGGAAAAACCAACATGGATGACCATGTTGGTTTTTTAGTCTATTTTTCATGTTAAAAAATGTATATTTATAAAATAAAAGAAAAGTTTGAAAATAGTATTGCAAAATATTATATAGCAAACTATAATGAGTTCAAGAATAGTTGATACTCAAATTAAATATTCAGAAAATTCAATTAGTTAAAATTGGAAAATGAGATAAGGAAATTTGAATGGGGGTTATATTATGGCGAATAAAGTACCGTTTTCGTTCATAGTAGTTATTGGATTAATGTTATTTGCACTATTTTTTGGAGCAGGAAATTTAATTTTCCCGGCAATGCTTGGTCAATCGGCAGGAGAAAATGTATGGATTGCTAACGCTGGATTTTTAGTAACAGGTGTTGGATTACCATTACTAGGTGTACTAGCATTTGGTTTTTCGGGTAAAGATGATTTACAGTCATTAGCAAGTCGTGCTCACCCAGTGTTCGGGATTGTATTTACAACAGTTTTATACTTAGCGATCGGTCCGTTATTTGCAATACCGAGAACAGGAAATGTATCTTATGAAATTGGTCTTAAGCCGTTTATGCCAGAGGGGGTAGGTTCTACACCTTTAATTCTTTTCACAATTATATTCTTTAGTATCACTTGTTTTTTTTCGCTAAATCCCGCGAAAATTGTCGATATTGTTGGAAAAATCTTAACGCCAATTAAATTAACATTCATCGGTATTTTAGTAATCGTTGCTTTTATTCACCCGATTGGAGAAATGCAAGCACCAGTTGAAGCTTATACATCACACGCATTCTTTAAAGGATTCCAAGAAGGATACTTAACGATGGACACGCTTGCATCATTTGTATTCGGAATCATCATCATTAATGCAATTAAAGAAAAAGGTGCGAAAACGAAAACACAAATTATGGTCGTTTGTGCAAAAGCGACAATCATTGCAGCATCTATTTTAGCAATTATCTATACAGCTCTTTCTTATATGGGTGCTTCAAGCGTTGCAAAGCTTGGACATTTAGAGAACGGCGGAGAAGTATTAGCGAAAGTTTCTAACTACTATTTTGGATCATATGGTGGAGTATTATTAGGATTAATGATTACAGTAGCTTGTTTAACAACTAGTGTAGGACTTGTATCAGCGTGTTCTTCATTCTTCCATAAGTTATTCCCAAATGTTCCATACAAAGCAATTGCAGTCACGCTATGTGTATTTAGTGCAATTGTTGCAAATGTAGGATTAACGCAATTAATTGCAGTTTCTGTTCCAGTATTAACAGCAATTTATCCACTTGCAATCGTATTGATTTTCTTAACATTCTTCCATTCATTATTCAAAGGAAGAGCTGAAGTTTATCAAGTGAGCTTAACTGTAACATTTATTATCAGCTTATTCGATGGATTAAGTGCAGCTGGAGTTAACATTGAAGTAGTAAGCCAAGTGTTCACTAAATTCCTTCCGATGCAAGAAGTAGGATTAGGCTGGATCTTCCCAGCGATTATTGGTGGATTTATCGGATATGGCATTAGCGTTTTAAAACCAAAAAATCAAATTCAACCAGCAGCAAATACGAATAAGAAAATAGGTTAAATAAAAAAGTTATAGAACTTTAAAATGTACCCTATAGAATAGACACTTGAAAAAAGTCTATTCTATAGGGTATTTCTTGTATAATAAAAAGAAAATTGGGATCGGAGAATGTTGAAAATGACAAAAAAGCTATTTACAGAAAGAGAAATTCAAATTCTATCAAATAACTTATACGTAAAATCTGTAAGTCAGAAAGGTATCACTTATACAGAGGAATTTAAGCATATTTTTATTGAGGAAAATGAAAAAGGAAAGCTACCTCGAAATATTTTTGAAGAATGTGGTTTTGATATAGATATGATTGGAATGAAACGGGTTATGTCATCGGGAAGTAGATGGCGTGCTGCTTATAGAAAAAATGGTGTATTGGGTTTAAGGGATACACGTATCGAAAACGCCGGAAGAACTCTTGAGAGAGAGCTTACGTTAGAAGAAAAGTATGCCCGTTTAGAAGCCGAACGAAACTTACTAAAGGCGGAAAACGAATTGCTAAAAAAAATCAAACTTATGGAAGGGAGGATGAGAAGGAAATAACACTACCATCTAGTCAGAAATTCATCTTGATTCGTTCTGTCATCATGAAATACAACTTAAGGAATATGGTCAGTTATTTGTGTAAAATAGCTGGTGTATCCCGTTCGGGATACTATAATTACTTTTCAGTTTCATCTCAAGAACAACGAAAACAAAAGAGTGATCGAGATGAAATCTTGAAGGAAACCATATTAAAAGCACTTCGATTTAGAAATAGAAAGAAGGGGGCTCGTCAGATAAAGATGACATTGGCGGGTCAGTTTGAAGTTGTCTACAATTTAAAGCGTATCCGTAGAATTATGAAGAAATACGAGATTGTCTGTCCGGTTCGCAAAGCGAATCCTTATAAAAGAATGCTTAAAGCTACAAAAGAACATCGAATAGTACCGAATCAATTAAATCGAGAATTTAAACAAAATACCCCAGGGAAAACACTTCTTACAGATATCACCTATTTAGTTTACGGTAAGAATCAAAGGGCCTATTTATCTACAATTTTAGACGGCTCAACTAATGAAATTTTAGCTTACCATGTTTCAGAACAAATGACATTAGAGCTCGTAACGACCACTCTCCATAAACTAAAAAGGAATCCGCGGATTCGATTGATTGAAGGTGCTTATATTCATTCAGATCAAGGAGCCCACTACACAAGCCCAACCTATCAAAGGCTAGTCAAAAAGCTAAACCTTGGACAATCCATGTCAAGAAGAGGAAACTGTTGGGATAACGCCCCACAAGAATTTTTTTTTGGTCATCTGAAAGATGAAGCTCATATAAAACCTTGCGCATCCTTTGATGAGTTGAAACAAGAGATTAAGAAATATATGACGTACTATAATCACTATAGATATCAATGGAATTTAAAAAAGATGACTCCTGTTGGATACAGAAATCATCTTCTTCATGTTGCCTAACTTTTTTCAAAATGTCCTTTACAAAGGGTACAGATTACTTGTTTCTATAGCTTTTTTTGTTACTATTAATAATGAAAGAAAATAAAGTAGTAGGGGATATAAAATGAAAAAAACAATTGATCATATAGGCATCGCAGTTCGAGATATAGATAGTACGATACGTTTTTATGAAAAGGTTTTGTTAGGAACATTAATAGATCGTTATGTAAGTGAAGCACCTGGTGTTGAAAGTGAAGTAGCCATTCTTGAAGTGGATGGAGATAGAATTGAATTGCTTGCGCCGACAAATAACACTACTTCACCAATTGCCCGATTTATAAAACAAAAAGGTAAAGGTGTACATCACGTTGCGTATCGTGTAGATGATTTAGATATAGCTTTAGAAGAATTAAAAGAACAAGGAATTCGAACGTTAGAGCATACACTTCGAATTAATAAACACGGCAGAAGATTAATCTACCTTAACCCAGCGGATACAGAGGGAACAATCATAGAGTATTGTGATTATCCGGAAGAAAAATAAAAGAAGCTTTAAAAAAGGTGTTATGTACTAAGTGACACCTTTTTATTTATCCTGCTATTTGTGAAGATGAACAAAAAACACTTATTCAAGATTCACTTTATGTTTTTTTTCAATGTTTTGATGAAAGTATTTCGACAAGTTGAATATATATGATATGAAGCTTTCCTATATAGGAATGAACAAAAATTAAAGCAGGCTATTGGGTAGAAAGCCTCATTTTGCATAAAGGTATGTGAAGAAAAAAGCGCGGTTTGTAAGCAACTATATATTTTTAGACAGTATAAATAGTTAATTTCATGTATTGGAGTGTGGCTATTTGTGACGATTTCATATAGTGCAGAAAATTTTAACGTATTATTTGTAAAATCTAGTGTTACTGTATATTTTCCAGTGCTAGAGGAGTCTATATTTAATAGTTTGAAAAAGGCAGTTGGTAATGTAACGATGGTAACATACGAAAACATGGTGAAAACAGCTTTGAAGATAAAACCAGCTCTTATCATTGTCTTTCACGGTTTTGAAGAAGGGATAAGTAAAGGGATTCAAGAATTAAAACAATATAACTTTAAGACTGCACTTTGGCTTACAGATGATCCTTATTTTACAGATGTGACGAAAAACTTAGTGCTTGATTATGATTATGTTTTTACACAAGATACAGGGTGTATTGATTTTTATAAAGATTTAGGCTGTGATAATGTGTATTACTTGCCTTTAGCGGCAGAACCTCCTATATATACGCCGATACTTACGGAAGAGGAATACTTATTTGATATCAGTTTCATAGGCACAGCTTTTGATAATCGGCTTGAGTTTATTGATTCAATTGCAGAGTACTTAGCGACTAAAAATACTCTAATTATAGGATGTAATTGGGATAGACTAAAAAGTTATGAGTTATTGAAGGATAAAATAAAACTTTTACCATTTTTAGTTTATAAAAATAGTATGGAATATTACAAAAAAAGTAAAATTAACATGAATATACATCGATCGATAGAGGATGTAACGTTTAATATAAATAGAGTAAAAATAAATGCTTGTTCCATTAATAATCGTACATTCGAAATAGCTAGTACAGGTGCTTTTCAAATGACGGATATTCGTTCGGACTTGGAAAAGTGCTATATTCCAGGGATACAAATTGAGACATTTACTTCATCGGTTGATTTTATAGAGAAAGCAGAAAGATATTTAGCGAATCCATTACAAAGAAAGAAAATTGCTATGGAGGGATTTAGAAAAACACTAATTGAACATACATATGATAAAAGAGTAAAACAGTTGTTAAAAATAATTGAAGTAAACTCTAAAAAAGAAAATGAATTTTAAAAAAGAAAGGTTGTGTTGAAACACAACAAATGTGAAGAACGATTTATTTTAACGTTAGAGCATACAATTCATGATAAGTCTGTTAAAAGATTGATTTATCATATCCATGTGAACGATTATTGAGTATTATAATTATCTGGAAAAGTATTACGTAATAACGTAATACTTTTTTATTTATTCTGCTATTCGTGTACATTAAGACTCCAATCTTAAAATAGGTTGAACGCCGAGGGAGTTAGTCCAGAGATTAACTTGTGTGGGGAGGATTAAAGTTTTTACTTTGTATTTCACACTTTCTTCACAAATGATTCACGATAACTTTTCTTCTTCAGGAACTTACGTAAATATATTTTGTGATATAATAACAATCGACTTTAAAAATGTAAGTAGTATCTATGAAGGTAGTTACTATTGTATTAGAAGTTTAGAGGTGAGAGAGAAATAAAGAGTTATACTGTATAGAAGTTTATATTTAATCAAGTTAATATTTCGCCAAGGGATTGAATTTGAAAGTAGCTGTAATAAAAGTATAGCGATGAGGAAGAAAGAAGTGAAATGATTGTGAAAGTAATGAGAAGGTTAGGGGCATGGCTATTACTTGCGAGTGTGCTTATCATATTGATACCGAAAAGTGCATCTGCTCATGCGTACGTTGTGAAATCAAACCCTACTGAAAATGAAACATTGAAGAAAGCACCATCTGTTGTAAAAATCGAATTCGATGAGGACATACAAGTTTCAAGTTTTAATACATTGTACGTGAGAGATACATCAGGTAAAAGGGTCGATTTAAAAGATGCTCATATTGATAAAAAAAATAAAAAGCTATTAGAAGCTGGATTAAAAGACAATCTCAAAAATGGTCTTTACTCTATTCAATGGAAAGTGATTTCAGCTGATGGACATCCAATTCAAGGAGTTATCCCGTTCCGGGTTGGATTAGCGGAAGCGGGAGCAGATGATATACAAGTAGAAGAGATGGGGTATGTCCCACAAATTGATATGATTATGGAACGTGGAATTTTATATACAAGTTTCTCACTATTTATAGGAGTTCTATTCTTTAATCTTATTATGTATAAAGGGAACGTAATAGAAGTTCAATTAAGAAGTAAAAAAATAATATGGATTTCATTAATTGGTATATTCATTAGTTTATTATTCAATCTACCACTGCAAGCGAAAATAAATGCTGATGTTTCATGGCTAGAAGCATTCAATCCTTTATTATTAAAAGAAACGTTACAGCTTTCTGTTTTTGGTTATGTATGGATTACTCAAATGGCTCTTATAAGTGTGCTTATAATCGCTTCGTATGTTGCGATGAAGCGTGAGAAGCTTTCGTCGTTTAAAGTATGGAGCATTCCATTGCTATTGTTTATCGGGATACTTGTTATGAAAGCCTTTAATAGTCACGCATTTGGTTTAAAGTTTAAAGATATTGCTGTCGTTATGGATTTTCTACATTTATTCGCGGCTTCATTATGGATTGGTGGTTTATCATCTATTATTCTTCTTTTACGTAAAGAGGATAACAAGTGGAATATGTATTGGGATATGATTAAGCGTTTTTCACCGTGGGCAACAGGTGCTGTCATCGTGATTTTAATAACAGGTCTTTTTAACAGTACATTTTTTATTCCAACAATCCACTCGTTATTTGATACAAAGTATGGATTAGCTTTATTAGCAAAGATACTTTTATTCATTTTCATGGGGATATTGGGAATTGTTCATTATGTGAAAGGGAAAATGAGAGCGGAGCAAGGATTAGGCGCTACGGTGAAAGTAGAGTTTATCATTGGAATTATCATTTTCGTAATCGTAGCTTTTATGACAAACGTACAAACACCGCCGATGCCTCCTACTGGACCTTTTACAGAGAGTAAACAAGTAGATAATGGATATGAACTTACGCTAAATGTGAGTCCTAATAAGGTAGGACAGAATACATTTCATATTACTGTGAAGGATGAGAATGGCCAACCTGTTACTGATATGGAGCAAATTACACTAACGACTCAATCGTTAGATATGAATATGGGAAAAGGATCATTTAAAGTTTCGGCAGTTTCACCGGGAGAATATGAAGCAGAAGGTATGTATATTAATATGACAGGCAACTGGAATATACAAGTACATGGATTAACGAAATCGCTTGATAGCTTCGATACAGATTTTAAATTTATTGTCGGTGGCAGATAAAAAGAAGTTATGTATGAAAAGGAGCTAATAGAAAATGAAACGTATAAAAAAATTAGGAACAACAATGATAGCAACAGTAATTGCAATGGGTATTTTTTCGTTACCTGTTAGTGCGCACGTAACTGTGAAGCCAGCAACTTCTGACATTGGTTCTTGGGAGACTTACACGATAAAAGTACCAGTTGAAAAGAATATAGCAACAACAAAAGTTACACTGAAAATACCGTCGGGTGTGGAATTCCAACAGTATGAACCAGTGCCAGGATGGAAAGTGGGAGAGCAAAAAGATAATGCCGGAAAAGTGAAAACTGTAGTATGGGAAGCAACAGGAGAAGGAATTTCACCTGGTCAGTTCCAGCGATTTACTTTCGTCGCTAAAAATCCGGATAAAGAACAAAAAATAGCTTGGGATGCATATCAACAATATAAAGACGGAGAAATTGTTGAATGGACAGGCGATGAAAAAGCTGAAAAACCGCATTCACTTACTACAATTGTAAAAGGTACGTCATTAACAGGAGAACATGGTGAAGTGTCTAGTGTAGAAAAGAATGAAGGTACTAGTAATATGCAATTGATAGCGATTGTTTTATCTATTTTGGCGATTGTATCGTCGGTAGGTACGTGTGTTTTTGTAGTACGTCGTAAAAAATAAGTAATATTGAAAGGTCTCATTGAAAGTAATGAGACCTTTTTTATTAGTTTTAGGGATTAGTAAAATGAGGATAGCAACATTGTTGTGGTCACTATATAACAAAATTTATTGATACGTGGAAATCAATTGATGGTCATTACGTCTTCCGGCAAGGAATCATGTTCTAGCCAGTTTTCAATTAAAGTATTAAATAACTTAGGGTCCGCTAAAGAAATTCCATGACCGATTTTAGAAATAATAACACCTGTGCAATTGGGATTACTTTCAAGGATTTCAGTCAACGAGTCTTTCATGATTCTTTTTTCGTTTTCTCCAACAGTTACTAATATATTACTATTAGCATTCTCAAAGTTTTTTGGTATTGTAAACGACATGTTTTCTTCTAGCATCCTTATGAAGGTATTTTTACTTATTTGACAACTGTCATGATAATAGTGGTCAAAGTATTTTTTATCTATATACATTGATTTGGCTTGTATTTTCGAAAACGTCCTACTCTTTATAAGAGGGTAGGTTAGCGCAATAGATTTTATAAATGTGCTAGCAAAAGGAATGGGTTTGACTAAGGCACTGTTTATCATAGCATATTGGATTAAGTCAGGTTTCATGCTAAGCATCGCAATTAACACTTGAGCACCTAATGAAAACCCAATTGCTATAATAGTTTTACCTTGTCCTTTTTCTTCAATTAGTTCAATGATTTTTTTAGCACTAAAATGTATTGAGAAATGATCTTTATTTCTGTTTTTTCCTTGATCAGGTAAATCAGGAACAAGGCAGTGAAAGTTAGTAAAATGATTAATTTGTTTGTCCCACATCCATCCACTGACTCCGCCCCCATGAATAAAAACCATAAGTGGAGAACTTGTATCTCCAAATTCTTTATAGTGTAAAACCATATAACTCCCCCCTTATAATTGGAATTGTAAATCCACTCATCTGTACTAGAGATAATATTTTTACTACTTAATTATCATCATACAATAAAAAAATTTCATTTGTTAAAATTCTAAGTGACTTTACTCATGAAATGATAAGAAAGAGCCTACAAACAGTAGGCTCTTTCTTATGTTTATTTATTTCACTTCAACTCGCTGCCCTACAGCAAGTGTTTTCGGCTTTATATTTACGAAACAAATACTCACTACAATAAATAATAGTCCGATGAATAAGCTAATAGTAATGGCCTCATGTAAGAAAATTGAACTTACAATTATAGCGATTAGAGGAATGAGAAATGTATAAGCCCCAACTTTACTTGCTTCACCAGCTCCAACGAGTGTGAAGTATGCAAGCCACCCCATTGCAATAACAAAGAATGAAATAAATAGTAGTACACTAACAAATGGCATACTCCAAGCGATACTAGACCAACTTTCAAATTCTGAGCCAAATCCGACTAAACAAAGACCGCCGATAAGAAGCTGAAGTGTTACCATCCAAATGGCATTCACACGGTGACCAGTTTTCTTAATAAATACTGTTCCAAGTGCCCAGCCAATAGCACATCCTAATGCAAGAAGGATTCCAATGACAGAAATATGTCCAGTTAAACTACTAGAGCTAATAACTCCTACACCAATAAATCCGAGTACAAGCCCGAAAATTTTTAAACCGTACATTGATTCTTCAAGCCATATCCACGAGAAAATACCAAGTAAAACAGGTTGTAGAAATACGATGGCGGAAAATAGACCAGCAGGCATATATTGAAGACCAACAGTTTGTAACCCGTAAAATATAATGATGTTAAGTAAAGAAGAAATAACGTATAAATGCCAAGTTTCTTTTAAATGTAATTCTTTATATTTTGGTAGAGCGAAAAGGAGTAAAATGAATCCTCCAATTAAAGTTCGAATGCCTGCAAATAAAACGGGTGGTGTATAATGCAGGGCAAACTTAGATAAAGGCCAATTGATTCCCCACATAAAAACGAGGAAGGTAAGGATTATGGCCGTCTTAGTTCGAGAAAGCTGTGCCACTGTAAGACCTCCTTGATGTTATTCATTTCATTATGATATGATATCGGCTGTGATAAATAAAATGAATCTTTTTTATGAGGAGTATAAGTGATTAGTTATGACCATTACACAACTTCAAGTGTTAATAAAAACTGTTGAGTTAGGTAGTTTTACGAAGGCTGCCAGAGTTTTAAATATGACGCAGCCAGCGGTTAGCCATGCGATTTCAAGTATTGAGTTAGAATTAGGAGTTACGATTCTTATACGGGATAAACGAAAAGGGCTAATCGTTACCGATGTTGGAAATAGAATTCTTGTACATATTAGAGAAATTTTGAACGGTGTTGAGAAGATTGAACAAGAAGTTGCGATGGAGAAAGGACACGAAGTTGGGACGATTCGAATTGGGAGTTTTCCGAGTGCTTCTGCACATTTCTTACCGAAAATGATAAACCTTTTTAAGGAGAAGTATCCGAACTTAGAAGTCGTTCTTTGTGAAGGAACAATTAAAGAAGTTGAAGATTGGTTAGTATCGAGAGTTGTTGATATAGGAATTGTTATTTTGCCTAATAAAGATATGGAGATTGTCCCATTAACGAAGGGGAAAATGGTTGTTATCTTAAGAGAGGATCATCCTCTTTGTAAGAAGGATGCTATTACAATTAGTGATTTAGAGAATGAACCGATCATATTATGTAAGGGCGGATATGAACCACCCATTATCGATATGTTTAAACAAGCCAACGTACCACTTCGGGCTGAGTATGTAATTTCGACAGTTACTACAGCTTTAAATATGATTCAAGAAGGATTAGGCATTGCAATATTAGCTGAATTATCTTTAACGAATTTACCCGAAAATGTGCAAACAAGAGAATTGGAACCACAAGTATGGAGAGAAATTGCTTTAGCTGTTCCTTCATTAAAGGATTCTTCAATAGCTGTGCAGCTATTTATTGAGGAATTTCAAGTACTATTTGCAGAATAAAAAGAGGTGTCTCATATATCATAATGGGACACTTTTTAATTTGCTTATAAAAAATCTATGAAAAGGATTGACTTATCTTTTTGTTGTAACTATAATGATTACATCGAGGTGGTGATCACGATGAAAATTAGTAGCCGCTTTTCTATAGCTGTTCATATTTTATCTATTTTAAAAAACAATCCATCTTCACTTTGTACTTCAGACTATATGGCTGAAAGTGTAAACACAAATCCAGTAGTCATTCGCAAAATTATGTCGTACTTGAAACAAGCGGGTTTTGTATATGTAAATCGCGGTCCAGGTGGTGCGGGATTATTAAAGGATTTACATGAAATCACATTGTTAGATGTGTATCATGCAGTGAATGTAGTGGAAGAAGACAAGCTATTTCATATTCACGAGCAACCGAATCCAGATTGTCCAATTGGAGCAAATATTCAAGCGGTATTAGAAATTATATTAATACAAGCACAATCTGCGATGGAAGAAGTTTTAAGAAATATTACGATGGGGCAGTTGTTTGAAACTTTGCAAGAAAAAATGAATGCTTAAATCATATTTATATTTTTTTAACATTAATGTAACTGATTCGATTACAACTATGAAAGTAAGGTGTGAAAGTTATGACTGTAAAAATGAAAGTATACTCAGATTTTATATGTCCGTTTTGTTTTTTAGCAAAAGGTCCATTAGATGAAGTAGCGAAAGAGAAAGATGTAGAAATTGAATGGATGCCATTTGAATTACGTCCAAGTCCATATTCAAAAATTGATCCATGGAATGAGCCAGAAAAATTAGGTTCATGGGATGCATTCATTCTTCCAACTGCGAAGAAGTTAGGAATCGATATGCGTTTGCCACGTGTTTCTCCGCATCCATATACACATTTAGCTTTTGAAGGGTGTCAATTTGCGAAAGAACATGGGCTTGGAAATGAGTATCACCACCGCGTATTCACAGCATTTTTCCAAGAGGAACAAAATATTGAAGATATTGATGTGTTAACAACATTAGCGGTAGAAGTAGGACTTCCTGAAGCAGAATTTAAAGATGCTTTAGTAACTCGTAAATATAAAGAAAAGCATCAAGAAGCAATTCAGCACGCATATGATGAAGCGAATATTATGGCTGTTCCGACTGTCATGATTGGAGATGAAGTCATTCAAGGTCTTGCTAGTAAAGACACGTTACAAAGAGTCATTGATAAAGAAATTGAAAAGGATAAAAAAAATTCATTTGAAGGCATGCAATGTAATACAGATGGATATTGCTAATTCGCTTGTTATGAAATAACAAAATAAATTATAAAACAAATATTTGGAGGAATTAACATGTCAGCAACTACAACAAATTTAAAAGAAGCAATCGTGAACCGCCGTTCAATTCGTAAAGTAGCAAAAAACGATGCAATTACGAAAGACAGAATTGAAGAAGTGTTAAAAACAGCTTTACACGCACCAACATCTTTCAATATGCAAAGTGGTCGTATGGTTGTATTAATGGATGGAGAGCATGAAAAGTTTTGGGATATTGTGAAAGAAACACTAAGAGCTCGCGTACCAGCAGAAAACTTTGAAGCGACTGTAGAAAGACTAAAAGGCTTCCATGCAGGTGTTGGGACTGTGTTATTCTTTGAAGATCAAGCAACAGTAGAAAAAATGCAAGAAAATGCACCATTATATAAAGATCAGTTCCCATTCTGGTCTCATCAAGGAAATGCAATGTTACAACATACTGTATGGATGTTATTATCAGCTGAAGGAATTGGTGCATCATTACAACATTACAATCCAATCGTAGATGCTGAAGTGAAAGAAACTTGGAACATTCCAGCAGAGTGGAGCTTAGTAGGTCAAATGCCATTTGGTGAACCAAACGAACAACCAGCAGAAAGAACGTTCTTACCTACTGAAGATGTAGTGAAATTTTATTAAGAAATACAATATGTAACGAGAAGGAAGCTGTGCTTAAAAACAGCTTCCTTTTTGGTAGTGGTGTTAATTTATGCGCATTTAGGGAAGAAATATAAGAAATAATCCGGTGAGAAGGGAATTAGAAAAATGAATGATGAGAAAAAATATACAGTGGTAGGTACTGATGTTGAGGAAGTAAAGCGTTTAAATAAAAATTCAGGGTTAACGTATAATCAAGTGAAAGAAATGTTAGCGAAGCAAATGCAAAAAAAGAAGTAATTAGATTGAAATCTTTCATTTTTTCATTTGGCATTTCGATTGGAGAGAGTTAAGTAAAAAGTAACTCTCTTTTTCGTATAACGAAGCACCTTATAGAGTGGAGGAAGCAACATGAAGAAATGGGTAAAGGGAACGCTGTCTATCGCTGGAGGCATTGTCTTATTAGCGTGTGCCGGCGGATATTACGTGTATAAAAATTATTTTCCAAAGGAACCTGAGCGTATTGTATATGATAAAGAAAGAGTGCTACAACCGATACATAATCAGCTTAAAGGAATCAATATAGAAAATGTAAAGATAAAAGAAAAAGAAGTCGTAAATGCGACTGTAGATGAGCTTCAAAAAATGATTGATGATGGAAAGTTGTCATATGAAGAATTAACGAGTATTTATCTCTTTAGAATACAAGAACATGATCAAAATGGAATAACATTAAATTCTGTTACAGAGATAAATCCTAATGCGATGGAAGAAGCAAGAAAGTTAGGTCAAGAGCGGGGTAGAAACAAAAATTCGAATTTATATGGTATTCCTGTCGTTGTAAAAGATAATGTACAGACGGAAAAAGTGATGCCGACTAGTGCAGGAACTTATGTATTAAAAGATTGGATTGCAGATCAAGACGCAACAATTGTGAAGCAGTTGAAAGAAGAAGGAGCATTTGTTTTAGGAAAAGCGAATATGTCTGAGTGGGCGAACTATTTATCTTTTACAATGCCAAGTGGATATAGTGGGAAGAAAGGACAAAATTTAAATCCGTACGGTCCGGTCATATTTGATACTTCAGGATCAAGTTCAGGATCTGCTACAGTAGTTGCGGCAGATTTTGCGCCGCTTGCAATTGGAACAGAAACGACGGGATCGATTGTTGCACCAGCGGCGCAGCAATCAGTAGTTGGGTTACGTCCATCTTTAGGTATGGTAAGTAGAACAGGAATTATTCCATTAGCTGAAACTCTTGATACAGCAGGACCTATGGCAAGAACAGTAAAAGATGCAGCAACGTTATTTAATGCAATGATAGGTTATGACGAAAAAGATGTTATGACAGAAAAAATGAAAGATAAAGAAAGAATTGATTATACAAAGGATTTATCAATAGATGGATTAAAAGGGAAAAAGATAGGGCTTCTTGTTTCTGTAGACCAACAAGATGAAAATAGAAAAGCAGTAGCAGAAAAAATTAGAAAAGACCTTCAAGATGCAGGTGCGATATTAACTGATAATATCCAGTTAAGTGCTGAGGGTGTAGATAATTTGCAAACATTAGAATATGAGTTCAAGCATAATGTAAACGACTATTTTTCACAGCACAAAAATGTACCAGTAAAATCGTTAGAAGAGATTATAGCGTTTAATAAAAAGGATAGTAATAGACGAATAAAATATGGACAAACATTAATTGAGGGATCTGAAAAATCAGCTATAACGAAAGATGAGTTTGAAAAAATAGTGCAATCGAGTCAAGAAAATGCAAGAAAAGAGCTAGATAGATATTTAGTAGAAAAAGGTTTGGATGCTTTAGTTATGATTAACAACGAAGAAGTTCTCCTATCAGCTGTAGCTGGCTATCCAGAATTAGCGGTGCCAGCAGGATATGATAATAACGGAGAGCCAGTAGGTGTAGTGTTTGTCGGGAAGCAATTCGGTGAAAAGGAACTGTTCAATATTGGATATGCGTATGAGCAGCAGTCTAAAAATAGAAAATCACCAAAACTGTAAAAGGGTAAATGAAATAAGTTAGAGGGCTAATATAAAGAGAATCTAACAATATAAAAAGAAAAAAAGGATTCTTCTCAATTAGTAAGAAAGATTGTCTATAGAAGTTCATAAAATGTAATATATTCAATTTCCATCCATTGAAGGGGGAGGTTAAATCTTAATGAATGAAGTGAAAAATTTTTTTCGAAGTAGAGGGTTCCAACGGTTTCTCGTTTTAATAATAGTGGGACTTGTATTATATGGATTAAAGAGTATGATCAATTTAATACTAATTACGTTTATACTGACATTTCTAATGGATCGTTTTCAACGTTTTATATCAAAAAAATTGAAAGTGAATCGGAAAATTGTTATTGCATGTTTGTATATAATATTAGTTACTTTTATCGGCACAACATTATATAAATATTTACCTGTGCTAACGATACAAATTTCTCAATTGATTTATCAATTTAAGCTATTTTTTCAAAACCCACCTGATAATGAAATCATTAAATATGCACTTTCGACTATTAATGGAATGGAAGTATCAAAATATATTGAACAAGGTGTAGATGTTATATATCAATCAATAGCAAATATAGGGAAGGTAAGTTTACAAATATTATTGTCTCTCATATTAAGCTTATTTTTCTTATTAGAAAAAGAGCGTATTATTACATTTACCTCTAAATTTAAAGATAGTAAGTTGAAAATTTTTTATGAGGAGATTGCATATTTTGGCGAAAGGTTTGCAAGATCATTCGGTAAAGTAATAGAAGCACAGTTTTTAATTGCAGTTGTAAATTGTATTCTTACTGTCATTGCATTAATTGTTTTAGGATTTCCGCAGCTTCTCGTATTAGCTGTCATGATTTTCTTACTTGGATTAATTCCTGTTGCCGGGGTAATCATTTCCTTGTTTCCACTTAGTATTATTGCATATAATGTAGGCGGAGTTATGTACGTTTTATACATACTTGTGTTCATCACAGTAATTCATGCTCTTGAAAGTTATTTTTTAAACCCGAAGTTTATGTCTGCGAAAACGAATTTACCAATCTTTTATACATTTATGATTCTCATCTTTTCAGAACATTTCCTTGGAATCTGGGGGCTTATTATCGGGATACCAATCTTCATCTTTTTCTTAGATGTACTTGATGTAAATAATGAGGAATCGATTAAAAAATAGAACATAAACAAAAAAGCAATCCAAAATAAATTGGATTGCTTTTTATTATTCATATTAAAGAACTGGAGCCATTGTTTCTTTCAGCACTTGAACAGAGTGATCGAATTTTAATTCTTCTTCTTCGCTTAATTCTACTTCTAAAATTTCACGAACACCGCTGCGATTTAATACAGCAGGTACACCGATATACACATCTTTTTGACCGTATTGACCTTCTAAATATGCTGAAACAGTTAATACACTATTTTCGTCGTTTAAAATTGCCTTAGTAACACGTAGAAGTGACATACCAATACCATAGTAAGTTGCGCCTTTTCGCTCAATAATATGGTAAGCTGCATCACGAACGTTTATGAAGATTTTGTCTAAATCTTCTTGTGTGTATGTGTTGTCTTTATCAAGAAGCGTTTGTAGTTTTTGAATACCAACTGATACGTGACTCCAAACAGGAAGTTCCGTATCACCATGTTCACCGATTATATAAGCATGAATGTTGTGTGGACCAATATTGAAGTACTCACCTAACATATAGCGGAAACGAGCAGAATCAAGTGTTGTACCAGAACCAATTACGCGTTCTTTTGGTAAACCAGATTCTTTCCAAGTTACGTAAGTTAAAATATCGACAGGGTTAGTTGCGATTAAGAAAATACCATCAAATCCGCTATCCATAATGCTACGAACGATTTGTTTGAAGATTTTCGCGTTTTTCTCAACTAAATCTAAACGTGTTTCGCCTGGTTTTTGTGGTAATCCAGCCGTAATGACTACAAGATCAGCATCTTTACAATCTTCGTAGCTGCCTTTCCATACTCTAGTTGGAGCTGGAGCAAATGGAACAGCATGACTTAAATCCATTGCTTCTCCTTCAGCTTTTGCCTCGTTTACATCAACTAAAACAAATTCTTCAGCTACAGCTTGGTTAATCATGCAGTAAGCATAACTACATCCAACTGCTCCTGTTCCTACTAATACAACACGGTTAATACCTTTTTTCATTTCAAAATTCCTCGCAATTTCATTGATTTTATTATGTAAGATAATACGTCTTACTTCTATAGAGTCATATCTAGTTTATTACATTTTATAAAAGATATTCAAGTATTTGAAAATGTATCCGTGCAATTTCTTGCATGGAACATAGGAAGTAAGTTGACGGAATATAATGCAATAAAATCCTTTATCGAAGGGGAAAAGGGCATGATGCAGCCATTAACGATGGAAAGAATGCTTCATATTATTAATGTGGGGCTCGTTAAAACAAAGAATCCAAAGCAGATTATTATTGCTGGTGCAGGGATTTCAGGATTAGTTGCAGCATCGTTATTGAAAGAAGCAGGACATAACATAACAATTTTAGAAGCGAATAACCGAATAGGCGGAAGAATATATACGATTCGTGAACCATTTAGCAGAGATTTATACTTTAATGCAGGACCAATGCGGATTCCTGAAACACATGAATTAACTTTAGCTTACATTCGTAAATTTAAATTACCGCTAAATCTATTTATAAATAAAACCACTTTAGATATTATTTATACGAATCATATTAAAACGAGATTGAGCATATTTGAAAAAAATCCAAGTATACTTGGATATCCAATTTTAGAGAATGAAAAAGGAAAAACTGCAGAAGAGTTAATGTTAGTAGTATTAGAACCTATACTTAATTTTATAAAAAAAGATCCCAATAAAAACTGGATTATCGTTGAAAAAAAGTATAAAACATATTCGCTCGGATCATTTTTAAGCGAGTATTATTCAGACGGTGCAATAGATATGATTGGGGTACTTCTAGATATGGAAGCATATATGGGAATGTCTTTAATTGAAGTATTACGTGAAATGATCTTTTTTACTTCCACGACAAAATATTATGAGATAACGGGTGGAATGGATGCATTACCAAAAGCCTTTTTACCGCAGTTAAATGAAAATATATTTATGCAGTATAAGGTTGAAAAAATTATACAAGATGATAACAATGTGACGATACAAGTAAAACATGAACAAACGTTAGAAAAATATACGGTCACAGGTGATATCGCAATTGTTACTATCCCATTTTCAGCATTGCGTTTTGTTGAAATCCAGCCTTACCATTTATTCTCCTATTATAAAAGAAGAGCAATTCGTGAATTAAACTATATAGCTTCGACTAAAATTGCGATAGAATTTAAAAGTAGATTTTGGGAGAGAATGGGACAGTTTGGTGGGAAATCTATTACAGATTTGCCGATTCGATTTACATACTATCCAAGTTATGGGCTTCATACGCCAGGTCCATCTGTAATTTTAGCGAGTTATACGTGGGCAGATGAAGCTTTAACATGGGATAGTTTACCGAATAGTGAACGCATTCGGTACGCATTAAAAAATTTAGCGGAAATATACGGTGACATCGTTTATAGTGAGTTTGTTACAGGGGCATCTTTTAGCTGGAGTCAAAATCCGTATTCTTGCGGCGCATTTACAGCGTTCGAACCGGGCCAAGAGCTTGAGTTATTTCCGTATATTACACCACCATCTGGAAAAGTACACTTTGCAGGAGAGCATACGACATTAACACATGGATGGATGCAAGGAGCAATAGAGTCTGGAGTTAGGGTTGCGCATGAAGTAAATGGACAGTGAATCTGTTATGTTTACAAATGGTCATTCTTTTAATAAAATGATAAATATAAATCGTAATTATTACGCTTTGAATACGTTTGAAGTAAAGAAATGGATGGTCGATTAAATGAATAAAGTAGAAATTCATATATTAGGTGGCTTTTTAGGTAGTGGGAAATCAACATTATTACAAAATTTATTGTTAGCGGAGAAAAAGAAGAATAGAAAAGTTGCAGTGTTGATGAATGAGATTGGTGAGTACTCAGTAGATACAGATATTATTGGAAAAGAGAATGTTTTAAGAGAACTTCTGAAAGGATGTATTTGCTGTACGCTAAAAGAAGAGCTTGAAATACAGTTGCATTCGTTATATCAGCAAGAAAGACCAGATGTCATTTATATAGAAACGACAGGTGTTGCACATCCAATTGAAGTGTTAGATGCGTGTGTATCACCAATTTTAGCACCTTTCCTAGAAGTGAAATCAATTGTCGTCGTTTTAGATGCAGTAAGGTGGTTAAATCGAAGAGTATTAAGTGCAAACGTTCAGCAATTATTGCATGAGCAACTGAAGTTTGGTAGCCATATTTTAATTAATAAATTAGATTTACTAACAGATGCGGATAAGAACAAAGTAATTGAAGAAGTGAAAGCAATAAATAATCATGCGAAATTGTTTGAAACAAAATATTGTAATATATCTTTAGAAGACATAGAAGAAGCTGAATTTACGAATGATGGGGAACATGAGACACTACATGTAAAACAGCATTTACATATACAAACGATGACGTATCAATTTACGAAATCAATTGATCAAGATAAATTATACGAATGGCTTTCGAATTTACCAGATAGTATTTATCGTGTGAAAGGTTTTGTGAAATTTCATGGGGACAAATATCCTCACTTATTCCAATACTCGTTCGGGGTACCGACTTTACTGGAACAAGACTTCGGTTTCCCAACGAACTTGGTAGTAATAGGGGAAGGGCTAGATAAGAAACAATTGGCTGAAGGGTTAGAGAAAGTGGAACTTAATTCTAATTAAGATTAAAGGGAGCTGCCACATAAGTTGATGAAAATGACTTATGTGGCAGCTTTTTATTTTTGGTGAATAAGCATATAGATACTTGTATTCATTTTAAATAGTCACTCTTTTAGTATTTTCGTTTTCCAAGAGAAACACTTATATTAGAGCCTCTACTAATTTCAACTTTGCGACCATCTAATTCTATTGTTCGAGAGCTTGCAGTAGGATTTTTAATTAGACTGTACAGATAATCTGCTTTAGTTGGTAGTAGTGTGTTTAGGATTTTTTTTACAGGCTCGTTTAATACCGGATCATCACTTGTAATATACATTCTATATGCGCTATCATCTGAGGAAGAAAAATAAAAATACATCATGTTATCATATCCGTCTTTACCATTTTTATTATATATATATTCCGAAGAGCGTTTGAAAAATCCAGCATCAATCAGTATATTCTCAATTTCTTTATACTTATCCTCATCCTTTGCAGGAATAGAATCAGGAACAAAATAAGGGCTGACATTAATTGCTTTATACATAAACGTTGCAAATTGTTCTCTTGTTACATTCATTTCTCCGCCATATTGATAGTTTCCAATTCCTTTTGTAATGCCATTACTATACAATGAACGAACAGAGTCTGTTGCCCAAAAATTATTTGGAACATCATAGAAAAGGTCATTTGTTTTTACAGGTAAATGAAAAGCTTTTTGTAAAATAACAGCCATTTCATATCGAGTTAATGTATCATCAGGTCTAAACTTGTCAGTGCTATTGTCCCCTGTCATAAGTCCTTTTTGAGCAACTGCTTTAATATTGTTTTCAAACATATGCCCATGAATATCAGAGAAATGTTTATTTGTAGATATGGTATTTTCTAGTTTTAAGTATCTTGAAATAATCGCAGCTACTTGCCCACGAGTTACATTGTCCCCAAATCCAAATTTTCCGTTACCATAACCACTAATAATCTTTTGCTCAGTTAAATGGTCAATCGAATCTTTAGACCAGTGATTCGTTGGTACATCAATGAAATGTTCAGTTTGTGCATGAGCATTCGTTGCACCAAATAATGTGGCGGTAATTAAGCCTGTTGCAAGTACATGTTTAAAATTCATTATGATTCCTCCTAAGTATATAAAACAATATTTTCTCACTCATATCCGTTACTTTTAAGTGATAATCACTTATCTATTATATTAGTATATTTAGTTTTTGTAAAATATGGATTTACTTTCCGAATATTGCTTAAATATATTTGGTGTTATAAGAGGGAGGGAAGTATAAAAAGTTAACTGACGGGGCGTTGATTCATCCTGATTAGGGATGTGTTATAAAATTCTTACTAATTAATAGCTGGTCAAAAGAAGACAACCTTTGTTGGGGTATAAAAAAATGCTTGCAGATTTTGTCTAACAATAATAATTGTAAAATTCAGAAGTATATTTATAATCAAATATAAGAGGTGATTCAGGTGTCAGAAAAGATAATAATGGATGTGAAAAATCTAACAACAAAAGGATTAGAAACGAGAGAGAAATTATTGTGTGCTGCAGAAGAGGTATTTGGTAGTAAAGGATATTACGAGGCTTCTATCGTGAATATTACACAAGAAGCAAAGGTGGCGCATGGAACTTTCTATAATTACTTTCCATCTAAAAAAGATATATTTGATGAATTGATTCGCAGATTGAACCGTGAGTTACGCTTAATTATTAAAGAAGAAATGAAGGGGATATCAAGTTATGAAGAGGCACAAAGAAGAGGTTTTCAGGCATTTTTTCGGTGGGTGAAAGATCGTCCTAATCTATATAACATTGTACAACAGGCGGTAGTTGTTGATGATAATTTATATAGATGGTACTATGCAAAGCTCGCAAATGGATTTTTAAAAAGTTTATCAGCTGGTATGGAAGCGGGAGAGTTTAAGCAACTTGATACAGAAACAATTGCGTATTGTCTTATGTCAATTGGGCAATTTCTAGGTATGCGATGGGGTTATTGGGAAGAGAAAGATGTTCCAGAAGATGTATTTGAAGCAGCGATGTCATTAATATTTGAAGGATTGAGAAAGAGATAAGGGAGTGGGGAACATATGCAAGGCATTGCTTATTGGATTGAAAAACGGGCCTATTTACATCCAGATCGCATTGCCATTATTACAGAAGAGGAAGAAATGACATATAAACAGTTACATGAGTATGTAAATAAAGTAGCCGCCTATTTAATTTACGATTTACATGTGCAAAAAGGGGAAAGGATAGCTATTTTATCGCAAAATAGCTTGGAATATATTGTGCTTTTATTTGCTATAGCAAAAGTAGAATGTATTGCTGTGCCACTGAATATACGGTTAACAGAAAATGAACTTATATTTCAGTTAAAAGATAGTGGAACTACATTGTTATTTGTAGAGGAAACATTTCAAAATATGGCACTGTCAATGCAGAAGGTATCGTATGTTCAAAGAGTTATTTTGATTAAAAGTTTAAAAGAAATAGAAGATAGAAAAATTGATAACTTTGAAGAGATAAATGAAAGCGCATCCTTTATTATATGTTATACCTCAGGGACAACTGGAAAACCGAAAGGAGCTGTACTTACACAAGACAATATGTTTTGGAATGCGCTAAATAATACATTTGCGATTGATCTAACTATTCACGATCGCTCCATTGTATTACTGCCTTTATTTCACATTGGTGGGATTGGCTTATTCGCATTTCCAACTTTATTTGCAGGTGGTGTAATCATTGTTCCGAGAAAATTTGAGCCAACTACAGCTCTTTCCATGATAGAAAAACATAAAGTGACTGTAGTGATGGGAGTACCTACAATTCATCAAGCATTAATGAATTGTGAGAATTTTGAAACTGTAAATTTGCAATCAGTTCGCTGGTTTTATAACGGTGGTGCTCCGTGTCCAGAAGAGTTGATGAGAGAATTTATAGATAGAGGATTTTTATTTGGTCAAGGCTTTGGTATGACTGAAACATCACCAACCGTATTTATGCTTTCAGAAGAAGATGCAAGACGTAAAGTAGGCTCAATTGGAAAACCAGTTTTGTTTTGTGATTATGTACTTATTGATGAAAATAAAAATAAAGTTGAGATTGGTGAAGTTGGAGAGTTACTTATAAGAGGGCCAAATGTAATGAAAGAGTATTGGAATCGGCCAGATGCAACAAAAGAAACGATTCAAGATGGTTGGTTATATACGGGAGATTTAGCTAGAGTTGATGAAGATGGTTTTGTATACATTGTCGGTAGAAAAAAAGAAATGATAATTTCCGGTGGTGAAAATATTTATCCACTTGAAGTAGAGCAAGTCATTAATAAGCTTTCGGACGTATATGAGGTAGCGGTCGTTGGTAGGCAACATGTAAAGTGGGGAGAGACTCCAATCGCCTTTATTGTGAAAAAGAGTAGCAGTGTATTAACTGAAAAGGAAGTCATTGAACATTGTCGTTTATTTCTAGCAAAATATAAAATACCGAAAGAGATTGTTTTTCTAAAAGAATTGCCTAAAAATGCAACTGGTAAAATTCAAAAAACACAGTTAGCAAATCAATTGAAAAGTAGGTGAAGAGATGACGATGTACAGCACGGGTCAAAAGGCGTCATGTAGTAAAACAATAACAGAAACGGATTTTGTATTATTTGCAGGTTTAAGTGGGGATTTTAATCCAATCCATATTGATCATGAGTATGCGAAAAAAACTAGATTTAATCAAAGAATAGCACATGGTTTACTAACTTCTAGTCTATTATCGCAATTGCTTGGTATTCATTTACCTGGAAAAGGATCCATTTATATGGAGCAAACTATTAAATTTACAGCACCAGTTTTTATAGGAGATACAATTACAGCAACGGCTACAGTACAAGAATTTATGATAGAAAAGAGAGTTTTGAAATTGTTAACGGAGTGTCATAACCAAAAAGGAGATTTAGTATTAACAGGTGTAGCTACAATGATGGTGCCAAAAGAAGGAGGAGTAGTCTAATGAATATTGGGATTGAAGCGACTGGTGTTTTCTTCCCAAAAGACGTAGAGACGGCTGCAGACCTATCTAAAAAAACAGGTATTCCTGAGCACATTATTATAGAAAAGTTTGGATTATATGAAAAACATGTCGCAGATGAAACGATGCATGCATCAGATTTAGCTATTGCTGCTGCAAAGCCAATATTATCACAAGTAGATCCTCAATCTATTGATGTAGTCATTTATTTTGGCAGTCCACATAAAGATTACCACGTATGGTCTAGTGCCCCAAAAATTCAGCATGAACTTGGATTAAAAAATGCTTATGCTTTTGAAATTATGAATGTTAGTTCTTGTTTTCCTATTGCCCTCAAAGTCGCAAAAGATATGCTCTACTCCGATAACTCAATTGAAAATATATTATTAGTAGGCGGATGTAAAGAATCTCAAATTGTAGATTATGATAATCCACGCTCGCGTTTTATGTTTAATTTCGCTGATGGCGGAAGTGCAGCTTTAGTGAAAAAAGACGCTAGAAGCGGTGAAATATTAGGAAGTGCGATTATAACAGATGGTTCATTTCATGAAGATGTTCGTATTCCAGCAGGTGGATCGAAGCAGGTTGCGAGCTACGATACAGTTGAGAATCGACAGCATTATATTGATGTAATAGAACCTATTAGTATGAAAGAACGTCTAGACAGGGTTTCAACTCCTAATTTTGACAAGGTTATTCGGGAGGCGTTAAGAAAAAGTGGATTTACTCCTAAAGATATTAAAGTATTGTTACCACTGCATACAAAACGTTCTATGTTAATAGAATTGATACAGGGGCTAGGGCTAGCAGAAGAACAAGTTGTATATTTAGATCATTATGGACATATGTCAGCGCTTGATCCTTGCATTGGTCTTCACTTTGCAAATGAACAGGGAAAATTACAGGCCGGAGATATTGCAGTAGTAGTTAGTGCAGGGACTGGGTATACGTGGGCAGCTACTGTAATTAGGTGGTAAAAAATCCTAGTTGAACATATGGAGAAATGGAGGTATTTGGAAAGGGGCGGCGAATGTAATGGTACTTCATTAAATTTTTTTAACAGATTTGTTTGTATGATCCAGAGGAAAAGTCATAATTACGGTGGGGTAACTTTGGCGTGTTTGATTCTATCAGAAAGTAAAGTATGGGGAGGATCACAATGTCGATGAAAAAACGTAAATGGCTAAGAATGATGGCTACTGGTTGTGTTTTAAGTTCGTTATTAATAACGGCAGCTTGTTCAGGAAAGAAAACAAGTACAGAGGATGAAAAGACGATTAAGGTAGGGGTTCTTGCTTCATTAACAGGTCCATTAGAATCGTATGGAAAACAAACGGTGAACGGATTTGAATTAGGGTTAGACTATGCAACGGGTGGAACTGGGAAAGTGGAAGGGAAGAAGATTAAGTTTGTTGTAGAAGATACGGAAACGAAAGCAGAGGTAGCGGTTAAAAAAGCTACGAAATTATTAGAAGAAGAGAAAGTCGATTTTTTAGTCGGATCTTCTAGTTCAAGTGATACATTAGCAGTTTTACCACTAGCTGAAGAATATGAAAAAATAATGGTTGTAGAACCGGCAGTTGCTGATAGTATTACCGGAAAGAATTGGAATAAGTATGTTTTTAGAACAGGAAGAAGTTCTTCGCAAGATGCGATTGCAGGAGCGGCCGCAATCGCCAAAAAAGATGTAAAGATTGCGACGTTTGCCCCAGATAATGCATTTGGCCGTGAAGGAATTGCAGCATTTAAAGCTGGAGCGAAGAAATTAGGTGCGAATATTGTAAACGAGCAATATGCTGATACAAATTCGACTGACTTCACTGCAAATATTCAAAATATCATTAGCTCAAAACCAGATTATTTATTTATCGTTTGGGCAGGGGCAAACTCACCTTGGAAACAGTTAAAAGATATGAATGTGGAAGCGCAAGGTATTAAAATTTCTACAGGTGCACCAGATATACCGGCATTAAAAACGATGGATGCGTTAGTAGGAATGCAAGGTTTTTCTGTTTATTATCATACACTCCCGAAAAATAAAGTGAATGATTGGTTAGTGGAAGAACATAAAAAACGATTTAATGGTGCGGTGCCAGATTTATTTACAGCAGGAGGAATGTCAGCGGCAATTTCAATTGTAGAAGCTTTAAAGAAAACAAAAGGTGATACAGATGTAGATACATTAATTAAGAAAATGGAAGGAATGGAATTTGATACACCGAAAGGAAAGATGAAGTTTAGAGAAAAGGATCACCAAGCGATGCAGACACTGTATTCTATAACATTGAAAAAGCAGGATGGTGTTGATTATCCAGTGCCAGTATTAGAGCGAGAATTAACGATGAAAGAGACAGAACCACCAGTTCAAAATAAATAGACTGAATTTTCTGTTGTTTTTGTATAAAGAGGGGCACACTCTCTTTATACGTATTTCTTTCATACTTAAAGCTTTAAAGGGAGGGATTTTGTGACACATTTGCTAGAAACGAAAAATCTTAGCGTATCTTTTGGCGAGCATCATGTTATTAAAGATGTGAATGTAACAGTACAAAAAGGAAAGCTCATTTCCATTATTGGACCGAATGGTGCAGGAAAGACAACATTATTTAATTTACTAAGTGGACAAATTTCACCAACGAAGGGTGAAGTATATTTTAAAGGACAAGAGATTACAAATTTATCAATTTCAGATCGAACTCGATTAGGAATTGGTCGTTCTTTTCAACTTACAAATATATTCCCAGAGTTAACGGTACTTGAAAATGTGCGTTTAAGTGTTCAATCGTTCGTGCAAGATTACTATAGTTTTTTTCCAAGTCCGGCAAAATTTAAGCAACAAGTTGGAGAGGCGAGACGTTTCTTAAAAACAGTATTACTTCAGGAGAAAGAACATGTATTAGCGAAAGATTTAGCGCATGGAGAAAAACGAAAGCTAGAGCTTGCGATGTTATTAGCTTTAAAAACGGATGTGTTACTACTTGATGAGCCGACGGCAGGTATATCAGTTGAAGAGGTACCGGCTATTTTACAAGTGATTGAAAACATTAAGAAACATCCAGAGAGTACAATTGTACTTATTGAACACAAAATGGATATGGTACTAGGTTTGTCAGACCATCTTATCGTTTTATTCCATGGAGAGTTATTGGCTGAAGGTTTGCCCGAAGAAATGATGAAAGATGAGCGTGTACAAAGTGCTTATTTAGGGGGATTATATAGTGGCACTATTACAAGTGAATAATATAGAGACGTATTTAGATCAGTTTCATATTTTACAAGGGGTATCTCTTGCTGTTGAAAAAGGAACGATTACTGTACTGTTTGGAAGAAATGGGGCAGGGAAGACTACGACATTACGTTCGGTTATGGGATTTCATCCTATCGCACAGGGTGAAATTTATTATGATAGTACACAAGTAAATGGATTATCTACACATTTAATTTCAAGGAAAGGAATAGGGTATGTACCAGAAAATCAAGGTATTTTTCACGATCTGACAGTAGAAGAAACATTCGCTCTTGCTAGGGGAAAGGGAGAAGAAGCGGAAGAAAAAATTGAGTGGATGCTTGAACTATTTCCAGATTTAAAGCAGTTTTGGTACAAAAAAAGTGGACTTTTAAGCGGAGGACAAAAGCAAATGTTAGCAATTTCAAGAGCATTTATTAATAGTGATGGGTTACTACTTATTGATGAGCCAAGTAAAGGCTTGTCCCCCATTATGATAGAAAAATTAATGATAGCTATTTTGAAAATGAAGGAGAAAACAACAGTTTTACTCGTTGAACAAAATTTTATGATGGCTAGTCAAATTGGTGATTATTTTTATATTATGGATAACGGAAAAATTGTTCATAACGGTTTTATGCATGAATTAAAAGAGGATAAGGAAATGTGTCACAAATATTTAGGAATCTCTTAACATGAATCCGGGGTGAGAAGGATGGATGTGTTAATCAATTTATTTGTAAATGGGATTTCAACAGGGATGCTCATTTTTTTATTAGCATCAGGTCTTTCACTTATTTTCGGTTTAATGAGCGTTCTAAACTTCGCGCATGGTGGTTTATTTGCGTGGGGAGCGTTTACAGGTGTTTGGCTATTTAATCTGACAGGTAATTACGTATTAGCGTTAATTGGAGCAATAGCTATGGGAATGTTCCTTGGGTTCATTTTAGAAAGATTCCTTATTAGACCGGTATATGGAAACCACGTTCGCCAGCTTCTTGTTACGCTTGGAGGAATGCTTGTACTTAGTGAATGTATTAAAGTATTTTGGGGACCAAATCCAATTGGAGCAAAGTTACCGTTATGGCTACAAGGAAGTTTTACATTCGAAGGCGTTATATTAATTAAATATCGTCTATTCGTTATTTTAATTGGGATTATCATTTACATTGCCTTACTAGTATTGCTCAAAAAAACAAAGATAGGTCTTATGATACGCGCAGGAGTAATGGATAAAGAAATGGTTCAAGCACTTGGTATTAATGTAAAAGCGATATTTTCTTTCGTCTTTTTATTAGGGGCAGGGATGGCAGCATTGGGAGGATTCTTATTAGCACCGTATTCCGGTGTTATTTTCGCCGAGATGGGCATGCAGTATGCAATCTTAGCTTTCATAGTAGTAATTATTGGAGGATTAGGGAGCGTACAAGGTTCAGCAATCGCTTCTTTAATTGTCGGATTAGCTGGTGCTTTTACAGCGTATTTTATACCGGATTTATCACTTGCAATCAATATGTTAATGTTACTATTTTTCTTAATAGTGAAGCCAAATGGACTTGTTAGTGAAAAGGGGTGAAATGGTGAACAACACATCAAATCGAATTAAAGTATACTTCGGAGTATGTATGCTCATTTGTTTAAGTGTATTTCCATTCGTAAATGATTCACGGAGTTTGTTAATTTTGTTCACTCAAATCTTCATCTTTGCTATTTTTGCAATGAGTTTTGATGTATTACTTGGATATACAGGAATTGTATCATTCGGCCACTGTATGTTCTTTGGAATAGGAGCATATGGCGTAGCGCTTTTATTTGATCGACAAGGAGTATCCATAACGAACTTTTTAATAGGGATAGTAGCTGCAATTATCGTTTCAGCAATCGTTAGTTATATAATCGGTCTACTTTCTTTACGGCTGAAAAGTCATTTTTATGCGATGCTAACACTTGCTATTTCACAGTTGTTTTTCGTACTTGCTGAAAAATGGCGTGGGCTCACTCACGGAGGGGATGGTTTTACATTTGGTGTACCAGATTTATTCCGTGACCGTTTTACGTTTTATTATGTAACACTTATATGTTTAATTGTCATTTTTGTTCTGTTACGTCTCTTCACAAAATCTTCTATTGGAAAAGTATTAAAGGCAATTTCACAAAATGAGCAACGAGTTGAAGCATTAGGATATAAAGTTCTTCATTATAAAATTATTGCTAGCATTGTTGCAGGAGTAGTAGCTGCGATTAGCGGTGGTTTATTTGTTATTACACTGCGCTTTGTTAATACAACTGTATTTTCAATTGAAATGACATTAAATGCATTATTGATGACAATGATTGGAGGCGTTGGAACGTTAATTGGAGCAATTGCTGGATCCGGAATTATTGAATCACTGAAATATTATTTATCAGAACTAGCTACAGAGTATCCGATCTTTGAACGATGGACGATTATTCTTGGTTTATTGTACATTATCGTATTACTAGCTTTTCCGAAAGGATTAGTTGGCACGGTTAAGAGATTGAAGAATATGAAACGGAGTAAGAAGGAGAACAGTGCAGAAGTGGAGCAAAATATGTGAAAAATCAATTGTATAGAATATGAAAATCCCTCTTTTAGATTCGTAAAGGAGGGATTTTTATTGGCGTATGTAATTAGTTAGTTTAATAGCTCTTCTATTAATCAAATAGTTCATCAGGGATTTGTTTTAAAGAGTTTTGATTTGTAAAAAAATGAACAGCTAATTTCTCAACTGGAATATCTTCAATTGGTTCCAATTTATCATTTCTAATCGGTAAAAAGGCTATTCCGTTGCCATCGTTTATAAAATCTTCAATGAGTGAATAAGAATCTAATTGCTGAAGTTGATGCTGAGATAGATTATTTTCTTTTAGAAATTGTATCGTCTTATTTCTAAAAGGGCACTTTTTGTCATTGCTAACGAAGAAGAGTTCCTTTGAAAAGTCAATGTTACACTTTTCTTTCGCTTTTAATAAGCCTATAGAAATTGAAGTGGAAAATACTTTTTTAAACGCTGTGTCCGGATAATCCTCATAAGTAATGACCATATCAACGTTTTGTTGCTGCAGTAATTTTTGCAAATGACTACTATTTTCTACATATATTTGATAATTCCTGAAATTTTCTTTAATGCGCTTACTTACATAATTAGTCAAAATAGATTGTGACGTCGCAATTATATAAGAAGAACCACTCATTTTAATTTTATCTTTCGCTTCTTCTACTAGAGTTAATATTTGATTCGTGTAGTCTAATAAAATGTCACCAGAAGGTAATAAGGAAACGCCTTTGTTATCTCTATGTAGTAAAGGTGTTTCTAACTCTTGTTCTAATTTTTTGATTCGCTCAGTTACGTTCGGTTGAACATACCCTAACTCTTTCGCAGCTTTACTAATAGAACCTTCGCTAGCTACAGTTTTGAATATAATAAGATCATTTATTTCCATTTATCACAGCCCCTTATACGATATCATTATAAATGATACCAAACATAATTTATACCTATTTTACGCTGGCCAGTCATCGGTTTATCATTGTGTATATAAGATGGAAAGTGAGTGATAAACATGATTGGAATGCAATATAAGGTCATTTTGCCAAAGGATTATGACATGGAGATTATTAGAAAAAGGGTAGAGGATAATGGGTATAAAACGGATGGTTTTCAAGACCTAAATTTTAAAGCGTATTTAATTACTGAGGCAGATAAGGACGGAAATTTCTATAATTGTTATGCACCTTTATATATTTGGAGTGGTCATGAAGGGATGAATAAATTTATTTTTGAAGGGTATTACGATAATATTTTAAAATCGTTTGGGTGGCAACAAATAAATATAGGTGTTCCATTAGTTGTTAATGTAAAGGATGATTTTAAAAAATGTAGATATGTTGTTGAATATACGGGGAGTATCCCTCAAAAGAATTCATTGATTGGGACTCAATTTAATGCTATAAAACGGAATATTCAAAATACAGAAAAATGTAAAGGGAATGTAATAGTGTATAACCCAGATAAGTGGGGATATAGTCAGTTTGAATTTTATGAAGTAAAGCCTGAAATTGAAGAGATGGTGGATATTACAATATATGAGGTTTTACACATTTCACTTTGAAAATTTGTTGAAGTTAAATTAAGAAAAAGGAATGAAAATGTATGCCTTTTGTGAACGTTTATTATCATGAAAATATATTAAATGAAGAAGAGTTGAAAAAGATAGGTGAATGTATTCATCTTTCATTAATTGAACATTTTAATATCTCTGAAAATGATTTTTTTCAAATGTTTTTACCTTATCAACAAAATCACTTTTTATATAATCCATATTATTTATTAGAAAGAGGAGAAAAGAGAACAGAGAATATGATTTATGTTGCTATTACATGTGGACCGGGAAGAACGATAAAACAGAAAAGGGATCTTTATCAGTCCATATCCTTAAAGGTTTCTGAATGTTCTAGTATAAAAAGTGCAGACATTTTTATTACACTAAATGAGACAGCTGCTGAAAATTGGTCGTTTGGTAAAGGATTGGCGCAATTAGTAAAATGAAAGGAGAGTGAAATGATGAATGAATCCATTGAATATTGTATTCAAGAGAAAATGAGAGAAATGGCACCTGCATTTGCTCATTATAGTGAAGAGATATTGTTCGAGGAAGTGTGGCGGGATGCCACTTTAACATTAAGAGAAAGAAGTTTATGTACAGTGGCGGCACTAATTAGTCTTAATCAGACAGAACAATTACCATTTCATTTGCGGCTGGCAAAGCAAAATGGAATTATGGAAAATGAAATGATTGCATTAATAACACATATGGCTTTTTATGTTGGCTGGCCAAAAGCGGTGGCAGCTTTACATATAGCAATGAATGAAATGGAAAGTTAAGAATAACGATAAGAAAGAATTCATTTAAACATGAATTCTTTCTTATCGTTATTTATGCAATACTCTAATGAGATATTTTTCACTTTTTCTCTTGCTTTTTTATCACTTGCGTAGTAAAGTGATAGTAAGATTCACGATAGGAAGTGATCAAACATGCGTGATAATACGATTGGATCATTAATATGGTTACGTTTAATACGATTTACGAATCAAAGTAATCAGATGTCAAATGAGTTTTTAAAACGTTTTGATTTAACAACGGCTCAATTTGATGTGCTTTTGCAAATACGTACGTATCAGCCGCTAACACAAATGGAGTTAGCTGAAAAGGTAACTGTTACACAAGGCGGTATTTCTCGAATGTTAACTCGTCTTGAAAAAGAAGGATATATTGTACGAAAACAAGATTGGAAAACGAAAACAATTAGTCTGACAGAGCAAGGGGAAGTAGCTTTAGAGAAAGCATTGCCAGAGCAACTTGCATTTCAATCTTCGTTTTTTGATGATGTATTAAATGAAGAAGAGCAGAAAATATTATACGAACTAATGACGAAAGTTCATAAGCATAGCGAAAAAAAAGAATTACCACAAGAGTAATTTTTTTTTACGAAATCAATTAACTAATCAAGTGATGTTGTAAGTAATAGAGAGATACATTTGAATTACCGACGTTTTTAGAAGAGAAACTAATACCACTTCATTAAAGGGGAGAGTAATGATGGAAAAATACCGTATGGATACAAGTAAAGGAATGGAATTTGGATTATATTCAATTGGGGATCATGTTTTAAATCCACATAACGGAGAGAAAATTAGTGCTGAACAAAGAATTCATGAATTAATTGAAACAGCAAAGTTAGCGGATGAAGCGGGACTTGATGTATTTGCTGTCGGTGAAAGTCATCAAACGCACTTTACAACGCAAGCTCATACAGTGATTTTAGGAGCTATTGCACAAGCTACAAAAAATATAAAAATTGCAAGTTCAGCATCGATAATAAGTACATCTGATCCGGTACGAGTATACGAGGACTTTGCTACACTTGATTTGATTTCTAGTGGACGTGCAGAAATTGTGGCTGGCCGTGGATCGCGTATTGGGGGATATAGCTTACTTGGTTATGACGTGAATGATTATGAAGAGTTATTTGAAGAGAAGATGGATCTTTTATTAAAAATTAATAAAGAGGACCATGTAACATGGAATGGGCAGTTCAGAGCACCGCTTGCGCATGCAGCGGTTATTCCAAGAGCTAAAAATAATAACTTACCAATTTGGCGTGCAGTAGGTGGCCCGCCAGCTAGTGCGATTAAAGCAGGACGTGCAGGTGTACCAATGATGATAACGACACTAGGTGGTCCAGCTATTAACTTTAAAGGATCAGTAGATGCTTACCGTGAGGCGGCTGAGCAAAGTGGATTCAATCCAGCAAGTTTACCCGTTGCAACAACGAGTTTATTTTATACAGCGAAAAATTCCCAAGATGCACTTAGTGAATACTACCCTCACATTAATGCTGGTATGCTTACGCTACGCGGTGGTGGGTATCCGAAAGAACAATTTACAAATGCAATAGATTACCGTGACGCGTTAATGGTTGGTAGCCCGCAACAAATTATTGAAAAAATGCTTTATCAATATGAATTGTTTGGGCAACAACGCTTTATGGCACAAATTGATTTTGGTGGTGTACCATTTGATAAAATTGAGAAAAACATTGAATTAATTGCTACTGAAATTTTACCGGCTATTAGAAAGCATACAGCAAAATAATTTTAAAAAAACCGAGAGTCTAACTGATTCTCGTTTTTTTTATGTATTAATTCAGTTTGGAAAAATGACAAAAAAATGAATTTTTAGTCTAGAAAAAGGGAGGTGTTTTCTATTTTTGAATAACATTATTTCATGTTTGAATTTTGGGAATGCATTTTTCTCTTGACAAAAAAACAGTTGATTTTCTAATTGATTCATAGGACATTTTTTTGGAGGAAAGTCAAGCGTATGAAGAGAAAAATGATTATTTTATTGATATAAAAGTAAGTCTTATATTAAAAAAGTACATTTTATTTATGAAAAAAAACTAATTCAAAAAAATTCCAAAAGACATATTTCAGACAAAATGATGTCAATAATACGTCAAAAATCCGCTGAATTTACTATGCAGGAATATTATACAATTCGATTAACGGATAAAACACTACTGAAATAGTGAAAAGGTAAATTTTATGAAAAAGTTCTTTTGTAATTATCTTAAAAACTGAAAATTTATATTTTCTAAAAGTACATAAACAAATTTATCTTTCTATATTTCTAAGATTTGAGTTGTTTTATTAATACAATTCAATCGAAATTACGATATAAAAAATTATGAAGGAAGTGATTGTAGTATGGAAACGCTCGAATTGGCACGAATACAATTCGCATCAACAACGATTTTCCATTACTTTTTTGTTCCGCTGTCTATTGGTTTAGCTTTTATCATTGCGTTAATGCAAACCTTGTATGTGGTAAAGGGACAAGAAATTTATAAAAAGATGACAAAGTTTTGGACGCAAATATTCCTTGTTAACTTTGCGGTAGGTGTAGTAACTGGTATTTTACAAGAATTCCAGTTTGGTATGAACTGGTCAACCTATTCACGTTTTGTAGGTGATGTGTTTGGTCCATCACTAGCGATTGAAGGTTTATTAGCATTTTTCATTGAGTCTACATTCTTAGGTTTATGGGTATTCGGTGAGGATAAATTACCGAAGCGAATTCACCTTTTATGTATTTGGCTCCTTTCAATTGGAACAATGTTATCTGCATTTTGGATTTTAACTGCAAGTGCATTTATGCAATCGCCAGTAGGATATGAAATGGCAGCAGATGGACGTGCACAAATGAATGATTTCTTAGCAATTATTCAAAACCCACAATTATGGGTACAATTCCCGCATACAATTACAGCGGCAATTGCAACTGGTGCATTCTTTATTGCAGGTGTGAGTGCATGGAAAATAACTAAATCACAAGAAACTGAAGTGTTTAAAAAATCGTTCCGCATTTCTATCATTGTTGGAACACTTACAACTGCGCTAGTATTATTCTTCGGTCATGCGCAAGCACAACAATTAATTAAGACACACCCAATGAAAATGGCAGCAGCTGAAGCGTTATGGAATACGAGTGAGGATCCAGCGCCATTTACAGTATTTGCGAAAATTGATGCAGAGAAGCAAGAAAATTCGTTTGAAATTCAAATCCCTTATATGCTAAGTCTATTATCATATGATAAATTTAGCGGGCAAGTAGAAGGGATGAATCAAATTCAAAAGCAATATGAAGAAAAATATGGGCCTGGAGATTATATTCCACCAGTACACACTATGTTCTGGAGTTTTAGAGCGATGGTAATGAGTGGAACATTTATGCTTCTTCTAGGAGCGTACGGATGGTTCTTATCAAGAAAAGATCGATTAGCTGAAAAAACTTGGTATTTAAAATTAATGGTGTATGCAATTTCACTACCGTTTATCGGTAATACAGTAGGATGGATTATGACTGAAATGGGACGTCAGCCTTGGGTAGTTTTCGGTGTTATGAAAACGGAAGATGCTGTGTCTCCAAATGTTACGTTCGGAGAAGTATTATTCTCTTTAGTTTCGTTCACATCACTATATTTAATTATAGGTGGAATTACAGTTTACTTATTCGTTCGTATCATTAAAGGACATGAGAATAAGAAAGCGAAACAGGATTCTCAAAGCCATGATCCATTTGATAAGGAGGATGAGTATGTTATCTCTTAATGAGTTGTGGTTTATTATTATTGCGGTTTTATTCGTCGGATTCTTTGTACTTGAAGGTTTCGATTTTGGTGTAGGTATAGTTTCAAGGTTTTTAGGGGAAAACGATTTAGAGAAAAGAATATATTTAAATACAATCGGTCCATTTTGGCACGCAAATGAAGTATGGCTTGTTTGTGCTGGTGGTGCTATGTTCGCGGCATTCCCGCACTGGTATGCAACTTTATTTAGTGGGTTTTACATTCCTTTTGTGTTTATGCTTCTTGCTTTAATTATAAGAGGTGTTTCCTTTAAATTCCGTGCGAAAATAGACAATCATAAATGGAAAGGTTTTTGGGATTGGGGTATGTTTTTAGGAAGTTTACTACCACCAATCCTTTGGGGAGTTGCCATTGCTAACTTTATGGTAGGTATTCCAATTGATGAGACGAAAAATGCTGTAGGTGGATTCTTACAATTACTTCATCCATTTGCATTACTTGGAGGAGTTATGTTCCTTCTGTTATGTATTGTTCACGGATTGCAATTCCTTACTATACGTACAACTGGTAAGTTAAGAGAACGTGCGCGTATTGCTGCGTTGAAAATTGCACCGCTTGCAATTATAGCACTTCTTATTTTTGCCGGTGTAGGGTTATGGAAAACAGATATATTCACTGGTCATGGTACAGAGTGGATTATGGTTCCGATCGGAGCTTTTGTAGCATTATGTGCGTCAACATTATTAAATAAAAGAAGAAGAGATGGTTGGGCTTTCGTTATGACGAGTTTAACAATCATTTTACTAAGTGCGAGTGTGTTTGCCGGCATGTTCCCACGTGTCTTAATTAGCTCGTTAGGGTCAATATACGATTTAACAATTTATAATGCAGCATCGGGAGATTATGCACTAAAACTGATGACGTATTTTTCAATTGCTATATTGCCATTTGTTTTGGGAAGTCAAATATGGAGTTTCTATGTGTTTAGACAACCTGTTAAGTCAGATAAAGATTTGGAGTACTAATGAAAAGAAAAAGAGGACTTCCATCGTATCCTGGTAGCCGAGTTTTATATGTAGTGTTAACAATCATTAGCATTTTAGAAGCTATAAGTATTATTGCGCAAACAGTGTTTTTAGCGCGGGCTATTACGTTTTTATTTCAAGGAGAAACAGTGCAATCTGTGTTAAATGAAACTGTTTATTTTGGAATCATGTTTGCAGTACGTCACATGCTAGTTAGAATATCGCAAATATTAGTGGAACGTTTCGCTGAAAAAACAGGATCGCTACTGAGAAAACAATTAATAGAGGCGTATTTTACATTAGGTCCACGGTATGTTCAAACTGCTGGAACGGGTCATTTGGTTACCTTATCGATAGAAGGTATTGAGAAATTTAAAACATATATTGAATTAACAATTCCTAAAATGATTAGAAGTAGTATCGTACCGGGGTTAATTGTACTATACGTTTTTACGCTAGATATTGAGTCTGGAATCATTTTAGTTGTAACGATTCCTATCGTAATTATTTTTATGATCCTATTAGGATTAGCAGCGCAGAAAATGGCGGATAGCCAATATGAAACATATCGTGTTCTTTCTAATCATTTTGTAGATACGTTAAAAGGATTAGAAACCTTAAAGTATTTAGGTAAAAGTAAACAGCACGAAGGAAAGATTGAAAAAGTAAGTAAAAGATATAGAAAAGCAACGATGCGTACTTTGCGAGTTGCTTTTCTTTCTTCTTTTGCATTAGATTTCTTTACGAGTTTATCAATTGCATTTGTGGCGGTCGGATTAGGGATACGTTTAATAGATGGGACAATTGTACTATTGCCAGCCCTTACGATTTTAATTTTAGCTCCGGAATATTTCTTGCCGATTAAACAAGTTGGAGCAAATTATCATGCTACGTTAGATGGACAACTTGCAATGGAGCAAATAGAAGAGATTTTACAGCAACAAAAAGAAATAGGAAAGAAAGAATCTAATGTAGACCTAATATGGAATTCCTCTAGTAACTTGAAATTACAAGATGTAAAAGTAAAGAATGATGAATCGGAAAAAGCTATATTAGAGGGAATTGATTTTACTTGGAAAGGTGCCGGTGCTATAGGTGTAATTGGTGAAAGTGGGGCAGGGAAATCGACGTTAATTGACGTATTAGCAGGGTTTTTAACTCCTTCGGGTGGAAAGCTGATCGTAAATGGTGTGGAAATTGACGGGTCTACTCGTGAAGAATGGCAAAAGAATATTGCTTATATTCCGCAGCAACCTTACATTTTCCCGCTTTCATTAAAAGATAATATTTGTTTCTATGAAACAAATACAACCGATGAAGAAGTGGAAAGAGTTATTAATGAAGTTGGCCTTCGTTCACTCGTTACATCACTTCCAAATGGGATGTACGAAAGAATTGGAGAAGGTGGACGTATGCTTAGTGGCGGACAAGAACAACGTGTCGCAATGGCGCGCGCACTTTTAAGTAAAAAGCCAATTATTTTATTAGACGAACCCACAGCACATCTTGATATTGAAACTGAATTTGAAATAAAGCAATCGATGTTACGTCTGTTTGAAGGTAAATTAGTATTTCTTGCAACACATCGTCTTCACTGGATGAAACAGATGGATCATATTCTTATTTTAAATAAAGGGGAAATGATAGAAAGCGGAACGTATGAAGAACTTTTAAAGAATGAAGCATTACATTTTCACAGGAAAGAGAGGGGATAGAGATGAGTAACTGGATTAAACCTTATATACAGCAAAATAAAGGTAGAATGACTGTAACTATTTTCCTCGGCCTTCTTGGAGTTAGTTCAGGTGCGATGCTACTTTTCATTTCAGGTTATTTAATCTCTAAATCTGCTCTTAGACCAGAAAATGTAATGGCTGTATATGTTCCTATCGTTGCAACACGTGCGTTTAGTATAGGACAAGCGGTATTTCATTACTTAGAGCGTTTAGTTGGACACGATGTCGTACTACGCATATTAGAAAAGATGAGAACGAAACTATATAGGATAGTAGAACCGCAGGCGCTATTTTTCCGTTCACGATTTCAAACGGGTGATATGTTAGGTGTATTATCCGAAGATATAGAGCATTTGCAAAACCTATATTTACGTACAATATTTCCTAGCATATTAGCATTAGTTGTATATAGCATATTCGTACTTGTTATCGGTGCATTTGACGTAGTGTTTGCACTTATTGCAGCATGTATGTTAGCTATTATCGTTTTTCTTCTTCCATTTGTATCCTTGCTTTTAATGAAGCAACATCATGTTACTTTAAAACAAGGAAGAAGCCGTTTGTATCAACAATTAACAGACGCTGTTTTTGGATTATCAGATTGGCAAGCGAGTGGTAGAAAAGATGAATTCATTGATAAGTATGTAGAGCAAAATAATCAGTTGTTAAAAACGGAAAAAAGAATGAAACGCTGGAATCATATTCGGGATAGTATCATTCAATTAGTAGTGGGGATTGTAGTTATTTCAATGATCATATGGACTGGAAATGAGGCGGCAAGTGAACAGATTGCTCCTACCGTTATTGCGGCTTTCGTCTTAATGACGTTATCTGTCACAAACGCGTTAATTCCTCTTTCAGATGCTATCGATCGAATTCCATCATATGTAGAATCTGCTCATCGTCTAAATCAAATAGAAGGTAATGGTGTTTTACAGGATGAAAAGGAATTACCTAGAGATAAAGATTATGTTGCACCAAAACATATAGACATTGAATTAAATCATGTATCGTATAGTTATCCAGATAGTAATGAAATTGTATTGAAAGACGTATCATTACAAATAAAAGCAGGAAAGAAAATCGCTATTTTAGGAAGAAGCGGAACCGGAAAATCTACTTTGTTAAAATTGTTAACAGGTGCGCTAAGCCCATTGCATGGTGAAGTTTTATTGAATAGTGAACATGCTCACACGAATCTTTTATCAAAATATATTTCTGTATTGAATCAAAAGCCGCATTTATTCGATACGACAATTGGAAATAATGTGCGAATTGGCAAACCAGAGGCTACGGATGAAGAAATATGGAAAGCTTTAGAGAAAGCACAATTAGCTTCGCATATTGCTTCTCTTCCAGATGGATTACAAACAAAAATGCATGAGATGGGAAAAAGATTTTCTGGTGGGGAAAGACAAAGGGTTGCTTTTGCTAGAACGCTAATGCAAGAAGCACCAATCATTGTACTAGATGAACCTACAATCGGCTTAGACCCAAAGACAGAATTATCTTTAATAGAAACAATGTTTTCTGCAACGGAAGAAAAAACAGTAATTTGGATTACGCACCATCTTGTAGGAATGGAGCATGTTGATGAAGTAATATTCCTTGATCGTGGTCAAATTGTGATGCAAGGTAGTCATGAACAACTTCTTAAAGAAAACGAAAAGTATCGTATGCTTTATGAGTTAGACAAAGGAATATAATTTTATTCAGTATGTAATGGAAAAATAGCTACACCTAATGGTGGAGCTATTTTTTTGTTTTGAAATGAATATTCTATTCTTTTTTAATGATGGATGGCAAATGTATATGATCGTTACGAATGAAAAATGAATTTCATATTATACATATAATGGAGGGGATATACATGAAGGAGCAGTATAAAATTATTGTTTTAAGTGATGAATTATCAAGGGAGAAGATTCAAAATGCATTAGACAAAAATAAATGTAAAACAATCGTTCATATTGTAGACGTTTCAGCTATTGTTCAAATAGAAAATTCTTTTCAATATATAGTCATTTGGAGAGTGGACGCAGAAAAACTTACAAATGAATTGATAAACAGGGGCGTGCAAAGTACAAAAATTATTAATTTAACAAAATACATGTATGAATGGAAGAATAAATTAATTTCTATCTATCAAATAAATCCGGATCTTATGTCTCTATACATTTCTATGAAAAAAGCAAAGAGTGATCCGACGTATGAATTGTTTGCGACGGGCTTGTCTTATCCACATTGTGGCATAAGTACGGAGCTCCTCTCAAAAAAGTCAATAAAATTAACACTTCCATCGCAAGATCTATACTATGATTATTTAATAGCATCACAACTTCTATCAAACGATCATTCCTTTCAATATTGTTTGATAGGAATAGCTTATTTCTCATTTTACTTTGATATGTCGTTATCATCTGAATCATATAGAATTCACAAAGTATATTATCCATTGTTTCAAGACGGTCATCATACTGTCGTTCATTCTCCTCTATCCACTGATGGATTCTCACATCTAAATACTCCGAAACCACTTTTTTCTATTTTTAATTTGCATTTTGAATATATTTTATTAGACGAACTAAAAGATGAATCACTGATACTGCCCTGGATAAATGCTGAATGGAATACTACTCCTCCTCACATTCCTTTTGAAGAACACGGGAAAATAAGAGCAGCTTCACATGCTAAATTGGTATATCCTCATACTTTAGTTGAAAATAAAATGATTTTTAAGAAATATTTAGAATTACTGTTGAAAAACGATATAAAGCCATTAATTGTTGTGTTTCCCGTTACTTCACATTATTTCAATTGTAGTAGTAAGAAATTAAAAGAAGATTTTTATAAAGTTATAAACGATTTTCAAGCTCAATATTCTTTTGAAATTATAGATTTATTTGATTCACCATTATTTTGTGATGAAGATTTTTATGATAGTGATCATATGAATAAAAAAGGTGCAAATAAAATGTCCGTGTTATTAAATATGTTTATTCAAGAACGAAAAGTATGATATTTCGTTTCATGTCTGCATAAAAGTATATAGGCTCCATTCGGTTAAAGTGATGTGATTTTTGTGTCGCGTATATAAATAATATGCGAAGAGGTGAGAGAGTAAAATGAAAACTCGTATTGAAAGAACTGAAGAGGTGGTAGATCAACTTCCTTTGGTAAGTGTATTAATTCCTACATATAATCGTCCTCGCTTTTTTGAAGAGGCGTTATGTAGTGTGCTGGAACAAACGTACCCTAATATAGAAATTATAGTTGGAGATGATAGTACGAATGACGAAACAGAAAAGGTGTTACAAAAATACTTATGTGATCATTCAAATATTATTTATATAAAAAACAGTTCAACTCTAGGACAATTTGAAAATGCGCTCATGTTATTTCATGAAGCGAACGGTGAGTATATAAATTTTTTAATGGATGATGATATATTTCATGTGGATAAAATTAGAAAGATGATAAATTGTTTTTTCAATGATTTAGATAATGAAATTAAGCTTGTAACATCCCATCGTCAAGTAATTGATGAAAAAGGGAAAGAGCTACGACATATTTATTCAACTGTCCGTTTATTTGAAGAGGATACGATTATAGAGGGAACAGAATTAGCAAATAGGGTAATTGTGGATCAAAAAAATTATATTGGAGAACCGACAACAGTTTTATTTCGTAAAAATGATTTACAAGAACCGTATGGGATTTTTGATAAGAGGAGGTATCTTTGTAACGTAGATATAGCTTCATGGTTGTCTTTATTAAGTAAAGGAAAAGCGGTATATATAGCAGAGACACTAAGTTACTTTCGATTACATCCACATCAACAGTTAAATGAATCTAATAAAATGATGGATGGATTAGAAGATTTTTCACATAGTATTATAGCAGGAGAAAAATATGGTTTCTTATCTAACGAAAAAGAGTTAGATAAAGCGATAACTAATTTTCTAGATTATGCAAGAAAGATAGTTCCATCATCAATATTATATACATTAGACTATTATCAAAAAATTAAAGAAAAGAAAATAAACATAGAAAAGAAAAAACAACATATAAATAATAATTCTCCTTTACCGAAAGTAAGTATACTTATTCCTGCGTACAATAGACCGTATTACTTGGAATTGGCGCTTAACAGCGCTCTGAATCAAACATATGAAAATATTGAAATTATTATTTCTGACGACAGTACAAATAATGAAGTCAATGCTATGATTCAACCGTATTTACGTGAATATGAGTGTATTACATATGTTAAAAATGAAACTCCGTTAGTTGCTGAAAACTTTAATAAGTGTATAGAACTTGCGAACGGGGATTATATAAACTTTTTATTAGATGATGACTTATTTCATCATGAAAAGATTGAGAGAATGATGAAATACTTTTTGACGTTAGAAAATATTGCATTTGTGACGTCTTATCGTGAACTGATTGATGAGAACGGAGAGATATTACCACCCTCAAATTTGAATATGAAAATTGCGAAAGAAACTACACTTTTTGAAGGAAAAGAATTAGGGAATTACATATTGAAAAATTTAAAAAATATAGTGGGTGAGCCGACAACTGTTCTCTTTAATCGGAACTTGTTTGAAGGGAAGTTTGGGTATTTTAAAGGGAAGTCTTATTCTGCTATTAATGACATTGCAACTTGGTTAGATATGATGAGGAAAGGGAAAGTAGTTTATATAAAAGAGCCTCTTAGTTATTTTAGACAACATAGTGGACAAAATCAAAAACAAATGCATTTTATTTTAATGACAATTGAAGAGTGGATTGAATTAATTATAGATGCATATAATAGTGGGTTTTTAAGTTCTGAGAGGGATTATAAAGAGAGTTTATCTTATTGTTTAGAAAATGCGGGATTTATAGTTAAGGATGCAGTAAGAAATGGAGAACTAGATCAAATTTATAATGAAAAGATTAAAAAAGGATTAAACAAGCTAGTTGCTCATATGTTTGAGAAAGAATCTTGTTATTGTCAATATTGCAATCAACAATTTGAAAAATTTTCACCTTGGCCAGCACATTATGATTTTCCGAAATATAAATTTGAGATGTGGAATAAAGATACAGGGATATGTCCAGTTTGTAGTTCAATGGATCGTGAAAGATTGTATCGTGCGTACATTGAAACGGAAACGGACTTGTTAAGTAGAAAATATACTATGCTTCATATTGCACCTGAAGCGAATGTAAGAGATTGGTTTAACGAGTATAAAAATATTACGTATGTATGTGGGGATATAGAATCAAAGGATCCATTAATGAAGGAAATTGATGTTACAAGCATTACATATGATAGTAATACGTTTGATGTAATTTTATGTAGCCATGTATTAGAACACGTTCCTGATGATGACAAAGCAATGCGAGAGTTATATAGAGTTTTAAAGCCAAATGGCTGGGGAATTATTCAAGTACCAATCGTAATGAATGTAGATTCTATTATAGAGAATAAATTAATTGTAACACCACAATTGAGGAAATTAGCTTTTGGTCAAGAAGATCATGTGAGAATATATAATCAATCTGGATTCGTTCAACGATTAATGAATGCAGGATTTAAGGTGGAATTATATAACATAGTTGAAAGGCAAGGAATGAAAAGTGCGAGGAAATTGGGCTTATCTGAAACAGATATGCTCTATATTGTCCGAAAATGATAGGAAGGAATAGATAGATATGGAGAATATTCCTTTTTTACGTGCTTCAACTGTACCAGTAATTGAGTATTTGGATGAATTGAAGGAAATTGATACATCGCACATATATACGAATTATGGACCTATAAATCAACGTTTTGAACAAACGATTATGTCGGGATTTTTTCAGAACAGGGGAGCTGTTACAACAGTAGCAAACGCAACGTTAGGGTTAATGGCGGCCATTCAACTTAAGAAAAGAAAAAAAGGAAAGTATGCCCTCATGCCTAGTTTTACATTCCCAGCAACTCCATTAGCGGCTATTTGGTGTGGATTGGAACCTTATTTTATTGATATTTCAATAGAAGATTGGTATATAGATAAAACAGTACTTTTGGATAAGATTGAAGAATTAAAAGAAGAGGTTGCGATTGTTGTCCCGTACGCAACGTTTGGCTCATGGATGAACTTAGAAGAATATGAAGAATTAGAGAAGAAGGGGATTCCGGTTGTCGTAGATGCGGCACCGGGATTTGGATTAATGAATGGAGGGATGCATTACGGTCAAGATTTTAGTGGAATGATCGTATATAGCTTTCATGCAACAAAGCCTTTTGGAATTGGTGAAGGAGGGCTCATATATAGTAAAAACGAAGAAGATATACAACGTATTAAAAAAATGGGGAATTTCGGATTTGATACAAATCGTGAATGTACGATGATGGGCTTTAATTGTAAAATGTCTGAATATGCAGCTGCTATTGGGATTGCAACTATGAAAACATGGGATGAAAAATTAAAAGAACGCACCCGTATTTCTGAATGGTATAAACAGTTGTTACAAAGTAATAGATTAATGAAAAAAGGATGGAAACTCCAAAGGACAAAAGCAGTTATTCAACAATTTATGCCTATTCTTTGTCCGGAAGAAGTTCGCAACATACAAGTAATAGAAGAATTGAAAAAACAGAAAATAGAAGCTAGATTATACTTTTCGCCATCATGCCATCAACAAGTTTTTTTTAGAAATTATAAGTCTACAGATTTAATAGAAACGAATAAAATAGCAAAACGAATAGTAAGTTTGCCTTTATGGGAAGGGATGACGAAAGAAATAGTAGAACAAATTGTAATCTGTTTAGGACAGAAGGTGGTGTCGGCAGATGAATAGTTTTTATAGTCAAGAAGAGCTAAAGAAAATTGGATTTTTATCTGTTGGGAAAAATGTATTGATTAGTAAAAAAGCAAGTATATATAATCCAGGTGTTATATCAGTTGGTAATCATGTAAGAATTGATGATTTTTGCATTTTAAGTGGCAAAATCACAATTGGAAGTTATTCGCATATATCAGCGTATACAGCGTTATATGGAGGGGAAGTTGGGATTGAAATGCATGACTTTGCAAATATCTCAGCTAAAACAATCGTATATGCAGTACTAGATGATTTTAGTGGAAATACTTTAATGGGGCCAACTGTCCAGAAGCAATATAGGAATGTGAAAACAGAAAAAGTTATTTTAAAAAAACATGCGATTATTGGTGCTGATTCTATTATTTTTCCAAATGTAACTATAGGAGAAGGCACGGCAGTAGGTGCGATGAGTATGGTGAAAGAGAGTTTAGAAGATTGGTATATTTATGCTGGAGTTCCCGTAAGAAAAATAAAACCTCGTCAAAGAAAGATGCTAGAGTTAGAAATTGATTTTTTAAAAAACATTCATTCTTAACAAAAAGAATGAATGTTTTTTATTTTTATGGTGTAGCAGAGTGTGTATCTTAACTTATTATGTTTTAAATTTTGCTGACCAAGGCAATACTGAGCCATAGTGAATGTAAAGTTGGAGGGCGAGCGTATATGTTTGATGAGGATGGGATTGTTTTAATTATGGAACCGGCTGATGAAAGAAACTGGAGGAGATTTATTTTTTCAGTACCAAAGTCAGTGTATGAAAAGAAAGGGCTTACATTACACTATGGAACAGCTATAGGACAAGGGTATACGGATATAATTGAAGATATTATTAGCGTACATATAGAAGTAGATGTTGTAACAGTAATCGGGCATGTAAGAGGGTAAATAGCTATTTGAAAAAAGGTTATAAGTAATTTAGCTAGAAGTTAGGATAGAGAAACTTACAGACCATTATAAAGACGAAGGGAGCCTAAAATGAAAATAAAATCAATTTTATTAGTATTTATAGTTACAATTGGTTTGATGGGATGTTCACTAGTTGAACAAGGAAAGAACTCCATAGATTATGCTCAAAAAGCGACAGACTATGTAAATGAAATAAGTGCGTTTGCAAATGATGCACCAGCATTAGCTGAAAAGGCCGTTAATGATAGCGAAGCTCGAAAAGAATTAGAAACGAAGCTTAGTGAAATTAAACAAGATATACCCGCTTTCAATGAATTAACGCCACCTGATGTAGCAAAGGATCTTCATCAGCAAATCGTCGGATATAATGAAAAGCTAAATACGTTAATTGATACGGCGATGACAAAGATAGAAGAAGGGAAAGTGGATGTAGAGCAATTTAAAAACTCTGAGCTTATGCAGACGGTAGATCAAGTTCGAGATTTGAAAGATAAGATACAAAATTTAGGGCAATAATGAAAAGCTCCGGTTGTAATAACGGAGCTTTTTTATATTTTCTAATGGAAAAGTCCATTATATTTTCTTCCTATGGTATAAGTGTTTTTTATCAAGCTGTTTGCCGGTTAGTCCAATTGGTGAGGGCTGATTAAAATTTCACTTTATATCTTCCATTTTTCTAAAATATGTATTGTTTTTTTAGTTGCATCCATTTTCACTTGAACACCTATAGGTATAGTGATCATCGGATGGGTATGACAGCAATCAAAGTCAGCTAGTAAAGGAATTCTTTGGTTTTGCAGTACTTCTAATAGTATTTCGTAAGGTTTGCGATTTGAACCACAATCATCAAATTGCTCATGCTTTCCAAGAATAATACCTGAAATTTTATCAAATACACCGTTAATTTTAAGTAATGAAAAGCTTCTTTCAATAGTAGCTGCATCTTTTGAGCTATCCTCAATAAATAGAATATCTCCTTCTTGAATACACGGCATAAAAGAGCTACCCCAAATTCCTTGTATTGTATTTAAGTTGCCGCCAATTATCCGTCCAGTAGCTTGTCCATTTGTTACGGAAATCCAATTATTTGGTCTAAGTTCTTTTTCTTTCGTTTTCTCTTCCCAATTAATAAATTCGTCTGACCAAAATAAAGGTTGTTTTATGTTGTAAGGAAGCGCTTGATCATGCAGTAATGTTTCGGCAAAATATTTGTATGTATCATCTACAAAAGGCTGGAATTCTCCAAAGGAGGGAACGAGTGCCGGACCGTAAAATGTAGGGATTCCTGTTTTTGCATAAATTCCTAGTAATAAAGCTGTTGCATCTGAATAGCCAATCATTATTTTAGGGTTATTTTGAAAAGTATCATAATCAATATAAGGTAATAAGGAATTAGAATTTAGACCGCCAATTGTTGACATAATACAGGATACATTAGGATTTCTTATTAAAGCATTCAGTTCCTCAGCACGCTCTTGTATACTACCCGAACGATAATAATCATATCGACCTGTTAGTGAACCTTCTAATATATGAAATCCTTTCTGTTGTAAGTAAGATTTTGCTCGTTCAAATCTTTTGGGAGAAGTGTAGGTTACTGGAGAAGAAGGTGAGTAGATCCCAATTGTGTCTCCGTATTTTAATGATTTTGGAAGTAGCATTTGTATAAATCCCTTCTATTTAAATAGTTTATTCGCGAGATTTTGTAATTGAATATTCTTATATTTCGGTGTTTTTATTGTAACATAAATACATTGAAATAATAATTGCTGTAGATGAATAAATATGCTTTTTACCTTGACGATATTAAGGGAAAGTTGTTATGGTTGAATGTGAGTGTATAAAAGGGTTACTAAAGGAGTTTTGAAATGAAGCAGTTAAAATGGGGAAGGGTAACGATCCTATTAGTTATTATTTTAGGGGTATGTTGGTTCTTATTCCAAGGAACTCAAAAGAGTACAGCAAGTGTAGAGGGACCACCTTTACAAGTGGCAGAACTACCTGAAACAGGATTAACTGAAAAAGTAGTACCACCAAAGTACATACCACCGGAAATTGATGCAAAAGCAGCTATGATTATTGATGCGAGTGATGGAGATATTATTTATCAATATAATGAAAATGAAGCTTTTGCACCAGCTAGCATGTCAAAGATGATGACAGCGTACCTTTTATTAGAAAATGTACATAATGGGAAAGTTCGCTGGGAAGATCCGGTGAAAATGAGTGCGAAAGCGGCACAAACAGAAGGTGCGAGAATCCCAGTTCAAGTGAATGACACATTGACTGTTAAAGATCTGTTCCATGCATTAATGATTGAATCAGCAAATAATTCGGCTGTGGCGTTAGCGGAACATATGGCAAAAACGGAGAAAGATTTCGTTCAACTTATGAATGCAAAAGCGAAACAGTTAAAAATGTCGGATTATGCTAAATTCGCAAATGCATCAGGACTACAGGAACCTGATGGAAGTGAGACGAAGATGACAGCTGCTGATGTAGCAAACTTGGCATATCATCTTATAAAAGATTATCCAGAAATATTAGAAGTGACTCACTTACGTCAAAGTCAGTTAGCATTTAATAATATTAATGTTATAAGTACAAATGATATGTTAAACAAAAATAATAAAGCTTTATATATAGAAGGAATAGACGGATTAAAAACAGGATTCACAGATAGCGCAGGGTATTGTTTCACGGGAACAGCAAAACAAGGGGATACTCGTATTATTACAGTTGTAATGGGAACGAAAGGTAAAACGAAGCGTTTTACAGAGACAAATAAGCTAATGTCTTATGCATTTGGCTTAGTTAAGTAAGTAAAATATTGAGTTAGATCATTATATAAGAAAGGCAATTTGTTGTTACGTATGATCAGTAACAATAAATTGCCTTTTTATTTTTAGCATTATGAAATAAAAAGGTAAAATATGTGAGTTTTATTATTTGAGTTTAGTATTGTTTGTTGATATTATAAAGTTAGAAGCTTATTAATGATAAGTTTCGAGAGGCGTAATGTGAATTATACATATGAAAAAGCCTCAAATGAAAATTGGAGGGAATTATGATGGCAAAAGATTTTTACTCAGCAATTGAAGACCGAAGATCTATCTATGCGATTAGTAAAGAGCAAGTAGTTTCTGATGAAAAAATTCAAGAAGTGATTTATCATGCTGTAAAACATACACCTTCAGCTTTTAACTCTCAGAGCGCTCGCGTTGTCGTCTTGCTAGGAGAACAACATGATAAGTTATGGGATATTACGAAAGAAACGTTACGAAAAATTGTACCTGAAAATAACTTTGCATCTACTGAAGAAAAAATGAATGCATTTAAAAGTGGTTATGGAACGGTTCTATACTTTGAAGATAGTCAAGTGGTGGAAGAACTGCAAGAAAACTTTTCATTATACAAAGAGAACTTTCCAATTTGGTCTCAGCAATCCTCAGGAATGTTACAATTTGCAATTTGGACAGCTTTAGAAATCGAAGGATTTGGTACTACATTGCAGCATTACAATCCATTAATTGATGAAGAAGTGAGAAAAGAATGGGAAGTTCCAGAAAGCTGGAAGCTTACTGCGCAAATGCCGTTTGGTAAACCAGTGGTACCTGCAGGTGAAAAAGAATACCAACCATTAGAAAACCGTGTGAAAATTTACAAATAATGTAGGAACGATAAAAGGTGAACAGGGATACAACCTGTTCACCTTTTATAAGTAATAAGGATTTTTTTGATAGGAATTTTTCATCTGATTTTTTAATTCGTTTTTACGTGTTTCAATAGTTGATACTTTTTGTAAGGTGATAATTGAAACGAATTGAAAAAAAGCATAGTATAGTTCAATATTTTTATTTATAGGATCATCTATTATGTTTTTCATAAATATACCTCCTTTTTGATTCCACTATTTACGGGCAATAAGATTTCCATCTCAAAATTTAATGTAACCGACCTGTGAAAGTTCGATTGGTTTTAGTGTAGGGTAAATAAAATTTGAATGGATTAAAATACTACTATATATATGATAATATAAATATCCTGAAAATTCCATAGGTAGTGAAAAGTAGGTAGTTGAAAGTGTATTTTCGTCAAATTAGAACAGGATTTTTGAAGTTAAATCTTACAAATCGTCAAATCTTTTAAAAGCGATAGATAGTATCAAAAATAGTTTTCTAAAAATATTATACTATTGATAAAAAAAGTATTTTTTGTCATGATAAGAGTATGCTACATGGAAGGAACTTTACTAGAAAATACATTCTTTGCATTGTATTAGATTCATAGAATTTTTTAAAGTGGATAGAAAATGTATATTAAGATAATGAGTGAGATGTCGAATTTTCGATGAGACACATAAGAAATTTGAAAAAATCATTGCAAAAGCATTAAGTTTAATGGTAAAGTTCACATGAAGTTCACACGGAATTCACTTCATTCATTTAAAATGAACTCTGTGTGAAAAATAAAACTCTTGCTAAAAAATGGAACTTAATGAATATTTTACTTTGATAATATTGTAAAGTATTAAGTTTAGAAGTTTTTTTAAGAGGATAGTAGGGAAAGGAAGTAAAGACAACTTATGAAAAAAGTAATTGCAGGTTTAGCAGCAGCTTCTGTAGTAGGTGTTGCAGTTCCAGGTATGGATTCTGCTCAAGCACAAGTTTCAAACGAAGCGCTAAAAGAAATTAATGGACAAACTCAAACTCAAACGACTGTAACTGAAACAAAAACTGTAGAAACAAAATCTGATTTAAAATACACAGTAACTGCTGATGTATTAAATGTTCGTTCAGGTGCTGGTACAGGACATAACGTGATTTCTAAAGTAAAATCAGGTCAAGTACTACAAGTAATTGGACAAGAAAACGGTTGGTTCAAAGTAACTGTAAACGGTCAAACTGGTTATGTAAGTGGTGACTTCGTAACGACTGGTGGTAAAACAGGAACTACTGTTCAACAAGGAACTGGTACTTACACAGTAAACGTTTCTTCACTTAACGTACGTACAGGCCCAAGTACATCTCATACAGTATTAGGCTCTGTAAATAAAGGTAAAACAGTACAAGTTGTTGGTGAAGTACAAGATTGGTTTAAAATCAACTTCAATGGTGGAACTGGATACGTAAGCAAAGACTTCGTAACAAAAGGTGGTTCTGCTGTATCTAACCAAACACAACAACCAACTACAAACAACAATACTACTACAGTTCAAACTGGTGGTTCTTATGTTGTTAACACTGGTGCTTTAAAAGTACGTACAGGCCCAGCTACATACAACGCTGTAATCGGTGGTGTAACAAACGGTACAGTATTAAACGTTACTGGCGCTGAAAATGGTTGGTACAAAATTAACCATAACGGCCGCACAGGTTACGTAAGTGCAGACTTCGTTAAGTTTGTAAAAGGCGGAGTAAACAACGTTACAAATAACAATAACGTTACAAATAACGTTCAACAACCAGGTAAAGACGTACAAAAACCAACAACAGGTGGAGATACATCTTCAATCGCTGGATTCGCTAGATCTTTAAATGGTTCACCATACAGAACTGCTGGTACAACACCTGCTGGTTTTGACTGCAGTGGATTCATTCACTACGTATTAAATCAAACTGGTCATAAAGGCGCTCGTCAAACAGTTGCTGGATACTGGAGCTCTAAAACAAAAACTAGCAATCCACAACCAGGTGATTTAGTATACTTCCAAAATACTTATAAATCAGGTCCTTCTCACATGGGCGTTTACTTAGGAAACGGTCAGTTCATTAGTGCAGAAACTGATGCAACTGGTGTACGTATTAGTTCTGTAAGTAACTCTTACTGGAGCAAGCACATGTTAGGTTACACAAAAGCATACTAAGAAAAAGTAGTTTTATATACTTTTCGTATAGAGAAAAGGCTTTCCAGGGAAACTTGGGAAGCCTTTTTATAGTTTCATAAATTGGGATGTAATAGTTTTCACTGTAACTTCCCATTTAAAAATCGAGCGTATAGATCATGAAAGTAGTTGGGGCGAAATAAGTTTGCTGCATGACCTGCTAACGGTATTTCTTTATATAAAACGTTAGGGAGAATAGACTTTAAATCAAAAAGACAAGATTTATAGAGATGATCATGTTCGCCCATTACCCATAGAATAGGGTGGGGAAGTGATTTTAATTTAGATTTTAAATCGAATTCTAAACGGTGTCGTAATGATTGGGCAATAATTGATGAGTGTAATTGCAATCCGAAACGGTAATAAATATTTCTTGAAATGACTGCGAACGGATTTGCTTTTAGTATGCCACTTGGAAAAATGGTATTTGCGTATTGAGAGAGCCATTTAGAGTAATCGTCTCCTCGCTTCTCCCAAAACTTTTGAAATACGTTATATAAAAGGGAAGGATTATTATAATGTCCACCAATATGACAAATGCTTAATACTTTTTCTGGGTGCATTTGTGCAAAAATGGTAGAGATATAACAGCCGTAGCTTAAAGCGCAAATATGAGCTTTTTGAATGCCTTCTTTTTCGTATAAGTTCAATAATTGGTCCACGAGACGCTGTAATGAAAATTCGATAGCTTCTCCTTTGTCATCACCGTGACCTAATAAGTCATAAGTAATAATGTTGTAAGAGGCGGAAAATCGTTTATGCTCTTTTTTGAAGGCGCGACGATTGCCGACTAATCCATGAATAAAAATGATTGTTTCCTTTTCGGAATGTATATTTGTTTGCAAAAAGGATACTCCTTTCAATAACTGGAGATTTATATAGTATTGTAAAATAGTTATCTATAATTCACATAGAATAATAATTAGTACTAGGTAATAATATCAGATGTTTATATCTGTTGTAAAGGTGCGTTTGTATGTATATTTTGTAAAAACAGAAAAAGTGTGTTTACATTCAGTTTACATTTGTATTGTATTCTATTTTTAGAAAGAACAGTTTGGTTTAACACGAGGAGATGAACATGTATGGAAGTTAGAAATGAGACAAAGAAAAAAGGGAACTGGAGGCAGTTTTTACGCCTTATGCAAGATACAAATCCTCCGAAAGGGATTCTTGTTTTTGCGTTATTAATGAGTTTGCTTTCTACGGGAGCAAGTTTATTTATTCCGATGTTAACAAAAGGATTAGTAGATAATTTTTCACTTTCGTCAATTAGTACAGGACAAATTGTTGGGCTAGTTGCATTCTTTATTATGCAAACGGTAGCTGCAGGATTATCTATATATTTACTAAATTATATAGGACAGAAGATTGTAGCTGGACTGAGAGAACGTTTGTGGAAAAAGGTGCTTATATTGCCAGTATCTTATTATGATCAAAATAGAACAGGCGATACAATTAGCCGAATGACAAATGATACAGGAGTTGTGAAAACATTAATTTCTGAGCATTTGTCAAACTTATTAACAGGTGGTATTTCAATCGTCGGATCATTAATTGTACTTTTCGTTTTAGATTGGAAAATGACACTTTTACTTTTAACGGTTATCCCATTATCAGTACTAATTTTAGTTCCACTCGGACGAAAAATGTATAAGATTTCAAAAGCACTTCAAGATGAAACAGCTTCTTTTACAAGTGTGCTAACGCAAGTATTATCAGAAATTCGTTTAGTGAAATCTTCAAATACAGAAAAAAGAGAATATGAAACAGGCAATACAGGTATACAAAAGTTATTGCAATTTGGTTTGAAAGAGGGAAAAGTGCAAGCGTTAATTTCACCAGTTATGTCGTTTGTTTTAATGGCATTACTTGTTATTATCGTAGGGTATGGTGGAATGCGTGTTTCTAGCGGTGCATTAACAACGGGTGAACTTGTAGCGTTTATTTTATATTTAGTTCAAATTATTATGCCGATGAGTCAATTATCTATGTTCTTTACACAATTCCAAAAGGCAATTGGTGCAACGGAAAGAATTAATACGATATTAGAATATGAAGTAGAAGACCATGAAACTGGTGTGAAAGTTACAAATGCTAAACAACCAATTGTTCTTGAAAATGTACATTTCGAGTATAACGAAGAAGAGCAAGTCTTAAAAAATATTGATTTCACAATTGAATCAGGAAAAGTAACAGCGATTGTAGGGCCAAGTGGTAGCGGGAAAACGACGTTATTCTCATTATTAGAACGTTTTTATGAGCCAACTAGCGGTGCCATTAAATTAGGAAAAGACTCAATTACGAACTATTCATTACAGTCATGGCGACGTCAAATTGGTTACGTTTCACAAGATAGTCCGTTAATCGATGGAACGATTCGTGATAATATTTGTTACGGTGTTGAGGGCGAAGTGACAGATGAAGAAATTGAAAAAGTAGCAGCGATGGCATATGTTGATGCATTTATTCATGATTTACCGAACGGATATGCAACAGAAGTTGGAGAACGTGGTGTGAAGCTTTCCGGAGGACAAAGACAGCGAATTGCCATTGCCCGAGCATTACTTCGAAATCCACAAATTCTTATGTTAGATGAGGCAACTTCAAGTTTAGATAGTAAATCAGAGTCTGTCGTTCAAAAGGCATTAAATAACTTAATGAAAGGCAGAACAACGTTAGTTATTGCACATAGGCTTTCTACAGTTGTAGATGCAGATAAAATTATCTTTATTGAAAAAGGGAACCTTACAGGAAGTGGTACGCACGATGAATTATTACGTACACATGACATGTATCGTGAGTTTGCAACGCAGCAATTGAAAATTAAAGAGGGTGCATTATAAAATGAATAATCAGTGGGGTATGTACTCCACTGATTATTCATTTTTAACATATTATCCGAAAGAAGTCTCCTTCCTCAGGCGTGTGAAAGACGATAGTCTAGCGGCAGGTGGGAGATGAATTTCGGTTTGGTGTAGCCGAACGTTTGTTTTCCCTGTTTATTTCGCCTCTGATATAATCAGTCTTATAAGAGGGGAATTTTGGTATAACAATGAAAGTAGATAATAATCATGTAGTGTTCAGGTTGTGGGATCACCGTCATAGCTTATGGGAAATGAAGCGAAAAGTGAGTTGAATGGATATGGCAAAGCAGAATAAGGCGTACAAGTTTCGTCTGTATCCAACAGAAGAACAAGCACATCTCATACGAAAAACATTCGGGTGTGTACGTTTTGTGTATAACAAAATGCTGGCTGAACGAAAAGAAGTATATGAAAAATATAAAGGGAACAAGGAAGAACTGAAGAAACAAAAATTCCCTACTCCTGCAAAATATAAGACAGAGTATGAATGGTTGAAAGAAGTTGATTCATTGGCATTGGCCAACGCGCAATTAAACTTGCAAACTGCGTATAAGAATTTTTTTAGTGGTCAAAGTGATTTTCCTACATTCAAAAGTAAAAAGAGTAGAAAATCCTATACAACGAATCGAGTAAACGGAAATATTATGTTATTTCATGGTTATATCAAATTATCAAAGTTGAAAATGGTGAAACTGAAGCAACATAGAAAAATCCCGCCAAAACATATCATCAAATCGTGTACGATTTCGATGACACCTACTGGTAAATACTATGTGTCCATCTTGACTGAATATGAAAAAGAGATTGTACAAAAAGAAGTACAAACTGTAGTTGGATTAGACTTCGCAATGGCTGAATTGTATGTGAGTAGCGAAGATGAGAAAGCCAATTATCCTCGCTTTTATCGTCAGATGTTAGAGAAATTAGCGAAGGCACAACGAGTATTAGCAAGACGTGTGAAAGGTTCAGAACGTTGGAATAAACAACGCATTCGTGTAGCGAAATTGCATGAAAAGGTCGCCAATCAACGTAAAAACTTTCTTCATCATAAGTCTAAAGAATTAGCTACGGGTTTTGACGTTGTAGCAATCGAAGACTTACATATGAAAGAAATGTCACGAGCATTTAGATTTGGTAAGAGTGTAGCGGACAACGGTTGGAGGATGTTCACGACATTTTTAGCATATAAGCTACAAGAACAAGGAAAACAGCTTGTAAAAATAGATAAATGGTTTCCTTCTACAAAGATGTGTAGTAATTGTGGAAATAAAAAAGAAATGCCATTATGTGAACGCACGTATGCGTGTTTGTGTGGACTCACAATTGGCCGTGATTATAATGCAGCGATTAATATCAAAAAGGAAGCCATCCGCTTATTAGTGTTGGCATAAATAGTAATAAAATAACCTTTGGAACAAGGGAGTTAGCTCGGCTGTCCTAGGACAAATTCGTTAGCTATCAAAAGTAGCGATGAACCGAGAAGCCCCTACTCGGGGTAAGCTCGTAAGAGGTACTAAGTGGTGGGTAGTTCACAAGTTTTATTAAGGATGCTAATTAGAAAGGAAATGGTTTCTTTGATACCTAACATTTTAATAGTGGATGATGATCCGCATATTAGAGAACTTGTTTCTGTATTTTTAGAACGAGAAGGTTTTCAAACATATGAGGCAATTGATGGACTAGATGCACTTCAGAAAATAGATGAAGTAAAAGTTGATATGGTTATTCTTGATATCATGATGCCGAATATGGATGGATTTGATGTATGTTTTGAATTAAGGAAGTACTATGATATTCCGATTTTGATGCTAACTGCGAAAGGGGAAACATCTCAAAAAGTAAAAGGATTTCATCTTGGCACGGATGATTATCTTGTAAAACCATTTGATCCGATAGAACTAGTAGTGAGGGTTAAGGCACTACTGAAACGTTACCAAATTACAGTATCGCAATCGATTCAAGTTGGAAATGTACTGTTAAATCGTAAAACATTTGAAGTTTCAGTTGGAGAACAAACAGTTACATTACCGCTAAAAGAATTCGAATTGCTCTTTACTCTAGGTTCTAAAGCAGGAAGAACTTGTTCGAGAGAGCAATTAATTGAAGATGTATGGGGATATGATTTTGAAGGGAATGAACGTACACTAGACGTTCATATTAATCGGCTACGTGAGAAGTTTCAAGAAGAGAAGTCGAAGTTCAGTATTAAAACGATAAGAGGCTTAGGGTATCGCTTAGAGGTAAGTAAATGAGAAAAAGAAAACGAATGAGTAAGTTGAAGATGTTGAAAGTAACGGGAGCGATAATAGCGCTCTTTTCTTTTCTCACTATAATTTGGTCTATCGCATTTTATGTAGCAACTAGTATATTGAATGCTCTTGAAATACATGTATCGCCGTTTGTTGCCTTTTTAATTAGTGATATGGTCGGTTTTGTGTTTATTGTTCTTATTTGGACATTGTTTGGGATATTAATGAGGCCAAAACGACAGGCGATGATTTGGACTATTATTGAACCGATACAAAAAATTGCAAAAGGAGACTTCTCTGTAAAAATACGAAATGAAGAAAAGTATGATGGAGAAATTGGTGTACTCGTAAAAAGTATAAATGATATGACAGATGAACTAAATGCGATGGAGAAAATGCGTCAAGAATTTGTATCGAATGTTTCACATGAAATACAGTCACCATTAACATCTATAAAAGGTTTTGCTAGAGCATTACAAGATAACAATATTTCCGAGGAAAAAAGAACGCATTATCTTACCATTATTGAAACAGAAACGACGAGATTATCCAAACTAAGTCAAAATTTACTGAAACTAACTCTTTTAGAATCGGAAGAGTATACACCAGAAAAAGCGACTTATCGATTAGATCAACAGTTAAAGCAAATAGTATTAAATAGTGAACCGCTCTGGGCTGAAAAAGAAATTGAGCTAGAACTTAATTTAGAGAAAGTACTCATTACCGCTGACCAAGAAAGTATGAGTCAAGTTTGGATTAATTTAATTCATAATAGTATTAAATTTACTTCAAGTGGTGGCACAATTACAATCCAGTTACAAGAACATGAGAAAGTAGTGGAAGTACGTATTCGCGATTCGGGAATGGGTATATCTGAAAAACAGAAACAACATATTTTTGAACGTTTTTATAAAGTGGATTCTTCACGAAATCGTGCTTACGGAGGAAGTGGCTTAGGTTTGGCTATTGTAAAAAAGGTACTGGACCTTCATCGAGGAGAAATAAAAGTCGAGAGTGAGGAAGGGAATGGGACGGAATTTATTGTTTGTATTCCTAAATATGAAGAGAGATAGTGTTAGGAGGAAAATCTTCTAACACTATTTCTCTTTAAACACACAATCCCCGTTACTGCAACTATATTGATAGGCTTTTCCTTCGTTATTCATACGGTATGAAGAATGTGATTGTTTATCTTTCTTAAAGTCAACGTATGCTTCTGCACCGTTTTTATCATCATCGATATTGATGAATTGAACATAGCGTATAGAATAATCTTTCTTTTCGCTTAAACCTCTTTCTTGTAGGTTTGTATGAATTCCGTCTACTAACTGGTCAAAGAATGACCAGTTCAAATTAAGATTTTCAAATGACTCAGTATGTCTTCCTAAAATGCCGTTGTCTTGTATTATTTTTTTATTATTATCGTATGTATAAGAGTATGTAAAATAAGGTTCGTCTTTATATACGACTTCTGCATAATAGCCGATAGTATAAAGGGGAGTATATTTTCCGGTTATACTTTGTATTTCTTTTTGACTATATCCTTTTATAGTATGGAGATAGTCGTTAGTATCTTTTTCTATTACTTTATAATGTAGTGGATTACCAAATATAAAGTACATAGCCAAAAATATGATACATAGTCCGAATACAGTTAGTGACAAGAACCATTTTTTTCTTTTCATACACATACACTCTCCTATACTGGATTTATTTTTATTTTACATGAATCATGGCAAAAACATGAGACTTAAAAATAAAAAAATCCTATAGTTACCTACAAGTAACCTACGCACATGAAAGTGCATCATTGCCTTTTTACATAAACATAGATACAATTTTAATATAATACATAACTGAGATGATTAAGGAGTGTTATACTTGGCAGAATTATTACAAGGAAAAAATGCTTTAATTACAGGAGCAGGTAGAGGAATTGGTCGCGCTGTAGCGATTGCATTAGCGAAAGAGGGCGTAAATGTAGGTCTTTTAGCTCGTTCAGAAGAAAACTTAAAAGCTGTTGCGAAAGAAGTAGAAGCAGAAGGCGTAAAAGCTGTTATTGCGACTGCTGATGTTTCTTCATACGAAGAAGTGACTAGTGCGATTGAGGCGTTAAAAAACGGTTTAGGATCTATCGATATTTTAATTAATAACGCTGGTATTTCTAAATTCGGTAAGTTTTTAGAACTAGACGTTGCTGATTGGGAAAAAATCATTCAAGTAAACTTAATGGGTGTATACTATGCAACTCGTGCAGCTTTACCAAGTATGATTGAACAACAATCTGGTGATATCATTAACATTTCATCTACAGCAGGACAAAAAGGTGCACCTGTAACAAGTGCATATAGTGCTTCTAAATTTGGTGTTCTTGGCTTAACAGAATCGTTAGCGATGGAAGTTCGTAAACATAACATTCGTGTGACAGCTTTAACACCAAGTACAGTAGCAACGGATATGGCTGTAGATTTAGGATTAACTGATGGAAACCCAGATAAAGTAATGCAAGCAGAAGATATTGCAGAGTTTATCGTAGCGCAGCTGAAATTAAATAAACGTACATTTATTAAATCAGCGGGACTTTGGTCTACTAATCCGTAAGGGATAAATGTATAAACGAAAGAAGGGATATTTATTCTGTAATGGAGTAGATGTCCCTTCTTTATTTTTGTTTATGAGACAGAATTTTCGGTATAATCAAATGTGAATAATAGAAAAGCATTGAAAGGGATGGTATTTACATGAGTATAATTGAGAAGTGGACGGCTGTTGATCAATATATGAGTGATGTATTAATACCGAAAGATTCTATATTAGAAGAAGTTCTTCAAGTAAACGCTGCAGCTAATTTACCAGCACATGATGTATCGCCAACGCAAGGGAAGTTTTTGCAACTATTAGTACAAATTCAAAGAGCTCGAAACATTTTGGAAATTGGTACTCTAGGCGGATATAGCACGATATGGCTTGCAAGGGGCTTGCCATCTGGAGGACGAGTTGTTACATTGGAAGCAAATGAAAAACATGCAGAAATTGCATGTAACAATATTGAGCGTGCCAATTTGAATGATAAAATTGAAGTAAGAGTAGGATTAGCTTTAGATTCTTTACGGCAAATCGAAAATGAGAAGTATGAACCATTTGATTTTATTTTTATAGACGCCGATAAACAAAATAACCCTGCTTATTTTGAATGGGCACTGAAGCTATCACGCCCTGGTACTATAATTATTGGGGATAACGTAGTACGTGAAGGAGAAGTTATTGACAATACGAGTAATGATCCTCGCGTGCAAGGAATACGTCACTTCTATGAATTAATAGCTGCAGAGTCACGTGTAAGTGCTACTGCGCTTCAAACTGTAGGAAGTAAAGGATACGATGGGTTTGTCATGGTAGTCGTAAAAGAGTGATGTGAGGAGGTAAATGGGATGAAAAAGAAATTTCAAAAATTATAACATGTATCGTGTGCAACACAGCTAGCTCGTGGACCTCCAACATACTTGAAAAGATAAGTTTATATTAAAAATTGGAGGTTAGGAATAGATGAGAACTGAAAAAGAAATGCTAGACTTAATTATAAATACAGCAAAAGAGGATGAAAGAATTCGAGCTGTCATTATGAATGGATCACGTGTAAATCCAAATGTGGAGAGAGATTGTTTTCAAGACTATGATATTATGTATGTTGTACATGATATACAATCTTTTACGTCTAATCATCATTGGATTCATAGATTTGGAGAAATAATGATTGTACAAATGCCGGAAGAAATGTCATTAGTTCCACCAGATGGAGACGGAAAGTTTCCATATTTAATGCAGTTCATGGATGGGAATCGGATCGATTTAACATTAGTTCCGGTCGATTTAATAAAAAAGTTCGTTGGACAAGATAGTTTAAGTAAATTGCTTCTCGATAAAGATAATTGTATGGAGGAATTCCCGCCAGCAAGCGATAAAGATTACTTAATAAAAAAGCCTACAGAAAAAGAGTTTTTAGATTGCTGTAATGAGTTTTGGTGGTGTAGTACCAATGTAGCAAAAGGATTATGGAGAGAAGAACTTTCTTATGTGAAAGGGATGCTTGATGGCCCAGTGCGAGATATGTTAATCGTAATGCTAGAATGGCATATTGGTATGAAAACAGACTTTGCAGTTAATGCAGGAAAATTTGGAAAGCATTTCGAGCAATATGTTGAAAAAGGTATGTGGATGCAATTTAAAAGAACATTTTCTAATGCAGAATATGAAAACATATGGGAGTCATTCTTTGTCATGGGTAATTTATTTAGGGAAGTAGCGAATGAAATTGCTAACACATATGGATATCAATACCCGCAAGGTGATGATGACAGAGTGACAAGCTATTTAAAACATGTGAAAGCTTTGCCGAAAGATAGTACATCGATTTATTAATAATAGTAAGCAATAAGACTGTCCTAATTACGGACAGTCTTATTTTTGTTCATGAATAGGAATTTCCCTAACAAAGTGCAGAGGAATCACATATGAAACTTTAGGGAGGTTTTTATCATGTATTATTTTTATTCGCCACAAATGTTTGCTCCATATCAATGGGGACTAGGACGAGATGTTTCATACGCCTATATGCCATATCACTCATTTTATTATGGAGACTATATAAGCTCATTGCCATACGTATATATACCTCAAAACTATGAAGTACAAATGAAAGCATATGAGCGTGGATCGTGGACACCATTTTCGTGGGTCGAAAAATATGCGTACGCATTTTCCGGACCATACAATAAAGCGGAAGTCGCTCTTACATTTGATGATGGACCAGATTTAGAATTTACGCCAAAAATTTTAGATAAGTTAAAACAACATAATGTAAAAGCAACTTTCTTTTTGCTTGGTGAAAATGCGGAAAAGTTTCCGAATGTAGTAAAGCGTATTGCGAATGAAGGGCATGTAATTGGCAATCATACGTATAGCCATCCGAATTTAGCGAAAGTAACTGATGCTGAGTACCGTAATCAAATTATAAAAACAGAAGAAATATTAACTCGTTTAGCTGGTTATGCACCGAAATTTATTCGTCCGCCGTACGGTGAAATACTTGAAAATCAATTGAAGTGGGCAACAGAGCAAAATTTTATGATTGTACAGTGGAGTGTTGATACGGTTGATTGGAAAGGTGTAAGTGCTGATACGATTACAAATAATGTGTTAGGGAACTCATTTCCTGGTAGTGTCATCCTTCAGCATTCAACACCAGGTGGGCATTTACAAGGATCTGTAGATGCACTAGACAAAATCATTCCTCAGTTAAAAATGAAAGGGGCACGTTTTGTAACGCTTCCAAGTATGTTCCAGACATCGAAAGAGAGAAAATAAAGAGGAGTTTAAATCAGTCGGACATTGTCAATAATCCACTAGTAAGAATGGGACTCCCAAGTACTTTAAAATGGGAGTCCTATTTTATTTATAAACTATTATTTTTTAATAATTCTTTTCCTTGCTCTATAACAAATTCATAGTATGCAAGATCATATGGATAAATATCATCAAAAGTTATCGTTATCGGTTTATTGCTCAAAACAGAAGTAGCTGTAAAAGATGAAATTTCACCATTTAATAGTTGTAGAAAAGAAGTTGCATGTACTTTCATCACATCGTCTACTTCTTCACCTGGTGCGAATGGAAGTGGATTGATGACATTGTGAAAATACATATGACAAAATTCACGATCAGTAAGATTTGAAATTTCATAATCTATTGTAAAGATTCCTTTGTATACTAAATCAGTAGTTTGAAAGGAAAGCCCCAATTCTTCTTCGATTTCACGAAGACCACCAATTTGTACATCTTCATCATGCATAATATGTCCAGCTGAAGTAATATCCCATATAAGTGGAGCTTCTTTTTTATTTTTAGAGCGTAATTGGAAATATAAGAATATATCTTTAGCATCTTTTTCTACAAACCAACAATGAAATGTTTCGTGCCAATCACCGTCACGATGCACTTCATCGCGTAATTTCTTCCCAAGTGTATTTCTTTCAGAATCAAATATTGTTAACCACTCTGTCATTTTAATTCCCCTTTCTGCAAATTTTATTATACAATATTCGTATTGAATTTTGGGAAAATAAAGAAAAAGGGGCGATTATAAGTGGAGATAGAGCGTATGGAAATAAAATCGATTATTTCAACAGAGGAAGAGTTACGGAAAATATTGGGGAAACCAAGTGAGCGAGCATTGAAAAAAGTTATTTCATCATTAGACCACCATTGTGTAGATTTCCTTTCTAAATCTCCTTTTCTAGTATTATCTACTGCAAATAAGTTGGGGGAGTGTGACGCCTCGCCGAGAGGAGACGCACCTGGATTTGTATACGTACTCAATAATAATAAAATTATCATTCCAGAAAGACCGGGCAATCGTCGTATAGACTCCATTTTGAATATTATTTCCAATCCACGTGTAGGATTAATCTTTTTTATTCCAGGTCTTGGGGAGACACTCAGAATAAATGGCCGAGCGTATATAACAAACGACGAAGAAATTTTGCAAGAAATGCAGGTGAATGGACGTAATCCGCTACTTGGAATTGTTGTTGAAATAGAAGAGTGTTATATTCATTGTGCAAAAGCTTTTATTCGTTCTAAGATGTGGGATCCGAAATCTTGGTTAAATAAAAAAGCGTTACCTTCAGCAGCAAAAATGTTGCTGGAGCATGCGAAAGTGAATACTTCAGAAGAAGATGTTGCACGTTCTTTAGAAGAAAGTTATACAAAAAGATTATATTGAAAATTTTATTGATATAATTTTGTGAGGTGGATATGTACGTGTTTTAGAATGGGATATTTATATATGAACCGTTGATTTACAAACTGGAGAAATAACAAAATAGGTAAATTGAGTGGTAGTTGCATAATGCTATTGTGAAATATAATAAAAAAATTTCTTGAAAATAGTTAGTAAAAATAGGCTTGCTTTTTAAAAAATTGATAACTATAATAAGTTAACAAATAGACATGAACGAAAAAGTAATGATAAGGACACGAAATCATTTTTACGGTTTACAGAGAGGGAAGTCAAGGGTGTGAGCTTCCTAACACGAGAAATGGTTTTACCACCTTTGAACTTCAATAGTGAACGAGTAATCTAGTAATTATTGACGGAATCAGCCGTTATCTGAGCTTGAGCAATCTAGGAGGAAATACGTCTAGATTGGAACAAGGGTGGAACCACGAAAACACATTCGTCCCTTTCCTAGGGATGAGTGTGTTTTTTTATGGATTTTAAGATTGAAAATTTGAAATAATTAAAAAATAGTATTGATTTTGTTTTTTATGCGAGTATAATGAGTTAACAAATAAACATGAACGAAAAAGTAACGATAAGGACACGAAATCATTTTTACGGTTTACAGAGAGGGAAGTCAAGGGTGTGAGCTTCCTAACACGAGAAATGGTTTTACCACCTTTGAACTTCAATAGTGAACGAGTAATTTAGTAATTATTGACGGAATCAGCCGTTATCTGAACTTGAGCAATCTAGGAGGAAATACGTCTGGATTGGAACAAGGGTGGAACCACGAAAACACATTCGTCCCTTTCCTAGGGATGAGTGTGTTTTTTTACTTTGAAAGGAGGTGCAGTAACATGAAACAATTTGTACGTACGGAAATAACCACCACCTGCATGATCAAAAAGCAGAGCAAGGTGATTGATAGGGATAAATAATAAAATTGTAGGAGGAGATTAGAAGATGAATAACGTTATTAATGTTGGGGTGTTAGGATTAGGTACGGTCGGAAGTGGTGTTGTCCATATTTTGAAAGAACATTATAAAAAAATTGCACTTGATACAGGGTATGAAGTGAAGGTGAAGACAGTCGTTGTACGTGATTTAGAAAAAGAACGTGATGTTTGCATCGATGGAATCGTAGTAACAAGTCATGTTGATGAAGTTCTAAATGATTCAAATATTGATATTGTAGTAGAGGTAATGGGCGGAATTGATGAAGCAAAACAGCATATCGTTAAGGCTTTACGAAATAAGAAGCATGTCGTAACAGCAAATAAAGATTTAATGGCTGTATACGGTGCAGAGCTTCTCCAATTAGCGAATGAAAATGATTGTGATTTATGTTATGAAGCAAGTGTAGCGGGCGGTATTCCAGTGTTAAGAGGATTAACAGACGGATTAGCCTCAGATCAAATTGAAAAAATCATGGGAATTGTAAATGGAACAACAAATTATATGTTAACAAAGATGAGTCAAAATGGATGGTCGTATGAAGAGGCTTTACAGGAAGCGCAAAAATTAGGATTCGCAGAATCTGATCCAACAGCGGATGTAGATGGGCTAGATGCGGCGAGAAAGGTAGCCATTCTTGCAAACTTAGGTTTTTCGATGAATGTTTCTTTAGATGATGTGCAAGTAAGAGGGATTCGAAAGGTCGAAAAAGAAGATTTACAAATGGCTGAAAAGTTAGGATTTACAATGAAGTTAATTGGTAAAGCAGAGAAACAAGGATCAGCGATTCATTTAAGTGTAGAACCGACGCTTTTACCAAGTCATCATCCATTATCGAATGTAAATAATGAATTTAATGCAGTATATGTTCACGGTCAAGCAGTAGGAGAAGTAATGTTTTACGGACCTGGAGCTGGAAAATTGCCAACTGGTTCTGCTGTAGTAAGTGATATTATTTCAATCGTTAAGAATATGAATCAAGTTCAGAAAAATAAAAGTGCGTTAAAAGAACCAGAACCATATAAGTTACAAGGAGATGAAGAGGTAGTTTCAAAATATTTCTTACGTATTTCATTACGAGATGAACCTGGGATGTTGCAGAAAATAACAGAATGTTTCGTTAATTATTCTGTAAGTTTAAAAGAAGTTATTCAATTACCTTTAAATCGAGAACTTGCAGAAGTCGTTGTTGTGACACACCAAACTTCAAAGTATCAATTTGAACGAGTTTTAGGAGCGATAGAAGATGTCGCAAGTGAAATAAACAGTTACTACATTATTGAGGAGGAAAAACAATATGTATAAAGGACTATTAAACCAATATGCTTCTTATTTACCGGTAAATGAAAACACACCTGATGTCAGCTTAATGGAAGGAAATACACCCCTTATTCCGTTATTAAATATATCAAAACAATTAGGAATTCAGTTGTACGGGAAGTATGAAGGAGCGAATCCGACAGGTTCTTTTAAAGATCGAGGCATGGTAATGGCTGTTGCGAAGGCGAAAGAAGAAGGGTCGGAGGCAATCATTTGTGCATCGACAGGTAATACTTCGGCATCGGCTGCAGCATACGCCGCGCGCCTCGGAATGAAATGTATTATCGTAATCCCTGAAGGAAAGATTGCACATGGAAAATTAGCGCAAGCAGTCGCTTATGGGGCTGAAATTATTTCAATAGAAGGGAATTTTGATGATGCACTTAAGGCTGTAAGAAATATTGCTGCGGAAGAGCCAATTACATTAGTTAATTCAGTAAATCCTTACCGAATTGAAGGGCAAAAAACAGCAGCGTTTGAAATTTGTGACCAGTTACAAAGTGCACCAGATGTTTTAGCGATTCCTGTTGGGAATGCCGGAAATATTACAGCATACTGGAAAGGGTTCTGTGAATATGAGAAAGAAAAAGGCTATAAGAAGCCAAGAATTCACGGATTTGAAGCGGAAGGAGCAGCTGCAATTGTAAAAGGACATGTAATTGAAGAACCTGAAACAATTGCAACAGCGATTCGTATTGGTAATCCAGCGAGTTGGTCGTATGCAGTAGAGGCTGCTGAGCAGTCTCATGGTGAAATAGATATGGTATCAGATGAGGAAATATTACATGCGTATAGATTGTTAGCAAAAACGGAAGGGGTTTTCGCTGAGCCAGGATCAAATGCTTCATTAGCCGGTGTAATGAAACATGTTCAATCTGGAAAAATCAAAAAAGGAGAGACAGTTGTTGCAGTTTTAACTGGGAACGGCTTGAAAGATCCTGATATCGCAATTTCTTCTAATACATTAGACATTGCAAGTGTTTCAAATAATATAGAACAAATTAAAGAGCATATTAAAGGGGTGATTATGTCGTGATACCATTAAGTATTTGTGTTCCTGCTAGTACAGCGAATGTTGGACCTGGATTTGATTCAGTAGGAATAGCTTTGTCATTGTATTTACATGTAGTAGTAAAAGAGAAAGCTGATAAATGGAAAGTAATCCATTCTTTTGAAGAGTCAATTCCGACAGACGATAAAAACTTAATTGTTAGCACGGCATGTAAAGTATGTCCGTCTTTATCGCCCCATATAATAGAAGTTACTAGTAATATTCCGCTAACAAGAGGGCTAGGAAGTAGCGCATCAGCGATTGTAGCAGGAATAGAGCTTGCAAATCAACTTGGCAATTTGAACTTAACAACTGATCAAAAAGTTCAAATTGCTACAAATTTTGAAGGACATCCGGATAATGTTGCTGCTTCTATTTTAGGAGGAACTGTAATCGGAGCACTTGATGGAAAGAATGTATCGGTTGTAAGAATTGAAAGTAAGGAATTAGGCGTAATTTCACTTATTCCAAATGAAGAGCTAAATACAGATGAAAGCCGATCTGTATTACCAGAAGTGTTTCCGTTTCATGAAGCTGTTAAGGCTAGTGCGATAAGTAATGTATTAGTAGCTGCTTTATGTCAAAAGAAGTGGGAAGTTGTAGGGGAAATGATGGAGAGGGATCATTTTCACGAACCGTATCGTTTAGAACTCGTGCCGTTATTACCATCTATTCGTAAATGTGCAAAAGAATTCGGTGCATACGGTACAGCGCTTAGCGGTGCAGGACCATCTATTTTTATATTAGCGCCGTATGAGAAACGTCAAGAAATTGCTGAGCAATTAGCGAGAGTATTTACGTCTATGAAAGTGTGTGAGCTAGAAATTGATCATAGAGGGATTACTGTAAATAAGAAAGAACATATTGGATTATAAAGAAAGCTAGCATCGCTAGCTTTCTTTATGTTGTAAATATCTTTTAAGTTTGCATATAAAAGAAAAATATTAATGTATAATTTAGTAAAGAGTGTATTAATTTGGAGGTGATCGTATGAAGAAAGAGTCACCGGAAGAAAAAAGAGAACGTATAAGGCAAAGTGAATTGAAAAATAATCCTACCGGTTCTTTACATGATGGACTCAACAGAGCTGAAACGGGTAGTCCAGTTGATATGATGGGTGGTATGAATTGGAAAGGTACAGCGCTAGTAATTTTAGTGCTAGTTTTAGCGTATATTATATACACTTATTTTTTTAGTTAAGAAATGCATGTTAAAGCTTTGAATTATTTGCTTTTATAATTAGTGAGGATGAAAAAATACGGTTATTGTACTACATATATATTCAGCAGATTATAGTTGTCCATATACAATTATTTTTAATACTTAAAATAGAGCTAGCGTTATGCTAGTTCTATTTTTTTGCCACATTCCTGTAACAAAGCACCTGTATATTCATTGGTGGAGGTGCAGAGGATGAAAAAAATGATAGCGATATGTCTTCTTACAACGATGTCATTTTCGACTTTAGTCGGTTGTGACGTAAAAGGTAGTAATGCTGTACAAGAGTCTAAAATAAAGAAAGCGACGTATAAAGATTTTACTTATGATGTAAATCCAGAAACATTCACATTAACTGTAGAACATGAGGGTGTAAAGGAACAGGCATCACACCCCCTACCGAAAATGAAGGTATCGAATGTGAAAAAAGAAAAGGATCGTACATCGTGGGAATATCCAGATCAAAAAGTAAAAATAAAATTAGAAAAGAAAAAAGACCACTTAAACATTGAAGTGGAATCGACCGGTGCAGAAAGCTTTACATGGCCGAAAGTAGAAGCTGAAAATTATACACTTCCGTTATGGGAAGGTAAGCAAATTCCGAGCAATGATGAGAATTGGAAGAAGTTTTTAAAGGATGATGCATATTCATTTGCCGAATCGTTATCTATGAAGTTTTTCGCATTAAATGGTTCGAAATATTCAATTGTATATATTGCAAACAATATGTTTAATAATGAATTGAAATTTCATTCGGATCCGAAAATAGGATTTGATTTTACACATGAATTTCCGAGCATAAATAAAAATAAAACATATGGATTTCAATTATATGTGACAAATAATGATGCGGTAAGCATTGCTAAACTGTATAAGGATAATATTGTTCGAAAAGGTGAATTTAAAACATTACAAGAAAAGGCTAGAAAAAATAAAGAAATCGAAAAGTTATATGGAGCGGCGCATTTTTATTTTTGGAATCAAGATGGTTTATCAGAAAGTAATATAAATTGGTCAAAACTAAGAGAGCTAATAAATAGCCCGCTGTTTAGTCATATAAAAGAACTTATTCAAAAGAATAGTTCAGAGCCTGGGGAACTGAATGTATTAGATCAAGTAAGTAAACAAGATTTCATTGATAAGTATCAAAAAAATGTTATTTTACGTTATATAAACGAAATATTATCCATGAAGGAATTTTATAAAGAGGATATTTTTCAAAACGTGGATCAGGAAGCTAGTGTGCTATTAAAGAAAGGTGTAGGTCACTTAACGAATACAGAATTGTATAGCTTAAATAAGAATTTATTAAAGTCGCTACTTGGTGATGCGGTTGAAGAGGTAAGTAAATGGGGTAATGCAGATGGAACGGACATACTAAAGGAAATGAAAGAGGCAGGAATAGAAAAAGCATGGATTGGTTTGCCGAACTGGGAACAAGGATTTATGCAACCTAATTTCGTGACAAAAGCTAAGGAAATGGGGTATTTAGTTGGTCCGTATGACTCATATCATTCCATTCACGAAAAAAGTGATAAAAATTGGAACACAGCATCCTTTAATGACCCATCATTATACGAAGAGGCTACTGTAACGAAGAAAAACGGAGAAAAGGTGCAAGGCTTTTTAGGTAGAGGTCGCAAGTTAAACCCGACTTTATCGCTGCCTAGTGTAAAGGAACGCATGAATGATATATTACAAAATGGACCTAAATACAATTCATGGTTTATTGATTGTGATGCAACAGGTGAAATTTATGATGACTATTCGGCTAAACATATAACGACACAAGAACAAGATTTAAAAGCAAGATTACAACGAATGAGTTATATTGCGCAAGAAAAAGGTATGGTAGTTGGCTCAGAGGGCGGAAATGATTTTGCAAGTAGCACGATAGCATTTGCCCACGGTATTGAAACGCCTGTTATTAAATGGGACGATGAAGATATGAGGAAAAACAAAACAAGTCCGTATTATGTAGGCGGGTATTGGTCACCAAATCAAAATGTTCCAGAAAAATATGCAAAACAAGTACCGTTAAAAGAAGAGTATAAACAAGTGTATTTAAATCCTGTATATTCAGTACCGTTATATAAATTAGTATACAATGATTCTGTAATTACAACGCATCACTGGGAATGGGGAAGTTTGAAAGTAAAAGATGAGGTAGGAAACCGTATGCTATACGAATTATTGTATAACGTTCCTCCGTTGTACCATTTAGATAAAGTGGAGTGGAATAAGCATAAACAAGAAATTACGCAGCATCTGAAAGTTTGGAATGAAGTTCATGAAAAGGCAGTAAAAGAAGAAATGACGAACTTTGCATATTTGTCAGAAGATAAGTTAGTACAATCAGCTTCGTATGGAAAAAATATTAAAATTATTGTAAATTTCTCAAATGAAGATATAGAAATACAAAAGACGAAAATAAAAGCAAAATCAGCTTTCATTATTAATAATGGAAAGCAAACTATGTATACACCAAACCAATAAAATTATAATATATAAATTTTATTATACTTTATGTAAATAGTGACTTGCCAAAAATAAGCACAAGAGTATAATGTGAAATGGAGTACATATTGGATTCGTGCAGTAACCTTACAAAATTGTAAGGTAATTGAAAGGAAATTCAATATGAAGGTTAGTAGACTTGCATTATAATTGGGAAAGAGAAAGAGAGGCGAATGGATATGAGCTCTGAATTAGAACAGAATACGAGAAGCAGAAAAAAACGTTCTAAAAGAAAGTCAATAAAATGGTTCATTTTAATTCCATTTTTCCTACTTATTTTTGGTGGAGTAGGATATGGATCGTTAATATATAATAAAGCAAAAGCAGTGGTAAGTGATGCATATGCACAAATTGATAAGTCATCGAAGCGTGATAAAGAAGTTGAACCTTTAAAGGATAACATTTCAATTCTAATCATGGGTGTTGATGGGAGTGAAATGAGAAAAAGTCAATACGGAGAAGCTGTTCGAACAGATGCACTTTTATTAGCAACAATTAATAAAGATGATAAATCAGTTAAATTAGTAAGTATTCCGCGTGATTCACGTGTATATATTCCATCTAGAAAGAAATTAGATAAAATTACACATGCACACGTATTTGGTGGTGTAGAAAGTACACGAGATACGGTGGAGAGATTTTTAAATGTTCCTGTTGATTATTATGTGAAGTTTAACTTTGAATCATTCGTACAAATTGTCGATTCACTTGGTGGTATTGATATTGATGTACCAGTTACTTTCACAGAACAAGATAGTAAAGACCAAGCTGGTATGATCCATTTAGAAAAGGGTTATCAACATTTAAATGGAGAACAAGCACTTGCGCTTGCAAGAACGCGTAAAATTGACAGTGATGCAATGCGTGGTCAAAGACAGCAACTTGTAATTGAAGCAATTGCAAAAAAAGCGATGTCTGTCCAATCAATTAGCAAAATGGGCTCTTTACTTGATGCGGTTGATAAAAATATGAAAACGAACTTAACTTTCGATGATATGCTTGCTATTACGAAAAATATGGCAGGATCTAATTTGGAAATGGAAAAAATGCAAGTAGAAGGTACAGATAAACGTATCGGCGGTATTTATTATTACATTCCGAATGAAAAAAATGTGAAAGACATTTCAAATAAATTGAATCAGCATCTAGGTATAACACCAAAATCAGTTCGAAATGAATAATAAAAAAGATTGGCTTCTGCCAATCTTTTTTTATCGGAATCGATTTGTAACTTTTCTGTAACGATTTTTTATTTTAGAAAAATTATACTCATATGTATGAGAATATTGGAGAAGCAAAAAGTAAAAAGAAATAATTAAAATCTGTAATAAGGAAAGATATTATATGCAGAAATGGATAGGCATTATGGGAATCATTTTTATGTTGACTGGATGTAAAATGTCTGAAGCTCCAACAAACTTAATGGAAGCTCCTTCCAATGAAAAATGGATTAGTGAACTAAGAGAGCAAATAGATAAAGATTTGCCTGTTAATTATCGATTGCTTACTCCAATGTCTAATAAAGATAAACAGATGATTTGGTCAATGGATTTTAAACAAGATAATAAGAAAGAAGCTATCATATTTTATAAATTGCCGAATGCAGATCATAGTGTATATTTAGCTGTATACGAAATAAACGGGAATGGTTGGAAAATGAAGTCCACACATAAATTTGATGGTGGAGATGTAGATATTGTTGAAGTTGGTGATTTTACAGGGAACGGGAAACGAGAGTTGTTAATTGGAATCTCTGTAGACCGTGAATCGTTAAAACATGTTTTGTATGTTTTTTCGGAAGAAAATGAAGATATGAGGGAAATATATAATCGAAATTATACGAAGTTATTCATAGACGATCTAAATAAAAATGGACTGAAAGATTTAAGTCTTGTTACGTATGAAAAAGATGAGAAGTTGACAGTTGAGTTCATTGAACAATTTAAGACTTTATCTGAAGTGTCATTCGATCCATTTATAAATAGCATTCAAAGAATACAAATGGGGCGTATTTCTCAGGCATTAAAGGCCATTGTCATTGATGCGGGAACTGGAGCTCATTCAGGAATAACTTACGTAGCGAAATTTGATAAGGGTCATTATGAGACACTACCTATAGATGGAAAAGAAGATTTATTCAATGAATATGTTGTAGAAAGTAAAGATGTTAATGAAGATGGCATTATTGAATTTGTTCGAACTGTACGTCCAAAAGGTTGGGAAGATAAATCACATGGTGATAGTCCCCTCTTTGAACGTTACATACAGTGGAGTGAATCGGGAATTAAACCAATTGAAGAAAGATATATCGATATAGAAAAAGGATATTATGTGAAAATTCCTAAAGAGTTAATAGGAAAAATTACGATACCAGATGAGCGAAAGGAATCAAATTCTCAAAAGTTTTTGGAGACAAGTACAAATAAAACATGGCTTGAAGTTCATATATTTAAGCGGAAAGAATGGTTCGAAATAAAAGGATACAGCGCAGCAGTTAAAACAGCTTCTCATATATATGCTGTACCGAAACAACCACAGTTTGAAAAAGTGAAAGCATATGTAAAGCCGCTAGCGGATTATCAACAAGAGTAGGGAGGTGGAAATGATGCCAACAATTTTAGTTTTAGAAGATGAAATGCCTATTCGTAGTTTTATCGTCTTAAATTTGAAACGTGCTGGATTTTATGTATTAGAAGCAAGTACTGGAGAAGAGGCGTTACAGATTTTATGTGAACATACTGTTGATGTAGCATTGCTTGATGTAATGTTACCGGGAATGGATGGTTTTCAAGTTTGTAAAACGATCCGGGAAGAAAATAAAAAAATAGGTATTATTATGTTAACCGCGCGCGTACAAAATGAAGATAAGGTACAAGGGTTAGGAATAGGTGCAGATGATTATATCGCAAAGCCGTTTAGTCCAGTGGAACTAACTGCACGTATACAATCGTTACTAAGAAGAATAGAAGTACATGATGAAAAAGCGAATTCTATCACATCTGGCCCGTTTTCTCTAAATATAATAGAAGAAAGATTATATAAAAGTGGACAACTAGTCGAATTAACCCCTACAGAGTATATGATATTACAGTATTTAATGAATCAGGCTTCAAAGCCGGTTTCACGTGATGAAATTTTAAATATGATTTGGGGAACGAATTATGTAGGTGAGACGAAAGTAGTAGATGTAAATATGAGGCGGTTACGTCAAAAGATAGAATGTAATCCATCAGAACCTGAATTTATTCTTACTGTTTGGGGAAAAGGATATGTGTGGAAGGAAAGTATAAGATGAAAAGAAAAGTGACTTTATATTTTATGACGGTCATTATACTTATGCTTGTATTATTTGAAGTCGTATTTTCAGTCTCTGTTTATCGATCTTATTATAACGGTATTGTGCAATATGTAGAATCTCATGCGAAGACAAGTACACGATTTTTTTCTGAATACAATTCATTATACTTTATTCGTTTGCAAGAATATAGCGGGGATATAATTGAGAGCTTTCAGTTAGAAGGAACCGAATTACAATTAATTGATCGACATGGTACGATTATACAATCGTCAAGTGGACAAAAGGTAGAAGGTAAAGTAGTTATTCCGTATTCTTTACTAGAAGGAGAAATGTACCATCAAGTGACTACTACGAAAGATAATGTGAAACAATTAGAAGTGATTAGTCCACTGATTCATCAAGGACAAACGATCGGTGTTTTAAAATATACGACTGTATTAACACATGTAAATGCTAAAATTATTGAAATTATTATGTTTACTATTTCTGTAGGTATTGTTATTTCAGGAATTGTATTCTTAATCAGTAGACGATTAGCGAATTCATTTGTTAAACCGATCGAATCTATAATTCATGCTTCTTCCCAAATTGCAGAAGGTACATTAAAGAAGAAAATTAAAGAAGATTATCCTGGGGAATTAGGTGAGTTAGCACATAGTTTAAATCATATGTCTGAGAAAATAGAAAAAGCAGAACAGATGAAAAATGAATTCATTGCTTCTATTTCTCATGAAATACGAACGCCTTTAACTGGAATTAAGGGTTGGAGTGAGACGTTAAAAACGGTAGATCATTTAACGGAAGAAGAAATAAAGCAAGGTATGGGAATTATTTCAGGTGAGACAGACAGATTAATTCATTTAGTAGAAGAATTGCTAGATTTTTCAAGATTGCAATCAAATCATTTTAATTTATATAAACAAAAGGTGCAATTATACGATATACTAGAGGAGACGATTTGGCAATTAACTCCTAATGCTGAAGAGAAGCAAATGCAATTCATCAAAACTATAGAACGAATTGAATTAATAGGAGATCGAAATAGGCTAAAGCAAATTTTCTTGAATATTGTTCAAAATGCCATTAAATATTCACATAAAAATGGTAAAGTATATATTGAAGCGACTAAAAATGAAGGACAAGCAGTGATAGAGGTGAAAGACGAAGGTATGGGAATTGCTAAAGAGCATTTACCATATATAGAACAGTCATTTTACCAGATTAATAATCATGCTACAGGTGCGGGTCTTGGTTTAGCTATCGTAAAAAAAATGGTGGAGCTTCATGGAGGTACAATAAATATTATAAGTAAAGAAGGAATAGGAACGACCATTTTGATAAAACTCCCATTATAATACATATAAAGTCTGTTTATATAGTGTAATAAAATAAATAGATGTATAATTATATTGGGTGATTTATATATAAGATTAATAGGGAGAGGAATTCGATAGAATGGAAAAAGCTTTTAAAATTAAACGAGTAGTATTCGTTTTAATAGCGATTGCAGCAGTAGCTATTGGGTATTTCATGTTTCAATCCATTACTTCACCAGCAAAGGCTGTTGCAAAACAAGAAAATGTAGTACAACTCGCAAGTGAACAACCAAAAGTAGAAATGAATAAAACAGCACCAAGTCGTTTTAATGGAAAAGAAAGAAAAGTTGCTTATCTTACATTTGACGATGGGCCAGGAAAATATACGGCTGAATTATTAAATACGCTAAAACAACATGATGCGAAGGCGACGTTCTTTTTAATTGGAGCAAATGTAAAAGAATTTCCTGATTTAGTGAAACGTGAAAATGCTGAGGGTCATTATGTAGGCATGCATAGTATGACACATAATTTCGCAAAGTTATATAAAAATGGCGAGTATGTAAATGAGATGAAAGAAGATCAAGGTTTAATCGCTAATATTATTGGGAAATCACCTAAATTAACACGTCCACCATACGGTTCGATGCCAGGATTAAATGAAGGTCTTCGAAATAAAGTGGTAGAAGGCGGCTTTAAAGTGTGGGATTGGACAATTGATTCATTAGACTGGAAGTATAACAAAATGCAAGTTGATGCAGCTGCAGCACAAATTGCTCAAAATGTATTAACAAATGCAACAAAACCACAAGAAGTCATTTTAATGCATGACATTCATCCACAATCAGTTGCTGCTGTGCCAGCAATTTTAAAAGGGTTAAAAGAAAAGGGTTATGAGTTTGAAGCTTATCATGAAGAGAGTCACTTCCCAGTGAATTTCTGGCATGATAACCGTATGTAATGGAGGAATGAACGTTGAAGTATGGAAAAATAGCAGTAGTTGGAGCACTATCAGTAGGACTATTAACAGGTTGTTTCGGTGAAAAACCAGAAGAAAACCTATATACAGCTTTTGAAACAGCGGCGACACAAGAGAAATCATTAGTTGATGAAGCGAAAAAATTAGAGAAGTTAGAGAAGGAAGGCCAAGAACTATATTCTCAAATTTTACAAGAAGGTAAAGATCATAATGACGCTGTTATGAAGAAAATAGAGCAGGCTACTGCAAATGTAGATGATCGTGAAAAAGCTTTGAAAAATGAGAAAGAAATGCTAGAAAAAGCTCAGAAAGAAACGAAATCCGTTCAAGGAAATATAGAGAAGCTTGAAGATAAAAAGTTACAAAAACAAGCGAAAGCAGTAGAAGAGTCGTATAAAAATCGTTATGATGCATTCCAAAAGATGAATGAAAATTATACGAAGGCGTTAGCGACTGAAAAAGAATTGTATGAAAAATTAAAAGTAAAAGAAACGAAATTAAAAGAGATTGGTGAAAAAGTTAAGGCTGTTAATGAATTAACTGTGGAAGCACAAAAATCAAAAGAGCAATTTAATAATTTTACAAAAGAGTATAATGACAGTAAATTAGCATTCTACAAAGATGCAGAGATTAAGATTAAAGATAAGAAATAAAGAAGAGTTTTAAGCGTACTAAAAAGCCGGAGAAACATCGTCACAAATGTTTTTTCGGTTTTTTACGTTAAATGAATAGAAAAGACTGGAATTGATATCATAAAAGAGTTATAGTGAATTATTCCAAGGGAAACATTGTAAAGTAAGGAGAATGGAAATATGTCATATGAATTTTTACTCAAATTAGGTTTAGCACTTTTTTTAGGATTATTCATCGGGATAGATAGGCAGCTAAAGAATAAACCACTTGGTGTGAAAACAAGTATGGTTATTTCTGTAGCAAGTTGTTTAATTACGATGGTTTCAATTGAAGCCGTACATGTGTATTCTGTTCCAGGGCATACAAATATGGATCCAATGCGTCTAGCTGCTCAAATTGTGAGCGGAATTGGTTTTCTTGGGGCAGGTGTTATTTTACGAAGAAGTAATGATGTTATTTCTGGATTAACGACCGCCTCTATGGTGTGGGCTGCTTCAGCTTTAGGTATTGCGATTGGAGCAGGATTTTATTTACAAGCGACGGTTGCTATGATTTTAATTATTTTAGCAATTAATGTACTTCCGCAACTTGTGAAAATTGCAGGACCATATTCATTAAGACAAAAGGATCTATCTATAAAAATTACTGTTAAAGAGCATCATGAGTTAGATGGTATATTTAAGCAAATTAAAAATTTAGGTATGCATGTGAAACGAGTGAAGATTAAAGATATAGATAGTGGAGCATTTCAGCAATTGGAAATGGTTATTTTAGCTCCAGAAGATTTATATACAACTGAGTTATATAGCTCACTAAAAGAGATAGATCGTGTTGTTTCAGTTGAAGTGGAAAGTAGATAATTGTAAGAAAAAAGAGTGAAGTGAATCCACTCTTTTTTTATTTGGATTTTTAAGGAAGTAAATTGATATAATGATGAGTAAACGAGGGGGAAAAATGATGGAGATACATATTAGAAGAGCGATAAAAGATGATATACCAGGTATAGCAAAGGTCCACGCTGATAGCTGGAAAACAACATATAAAGGGATATTCCCTGACGAATTTTTGGAGAATATAACATATGAGAAACGAGAAAAACAGTGGGAAAACATTTTTCAACAAGAAGATAATTATCAATTTAGATTTGTAGCAGAGACGTTAGATGGAACAATAATTGGATTCATTGACGGAGGAGTTGAAAGAACCGGTACATATAATTGCGATGGAGAATTATATGCGATTTACCTTTTACAAGAGTATCAAGGAATGAAAATAGGACAAAAGTTACTTCAAGCTTTATTATCGGAATGTATAAACAATGATATGCAATCACTTTTAGTTTGGGTCGTTACGAATAATCCTTCTAAAAATTTCTATGAAAAATTTAATCCTGAAAAAATTGATACGAAATTTTTAGAGAGATTACAGGTAGAAGAAACAGCATATCGTTGGAGAGATATAAATAATATTATTATGTAAACTTTATATTTAAAAGAGGTATACCAATTAAGGTATACCTCTTTTGTTTAACCATTTTGGATAGATCACTAATGAAAAATAGTAAGTATGTAGTTTGAAACTGAGTATTTTTTTCGTGTATTTTTAACTAGATTAAAGAAAAGAGGGAAAACAAGAAAAATTAAATCAGATAAAAAAATTCTGAAATATACTATTGAATTGAATATCATTATCAATTAGAATCATAATTGATAACGAAATTCAATTATCAGTTGTAATATGAAATTCCGATAGTGTTTATAGAAAGAGGAGGGCAAGTATGAAGCATGCGAAACAAATCGCGGAACATGCAACAATACAAAGTTTTTTAAATTGTTATTTAAGAGAAACAGGAAGTGGAGAATGGATTACAGAGGATAAAAGGATAGAGGATATTTTCTACCATTCATTTCAAAGAGATACTTGCTCTACTTATTTATGCTGTCGGTTATCGGCACAAAACATTACTTTGTATGGAGAAGTTATATATAAATCACCAACAGATCGCCATTTGTTTGGAGAACAATTTTATTACCAAATGGGAGATAGTAATTCTGTTATGAAAGCAGATTACGTTACAGTTATAACATTCTTAATAAAAGAGATGTCTATCAATTACGGAGAAGGGACGAACCCTGCTGAACTTATGCTTCGAGTTATTCGTAGTTGTCAAAATATTGAGGAATTTGCGAAAGGGAGAATAGAAGATACATCTGCATTATACGGTGTCCATACATCCTTTATAGAAGCGGAACAATCGTTATTATTTGGACATTTAACTCATCCAACTCCAAAGAGTAGACAAGGTATTTTGGAATGGAAAAGTGCAATGTATTCTCCAGAACTAAAAGGAGAATGTCAGCTTCATTATTTTCGGGCACATAAAAGTATAGTGAATGAAAAATCATTATTATTAGATTCTACAACAGTAATTTTAAAAGAAGAATTACGTAATGATGAAATGGTTAGTAAGGAATTTATATCGAAGTATTGTAATGAAGATGAATATTCATTACTTCCAATTCATCCGCTTCAGGCAGAATGGTTATTACACCAACCTTACGTCCAGGATTGGGTAGAGCAAGGGGTGCTTGAATATATCGGTCCTACCGGTAAGTGTTATATGGCAACATCATCACTTAGGACGTTATATCATCCCGACTCAAAGTATATGCTTAAGTTTTCATTTCCAGTAAAAGTAACAAATTCAATGCGCATTAATAAATTGAAGGAACTTGAGAGTGGTCTTGAAGGGAAGGAAATGTTAAATACGGCTATTGGTGAAGTGTTAGAAAAATTTCCCGGCTTTAATTTTATTTGTGATCCAGCCTTTATTACATTAAATTACGGAGCAAAAGAATCTGGATTTGAAGTCATTATACGAGAGAATCCTTTTTATAGCGAACATGCCAAAGACGCTACATTAATTGCTGGGCTAGTTCAAGATGCTATACCTGGAGAACGTACTCGCTTATCAAATATTATTCACCGCCTAGCAGATTTAGAAAGTAGAAGCTGTGAAGAAGTAAGTTTAGAGTGGTTTAGACGATATATGAATATTTCTTTAAAGCCTATGGTATGGATGTATTTACAGTATGGTGTTGCATTAGAAGCTCATCAGCAAAATAGCGTTGTTCAGCTAAAGGATGGTTATCCGGTCAAATATTATTTCCGTGATAATCAAGGTTTTTATTTCTGTAATTCAATGAAAGAGATGCTTAATAATGAGTTAGCTGGTATTGGAGAACGTACTGGAAATTTATATGACGACTATATTGTAGATGAAAGATTTCGTTACTACTTAATTTTTAATCATATGTTTGGACTCATTAACGGATTTGGTACAGCTGGATTAATTAGGGAAGAAATTCTCCTCACGGAATTAAGAACTGTACTTGAATCGTTCCTTCCATATAATCGTGAACCTTCTACCTTTTTAAGAGAATTGTTGGAAGAGGATAAGTTGACATGTAAAGCAAATTTATTAACGAGATTTTTCGATGTTGACGAGTTAAGTAATCCCTTAGAACAAGCAATTTACGTACAGGTACAGAATCCGCTCGTTAGAGAAGTGGCTGTTCGTTCATAAATAACGTTAAAATTTCACGTAATACAAATAATGGTATTTTTTGCGAGGTAGAGGGGGTTATGAGAATGGGCATGTATCATACGAAAATATTGAAAGCGCTTGAATCAGAAGATTACATTTCAGTACGAAGAAGAGTTTTACGTCAATTAGTAGAGTCGTTAATTTATGAGAGGATCATTACGCCAGTTCGTATAGAAAAAGAAGAACAAATTCTTTTTCTTATACAAGGACTTGATGAGGACAACAGAATTGTCACGTACGAATGTTACGGAAGAGAACGAATGACATTTGGACGCATCTCTATAGATTCATTAATAGTAAGAGTTCAAGAGGAAAAACAAGAAATACAATCAGTTTCACAATTTTTAGAAGAAGTTTTTCGGGTTGTTAACGTAGAACAAACGAAATTAGATTCTTTTATTCACGAATTAGAACAAACGATATTTAAAGACACGATTGCACAATATGAAAGATGTAATAAGGGAGAATACACTCGAAAATCTTACGATGAGTTTGAAAGTCATTTAATAGACGGCCATCCGTATCATCCTAGCTATAAAGCGCGCATTGGGTTTCAATATCGTGACAATTTTCAATATGGATATGAATTTATGAGGCCAATAAAACTTATATGGGTTGCAGCGCATAAAAAATATGCGACTGTAGGTTATGGAAATGAAGTGATTTATGACAAAACTTTAAAAGGCGAAGTAGGCGAGCGTAAATTAGAAGCGTATAAGGAACGAATTTACAGTGCGGGATGTAATCCAAAACAGTACGTGTTTATACCTGTTCATCCTTGGCAGTGGGAGAATTTTATCATTCCAAATTACGCTGATCATATACAGGATAAAAGTATTATTTATTTAGGGGAATCAGCAGACGATTATTGTGCGCAACAATCTATGAGAACGTTAAGAAATGTTACGAATCCAAAGAGACCATATGTAAAGTTATCGCTGAACATACTTAACACTTCAACACTCCGTACGCTGAAACCATATTCAGTTGCGAGTGCACCAGCTATATCGAATTGGTTAAGTGATGTCATAAGTCAGGATACTTATTTAAGGGATGAATCACGTGTAATTTTGCTAAAGGAATTTTCGAGTGTAACGTATGATACGAATAGGAAAGCCACATATGGTTCATTAGGATGTATTTGGCGTGAAAGTGTTCATAATTATTTAGATGAGCAAGAGGATGCAGTTCCTTTTAACGGATTATATGCAAAAGAGACGGACGGGACACCGGTTATTGATGCATGGTTAAACAAATATGGGATAGAAAATTGGCTACGATTACTTATTCAAAAAGCGATTATACCAGTTATACATCTTGTTGTAGAGCACGGAATTGCACTCGAATCACACGGTCAAAATATGATTTTAGTTCATAAAGAAGGGCTACCTGTCCGTATTGCATTAAAGGATTTTCATGAAGGACTTGAGTTTTATCGTCCATTCTTAAAAGAAATGAATAAATGCCCGGACTTTACTCAAATGCATAAAACGTATGCAAATGGAAAAATGAATGATTTCTTTGAAATGGATCGTATCGAATGTTTACAAGAGATGGTACTAGATGCACTGTTCTTATTTAATGTAGGAGAATTAGCTTTCGTACTTGCGGATGAATATGAATGGAAAGAAGAAAATTTTTGGATGATAGCGGTCGAAGAAATTGAAAATCATTTTAAAAAATACCCACATTTGAAAGATAGATATAAAAGTATTCAATTATATGCACCTACATTCTATGCTGAACAATTAACAAAACGGCGATTATATATGGATGTGGAATCACTTGTTCATGAAGTTTCAAATCCATTGTATAGAGTAAGACAACTTATGAAACAAAAATCAGTTGTTACAGGGGGAAATTATGCTAATCGTTAATAAAGAAGAGTATAGCAAAAGTGATTTTAGTTTGAGATTACAAGCTTATGAGGAAATGGAACAATTTCAAGAAGCAGCAGGAAATAGATTTGCGCTTTGTCTGAAAGATCCATTCGATATTATTACGCTTGTGTTTTTCTTAAAAGAAAAGAAATCATCAGTGTTACTTATACATGAAGATACGCCAAAAGAAACGGCTATTGAAATGGCAAAGCGTGCAAATTGTATCGGAATTTTATATGGAGAAAATAGCGATTTTACGAAATTAGAAGTAGTGAATTTTTTTGCAGAAGAGCCTTCTTTATTACAATATAGTTCTGGAACAACAGGAGAACCGAAACTGATTCGTAGAGCATGGACGGAAGTTGATACAGAAATTACTGCTTATAATGAAGCTTTAAACTGCGAAGAGGATGAAGTGCCAATCATTATGGCTCCTGTTTCACATTCATACGGACTAATATGTGGTACGTTATCTGCAATTACGAGGGGAAGCAAGCCTATCATCATTACGAATAAAAATCCTAAATTCGCTTTAAATATAGTTCGCAATACAGAAAAACATATCATATATGCAGTACCACTTATGCTACATATTATGGGGAGTTTTCCGCAAGGAACGTTTCAGTTTCATAAAATTATGACATCGGGAGCGCCTTTACCAGAAGCATTATTTTATAAACTAAAAGAAACGACAACATATATGATGCAACAATACGGTTGTTCTGAGGCAGGTTGTATTAGTATATGTCATGATATGAAAAGCCATTTAGATTTAGGAAACCCTCTACCTCATGTGAGTATAAGTATAGGTTCAGATGAAAATGTACCGGAAGAAATCGTAGTGAAAATCAATAATAAGGAAATTTTCACGAAAGATTTAGGATATAAATCTGAGCGTGGCATTCATTTTATGGGGCGTATGGATGATGTGATTAACGTTTCAGGATTAAAAGTCTTTCCTATAGAGGTAGAAGAAACAATGCTTCGATTGGAAGGTGTTCAAGAGGCAATTGTATATCGAGGGAAACATCCTGTGATGGGTGAAATTGTTAAAGCGAAAGTAATCTCTCATATTGATCCAGTTCAAATAAGAGAATGGTGTATGCAGCATTTACCATCTTATAAAGTTCCGCATGAGATTGAAAGAGTAACTGAAATTCCGAAAAATAAAACTGGAAAAGTAAGTAGAAAGTTACTAGAGATGGGAGAGGTTACAACATGAGACGGGAAGCGTTAAAGGATGCTGTATTAAAAATTATGACAGAAAAAATGGAACTGAAAAATGTAACTCATTTAGAAGAAACGATGCGTTTAAACCAAGATTTATATATTGATTCGGTAATGATGTTACAACTCATAGTTTACATAGAAATGGATGTAATGCTATGCGTTCCAGAGGATGAGGTAGACCCAAAAGCATTTCTTACCGTAGGATCTTTGCTTGATTTTATGGAAGAGTTACAGCCGTTACAGGATGTAAATGTGAATAACTAACCTTTAGGAAAGTGGATGAGAGTATGACATCAATTAAAGTACATTGTTTAGTGAGTTGTTTTTGTGAAATTATAAAAAGGCGTAGCGACATAGATTTTCGTCCCTTTTATTTTGGACTATGGGACGGCGATTTTGATATAACAGAAGGCGGCATTATTTCATATCATTCGGAAAATATTAACCATGATCATTATTTAGTATGGTACGAAAAGTTGTACGGTATGAAAGTAAACGAATGGTATAATCATGCAAAAGATAAAGATAGCAATGTAGAAACGTTTTTACAATTAGTAGAAAATAAGCCAGAGAATCGCTATGTCATTGTAATGGTTGATATGTCTCTATTGCCAGAAAGGGAAAATAAATTTCATCAAAAACCGTTTCCACATTATTTAATGATATCGAAGACAGAGAAAGAAGAAGAGTGGTTCATGCTAGATCCTGATTTTCGCTGGGAAGGGAATATGGAAAGAGAAAAAGTACTTCACTCTGTTCAAGATAACCCATTTGGTGGAGGGTATTTCATTGATGTAGAAGAAATTCGGGAGCCAACAGCAGAAATGGTAGCACGTTTTTTCATAGAAACTTTCAAAAGAGACGATAATGAACTGACTATGGAGCTGAAAAACTTAATTATAAAAATGGCAAATGAAGAAGAAGGGTATTCACTTTCTGGTCTTGTAGCGGCAGTAAAACAAATACCAGTACTTGCAATTCGTAAATATAGTTATGAACATGCCTTTGCGTACTTCCGTGAAACGTTGCAATATTCGGAGCAAGAATTTGATTATTGGTGTGATCGGGTAGAGGATATTGTACAAGGATTTACAAATGTACAGTATCGTGCAATTAAAATGGCAATGACGAAAAATAAAGGTATGTTATTATCAATTGTTGAAAAACTGGATGAAATGAATGCAATTGAACTGCAAATTAAGGAAGAATTAGAGAAACAATTTTTATCATGGAAAGAAATGAAATCAAACGAGTCTGTCTTAGTATTTTAAAAAGCTAACTGAATTTAAGATAAGGGAGTTCAAACCTATGAAATATTCACTATGTACCATTTCATTTCGCCATCAATTAATTTCATTTACTGATATTGTTCAATTTGCATACGAAAACGGTTTTGAAGGAATTGAATTGTGGGGGACTCATGCGCAAAATTTGTATATGCAAGAGTATGAAACGACAGAACGAGAATTGAATTGTTTAAAGGATAAAACCTTGGAAATTACGATGATAAGTGATTACTTAGACATATCATTATCAGCAGATTTTGAAAAAACGATAGAGAAATGTGAACAACTTGTAATACTAGCTAATTGGTTTAAAACGAACAAAATTCGTACGTTTGCTGGACAAAAAGGTAGTGAGGATTTCTCGGAACAGGAGAGAAAGGAGTATGTGAATCGTATTCGCATGATTTGTGATTTATTTGCTCAGCATAATATGTATGTACTTTTAGAAACACATCCAAATACGTTAACGGATACGTTGCCTTCTACTTTGGAACTATTAGGCGAAGTAAATCATCCGAATTTGAAAATAAATCTTGATTTTCTTCATATATGGGAGTCTGGAGCAAAGCCAATAGACAGCTTTCATCAATTAAAGCCATGGATACAACATTACCATTTTAAGAATATATCGTCAGCAGATTATTTACATGTGTTTGAACCGAGTAATGTATATGCAGCAGCGGGAAGTCGTACTGGTATGGTTCCGTTATTTGAAGGTATCGTAAATTATGATGAGATTATTCAGGAAGTGAGAGATACTGAGCATTTCGCTTCACTTGAATGGTTTGGAAATAATACGAAAGATATATTAAAAGAAGAAATGAAAGTACTAACAAATAGAAATTTAGAAGTAGTAACTTCTTAATATAAAATGATGTAAGAGTCTCTCATTGTAGAGACTCTTTTTTAAAAATATAAATAACCAAAAATTACCATGTATTTAAATTGAAATTTAACACAATTTATATATAAATAAGGAGGTGATTGGTAATGGCTAGAAATCGTAATTCTAATCAATTAGCATCACATGGAGCACAAGCGGCTTTAGATCAAATGAAATATGAAATTGCACAAGAGTTTGGTGTACAACTTGGCGCTGACACTTCTTCACGTGCAAACGGTTCTGTAGGCGGTGAAATCACTAAACGCCTAGTAGCGATGGCAGAACAACAACTTGGTGGCGGATATACTCGCTAATTGTAGAAGGTTATAGGAGAAAGGAAGGATTCTTCCTTTCTTTTTTTTTCAATTAATTGGTATGAATATATTGCGAATTGGATTCAAAGAATAGAAATAATACTATATTTCCCCCAATTTCTTTTGTTGTAAATGGGAAGTAGTAAAGATGTAATAGCCCTGGTGGAATGAACAATTACGTTCCAGCAGGGCTATTATATGGTAAGAAATATATGATGAAAGGTTTCGAAGCCAACATGTTAAAAAAAGAAAACTGTTGTTTAATTGCGCTTGCATCAGTTCCACTTGTTATGACATTAGGGAATTCAATGCTCATCCCAATCCTGCCGACTATTGAAAAGAAATTACATATTTCATCGTTTCAAGTATCCATGATTATTACAATTTACTCTATCGTAGCCATTCTACTTATACCAATTGCTGGTTATTTATCAGATAGATGGGGACGAAAGATGGTAATGGTTCCGAGTTTGCTGATTGCGGCTATAGGAGGAGCGATAACTGGTTGGGTATCTTGGAAAGTGGATAATCCCTACACTTGGATATTGATTGGTAGAGCGATTCAAGGTATTGGTGCTGCTGGTGCAATGCCAGTTGTTATACCGTGTGTTGGTGATTTATACAAAGATGAAAAACAAGTTAGTACAGGTTTAGGAATCATAGAAACATCCAATACATTTGGGAAAGTGCTGAGCCCTATTTTAGGGTCTGCTCTTGCTGCCATTGTATGGTTCTTACCCTTTTGGGCGATTCCAGTTTTATGCGTAGTATCAATTGTTTTATTACTTGTTCTAGTAAAGGCAAAGAAACAAGAAGGAGAAGTACCACCACTTAAAGAGTTTATAAAATCAATTCTTACTACGTTTCGTGAAAAAGGAAGATGGTTAATTGCCATTTTTGCATTAGGTGCAATTATTATGCTTATTTTATTCGGAATTCTCTTTTATTTGTCAACTATACTGGAATCAAAGTATGACATTCATGGTATATGGAAAGGGTGTGTGCTTGCGATCCCATTACTTGTACTGTCAATTAGCTCATATATGGCTGGTAAAAAAATTGGAGATAATCAAAATGTGATGAAGAAGTGTATTTATATTGGTTTTTTAATGGCAGCTGCATCAGTCATCATTCCTTTATTTATAAAAGGGATTTATTTACTACTTCTTTGTCTCGTTATTATGGGGATAGGAATTGGTATGGCGCTCCCGTGTTTAGATGCTTTAATTACACAAGGAATTGAAAAGGAGCAAAGGGGAACGGTTACGTCATTTTATAGTTCAATGCGATTTATCGGTGTAGCAGCTGGACCACCTCTATATTCTTTTTTCATGAAAGGTGCTGACCATGAAGTATTTTATTTAACAAGTATATTCGCTGGAATCGGTGCTGCTATAGCGATTATTTGGATCAAACCACCAAAAGATGCAAAGACGGTAAAACAGAAGCCGGAACCTACTTCATAATTTGTAAGAGAATTGCATGATGCTTTCAGTAACATGCAATTCTCTTTCGTTCATTAGGAATAAATAACTTGTTTTAACATATAAAGCGCGACACCCCATATGATGAGACCAGAAAATTTATTTAATAATACGATTGTCTTTCCGGTTGAGTCTAGCCTTTTTAAAAATTTCCCCGCTAAAGCTAAGCAAATAAACCAAATCCAAGAAACAATAATAGTAGCAACTGTAAAAGCCCATTTTTCACTTCCTATGTATTGAATCGAATTTGTTCCAATTACACCGATCGTATCTAAAATTGCATGGGGATTTAATAATGAAACCGATGCAGCGAAAAGTATTTGTTTTTTTACTGGCATGCTTATTTCTTGTTTTACATCGTTGGAAGGGTTACTTCTCCAAATAACCAACCCCATATATAGGAGAAAGAAAAAGCCAATCATATATAACGTGTTAGTTAGCCAAGAAAAAGTAAGAAGTACAAGGGAGACACCCTGCACTGCAATTAATATGAGTAACGTATCGCATATAGAGGCAGTTAATACTACCGGAGCTGCTCTCCAAATATTTGGTTGGCTCGCACCTTGGTTAAAGACGAAAACATTTTGGACGCCTAATGGAATAATAAGACCAAATGCAAGAATGATACCATGAATAATTGCTTCATCCATCATATTACCTCCTATTTATATTCATTATGATAGTGTATATTGTATAGAAGAAATGAAAATTTGTATCCATCCATACGGTTGGGGAGGTTGCCAACCAAAAAGAATGTAAGGTGATATGATGGAAAGATTCGTTTGGAAACCAAATACGTCTCTAGCGACTCCTTTGTATAAACAAATAGAAACGTATATAAAAGAAAAAATCGTTAATGGAGAATGGACTGTTGGAACGAAATTACCTTCACAAAGAGATTTGGCACATACATTTGGTGTGAATCGAAGTACGATTGTAATGGCTTTTGATGAACTAGTCGCAAAGGGATACATTGAAGGGAATGGCAGGAAAGGAACAATTGTTGTAAATAATAATGAGAATACTTCAACATACGCACCCCCGCCTAATTGGCAGTCTTATGTAGAAACAGGAATTCATTATCCGAATCTGCCTGCTATTCAAGAGATTAATCAAGCTGAGTTTTATCCGCATGTAATTCGTTTAGGAACAGGTGAGCTCGCGCCAAGTCTTTTACCTGAAAAAAAGATGAAAGTAGTAATGAATAAGCTTTTAAAATCAAACGTGATACTGGGGTATGAACAGCCAAAAGGTAATCTTAATTTAAGGAAGCAAATTGTGGACTATTTAAAAGGACATGGTATACATGTATCTCCTGACTCTATATTGATTGTTTCAGGAGCAATTCAAGCGCTTCAACTTATTGCTATTGGGCTTCTTCCGAAAGGAGCGTCAATTTTATTAGAAAAACCATCATATTTATACTCTCTCAATGTTTTTCAATCAGCAGGAATACGTTTAATTGGAATGCCATTGGATGAGAGTGGGTTAGATGTGTCATATATTGCGAAATATAAGAAGCAATTTAATGCTTCTATTTTATATACAATCCCTTCTTTTCATAATCCAACGAATTTTAGCATGGATACGAAGAAGCGGACAGAAGTGATGGAGATATGCAATGAGATTGGATTGCCAATTATAGAGGACGCAGTGTATCAAGACTTATGGTTTGATGCTCCTATTTCGAAACCTTTAAAAGCATATGATAAAAATGGAATCGTACTACATATTGGAAGTATGTCTAAAGTCATTAGTCCAGGATTAAGAATTGGATGGATTGTTGGACCTGAGCCAGTCATTCAAAGATTGGCAGACATAAAAATGCAAACAGATTATGGATCGAGTTCTATATCGCAGCAAATTGCCGCAGAGTGGTTTAAAGATGGATTGTATGAAGAACATTTACAGTTTGTAAGAGGTGAGCTTACAAAACGTAGGGACTTTATGGTGAGTATGTTAAAGAAGTATTGTAGTGAAATAGCAACATGGTATGAACCGACAGGTGGTTTTTATATTTGGTTACATATGAATGTACCCGTTTCGAACCGTAGCTTATTTGACAAAGCTTTGAAAGAAAAGATTTTATTAAATCCAGGTACTTTGTATGATAGAAGTGCAAATCAATTTTTGCGCCTATCCTATTCATACGCAACGTTAGAAGAAATTGAAATAGGTATAAAAAAACTTGCACAATTAATAAAAAAGTAAGAGGAGAAAGTAATGAAACAATATGTAATTTGCCAAATTATCAATGGAGAAAAATATTTAGCTGCTTATGCGGAGACGAAGCAAGAGGCAATTCAAAAAGCGGAATTGTTAGGATTACGAACAGGAAATCGATACACAGTTATTACTGCGGAGGAAGCTGAAGGGTTAACGTATCCGTAACCAACGTATAATAAATTATACAGGAAGTAAATAAGCCTAGTAATATATATAATATTATTAGGCTTATTTTTTTTTTGAAAGCGTTACGTGTTCTCGTATGAAAAATAATAGTGTTATGAGTCAAGTTGACGGAAATAACGATTCGTTTTTCGGTCCTGATTTCCGTTTCTATATTCATCAATATATTGTCTGAAGTTCCACGATTGTAAAAACTTATTTGCGGCATTATAACCAGAATTGTAAAGCCAATCTTTCTCTTCCTTTGTTAACTCAAAGTTTGTACTTGTAATGGACCCGGTCGGAATTGTAATCGTTCTTGCTTTTGATTCCTTATCTAAATGACGTAAATCATGGGCTTGCATCATCGTTTTAAATAGTCCTTTGAACATGGAGATAGGTTCGTTATAGTGAGCAGGATCAGCTTGAATCTCATCTTTTACGAAGTGAAGCCCAAAAGTTGGCCAGCGAGGAGAGGAAGGTGAGTCGAAAATCCAAATTGGGTAATTGCTTAAAATCCCTCCATCAACCATATAACAAGGTTGCTTCCATTTTGGAGTTCTCCATTTTACCGGTTCAAAGAAGAAGGGGATTGTACTACTCATTCTTACAGCTTTAGCGATAGAGAAGCGATAATTTAAAAATCCGTAGTTCGGTAAGTCATCAGGAAAGATAACCATTTTACCATTACTTATATCAGAAGCGATAATTTTAAGCTTATTTAAATCAGGCAAGTCTGTAAATAAGTGAACTCCTTTTTTTCGCAGTAATTCTTCAATCCATTCTTCTATAAAAATATTAGAGTAAATACCAAGAGTAGTCCATGCGCTTAATCCTTTGCCGATAAACGGGATTCTATCAATAAAGGTTTTTTTCGTAAATTTGTTGTAATCAATATCAGTTATAATTGTTTTTAACTCTGAACAAGAATATCCTGCTGCTAGGAGCGCTGCGATAATGGAACCAGCTGATGTTCCAGCTACACGCTCCCATTCATAGCCTTTTTCAGCTAACGCGCAAATTGCCCCTACATGCGCAATTCCGCGTACACCGCCTCCTTCAAAAACACCATCAATTTTCATTAAACATACTTCCTTTCGAATAAAAGATTTGGAAATGGCAAAAAAGCACGTATTGTACGTGCTTTTTTACAATAGTTTTTAAATTTACTAGCAGCCTACAAAGCCGCCCCAACAGCTAGCTCCGATGATGATTAGAAGGATAAATAAAACGATTAATAAAGCGAAACCTCCATAACCACATCCACCACAACTACCGCCGTAACCGTAACCGCCGCAACTATATCCGTAACCCATGTGGAATTCCTCCTTAAATTAAAAATAAAAATGAACGAGGGGAAAATGTACTGGAAGAAATAATGAACTATCGTGTTTGTAGGAACAATGTATACTATGCTTTTTTAAACTTGTTCGCGTATGGAGGAAGAGCCCGTTTTTTTGGAGGCTTGTTGTTTTTACAAAGAATGGAGTATAATTTTTGTGCGATGATACAAATAAGTATGTGAATATAAGGAGAATTTATGAATAAACAAATTGAAGTATTAATTGATAAATATGGACTGACACATGTAAAAGAGGAACTTATTAATACTGTATTTCCTTGTGTAAAAGTTGTGCCAAAGCAGGAGGAAACAGTTGCGATAGGTAGTTCGAAAATGGGGGGAGTTCCTGATTTACCAGTTGCATTTGAATATCCAACGCACAAAGGAAATCCGTTACAGTTTATCGCTCAATTTAATTTAAAGGATTTACAAAATGTCGGTATAGATCATAATCTTCCTAAGACAGGGATGTTATATTTTTTTAGCATTGAAAATTATTTTGCAGAAGATGTGAATCCAACTGAAGCGGGGCGTGTACTTTATTATGATGTTCCTGTAGAGCAATTACGAAGAGCAGCTGAATTGCAAACGAATTATAACCAATGTAAAATTACGTTTGAACTAACGTATAAATTGCCAGAGCTTTTCATTGAAGATGAGGCTGATTCAAATCGTTTCTTACAATTACTTGAAGAGCTAATCCCAGACAACTACGATAACCATCAAATATTTGGTGAGCCATTCTCTGTACAAGATGAAGTATTGTACGAGACTGGACAATATATGAACATAGATCCGCAGCAAATGACGCTTTTATTCCAAATTGATTCAGATACTAAAAATTGTAATATGATGTGGGGAGATTTAGGGATGCTTTATTTCTGTATAGGAAATGAAGACTTAAAAAATCGACGTTTTGAAAATGTATGTTGTGTATTACAAACTTGTTAATGAAGAAGGTTGTTCTTGTAAAAAGAACAACCTTTTTACAATGTTAAATATGCATAATCTCATATGACCTATACGAAAAAGTATTGTATACTCTGAAACTATACGATACTTTTTCGTATAGTTATAGAATGTAAGGAGTGACGAGATGGGAAAGACAAGTAAGTATGTGACAGCTGCCGTACTTTGTTCAACTATAGTAATGGGGGGCTTACACGCGTCATCTGTATCTTATGCAGCTACAAATCAAACTGTAGCGACATCACAATCAGATACAAAGTTGTTAAATGATTTCAGAAAAGAATTAAAAAAACAGATTGATAATCGAGAAGAAAATATTACAATCACATATAAAACAAAAGATAGAAATGCTAGAAGTATTATGGATCAATTGTATGGCGAGTTTAATAAAATTGTAGATGCAGATGAGTATGTAAAATATAATGTAGCGTCTACTAGATATTCTATTAAAGGGTTACCAGGAAACTATACGTTTACACTGCAAGTGAAATACCGTGAATCAAAAGAGCAAACACAATATGTAAAATCTCAGGCGAAAGCGATTATAGGCTCGATTGTAAAACCAGGGATGGATGAGCATGAGAAAGTAAAAGCTATTCATGATTACGTTGTAAAACATGTATCGTATGATACGTCGTATCAAGCATATACAGCATATGAAGCATTAGCGAATCGCTCTGCCGTTTGCCAAGGGTATACATTATTAACATATGAGTTACTAAAAGAAGCAGGTATTCAAAATCATATTGTAACAGGTACAGGAAATGGACAAGCTCACGCATGGAATTTAGTGAACATTGAAAACAAATGGTACCACCTTGATACGACATTCGATGATCCAGTACCAGATAAAGCTGGGCGCGTAACATATTCATATTTTAATATGTCTGATGAGCAATTAAGTAAAGATCATGAATGGGATCGTAGTAAATATCCGGCAGCAACTACAAGCTACTTCAGTGAATTAACAAACAAAATAAAAACGGGTAGTTCAAAGACTGCTGCATATGAACAAATGTTAAAAGAAACAAATTTAAAATATTTGTCTGCACAATATGGGGCAGAAAATTACATTGAATTTAAGAAAAAATTACAGCAACAATTTGCAGCTAAACCAGAAAAAGTAGAAGTACGATATAAGCAGTCTATGGATGGGACAATGCAAGATATAAAGAAAGTGTTAAATGAGATAAGTTGGCCAAAAGGTGCAAAGGGTGTATCATATCAAGTAGCACCATATAGTGCAATGGCGGGTTATTCATTAGCGACAATTACATTTACGTATTAAGGAATGAAAAAGAGCATCTGTAAAAGATGCTCTTTTATTATGTATCACTTTAAAAAACAGAATTATGTGATAAAATTAAAGTGGAAGGATGTGGAATATAAATGAATTTGTTCGAAAGTAACATTTTTACATTGATATATACTTGCTTAGTAATCGGACTTATCGTTTTATTTTTCCTATCATTAACTTTGTTTATTAGAAGAATATTGCAAAACAACGCCGCAAAGAAACAGCATGTGATGAATATGAACCAGAAGCTAGATCGAATTATTGACTTGCTTGAAAAAGATAAGAAATAACGATAGAAGATGTATGAAAAGGAGAAGAGTATGGCTAATTATATAAAAGAATTACGTGAAAAAGTAGGGCATGACTGTGTTCTCATAAATTTTGCGGGTGGTTGTGTATTGAATGAATATGGAGAAATATTGCTACAAAAAAGAGGTGATTTTAACGCTTGGGGATTTCCTGGTGGTGCAATGGAAATCGGAGAATCTGCCGCAGAAACTGCGATTCGAGAAATAAAAGAAGAAACAGGTTATGATGTAGAAATAAATGAGCTTATCGGAGTATATACTAAATATTTTCAATCATATCCAAATGGAGACAGAGCCCAGTCAATTTTAATATTTTTTTCATGCTCAATTACCGGAGGAGAGAAAAAAATAGACAGTGATGAAACGTTGGATTTGAAGTTTTTCCCGCTAAATAAAATGCCACCATTGTTTAATCAACAACATGAGGATTGTTTGCAGGACTTACTAGAGAAAAGAGTAGGGATGTATCGCTAACATATAAAAAAGAAGCTAATGAGATTAGCTTCTTTTTTATATGTTATTTATTTCCACCAATCATCAAACATTGATGCTGGTACTTGTCTTTTATGTTCGCTCACTGTGTAACGTTTTTCAATTTTTTCTGCAACGTCAGCTGGAACTGCTTTACCTTCTAAATAGTCATCAAGTTGATCATACGTAATACCTAACTCTGTTTCATCAGCTTGACCTGGTTTTTCATCTAATAAATCAGCTGTTGGCATTTTTAAATAAAGTCGCTCGTCCGCACCTAATTCTTGTAATAAAGCACGTCCTTGTCGTTTCGTTAATCCCGTTAATGGTAATAGGTCTGCACCACCATCTCCGAATTTTGTAAAGAATCCTGTTACAGCTTCTGCAGCGTGATCTGTTCCAATCACAAGTAATCCTTGTTGACCGCCGATTGCGTACTGTGTAACCATACGGATACGTGCTTTCACGTTACCTTTATTGAAGTCTGTTAATGATTCACCTAATAAGTTTTCATATTGATTTGAGAAAGCATCAACTGTTGAAGCGATATCAAATGCAACAGATTGATCCGCTTGAATAAATTGTAATGCTAATTGCGCATCGTCTTCATCTTTTTGCACTTTATAAGGTAGGCGCACAGCGATAAACGTTGCGTTACCACCTTCATTACGAATTTCCTCCACTGCAAGCTGAGCTAAACGTCCAGCTAATGTAGAGTCTTGTCCGCCACTAATTCCAAGTACAAATCCTTTCGCACCTGTTTTTTTTACATAATCTTTTAAGAAATCAACACGTTTACGGATTTCTGCTTTCGGATCAATTACAGGTTGGACATGTAATGCTTTCATAATCTGTTCTTGTAATGTCATTATGTTTTCCTCCTATTCATATTAAAGCGGTAAATAAGTTTATATGTATATTGGTACATACTTCTATCCTTTATTATTTCGCAAAATTAACGAATATACAATAGGATGTGTGTATGAATATGAATGTAGTCATTATAATGAAACTGCATCGTTTAAGCAATTTTTTTGAAACCTTTCAATAATGTAAGGTTTTTGTCATTTGAATCGATGGAAGGTATTTCCGTACTTTACTAATATCAGAACATAGTTAGCAGAAGGGCGGAGAGGTAATATGAATATTAGAGAACTCGCATATCGGAATGTGACGCGAAATAGACGAACATATTCAGCATATTTTTTAAGTAGTGCATTTGCTATTATGGCCTTTTTTGTGTATTCATTTTTTGCGTTTCATCCGGCATTAAGTGCTGGACAATTGGGCAAGTACGTGTTCGTAAGTATGTCTTTTGCACAGTCCATTATTTACTTATTTACATTTTTCTTTATTTTATATTCGATGGGAATGTTTTTAAAAACGAGAAAGCGTGAATTAGGAATTTTAATGATGTTAGGTATGACGAAATATCAATTAAAACGGCTTATTTTCTTTGAAAATATTATGATTGGAATAGGGGCCATTATTTTTGGGATACTTGCTGGAATGCTATTTTCAGGAATACTAATATTTGTAGCTCCGATGATATTAAAGTTAGATATTTCCTTAGCTTATTACATACCAATGAAAGCCATTGTTGTAACGAGTATTATGTTTTTTATATTATTTATGATCATTTCATTGTTTAGTGCAGGAATGATTCGAAAAAATAAAATTATGAAATTGTTTAGAGGATCGGCAGAAGCGAAGCCGGAACCGAAAGCATCCATTATTTCTTCTATATTAGCAGTTATATTGCTTAGTGCGGGATATGCAGGAGCACTTATGTCACACGGTGCAATGGTATTTATCATGATGATTCCTGTTACAACCGTAGTCATTATTGGTACGTATTTGCTGTACAAGCAGTTGAGTGTCTTTATTATTAGACTATGTAAAAAAAGTAAACGTTTCTATTGGACACAGACAAATATTATTACGTTGTCAGATTTAGCTTACCGTATGAGAGATAACGCAAGAATGTTTTTTATTGTAACCATAATTTCAACTGTAGCATTTTCAGCAATAGGTACATTAGTTGGCTTTACATCAATGACAAAGGCGATTATGGAGAGACCAATTGCGTTTCACTATCATTCTAAGCAAGGAAATAGTAATGAATCTCAGAATTTGAAGATAATTGACGAAGGATTAAAGAAACATAGTATAGCAGCTTCAAAAACTAATATTTCAACGAAGAAAACGGAGGAGCAGTCGTTAAGAAGCGCCACCTTTATAAAGGAATCGGACTATAAGGAATATGCGAAGTTAACAGGAGAACCCTTTCATGCGGTATCAAAAAAAGAAGTTTTATTTTTGGCAGTTGATATACCAGGACCACCGATGAAAGAAAGAAAAGAAATTACTTTGCCGCATTTGAATGAACCATTAAAAGTGAAAAAAGTTAATACTTCTTCATTAAGTAAAATAATAAGAGGTAACGTTTATGTAATCTCTAACAATCAGTATGATGCATTACAAGATGGATTTAAAGAGGAAAAAGATTATGTGTACAAAACAGAAGGAACGAAAGATGAAATTGAGGTTGGTAAAGAACTAACGCATCAGATGAAGCCTTATGAAGAACATACAACGTTTAGTGCAGAAGAGTACGAACAAAACCAAAGTTTACAAATTGCAGGACCAATTCTATTTGTAGGTTTCTTTATTGGTATTGTATTTTTCGTATGTGCAGGAAGCTTCCTTTATTTCCGTTTGTTTTCTGATTTGGAGGATGATACTCGTTTGTTTGAAATGATTCGAAAAGTAGGCTTAACGAGTGGAGAATTATTGAAAGTAGTTACAATTCGATTGGGACTTTTATTCTTCGTTCCAATATGTGTTGCAACATTACACGGGGCAGTAGCGTTAACTGCACTCGGACAGATGTTTGAGTACTCACTATTTAAAGAAAATGCGATTGTATTAAGTGTTTTCGTAGGAATTCAAGTTGTATATTTCTTACTGATTCGATCTCGTTATTTAAAACAATTGAAAGAGAGATTACGTATTCGTTAAATGTGTTTTTTTAACTTGAGTACAAAATTTTCTGAAAAGAGGCAGGTATTACCAAAAAGTGATAAAATGGAAAAAGCGAGGTGGAAAAATTAATAACAAGTAAGGGGGGAGTAATATGAAAGCAACAGGAGTTATTCGAAAAGTAGACGAATTAGGACGAATTGTTATTCCTAAAGAATTACGTGATGTATTGGGAATACAAATCAAATCACCACTTGAAATTTTCGTAGAAGAAGACAAAGTCATTTTACAAAAATATCAACCTTACAATGCTTGTCAAATAACAGGTGATGTTTCAAATCAAAATATATCATTAGCAAATGGAAACATTACTGTTAGTATAGATGGAGCGAAATATTTAATAAAAGAAATAGAGAAGTTTTTAAACAAGAGTGAGATTTAGTCTTAATTTATATTATTTTAAAAATTTTATATCATTCTTTAAAAATTATAAAAGGACCAATTTAATGGTCCTTTTATTTTAGTTATTGGTTGTACCAATCGGATTTTGGTGTCTAAAAATTACGAGATAAATAATAGAGTAGTATAAAATTCGTAAGCCTTATTGAGAAACATTTTTAAGGAAGGAAAATGAAACGCATAAAACGAATGTTACATTTAAGCATTTTCAAAAGTGGTCTGAAATGAAAATAATATATTTTCAGGAGGGATTACGATGAACAGTAGTACAGCGAATAAACAAAAAGGTATACAATTGATTCCTTTTACAGTAGATAAGGTAGTTGAACAAGTAAATGAAATTCCACCAGGTGTACAACTCATTCATGCTCCACAAGTATGGGAGAAGAGTGCAAAAGGAAAAGATATTGTTGTTGCCGTATTAGATACAGGGTGTGATATGAATCATATAGATTTAAAGGATCGTATTATCGGTGGAAGAAATTTCACGAAAGATTATGAGGGGGATCCAAATATATATCTTGATAATAACGGACACGGTACTCATGTAGCTGGGACAATTGCAGCGACTGAAAATGGTGTCGGTGTTTTAGGAGTCGCACCACTCGCTAAAATGTTAGTGTTAAAGGTTTTAGCAGGAGATGGTTCTGGAAGTTATGAGCAAATTATTGAGGCGATTCATTATGCTGTAAATTGGAGAGGGCCTAATAAAGAAAGAGTTAGAGTTATTTCAATGTCACTTGGTGGCCCGCAAGACGTCCCAAAATTACATGAAGCAATTCAAAATGCGGTAAAGCAAGATGTTCTTGTTGTATGTGCTGCGGGTAATAATGGAGATTGTAATGATAATACGGAGGAACTAGATTTCCCAGGTGCCTATTCCGAAGTAATCGAAGTCGGCGCTGTCAATTTAGAGCGGAAAATCGCATGTTTTAGTAATTCAAATCAAGAAATTGATTTAGTGGCGCCAGGCGATGAAATATTATCTACGTATCCTGAGGGGAAATATGCGGTATTAAGTGGAACTTCTATGGCGACACCGCATGTCGCTGGAGCGTTAGCATTGCTCATAAAGCAGTGTGAAAGGGAATATGGTAGAAAATTATCAGAGCCAGAAATATATGCACAACTTATTAAAAGAACTGTACCTTTAGGATATGAACGTACCTCTGAAGGGAATGGATTAATAGATTTATTAAAAGAATAGAATAACTAAAAAAACATCTCATATTCATATGAGATGTTTTTTTAGTAGGGTTCCCTCGCATGTAACGGGGAATCTAGTATATAATTCTTTTTCACGAAATGTATATTAGGCTGGTGGTTATCCCGTACGTCTGTTCATAAAATTATAAAAGGTACATAGAAATGACATCGTAACAACATAAACCGCTATACGGTTAGAGGAGGTATATACGGATGATATATCAAGCTATCCAACAGTTAATTGATCGTGCTATTGAAGTTCAATTAATTGAAAAAGAAGATGAAATATATACAAGGAATCAAATCCTTTCCTTACTTCGTTTAGATGACTTTGTAGTGGAAGCATCAGCTCCTGCGTCCGCAAAGAAAGCAATTTCGGAGTTATTGGAAGAGTTAATAGAATATGCTTGTATGCAAAAAGTCATTGAGGAAGTACTGGATGAGAAGGAGATTTTAGCAAGTGCAATTATGGATGTTTTTATGTCCAAACCGTCCGTTATCAATACTCTATTTTACGAAAAATACGAACAAGATCCGAAGGTTGCGACAAATTACTTCTATGAATTAAGTAAAAACAGCAACTATATCCAAATGAAGCAAATTGCCCAAAATATAAATTATAAAGTCAATACGGAATATGGTGCCATTGATATAACGATTAACTTATCAAAACCGGAAAAAGATCCTAAACAAATTGCTAGAAAAAAAGTATTGGAAAGTACAAATTATCCAAAATGTTTACTCTGTATTGAGAATGAAGGATATAGGGGCAAAATTGGACATCCTGCACGCTCGAATCACCGTATGATCCGTATGAACCTTACAGAAGAAAGCTGGTTTCTACAGTATTCTCCGTATATATACTTCAATGAACACTGTATTGTCTTGTTCTCAGAACACCGAGATATGAAAATTGATCGTCAAACATTTTTACGTTTGTTACAATTTGTAGAAAAATTCCCACATTATTTCCTTGGTTCCAATGCAGATTTGCCAATTGTAGGAGGATCTATTTTAACACATGACCACTATCAAGGTGGAAACTATGAATTTGCTATGGCAAATGCATCGAACGACCTAATTTTTAAACTAACCAACTTTCCAGAAATCCAATGTTCTATTATTAAATGGCCTATGTCAGTTATTCGCTTAAGAAGTAACGACATAGAAAAAATAGTAAATGCAGGAGAGTACATATTAGAGAGGTGGAAAGGATATAGTGATCCTTCTGTTGGTATATTCGCATTTGCAAATAAAAATCCGCATAACACGATTACGCCAATTGCTCGCCGACGGAATGGTATGTACGAATTGGACCTTGTTTTGCGAAACAATCGTACAAGTGAAGAACACCCCCTCGGTATTTTCCACCCTCATGCGGAAATACAACATATCAAAAAGGAAAATATCGGTCTGATTGAAGTAATGGGATTAGCTGTGCTTCCTGCTCGTTTAAAAATAGAAATTAAGGAAGTAGAAAAATTCTTACTAAATATTCCAAGCGATATTCCATCGCCTCATATACGATGGGCAGAACAATTAAAAAACAAATATGACAATCGGATAAATGAACAAAATGTACAGGAGATTATCAGAGAAGAATTGGGACGGAAATTTATACAGGCGCTTGAAGATGCTGGTGTTTTTAAACGAGATGAAGAAGGGATATCGGCGTTCAAACGTTTTATTCAGACTTTAATTTAGGAATGGGCTTGGTAGTTATGGTGAAGAACAAAATTCCCACTGATTAAAGATTTGAAGTATTAAAAGAATATAAAAAACTAAAAAACATCCCATATGAATATGAGATGTTTTTTAGTATGGTTTTGTCGCATGTGTTACGACGTTTAATAAACCTGGGAATCTAGCATTTAAGTCATCTTCACGAATTGAAATGAAACGTTGAGTTCCTTCAAGGCGTGTATACATAACACCGGATTCACGTAAAACTTTGAAATGGTGAGATAAAGTTGATTTCGCAATTGGAATGTTTAATGAACCACAAGATTGTTCATTTTTCTCTAGTAGCGTAGTTACAATTTGTAAACGAATTTGATCGCTAAGTGCATATAAGACAGAAGAGAATTGAATTTCTTCTCGATTTGGATGATAGAGAGTACGCATTTTTTCACCTGCTTGTATAAGTTAATATATTTGCACTATAACATATAAAGTGTTATATTCCTATTGTTCGAATATATTCGAACAATAGGAATATAGGGGGAGAAAAAATGAAGTATACAAAATTGCAAAAGGCAGGACTAAATATTTCAAAGTTGGGGTTAGGAACAAACGCTGTTGGGGGACATAATTTATATGCTGATGTGAATGAGGAAGAAGGAAAACGATTAATAGAAGAAGCTATCCAGCAAGGGATTACCTTTTTTGATACAGCAGATTCATACGGTTTCGGTAGATCAGAAGAATTAGTAGGAGAAGTATTAAAAGGAAAACGCCACGAAGTTGTACTTGCTACAAAAGGTGGAATACAGCCGTTATTAAATGGAGAGGTTTATATGAATAATGAACCAAGCTATTTAAGAAATGCAGTGGAAAATAGCTTAAGAAGATTACAAACTGATTATATTGATTTATATTATTTACATTTTACAAATCCAGAAACAAGTTACATAGATTCAATTGGAGAGCTTACTCGCCTAAAAGAAGAAGGGAAAATTCGCTCAATCGGAATATCTAACGTAAATGTAGAGCAATTAAAAGAAGCGAATCAGCACGGACATATAGATGTTGTACAATCACCGTATAATATGTTAGAGCGTACTGCTGGGGAAGAACTTTTACCATATTGTATAGAATCAGATATTTCATTTATTCCTTACGGGCCTCTTGCTTTTGGGATACTAGGTGGTAAATATACAGAAGATTTCAAATTGAATAAAGGAGATTGGCGTCAAAGTGTAAATCTATTTGAAGAGAATACATATAAGAGTAACTTTAAGAAAGTTGAAAAGTTAAAAGACTTAGCTAAAGAAAAGGATCTCGAAGTATCGCATTTAGCTTTAGCGTGGTTATTAAACAAAAAAGGAATTGATACTGTTATTCCTGGTGGAAAACGAGCGGAGCAAATAAGAGAAAGTGTAAGAGCGGTGGAAGTTTCATTGAATGAAAATGTCATGAAAGAGATTGAATCTATTTTAGAAGACTAGTTGAAAGGAGGGATAGTTCCCTCTTTTTATATAAAAGGAGAAGGTTTAAATGAAAAAAGTACTAGCTGTATTCTTTACGATCATGTTTATGATTGGTACAGATACTTTCTTAATTTCACCACTTTTACCCACATTACAACAGGTGTATCATATTTCAACTGAGTTGTCAGGGTGGATGGTGAGCTCATATGCTTTAGGATACGCTGGATTTGCGCTTATCGCTGGTCCTATATCAGATGGCTTAAACAGAAAAAAAGTGATGGTAATAGGAATGAGTTTTTTTGCGATAAGTACGTTTTTATGTGGAATTGCACCGAGTTTTCTATGGATGCTAACATTTAGATTCTTAGCAGGTGTAAGTGCAGCCTTTGTATCTCCACAAGTGTGGGCATCTATTCCGCTCCTAATAGAGAAGAAGCAAATTGTAAAAGCAATTGGAATTGCAACAGCAGGGTTATCAATCGCCCAAATTTTAGGACTGCCAATTGGAGCATATTTAGCAATGACACATTATACAACACCATTCTTCGTCATTGGTATATTATCAGCACTACTTGTCGTCCTTATTTATGTAGTATTACCAGAAATACAACCGGTTCACATAGGTGGAAATAAAACAAACATTTTAAAACGTTATAAACAATTACTTACAGATTCAAAGGCTTCATTATCTTATTTTGCATATTTTGTTTTTCAAACGGGTAATTTTGCTGCATTTTCATTCTTTGGTGTGTGGCTTTCCAGTCAATTTGGCTTACAAGTTCATGAAGTAGGTACAGCTATGCTTGTATTAGGATTAGGAAATTTAACTGGGAATATTTTTGGTCCTAGAATCGTAAATAAAATTGGTTATAACCGTTCTTTCTATGGCGGCATTATATTTACAGCAGTGCTATATGTATTACTTCCTCATATAAAGAACATTATATTTGTGGAGTTATTATTTTTTGTTTTATTTTTTGTGACAGGAATTTTGTTTGTATTGATGATGAGGTACTTACAAAACATGTCTATTGTAGCAAGAGGAACAGGAGCAGCTCTTGCTAATGCTTCGATGTATATTGGTCAAATGATAGGAGCGGCAATAGCAGGACTGCTATTTGCAGCATCTCAAAATTTTATATTTGTAGGTAGTTTTACTGCTTTCCTATATGTAGTCGCTTTATTATTGTTTAGAAAAAGTGAAAAACTTACTGGAAATCGTGAAACAGGAATTGCTTCATAAAATCTGTACAAATAAAAAATAGCTGTATTTCTTCGGTTGAGATGACATCAAATAAAACGAGTACAAGAAGTGCGGTTAGTGTAGTAATGAAAATATCAGTTGAAAACCAAATATGAAATATATTAAACCAATATTAGAAGAGTAATAATACACGAAGTAGTTTTTAAGTGCAGAAGTTACAGAAAGTAGAGAAATAGTGTATAGGCATTGTAACAAAGTTATGGAGAATCCAAAAATAAAAATCCCTACAGAAATAGGGATTTATATATCGGCATATAGTTCCTTGGAAAAGGATGTATTTAGTATAACATATAGGACTACTTATATTTGTGAAGTAGATGTGAAAGTAATGTGAAAAATGCTGAAAGAAAAACACTATTTAAATAGAGGATAATGTAGATAAGAGTATGGATTTTACATGGATATTATGTTGTATTTTTACTTATATGTTAAATGTTATATATTTTTAAATTATTGGGGATAAAAGGGAGAGATTTAAATGCAATGGTATTTGAACGCTCTAAAGAATTATGGGAATTTTAGTGGTAGAGCTACGCGAAAAGAGTACTGGATTTTTAGTTTATCCAATATCGTAATTTTTTGGCTACTTTTGTTTTTATCATCATTTTCAGAGGTTTTGGTTGCTATTATTGCATTGCTATTTATGTTAGCAATGATCATACCAAGCTTTTCGGTTGGAGCACGTCGGTTACATGATATTGGGAAAACAGGATGGTGGCAACTATTAAATTTTGTACCATTTGGTAGCGTTGTTTTACTTGTATTTTTCATCATTGAAAGTGAAGAAAATGACAATCAATACGGACCAAATCCGCATACAAAGTTAAAAGAAGCGATTTAATAAACTAATTTCGTTTATAGCATTACTAGTTCAACAAATTTTGCTTAATTTATCTATTCTTAAAATGGTTTACATGAGGTTATATTGTAGGTCGATCTAAGCCAATATGACTTTTGGAGCAGTAAAAAGGGGAAGAATAAAGGCAGAGTGAAAGTATCATGGTAAGAAAAAAATTCTAAATAAAAAGCACTGTTTTAGCTAATGTAACTAAAACAGTGCTTTTCTTTTTGATTGAACAGTTGCTGCATTTTCATCATGTATGCCTGCATCTTTAATGATTCGTTGTTTTGCTTTATTTAATAGATGGTTTACTGCTTCACCAAAATAGTTAGCTTCGCTTTTTGTGCGGGCTTCTCGTAAACATTTATAGTTTTCTAGCAGTTCCTCTTTTTCAGTGTTTGTTAAGAAATCTTCTATTTTCTTTTTTGTCATACGAAACACCCTTTCTTCTGACAAACGACGCAATAGAAAATATTTATTGTTTATTATAGCAATAATTTTTAAAGAAAGTATAGACTAACGTCGTAATAATTTGTCAATTTCTTGAATCTTCTCATCAGCTTTCCCAATTTGTGTATTTTTAGCCTGCTCACCACCAAGCGCTTGGTGTAGTAAGAAAGTCTGACCGGAAATAGCAGTCACAATGGATACTTTAATAATTTCTTTTATTAAGGTGACATCGAATAAAACGAGCCCAAGAAGTGCAGCTAGACTACCAGTGAAAATATCAGTCAAAAATCCAAAGTGGAAAAAAGTTTTCAAACGGCGTGGAAGCAATAACTTGCCTTGGTTATTGATTAGATGGGAAACGAAACCGGTAATGCCACCAACGAGAACAGCAGTTAGCCATTGATACATTTCCATCGAATCCACTCCTTTTAGTGAATAAGATTCGATTATTTTATATTGATTCCTTTTAATATTTCATAGAAGCATATTGAGAAAGTTTGTTTGGTTTTTTTCTATATTCAATTTAATTATAACAGAAAAATCTGATGTATATGAGTCTATTATATGAAGCGGTTATTCCTTAATATGAATGTAGAAAGGGGTGCGTGATATGAATATAGATTACCGTATAAGAAGTGTGGATGGTTATACCAAAAATATAGGGGAATTAGTAAGCATGCTGGAACATACGAGGGCTGTAACATTGTTGGAAATAAAAGATCTATCAGTTGAGCAATTAGATTTAATTATACCGAGTAGAGGGAATTCCATTGGAGCGTTACTAAAGCATATAGCAGCTATAGAAAAAGCTCATCAACTTATTTCATTTCAAGAGCGTGACTTTACTAAAGAAGAATTAGAAATATGGGAAGACGCACTGTATTTAGGGGAAGTGGGGAAAACAATCCGTGGTCATGAAATAAAGTATTATGTACAACTTCTAAAAAGTGTTCGAGAAGAATCACTGAAGTATTTGAGTGAACAAGATGATGAATGGCTTATGTCAGAAAGAAAGTGGCCTAACGGTGTAGCGTATAACCAGCATTATCTGTGGTTTCATGTGCTAGAAGATGAGATTAATCACCGTGGACAAATTAGAATGATGAAAAATAAATTATTTGAAAATTACGTTAAATAAGGTAGCTTTTTAAATGAATATTCCATATAATGAGAGTAATTAAAATGAGAACGGGGTGATGTATTATGGCGAACATAACTTATATGAATAATAAACCAAATACAAAGGTGGATGGAAAGGGCGAGACTATATAAGGGAGCGCACGATCCTTCCACTTAGCTTACACTAGGGAGGATATCAATTTGAATCAAAATATTTTAGAATCGTTCGGCTGGGATTCTTTTTTTGAGGAACAAGCTGTAGAGAACTTTGAAGTAGGGCGTATTTTACTTGAGCATAAGCATATATATCGAATTATTTGTAATGATGGTGAATATATGGCAGAGCTGTCTGGTAAGTTTCGGCATGAAGCAGTAACGAAGGGTGATTATCCAGCAGTTGGTGATTGGGTTTATATAAAGAAAATAGAGAATGAAAAGAAGGCAATTATTCATCGTATTTTTCCTAGAAGAAGCTCTTTTTCTAGGCAAGAGGCTGGTACTCGAACGGAAGAACAAGTAATAGCAGCAAATGTAGATTATCTATTTTTAGTGAATGCACTTAACCATGATTTTAACGTAAGAAGAATGGAGCGCTATTTACTATTAGCGTATGAAAGTGGTGCGATGCCTGTTATTGTTTTAACGAAGAGTAGCTTATGTGAAGACGTGGAAAAGAAAATCGTTGAAACAGAAGCTGTGGCAATTGGTGTTCCGATCTTCGTTGTTGATAGTTTAGAACATACTGGTATTGAATCGTTGCAGCAATTTGTTTCTTCAGGAAAAACAATTGCTCTAGTCGGATCATCGGGGGTTGGAAAATCCACTTTGTTAAATGCACTAATAGGAATTGAAGTAGCAAAAACGGGTGATATTCGTGAGGAAGATAGTAAAGGAAGACATACGACAACTCATCGTGAATTGTTCCGATTACCGAGTGGTAGTTTAGTTATTGATACTCCTGGTATGAGGGAGCTACAGCTTTGGGAAGGAAGCGATGCAATTCAAACAACCTTTTCTGATATTGAAGAACTTGCAAAAACGTGCCGTTTTAGGGACTGTAAGCATGAAAATGAGCCAGGGTGCGCAGTGCATAGTGCAATTGATAACGGAATTATTACGATAAATCGTTTGCAAAGCTATAAAAAATTACAAAGAGAACTAGCGTATTTTATGAGAAAACAAGATGCTATTCTTGCAAGGGCAGAGCGTGATAAATGGAAAAAGATTTCTAAACAGCACAAAAAAATGTGAAAAGCCAAAGGGTGGTTCCCTTTGGCTTTTTGTATTTGTAAATTTTATAATAATATTATTCATATATATAGACAAAGAGAATTTAATTGTTTAAACTTTACAAAGTATTCATCATAATAGGTTATGAAAATAATAATTAGGGATTGGGAAATATTTATAATTCGTTAGATTTAACTTTTAAAATTGAAAAGCAGGAGGTTTGTAATGGGTAGACTATTAAATTTGTTTCGTGATATGAAAGTAGCAAAAAAACTACTAATTTCATTTTTCGTCATTTTAATTGCGGCTGTCTCTATTATCGGGGGCATGTCTTATCAAACAGCTAAGAAGAATTTTGAATCACAAATTACGAGCAGTGCTCACGACAATATAAAAATATTAGATAATTTAATCAATCAAATGATTGAGGCGAAATTTAATGATGTGAATAATTTTGCACGGGTGATTCAAGGTAATATGTATCAAGGTGATAATCAAGATGAAGTAAGAAAAATGCTATCTCAATATATCAATTTGAATAAAGATGTTGAACAAGTATATGTTGCTGGGAATGATAAGAAATTTGTGCAGGAACCAAATATACAAATGGCAGCAGACTATGATCCAACAGAACGTTCTTGGTATAAAGATGCAGTGGCAAAACAAGGTGGTATTGTCATTACTGAGCCGTATAAGGCGAAAGGAAATGGACATATTGTCGTAACGATTGCAAAACAAGCAGAAGATAAAAACGGTGTTGTAGCGATAGATTTAAGTTTAGATAATTTATTAAAAACAACAAAGTTAATCAATATCGGTAAAAAAGGATATGCTTTCATTTTAGATGGAAAACAAAAAATAATTGCACATCCTCAAGAAAAATCAGGAGAAAAAGCAGCTGATTCTTGGGCGAAGAAAATTTATGAAGATAATCATGGCGCTTTTTCATATACGTATGACGGTAGCGAAAAACAAATGGTATTTGCTACAAATGTAAAAACAGGTTGGAAAATCGGCGGGACGATGTACTCAAATGAAGTAATTGAAGCTGCGCAGCCTGTATTTTATAATATGTTAATTGTTATGTTTATTTCATTAGTTATAGGCGGGGCACTTATTTATTTTGTGACACTTTCTATAACGAAGCCCTTAAAAAGATTAGTTGCCACTTCTAAAGAAATAAGTGAGGGAGATTTAACGCAAACAATTGATATTCATTCTAATGATGAAATCGGCCAACTTGCAAAAGGATTTAATGAGATGACTGATGCATTGCGGACGTTAATTGGAAGAATTAATACTTCGGCTGGACATGTTGCAGCAGCATCAGAAGAGCTAACGGCAAGTGTAAGACAAGCGAGTGAAGCGACTGAGCAAATTACAATGGCAATGGATGAAATATCGAGCGGGGCAACAACGCAAACGACAAGTGTAGAAAATGGTGCAATGTTACTATTTGATGTGACAGAAGGAATTCAGCATGTAGCAAATAGTTCATCATCAATTAGTACCGCTTCTGCTCATACTCGTGAAAAAGCAGAAGATGGCGGAAAACTAGTCGGAAAAACTGTAAATCAAATGCAATCTATTGCAGAATCTGTTTCACAATCAGATGAAGTTATACAGTTACTAAATAATAAATCAAAACAAATCGGTGACATACTAGAAGTAATTCAAAATATTGCAGATCAAACAAATCTTTTAGCTTTGAATGCAGCAATTGAAGCTGCAAGAGCGGGAGAGCACGGAAGAGGGTTTGCAATTGTTGCAGATGAAGTACGTAAATTGGCGGAGAAGTCTAGCGTATCTTCTAGTGAAATTAGTAAATTAATATGTGAAATACAAGATGACATGAGTAAGACGGTAAAATCTATGGGGCATGTAAATGAAGAAGTTCAATCTGGACTTGTTATTGCGAATGAAACGAAGCAAAACTTTACTGAGATTTTACAATCTACAAATGAAATTGCAGATCAAATTAAAACAATGGTTGAAACGGCTAATGGGATGTCGAAAGGTGCAAATGAAGTGTCTATTTCAGTAGGTCAAATTGCAATGACAGCACAGAATAATGCGACGAGTACCCAAAACGTTGCAGCATCAGCAGAAGAACAACTAGCGTCCATTGAGGAGATTAGTTCTGCGGCGGGTACATTATCTCAAATGGCTGAAGAATTACAAGGGTTAATTGAAAGATTTAAAGTGTAGCAGCGGACAGACTACTCCAAAACAGCAGTATGCGATTTTGGAGTAGTCTGTTTTTATTATGTAACATGAAATGGGATAGAGAGTATGTTTATGATGTTTAAAGGTATATCATGTATAATATTTGTCGAAAAATAGAGGTGTTTGTTAACTTTATGTATAATTATAATCATATAGAATGCAAATAAAGGAGATTATTAATATGGGAGTGTACTGGGGGACCAAAAGACATTCTTGGCTTAGTTATGTCTCATTTTGGTTAAGTATTTCATTTTTTATCGTTTTTCTAATTGAAGTGTTTATATTAAAAACACTTTCGAATAGTTCGGTGCAAATTGTTAAATATTTTTATTTTATACTTGTACCAGTAAACATTTTACTTAGCTTAAAATTACTATTTAAGAAGAATGAAAAGAAAGCATTACCTATTTTTAGCTTTATTGTATCATTATTATTTACAATTTTAATAATAGTATTAGCATTAGCAGCTACTGGAAAATTCTTTTAAGGAGAGTGATATAAGTCACTCTTCTTTTTTGTTGTGAGCAAATAATGAATGGGTACAGGTTTAAAATATAAGGGGAGAAGTAATAAAGTAAGCCATATAATAATGAAGACTAAATAAAGTGTTTTATATAGGACTTATGAAGCAAATGAATACGGTAAGAACGGTGATATATGGTACAATACATATGGATAGTGATAGAGATAAAGGGTATATAAAATACTCATCGTTTTTTAGTAAGAGAGGGGTTATCTTATGCTATATGAGGATTTGATGACATTATTTCAAGCGGCTCCGAAAGAAGAAGGTAGAGGCGGCTGGAAATATATAATCCAGGAACGAAATGATAAATATGAAATTGTTGATGAAATGTTGAAAAATCAAATGAGTGTTGAATTGTATTTTAATGAATATGATGAGGTGAAAATCACTTTATATAAAGATGGAATGCCTATTTCGACGATGCAAAGAATTGCGATTTCAAAAGTTGAATTAGACGAAGAGGAAGAAGGGATTCAATTCGTTTTAGAACGTATGCCTAGTCGGATGATTCGGTTGCAATTAAAGCCGTATTTAGCAATCGAAATGGGACCGTACTGGGAAGTATGTGCTGATTGTGAATAAAATAAAAGAAGCATCCAATAACATGGATGCTTCTTTTATGTTTTTTGCAGTTGTTTAAAAGCAATAATCGGAAGTAAAATGATGCTTACCCACCCGATTATAGGATATAGAATGTGGAGTAATTCACTATAGCCAACGTAACTAAAGCAATAGCTTATTAGTAAAATGAAGAAAATAATATTGTTACTTTTCCAACCGGTGATGGATTGCATTTGTTTTGTCATGCCGAACACATTGCCTACTAAAGTTGTGAACACTTCACCGAAAATGATAAGAACAAAGAAAAAGTGAAAAGTTGCATTGAATTTTCTGATGACTTCAGCCATTGGGATATTATATTGATAAAATTGATCGACTGATAAGATTGCTAAATGGCTGCATAATAAAATTAAAGAAAGTCCTGCACCACCTAAAATACCACCCCATAAAATGGCCTTTCGATCTTTTACTTCACTGGCTAACGGGACGAGAACGCTTTGGGCGAGAGAAAGATTTAAGGCGACATATGTAATAGGACTAGTTATCCACTTCATATTCCAACTTTCTGCAGGAATAGTGTTACTAATAGGTGTTGTACCGTGAATAAAAGTTGTAATAGCAAGTCCGATAATAAAAATCATCATAATAGGTACGACAAGTGTATTTACTTCAAAAACACCTTGTAATCCGCGACTACTTATAATTAGACAGGCGATCACTGTAATGAAAATACCGAGTTGTCTTGGTAAATGAAGTTGCTCTTCAAATACTGCACCAGCTCCTGATAACATAACGCTCGTTACACCAAATAATACGAGTAATAATAGTGTATTTACAACGTTACCAAATACATCCCCAAATAAATATTTGTTAAATTCCTGCGCTGAAAATGCACCGATTTGTGATGAAAGTAACATCATCTTTGTGCCAAGCCAAATAAAAAAAAATCCACTTACACATATACCAATTGTTCCATAAAATCCGTTCACTGTAAAAAATTCAACAATTTCTCGTCCAGTAGCAAATCCAGCTCCAACGACTGTTCCAATATAAGTAGCAGCGACTTTCTTTGCTACTTGCCATTGTTGATTGTCCATGTAATCCCTCTTTCTACTACGATGAGCTTGATTTACTATTATGCATATGTACGAGCTGGTGTAATTAGACATGTGAAATAGTTGAAAAGTACATGGATTTAATGATATTAGGGAAATATTAAAGGTGTTAAAACTTTGTTACATATGAGCCAATCATTCGAAAAGGTAGGAAATGTATGGTAAAATGTAATTGGGTTATTAAAAGATAATCATTATAAAATGATAAGAGGAGTGGATTGTATGAGTACGAAAACAAATGTTGTTGAAGTATTAAACAAGCAGGTAGCAAACTGGAATGTGTTATATGTGAAATTACATAATTATCACTGGTATGTGACAGGACCACACTTCTTTACATTACATGAGAAATTTGAAGAGTTTTACAATGAAGCTGGAACGTATATTGATGAATTAGCAGAACGTATTTTAGCATTGGAAGGTAAACCGCTAGCGACAATGAAAGAATATCTTGCTACTTCCAGTGTCAGCGAAGGGACAAGCAAGGAATCTGCAGAGGAAATGGTGCAAACATTAGTGAATGATTACTCTGCACTTATTCAAGAATTAAAAGAAGGTATGGAAGTTGCTGGTGAAGCTGGAGATGAAACATCAGCTGATATGTTATTAGCAATTCATACAACATTAGAACAACATGTATGGATGCTAAGTGCGTTCTTAAAATAAATATAAGTATACAAAGAAAAAAGTCATTGAAAAATCTTTTCAATGACTTTTTTGTGATTTTTCAGTTTTCTTTTATGCTATAATATAGTAAAAAGGAGGCGATGCGATGTTTCGCTTTTTCAAAACTGGAAAAGAAGAGCGTGAAATTACGAAAGATGAATTAGAGCAAGCAATGGCTAAGTTTCTAGAAACGAATGCTAATATCGTTTATACAGTATTAGTAAATGATAATTATACAGTAAATTATGATTTGTTAAAGCCGTATTTACCTGCATTTCCAACAAATCTTTTTCTGATTACGAAGGAAACGCTTGAGGTATTTGAACATACAGAAGAAAACTTAAACCTAGTGAAAGAAATTGATATCGTACAAAAAGCAGTAGATCAATATGTAACAGAAAAAGAAATGTTTCCAATTGTTGAAGGTAGTGAAGATCGCCTTATATGCGGGGTGAAATTAGGGCCGTATTTAAATCGTATATTAAAAAGAAACTTATATATTTCAGAAAAGCATTATTTAGTTTCAAGTAAACCAGATAGAAAAAAACAAAAGAGTGGGTAGATGTATGGAAAACAACAATACATATATTGTTGTCTTTTTTTTTGTTTGATAATATATTGATTTTTCAGTTTATTAAACTTTATAATAAACTTATTGGACAAATAGGAGTAATGATTAAGTATCATTCCAAGAATAAAGTATTGTTAGCGTGGGTTATATACATTGATTACAGAATGGTATAAAGATTTGAGAAATAAATATTATAAAAGGTTACGGGGGAATTGAGTATGAAAAATAATATGACTTATATTCAATTATTAAATGAAACGTTACATTGTTATGCAAAGAAAGGAAGTTTGGAAGCGTACACTTATATAATGGAGCATGCTAAAGGTATAGTGGGGAATGAGGCGCAAATATATAATTTTAAATATGCATTAGCGAGTGCGGCAGGACTTGAAGAAGAAGCGTTGCATTTAATGAAGGAAGCTATTATAGAAAAGGGTTTTTGGTATGGAAATGAGTATTTAATTTCGGACGACGATTTAAAATCATTACATAAATTTGAAGACTTTCAGAAAATGGTTCAATTATGTAAAGAGAGAGAAGAGTTAGCAAAGAAAACAGAACGAGCAGACGTGAAATATATAGACGGCAAGAGAAAAGACAAACTATTTATTGCAATGCACGGTGATCAAGAAAATATAGGAATAGTAGAACCATATTGGAAATCTGTTTTGACACAAGATTATACGTTAGCTTTACCACAGTCTTCGCAAATTCAGTTTTCAGATGGGTTTGTTTGGGATGATATACATAGAGCAAAAGAAGAATTAAAAGAGCATTACGTTAAGTTTATAGAAAATCATACAGTAGAAAGAGTAATAATTGGTGGTTTTTCTGCTGGTGCAGGAGTAGCTTTGTATACGATTTTACACAAAGATATAGATGTAGATGGTTTTATTTTTATGGCACCGTGGCTTCCAGAGATTGAAGAATGGAATGAGTGGTTGGAAGTGCTACAAGATAAAAATATAAAGGGATATATAGTGTGCGGGGATCAAGATGAAGATTGTTTCGAATGTGCGCAACAATTTGTACAATTATTAAGAGATAAGAATATAGAACATAAGTATAAAGTTGTGCCTAATTTAAACCATGATTATCCTGAGAATTTTGATGAGTTATTAAAAGAGGCTATTGAATATATAGATGACAAAAGTAATAAGTAGTAAGAAAGGGAGATGCATCATAATTGATGTATCTCCCTTTTATTATTATAAATGAAAAGCATTTGCTAGTAAGCGATAAGAATTTAATTTATCTTCAAATCGATGAGTAATTGTGACAATCATAAATTCATCAGTATTGTACGCTTTACTTAAGTTTACGATTTTTTCTTTCACAGAAGATGGATCACCGACAATCATACGTTGACGATTTTCTTTTATACGGAATAAATCATAAGCGCTGTATGAATAATTTTGTGCAGTTTCGATAGAAGGAGTACCAGTTGTTCGCTTCCCTTGCTCTAGTAATAAGATTGATAAATCTAAACTAGAAGCAATTTTTTCCGCCTCTTCAGTTGTTTCCCCGCAAATAACAAAAATAGCGACGATTGATTTTGGTGTATCTCCTAGATAGGAAGGTTGGAATTGTTCTTGATAAGCCTCCATTACCTCGGGTCCACCGTATCCGTTGATGAACTGTGCGAATGCAAAAGAAGCACCTTGTTGTGCGGCAATCCTTGCACTCTCTCCACTAGAACCAAGCATCCACATTTCGGGAGATGTTGGAATCACAGGAGTAGCCTTTAAATTTGCATAATGATGGTTTTCTGGTACTTGATCATGTAAGTACATTGCAACATCTGCAATTTGTTCTGGATATTGATCAAGTGAGACCATTTTTCCTTCTTGAAGTGCGCGAGTCGCAATTGGCATACCGCCAGGTGCTCTACCAACACCGAGGTCGATACGGTTTGGGTAAAGCGCTTCTAAAACGCGGAAGTTCTCAGCGACTTTATATGGACTATAGTGCGGCAACATAACACCACCTGAACCAACTCTCATACGCTCCGTTTTTGCTGCAATGTGAGAAATAAGTATTTCAGGACTTGAACCAGCAAGGCTTACAGAATTGTGATGCTCGGATACCCAAAAGCGTGTATATCCGAGTTTTTCAACTTCTTGTGCAAGCGTAACTGTATGTGAAAAAGCTTGGGCTGCCGTACTACCATCTGAAATAGGGGATTGGTCTAATACACTTAATTTGATCATAGAATATACCTCTCAATCTTAATGTACATCCTATTATATATTTACTTACGAAAAATGCGTAATGAAATGCTCAAAATAAAAAGTGGATAAATTACATATCCACTTTTAACGTGAAAATCCTCGTTCATAATGATTCATTTCGACTACATTTAGAATATATTCGTAGTTATCAATCTCAAGTTTTAGTTGTTCACGTTCTTTTTTAGATAGATGCATATTACTAAGTTTGTTGCATAGCTGTTGTTTCTTTTCTTCTAAATACTTCTTTGTAGCGTGGTAGTCGTAAGTTTGTTTCATTTTCAACCACTCCTTCTTTGCTGTTGCTATATTATACGAGGCGTGAAGAGGTGTGAAAGCTAATTCTTATGTACTTTTAGTGAATATTCCTCTTTCCATGTTGTTATGTTTATGGGGATGTATGAATAAAATGCACTAAACCACTAATGCCCATTTTATGAAGTAAGGGGTGGAATTGTGCAGAAAGATATAATGTATAACATAGAGATGGATGAAACGTTAAGAGTTATAAATAATGGGTTAAAGAAGACGACTCGTCCGAAGCGAATTATAGTAGTAGGGGCCGGTATGGCTGGATTGGTTTCGGCATCTTTATTAAAAGCTGCCGGACATGAAGTGAAAATTTTTGAAGCAAACAACCGGGTAGGTGGGCGCATAGAGACGGTTAGAATGGAAGATACCGGATTATATTTGGATGTAGGGGCAATGAGAATTCCATATTCGCACATATTAACGATGGCGTATATAAGAAAATTTGGGCTGCAGGTAAGCTCTTTTATTAATAGGAATGAGACGGATATTATTTACGTAAATGGCCGGAAAACGACATTAAAACAATATGAAAAAGACCCAAGTATATTAAAGTATCCTGTGGAAATGAATGAAGTCGGGAAAACGTCTGAGGAGCTCTTATTGTTAGCGGTACAGCCAATTATAAATTTTATAAAAAAGAACCCAGAAAAAAATTGGGATGTTGTAGTAAAGGATTTTGGAAGATACTCTACAGGACAATTTTTAAAGTATCATCCTTATCAATATAATACGTACTTTTCGCCAGTAGCGATTGAAATGATTGGTGTTCTTTTAGACTTAGAAGGTTTTTTGGAAAGGTCGTTTGTTGAAACGTTGCGCTTTTTATATATTATGCAAGAGGAGAGTGGATTTTGTGAAATAGTAGGCGGGAATGATAGATTACCAAAGTCCTTTTTACCACAATTAGAAGAAAATATTATTTATAACCAAAAATTAATGAAACTGCATCAACACGATAATGGGGTGACGGCTTTCTATCGGAACGAAGAAACGTTTGAATATAGTAGCATAACTGGTGATTTGGTTATTGTTACGATTCCGTTTTCGGCAATGCGTTTTGTGGAAGTAGATCCATTTGATTCTATATCTCATGAAAAATGGAAAGCAATTCGTGAATTGCATTATATGCCTGCGACAAAAATAGGAATTCAATTTAAAAGTAGATTTTGGGAAGAACAAGGACAATTAGGTGGCAGAATTATAACGGATTTGCCAATTCGTTACGCCTATTATCCAAGCTATGGAATTGGAGAGAAGGGACCAGCTATGATGCTAGGAAGCTATACATGGTCATATGATGCGTTGTTATGGGATGGATTATCAAAGGGGGATCGTATTTATTACACATTACAAAACTTAGCAACGATATTAGGTGGTCAAGTATATGATGAATTCTTGTCTGGAATATCAAAAAGTTGGACATTGGATCCATATGCACTTGGAGGGTTTGCGCTATTTCAGGCAGGTCAAGAATCTGAGTTGCAACCAGTGATTGTCAAACCAGAGGGAAGAATATTCTTCGCTGGAGACCATACGACGTTATATCACGGTTGGATTCAAGGGGCAATTGAATCTGGGGTTCGTGTAGCGGTAGAGGTGAACGAGTAAAATGTGTAAAATTCAGAAATTTCTTTACTGTATAGTTTGAGATGGATATTATTATATATAAAAGAACTATAGGGAGTGTTTACAGTGAATCCATTATTATTCGATTTTCCTTCTGAATTTTATACTGAAAGGCTATGTATTCGAATGCCGAAACCGGGTGACGGTAAAGTTGTATACGATGCAATTCAAGCTTCTATGGAAGAATTAAAACCATGGATGGTTTTTGCTCAAAAGGAGCAAACAGAGGAAGAAGTAGAAGAAAGCATTAGAAAATCACATATCCAATTTTTGCAGCGTGAGGATTTAAGATTACTAGTTTTTTCGAAAGAAACAGGTGAATTTATTGCTTCTAGCGGATTACATCGTATTAATTGGGATATACCTCAATTTGAAATCGGGTATTGGATTGATTTAAGGTTTAGTGGAAAGGGCTATATGGTAGAGGCTGCGAAAGGTATAACGGATTACGCGTTTTCTGAACTGAAAGCAAACCGAGTAGAAATTCGTTGTGATTCTCTAAATAAGAAGAGTAGAGCCATACCAGAGAAATTAGGATTTAAGTTAGAAGGTATTTTAGAAAGTGCGAGTGTTGCGGTCGATGGAAATGGATTAAGGGATATGTGTGTATTTGCAATGACGAGAAATACATATGAAAAAGAAGAGCTGTAAGAAAACAGCTCTTCTTTTTTTATATTATGGCACAGGATGCCCGTTAGAGCTTTCGAAAATTGTAAACCATTGTTGACGATCTAAGTTAACTTTTGTAGCAAGAGCGGCTGTTTTTACACGATCTAATTTACCAGAGCCAACGATTGGCATCATATTAGCTGGATGAGCGAGTAACCATGCGTACATAACAGTATCGATGCTATTAACACCTAGCTCAGTAGCAACTTTTTGAACATTTTCACGTACACGTACAGCGCGTTCTGATTGACCAGTAAAAATTTCACCACCTGCAAGTGGTGACCAAATCATTGGGTTGATTCGTTTCTCCTGACATAAATCAATTGTCCCTTTTTCAAAATGCTCAAGCTGCAGTGCAGATACTTCAATTTGATTCGTAATAAGCGGGGAATCTAAGTACGAACTAAGCATATTAAATTGAGAAGGTAAAAAGTTAGATACACCGAAGTGACGAACTTTTCCTTCTTGCTTTAAGCGTGAGAATGCTTCCGCTACTTCATTTGGATCCATATAAGGATCAGGACGATGAATGAGCAGTACATCAATATAATCCGTATGTAAATTTTTAAGTGATGCTTCTGCACTTTGAATAATATGTTCTGCACTAGTGTTGTAGTGAGCAACATACCGCTCTGGAAATTTTGGTGATGGGGGAGCGATTCCACATTTTGTGATGATTTGCATGTTTTCACGTAAGGAAGGCTTTAGTTGTAATGCCTCTCCGAACAGCCCTTCACACGTATAACCGCCGTAAATATCAGCGTGATCGAAAGTAGTAATCTCCATATCCATGCATTCTTCAATAAAAGAAAGTAATTCTTGTTTCGTCATATTCCATTCTGCTAAGCGCCAAAAACCTTGAATAATGCGAGAAAATTCTAGCGTTTCGGCCATTTGAACTCGTTCCATTATAAGTACCCCCTTGATGAATGGTTATTTTTTTGAAAAGGCTTTCTTACTACATATTATTATATAGTTAGAGGGGCGTACAAACAATAAATATGTTTTGCTACAAAAACGATTTTCTCTATATGCTATAATGTAGAAACATATAGCTATAAGGAGATGTAGGAAATGATTCCAGTAACAATATTAACTGGTTTTCTTGGATCAGGGAAAACGACATTATTAAATCGTATTTTATCAGAGAATCACGGCCAAAAATTAGCAGTGATCGTAAATGAAATCGGGCAAATTGGTATTGATAATCAGTTGATTATGAATGTTGAAGAAGAAATTATGGAAATGACAAACGGTTGTTTATGCTGTACTGTACGTGAGGATTTACTCGTTGCTTTAAAACAATTACTGGACGTAAAAGCAGAAGGTAAAATGGATTTTGATGGATTAGTAATTGAAACGACTGGTCTTGCAAATCCGGGTCCGATTATTCAAACATTCTTTTTAGATCCAGTCATTCAATCTGCATACCAAATTAACGGTGTTGTAACAGTAGTAGATAGTTATCATATACATAAACATTTTGAAAAAGGGCTAGAAGCAAAGGAACAAATTGCATTTGCTGATGTCGTTTTAGTAAATAAATTAGATTTAGTGAATGAAAGTGAAAAGGAAAATCTATTGCAGGAACTGCAAGGTATTAACCCAACTGCAAAGTTAATCGAGGCCACTAACTGTGATGTAGATATTCCATCATTAATACAAATTCAAACGTTTAAAACGAAAGATACGTTACAAATTTATCCTCATACAGAACATAACCATCTAGAAGGGGTAAGATCGTTTGTATTACGTGAAGAGCGCCCGTTAGATTTACAAAAACTAAATGAGTGGATGTCAGCTGTCGTTCAAGAGCTAGGGGAGTATTTGTATCGTTATAAAGGGATTTTGTCTATCGATGGAGTAGATAAACGTATCGTTTTCCAAGGTGTACATACATTGTTTGCTGCATCATACGATAGAGTGTGGCAAGAGGGTGAAGAACGAGTAAGTGAAGTCGTATTTATCGGAAAAGATATTAATAAAGAATGGTTCCAAGAACATTTCGAGGAGTGTGTGAAATAAGTCTGCGTATATTGCAGGCTTATTTTTGGGACTTAACTAAGTGCTTTGAGAAAAATGCTAGATTGTAAAAAACGAAGGATTAAAAAAGCCTGTTTTCACAGGCTTGTATGTTCATCTAAAAGTAACTCCATTACAACACCTACAACTGGGCCTTCATCATCAATATCCCCGTTTAAACGGAAACCAAAGGATTCGTATAGTCCCATTGCGAGTTTGTTGTCTGGATGTAAACTTAAATAAATTATTTTACATTCAAATTTATCTTGTAAGAATTGAAGGAGTATGCGAAGGAAACGTTTTGCGTATCCTTTTCCTTGATATTGTTGGTCAATCATAAAGCGGTCTAACCACACACTTTTACGCTTTTCCCAATACCATCCGTACATTGCATATCCTACAAGTGTTTCTCCATCATATAAACCTATTGACGTTCCGTTTCCTTCATATAATGATTCTGCTAAAGAAAACGCATTACTTTCAATAAATTGCTGCTGGTCTTTTGCGACGTTTAAAGCAGCTACTGAACGCCAATTTTTTGCTGTTACTTCACAAATGTGAAGAGTCATAATTCCAACTCACCTTCTAAATTAATATAGCTCAAAAGCTAATATGGATAATTTTACTTGTTATTTTGGTCAAGTCAAGCAGAAGCACATAAAAAAAGAAGCTGAATGTCATATTCAGCCTCTTATCAAAAGTTGATTAGTTAGTAGCTTCTTTCAATGTATTCACGTTTTCTTCCATTAAAGTGAAGTAATCTTTATTATTTTTCGCATCGTCTTCAGAAATAGTAGCTAAGTGATTTAAACGTAAAATCTTTGTACCTGTTTCTTTTTGAATAACGGATGCTACTTTTGGAGTAGAGAATGTTTCAAATAAAATATATTTTAAGTTATGCTCTTTTGCTGTTTTTGTAATATCAGCAAGTTGCTTTTGAGATGGTTCATCAGAAGCTGAGATTCCAGCGATAGGAATTTGCTTCAGGCCATAACGTTGTTCCCAGTACCCGTATGCAGCATGAGAAACTAAAATTTCTTTCGTTTTTGCATTTGCTACAGCAGCTTTAAATTGATCATCTAAATCAGTAAATTTTGTTTGAAGTGCTGCAAAGTTTTTTTCAAACTCTTGTTTATGGTCAGGTTGTAATTCTACAAGTGCATTTTTAATTTTTTCTGCCTGTTTCATTGCTAGAGTAGGGTCTAACCAAATGTGTGGGTCTTTATCGTGATGATGTTCATCCTCTTTGTGGCCGTCTCCATGATCATGATGCTCTTCTTCAGTAGAAGTACGCAGTTCAATACCTTTTGATGCATTTACAATTTTAACATTTTCTTTTTGTAATGCTTTTTCCATTTTTTCAGCAAATGGCTCTAATTCAGCGCCGTTATAAACGAATAAATCGGCTTTTGCAACTTGTACTGTTTGTTTTTGACTTGGCTCAAATGTATGAGAATCTGCACCAGGTGGATAAATCGCTTCAACAGTTACATAGTCGCCACCAATTTTTTTTGCGAAATCAGCAAGAGGGAAGATGGTTGTATAAACAGTTAGCTTTCCATCTTTCTTGGCAGTACTTTCTTTTTTATTTGAGCAGCCAGTAAAAATTAAAGTGAAAATAAGTAAGAATGAAAATATAGTCAATCTTTTAGGCATGAAGTTCTCCTCTTTTCTTTTTTACGGATATATTTTCCCCAATTATAGAAGAAAAATATCATTTTAATACAAAACGGAATAATTACGTTTTAGTTTGCGAACTTAGTATAATACATCTTTTATAAAGTTGCAATAAATAATAATCATTCCGATTTGATTTTGTTATAAAGTTGTCAAATATAGATGTGTTATTTTTGCGAACACATGCATATGTGACAACGCTGTGTTCATATATATGAAAGGAGGATGTAGAGGGGGATGAGTGTTTGGGCTACTTAATGGAAGCTATTTTATTGATATTAGCGGTAGTATTACCATTAGCCTTAGTCTTAATTTTTTTAAGAAGATTAATAAGTAATTTAGGGGATGCATCAACAGTAACAAAATTACGAGAGAAAGATGAGAAAAAAGAGTGAGTAAAGCACTATGCGTACGCATAGTGCTTTACTTGTGGTAAAATGAGAGAAGGAAACTCCTAAAAGTTGTATTTTACTGAAGGAGAGAAAAGTAAAATAAGAGGTATATGCATATATGAATAAGCGAACAGCGTTAGTACTTGGTGCAAGTGGTTTAGTTGGACAAGAGATAACGCGTCTATTACTTGAATCAGATTACTACGATTCGGTTACTATTTTTGTAAGAGAACCAATGGAATGGAAACATGAGAAGTTACAGCAAAAGCAAGTAGATTATTCGGTATTAGAGGAATATAAAGAATTTTTTGCAGTAGATGATGTATTTAGTTGTCTAGGAACAACAATCAAAAAAGCAAAAACAAAGGCAAATTTCAAAAAGGTAGATTATGAATATACGTTACGAGCTGCTTGTTTAGCTGAGAAACAAGGGGTGCAAAATTTCCTTGTTGTGTCCTCAATGGGAGCAAATCCAAAATCGTTTTTCTTTTATTCACAAGTGAAAGGGAAAATGGAAGAGGAATTACAAAAGCTAGTGATTGGTGGTATTCACATTTTTAGACCATCTTTATTAGTAGGAAATCGACAAGAATTCCGTTTCGGTGAACGAATAGCTGAAAAGTTATCTCGTATGATTCCTTTTATATTTAAAGGGGCTTTCAAAAAGTATAAACCAATTTCTGCTAAAGATGTGGCAAAAGGGATGTATATAACTGCATTGCGAGAAGAATCAGGTATCCACATTTATAATTCGAATGAAATTACAACGATAGAATAAATAAAACCGAGAAGAATAGCTTCTCGGTTTTATTTATTTGTACTGATTTTCCCCGGTGCTCGCTTGTATTGATACGGCTCTTGTAACTCGAAGCCAAGTTCATTGGCAGCTATTCTTGGGAAGTACGGATTGCGGAGTAACTCTCGTCCGATAAAAATTAAATCTGCTTCATTATTATTTAAAATTTGTTCCGCTTGAGACCCAGTCGTAATCAATCCAACTGCACCAGTTGCAATGTTAGCATGCTCTTTAACATGTTTAGCGTATTGTACTTGATACCCGGGATATACATTGATGTGTGCCGGTACAACAGCTCCAGAACTACAATCGATTAAATCTACCCCTTGTTCTTTCATCCATTTTGTATACTGAACGTAATCTTGAACCGTTAACCCATCAGGATGATAATCATTTGCTGAAATCCGAACAAATAACGGTCCGTTCCAAACTGTATTTATCGAGTCAATGATTTCACGTAAGAAACGATAGCGATTTTCAGATGAGCCCCCATATTCATCCGTTCGTTTATTAGAAAGTGGAGAAAGAAATTCATTTATAAGATAACCGTGGGCACCATGTATTTCAATAACGTCAAATCCAGCTTGTTTAGATCGTATAGCAGCCTTCTGAAAAGCTAATATGGTATTTTTTATTTGCTGTATACTCATTTCTACTGGTATTTTCATACTTTCATTAAACGGAATTGCTGATGGAGCAAAAGCATCCGTTTCTAATTCAGCTTTTCTTCCGGCGTGAGCAAGTTGAATAGCTGCTTTTGCACCGTTATCATGTATAAAAGTAGTCGTTTTATGTAAGCCTTCAATTAAACTGTCATTCCAAATGCCTAAGTCTTTATTAGAAATTCGACCTTCAGGTAACACGGCTGTTGCTTCAATCATTACTAAACCAACTTGACCGGCAGCTCTTGTTCCATAATGAACGAGATGGAAATTCGTTACTTGGCCATCCTCGTTTTCTGATGAATACATGCACATAGGTGACATGACAATCCGGTTTTTTAGTGTAACGTCCTTAATTGTATAAGGTGAAAAAAGTTTGGAATTCATCCAATAGCCTCCTAGATTGAATTTTCTTACATTGTATCATTCTCTTTTTTGTTTCTCTATTAAAACGCTTATACGAAAAATTTTGTCTATTCGTGTTACAATAATTAATATGAATTGAATTGGAGGATGACTTATGTACCAGGCTTATTATGAAAGTGAATTAGGCTTGCTAGAAATTACAGCGAACGATAAAGGAATTACGTCTGTTATATTTGTTGATGAGAGACAAGAAGAACATACAAATGAAATGATAGACCAATGTATAAATGAGCTCAATGAATATTTTAAGGGGAATAGAAAAGAGTTCACAGTCCCGCTGTCTGCCGAGGGAACAGCATTTCAAAAAAATGTATGGGATGCGCTCTATACTATTCCTTATGGCGTAAGTGCTTCATATTTAGATATTGCAGAGAAAGTCGGAAATACGAAAGCTGTACGAGCAATAGGAGGAGCAAATAGTCGTAATCCGATTTCAATAATCGTTCCGTGTCATCGTGTAATAGGGAAGAGCGGGAAACTTGTTGGGTATGCGGGCGGTTTATGGAGGAAAGAGTGGTTATTAAAACACGAAGGTATTTTGAAATGACGTATGGATGGGAAGAGGGATTGTTTTGAAATGTATAAATTGTGGGCAACTTTGCGAGGGAAATCAGTTAAATTGTGAAAGTTGCCAGCGGAATTTGCATATTGAACAGAGTGAAGGAAGCTCGCTAATAGACAAGGAATTAGAAGTATATGTAGGGAGACAATATCCGTATTACAAAAGGAGATGGGAGCTTGAGGAAAAGCGGATTGCTAAGTGGAGCTGGAATGGTTGGGCAGCTATTTTCAATGTAGGTTGGCTCGGATATCGTAAGTATTATTTACCTGCAGCTTTATTTGTATTGTTATTAGTAGCGTGTGATGCTTTTTCTTACTATATGGGCTTCAACGTAGCATTGCCAATCATTAATATGGTGCCTCTTACGTTTCTATTACTCGTTTTTATTTTATTTGGAATGGCGATTTTTGCGAATGGATTATATTATCAATTTGCAGAAAGGCGTATATATCGAATAAAAGCACGAGAAATTCAAGATGAATCGGTTGAAAAGTATCTCATTCGTGATAGTGGTGGAACGAGTAAAATGGGAGCAACAATCGTTACGATTTTAGCAGTTGCTAGCATATTTTTTAGTCATTTCTTTTTTCCGACTGATCGAGACGTTATTCAAAAGGTTCGTACAAGCTCGCTTTATGAATATCCTTTCTTTTCAATAGGTGAATCTTTCGAAAATTATTTTCAAAATTCAGGTTGGATATATTATCGTGGAACGGAAGGATTAGAATTAGTAGAATTCCAAGGATATAACACCGGAACGCCAAGACAAAAGGTGAAGATTCAATTTGTTGTCGATTATAAATTAGGTGAAGTGGAACCATACTCATTTATGGTTAATGATGAATCTAAAACTGAAGAAGAGTTTTTGAAGCTGATGGAAGAAATATTTAAAGTTCAAAATCCATTTGATATAGAGGATGGATTACAAGTAAATGCTATTCAAGAAAGCGGCTGGAAAGAAATTTCCGGTCGCTTTTTTCTATGTTTGTTAAAATAAATATTTAAAATAATCAGAATCTTTTGTATAATGAAATATATTATATAGGATTTAACTTATACATATAGATTGGGGGAAGGAAGAATGAAGAGAAAGACAACAACAATTGCTGCACTTGCGTTAACGACGAGTGTATTGGTTGCAGGATGTGGGAATGGTGAGAAGGCTTCGACAACGAAGAAAGAATCGAATAAGGGAATGGCCGATAAACAAGTTTTAAATTTACTAGAAACAGCTGAAATTCCTTCAATGGATACATCTAAATCAACAGATTCTGTATCTTTCCGTGTATTTGTAAATGCAATGGAAGGTTTATATCGTCTAGATAAAGATAATAAACCAACACCAGGTATGGCAAAAGATGTGAAGATTAGTGAAGATAAAAAGACATATACATTTGAATTACGTGATGCGAAATGGTCAAATGGTGATCCAGTTCGAGCACAAGATTTTGTATATGCATGGCAACGTACATTAGATAAAGCAATAGCGGCAGAATATGCATTCATTTTATTTGATGTGAAAAATGCACAGAAAGTAAATAAAGGTGAATTACCAGCAGATCAATTGGGTGTTAAAGCGAAGGATGATAAAACGTTGGTAGTAGAATTAGAGCAACCAGCACCTTATTTTCTTGAGCTTACGTCGTTCCCTACATTTTTCCCATTAAATGAAAAATATGTGAAAGAGCAAGGAGATAAATACGGATTAGAAGCAGATAAATTAGTATATAATGGACCATTTACAATGAGTCAATGGAAACATGAACAAAATTATCAGTTGAAGAAAAATCCTAATTATTGGGATAAAGATACTGTAAAGTTAGACGAAATTAATGTGAATATTGTGAAGGAAACAAGCACGGGAGTAAATTTATATGATAGTGATCAAGCAGATCGAGTTATTTTAACTTCTGAATTTGTTGATAAATATAAAAAGAATAAGCCAGATGAATTTAAAACGAAGTTAGATCCACGTATGTATTTCTTGCGTTTTAACCAAAAAAATGCAACGTTTAAAAATCAAAAAGTACGTGAAGCGATTGATTTAGCATACGATAAAAAAGGAATTGCTGATGTTATTTTAAATGACGGTTCATTGCCAGCATATTTCTTAGTACCTGAAAAATTCACGACAGGTCCAGATGGAAAAGACTTCCGCTCTGTAAATAAAAACTTCCGTGATAGTAAAGATAATGCAGAGAAAGCAAAAAAATTATGGGAAGAAGCAAAGAAAGAGCTTGGTCAAGATACAATTACGGTTGAATTACTAAACGATGATAACGGTAGCCGTAAAAAAGTAGGCGACTTTATTAAAGAAGAACTAGAGAAAAACTTGCCTGGTATTAAAGTGAATTTGAAACAGCAACCATACAAGCAGAAGCTAGATTTAGAAAAGAAATTCCAATATGAATTCTCATTATCTGCATGGAGCCCTGATTATCCGGATCCAATGACTTATATTGATATGTTTGTTACTGGAAGCTCATTTAATGAAATGGATTATTCTAATCCGAAGTATGATGATTTAGTAGCGAAATCAAAAGGAGAGCTATTAAAAGATGATAAAGCACGCTGGAATGCACTTGCGGAAGCTGAAAAAATCTTAATTGGTCAAGATGCAGCAATTTCTCCTACGTACCAACAAAGTACAGCTTATTTAGAGAAGCCATTTGTAAAAGGTATTGCTAATCATACGTTTGGTGGGGACTTCAGTTATAAATGGGCATATATTACAAAAAAATAGTACAATAAAAGATGGGTGAATATTCGCTCATCTTTTATTGTATAAGGAGGAATTTTAGTTGTTAAAGGGAATCAATCATCTATGTTTTTCAGTATCTAATCTAGAAGATTCTATTACATTTTACGAAAGAGTATTGGAAGGAGAGTTGTTAGTTAGAGGAAGAAAACTTGCATATTTTAATATATGTGGGGTATGGATAGCACTTAATGAAGAAATACATATCTCAAGAAATGAGATTCATCAATCATATACGCATATTGCGTTTTCTGTTGAACAGAAAGATTTTGAATGTCTACTGCAGCGGTTAGAAGAAAACGATGTTCATATTTTACAAGGAAGAGAACGGGATGTAAGGGATTGTGAATCTATATATTTTGTTGATCCAGACGGGCATAAGTTTGAATTTCATTCAGGGACATTGCAAGACCGACTTACTTATTATAAGGAAGATAAACCACATATGACGTTTTACTAAGGGGGCAAAGAAAGTTGCATGCGCTAGTAATTGGTGGAACAGGAATGCTAAAGAAAGTTTCTACTTGGCTTTGTGAGCAAAGGTTTCATGTTTCGATTATTGGAAGAGATGAAGAGAAATTAGAAAATGTCAAGCGAATGAGTTCTGCACCAGAAAATATTACATGCCTTGCGTTAGATTATCATAATGATGAAGATGTAAAGCTAGCAATTAAAAGCACAATTGAGAAAAATGGCCCAATCACATTAGTTGTTGCATGGGTACACACAAGTGCAAAGCATGCACTATCAAATATTTGTAAAGAGCTAGATTTGTCGTCTGAAACATATAGTTTATTTCATATTTTAGGTAGTAAAGCATCACGTATGACTGCACAAAAAATAGGGAGTACGCGATGTAGTTATCGTAGAATTATTTTAGGTTTTATTTTAGAAGATACATATGGAAGATGGCTTACTCATGAAGAGATAGCTGATGGAGTTATAAAAGGGATTGAAAGTAAACGAGCGGAGTGGATTGTAGGGAGAGTCGAACCGTGGGAGTTACGACCAAAATGGTGAGGGGGAGTAAGAAATGAAAACAACTATATATGTAACAAGGCATGGTGAAACAGAGTGGAATGTAGCGAAGCGAATGCAAGGACGGAAAAATTCTGCTTTAACTGAAAATGGTATAGTTCAGGCGAAACAGTTAGGGAATCGAATGAAAGATTTACCAATCCATGCGATCTATAGTAGTCCGAGCGAAAGAACACTTCATACGGCAGAGTTAATAAAGGGGGAACGTGATATACCCATTATAGCAGATGAGCATTTCTATGAAATCAACATGGGTATATGGGAAGGGCAAACAATCGCGGATATAGAAAAGCAATTTCCAGAAGAAGTACATCTATTTTGGAATGAGCCACACCTTTTTCAGTCAACATCAGGAGAAAATTTTGAGGCCGTTTATGAAAGAGTAATTGAAGGGGTGCAGCTTCTTTTAGAGAAGCATAAAGGACAAAACATATTGATTGTTTCTCATGCGGCAGCAGCAAAATTACTTGTAGGGCATTTTGCGGGAATTGAAATAGAAAATGTGTGGGATGATCCATTTATGCATAGTGCCAGTTTGAGCATAATAGAATTTGAAGAGGGTAATGGTAAAGTGAAACAATTTGCAGACATAAGTCACTTTCAATGAATGTAAAAAAGGCCGCAAAACGGCCTTTTTTTGTAGGCATAAAAACTAGCAATTACGTTTTTTATACCAGAAGTGATCGAATTTCTTGTTTTTGCAAGATGGGAATTTATGTCCGCCTTTGCAATCATTCCACTTATGCCCGTCATCGTGACAGTCTCTACCATGATCACATGAATCATCGCAAGAGTGACCGTGTCTGTTAGGGAAGAATTCGCATTTTTTACAGAAACTTCGTTTTGTCCAGAAAAATTTCTTTTCAAAGCGTATGCATTTTGTAACAAATGTACAATGTTTTCTGCGAGTACGTTTTGTAACTAAAACGCATTCTTTTCTACGCGTCACTTTCGTAACGAACGTCCATTTTTGAACGCGTACACGAGTACATTTTGTAACAAATGTCCATTTTTTTACATGCGTACATTTTGTAACGAACGTACAATGTTTCACGCGAGTACATCTTGTTCTTGGACATTTACCCCCAGTTGTACATTTACATCCAGTTGTACAATTATGATGAGTGAATTTATCATCATCGCATTCAAAAGTACTTGGATCTTGGTGTAAGAAATCCTCCATCCCAGCACTTTTGATTTCCTCGACAGCTTTTCTAATATCACGTTTCATAGAAATCCTCCTTATCGTGTATTAAGTTGAAAAGGTATTCTTTTTCCTTAACAGGATATGTATGTAGGTATCTTTCTGAACAGGACAAGAGTGTAATTTTATATAAATAGATGATAGCGGATGTATGGACAAGGCGAGTTGCATACATTGAATGAAGAGAACTGAGAAGGGATGAGAAAACATGCTACCTTCATATGATTTTTTTATTCATCCAATGTACTTAGTGGAATTGAAGAAAGATATTTGGTCAGACAGTCCAGTACCAGCAAAATTAACTTATGGAAAAAAGAAGTATGATATTGATATCGTATACCGTGGTGCTCATATTCGTGAATTTGAGAAAAAGTCTTATCATGTTATGTTTTATAAGCCTAAAAAATTTCAAGGTGCGAAAGAGATTCATTTAAATTCTGAGTTTATGGATCCGTCTCTCATACGAAATAAATTATCTTTAGACTTTTTTCATGATATTGGTGTACTTTCACCGAAATCACAACATGTGTTTATAAAAATTAATGGTCAAATTCAAGGTGTATATTTACAGTTAGAATCAGTTGACGAAAACTTTTTGAAAAATAGAGGATTACCGAGTGGTTCTATTTATTATGCGATAGATGATGATGCGAATTTTTCTTTAATGAGTGAGAGAGATAAAGATGTTAAGACGGAGCTCTTTGCGGGTTATGAATTTAAGTATTCGAATGCAAATAGTGAAGAACAGCTGAGTGAATTTGTATTTCAAGCGAACGCTTTGTCGAGGGAATCTTATGAAAAAGAAATTGGGAAGTTTTTGCATGTTGATAAATATTTACGATGGTTAGCTGGCGTTATTTTTACACAAAACTTTGATGGTTTTGTTCATAACTATGCATTATATCATAACGATGAAACAAATTTATTTGAAGTGATACCGTGGGATTATGATGCGACTTGGGGACGCGATGTACAAGGAAGACCACTTAATCATGAATATATTCGTATTCAAGGTTATAACACGTTAAGTGCAAGATTGTTAGATATACCTGTATTTAGAAAGCAATACCGAGGTATTTTGGAAGAAATATTAGAAGAACAATTTACCGTTTCATTTATGATGCCGAAAGTAGAAAGTTTGTGTGAGTCGATTCGTCCTTATTTACTACAAGATCCATATATGAAAGAAAAATTAGAAATATTTGATCAAGAAGCTGATATGATTGAGGAATATATAAATAAAAGAAGAAAGTATATACAAGATCATTTACATGAATTGGATTAATTTTGAAAGAGATTGGAACATTATCAATCTCTTTTTTTGTATAATAAAGATGTATTGGTAGAATTGGCGTAATATATACTTAATAAAGGATGGAGATGTGGAAACATGACGGTAAAATGGATTGATTGGGTAAAACAAATACAATCTATAGCTCAAGCGGGTTTAACGTATTCTAAGGATGTGTATGATATAGAACGTTTCCAACAATTACGGGATATTTCCATTTCGATGATGTCACATTATACAAAGACAGATTGGGAAGTTGTAGAGAAGTTATTTGCAAGTGAGACAGGCTATCAAACACCTAAAGTCGATATAAGATCAGTCGTTTTTCAAAATGAAAAGTTATTATTTGTGAAAGAAAAAAGTGATGGGAAATGGGCATTGCCAGGTGGTTGGGCTGATATCGGTTATACGCCGACAGAAGTAGCAGCAAAAGAGGTTTTCGAAGAGACAGGTTATGAGGTAGATCATTTTAAATTACTAGCTATATTTGATAAAGAAAAACATCAACCATCGCCTTCAGCAACGCATGTATATAAAATTTTTATTGCCTGTAAGATTATTGGTGGTGAAAAGAAAACTAGTATTGAAACAGAAGATGTGGAGTTTTTTGGTGAGAATGAATTACCTAATTTATCGATTGCTAGAAATACAGAAGAGCAAATTAAAGAAATGTTTGCCTATATGAAAGAACCACAGAAAGAAACATTAATAGATTAATAATGCTTATGTCGATGATATTGTTGAAATGAAGATATTGGCAGAATGCAACCTTTATGTAATAATGGGATGGTATGTGAAGAAAAAAGGAGATAGAAAATAAAATGTTAGCAAGCATAATAGATCAGTTATTGCAATTTTTTGCAAGCTTAGGTTACTTTGGAGTAGCACTAGCTTTAATGATTGAAATTATCCCGAGTGAAATTGTACTTTCATATGCTGGTTTTTTAGTCGCAGATGGTAAAATTAGTTTTGTCGGTGCAGTTATTGCTGGAACAATCGGTGGTACTTTAGCTCAAATATTTTTATATTGGCTTGGGTACTATGGAGGACGTCCAGTTGTAGAGAAGTATGGAAAATATCTACTTATTAATAAACACCATTTAGACATAGCAGAAAATTGGTTTAAGCGTTATGGGGCAGGAGTAATCTTTTCTGCGCGCTTTATCCCAGTCGTACGTCATGCTATCTCTATTCCAGCAGGATTAGCTAAAATGCCGTTAAAACTATTCACACTGTATACAGTAGTTGCGATTATTCCATGGTCAATACTATTTATATATTTAGGTGAAAAGCTTGGTGGAAATTGGCGACATATTAAAGAGTATGCATCTGATTACACACATTACATAATTATAGGGGCTGTTCTCTTTGTTGCCCTATACTTCGGTTTAAAGTATTTCAAAAAGAAAAAAGCAGCGCGTTAAAGTCAATGATTTTTCATTGGCTTTTTTTATTTGTTTCGGTTCTAAAGAAAAGGAGTTGTCCATAATGTGTAATAATAAAGCGTAGCGGAGGAATGTGATGAAAGGGTCACCGTTTATACGTGGAACGATATTTTTAACAATGGCAACTATGATATCAAAAATGTTAGGGTTTATATATGTTATACCATTTACAGCAATGGTCGGTACGAGTGGGTACGTTTTATACACGTATGCATATCGTCCATATACGATTATGCTCAGCATTGCGACGATGGGACTACCACTTGCAGTTTCAAAAATGGTATCAAAATATGATCAACTGAATGATTATCATACGGTTAAGAGAGTGTTGAAAAGTGGAATCGTGTTTATGTTTATAATGGGAGTTATTTCGTGTTTTGCGTTATATTTGCTAGCTCCACATTTGGCTAAACTTGTAATCGATGGAAATGATCAAACGGGGAATAGTGTAGGGGCGGTCACTACTAATATTCGAATTGTAAGTTTTGCGTTAATACTTGTGCCAGTAATGAGTTTATTAAGGGGCTTCTTTCAAGGATTCCAATCGATGGGGCCTTCTGCTCTAAGTGTAGTTGTAGAGCAATTTTTTCGGGTTCTAACCATTTTGATAGGAAGTTTTGTCGTTTTATATATTTTAAAAGCTTCTGTCTCTCTAGCTGTTGGTATTTCAACGTTCGGTGCCTTTATGGGAGCGATAGGTGGATTAACTGTTTTAAGTGCGTATTATATGAGAAGGAGAAGGCACTTAAAGAAAAAAGAAATGGCAAGTATACCGCAAACAACGAAATCTTTTTTCTCGCTGTATAAGGAGCTCTTTACATATTCGATACCGTTTGTTGTCGTTGGTTTAGCAATTCCGTTGTATCAGACGATTGATACATTTACAATTAATAAACTACTTATACAAATAGGATATATGCAAGGAGAAGCAGAGAAGATTAATGCAATAATCGGTCTTGTTCAGATGGTTGTACTTATCCCAGTTTCCGTTGCGACTGCTTTTAGTATGTCTCTCGTACCTGAGATGACAAAAGCCTATACAGCAGGAAATGTGAAGTTACTGTACAAACATTTTACGAGGACGAATGTATTAGTAGTAGGTATTACGGTACCAGCAGCAATTGGAATGATGTTGCTAGCAAAACCAGTATATACGCTTTTATTTGGTGCCGGCAATGATCCGGAGATGGGGAGAGTGATTTTACAGTATTATGCTCCTGCCTGTATACTATTTTCGCTATTTACAGTAACAGCTGCGATGTTACAAGGAATTAATCAACAACAGAAAACAGTGCTAGGATTAGTGATTGGCATTATTGTGAAGATAGTTTTAAATATTGTGTTGCTCCCGTATTTCGATTATGTAAGCTTTATCATTTCAACATACGCTGGTTATACGATTTCGGTTGGCTTTAACTTGTGGATGCTTTCTAAATATGTTATAAAGGCAACATAAGCTTTTTAAGGCAGAGAGCACTCTGTCTTTTTCTTTGTTTATAATATTTTTATTATAAAAACGTTTTCAAAATAATTTTTCTATTGAAATTTAAACGTATGTTTCATATGCTGAGAATGGCGGTTCAAAAACTGTTGTGTAAGAGAGGTAGATTCCTACATGTAAATAGAATCGGGGTGATAGTATGTTAAATATTTATTTAACAGACCGAAACGGAAAACTACAAGAGGTTGAGGAAATGCAAAAGGGTTGCTGGATTAATGTACTTCATCCAACGGAAGAAGAAATTCAATATCTAGTACAAACTTTAAATGTAGACTTAGATTTCATTAAAGACCCTTTAGATGATGAAGAACGCTCTCGTATTGAGAAAGAAGACAATAATACTTTAATAATCGTGGATATTCCAACAGTTAGACACGATGAAGAAGGAAATTCGATTTATGACACGATTCCAATAGGTATGATTGTCATGCCAGATTGTTTTGTGACAATTTGTTTAGAAGAAAACCCAATTTTTGAACGTTTTATTAATCAACGTATTAAAGAATTTTATACGTTTAAAAAGACACGCTTTGCACTGCAGCTCTTATATACGATTTCTACTTATTATTTAAGATACTTAAAGCAAATTAACAGAAAAACAATCGATTTAGAGCATCAATTAAATAAGTCGATGAAAAATAAAGAGATTTTCACATTGTTAGGCCTTGAAAAAAGTTTAGTTTACTTTACAACGTCATTAAAGGCGAATAAAATTGTAATTCAAAAATTAATGCGTAACAGTACATTTTTAAAAATGTATGAAGACGATCAAGATTTATTAGAAGATGTATTAATTGAAAATAAACAGGCTATTGAAATGGCGGAAATATATAGTCATATTTTAAGTGGAATGATGAATACTTTTAGCTCTGTTATATCGAATAATTTAAACAGTGTTATGAAACTGTTAACGTCTATTACCATCATATTATCGTTACCAACAATGGTCTCTAGTTTCTTTGGAATGAACGTAAAGGTTCCGTTTGAGGGTGAGGCTCAAGGTTTTGTAATTGTGCTTATAATATGTTTAACATTATCTTGCGCTTTAGCATTTGTATTTTGGAAGAAACGTTACTTTTAACGATAAGAAAGCTGCTCTAGCATAGTTGTATAACTGCGCTAGAGCAGCTTTTTTGCTATGGAATCCAAAGTTTTGAATAGAATATAACTTATAAAATGTAATGTATATGAAGGGAGTGAATTCTGTATAAGTCTTGTCCAATTAATAAAATGGGGTTAAAATTACATATTGTTAATGAAAAGTTGGAGGAAATACATCATGGAAATGTTTCAATTACCGAAAGCATTCCTGCAAATGAATACAATCTTTATCTCTATTTTGATCGAAGCACTTCCTTTTGTGCTCATTGGTGTATTTATTTCAGGATTCATTCAAATGTTTGTGACAGAGGATATGGTAGCAAAATGGATGCCGAAAAACCGTTTTCTGTCTGTTTTAATGGCTACTTTTTTAGGTATGATGTTTCCGGGTTGTGAATGTGGAATCGTTCCGATTGTAAGACGGTTAATTGGAAAAGGGGTTCCGCCATATGCCGGGATTGCATTTATGTTAACTGGTCCAATTATTAATCCGGTTGTATTATTTGCAACTTATGTTGCCTTTGGAAGTAGTATGCACATGGTATGGTATCGTTCTATTGTAGCGATTATCGTAGCAATTATCGTTGGAATTATATTATCATTTATGTTTAAAGAACATCAATTAAGAGATGATCACTTCCCAGAAGTGAATCATAAGCGTCCATTACGTAAAAAAATGTGGGATGTATGTACGCATGCTGTTGAGGAATTTTTCTCGATGGGAAAATATTTAGTATTAGGTGCGTTAATTGCAGCTGCAGTTCAAACGTTCGTACAAACTTCAACACTGCTTGCTATAGGACAAGGGCCGTTTTCTTCACCTGCTGTTATGATGGGACTTGCTTACATTTTATCACTTTGTTCAGAAGCGGATGCATTTATTGCTTCGTCATTCCAAAGTACGTTTTCAACAGCATCACTTGTCGCGTTCCTCGTGTATGGACCGATGGTGGATATTAAAAATATGTTTATGATGCTTGCAACATTTAAAACGAGATTTGTAATTGTCGTTACAGTTACAGTTACACTTGTTGTTTATGCAAGCTCACTACTCATTTATGCGATGGGGTGGTAGGTTATGTTTCGAGCATATATATTATTAGGTTTTACAATCTTAATCGCGCAACTTCATATTTCAGGTAATATTACGAAGTATATCAATATGAAGTATGCCTATTTATCAAAAACAGCAGCTATTATTTTAGGTTTTTTAACGGTCGTTCAAATAATTATCGTTTTCCAAAAAGAACATCAAAAGGAAAAAGAAAGAGAAAAAGAACAGCACAATTGTGGTTGCGATCATAGCCATTGCGGGCATGATCATTCGAAAGATGAAAATACTTGGTGGAAAAAAGCATTTTCGTACACATTATTTTGTTTTCCGATAGTCACAGGATTGTTTCTCCCGATTGCAACATTAGATTCGGACATTGTTAAGGCGAAAGGATTTCATTTTCCAGTAGCACAAGCAGAAAGTAAAGATCCATTTATGACAAGGCAATTTCTAAGACCTGATACGAGCATTTATTACGGGAAAGAAGGATACCGTGGTGTAATGGAAAAAGGGAAAAAAGAGTTCGTTACGAAAGATAGTATTACTTTAAAAGATGAAGACTTCCTAAAAGGGATGGAAACAATTTACAATTATCCTGGCGAGTTTACTGGGAAAAAATTATCTTTTAAAGGGTTTGTTTTCAAAGATGATTCTTCTAAAAAAGAACAATATTTCTTATTCCGTTTCGGTATTATACATTGTGTAGCGGATTCCGGTGTATATGGTATGTTAGTGAAAAAACCAGAAGGGGTAGAATGGAATAATGATGATTGGATTCAAGTTGAAGGAGAAATATCAACGGAATTTTATCAGCCATTCCATGCGAACATTCCTGTTTTAGAAGTAACGAAATGGAATAAAGTTGAACAGCCGAAAGAACAATATGTATTTAGAGGAGCCGATTAATCACATCGGTTCTTTTTTGTGGACTAAGAGTTCTGAATGTTGTTAATATTAAACGTGTAGTGATAGTAAGCTCATACTGCTCTAGTGTTAATGGGAAATGGAACTCTTACCGAACTTCTTTGCTCCAGCCGAAATTTGTGGTGGGAGTCTTAATGTCTGCAAATAGCGGGTTAAATAATCAAAGAGGTGATAACAATGACTGAAGTAAAGGGAAAAACAGCTAATGAATCCAGAGTGTTTAAAACGAGCCGAGTATTTCCAACAGATTTAAATGATCATAATACGCTATTTGGTGGAAAAATATTAGCCGAGATGGATATGGTTGCTTCTATCTCCGCAACGAGGCATGCAAGAAAAGAATGTGTTACAGCATCTATGGATTGGGTAGATTTCTTACATCCTGTTCGCTCTTCAGATTGTGTTAGTTATGAATCGTTCGTAATTTGGACGGGTAGAACTTCTATGGAAGTATTTGTGAAGGTAGTAGCAGAAGATTTAATTTCAGGTGAGAAACGTATAGCAGCAACATCATTTGTTACATTCGTTGCACTTAGTAAGGAGAATAATCCAGTTCCAGTTCCTCGAGTAATCCCTGAAACAGAAGAAGAGAAAGAATTACATCGCATTGCTGTTTTGCGTGCAGAACAACGTCATATACGTAAGGCGGAGAGTAAGAAAGTAGCCACATTACTAACTTTTTGAGTTGAATATGTAGTCGTTAACGGTATTATAACGAACTGAAATGTTTTTTATATGAAAAGCGGACACCTAAAAATAGGTGTCCGCTTTTATAGTTTTTTCATCCACATATCATATGACGATAACTACTTAGCAGAAGCAAGCAGCACCGACGATGATTAAGAGGATAAATAATACGACTAATAGCGCGAATCCATTACCATGTGCGAAGCCCATTGTTATTTCCTCCTTTTATTTTAAGATACAACATACAATATGCAAATGAGCCATCGTTTGATATGGACATATATCATGTAATGACATATTTTCTTGAATGATATTGTATTAAAAAAGGGAAGATATAGAAATAACAGTAAGTGGGAAAGGAAAATATCCATGAAACACTTTTTCGTTGTAATCCTTTGTTTAATAGGTGTATTCATTTGGATGAACATCGATGTGGAAATGGGGAAAAAAATGGCTAGTGAATATGAATTAGGACAAGTTCGATTGGGTGAATTTCAACTGTATACGAACGGTGAAGAATTATATACGAAATTATTTGAGGATATACGTAATGCAGAAAAGTATATATATATCCATTTTTATATTGTAGGTAAAGATGAAATAAGCAAAGAATTTTTGCAGTTACTTGAGAAAAAGGCATCGAGCGGAGTAGAAGTGAAATTGTCAGTTGATCGAATAGGTGGATATAAGCTGAAGAAAAAGATAATTCGTCAACTAAAAAGAAACGGTGTCCAGTTTACGTTTAGTAAAAAGCTTAAACTGAAACATGTATTCTATTCATTGCATCAACGGAATCATAGACGCATTGTTACGATAGATGGGAAGGTATCATACGTCGGCGGTTTTAATATTGGAAAGGAGTACCTTGGACAAAATCCGAAATTTGGTCCGTGGCGTGATTATCATATACGAGTCAATGGGAATGGTGCTACGGATATGGAAAGAAAATTTGCTGCTGACTGGAAAGAAGATACAGGAGAAATAATGCCTGTACATGAAAGTTTACCTGCAATAGGGGATGTGAAATATCAATATTTATTTTCAGATGGAAAAGGTTTATGGGAAAAATATGGAACGCTTTTAAAGCGGGCTAAAAAGTCTTTAATTATTGCTACGCCATATTTTGTACCAAGTAAAGAAATGATGAAAGAGTTAAAAGATGCATTAAACCGTGGTGTCAATGTGAAAATTCTCGTGCCATTTAAAAGTGACGCGGTATTGTTAAAACAAGCGGCTTATCCGTATTTGAAAGATATGTTACATGCTGGAGCGGAGATTTATCAATATCGGAATGGTTTTTTTCACGGGAAAGTGACAATCATTGATGGAGAAATTGTTGATATAGGTACAGCGAATTTTGATAATAGAAGTTTTTATTTAAATTGTGAATCTAACTGTGTCATATATGATAAAACAGTTGTTGCTGACGTATGGAATCGATTAAAAGAAGACTTTCATAAGTCAAAAAGATTTTCGGAAGAAGATTTTGAGAAAATTAGTAAATGGGATTGGTTTTTAGCAAGAATAGCAAATGTTATAGCAGCATATTTATAACATATAGACAAAAGAGAAGGGAGGTACTTTCATGGATTGTATGAAAGAGTTAATGCAGTATAGTTATATGCTTATATACAAGGTTGGGGAGTATACAGGAGAGGTAAGAGACGAAGAATTAAAGGAGCTATTACAGCATCATTTACCATATATGTTGCAAGCGTATAATGAACAAGTGAATTTTCAAGAAGGAGAGAATGTACAGCATATAACCTGTGAACCAATTTCATTTCATTTGCATGGAATGGAGAAGGAAACTAATAGTAAATATTCAGGAGATATCCAAATAGCAACTTTTTATATTTCGCATTTAAAACGGTTAGCGTTAAAATTTGCTCAAGTGGCAGTTGAAGTTGCAAATCCAGAATTTCGTTCGTTTTTAGAAAATTGTTTCCTAAAAATGAACCGTTATGCCTATAGTGTATGGCAATATGTTGTGAAGAAAGAGTATAAGATTAAACATGTATATGAAAATGAGAAGTTTGCATAAGAAACTGAGGCGGAAAGATAGGCGCCTTAGTTTTTTATTTTTCGTAGAGAAAAATGATTAGGTGTACATGTTTATTATCAGAAAATTTACAAATATTTACCGTTTATTTACTATTTGTCAATCTTTCCTTTAAAAATAGAGAGTAATATGGGATTGTACATATTCTATCAAAAGGAGGAAACGCAAATGAACAAATGGGTTAAATCATTAACTGCTATGGCACTTGCAAGTTCTTTATTAATGGTAGGTTGTAGTAAAGATGAGGACAAGAAGAAAGAAGACGATACAACAACACAACAAGAGGACAAAAAGGATAAAGAAACAAGTGGAACTGAGAAGTCTACGGATTCTAAAGAAAAGAAATAACGTAATAATAGAGAGCTTCCTCTTATATGTGAGGAAGCTTTTTTGTTGCAAACTGAATGAGATTATTGAAAAATAGAGAAAGAATGAAAGAGGGGGAAAACATATGAAAGTATGTATATTGGGAGCAACAGGGAGAGTAGGTTCAAACATAATAAAATTAGCATTAAAGGATTCAGCTGAAGTGACTGCATTAGCGCGTGATGTAAATAGAATAGAAATACATCATGAAAGATTACAAGTTATAGAAGGTAATGTATTGAACGAAAATGATATAAAGAAAGCGATTGAAGGAAGCGATATAGTAATTAGTGCACTTGGAACGGATCGAAATGGAACGTTATCGAAAAGTATGCCGCAAATTATAAAGCAAATGGAAAAAGAAGGGGTTCATAAAATCATTACAATAGGAACAGCTGGTATTTTACAAGCAAGAACAAATCTAAATGTATATCGTTTTCAATCAACGGAATCAAAAAGGAAAACGACAACAGCAGCAGAAGATCATTTAGCTGCATATAAGATACTTAGTAGTAGTAATTTATGCTGGACGGTTGTTTGTCCAACGCATTTAATAGACGGTGATGTGACAGGGGTATATCGGACTGAAAAAGATGTATTACCAGAAGGTGGTGCGAAAATAACAGTTGGTGATACAGCACAATTTACGTGGAATCTGTGTAGTGAAAATAAATATGAGAATAGCCGAGTAGGTATTTCATATTAAAAAACCATCCCGAAACTGGGATGGTTAAAAGACGATATAACATACAAATATGATAATCATAATGATTTGGAGAATGGCTTTCGCTACTGTACTGCTTAAAAAACCAACTACAGTAGCAACTCCTACTAGAAAAGCGTCTTTTGGCGCTTTTTTATGCATTAGTTCCGTAATAAATACCGATAAAAACGGTATGATAATTAAACCGAATGGCGGGAAGAAGAAAGATCCAACAATGATAGAAATCATTCCAACACGTTCGCCCCATTTAGAACTCCCGTATTTTTTCAAAAAATATCCATTTGCAATAAAATCAGCAACGAAAATGAATAATGTGAAAATAACTTGAATAATCCAAAAAGAAATCGTTAGTTCTCCGCCATTTATACCAAAATGGTAAATGAAATACCCAGCCCAGACAGCTAGGATACCTGGGATAATAGGGTAAATAAAGGCTAGAAATGAAATGATGAAACAGGCAATGATACAGATCGTTAAGAAAACAGTCACTTTATAACTCCTTTTTTATATCTAATTTATGTACAGCAATTTTTTTGACTTGATGTCCATCAAGCTCTAATGCTTTAAATTGAAAACCGGCATATTCAATGGAGTAGCCAGCTTCAATATTTACGTCAACTGCTTGAGATAGTAGCCAGCCTCCGATTGTATCTAAGTCGCTCTCGTCAATATGTAAGCCAAACATATCATTTACTTCAGAAATAAGTACTTTTCCATCTAAAACAGTAAGCTTCGGCGTACGTTTTTCAATCATAGGTGATTCATCCGCATCAAACTCATCTTGAATTTCTCCAATGATTTCTTCAAGAATATCTTCCATTGTTAAAAGCCCAGCAGTACCACCATATTCATCCATAATGATTGCCATCTGAACACGATTCTTTTGTAGATGCACTAACGTTTTGCGAATTGGAACAGTTTCAAATACAGTTAGTACTGGGTGTATGTAAGATTCAAGTGGCTTATGAATGCCTTTCGTTTGATCGTGAAATACTTCTTTTGTATTGATCATACCGATAATATCATCTTTATCTTTTTCGATGATAGGATAGCGTGTATACTTTTCAGTTGCAACGATATCCATATTTTCATCTAACGTATTTTCAGTAGATAAGCAAATCATTTCTGTACGAGGGACCATAATTTCTTTCGCAACTCGGTCGTCAAATTCAAAAATATTATTTACATATTTATATTCGGTTTGGTTTATTTCGCCGCTTTTGAAACTTTCACCTAAAATGAGTCGTAGTTCCTCTTCAGAATGGGCAAGTTCATTTTCTTTCGCAGGCTCTAAACCGAGCAGTTTTGTGAAAAAGATAGCTGTACTATTAAGTAGCCAAATGAATGGATACATAATTTTATCAAATAAAATAAGTGGCCTTGCAAACTTAAGTGTGATTGCTTCTGCTCTTTGGATTGCGAAAGACTTTGGAACTAATTCACCTAATACAACATGGAAAAATGTAATAACACTAAAGGCAATTATAAAGGATAAAGTATTTGCCACTGTTCCAGTAATATTAATCTTTTCAAAGAGCGGTCGTAGTAAATGTTCCACAGTCGGTTCACCAAGCCAACCCAGTCCTAAAGAAGTAATGGTAATCCCGAGCTGACAAGCTGATAAATAAACATCTAAATTAGAAATGACACTTCTTGCAGCTAATGCTTGTTTATTGCCTTCATTTGCAAGCTGGTCAATTCGACTTTTTCGTACTTTTACAACAGCAAATTCTGATGCAACGAAAAAGCCGGAAATAAGGATAAGTACAAAGATGAGAAAAATATTTAATATGTCCAAGTGTGTTCTCTATTCCATAGTTTGGAATAAAGATGTCACCTCCTGCAATTATGTTATACTTTTATAATAAATCGAAACGAAAAGAATAGTCAAAGGAAAAGGGTAAATATTGGTATGTTTCTGTAATAGTTTTTGAATTTGCTGTTATTTTGTCCGCTATACAAAAGGAATAACCCCCTACTTTCAGATTATAGAGGGTTATTTCAAATTAAGGTTTTGAAATACTTCTCGTTAAAGCGTATGACTGTTGTTTAAAGTGGTTTGTCGTCCATAGTGTTTGAAGGAATGAGAGTATGCAATACGGGATATACAAAAGTAATAAGCTAATTGTAACAATAACAGGTGCATTTCCGCCGAATTGAACGATAAATTGCAATAGTCCGCTTGTGTGAAAAATGCATTCCATAAAAAGGAATGAAATAATAATGGAGCCTAAAATTGATTTATGATTCGAAGTAAGAGCAAAAAACAATGTATCTACAAGGAAAGAAGATTGTTTTATTTCATATTCATTTGTGTTACTTAAGAAAGGAACCCATTTTTTTATTGCTTGCATAACGATAATCATGGAAGTACTACAAACGATAATTAAAGATGAGTAGTAAGGAAGCTTTATAAATTTTGTGATGTATAGGAGTAGTAATAAGACTGAACATTGTAATAATACAGTGCAAAAAGAGTATGGTATCCATCTTAATAAAGAAGTGAACTTTTTTACCGAATGAGGTGCTTTAAAAAATAAATGGCCGATCCCTAAACTGATGAAGAATCCGATTGCAAGAGTAAAGGTAAAACGAACAATCGATAAAAAATATATTTCCCATATGAAAGGGAATAATGGAGTTGAATGATTAGAAGTATGTACCATCTCATTTGGTGAGAAAAAGATAGATTCATGCATCCAATCAATCTTTGGAATTGTTATAGAAGAAAGCTGTGCGAAGTTATGAAAAATGCTTATAAAGCCAGTGAAGTATGAGTATTTATGTGTAATAAATAATGATGGAATAGGACTAATGATAAATATAATAAGAACACCAACTGTAAATTTACAAATATGTGAGCGTAATAAAGACATGTAATCACCTACTCTTAGAATATTCAGAAAATTCTTATTCTTATTTTAGCTGTTTTCGGCGTAAGTTACAATATATTTTCTTAAAGAAGTTTCGAGAGAACGTTTGGTATTGTAGAGATATAAGTGAATGAAACGTGAATAAATTATGACAAGAAAATGAATAATTTTCAGAAAAGTAAAATAAATTATTTATTTTTTTGTGAAAATATAATATAGTTATGGCACAGAAAGTATTTTAACATAAGGAGGCTGTTTATGAGGATTAAAGGGAATTATGTGTCGAAAAGGGAAGTTTTATTTTGTTCAAGTTCAATTACAATAGGGGAAGCACTGGAGCATTTAAATAAAACTGGCTATCGTTGTGTACCAGTTTTAGATGAAAAAAAAGAGAAATATTTAGGGAATATATATAAAGTAGATATTTTAGAATATAAAGGTTCACTGGAAGAGAGTGTATTACAATTATTAAACGATAAAGAAGGATATGTGAGAGAAGATTCTTCGTTCTTTAAGGTATTTTTTACAATAAAAAAATTACCTTATTTATCAGTAGTTGATGAAAAAGGAGTCTTTCTTGGGATTTTAACGCATAAAAAAGTTTTTGAGTTATTAGAAGATGCTTGGGGTGTGCATTCTAGCAAATATTCTGTCATGATTGGGACGCAAGATTATAATGGGGCAATTCAAAAATTATCGACAGTGTTAAAAAAATATACAGGTATCCAAAGTTTAATGACTTTTGATAATGATGCCTTATTAGTTCGTAGAATCATGTTTACATTAGGAGAAGAGTTTAACGACTTTGAATTAGAGACGTTATTGAAAGATTTAGAAGATCACGGATTTAGAGTTGTGTATGTGGAAGAGATGAAAAATCCACGTGAAGTTGAAACGATAGATTAACATGCAAAAGCCGTCTAATTATGTTGGATGGCTTTTGTTATGTTGTGCGTATAAAGTTATTTGCAAATAACGATAGAATAATAGGTGAGATTGTTATAATATTTGTGCAAAAGAATAAAAAATGTAGATAATTTTGATTTTCGAAAAAATCAATTTGAAAATATGTTTTTATTTTTCAACTAAATATGTTACTATATGTGTGATAAAAACAAAGAGGTCTGACAACTTTACTCCACGTAATACCACTCTAATGAGTTGAATATTCAAAAAAATCAAAATTAATAATCAGAGTAAGAATAAGGGGAATGGAGAAATTATGGAGAAAGACACTGCTTTGTAAGGGGCATATTTTATCATCTTGAGCAGAGAGGAGGATGCATAGCATATTGTGAAAATAGAGATAAACAATGAAAAAGTGCTATGCAAATGAAAAGCATGAAGGGACGTTTAAGGCCAGGTGATACGATAGCAATTGGTTTAATGTTATTTGCACTATTTTTAGGAGCAGGAAATTTAATTTTTCCACCAGTTTTAGGGCAACAAGCTGGAGAGAATGTTTGGGTTGCTACAATTGGATTCCTTGTAACGGGAGTGGGATTACCCCTATTAGCTGTAACAGCTGTCGCGTTTGTAGAGGGGGACTTGAAAGCGCTATCTTCTAGAGTTCACCCTATATTTGCATTTGTTTTCCCATTAATTAGTTATTTAGCGATTGGACCATTTTTCGCAATTCCGCGTACGGGAGCCGTTTCATTTGAAATGGGTATGAAGCCATTTTTATCAGAAGCATTGGTTTCAGAGTGGTACATGCTATTTCTTTTCACGATAATTTTCTTCGGAATAACGTGGTATTTATCTTTAAATCCATCTAAATTAGTGGATTGGTTCGGGAAATTTCTTACACCAGTATTAGTATTGATTGTTGCTGTTATTGTCGGAAAGGCGATTATTGATCCGATTGGAGAACCAGCTGCGCCGCTAGCAGCATACAAAGAAAATGCTTTCTTTGGTGGATTTATTCAAGGATATTTAACGATGGATGCAATTAGTGCTCTCGTGTTTGGAATTGTCGTTGTACAAGTTATTCGCTCTAAAGGAATAAAAGAGAGTAGTCAAATTGCAAAAATAACAGTAGTATCAGGTATTATTGCAGTACTTGGTTTAACGTTAATTTATTTATCACTTGCTTATCTTGGTTCAACAAGTACATCACTTGGGGTATCAGAGAATGGTGGACTTATTTTAACGAATGTTGTAAATGAGTTGTATGGAACAAGTGGTAAAATTTTATTAGGACTTGTTATTATACTCGCTTGTTTAACAACTTCTGTTGGATTAACATCAGCTTGTGCTGGCTTCTTTACAAACATATTCCCTAAACTTTCGCATCAAACGATTGTAACAATGGTATGTGTGTTTAGTTTAATTGTATCTAACCTAGGTTTAACACAATTAATCGCAGTTACTTTACCAGTGTTAATGATTATTTATCCAGTTGCAATCGTATTAATCGTACTTTCTTACTTCCATAAATGGATTGGGAAGCGTAATACCATTTATATTGGAGCTATTTTAGGTGCATTGTTAATTAGTTTCTTTAACGGTTTAGAAAGTGCGAAAATTAAAATTGACGCGATTTCTAACGTATTACAGATGTTACCATTATATAAAGAAGGAATAGGATGGTTAATCCCATCATGTATTGGCGGGATTCTCGGTTTCTTCTTCTACAAATCAAATGAATCAAGTGAATTACAAAAGAAAGGTGCTTAGGCACCTTTCTTTTTTTGAAGGGGATTTTTGAAGTTTGTCTAAGTAATAATTGGGAGGAATAATAAAATGGCTAATTTTGAAGATTTTTTAACTTTGGATTTGCGGGTTGGAACGGTGATATATGCAGAGGAATTTAAAGAAGCGAGGGTGCCAGCGATTAAACTAGAAATTGATTTTGGGGAAATTGGGATAAAACAGTCGAGTGCTCAAATTACGAAAAGGTATAATCCAGAAGATTTAGTGGGTCAACAAATCGTTGCGATTGTAAACTTTCCGTCAAAGCGTGTAGCTGGGTTCAAATCGGAAGTCCTAGTATTAGGAGGGGTACCTGAAGCGGGTGATGTTGTATTACTTCAGCCTAATATGGAACTGCCAAATGGAACAAAAATTAGTTAGTGTAAAGGCGGAGGAACATGGATATTGGACGGGAATATTTACAATGTGCCATTTCGAATTTTAAAGCAACAAAGAAGCAAGGAGAAAGGGTACTTTCTCAATTATCATATGAACAAATCGAATGGTCTTCTCATGAAGAAACAAATAGCATAGCAATCATAATTAAGCATCTACACGGTAATATGCGTTCTAGATGGACGGATTTTCTAACATCTGACGGTGAAAAAATAGATCGTAACCGAGATGCTGAATTTGAAGGTGGCTATCATTCTAAGGAAGAGGTACTCGTAGCATGGAATGAAGGATGGGAATATGTTTTTAAAACGATGAATGTGTTAACGCCAGAACATTTATTAGAAACAGTATATATTCGCGGTGAAGCACATACTGTCATGCAAGCAATTGAAAGACAAATTTCTCATTATGCTTTGCATATTGGACAAATGATTTACATCGGTAAAATGTTAAAAGAAAATGAGTGGGAATGTTTAAGTATTCCTAAAGGAAAGTCTAACTTTCATTTAGAGAAAAAACGTTCAACATAATAATATGAAAGAAACCGATATAAAATTGGAAATAAGAAAATAAGCCAAATGATAGATCGCTCTGTAAGCATCAGAAGGCTGCCAAAAATAAGTCCATATATAATAAGAAAGAAATTAAAAAGTGTATTCACAGGGATAAATCGTGAGAGAAACACTTGCTGTTGCTTAAAGCAATCAATGTGAAATAAATACAAGCGAAAGTATCGTGTGGCAGTAATAAGATCGTTCTTTCGAGCAATTCTTTTTTTGCAGGTATGACAGATGAACGGTGGTCGCATTTCATTACGCTCCATTTTTTATATTGGTAATCATGTAAGATAAAAGTAGGTATAAGGTGTATATCCCTATATATGCTCCTGAAATAAGAAAAAATGGATTTAATAAAATTCCATGAATGCTTGTCATAAAAACTAAATCTTGCATTAAAACATCAAATATATGAATAGAAATAATTGTACCGAGTACATAAAGTGTTAAGTACGCTGAAATATGTAACACAACACGGGTTGTAGGATGCTTAGCGAGCCAATAAAAAATAAATGATAGTACAATGGGTAATGTTCCTATTAGTAGCTTCAATTCATCTCACCTCATTAACAATATAGCCGGAATTTAGACGGTCTATTCTCTAGAGCTTGTACATAACTTGAAATAGAGAGGTGATAGTATGAATCGAGGCTTTTTTTATGTGAAGTTCACGAGTGTACGTAAGTTAGTATTATTTATTATTGCTACAGTACTAGCGACTTTTTTTCTTATTAGTATGATGGTAACCTCTATGAAAGAGACAAAGTCAACGTATTTATATAATTGGTTAAATGAGTTATCAATGAATGGTTACATGTACGTTCTTGGGAAAGAGAATCATTATTTTACACAGGAATATAGAAATTTAAATCAAGATTTTTCAATATCTTCTTTTCTCTTTTCTATGGCTACGAATATTCGTTTTAACGATGTACGCAGTTTTGTCGGCAAAGAGCTACCTGGTTTCGGTAAGTACGATACAGAAATTGTCATTGCGGGTGAAGGAACAAATTATTCTAACTTGCCTATAGAGTCGAGCGTTCCACTTGAAGAAGTAGTAAAAGAACGGACTGGAGAAGGTGGACAGGCTCCAAAGCAGGATACGAATAAAGAGAAAAAGCAACCAGCTCAAACGACAGGAAAACGACAGGTTGCATTTATTTATCATTCGCATAGTTGGGAATCTTATTTGCCGTTATTGAATTTAACAAATGATCCAAATCCGAATAAAGCCACAAGTTCCGTAACGAATATTTCAATAGTCGGCGACCGATTTCGTGAACAATTAGCAAATGAAGGAATCGGAGCAACTAACGACAAGACTGATGTTGGGCAAAAGTTGATTAGTAAAGGATTAAATAGCAATAGTTCTTATAAAATGTCACGAGAAATTGTACAAGAAGCAATGACTAGCAATAAGGAATTGCAGTACTTTTTTGATTTACATCGTGATAGTGCTCGAAAAAATGTAACGACAAAAGCAATTGGAGATAAATCATATGCAAAGCTTGCTTTCGTAATAGGAAAAGGAAATAAAAACTATGAAAAGAACTTACAATTAGCAACGGCTTTACATGAAACAATTAATAAGAAGTATCCAGGGGTTAGCCGCGGTGTCATTCAAAAAGGATTCCAAACAGGCAATGGAGTCTATAATCAAGATCTGTCAGGGCAAGCAATATTAATTGAAGTTGGTGGCGTAGATAATACAGAGGAAGAGCTAAACCGATCGATTGATGCACTCGCTAAAGCGTTTAGTGAATACTTCTGGCAGGCAGAAAAGGTGAATGGATAAAGTGAAACATAAATGGGTGAGAGAGTATGAAAAACGTGAGTGTAATGCTTGCGTTTTTTTGTAATGAGGAGACGTCACAGAATAGACATAATTTGTCGTTGTTATAGTAATATCGAAATTTGTCAAATTATACTGGGAGATTTACAAAGGGATTTTCGGGAAAGTAGAGAAAATCTTTTTACAAGGAAAGCTTTTTATTACGAAACTGATAGGGTGATTGAAGTGATTAGGGAAATCAAAGTAGAAGATGCAGCATCATTTTTGCAATTAAGTAAGCAATTAGATGAAGAAACGAAATTTATGTTATATGAACCAGGAGAAAGAAAATTTACAGTTAAGCAACAAGAACAAATGATTCATCGCTTTATAGAAAATGAATATGCAACAATATTGGTAGCGGTTGAAGAAGAGAGAATAGTAGGATTTATTTTAGTGAATGGAAATAATATTCAAAGAAAGCGACATGTAGCAGGTATTGTAATTGGTATTTTGCAAGAGTATAGCGGGCGAGGTATTGGGACGAGATTGTTTAAAGAGACTGAGAAGTGGGCAAGATTACATGATGTATGGCGTTTAGAATTAACGGTAATGGCCCACAATACAAGAGCTCAGGCACTATATAAAAAAGCTGGATTTGAGAAGGAAGGTGTCAAAAGAGCTGCTCTTATTATCGATGGAGAGAACATCGATGAGTATGAAATGGCCAAATTATTAAAATAAGAGGTCGTTATATGAAAAAAAGATGGATACTACTTGGTATCGTAGCGGCGATACTCATTGTTGGAGTAGCAGGAATCAATTATAAAATGTATAAGGATAAGCAGGCGCGCGAGGTAAATGTAAATAACATATTTCCAAAAGCGAAAGAAACGATTGCGAATATGGATGGTGATATTGCGGTAATTAGTAATCCGAATTCGATGCTTGTGCTTGTGAATAAAAGTAGGCGTTTGCCAGATGGGTATAGACCGCCAGATTTAGTTATTCCGAAAGTGCGCTACTCAAGTGAAGGTGATCAAGAAAAGAAAAAAATGAGGAAAGAGGCAGCAGGAGCGCTTGAGGAAATGTTTCAGCAAGCTGATAAGGAGCGTATTTTCCTTTTTGCAGTCTCTGGATTTAGATCTTTTGATCGACAAAAAGCATTGAATACGATGTATAAAAAACAAGATGGAGAGGCAAAAACAGCAATGTCGAGTGCAGTTCCTGGAACGAGTGAACATCAAACTGGACTAGCTATGGATATTACATCGCAATCTGCTAAGTTTCAGTTAGAGACAATTTTTGGTAAAACGAAAGAAGGGCAGTGGCTTTCTGAAAATGCCCATAAATTTGGTTTTGTCATTCGATATACAAAAGAGAAAGAATCGCTTACGGGCTATCGATTTGAACCATGGCATGTAAGGTATGTGGGAAATCCACAAGCTACATATTTATATGAAAATCAACTGACACTTGAAGAAGTAACGCAGTGAACAATTGAGGGGAGAGAAGGATTATGACGGTGTTATATAAGAAAAAAGTACACGCATATGTGACAAGAGAAAAAGAGGGAGTTATGCAACTGCTTGTTTTTAAACATCGTGATATACCTGAAGCCGGTATACAAATACCAGGGGGAACGGTTGATGAAGGAGAAACGCTAGAAGCAGCGATCTTACGTGAAGTACAAGAAGAGTCTGGATTACGTCATTTATGTATAGAACGATTTCTAGCTGATTACATCATACATGTGAAAGACAAAAAGGAATATCAAAAACGACATTTCTTCCACGTAACGTTACTAACAGATGTAAAAGATGGTTGGGAACATATTGTAAGTGCCGGTGAGGAAGATGAAGGCTTAGTATTTTGCTACGAATGGATTGATATTGCAAAATGTCCTGAATTAGCTGGGAAACAAGGTGAGTTTTTACATTTGTTAGATGAAGTATACGCACAGTAATAAAAGAGTCTGAAACGTAAATTCATTCGTTTCAGACTTTTTTTATTTTTCAGGAAATAAAAGGTTTTTATATTGGTAAGTTGAATTCTTTTAAAGGGATTGTAATTGTATATGCGAGGAGCGGAGAAAATGAAAAACTAATAGGTACATGTAATCAATATAAGGCTTTATAAAAGGAGAATGATGATGGAGATTCAGTTCAATACACTACTACAAAAAGAATTAACAATTCATGATATACAAAAAGCAATGGCAGCTGGGCAATTAACTTCAAAAGAATTAGTTATGTATTATCTTCATAGAATTGCAAAGTATGATCAAGACGGACCTAAAATCAATTCGATTTTAGAAATCAATCCAGACGCTATCTTTATTGCAGAAGCTTTGGATTGTGAAAGAAAAACAAAAGGTGTAAGAGGTCCATTACACGGTGTACCTGTGTTACTTAAGGACAATATTGAAACGAATGATTCTATGCATACAAGTGCAGGTACGATTGCACTAGAACAAAATATAAGTAGTGAAGATGCATTTCTCGTTACGAAACTGCGAGAAGCAGGAGCAGTGATAATAGGAAAAACAAATATGACAGAATTAGCAAATGCAATGTCATTTGAAATGTGGGCTGGATATAGTGCAAGAGGTGGACAAACAATCAATCCTTACGGTACAGGTGAGGATGATATGTTTGTTGGTGGCTCAAGTACAGGATCTGCCATAGCGGTTGCGGCTAACTTTACAGTAGTCTCGGTTGGAACAGAAACAGATGGTTCTATTTTGAGTCCAGCTGTTCAAAACTCTGTAGTCGGTATTAAACCGACTGTTGGTCTAATTAGTCGTAGAGGTATTATTCCGTTCACATATTCGCAAGATACAGCCGGCCCATTTGCTAGAACAGTAACAGATGTCGCTATTTTACTAGGGGGGTTAACTGGGATAGATGAGAGAGATATAGCTACTCGTAAAAGTGAAGGGATAGCAGAACATGATTATACAAAGTATCTGGATGATAATGGTTTAAATGGAGCAAAGATTGGTGTATATAGCAATGCACCAAAAGATTATTATGAATCTGGTGAGTATGATGATAAATTGTTTAAGGAAACGATTCAAGTATTACGTAGTGAGGGAGCGATAGTAGTAGAGGATATTAATATTCCGTCTTTTCATAGAGAATGGAGCTGGGATGTATCGCACTATGAATTAAAGCATAGTTTAGATAACTACCTTTCGAAATTACCTTCTACTGTTCCAGTACATTCTATTTCAGAGTTAATGGAGTTTAATGAAAATATAGCAGAAAGAGCTTTGAAATATGGACAAACTAAGTTGGAGAGAAGAAAAGATGTTCCTAATACATTAAGAAATCCAGAATATTTAAATGCAAGATTAGAAGATATATATTTTTCTCAAGAACAAGGCATTGATTTTGCAATGGAAAAATATAATCTTGATGCGATTCTGTTCCCTTCTTATATAGGCTCCACTATATGTGCGAAAGCAGGTTATCCGTCTATAGCAATACCTGCAGGATATATGGAGAACGGAAGACCTTTTGGGATTACTCTTGCAAGTACGGCTTTTAGTGAAGGAATATTAATTAAGGTAGCATATGCATTTGAACAAGCGACAAAACATAGAAAAATTCCGGGTTTGTCATAAATAGAATATACAAAAAGGACAGGAATGCCTGTCCTTTTTGCTTTATTGATTACATTGAAATATCTTTTCGATCTGTCTTATGATATTTTAATAGGCTAAAAGATAAACAAGCAGAACATAAAATAAGAAAAGAAGCGATGATATAAATTGTACGAACACCGAACATATCAGTAATAATGCCAACGCTAAGCATAGAAAGACCAGAAGCTGTCGAGAGGAGTGCACCATGAGCTGTATACATTTTTGACAATAAAGTAGGGGCAACACTTGATTGCAGCACTGTCGTTTGAGAAATATCTCTAATTTGATAACATGGACCCATTAGAACACATAGAAAAAGCGCAATAAACCCACTACTCGTCATACCATATAAAAATGTAAGAAGACTAAACAGAAGAGAGCCTATCGCCATGGAGCGTATTAAATTGTTTTGAATGTATGTACTCATTTTCCACGCTAATAGCCCGCCAATTAACGTCCCAACATAATAACTTGTATTAATATATCCCCACCATTCTTCTCCTTTATGAAGAACAGTTGTTACATAAGCTATCGTAATAGCGCCGATCCATATTGTCCCTGCGAATGTTTCCATTAAGTCCATACATGTAACTGTACGGAGAGCAGGATTTTGAAATAAGAGTTTCCAACCTTCCAATAAAGCGGCGCCTTTTGAAGAAGAAGGCTCTATTACTCGTTCAGTATGTATGGAACGTAATGAAACGTGTAGTGCAACAAATCCGAAAATCATCAAAATGTTATTTATCATGAGTGTAGAAGTAGCGCCGATAAGAAGAACAATAACACTTGTAAATGAATAAGCAGCGGCTTGCGCAATTTGTATGGAAAAGGAAAAAATACTATTTACTTTTACTAAATTTTCTTGTGGTGTAAGGCGGGGGAGAATACTGTATAGTAATGGAGCGCTCCAACCACTACATAATGAAATGAAAAAAATGAAAAAGAATAGTGCTACAATGTTTGTGGAAAGGACCGGGAATAATATCATTAATAAAAATAATAGAGCAGTTTTTGACCATTGTAGTGTAAACAGTAATGAATAAGACGGAAAACGATTCATTATAAGTGGTGAAGATGTATTTGCTATAAGATTTGTAATAACTTGTAATAATGGAAAGAGAGCAGTTAATGTAGCTGACTTAGTTGTGATATACATATGAGTTGTAATAATCATTACGTATACGATGTCAGCGAGAGTAATGCATATTTTCGATCCTAAATAGTAAGTTAATGAACGAGTTTGCAATAAGCACACCACCTTCCTAGAAAGTAATATTTTAGTAGTTATAATAAGTATAAATTAAAAAATAAATTTTGAAAGAATTAAATTTTTTGTCACTTTTTGAAAGGGAATTTCATGTATAATGAAGAATATATTAATATAGTATTTTAATAATACTCATTGTAACAGTGAATATGTACAATAGCTTGTAGTAAGAGCCCACGTATTAGAAAGGGCGGATAAACCATTCTTTTCTTCATATACATATAGAAAATGAGAAAGAAAGTGAGGGTTGCATATGGCTGCTTGGGTAATTTGGTTTATAATAGCTGGTATTTTATTTATTGCAGAAATGTTGTCGATTACGTTTTACATGCTTTGGCTTGGAATTGGAGCTGTTGTCGGAGGTCTTATTGCTTTATTTGCTCCTGAAGCACTACTGTTACAAGTTGTTGCTGGTGCGATTGTAAGTTTAACATTGACTTTCTTTACGAAAAGAATTTCAAAAAACTTTCGAGAAGCAAAAGGTTTTACTGATACAGTAGATTTGCTTGTCGGTAAAAAAGGTATTATTATGCGAGCGATTACAAAAGAAGCGAATGGTATTGTGAAGGTGGATGGAGATACTTGGACAGCTATTGCAGATGATCCAATTGATGCTGGAGAAAAGGTTATTGTTATAAAGAGGCATAGTACTATATTACAAGTGAAAAAGGAGAGTGAATAAATATGGTAGTAGGATTAACATTAACCATTATTTTCGCACTAATTGTTGTTACATTTATCGCATTAACAATTAAGATTATTCCGCAGCAAAAAGTTGGAGTCGTTGAAAGGTTTGGTAAGTTTCAACGTATTATGCAGCCAGGATTAAATTTATTAATACCAATTGTGGATCGCGTTCGTGTATATCACGACTTACGTATTCAACAAACGAATGTACCACCGCAGAAGGTAATTACGAAAGATAATGTACAAGTAGAAATTGATACAATTATTTTCTATCAAATTGTGGAACCAGAACTTGCGACATATGGTATTTCGAACTATGAATATGGTGTTCGTAACATTACTTCTGCAACGATGCGTCAAATTATTGGTAAAATGGAACTTGATGAAACATTATCTGGTCGTGAAAAAATTTCAACAGAAATTCGCTTAGCGCTTGATGAAGCAACAGAAAAATGGGGCGTTCGTATTGAACGTGTTGAAGTAGTAGATATTAACCCACCAAAAGATGTGCAAGCATCAATGGAAAAACAAATGAAAGCAGAACGTAATAAACGTGCGATTATTTTAGAGGCTGAAGCTGCAAAACAAGATAAAGTCCTTCGTGCTGAAGGGGAAAAGCAAAGTAAAATCTTAATGGCTGAAGGTGATAAAGAAGCACGTATTCGAGAAGCTGAAGGTATAAAGGAAGCAAAAGAACTAGAAGCGCAAGGGGAAGCAAGAGCGATTGAGGAAATTGCAAAAGCAGAACAAAATCGAATTGAATTACTTCGTGCAGCAGATTTAGATGAACGCGTACTTGCTTATAAATCATTTGAATCATTGATTGAGGTTGCAAAAGGGCCAGCAAATAAAGTCTTTATTCCGTCTAATGCAATTGAAACACTTGGTACTCTCGGGGCAATTGGAGAAATCTTTAAAGAAAAACAAGCGAAGAAATTGCCTTCTTCAGATACACCAAAAGAACAATAAGAGTGAAAAAGAGAAATGGGATGCCATTTCTCTTTTTATTTTCATCATTGTTTTAATTTATATATTAAATAGGTGAGGAACGGGAGACCGTTCCTTTTTCATATTCACTAAAAAATTTTTAAGATTTCATAATATGAAATAAAGGTGATTCTGTAAGAAATAAAATTGATATAATAATTGAAAATTCAGTCATCTAGTGGGGTTTCTAGACTTTTTATTATATTATTATTGGAAATTGGAGGGGAAAGAATGGCAATTAGAACAGGGGAACAGTATATTGAAGGATTGAGAAAAAGAAATCCTGAAATTTGGATTGGAGGAAGAAAAGTAACGGATGTAGTAAATGAAGATGTTTTTCGTGAACCAATTTTACAAATTGCGAACTTATATGATATGCAGCACAATCCAGAATATCAAGATAAGATTACTCATATATGCGAAGAGACAGGAGAAAGGGTATCTAATGCATTTTTAGTACCGAAAAATTATGAAGATTTAAAAGTACGCCGTGAATTATTTGAAGTGTGGGCAAAAGCTACTTATGGTTTAATGGGTAGAACACCTGACTTTTTAAATGTAACGGTTACTTCGATGGCAAGTAATTCGTGGTTTTTTGAGAAGTTTAATCCAGAATGGGGAGCGAATATAAAAAATTATTATAAACATATAAGGGATAATGATTTGTTTTTAACACACGCAATTATTAATCCACAAAATGATCGGAGTAAGGCTTCCCATCAACAAGAAGATGAAACGATGCATTTAGGGGTAGTAAGTGAAACAGCGGAAGGGATGTATGTTAGTGGTGCTAAAATGTTAGCGACACTGGCGCCGATTACGGATGAGGTAATAATATATTCCTATCCAAGCTTTAGGCCAGGTGATGAACGTCATGCAATTTCTTTTGCAGTTCCAATTGACGCACCAGGTCTAAGAATTCTATGTCGTGAGCCAATGCAAGATGGAAAACGATCTCTATTTGATCATCCACTTGCATCAAGGTTTGAGGAAATGGATGCATTACTAGTATTTCATAATGTGTTTATCCCGTGGGATAAAGTATTTATTTATCAAAGTGTGGAAGCTGGGAATCAATTGTATCCTAAAACCGGAATTGGTCATCAACCAGCGCATCAATCTGGGGTAAGAGGGTTAGTAAAACTATCTTTTGCTGCTGAAGTAGCTATGAAATTAGCAGATTCGATTGGCGTAGATGGGTTTTTAAATGTACAAAACCAGTTAGCAGAGCTTATGCAAGATGTCGAAACGATACGTGCTCTCCTGCAAGTAGCTGAATATGAGTATGAAACGAATTCATATGGAGAAGTTATTCCTGCGAGGTTGCCGCTTGATACGATACGCAGTTTATTACCTAAGATGTATCCACGGGCTATTGAAATTATTCAAACTATAGGTGCTGGTGGATTATTAATGTCACCGACAGGTGCTGATTTTATGAATCCCGAGATTCATGATGATATGCAAAAGTATTATATCGGGCGTGAAGGAGTATCCTCTGAGGAACGGGTTCGTTTGTTTAAATTAGCATGGGACTTATGTGGTGAGGCTTTTGGACAACGGTTATTACAATATGAGCGTTATTATTCTGGAGATCCGGTGCGTAAAATGGGAATGTTTTATAATGCGTACAAAAAACAACAAACTTTTTCACTTGTGAACAATGCATTGCAATCGAGTTCATCTGAAGGAGCTTTAAGTTAAGTGAAAAAATGTTTACGCTTACATTTTTATTTGAAATAGGAAGGAGCAATAGATGAAAACAAGAATTTTACTGTTAGGATGTAAATCTACTTATATTTTTAACAATATCTAAAACTTGAGAACTGTAACTGAAATAGGGGAGGTAAATGATTTGATCGCTTCTATCAGTAAAATTTGCAAAATTCTAAATTGTTTTACGAGTGATGAGCCTGTGCTAGGTAATTCGGAAATAGCGGAAAAGCTAAATATGAATGCAAGTACGGTTCACCATCTTGTTCGTACGTTGTGTGCAGAAGGAATGCTCATACAAGATGAGCAAAGAAAATATAGATTAGGTTGGAAATTGTTAGAGTGGGGAAATCAAGTCATGTTTCAGCAAGAGATTTATAGTGGAGCGATTCCACTTGTTGAAGAGCTTGTAAGAAATTTTAGTGGCACCGTGCACATCGGTATGTTTGATCGTGGTGATGTTGTATTTATATTGAAAGTTTCATCAAAGGAGTCCGTTCAAATTTCAACACATGTTGGATCAAGAGAACCTGCGTATTGTACAAGCACAGGGAAAGTATTGCTTTCATTTCATTCATCTCCCTTAGAATATACTTCAGAAAAAGGGCTTTTACCGAAAGCGCCTAATACAATTACTTGCGTCAAACAATTCCAGACAGAGTTACAGAAGATTCGTAAACAAGGTTATTCAATTAGTGATAACGAAAATGAGCATGGTCTTTATGGGATTGCAGCTCCTATTCGATCTTATACTGGGAGAACCATTGCGGCGCTTAATATTGTTGGACCTATATCGTATATGCAAGGAAGTAACCGTGAAATCATAATTCAAAGTGTAATGAATACGGCAAATTTGATTTCCAAGGAATTTGGTTATTTGGAAATTTAACTTTAGAAGAAAAGAGATGAGTATCATTTATATACATGAGCAGTGTATACCTGAATTAACGAAATCTATTGTTTCAATTGGAGCATTTGATGGTGTGCATAAAGGTCATCAAGCTGTAATTAAAAATGCGGTTGAGAAGACAAAAGCATTAAAGATAACAAATGTTGTGTATACATTTGATCCACCACCACGCTCATATTTTCAAGGTGCGCAAGTATTAACGCCTATTGATGAGAAGGTGAAACGTATTCAAAATCTTGGTGTTGAACATGTGATTGTAATTCAGTTTGATGAGTCTTATTTAACAAAAAGCGCGAGTTGCTTTATTCAAGATATAAAAAGGTTAAGCCCTGTAGAAATTTTTATTGGTCAAGATTTTAGGTTTGGAAAAAATCGTGAGGGAAATATTGAGCTGCTAAGAGAACACTTCAACATTTCTATAGTGAAAGATGTTTGCTGTGATGAAGGTGAGCGAATATCTTCAACGAGAATTAGAGATTATGTCTACCATGGGGATTTGCAAAAGTCTAGCTCTTTACTCGGTTGGTCTTTTTAAAACGATATAAATGAAAAGGAATCATGAGGAGGAAATAATATGTCTAAAACATTGCAATCTTTTAATTTACTAAAATGGATTGATGAGAATAAGGAGTTATTGAAGCCACCAGTAAATAACAAAGTTATTTGGCAAGATTCAGAGTTTATCGCCATGATATTAGGTGGTCCAAATAGAAGACGTGATTTCCACGTAGATCCTTCAGATGAATTTTTCTATCAAATTAAAGGTGAATGTTATGTGGAATGTATTACAGAGGAAGGTAAGCGGGAAGTCGTCACAGTAAAAGAAGGGGATGTATTTATGCTACCAGCTATGGTGCCGCATTCACCACATCGCGTCGCTAACACATATGGGCTCGTAATTGAAAGAAAACGTAGCCAAGGAGAACTTGAGGATTTCGTTTGGTTCTGTGACGAGTGTAATCATGAAATGCATCGTGTACGTGTCCAATTAAATGATATTGAAAAACAAGTAAAAGAAGCGATTCATAGTTTTAATTCAAATAAAGAAATTCGAGCATGTAAAAACTGCGGTCATATTATGCCAGAGGAAGTGGAGGAATGGAAGTGCGAATAGATTTTCATACACATATTATTCCTGAAACTTTTCCAGATTTTGAAGAGAAGTTTGGTGGCGGTCGTTGGCCGATATTAAATCGGACTTGTACATGTGGTGCAAGTATTATGGTTGGAGGTAAAAATTTTCGTGACGTGACAGACCAAGTATGGTGTCCTAAGAAAAGAATTGAAGATATGGATCGTGAAGGTGTTGATATTCAAGTTTTATCGCCAATCCCAGTTACATTTTCATATTGGGCAAAACCAGAGGAAGCTGAAAGTATGGCACGTATTCAAAATGATTTTATTGCAGAAACAGTTTTAGCATATCCAGATCGTTTTGTAGGGTTAGGAACGGTTCCGATGCAAGATGGAGAAACTGCAATTCGTGAAATGGAGCGTTGCATAACGGAATTAAATTTACATGGTATTGAAATTGGTACAAATGTAAATGGTAAAAATTTAGATGACCCATCGTTTATTGAATTCTTTCGAATGGCTGAAAAATGGCAAGTTCCAATTTTTATTCATCCATGGGAGACATTAGGGCGGGATAGAATGCCACATCATAATTTTATGTACACAGTAGGGATGCCGAGTGAAACGGCACTTGCGGCAGCTACATTAATATGGAGTGGGATAATGGAGAAGTTTCCACGGCTAAAGGTTTGTTTTGCGCATGGCGGCGGATCTTTCCCATATATTTTGCCAAGGTTAGATCAAGGCTGGAAAGTATGGCCGCATTTACGATTGACTACGCATCCTCCTAGTTATTATGCAAAGAAATTTTATTTTGATTCTTTAAATTATGATCCTATTAATTTGAAATATATGATTGAAAGATTTGGGCATGAAAAGATTTTCATGGGTTCAGATTATCCGTTTTTATTGCGAGAAGTTGACCCGGGAAAGGTGATTGATGAAACAGCCAGTTTATCAGAGGAACAAAAGGCAGCGATGCTTGGGGGAAATGCTGCGGAATTTTTAAATATTGATATAAAAAAACGAGGTGTAGCATATGCAGAGAGTACAAACACCTGAGGATAAACTAAGTGAATTGGGAATTACACTACCAGCTATTCGCCCAGCAGTTGGAAATTATGTTAGTTGTGTAAGAGTAGGTAACTTACTATTTACTGCTGGACAAGGTGTAGATGAGTATCACGGGAAATTAGGAAAAGATATTTCCATTGATGAAGGATATAAAGCGGCAAGGCAATCGATGTTGAATTTGTTAAGTGTTGTGAGAAATGAACTAGGTGATTTAAATAAGGTAAAACGAATTGTAAAAATACTTGGTTTTGTAAATAGTACAGAAGATTTTATTAATCAGCCAAAAGTAATGAACGGGGCATCGGATGTATTAGTAGATATTTTTGGAGAAAAAGGAAAACATGCTCGTTCTGCAGTCGGTATGGCTCAGTTACCTAATAATACAACAATTGAAATTGAGATGGTTTTAGAAATTGAGGAATAGGAGGTAAAGAAGATGAACAAAGAATTATTAGCTGACAAACTAAAAGTGAAAGATGCGAAATTGTTTATTGATGGACAATACGTGGATTCTGTATGTGGTGAAACGTTTGATACATTCAATCCAGCGACGAATAGAAAGCTTGCATCTATTGCAAAGGCAAATGAAGAGGACACCAAAAGAGCAATTGATGTGGCAGAACGTACATTTAAAAGCGGCATTTGGAGTAAAATGCCTGTGGAAGAGCGATCGAATATTTTATGCAAAATGTCGGATTTGATTATGGAAAGAGTGGAGGAACTAGCTTATATAGAAACTCTGGATGTTGGAAAACCGATTAAAGAAAGTAAAGGATTCGATATACCACGTTCGGCTCATAATTTTCGCTTCTTTGCTGAAATGGCTAAATATATGGTGCACGAGCACTATGACAAACATAATTTTATGTCATATGCAAAGTATGCTCCTGCGGGAGTGACAAGTTTAATCATTCCTTGGAATTTGCCATTCATGCAAATGACGTGGAAAGCATCAGCGGCACTTGCTTCTGGTAATACTGTTGTTGTCAAACCGGCCTCTTATACTCCGTTAAGTGCAGTTATGCTTGGTGAAATTGCAAATGATGCAGGACTACCACCAGGTGTACTTAATATTATTACAGGTCCAGGAAATACTGTCGGGACAAAAATGACAACACATCCAGCTATTAGAAGAATTTCATTTGTTGGAGAAAGTAATACAGGCAAGACAATTATGCGTAATGCATCAGAGAACTTAATACCTGTTTCATTAGAATTAGGAGGTAAATCAGCAAATATCGTATTTGAAGATGCGGATTTAGATGAAGCAGTACAAGGCTCAATTGAAGCTATTTATCGGAATCAAGGAGAAATTTGTTTAGCTGGTTCAAGATTACTTGTGCAAGAAAGTGTATATGAACAGTTTTTAGAGAAATTTGTAGCGGCTGTAAAAAGAATAAAAGTTGGAGATCCTCTTTCTGAAGATACAGATATGGGAGCGCTTGTATCCAAATCTCATTTAGAAACAGTTGATAGTTATGTAGAAATAGGAATTTCAGAAGGGGCAAAATTAGCCTATGGTGGAAAAAGAGTAGAGAGTCTAGTAGAAGGAAACTTTTATGAACCTACTATTCTATATGATGTTGATAACAGTATGCGTGTAGCACAGGAAGAGATATTTGGTCCAGTTCTAGTTGTTATTCCATTTAAAACGGAGGAGGATGCAATTCGCATTGCGAATGATTCCATTTATGGACTAGCTGGAGTTGTTTGGACAAATGATCTTAGACGAGCGCAACGGGTGGTTTCACAAATTGATTCAGGTTTACTATGGATTAATTGTTGGTATGTCCGAGATTTACGTACTCCATTTGGAGGTTCGAAGGCAAGTGGAATTGGTAGAGAAGGTGGACGTCATAGTTTCGAATTTTATACGGAGGCTAAGACGGTAACGATGAAATTATAAGGATAATATTTTAACTTAACATACAAAAAAGCTCCCATCGAATGTTTATGAAAATAAGTAGATGGGTGGGGGCTAGTTACACTGTAAAGGATTGAGGATATATAAATTAGAAAAATGGGGTGAGAGCAATTGTTAATTAAAGAATTAGCTGATGAACTATTACAGGCTGAAGATTCACGTATAGGGATACCTCCTTTTACTGAAAGATATGCTAATTTATCTGTTGAGGATGCTTATAATATTCAGCTTGAAGTAGTAGAAAGAAAGCTGGAGAACGGGCGTTATGTAATCGGAAAGAAAGTTGGACTTACGAGTGTTGCGATGCAGCAGATGCTTGGGGTAAATGAACCAGATTATGGACATTTGTTAGATGACATGAAGATAGAAAATGGGAGTACAATCTCAATTAGTTCTTTTGTATCTCCGAAAATAGAAGCGGAAATAGGATTTGTTTTAGAGAAGGATTTAAAAGGGCCTAATATTACATACATTGATGTACTGATGGCAACAAAGTATGTTGTACCTACACTTGAAATAATTGACAGTCGTATTGCTGACTGGAAAATTAAATTGGTCGATACAGTAGCGGATAATGGCTCGTCAGCAAAAGTTGTAATTGGTAATACATTCTCTAGCATTGATAAAGTAGATTTACGTACAACTGGAATGACACTTTATAAAAATAATAGTTTAATTGCAACGGGTGCTGGCGCGGCCGCATTAGGGCATCCTGCACAAGCTATTGCTTGGTTAGCTAATAAACTACATGAATTTAATATTGGATTAAAAGCAGGAGAGTTAATTTTACCAGGTGCGTTATCTGGTGCAGTCTCAGTGAATAGTAAAGATAGCATTCAAGCTGACTTCGGTTCACTCGGATCGGTTTCTGTTACATTCATATAGGTTAAAGTATTACGAAAAGGGGGGATAGGTGTGCAGAAAGTAAAGGCGGCTATAATTGGGTCAGGTAATATTGGTACGGATTTAATGTATAAATTAAGAAAAAGTGGAGTCATAGAGCTCAATGCCATGATTGGAATAGATTCAGAATCGGATGGTTTAAAGAGAGCGAAAGAAGCCGGATACGAGGTTTTTGATAATGGAATACAAGCAATTATTGATAATCCAAGCTTAGCTGATATTGTATTTGATGCAACCTCAGCTAAATCACATAGTTATCATGCGAAAATGTTAGAAGAGCTTGGGAAAATAGTAATTGACTTAACTCCCGCTGCATATGGGCCATTTGTTTGTCCTGCTATTCGAAATAATGATTTTTTAGATAAGCAAAACGTTAATATGATTACGTGCGGGGGACAAGCAACGATCCCGATTGTTCATGCTATTAATGAGGTGGCAAATGTTACATATGCAGAGATAGTTGCTACAATTTCCAGTTTAAGTGCAGGACCAGGTACAAGGGCAAATATCGATGAATTTACAATTACGACAAAGCGTGGAATTGAAGAAATTGGCGGAGCTGACAAGGGGAAGGCGATAATTATTTTAAACCCTGCAGAGCCACCTATATTAATGAGAGATACAGTATATTGTGAAGTTAAGGATATGGATGAAGTTTCTATCCGTGAAACAATTCATAAGATGGTTGAAGGAGTTAGGACGTATGTTCCCGGTTACTCTTTGAAACAAGAGCCAATGTTTGCTGGTAATCGTGTAACTGTATTTTTAGAAGTTGAAGGAGCTGGAGATTATTTTCCTCCTTATGCCGGTAATTTAGATATTATGACAGCGGCGGCATTAAAAGTGGGTGAAGAATTTGCAACGAAAATCATTTCGGAGAAGAAAAGAGGTGTAATGAATGAGGCGAAATAGTGAAAGGCCAGTGAAAATAACGGAAGTTTGTTTACGTGATGGAAGTCATGTAATGAAACATCAATTTACAAAAGAACAAGTTCGATCTGTAACAAAGGCGTTAGACGAGGCTGGTATGCATTATATCGAAGTGAGTCATGGAGATGGTTTAGGTGGTTCTACCTTACAATATGGAAAGTCATTAGTTAATGAAATGAAGCTCATTGAAGCCGCGGTAGATGAGTGCAAGCAAGCTAAAGTAGCTGTCTTGTTAATTCCTGGTATTGGAACGATTCATGAATTAAAGCAAGCTGCAAGTATTGGTGCGAAACTTGTTCGTGTAGCAACCCATGTAACAGAGGCGGATGTTTCAGCTCAACATATTCATTTTGCCCGAGAATTAGGTATGGAAGTGTGTGGTTTTTTAATGATGGCTCATTCTGCACCGGTTGAAAAATTAGTAGAACAAGCAAAACTTATGGAGGAGTATGGTGCTGAAGCAGTTTATGTGACTGACTCAGCTGGTGCTTTATTACCGCACGAAGTACGTGAGCGTATTCGTGCATTACGTCAATCTTTGAATATAGAAATCGGTTTCCATGGCCATAATAACCTTTCAGTTGCAGTAGCGAATACAGTCACTGCAATTGAGGAAGGCGCGACACGTATTGACGGAAGTGTACGGTGTCTTGGAGCAGGAGCTGGAAATGCTCAAACAGAAGTATTGCTCGCTGTTTTGGATCGTATGGGATATAAGTTAGATGTAGATTTATATAAGATGATGGACTTAGCTGAGGAGGTTGTTGCTCCTTTATTGCCAGTACCACAAGAAATTCGAAAAGGAAGTCTTGTAATGGGATATGCTGGTGTATACTCTAGCTTTTTATTGCATGCTGAAAGAGCGGCAAGACGCTTTAATGTAGACGCCCGTGATATTTTAATAGAACTTGGAAGAAGAAAAGTAGTTGGTGGACAAGAGGATATGATTTTAGATGTAGCGGCAGAATTAACAAAGATAAAAACGGGGGTGTAAATGATGGCTTTAGTGAAAGGGGCAGATTTAGAAATTGTGGAGTATTTACTTCAGGCTGAAAAAGGAAGGAAAGAAGTAGTAAAAGTAACGGATAAGCACCCTGATTTAACAGTAGAGGATGCTTATAAATTGCAAAAATGTTTAATTGAACAAAAAATGAGTGAAGGTTCTAAAAGAGTTGGTGTGAAACTTGGATTAACGAGTAAGGCAAAACAACAAATGATGGGGATTAATGAAGCGATTTACGGATATTTGTTGGACGATATGCTAGCGTTCGAATGGGAGCCATTGCAATACGAAACGTTGATTCATCCGAAAGTAGAGCCAGAGATTGCTTTTTTAATAGGGGATGATTTACAGGGAACGAATGTGACAGCTGAGGATGTATTAAAGGCAACGAAATATGTTGCGCCAGCCTTAGAGGTTATTGATAGTAGATATTTAAATTTTAAATTTACATTACCTGATGTAATAGCAGATAATTGTTCATCTTCGAAATTTTTGTTAGGAAGTAAATGGATTGATGTTAAAGATATAGATTTAGCTAATATCGGGATGGTTATGTCGAAGAATGGTAAGGTTGCTACGACTGGGACAGGAGCAGCTGTGCTGGGACATCCAGCAGAGGCAATCGCTTGGGCGGTAAATAAACTTGGTTTGCAAAATGAAGGATTTAAAAAAGGTGATATTGTATTAAGTGGTGCATTATCTGAAGCGGTTGCATTTAAAGCAGGAGATTCCATAACTGCACAATTTGATGATTTAGGAAGTGTAGCGATGTTTTGTGAATAAATAGTAAAGCGAGAGATAAAAATGCCCATTATACAAATTCAAATAATAGAAGGTAGAAAGCACGAGCAAATTCAAAATCTAATATTTGATGTTACAGAAGTAGTCGCGAAAAACTTGGATGTAGATGTTGGACGAGTCCGTGTTTTAGTGAATGAAATCCCAAGTTCGCATTGGGGAGTAGGAGGAAAGTCTAAAGAGTGTTTAAAAGAAATTTAGTTAGTAATAAAAGCAATTTTCATTCTCTTATGGATGGGGGTTGCTTTTATTATTTTGAAAAGTTTTAATAATATGTTAAAATTTAGTCTTGGTTTTAAGGAGAAAAGGGGGAATAAACATGCAAATACTACTAATACGCCACGGAGAATCAGAAGCTGATATTTTAAACGTACATGAAGGACGAGCTGACTTTGAATTAACAGAAAAGGGAAGACAGCAAGTGCAAAGGCTTGTACAGAAAGTGAAAGCAGATTTCCCGCCAGATTTCATTTGGGCAAGTACATTAAAACGTGCTCGCGAAACTGGTGAAACATTAGCAGAAGGAATTGGATGCCCAATTCAATTAGAAGAGGAATTAATGGAGTTTAATAATGGGGTACAAGCTGGCTTATCTTTTGAAGAAGCAAAGAAATATCCAGAACCAAAGTTTCTTCATGATCGTTTTGAAAACGGAGAATCATTTATTGAATTTAGAATGAGAATAGAAGGAATCTTTTCTAAAATTGTGACAGAGAATACATATGACCGAATTGCAATTGTTGCACATGGTGGTGTAATAAATAGTATTTTACGTGCGTTTTTCAAAATGCCAATTTCGATGGACTATTATTTTAAAATGGGAGATACGGGAATAAGCTTAATTGAAATTGATGGTGAACAAAAAACAGTACATTTCATTAATGATATAAATCATTTGGACGGGATATAAAGACCTATGTACAAAGTAGTATTTTTTGATGTTGACGGCACTCTTTTAAGCGAAATTGATAGAAGTATGCACGAAAGTACAAAGGAAGCGATACTAAGATTAATAGAAAAAGGGATTCATGTAGTTGTTACAACAGGGAGACCGTATAGTTTATGCTCGCAGTTTAAAGAACTAGGCATAAATACGTTTATTTCTGCGAATGGTGCCCATATAAAATGTGGTGAAAAAGTTATATATAAATCAGTACTTTCAAGTGAAATCGTTCATGATATCTCGGAATTTGCTGAATTACATGGTCACGGTATTTCTTATTTTACAGAGGATTTTGTAATGAACGGAATAGCCTCAGATAACGAACAAGTAATTCAAGCGCTTAGCGAGACCTTAAATTTAGGAAAGTATCCAGAAAAAAGCTGGGGTTTGTCAGAAGAAATCTATTGTTTATGTCTGTATGCAGATGAAATAGAAGCTCAAAAATTTCTTGAAAGATATCCAACGCTTACGTTTGAACGTTTTCATGGTTATGTTATGAATGTATTGGAAGATAGTAAAGTATCGAAGTTAACTGCAATTCAAAAAGTATTGGAGCACCTGGAAATTTGTAAATCAGAAGCCATTGCTTTTGGTGATGGTGGAAATGATATTGAGATGTTGTATTATGTAGGATTAGGGATTGCGATGGAGAATGGTGGAGAAGAGTTAAAGAAAAAAGCTGATTTCGTTACAAAAAAATCAAGTGAAGGCGGTATTTTATTTGCCTTAGAGAAGTTTCATATCGTCTAACATACCTTTAGTGAAATAAAGGTATGTTAGGATCTTTAATGTGCTCGCACAATAAAATATGTATTTGTCCACGATGATGATAAAAATGTGCAACAATTTCAAGCAACCATTCAAAACGCGAATAAGAAATACCCCAATAGGCAGTCATAACTTCTGCTAATTCTTCTTGGGAATAGGAAAGAAATGTTTTAGAGAGAAGATTGTATCCTTCAATCATTATTTGTTGCATGTACGCAATTGTTTTTGGTGTATGTTGTAAATAAAAGGTACGTAACTCTTTTTCCGTACTACCATTTAAAATGAGTAAATCTGCATGGCAAATAAGAGAAAGATGTGCACACATTTCAAATAGAGATCGCTTTGCGTGAATGGGCGGTATTTTTAAATCGGCTTCATTATATTGGTTAAGCATTTGAATAGAAGTATCAACAGCAACTTGTAGTTGATGCAAGGCAGGTTGAACAAACATTGTAATTCTCCTCATCTCCGTATATAATAGTTTCTTAAGAGTATTATATCATACTCAAAATTCCGAAAATTCTAGTAGTTTGACTAGCATATTGAAAAGTATTATATTGTAAAAGGTCATATGAAACGTGAAATAGAATGGAATGCAATTATTGAGTTAGGAGTTATACCAATGAGTTTGAAATATGGAAGAGATACAATTATTGAAGTTGACTTAAATGCAGTAAAACATAATGTAAAAGAATTTAAAAAACGTGTGAATGATGAAAATATTGCAATGATGGCTGCTGTAAAAGCAAATGGGTATGGCCACGGGGCAGTTGAAGTTGCGAAAGCTGCTATTGAAGCGGGAATAAACCAGCTTGCAGTTGCATTTGTAGATGAAGCGATAGAGTTAAGAGAAGCAGGAATTAACGTGCCGATTTTAATTTTAGGTTATACATCAGTAGCAGCTGCGGAAGAGGCAATTCAATATGACGTTATGATGACTGTTTATAGAAGTGAAGATTTACAAGGTATAAATGAAATCGCAAACCGTCTTCAAAAGAAAGCACAAATTCAGGTGAAAATTGATACAGGAATGAGTCGTATCGGTTTACAAGAAGAAGAGGTTAAACCATTTTTAGAAGAATTAAACCGTATGGAGTATGTAGAGGTAGTAGGAATGTTTACACATTACTCTACGGCAGATGAAATTGATAAATCATATACGAATATGCAAACAAGTTTATTTGAGAAAGCTGTCAATGCAGCAAAAGAATTAGGAATTCATATTCCATATATTCATAGTTCAAATAGTGCAGGCTCAATGGAGCTTAGCAATACATTTCAAAATATGGTCCGTGTAGGTATTGGAATATACGGAATGTATCCTTCAAAAGAGGTAGATCATGCAGTCGTTTCTTTACAACCTGCGTTGTCGTTAAAATCAAAGGTAGCTCATATTAAACATGCGAAGAAGAATCGCGGTGTAAGTTATGGGAATACGTATGTAACGACTGGTGAAGAATGGATTGCAACTGTACCGATTGGTTATGCTGATGGCTATAATCGTCAGTTATCTAATAAAGGGCATGCATTAATAAATGGAGTTCGAGTACCTGTTATTGGCCGTGTTTGTATGGATCAGCTCATGTTAGACGTTTCAAAAGCAATGCCAGTACAAGTTGGGGACGAAGTAGTATTCTACGGTAAACAAGGCGAAGAAGAAATTGCGGTAGAAGAAGTAGCGGATATGTTAGGTACAATTAACTATGAAGTTACATGTATGTTAGACAGAAGAATCCCGCGAGTTTATAAAGAAAATAATGAAACGACTGCTGTCGTAAATATACTAAGAAAAAACTGAATCGATATGATTCAGTTTTTTTATTTTTGACAAATGAAAAATGCTCTATTTGTACCGTGTAGTTGAATATTCTTAAAACCAACGGATTTCAACAAAGATATTATTTCTTCATTGGAATAACAAGCTTCTTCAAAAGTAAAGTCACTTCTTTTCCAATTATTATCTATGTCATGTTGAAATAGTATAAAGTTCATTTCTGCTTTTTTATTTTCGTTATCATATGTAGAATCAATCGTACATACATATTCTTCCGCTGAAATATGAAATGAAGCAATCCATTTTTCAAGAAAACCTTTCTCCATATTCATATCAAATGCAAAAGTACCTCCATCATATAATGCTAAATAAACATGATGAAAAGTATCTTTGAGCTCATCTAATGTTAGTATATGATTTAAACTATCACCTGCTGAGATGACATAGTGGAAAGGCTCATCTACTTTAAAAAAGCGTGCATCGCCGACGATAAAGGATGCATCTGGCGCATTATGAAGTGCGTGTTCGATCATTTTTGCAGAACCGTCTATACCAGTTACTATAAAATTATGATCAAGTAGTTTCCTAGTAAGATGACCAGTCCCGCAGCAAAGATCTAATATACGCGAGTGGGGAGGAGCGTCTTGTAAAACGAATTTATGATAGGCTGGATAGGAGTGTTCAGCAAAATGTCCCCAATGTTTATTATAAATGGATGCGAAAATATCATAATCAGAATAAATTAGTTTGTTAGACATATGTATTCACCTCAAAATTCATTAAACTATAATAGTCATGCTTCGTTTTTATTTCAAAACCACATTGTGTATATAGTTTTAAAGCGTGGTTATTTTTCGTTTCGACGTCCAATTCAATTGTTGAAATTCCTTTTGTAATAAGGGTATGTACCATATAACTAAGAATATCTTTGCCGTATCCTTTCCCTTGATAAGAAGGATGAACGGCGAATCCTGATAGTGTAGTAGATTGTTCTTGCTCAGAAACTGTAATCGTTCCTATCACTTTTTCATCGATAAGAGCACAGTAAACTTGATGAGAAGGGGAATTCATCATCTTTTGTAACCATGTAGCGGTATTTTTTGCTGAATCTCCAAAAGCTTGACTGGAAATTTCAATAAGATCAAGAAGTGATTCTGAAGATGCAAGAGTAAGGTGTATAGTATTCTTTGTTGATTTTTGCACTTCTTTTACTTTGAACTCCATACTATATTCACTATATAAATAAGGTAACTTCATATGCTTTGCAAATTCTTTCCCGGAAATAGAATCACCATTCATAATAAGAAGAGCTTCATCGGCCTCTCTTATTCGTAGTTCTTTCATTGCGGTTTGTAAAAGAGTGGTACCTATATGTTGTTTCCTATGTTTCGGATGAACAAACCCTATTAACTCTAGTTTTGTCGGTCTTTCAAAGTCATACATACTTAATGCACCGACTAATTTGGTATCTTCATACAATAGAAAATCATTTATTCCTTCTTTATTACGAGCAGTTAAAAAGTTTACATGTAAATCTGACGAATAATCAATTTGATCGTATTGCCCGCAAATATGAGCTAAATCTTTCATTTGCTGAATTTCGTTTGCTGTTAAAGATTGTTTTTGTTCAATATTCATTTCATAATCCCTCTCATTCGTATTTAAAAATAGGCTGGATGACTTAGCCATTTTTCCAATTCCACACTTCCTTGAACAGATAACAGTCGGTACAAATAACGGTAAGGCTGTCTACACTTTTCAAGTTGAGGAATAGACATAATTGTTTCGTAACCACGTTTAAAGGCATGAGCTTCTTTTTCAGTAAGTACATATTCTAGTCCGATAAAATCAAACTCTCGAGGAGCAACAGCGTAAGCTTCTGTATCTACTAAACCTGTAATAGTTGAACCATCTGATAAAAACTGAGTAGGGTCCATATCGATTAAAACGAGCGTAGATTCCTTTGGTGCTGGTAAAGAAGAGAGTTGCGACTCAAAAATATGAAATGAGTTACGGATGCTCATGTTATCTGAATAAAACCTATTTACAAGATCTTTACTGACATTTAAAAAGTGTGATTGGAATTCGTTTAGTTTAATTTGGAATGAGCCTGACACATTTCCTATGTAATCGACTTTAAATTTATGTATTTCTGCAAGCCCTTTTCCGAGACTGAATAAAATAGAATCTGGTTGCCCGATAAAAGATTGAACTGTGTTACCTATTAACTTATCGACCATAACGAATTCACGGCCATTTAAAATATGTTTTTCTAATATTGTTGGTATGGGTAGATTCGTATGTTCTTGCAGCAATGTATGTACAGTTTCTAAATGATGGACGTTCCTTGGATCAATTCCAAATAGGTTTTTACATCCCCACCAAAAATCATTATTTGGCTCATCATTCATTTTAGAAGAACGAACGATGACTTCTGCATCTTCTGTTCGGACGAGAAACACATCGCTTGCATGGTCTTCATAACCTGGGTGTAAATTTTGAACAGATAAAATAGGTGAAGTAAATAGTTGTTGTAGCATAAAGGTGCTCCCTTTTCTGTAAATTCTATAAATTAAGTATATAACATATCTTAGGTAAGAGTAATAGTTTTCAATTTCACATAAAAATCGCCAAAAAGGTGGAAAATGGGTTTATATAAATCAATTTCTTTGTATTTAAGAAAAAAATTAGTTATGATAATACTAAGAAAATATATAAGTTTTGGGGGTAATGAATGAAGAAGATATTTGAATACGTATTATTAACAATTGGCTCAATTATTGTAGCGGGTTCATTAGAACTTATTTTAGCACCTAACGGATTAGTAGATGGCGGGGTAACGGCCATTGCTATTATGGCGAATAAAGTTGCCGGATTGCCGCTTTATGGAGTGTTCTTAGGAATTAATATCCCGATTTTATTATTTACTGCAAAAGTAATGGGAAAGAAGTTCTTTATTCGTACATCCTATGCAAATGTTGTTACAACACTCGGATTGATTTATTTAAAACCATTTCCAGCAATTACAACTTCTGAATTGTTAATTGTTCTATATGGAGGAGTCCTATTTGGTGTTGGTGTAGGGATTGTAGTAAAAATGGGCGGAGCAATTGATGGATCAGAAATGTTAGCTGTTTGGATGAATAAACATTTTAAAGTGCCGATTAGTACATTTTTACTTGCTGTAAATGCAGTTATTTTTATCTTTGTTGCCATTTTATTTTCAATTGAACAAGCGATGTTCTCATTAGCAATTTTCTATATTGTTACGAAGATGATTGATTTCATATTAGATGGCATTAATCAAGGAAAGAGCGTTATGATTATTTCTGGTAAAAATAAAGAAATAGGCGATCTACTTATGAAAGAATTGCAATTATCCGTTACGTATCTACATGGAGAAGGTGGTTTTTTAGGAGAACATAAGAGAATCATTTATTGTATTACAAACCGTTTCATTTATCCGAAAATGAAAGATCTCGTTCTCTCTGTAGATCCAACTGCTATAATTGAAGCGTCTTATTCAACAGAAACAACTGGTGTCAAACGTCCGGGAAGGGCAGCGAGATCGGAAAAATAGTGAATGAAAATAGCTCCACGTAAGTATAACTTATGTGGAGCTATTTTTATTTAGGGAACCACGCTTTTTTCAGTAATTTGACAACAGTTTCGATACAATCCTCTGGAATACTGCCAAAACCGAGCAGTACATATGACTCCTCCCTCAAATTATGAATAGAATCATATGTGGAGAGAGGGTATAACTTAATGCGTTCTTTTGCAGCTGTATGAATAAGTTCTTGTTCATTCATCCCGTTATAAACGTGGAGTACAATATGAAGTCCGGATTGTTCACCGAGTATATGTACGTTATTTCCCATTTCGTTTGTAATAGATTTAATTAAAGTAATATGTTTTCTTTTATATAACGTACGACTTCGGTTAATATGACGTTCCCAATCCCCATTTTGAATAAAGGTAGTGAAGGTGAGTTGTTGCATCGTAGAAACCGTTTGTTTATACATACCACCAAGTTCTTTATAGGTTTTTAGCAGATAAGGTGGTAAAACGATATATCCCATTCGTAAAGAAGGTAAAAAAGATTTTGAGAAAGTTCCCATATAAATAACACGCTCATTTGAATCTAGCCCTTGTAAAGAAGGAATAGGTTTTCCTATATAGCGAAATTCCCCGTCGTAATCATCTTCAATAATATAACCATTGCAATCATGCGCCCATTTTAATAACTCGAGTCTTCTAGATAACGGCATAATGATTCCCAGTGGAAATTGGTGAGATGGAGTGACATATGCCACATTGGAACCCGATTCACGTAAAGCAGAAATATGAATCCCTTTATCATCTAAAGGGATAGGGTGAACAGGAAGGCCAGAGCTTTGAATCACAGCAGGTATACGGTGGAATCCAGGATTTTCGATTCCATATTCTTTTTTTGAACCAAGTAATTGAAGTAGTAGCCAAAGAAGAGGCTGCGTACCTGCTCCGATAATAATTTGATCAGGTGAAGAATGTACCCCGCGAGCATGATATAAATACTTTGAAATATGTTCTCGTAGAACGAGCTCACCTTGGGGATCTTCTTTAGCGAATAATTCGTTTTCATATTGAAATAAAGTTTCGTGTAATGCTCTTTTCCAGTTTGTTATTGGAAAAGATTTTTGATCAACAAGTCCTTGGCTACAATCATAATCATATTGTTCTTTTTCTTTATTGTTAGCACTGTTTGACGCAATTTGCTGTTTCTTTTGAATGACATCAATATCAACTTCTGCAACAAAAATTCCGCGTTTCGGTTTGCTTTCTACATAACCTTCAGCTAGTAATTGTTGATAAGCGGATTCAACTGTAATACGGCTTACATTAAGTTGCATAGCTAAATTTCTGTGAGAAGGAAGGCGTGTACCAGCATGTAGTGATCCATGAGAGATTTCTCGTTTCATATATTCGTAAATTTGTAAGTAAATAGGTGTTTTACTTCGTAACACTAATGGAATATTCAGATCCATTTGTAGACGCTCCTTTTTATACTGGCCTTATAAAAAAGAATAGAACTGTCACTTAAGTTAAGGGCAGTCACTTTTTATAATGATGATATAACATTTAGAAAATTTTGTAAATAGTAAGGGGCGAATCATAATGAATGTTAAAGCAGTAGTAACAGAAGCGGATTTACACGATGTATTTCCCGTATTACAACAATTACGAACGAAGCTTTCAAGAGAAGAAGCAAGTTCTTTATTTCAAAAAATGAAAGAAGAAAATTATAAACTATTTTCGCTACGTAATGAAGAGGATGAAGTTGTTAGTCTAGCTGGTGTAGCGATTTGTACGAATTTTTATAATGAGAAACATGTTTTTGTGTATGACCTTGTAACTGCGGGAGCTCATAGATCAAAAGGTTATGGTAAGGTTCTGCTGTCATATGTAGAAAAATGGGGGAAAGAAAAAGGATGCAATTCTATCGTTCTTACATCTGCGTTTCCAAGAATTGATGCACATCGTTTTTATGAAAGAGAGGGGTTTGATAAGGTAAGCTATTCTTTTTATAAAGAGTTATAATACTAAGTAGGTTCCGTGTGTAAAAATATATGGAACCTATTTTCTTTTTCAGATTTGAGCTAGGGACAGGTCTAGTAATATAATTTGTCGAATATTAGAAATTAACAAGAGAATATAGAGAATGTTAGGAGCGTTTATAGTTGGAAAAAATAAAGAAATTATCCATACCGAATGATGTAAGAGTCATCATTATTTCTGATATTCATGGAGAATTAGATCTTTTTAAGGAATTACTACATAAAGTTAATTTTAAAGATGAAGATTATTTAATTATTAATGGTGATCTTTGTGAGAAAGGGAGAAATAGTATTGGCGTCATAAACTATGTGATGGATCTAGTAGTTAGCAAGCCGAATGTTTATGTAATTGAAGGGAATTGTGAGGTTGTAGTTGAAGCGCTTGTAAATGAAAATCCTGCGTTAATAAATTATTTGTGTACGCGAAAGAATACAATTTTTAATGAATGGCTAGCGCAATTGAATGTTATCATTAATGAAGAAAGTGATATTTGTGAAGTGAAAAACATATTGATGAGCCATTTCTCAAAAGAAATAAAGTGGCTAACAGAATTACCAACAGCTATTGAAACTGAGGATTATATCTTTGTACATGCTGGCCTTGAAGATAGAGAGGATTGGAAAGAAACAGAACGAAAAAATGCGATAGCAATGCCGGAGTTTTTCAATCAATCACATAGAGCAAATAAGTATGTAGTTGTCGGGCATTGGCCTGTTGTAAACTACTCTGTTGAAGCTCCATCTAACAATCCAGTTATTGATAAGGAGAAAAAGATTATTGCAATTGACGGTGGAAATGCGATTAAAGAGGCAGGGCAATTAAATGCATTTATCATACAGAGGACAATTGCAGGTGATGCGTTTTCTTATACATATGTAGATTATTTTCCAGAGTATGAAGTAATAGCAGATTTTCTTGCCGATGCAACAATGCAGGGTGGGGTTACCTATCCACATTATTACATAGAGCCGATGGAGAAGATGCAAGATTACACAATATGCAAGCAAAAGGAAACGAATACATTACTTTATGTGAAAGATGAATACATTAGGCAACTTGATTCAGGTGAATACACAGTGAAAACCGATATTTCTTGTGCGCAAATAAGCGTAAGAAAAGGTGAAATTGTTTCTCTTATTGATGGTAACTGCTCAGGCTATGATTTAATTAAAAAAGATGGAGTAGAAGGTTGGATAGAGAAAGGGATTTTAGTTGAGATAGAAAAGACGAAAAAGAAAATATTTAGCTGAAATAGGAGGGATGTAACCTCCTATTTTTTATTAACTAAGTAATGGTGATGTACCTTATAACAAAATTATACAATATAATAAATGATATTGGTTTTGATTTTTCTGAAAAAATATTATAATTATATATGAAATAAAGAGGATTGTAGGAGGGAATTATGCAAAACGTAATATTAAAAGGGGATAAAGTTACAATTCGTACAATTGAAGAATCAGATATAAAACCATTATGGAATCTCGTATTTAAAGAAGAAAATCCAGAATGGAAAAAATGGGACGCACCTTATTTTCCATTTTCGATGCAAGAATATATGCCTTATAAAGAGAAGATGCAAACCCGTTTAAAAGAAGAACCTCTATCCAATTTGATCATAGAAAATAACGGTCAAATTATAGGGACGGTCGGATTTTATTGGGAGCATAAACCGACGCGTTGGTTGGAGATGGGAATTGTCATTTATAATCCAACTTACTGGAATGGTGGCTACGGTACAGAAGCTTTAACTCTATATCGAGATTTACTATTTGAAAAGATGGAGATTGGTAGAGTAGGGCTCACGACTTGGTCTGGTAATGAACGAATGATGAAAGTGGCTGAGAAAATAGGAATGACTTTAGAAGGTAGAATGCGCAACTGCCGTTATTATAACGGAACGTACTATGATTCTATTCGAATGGGAATAATTCGTGAAGAATGGGAAGCGCTATGTGTAACAAAGGGGTGAAGAAGTATGTACGCTATTATTGCTACATTTGATCGTGTGTTTACTAATAAAATTACAGAATTGCAAAATGAATTAACAAATATCATTGGCACAAATCAATTAGCCGGAGTAGAACCTCATATTACGTTAGCTGATTACAATGAGTTAGATGTTCATTTATACACGGAGAAGTTAGGGGAGTTTGTAGCTGTTCAAGAAAATACGGCCCCAGTAACTTTTCTTTCTGTTGGAGTTTTTCCTACTAATGGAACGGTCTTTCTAGCACCGACTGTTACTGATGAATTGTTAAAACTTCATCATTCTTATCATGATTATTTTAAAACTTTTCATGATAACCCGAATTCATATTACGTACCGGAAAAGTGGGTTCCGCATTGTACGATTGCAAATAGGTTACATACAAATCAGTTTTTACGTGTAATGGAATATATATATGGAAAATTTGATTTTGCAACAGCTTCAATTGAAAAATTAAAATTAATTAAGGTGAATTATGAAAATGGTTCTGCCATTTCTTCTAGTATATTAGCAGAATATAATTTAAAGAGAATGGAGACATCGAGATGACTTATGTAATTAGAGAAATGAAGCAAGAAGATATTCACGCCGTACAATCAGTAGCGAAAATAGCTTGGCATGATACATACGAAGGTATTATTCCTAGAGAGATTCAAGACAGCTTTTTAGACGAGGCCTATTCTGACGAAAAAATGAAATATCGTCTTGAAAATACACATTTATTCGTTGCGGAAGAAGAGGGAGAAGTAATTGGCTTTGCGAATTTCTCACCCGTTAGACTACAAAACGAAGCGGAATTAGGAGCAATTTATTTGTTGCCAGATCAGCAAGGGAAAGGGATAGGGAGTGCTTTATTACAAAAAGGGCTAACGGTATTAAAAGGAATTCGGAAACTATACATTCATGTAGAAGCAGCGAATGAAAAAGGAAAACGTTTTTATGAAGCGAAAGGTTTTGCGCAATTAGAGGAATTTGAAGAAGATTTTGAAGGTCATATGATGCAGACAGTAAGGATGGTTTTATACGTATAAGGAGGACTAGAAGTGAAGATTTTTGATTTTAGTGAAAAAGCAGGAAAGCAAATCACAGCATTTCAATCTAATTTCATAATGTCTAAAATAGTAAATCATCAAGGGAATATACATATCGGTGCTATGCATTTAAAAGAGAATGGAATAATTGGATATCATGAAGCAGTTGTATCGCAACTGCTTCTTATTGTGGACGGCGAAGGATATGTATGCGGAGCAGATAAAGAAAAAGTGAAGGTGGAAGTGGGACAAGCTGTGTTTTGGGAGAAGGGCGAATTTCATGAGACGTGTACGGAAAATGGGTTGATAGCAATTGTGATTGAGTCGGAGGACCTTGAGGATGGAGTCTTATTGAAAGAAGTGGGAAAGTTTGATGATTAAGGTGAGTCAGGATGGGGTTAGTATGCGCAAAGTTACCCAAATTGTAATATGTACTTCAGCAGTGCTATTAATTACACTAGCTATGATAAATGGAGAAACATGGAAAGGTAAAATTGTTATTTCGCTAGCTGTTCTTATATTTACTGGGGTTTCACTAGTATGGAACTCATTTGTTATAAATCTTATGGAGAAATTCAATAGAAAAAGGATTAAATAAATACGACCTTTCAAGCGAATAAGAACGATATATTTAATAACAGTACCTATTATCGCTTTACTTTCATTATTTTTTCCGCAGCCAGTAGAAGATCTTATGCTTACTTACTTTTTTGTACTTGTTTTTGGCGGATTAGCAATTGGATTTACATATATAATGGACTTTATTGAAAAAACAAAAGATAAAAGGGAATGACAATGAAGCTTTGATAAGTGGGAACAGTAGTAAGGCCCAAAGGTGTAGATTTGTAAAATTCGAGAAGATGGGTAAGGAGTAGTTAGGTGATGAAGATTCCAAAAATAGTAATGATTATAGGAGTTGTAATTGCAATCATTGTTGGATTAATGGGTCCATATTCAATTAAGGAAAAGGTAATATATACATTTAGTATGGTTTTTTTTGGGACAATGGGGTTAGGTGGAATTACTTTATTGGATTATATTAGCAGGAGGATAAATAAATGAAACTTGGATTAATGAATATTTCTATAGAAGGAAAATTAGACGAGCATTTTGTAGACAGCCAAACTAGCAATAGAAGTTATGGGTAATAAGTAAGAAGTTGAATGAAATCTTTTCTTATATTAGATTTCACTCTAGTTATAGGAGACCATGGGTTATGTCGTAGGCGATACCATTAAGTTTGAGGATTAAGAGAGGGGCGTATGAATATGCGACCATTAAAGGCTGGGAAATATATTACATATGTTGGAGTTGTGATACTCCTTATATTTTCTATGTTATTGCCATATAGCCTACCTAAAAAGATTGCTCTTATTATTTTTGTTTTAATTTTAGGGGCCATTTCCTTGAGGGCGAATAAAGTGGTAGGACGAATACATAACAAATTTAAACAATAATAAAGTTTGAAAAAGGATAGGGATAATTCGATATTAATTAGGGAAAGAAACGGGATTATACGTTAGAGAGGGTTATGGGATAGGTGGTACCATTAAAATTGGAGATTAAGAGAGGAGCATATTAATATGCAACCATTTAAGACTGGAAAATATATTACATATGTTGCAATTGCTATATTTCTTGTAGTCGCTATAATGTCTCCTTATGAATTACCTAAAAAGATTGGCTTTATTATAGGTGTTCTTATTTTAGGAGCATGTGCACTTGGGACTAACAAATTTTATGAACGAATGTATAGTAAATTTAAACATAAATAAGATTAATACAATAGGGAGAAATCATCATGATAATAATATCTATTAAGAGCAATTTTGAGGGGGTAACCCATAAAGGTTTCGGAGGAGGTTTGTTCTTGAGACCTGAAAAAAAGGAGTAAGCACACATGTTTAAACAAGGACGTATTTTGATGTATATTTTTACCATGGTGTTATTTTTTTCTTCATTCTTTTTTCCACAGTCAATGGGAAAAAGGTTTTTAACAGCTATTGCAGCATTAATTATTGGTGGAATAGGTATTGGAATTTCCTATCTATTAGAAATTTTGAGTAACAAGTCGAAGAATATATCTAAAAAGAATGGAGAATGACGATGAAGCTTTTCCCGATAGGTTCAGTTGTAAAGCTAAAAGATTTAAACTAACCTGTTATGGTTATTGGAAGAATGATCATTTCAGCAGATAAACGTGATTTTGATTATGTAGGTGTTCCTTATCCAGTGGGCTATCTAGGTGATGAAAAAGTATTATGTTTTAATCATGATAAGATTGTAGAGGAAATGCATAGAGGATATATGACTGAGAGTGAATTAGTCCTACGTGAGAAATTAGTAGAATTGTAAAGTGGTTGGAAAATACATATAGATTTTAAAAATACGAAAGAGGAAACAAAATGGGAAAGATAATGAGAACTCTTGTAATCATAGGTATACTTATTCCTCCGGTACTACTGTGGAGTGTACCTGATATCCCTCTAAATGATAAACTGCTGATTACAGGTTTACAACTAACTGTAGGATTCACCACAGTAGTAGTATTAGAGATTATATTTAAAAATCGAAAAAAGAAAAGGGCAAAATAGAGATAGATTGTATGGAATCACAGTTGAAAATATGTAACATGTATGACTAATAGTTTTAATTAGGAGGTGGTCTACTAGTTGCCTCTTTTAATGTTACTCTCATGGTAATGGAGGGTTCATTTTTTCTTTGGAAGAGAGGAGCAAATTTATGATTATTATTGGCACAATGGTACTTGTTATTGCAGGGTGGTTTTTCCCATTTAATTTATGGCAGAAACTATTTTTCAGTATTGGTATGATTGGTATTGGGATGTTGGCATATGGAAGTTAAGTATTATTTAATCGTTTAGCTACAAAAATTACAAATAGAGGTAAATAAACACCTAGGAATTTTGTATTGATTGGAAAATGATAATAATAAACTTTCCATAAGAGTTGGAGAGTCTTACTATAATTAGTAAGTAGGGAATAGTCTCTTATGGTTATGGTGGAGGTTTTTCGTTTGAATTTGAGAAAGAAGAGTGATTATAGAATGCGAAAATTTTCGAAAATAATGATATGTATTGGTGCGTTAATAATGATTATGCTAGGTATGATTGTACATGATACGTGGAAGGATAGAATCTATTTTTCTTTAGCAGTACTGTTTGTCACTGCACTTTCTTTATTATGGAATATAGTTGTTCAAAATCTCATGGGAAAAATCAATAAAAAAGGAGAATAAATAACTATGAAAATTTTTCTAATTGGAACAGTTATTAAAATAGAGGATATAGAACACCTAATTATGATAATTGGAAGATAGGTAAAAATAAAATAAGCCATCCGTTTGGACAGCTCATTTACATAATTCTCGTTATTGGAAGTGAAAATTATTTGATAAAGTAACCCCAATAACTTATTACTACAAGTATTAAAGATAATACTGTATAAATAATAGATCCTATTAAAATAGGATCTACACGTAATTCAAATTTTTCTTCCTCTACTTTAATACCCAATCTAGCTTGAGTTTGAAGGCGAACACTGTTGCTAGAAAATCCACCTTTACTGCTAAAGTAATATGTAATAATAACAAAACATATTCCAGCGAAGAAAGTTAAATCAATAAAACTCCATTTTAAGATCTTAGATAGTTTATATACAATCTCAGCTTCAATTATTATAGTTACAAGTAATCCTAATCCTTTTTTCATGTAATCAATCCTTTTGTATTCTCTAATTATTTCGACATTTATCACTTATAATCATTTTATCATGTGATAAGAAGAAAAAACGAGGGATTTTTATTGTATATTGTGTTCATACTCAATTAACATAACGTCTCATGATTGGTAGCAAGCACACAAGGAGAAACCCTATCCTCAAAAGGAATCTGCCTTTTTCTTTTTATATAATTTTATGGAACTTTTTATGTATTTCTATCCTAGCTTAGGTTTTAGTGTTCTCGTTTGTTACTGCATTAGCAAAAAAACTGTATGAAATCTTGCCGGCTCTTAACGTGGCTTTTTCAAAAATACTGGTGATTTCCTAAGAGTGTGTGCTCCTCATCAGTTTAATCTTGTAGGAAATTTAATGATGTTACTCCGCAATTGCATAATGCGCTCTACATCATCTAGTGAAACAAGTTTCATTTTTTTATGAATTGGTGTGTTAGGTAAGTTGTTGTCATCCAGACATTCACAAAAATGCATTTCATTTTTAGCACCTAGCTGTATATTTGAAACAGTTTCAAATCGTTCAATAATAGTTGTGACTTACCAGAGAGTTCCAGCGGCTTATATGCGGAAAGAAGTGCCTCATAATGAGAGGTAACAAATTCTTCTTTACTATAGGGTATAAATGAATCATGGAAGCGGAGTAAAATTGACTTTAATGGTCCATTCCTTTTAAATATCCCCACAGATCTTGAAGTTTGTTTCATAACCGAAAGATTCTATATCTCCAATAATAAATAAGTTAAGAGCAACTTTTTCTTTTAGGTAAGCGAAGCGAATACTTGTTCATGATTTTTCATTGTTAATTTTCGTATCAGCAATGAATCAATACCTTTTTATTTTTCTGAATATTACAACTTAAGTTTTTTGAAATCAATATAAAATTTTATGTTTAGTTCACAAACTTTCGGAAAAACTAGGAAAGATATGACAAAGGAGGTTATGAACGGTGGAACATCCAATTCAAGGGTTAATGAAAGCAGCAATGGAAAATTTAAAAGAAATGGTCGATGTAAATACGATTGTTGGAGAGCCTGTTCAAACGGCTGACGGTGGCGTAGTGTTAACAGTTTCTAAAGTAGCGTTCGGTTTTGGAGCAGGAGGTTCTGATTTCCAAACGAATGATGGGCAAAGAGCGAACGGTAACCCTGCATTTGGTGGCGGTAGCGCGGGTGGTGTTTCTATTACACCAGTAGCATTTCTTGTGGTGAATAAAGATGGAGTAAATATTCTTCATTTACAAAATGCGACACATTTAGCGGAAAAAATGATTGAATTAGCTCCACAAACAATCGATAAAATTCAATCGATGTTCCAAAAAGATGAAAAGAAAGAGGGAAATCATCACCCTCAAAACCCAGATGAAATCCTTTAAAAACGCCTGCTCGCGAGCAGGTGTTTTTTCTTGTAATCACTATGTAATAAAACTCATGAAATTGTAAATAGTTTTTGAAGTTTTTTCTATGTTTCTAAAATTTTTCATGTTAAAATATGCTATAGAATTGAAACATATAAAACGAAGGTGGCTAGGTGCTTTGTCTGGAGGATCTGACCAAGTAAAGAATATGATATATATTAATGGTAATCGTCGAGGTCATTGTTTTATTACATCAGGAATTACGTTTAAAGAGTTTGCAAGTAACATCCCTTCACCGCTCCATCAAGTGTTGCTTTTGAAGCATAACTTTGAATGGACAGATTTTCATTATCATACTTTATTTGAATATGTTGAGGAAGAAAATATACATAAGTTAATTCAAGCAGAGATTGATGAATTTGATGAATTTTGTTGGGTAGATTTTGATGATGCAAGCGATTTAGATGAATTAGAGCCAAAAGAAATTGCAGAGCTTTTATATTTGGCTCACAAAAAAGAACCACTTGCAAGAACATTCTTTCCGTTATTGAAAAATAGATTTGTTTATTTTTCACATGATGATGGATGGTACAACAAAGTGTATTATCGTAGAATTGCTGACTTTGTAGGGATGTTAAGTAAAGTCATTCCTTATAAACTCGGTGCTTTCGGTAAGAAACGTTTTACTTTCTTCCAAAAATCAAAAATTTTCCCAGCGATTTCAAAAGAAGTGATTATGGGACTTATTCCACTAATGGAAGATGGTCTTTATATTGATCTAGCAGGGAAAATTGAGTCAAGAAGGGGTCTTGAAATTCCGGTATATGTAGTGGGTTCGTATGAAAGTACGGATGAAGTGCTAGATAATATCGATGAATTAAAAGAAGAAGCAACAGAGACAGGATGGCTCATTTTTGATAAGAAAGAGCAAGAGTGGCAATGGGTTGTGGACTAAGAAAACTTGGCGCATGCAGTCAAGTTTTCTTGTCTTTTGAAAGGAGTACAAATGAAGAAGTATTATACAATTGTGGGTATTATAAGTATTATTCTTGTGGCGATTTTACTTATAACTTGTCCGAAAGAATCAGATTTTAAATTGTATCTAGAAGATAAGTATGCATTGAAATGTGACGAGAGTAGTTTTGAATGCACACAAAATGTAGATGGTAAAAAAGAAAAACTAAAATTTGAAAGTACAGATGCACGAAACGGTGTATTCTTTATGACTGTAAAGCAAACATTTAAGACAGAAGCTGGTGTTACGAAAGAATATAGCGGAGTAGGAATGTTTGGTACATTTCTTTTTGTTTCAGAGAAGACTTTCTAGTAATAGAAGGTCTTTTTCTTATGCTTATGTTCATATAGATGAAGTAAGACAAGCATAGGAGGGGTAATAATGAAGACGGAATGTATTGTTTGCGGTGGTGAGGAGTTTTTCTCTTCTACATTATATGCACGTACAAAACAAGATTGGGCGTATGCACCAAATATGTATCGATTTGAAAAGGTGTTTATTGAGCATAGGGATGAAGAAAATTATCCAGTGTTTCAAGAAATTACAGCAAAACATTGTTGTGGATGCGGTCATATTATGTTGTATCACGAATGAACACACCAAGTATAACTTGGTGTGTTTTTTTTAAAACGCTGACAAAGCAAGCGGATAAAATAAAGTGAATAAAACAGAAAAACTACCAAAGCCAATTGCTGTATATCCAAGTGTTCTTGCTCCGAAATTGACAGCTAATAAGCCGACTAAAATCGCAAGAGAGCCGAGTGTAACCGGATAAAATGCAATTGAGAAAAGCGAAAGAAATAAAGCGACATAGCCTATCATTGCACCGGTATTTGTACCTTCTATTTCATTTGCAATTTCTTTACGCTTATGTCTAATTGGAATGCCAGCTGGTGATATTTCAGCTGCATACTCTTCGTTTTTTTCACCACTTTTAAAATGATGATTTCTCTTTCTTCGCATGTACATCCCTCTCTTTCAATTGGGTGTACCTATAGTATCTTTCATAAAGAGAAGAACATGAGTATGAGTTAAACCCAAGTAAAGCAAAAATTGGAGAATAAAGATTCCGTCGTTAGCATGTACATCTTCTTATGAAGATAAAACAGGAATTTTGGAAAATGATGTAGAATGAAATGAGTGATAAAACGTGAAGGTAGGGGAGTGCATGACAACATTTAATTGGCATGAGTCAGCAGAGAAAAAATGGGATAGTAGTGCAGAATTTTGGAATCAAAATAGTCAGGAGATGTGGGACAGCGGGAGTAGGAGTACAATTATTCCATTTTTTGAACAATATGTGAAGAAAGAAGCGCAAGTGCTAGATGTTGGTTGTGGTGATGGATACGGTACATATAAATTAAGTCGCACGGGATATAAAGCAGTTGGTGTAGATTTATCAGAAGTGATGATTCAAAAAGGGAAGGAGCGCGGAGAAGGACCAAATTTATCTTTTATAAAAGGGGATCTTTCTTCCTTACCATTTGAAAATGAACAATTTGAAGCAATTATGGCAATTAATTCTTTAGAATGGACCGAGGAGCCATTACGAGCATTAAATGAGATTAAGCGTGTTTTACAAAGAGATGGATATGCATGTATTGCAATTTTAGGACCAACAGCAAAGCCACGAGAGAACAGTTATCCTCGTTTATATGGCAAGGGCGTTGTTTGTAATACGATGATGCCTTGGGAATTTGAACAGTTAGCGAAAGAACAAGGTTTTGAAGTTGTAGATGGTATCGGGGTATATAAGCGCGGAGTAAATGAGAGGATGTTAGGTCAACTACCTACAGAATTACAACAATCGTTAACGTTCTTATGGGTATTTATGTTAAAAAACGTATAAAGAAATGAAAGAATTTTTAGGAGGTAAATAAGTGCAGAAAATACAAAAAACTGATACAATATCATCAGAACCAATTAAAGGGGGACTAGGGTATATGACAACTACTACAACAGTTAAATCCGATATTGAAATCGCACAAGAAGCGAGTATGAAGAAGATTCAAGAAATTGCAGCTGATTTAAATATTTTAGAAGATGAATTAGAGCCATACGGGCATTATAAAGGTAAGTTATCTCTTGATATTTTTAAGCGCTTACAAGATGAGAAAGACGGTAAAGTTGTTTTAGTAACAGCAATTAACCCAACTCCAGCTGGAGAAGGTAAATCAACAGTAACAGTTGGTTTAGGTCAAGCTTTTAATAGAATTGGTAAGAAAACAGTAATTGCACTTCGCGAACCATCTCTTGGACCAACGATGGGATTAAAAGGCGGTGCAGCAGGTGGTGGTTTTTCACAGGTTGTACCTATGGAAGACATTAACCTTCACTTTACTGGAGATATACATGCGATCACAACTGCCAATAACGCGTTAGCAGCGTTTATTGATAATCATATCCAACAAGGAAACGCACTTGGAATTGATACGCGTAAAATCGTTTGGAAACGCTGTGTTGACTTAAATGATCGTGCCCTACGTAACGTAGTAATTGGTCTTGGTGGACCAGTTCAAGGTGTACCACGTGAAGACGGTTTCGATATTACAGTAGCATCTGAAATTATGGCCGTATTCTGCCTTGCAACAGATATTCAAGACTTAAAAGCGCGTTTATCTCGCATCGTAGTTGCTTATAACTTTGCAAATCAACCAGTAACGGTTAAAGATTTAGGTGTAGAAGGTGCGTTAACATTATTATTAAAAGACGCATTAAAACCAAACTTAGTGCAAACGTTAGAAAATACACCAGCTATCATTCATGGCGGACCATTTGCGAATATCGCTCACGGTTGTAACAGTGTTATCGCTACAACAATGGCAGCAAAATTAGGTGATTATGTTATTACAGAAGCTGGATTTGGTGCTGATTTAGGTGCTGAGAAATTTTTAGATATTAAAGCTCGTGCAGCTGGCATTAAACCAGAAGCAGTTGTTATTGTTGCTACAATTCGTGCGCTTAAAATGCATGGCGGCGTAGCAAAAGATCAATTAAAAGAAGAAAATGTAGATGCATTAGCAAAAGGTATGGAAAACTTACAGAAGCATGTTGAAACAATTCAAAGCTTCGGTGTGCCTTTCGTAATTGCAATTAATAAATTCATTACAGATACAGATGCAGAAGTTGCTTACTTACAAGAGTGGTGCAATGAGCGTGGCTATGCAGTATCCTTAACAGAAGTTTGGGAGAAAGGTGGCCAAGGCGGAGTTGACCTTGCTGAGAAAGTGTTAAAAGAAATTGAAAAAGGTGAAAACAACTACGCACCACTTTATGAATTAGAATTACCATTAGAAGAAAAAATTCGTACAATTGCTCAAAAAGTGTACGGTGCAAAAGATATTGAATTTGCTCCGAAAGCACGTAAGCAATTAGCTCAATATGAAGGAGAGGGTTGGAGTAACCTACCAATTTGTATGGCGAAAACACAATACTCTCTTTCTGACGATGCAACAAAATTAGGTCGTCCATCTGACTTTATCGTTACAATTCGTGAGCTAAAACCATCTATTGGTGCAGGGTTTATCGTTGCGTTAACAGGAACAATGTTAACAATGCCAGGCCTTCCAAAACAGCCAGCAGCACTACAAATGGATGTAAATGAAGATGGAAAAGCAGTAGGTTTATTCTAAAAGGTTGTAATTCATCTCGTTTATCTGTAAACTATATATACATCAAGTGGCGCCTTTCCATCGAAAGGCGCCTGTTTTTTGGAGGAAATTATGTTTGATCCAACTGCTTTTGATAATTTAAAAGTAATCGTAGAAGGTGCTGTTTATGATTTTGATTTACATGGAGATATTCTTGTAACAGATCGAAAAGATATGATGGACCTTGCCTCATTAAGTCGTATATACCGTATTTCATTTCAATTAACAGAACCGTTCGAACCGGTAGTAAAAGCAACATTTTCACTATCTGTAGATGCAAAGAACTTGTCTGGTGAAATATTGGAAGTACCACAATTTACACCAGGTTGTGAAATGAAGTTAGCATTTTCATTCCCGATAGAAAAGCCAGAGGTAGTGTGCGGTGAAATTGAAACTTTCATGCATTCTATATGGGGAAAAGAAAGAATGATTACGCAAAAACTTTCATACGAATATAATAAGCAAGCGATTTCATATCATAATAAGGTAGAGGTTCTATTTCAAAAAGCGATTACAGAAGACCATGTTGATGATTTAATAGCTGTTATTTCACACATGATAGAAACGGTGCGAACAATACAACATTTTCTTCAAAAATAGAGATAAAGGAGAAAAACAAATGATAAAAGATATGCAACCATTTTTACAACAAGCTTGGGAGAAGGCTGGTTTTAAAGAATTAACTGAAATTCAAAAACAAGCGATTCCAACTATTTTAGAAGGACAAGACGTTATAGCTGAATCTCCAACTGGAACAGGAAAAACATTAGCGTACTTATTACCCCTTTTACATAAAATTAATCCTGAAGTAAAACAACCACAAGTTGTTGTTTTAGCGCCAACACGTGAGCTTGTCATGCAAATTCATGAAGAGGTTCAAAAGTTTACCGCAGGAACTGAAATTTCAGGTGCATCTTTAATTGGTGGTGCAGATATTAAGCGCCAAGTTGAAAAATTAAAGAAACACCCAAGAGTAATTGTCGGTTCACCAGGCCGTATTTTAGAATTAATTCGTATGAAAAAGCTAAAAATGCATGAAGTGAAAACAATTGTATTTGATGAGTTTGATCAAATTGTAAAACAAAAAATGATGGGTGCTGTGCAAGATGTAATTAAATCAACGATGCGCGATCGTCAATTAGTATTTTTCTCGGCGACAATGACAAAAGCTGCAGAAGACGCAGCACGTGATTTAGCAGTTGAACCACAATTAACACGTGTAACACGTGCAGAGTCAAAAAGCTTAGTTGAGCACACATATATCATTTGTGAGCGACGCGAAAAAAATGATTATGTAAGAAGAATTATGCATATGGGTGATGTAAAAGCAGTTGCTTTCTTAAATGACCCATTCCGTTTAGATGAAATTACGCAGAAATTGAAATTCCGTAAAATGAAAGCAGCAGCTCTTCATGCAGAGGCAAGTAAGCAAGAACGTGAAGCAACGATGCGTGCATTCCGCAGCGGGAAATTAGAAATTCTACTTGCTACTGATATTGCGGCACGTGGAATAGATATCGATGATTTAACACATGTAATTCATTTAGAGTTACCAGACACTGTAGACCAATATATTCACCGCTCAGGACGTACTGGACGTATGGGTAAAGAAGGAACAGTCGTTTCTCTTGTAACACAACAAGAAGAGCGTAAATTACTTCAATTTGCAAAAAAACTAGGTATCGTGTTTACAAAGCAAGAAATGTTCAACGGATCATTTGTAGAAACGAAACCGAAAGCACCAAAGAAAAAGAAACCAGCATTTACTGGGAAGAAAAAGCCTAGATAAATGATGAGGAAGGCGTAACTATTTGTAGTTACGTCTTTTTTGTTTGTAATTGAATGAAAAAGGAATAATAACAGTATCTGTAGAAAGCTACATAGAATATAAAAACCATTAGGGGGAAATGAAATGATCCATAAAGTCGGACAAATTATGTTATATGTAAATAATCAAGATGAGGCAGTAAATTTTTGGACGGAAAAGGTAGGGTTTCATGTAGTTGCAGAAGAAGATAACAAACAAGGAATGAGATGGATTGAACTTGCTCCAACTAACGGTGCTGAAACGAGCATTATATTACATAATAAAGAAGTTATTTCGAAAATGAGCCCAGAATTAAATCTTGGTACACCGTCCTTAATGTTCTTCTCAGAAAATCTGGATCAATTATATGCAGATTTAAAAAATAAAAATGTTACTGTTGGAGAAATGGTAACTATGCCTTCTGGTAAAGTGTTTAACTTTGCTGATAGTGAAGGGAATTATTTTGCGGTTATGGAGAAAAACCAATAATAATAATATTGCTATGTGAAAATCCCCCTCAATATATTGAGGGGGATTAAATCTTTGAAGTGGATTTTTCATGAGAGAGTTGTTTAATAAAAAATGTACCCTTTTGAATAGCAGTTTCAATATAACCGACAATTTGATTAAACGTAAACACCTGTAAGTCTTCATGCAAGTGTTGCTCGGGATACAGCATATCTTCAAAAAGATACTTTCGAAAAGCTAAAACGTTTTCTTTAGAAACCTCTTCAATATCTACAATGTGAGTCTCTTGATTGAGAAGAGAGAAGAGCTGTTGTTCTTTATCGTAATGATGAAGTAACTTTGCATTTAACAATTTAAAATCGTTATAGTACAGAGGCGCGATAGTTTCGTCGTTTTCTATTCTATTTTTTAGCCAAGGTAGAAAAAAGCCACTTAGCCAATTATCATCGGCAATGAGGTGGGTGTAATAGCCTAAGAGAAAAGGGGAATCCATTTGAGCTTTATATTTTTGAAAGAAAGAATTGAAATCTATCCTTCTCGTATAGTTTTTCGTTGTGCCAGCGTAAAAATGTGAAGTTCCTTTTTCTTCTGCTGAATGAACCGCATCAGGGGCTACACCTCCAAGTATGAAAGAAGTTTTATCTTGAATACATAGTTTTTCGGCAATACCGTTAGCGATAATAGCATGCATAATTCGTGATCCCATGAATGACACCTCGGTTTCAAGTATTCATTTCAGGAAGAGGACTGAACAGTTAGTATTACTTTCCCTGTACTTTTTCTACTTTCGACCCATTCATGTGCTTTCCCTGCATCTTGGAGTGGAAAAGATTTCGTAGCCTTGATTTGCAAACGTCCATCACGCAAATAACGGAATACTTCATTTGCAGTTTCTTGGAGTAGTTCAGGGCGTTGTTTTCGTGTAGTGCCAAAGCTAAAACCGAGTATAGAACGGCAACTGGCATGTAAATCTTTCGTTTGGAAATTTCCAATTTCACCGCTAGCATTACCGAAATGAACGAGACGACCGTAATAAGCAAGACAGTTTAAACTTCTTTCAGAAACAGTTCCAGAAATAGAGTCCAAAATTATATTAACCCCTTCTCCGTTTGTCAGCTCATTGGCTTTCTCTACAAAATCTTCATCTTGATGAAAAATAACATAATCAGCTCCAGCATCTAAAGCGATTTTTCTTTTTTCTTCACTTCCGACAGTACCGATTACTTTTCTAGCCCCTAATAGTTTTGCAAGTTGAATCGCTGTAGTGCCAATTCCGCCAGCAGCTGCATGAATGAGTACAGATTCACCTTGTTGAATCCTAGCAACATTTGCGAGTAAATTATAGCTTGTAAAAGATACGATAGGACAAGCGGCTGCAGTTTGAAAGTTGACCTCATCAGGTAAAGCAAAAGTAAGATTTTCATTTGCAACAACATATTCAGCGTAAGATCCATTTTGAGGAAAAGCGATGACACGCTGTCCAGGATAAATATTTTTCACATGAGAACCGACACGTTCTACCATACCAGCAGCATCTATCCCTGGAATAAAAGGTAGTGCTTTATTTCCTTTTTTGCCATAACGTGATTTAATATCGGCGAAATTAACACTTGTAGCAACAACACGAATTAAAACTTGATCTTCTGAAATAGCCGGAATATCTACATCTGTATATTTCATCACTTCAGGACCACCGAACGACGTTACAACGATAGCTTTCATCATATATCCTCCTAAATTTGACTATATAAATCATTTTAAGTCTTCATTAGAAATTGGAAAATTATATAATAGTTATGCAAGGTTATAAGTGAAGCTTATGAACTCATTGAATCATTATATTAATTTATATAAAAAAACTTTTTAAAAAAATCGAACGAAATATAAATTACTTGCCAATATATTGTGTAAGACAAAGGAGGGCTGGTATATGAAGAGTGAAATAGATTACGTGCATTTCATTCAATTAACTTTATCAGGCAATAAAGAAGCGTATAGCGAATTGTATGATAAAACGATTCAAGAAGTATATAAAACAGCACATTTTTTAATAGATGATAAAACGGATGTAGATGATGTCGTTCAAGAAATATACATACAGCTATATGAATCGCTTCGTAAATATGATACCGAGAAACCATTTCGTCCTTGGCTAATTGGGCTTGCGATTAAACAAATTCATTCTTATAGAAGAAAGAGGTGGATGCGTCTACGAATTATAAAAAAAGCGGAAGAGCAAAGAAAACCAGTACAAATTGATATTTCTAACGATGTTGTAAGTAAAGTATCCAACCAAAAACTAATCGAACTCATTCATAAATTACCGTATAAATTAAAACAAGTTATTATCTTAAGATACTTACACGATTATTCACAAGAAGAAGTAGCACAAATATTACATATTCCAATTGGTACTGTGAAATCTAGAATTCACGCAGCATTAATAAAACTACGTCAAAAAGAGCAAGTAGAAGAAATCTTTTTAGGAGAGGTAGGGAATGTGAAATGAGTTTAGATTGCAGAATTAAAGAATCTATACAAGAGGAAGCAAATGGGATTGTTGCCCCGCCCGAGTTAAAAGAAAAAGTAATCGTTCAAATAAAAATGAAGAGCGGGGGAAGTAAAAGGAAGAAGCGCCTTATCGCAGGAGTGCTTGCAGCGGCTTTTTTAATCCCGACGACTGGTTTTGCGTATCAATCTATTATGGCTGATGGTATATACGGGTCTTTCGAGAATTTAAAAAAACATGCCGGAGCAATGACATTAGAAGCGTATATGCGTTTTAATGCAAAATTATCAGAAGCGAAAGATGAAATGGGTGCGAAGGAATATGAAGAGTTTACAAAAGAACTAAAAAAATTAACAAATGCAAAGCTGGTATATGGAGATTCAAACGGTAATATTGATTATGATCAATTATCACCAGCAAAAAGAGAAGAGATGAAGAAGGTAAGTATGAGGCTTCAACCATACTTTGATAAATTAAATGGTCATAAATCTAGTAAAGAAGTATTAACACTAGAAGAGTTTGATCACTATATGGAAGCTTTAATGACACATGAAATCGTACGAGTGAAGACAAAATCAACTGGTGGGATGAAAGTAGAAGAAGTACCTGAGGCATACAAAGAAAGATTTATTAATGCGGAGCAGTTTATGGAGTATGTAGCTGAAAAGGTGAGATAAGTAAAAAAAGCTCATAGCTTTAGCTATGAGCTTGCTGTATTGAAAGGGAAAACATATTAACCACCTATTCCTTTTGCTAGCAATAGGAAGTATACAACTACTAATATTAAGCCATTTAATGCCGTACCAACTATTCCGAATAACCAATTCTTTGATGCGATTGCAAAAAGAATACCGAGTAATGAAAGTATTGCTAGAATCGTAATAATTAAAGTTAGATTTGCATTAGGTCCTCTTAGAATAAAGAAAGAACATATACTTGCGAGAAACATTAGACACGAGAATCCAAAAAATCTATACATAGTAATTCTCCCTTGATTGAAATGTAATTTGACTTAGTATGTGATTTTCTTTAGTTTAACATATATTTCCTTTCCTCATGTATAGCGACTTTTACAAGTAATATTGCATTTAAAAATAAACCGCCGGAACCAATGACATTTAAGTATTGGTCATCAATTATATTTTTTCATATTTGCAGTATCTTTTTGTATAAAACAATCTAAAAGGGAATAGCCAGCTATTAAACTTATTATCGTAACAAAAGTTGTATTTATAAGAATAATATTAGCTAAATAAGGTAGGTATGAACCAATTGGTGAAAAGAGTAGAGCTGGAGAAAAGGAAATGAATAGCGTAGGCACAGTAATCATAATAAATTTATCCGGTTGAAAGCGCCAGTTTTGTTTACTTGTTTCGCGATTAATGGATTGAAGGAATCGTAATAAAATGCCAACTATAAGAGGGAAGAGTGTAAAGTAGAATAATCTTGGATAAACGTTAAAATTCACCTGCGCATCTGTATCTAAATAAAATTGAATTTTTACTCCGACAAATAATAATAAGACGATAAATAATGTAAAGCAGAGGTATAGCATCACTTTTTGCATTGCAACCCACCATCCTTTACTTAAAATATATTCACAAAAAGAAGAGATATACAATAACTACTGTTGTATATCTCTTCTTTTACTGTTAGTTAATAGTGGAGTTTGCTTTTACTTGCTTCGTGAAATAATCAATAATGCCCATCGCGCTAATTTCTATATCTAGATGTAAAATGTTATAAACGGAATGATCTGATGGAACGTTTAACATTGTAAGATGAGAAGAGATTTTTTCCATTAACACAGTTTGTAATGCTTTAGTAGCCTCGTCGAAATCATTATACTGTTCAAAGACCTCTTTACCAGTATGAACGAAAATAGGTAGCCAATGTTCAAGCTGGTTATATACTGCTGTAACATTGGATGATGCACCGTAATGACCGAAATAAATAGTATCTACATTCATACTTTGAATGTGATTTTTAGAAGCAATCATCGCATCTGGCTGGAATTGTGAAGGGGATGTTGATGGTAAATATAGTTCTACACCAAGGTCGGCAAGTTCTCTATAATAAATTCCAATTGTATCGCCAGTAAAAATGCCGTTTGTTAATGAATCGTGAATGCTAATATGGTGCTTAGCATGCCCAGGTGTATCGTAAAATGTAAGTGTACGGTTTTCTGCAATTTTTAATGTATCACCGTGTTGTACAATATGAACGCGTTCTTCTTCTATAGGAAGAATTGGATCGAAAAGTTTATCGAAATCTTCTTTGTACACAGCTTTTGCACCTAAAATGAGTTTTGTTGGATCAATCATATGACGAGCACCGCGAGAATGTACATATAAAGTAGCGTTTGGACACTTTTCCATCATTAGTCCAGCTGCGCCAGCGTGATCTAAATGAACATGTGTAACGATAATGTTTTTAACATCATTTAAATCAATATGTAATTGTTGTAAGCCGTCTAAAATATACGGAAGAGAAGGGGCTGCACAAGTTTCAATTAAAGTAATATTGTCACCTAATAAAACGTACGTACCTGTTCGTTCATTATGTTGTAGATCGAAATCATCAATAAGATATAGGTGAGAAGATAATTGCTCTATTTTTTTCATCTTTACCACTCCTTATATACGGTATGTAACTATTATATGCTAAAAATACAAAAGGCAGAAAACGAAATCTCGTCTTCTGCCTTTTGTAATACTATTATTTCGTTTGCTGTTTATTAATAGACATAACGAACAATCCAACAATGCCGCCAACTAATGGAAGCATAATCTCTCCTGCTAAATTAAAGTAGGAGCTTAAGAATAAACCATTTACATCGATTACCCAGCCAATAACATACAATAACATCATATATAGTACGAAATAAAACTCGCGATTTGAAATCGTTTCATGTTGTGCAGTTTTCATAATGAACACCATCCTTTTCTATAATAATAGAATATAAACTGTCACATTTTGTTCACAATTCAATTGTAAATCTTTCCATCATAAAAGTCTAGTATATTGTGTCGAATTTTTGAATAATAATGAAGCGCTTTCATTTATAGAGAGAAATACGTAATAAGAGCTGTATATTCACGAATGTAGTATAGTATAAGCATAGAATGATAGTGAAGAGAGGGGCAAGGATAATGACAGTTTATGATTTTTCAGCTAAAACGATAACAGGAGAAGATAAAGCGTTAAAAGATTACGAAGGAAAAGCACTTCTTATTGTAAATGTAGCTAGTAAATGCGGGTTTACACCGCAATATAAAGGATTACAAGAAGTATATGATAAATATAAAGACCGAGGACTTGAAATACTAGGTTTCCCTTGTAACCAATTTGGAGGACAAGAACCAGGTACAGAAGCAGATATTACTAGTTTTTGTGAGCTAAACTATGGTGTGAATTTCCCGATGTTTGCAAAGATTGATGTGAAAGGTGATAAGGCACATCCGCTTTATACATACATGACAGAACAAGCACCAGGTTTACTCGGTATGAAAGCAGTGAAATGGAACTTTACTAAGTTTCTAATCGGAAAAGACGGGAAAGTAGTAGGGCGTTTTGCGCCGCAAACGAAGCCGGTGGATTTAGAGGTTGAGATTGAGAAGGTACTTGGGAAATAACTAGAAGTTTCAATTTATTAAAAAAGCCTCAAAAAACAATGTTGTTCTTTGAGGCTTTTTCTTTTAACTCACATTATCAAGATTAAATCGCTGAATGGAAGTCATTTGATTTAGGGGGAGAGGCTGCTTTTTTCATAAGAATTTCCCATAAGTGTACGGATTTCTTCCATTCTGCTGCGGCCTGTCCCTTTTGATACATAGCGTTCTCATAACTGAAAGTAAACTGTTGCATATCATTCGAGTTGTAAAGTGTGTCGATGTGGAGAGCATATTCTCGGAATGTTTGACTTTCACTTCGTCGTATACCGACTCGAGTAAATTGTTTTAAAAGTGCACCGTAAGCTTTGCTATAAACAGCATCATCTTTTCGGTATTTATAGAAAAGAATGATAAAAAATGTAATCCATTTCATTCTAGTAGCGAAGAGAGTGTATCCTATAATACTAATTAGTATCGAAGAGAGGAATACGTACCACCAAGAAAATCCATTTTTAGCATTTGTAATCTTTTTAGTAGGAGCTTCTTCTGTATCTTCTATTAAACTTTTGAGCTTTGCTTCATTGTTTCTTTGGTGCATTTGCGCGTTTTGAGAATTAGTTTCTTCGCTATTTTGTATAGTAGGAGCAGGAGTATTATTTGTGAAATTATAGGGATTCGTAAATCCTTTTGTTGGTTCGAATGGAATCCATCCGTATCCAGGGAAGTATACTTCGACCCAAGAGTGTGCGTTATCGTTCGCGATTTTATAAACATCCTCACCTTCTGCAGAGGCAAGTGTATTATCAAGAGTTCCTTCCGTATAACCTTTTACCCAGCGAGCAGGAATCCCGGCAGAACGAAGTAACACAATCATAGATGTCGAGAAATTATTACAGTAGCCGCTTTTTGTATCAAAAAGAAATTGATCTACATAATCTTGGTTTTTGGCAGGGAACAACACATTCGTTGTTTCATATACGAAAGAATGGTCGGTAAAGTAGTTTTCAATAGCTAATACTTTCTCATATCGGTTGTCTTTATCATTTGTTAGATTAGCAGCTAAGTCTTTTACTCGCTGCGGTAATGATTCGGGAAGTTGCGTGTACTTTGTCATGAAGTAAGGATTTGTTTCTTGGCCTTCATTCATGTTTACAGCTTTCAATTTTTCTATGGAAAACTCGGGGACCTCATACGTTACTTTATATGAATGTAAAGTAGTGGAGGAGTCTCCGTCCATCGTATAGATTTTTTCAGAAAATGGATCAACGCTGTATGATGCATCTGAAGAAGCCTCAACTGATATTAACCCTGCTGGATAGGTAAGGTGAGGATAACTTTTTTGCATGTTGATTGTTGCCCCTGTTGTCTCCGTTTTTGTATTTTGTTCGTACCAGCTCAAGACGTCGTTTTTATTTTTAAAAGAAATCTTTTTTTGATTTTCAGAAACCTCCCATCCTTTTCCGGTATAAAAATCTTTCGTTTCGACCCTCCAATATTGTTTGTTTTGCGTTTGTGCTGTGAAAACAATTGTAGGATCAGCCTTAAAAGGACCACCTAATCTCGAGTCATCTAAGCCATACCCAATTTTAGAAACTTCTTGCTGTTTACTTGCTTCGGATGTGTTGAATTTTAAAAAATCCATTGGGTTGGGCCATTGGGGACCAAATTTTGGAGCGAAGTATGCGATTGTTGCTGACAATACAATAAACACTGTAAGAGGTCTAAGTAATTTTGAGATTTCTCTAGCATAATTTTGTAAGTGTTCCATCTCTTTTATTCGTTCTATGCGAAGAAGACTAAGCATAAAAAAGCCGATGACAACAGTACGAATAATAGCGAAGTTTGCATCATATAAATGTAAGTTATGAAAAACGGTGATATAAATAATAGTCAATATAAGAAATAACAACCCACGTTTTTTATGAATCATCCAAAAAGAAATGAAAGCACTCAAAAACCAAAATGATAAAAAAAATAAAAGTGTTGGAAAAACTGGAGAGATATCTAGTAAATTTCCCTGAAATAACAAGGAGGAATTTCGAGAAATATCAGTGAAAAATTTCGTTAGCCAAGATGGATTTATAAAAGCATTTTTATAATATAGGAGATGGATGATGAATAAAATCGTGACGACCTTTATTGGCATCTGCCACTTTGTTTGAAAAAAAGAGAGAGTGAAGCAAATCCCTATAAATATTACAAAAATATCTAATCTACCTACGTTTGTAATACCTATAAGGGGCCTTAGCCATTCTAGTAAAAGTAGAAATGCGCATGCATGAATGAAAAATCTGTTCATATCACATTGTTTTTTTGTCTGTAATGTTATCATTTGTTCACCTCAAAAAATACGTTTGTATAGCGGTTTTCATAAACCGTTTTTACAAATATTTTTCGTTTTTGTAGAGTTTCTAGAATACTGAGTTCTCGATGTGAGAGTTGATTTTCTTTTTCTTTTACGACAAACACCATTAATTTTCTATTTTTAATAGCAGCAAAATCAGCTGCCTTTTGGATATCTGGAGAAAGATCGCTTGTCACGAGTATAATCGTGACGGGCTCATAAATTTTTCTTAATTCCATTTCTACACTCCGGGAGAGCGGGAATACACTATCTGCTTGTACTTTCGCTAAATGACAAAAGATTTGATGTAACTGACTATCTCCATTGTCTAAAGGGAAAAAAGTTCGTTCTTTTCCGACAGATACGAATGACGCCGGTGAATTTTGCTTCAAGACAGATCTGATAATAGAGGCAGTAAATGTGACGACTGATTCGAATAAAGGGGATGGGGTTCTGTCCATGAATATCATAATATTATGGCTGCGCTGCTGTTCAAACTCTTTCGTCATAATGTTGTTTGTTCGTGCTGTTGCTTTCCAATCAATCCATGAAAAGCGGTCACCAGGTTTATAGTCTCTCACACCGACAGAAATGGTAGAGTCTTTTACTACATTTATATTTGCTGAAAGTGCTCCTTGTTCGAAATGATTTTCCATTTGTCTATACGTTATATCTACATACTGAGGATAGACTAAAAATGTATCTGGAACTGAGAAAGTTATTTCTTTCTCCATCATACCGAATAGATCGCCAGTTTTGACACGTACGCTTGAAAAAGAGTGCTCTCCTCTAGGGATTGTGTCAATTGCATATTGAAACGAAATATTTCGTTTCAATCCTGGAAAGAGTATTACTTTATTCATCTTCGTTTGTTTACAATTTGTAAATTGTGATGGCAACACATCTTCTATAATTAAATAAAGTAAGGGAAAAGGAAAACTTCTTTTTATTGTAATCGTACTTAAAAATGGTTCTCCTGCTACATATTCGTCTTGATTTGTTATTCGTTTTACTTCGGCGTTCTGTAAAGCATAGAAGGGAAGTAGTAGTGAATAAAGGCCAATAGGGATCATACTGTAAAACAAAAACCAACTTACAAATCCTCCTTGAAGCATAGCGTATACAAATGTTAAGACTAAACATAACGAAATGAGTGATAACTTAGTAAAATGATAGATTGATCGTAGTATTCGTTTCATCAAAGGTTCATCTTCCTTTGAGTAGGTACGGTAGTTCGTGCAACGATTTTTGTGATAACTTGTTCTCCTGTAATTCCTTCAAATTTTGCCTCCATTTTTAGAATGAGTCTGTGAGCCAATACGTAAGGAGCTAAAAATTTAACATCGTCTGGAATAACATAATTTCTGCCATGGATGAATGCATAAGCTTGTGAAGCTTTCATTAAAGCAATCGAGCCACGTGGACTTGCACCTAGTTGTATAGAACTATAAGAACGAGTCTGGCTAACAAGCTTTACAATGTAATGTTTGATTGCCTTGTCCATGCTTACTTCCCGTACGCTTTGTTGTAAATAAAGTAATTCTTCTATTGTTGTAATAGCTTGTAAATGGGAGAGGGGATTTGTTTTTTCCATCCTGTTTAAAATTTCAAATTCTTCTTCTTGTGTAGGATATCCCATTTTTAGTTTCAATAAGAAACGATCGAGCTGTGCTTCTGGTAAAGGATATGTTCCCTCATATTCGACTGGATTCTGTGTAGCCATTACAAAGAACGGTTTTGGTAACGGTCTTGTCCTGCCATCTATTGTAATATTGCCTTCTTCCATACTTTCAAGTAAGGCAGACTGTGTTTTTGGAGATGTACGATTAATTTCATCAGCCAGTATAAAATTCCCCATAATTGGTCCAGGCTTGAACTCAAATTGGAGCTCTTTCGGATTATAAATAGAAACACCTGTTACATCTGAGGGCAGTAAATCAGGTGTGAATTGAATGCGCTTGTAATCAGCATCAATAGATTTAGAAAGAGCACGTACTAACATTGTTTTCCCAACGCCAGGAACATCTTCCAATAGTACATGACCTTCAGCTAAGAGAGCTGTCAAAGCTAAGATCGTTTCTTTTCGTTTTCCGACCATTAACTTTTCAATATTATTAATTATTTTTTCTATAATAGGATGTAATGAATCAAGCTGGTGCATCGTAATCCTCCTAATGTTATTATCGTTTTCTAATCTATTTAGTGAAAAATAGAATGTATTCTTCTATTTGCGAGTAGTAAAGCTCTTATCTTAAATTCTGAGAATATTCAGATTATTTATTGTGATTACATCTAGTATAATTGTTTCCGTAACTAAGGGCAATATGGTAAATAATGATTTGTAGTTTTATATAATTTCTCATCTTTTCTTTATGTCATTTTTGAAATAATATCAAAACTCTTTTTAATAGATTTATAAAGCAAAACGCAGGAATTTCTCCTACGTTTTTTCTTTTGCAAAATAGTCGGAATCTCAAAATACCATTCTCCTAATAATCACGATTGACCATAACACTTCACAATGGAAAAAAGATTTTCTCACAAACTTATTTTCTACTGAATTTTTGACAATCTCTTGAACTGTGCGAAATGTTGGCTTGTACACGATTAAACAAAGTTATTTGAATCATAATAAAATGACTACTGTAAAAGAAGTGGATGCTGTCATGCAAGCTGATATGAACTATTGGGGCATGCAATCAAACTCTGTTCAAGCAGTGGAAGAAAAATCCTCATATTTTTTAGGACCAGATTCTTTAGTAAGGCTAATAGATATTGTGAAATAGTACATTTAAACTAAAGAATACAGTTTAGTTCGATAAGAGAAAATTATGAATTTGTATAAATAATCCATGATTTTCTTTATGAGTTATATTTGATATGTTAAAGAAAAGAGAAGGGAGGGAAATAAAATAAGAATTTTTGATGCGCATTTTCATATTATTGATTTTTTAGTTTTCTTATTATTGAGAACTAAGTGTGTTTTCCGATGAATTAAATGTGGTCCATATTTAGTAAAGCGTTTAACCCAACTAAAATATATTTAGAATGAGGTTGAAAATGTTTGTATTTATTATATTAGACGTAATATTACCGATATTAATATTGATGTTAATTGGTGCAATCTTACAAAGAAAGTTCCAATTTAACTTAAATCAGCTATCTACACTTATTACTTATTGCTTGATGCCAGCGGCTGTATTTGTGAATATATATGATATTCGTATAGAAACAGATTTGTTGCTCCAGATAATATACTATTTAATGCTTTATAGTCTGAGTCTGATCATAGTAAGTCATTTCATTTCAAAAACATTAAAGTTAGAAAAAGGAGAAAGTGCAGCTCTAAAAAATAGCATTTCGTTAATGAATTCCGGTAATTATGGATTACCAGTAAGTCAATTGATTTTCAGTCACAATCCAGTGGGGGTTTCCATTCAGATTTTCATTGTTATTTTCCAGAATCTTTTAACCTATTCATATGGGATATATAACTTACTATCAGCAACAAAAACTATCGGAGGTATTATTCAATCTTTTCTAAGACTGCCTGTATTTCATGCGCTCGTATTAGGGGTTCTCTTTCAATCTTTTAAAATTCAAATACCTAATTCTATCTTTCTACCTCTTAATCAGCTTGCGAATAGTTTTGTTGCAATAGCACTCATATTGCTAGGAGCGCAATTATCCAACATTAAGCTCAATTTTTTCCATCGAGTCATAACATGGGCTTTAATTGGAAGGTTATTGATGGGACCATTATTATCATTTTCCATAATCTGCCTACTAAACATTGATGGTATTGTTGCACAATCATTATTTATTGCAAGTTCTTTTCCTACTTCAAGAAATACATCAACCATTGCTATGGAGTATCAAATAGAGCCTGAATTACATGCACAAATCGTTTTATTTTCAACACTTTTCAGCGTTATTACAGTAACTGTCGTTATTTATTTGTCATATATTTTATTTTGAATATACGTGCAAAAACGAATAGATTTGATGCGGTAAATGATGGACGGAAATCTCATCGATATGAGAAGAAAACAGTCTTTCATATATTGGGGTTGTTTCCACTTGTACCATGTCTGATAATCAAGCGACTTAATTCAAAAAAGGAAACTCATTAGGGATTATTTCGTATGCAAATCTTTAAAGCAACTACATATAGACTTGCGAAAAAAAGACACAATCTCGCTTATAATTGACGTTACATGAGCTTAGGTAGATAGCGGTGGGGTGGGAGTGTCAAGTAAGAATTTTATGCATAATTGCTACTAAGGGAGATGATTAAAAGTTGAGTAAACAGAATATCAGCACAATAGTTTCAGGAGATTTGATTGTTACCCATCTAATTGGCCAAATTAAAACAGAGGATGTGTATGAATGGTTTAATGATTTTGAACAGGCTTGTCAGCAATTTATTTCTGAGGGGCGGAAATATAAATTATTGGTAGATAGAAAAGGATACACACCAAATCATTTTTCTGTTCAAAAAGTATGGAAAGATAAATTCTTCAATGAAACTATTTTGAATCACAGTAAGGCAATTGCATTTCTTCTTGAAGAAGGGGAGATACTGAATTATTTGCAACAATCCAATACGAAAGAATCTGTAAAATTTTTTGATGATTATGAACAAGCGCTAATTTGGTTGAATGAATACTCAATATAAAAACTAAATTAAACGAGGTGCTCGTAATGTTGCACTTGTCATAAAATTCACTTGTTTACAAGTTGCCAACACCATTCATTTTCTTCGCAGATTACTTGTGGCATTTCAAAAAAGGAACCAAAACAAAAAGAACGAACGTTCACCTAAAGGCAATTACTATTTTAGCTAAGGAATAGATTATTATTTGTGAGTACGAGAAAGCTTTTTTATAAGTTTAGGAAATATAGATGTTAGTTCTTGCTTCAAACGCTTCGTAAACGATGGATCTTTACCTGAAGTTGAAATAGTGACGACATATTCATCATGTCGTATGACACCATGTGTGTGAAACGATGATTCTGTACCATCACTTACAACATTAACCTATTGGAAATCATGGGCAGCCTGTTTGACCATCATATTTACAGCCTGTTGATTTGTAGCTGCATAAATAAGATGAGCATTTTTAATATCATCAATACTAAAAGTTTTTTGCTTCCAAGGTTGAAAGTGTACCTGTGACAACGCGCTGTTTACCAGTTGTACCCCATTCGATAAAGGCTATTGGTGTGTCTTCTTGTATATTTGTATAATTTTCATCAGTTGGATTTTGTTCGGATGCTAAAATTAATGGGAAATCTTCCGTTTCTTCTTTAATTAAATGCTGTTCTAATTCCATTTTAAGTTTATGAAATAGCTTATGAATTTTAGCTAAATGCGGCTGATTTACTCCATGAACACGTAATACTTTCGTCAAATAAGGACTTAACTGTGGTAACACTCCATTTAAATAACGATGATGCTTATTAATTACATAATCAATCAATTCACGATAAGAAGCATTTTTCCAATTCAATTAATCGTTTCGTATTATGATAAAGCGTATTTAACTCTGTAAGTACTTCTGTTGCTGATGAATTTCTTTCATGAATTGCATCAATAAGTGGTTTATTACCACCACAACAAAAATCAATTCTATATGATTTTAAAAAATCACTAGCTTTCGGAAATTGTGTAACAATCTCACCAACAAGTGAAGTTTCAGTAAAGGTATGTTCCATATGAATGCCTCCATAAAGTTTGAATGTAACATCTAAATTAAGAATAGCGATAAATGAAAAACAATGCGGTGATTGAAATCACTTATTATGTGTCAGTTTTGAGGATAATAAAATGAGTTTTATAAAAGGAAGAGGGAGGGCAATTCGTCGTAATAGTTTCTGATAATAAAAAAGAAGCTTACTAGAAGCTTCTTTTTTTATTACTATTTTTCACATGCGACCCCATCACCATCACGATCAAGGTGAGAGTCATAACCAGGTTGCCCTTTATAAATAGGAGCTTTCCCAGCCTTTTTAACTTCAGTACAATTTTTGTAAGTTACATTACTATTGTTACCTGCAGCAGGTTGTGTTTGAGCTTGCTGTGCTTTTTTCTGTTCCTCTTGTTGTTTACGAGCTTGTTCATCAGCCAGACGTTTTTGCTCTTCTTGTTGTTTACGAGCTTGTTCATCAGCCAGACGTTTTTGCTCTTCTTGTTGTTTACGAGCTTGTTCATCAGCCAGACGTTTTTGCTCTTCTTGTTGTTTACGAGCTTGTTCCTCGGCTAGACGTTTTTGCTCTTCTTGTTGTTTACGAGATTGCTCTTCGGCTTGGCGTTTTTCATCCTCTTGCTTCCGAGCTTGTTCCTCGGCTTGACGTTTCTCATCTTCTTGTTTTTGAGTTTTTTCGTCCGCTTCTTTCTTTGTAGCTTCTTCTTTTTTGTTGCTATCTTTTTGGTCTACATTGTTAGATGCAACTTTATTACTAGTGGCTGTCGTCTTTTCAGAAGAAGGAGCTGAAATACTTAATAATGCAACAAAAATGACAAATAAAATAGCAGTGATAATAAATTGTTTTTTTGCTACACCTGTCTTTTTAATTACAGATAAGATTGCTAGTACGAGGAAGAAAACAAATAAAACAAAACTTAAAATAGAAAAGAATTCAACAATTGGGTTATTAGAAGTCTCAGCACTAGTTATTATTAATACAATCGAAATCATAAAAAGAATAACGGCAGGACGACCGTATCGTGTTGCTTTTCCAGTTTTCTTAAAGAATGAAATGATACATAGAATTAAAAAAATAAAAGCTATAAAAAATAAAGCTGCACCAATATTACTCAAAATCACCATTTTCATACCTCCATTTGTAAGATTTTCACTATTGATTATATAGGAATTTATTGGATATTACACGATTTATATAATTTTAGAAAATTAATATTTTTAATATACAAACAAACATTTATTCGTATATAAGGAAAATTGGATGTATTTCCTATTACGTTTTTAAAGAGATTTCATAAATTATAGTATATCGATTGAAAGGAGGAGATTTGAATGGAATTCCAATTGTTGGTGACTTGTATATTACAAGAAGGTAATGCTTACTTTTTAGTAACGAAGGTAGATGATGTAATTACTTTGAAAGTACCGATTACTGCGGGAGTAGCAGGTTTATTCTTAGCTTTAGGTGTACCAAGATGTTCTTAATTTAAATCTCTAGAGTAGAAAGAGGAGGACAAGCCTCTTTCTACTAATACATAATTATTTTATGTAAACTAAAATATTGTTTTTGTAATAGCACGTTTAAAATGGACATGCATATACTATAATGTTTCATTGGAAGTTAGTGATATTTTTAAGCTATGAAAATAAAAGAGGTGCTATTATATATGAAAAGAAGAACATTTGATATTCCAGTTACATTACGAAGAGAGTGGTTTTTAATAGAATTAGCCCATTTAACGAAAAAATATGGAATTGAAATTGCAACTAGCAAAATGGAAGCTGCACCGTTTTTAAGAGATCAAGTTACGGAATCAAAAATAGGATCAGGGCTCCAATACGATAAATATGATGATGAGTATATCATTGATTTATAATAAAGAAGCTGCGTATAAAAGGTTATGATATAGACCTTTTATACGCAGCTTTTTTAGCTAGAAATATATTGAGAAATTTTTAATGAGCTTAATAGGAAAAGGAATAAATACATGTTGAGAGAATAACGTTTCATAAGAAAGGACAGTTACTATTTTTCATCTACAATAGTGAGAATAAATAACTAGAAAGTAGTACTTCCTTTCAAAAAAGGGGGAATGTTAATGAGGATTTTGAAAAGGTGTATGTTATTACTTCTCGCATTTTTTATTATGACTCCGATGGCTGTTAGTACGAAGGTAGAGGCGGAGGAAGTAAAAGAAATTAAAACGGGATTTCCAGATAAAGAAGTATTTACACCTGGAGAATGGTTTTTAGGTCAAAAACCTGCTAATTACGATGAGAATAAGCCTCCGATTCTTTTTGTACAAGGAAGGAATGGGAATGCTGATAGTTGGTATGGAAAGACAGTGTATCACGATATAAATGATATGTATGACTATGCTTTGAAAGCAGGCTATCAAACAGTATTTATACAATTATATGATGCTGCTGGGAAAGGGTCAGCTAGTCAGTGGGACAACGGAAAATTGTTAGCACAAAAATTAGAAGAAATATATAATCACTTCGGTAAAAAAGTTAATATTGTAGCACATAGTAAAGGCGGTATCGATACACAGGCTGCATTAGTAGGATATGGTGCAAATCGATTTGTAGGAAATGTTATTACGCTTGCGACGCCACATCATGGCTCAAATTTAGCGGACTTATCATATAGTTGGTGGGCAGGATGGCTGGCTTCTATATTAGGTCAAAAAGATGATGGTACGTACTCATTACAAATGGGCGAAATGGCAAAATTTCGTTCAACGATTGATAATAATCCAGCAGCTAAATTAAACCGTTACTATACGGCTACTGGGACTAGCTGGGGACCAGTATTTTCTGCGCTATCTATGGGCGGGTTATATTTGTCATCATACGGTTCAAATGATGGACTAGTAAATGAGTGGAGTGCTAAGCTGCCATATGGAACGCATTTATTTACAGATTCCAGATTTGATCATGATAATATACGAAAAGGATCTGCTGTTTTCTCTCGAATTGAACCATATTTACGTACAGCAAGTGTAGCCGTACCAGCTTTAGTAGCATCCAGCACTAGTTCAAATGAAAATATAGAACAATTAAATATAACTTCAAATCAAAACATATTAGGAGGAGAATTGCCACAAAACCAGTGGATAGAGCAAACTGTTGCGGTTGATAAAAAAGCTGAAGGAATCGTTTCTATATTAACTGCTTCATCTGATGTAGAAGTACAAATGATATCACCAAAAGGAAAAATGTATACAAATAAGGATAGCGTTATAACTACTGGTGAAGGGGAATCTTTCTTTGGTGGTGCAAAAATTAGAACATTTAAATTCGATAAAATGGATGTAGGAGAATGGAAAGTTAAAATGATGGCGAAGCAGTCGAAAGATGCATATTTAGTTGTAAGCGATTACAAGACTGGCGCGCCATTTGTACTTCAAATGCCTACTAAGGTGAAAGCGAATAAATCTGAGTATAAACTGAAAAAATCACCTGTGGCACCAGAAATGAAAGGAGATCTTTCTATAACAGTAAGGATCGTGAATAAAGAAGGAAAACTAGTCTCTGAATTTAATGAATTACAAAATGCTAATAACAATACATTTACTGGTGCTTTGAAGGACATAAAGCAACCGGGAGTATATAACGTTACGATGGATATAAAAGGAATGAATAAAGAAGGGCAGCCTTATAATCGTACAATTGTTAAGTCTGTTTATGTGGAGAAGTAAGAAAGAATGAGAAGCTTTTAATAAAAAAAGTACCTAACTTTTGTAGTACTAGAATTAGGTGCTTTTTTTATTTTTTATAAGGGGGATGATGGGAATCGAAAGAACATTATTTAATAAACAAAGATGCTGAAATAGCATCTGAACGTGAAGATGATTATTAACTTAGTTTTATAACTGTTAATTCAACTGAATTGATACCATTATCACAAGTTGCAATACTTTGACGATTAAAACCACTATTATTTTTCAGTTGAAGGGTTGCATTAGCTGGTACTGTAACAATCGTTTCGCCTACTAGTTGAAGGCATTCGTTATTTGATGAAGTATTCATTTGAAAAGCAAAGTCACCTTGACTATTAGCAAGTGGATTATTATTTAAAAATATAGTCATGACTGGAATATGTGGAAAGACAGGGTTTGAAGTAGTGTTAATCGTTGAAATGAAAGAAACTCTATAATCACCAGCTTGACTAAATTGTATAGTAGTAGGATTTAGTAAGGAAACCCCTCCTGCTATAGGGCCAACGTGATTAAATGGAAAGGGATCGCCAAAAGGAACAGTTATAAACTCAGTTTGCCAAAAAGTACCGTATGCCGGACAGCTTTTTTTATGTGAATGGTGGTCGCATGAACATTTTTTATATGAACTAGAAGAGGAATTGCACGAACATTTTTTATATGAGCTAGAAGAAGATTTACATGAACATTTTTTATTGGAGTTTGAAGAATGATAGTATGAACCCAATATATTACCTCCTGTTGCGAATGAATTGTATACACATAGTATTTTATGCTTGTCTTATATATAAGGTGATAGATTTGGAGCATAAAGTGCTAATGCGATGAAATATAGTAATAGAATAGAAGATGTAACCATTTTTGAAGAAGAAAAGGTTAATGATTTGGTGAAAATATCAGAGGGGTTTATTGGGAAATTGAAGCGTAGGGTGAATGCTTATATTAATTATATCTGAAACAGTAAAACCAGTATCCTCAGTTGCAATGATATGATCGTTAAAGTAATCTCTTTTTATTTTGATGTTTTTATATTAGGTTTTTAGTTATCCTTCTTTATTTACATAGTAAGGCAGGAAGAAGACGAAAAGTATCGAATGAATGTACATATGTAGCATTGTTTGCTTTTGTTGTGAATAGTAGTAAAAGATACGTTGAAATATTTTATACGGTAACAAAAGAGCGATTAAATAATAGAGGGAGCAACTTACATGGAAAATATATTAAAGGTATCTTCAAAATCAAAACCAAATTCAGTGGCAGGTGCAATTGCAGGTGTACTAAGAACAAGTGGAAATGTAGAAATTCAAGCGATTGGGGCTGGCTCTTTAAATCAAGCGATTAAAGCAATTGCAATCGCAAGAGGGTTTGTTGCTCCAAGTGGTATTGATTTAGCCTTCGTTCCAGCGTTTCAAGAGGTTACTATTAATGAACAAGAAAGAACGGCGATTAAATTAATTATTGGTCCTAGAAAGAAAAGGTAACTGCAGTAATTCAGTATTGAAATGATATTTAATATAACAAACAAAAAGTGTCACAAATGCTTATAACCTACGCATTTGTGACACTTTTTTTGTTTTATTTAAAATGAAATGGATAACCTTAAAACTGCTCATTCTTCTCCCAAGATTCCACAATATAATGTGCAATCGTCGGGTTGAATCCTTTCCCAACTAAAAACATAATCGCCGCAACTTCTGTTAAAGCGTGTTTGTGTGATGTATGTTTTGCTTCATTTAAACCGTAATCTACCCAAGGTTTTACGAAATCTAGTACAGGTTTCTTTAAAGGTAAAAACTGTGTACCGACAACTTGTTGAATTTGTTGTTGCGTTGGTTCTGTAATTGGTCCAGGTGGTAAAATTTGAGGCTGTGTAATATCGAATGTAGGTCCTGGTGGTAAGATTTGTGGTTGTGTCGGATCAATTGTTGGTGGTGCTGGCGGTGAAACACGCGCGTCATAGTTTGGTTGGTACATTTGCGGCTGATATTGTGGTTGTTGAGGTTGAGTTGTGTATGGATTTTGTTGAAATTGTTGTTCTTGATTTTGTGGCACTACATATGGATTTTGAGGGTATTCATAATTTGGACGTGTGTCGAATGGATTTTGTTGATATTCAGTTTCTTGATTTTGCGTTGTTGCGTATGGATTTTGTTGAAATTGTTGTTCTTGATTTTGCGGTACTGCATATGGATTTTGAGGATATTCATAATTTGGACGTGTGTCATAAGGGTTTTGTTGAAATTGTTGTTCTTGATTTTGTGGTGATGCAAATGGATTTTGTTCATATTGTTGCTCTTGTTCTTCATATTGTTCTGTAAATCTTTGTTCTTGTTCCTGTTCCTGTTGCTGAGGGTAAAATGGTTGCCTTGGGTAAGGCGGTTGATTATTATAGAACATATTTATTCCTCCTTCATGATCATGCCTACCACCTAGTGTATGGGCGGACAAGAAAATATGTGATGAAAAAATGCGGGCGTGTTACAATAAGTAACTGGGTGAAGATAAAATGACAAAACAAGAAAAGATTCAAAAAACAATTACTTTTGTAAAACATATTTTAGAAAAAGATGCGAGTGGGCATGATTGGTATCATATTGAACGCGTACATAAACTGGCGATTTCTTTATCCGAGCAAGAAGGAGGAAATCGTTTTATAATTGAAATGGCAGCATTACTTCACGATGTGGCAGATGAGAAGTTAAATGAAAGTGAAGAAGCAGGAATGAAAAAAGTTTCTGATTGGTTAGAAGAGTTATATGTTGAAGAAGAGGAAAGTAAACATGTTCTTCATATCATCGCCAATATGTCTTATAAAGGTGGTCATGGCGGTAAAGTGGATTCACTTGAAGGGAAGCTTGTTCAAGATGCAGATCGCTTAGATGCTCTAGGAGCAATTGGAATAGCTCGTACATTTGCGTATGGTGGAGCGAAAGGGAGATTAATGTATGATCCAGCTATTTCGCCGCGTGAAGTGATGACGAAAGATGAATATAGAAAAAATAACGATCCATCTTTAAATCATTTCTATGAAAAACTTTTAAAACTAAAAGACTTAATGAACACGAACGCAGCAAAACAAGAGGCTGAAGTTCGTCATCGTTATATGGAACAGTTTATTGAACAATTTATGAAAGAGTGGAATGCACAAATATGAAAATGTTAACTGTGGAAAACTTATCGAAATCATACGGAGAAAAACCGTTATTTGATGGATTATCATTTAGTATTGCAGAAGGACACCGTGCCGGAATTATCGGTGTAAACGGTACTGGTAAATCGACATTATTAAAAATTATTGCAGGGTTAGAAACTCCTGATACAGGTGATATGACGCATTCACGTGGTTATACAATTAGTTATTTATCACAGCAACCAGAGTTTGATGAAAAACTAACAGTTTTAGAGCAAGTGTTCCATGGTGATACACCTTTAATTCGTCTTCTTCGTGATTATGAACAATCGTTATTAAATATCGAAAAAGATCCAAGTAATGAAAAAGTACAGGAACAATTATTTGCAGTGCAGCAACGTATGGATGCGATGAGTGCATGGGAAGCAAATGCGAGTGCAAAATCGTTATTAACGAAATTAGGAATTACTGATTTCACAGCAACTGTTGGAAACCTATCTGGTGGACAAAAAAAGCGTATTGCAATGGCGCAATGTTTTATTGAAACACCGGATCTATTAATTTTAGATGAGCCTACGAACCATCTTGACCATGAGACAGTGGAATGGTTAGAGGAATATTTAGCACGATATAATGGTGCCGTATTACTTGTAACCCATGATCGTTATTTCTTAGATCGTGTGACGAATCGTATTTTCGAATTAGACAATGGAAAACTGTATAGTTATGAAGGGAATTACAGTACGTTTTTAGAAGCGAAAGCACTTCGTGAAGAACAAGAAATTGCGCAAGAATCAAAACGTCAAAACTTATATCGCCGCGAACTAGCATGGATCCGCCGCGGTGCAAAAGCTCGTTCGACAAAGCAAAAAGCACGTATTCAACGATTTGATGAGTTAAAAGGTCAAGAAGGACCAGCTGCAAAACAGTCAGTTGATATTGCGCTTAGCGGGAGTCGCCTTGGCAAAAAAGTACTTGAGTTAAAAGATGTAACGAAAAAATTCGGTGATAAAACGGTATTACACAACTTTAATCATATTGTGAAACCAGGAGATCGTATCGGAATCATTGGAGCGAATGGAAGTGGGAAATCTTCTCTTTTAAATATGCTTGCAGGTAAGCTATCTCCTGATAGTGGTGAAGTTGAAGTAGGGCAAACTGTAAAAGTTGCTTATTATACGCAAGAAAACGAAGAGATGAATTTAAATCAACGTATGATTGAATACATTAAAGAGATTGCAGAAGTTATTCATACGACAGATGGAAAAGTAATTGGTGCATCTCAAATGCTAGAACGTTTCTTATTCCCAACGCATTCACATGGTACACCACTTGGTAAACTATCTGGTGGTGAAAGAAGACGTTTATATTTATTACGTATTTTAATGGGAGAACCAAACGTACTATTACTTGATGAACCTACGAATGATCTAGATACACAAACATTAACAGTACTGGAAGATTATTTAGAAGATTTCCCAGGTGTCGTTTTAACTGTATCGCATGACCGTTACTTCTTAGATAAAGTAGTAGATGAATTGTTCATCTTTAGTGGTGGAGGCGAAGTGCGTGAATTCCTAGGTAGTTATACGGACTTTTTAGAAATGGAAAAGACAAAAGAACTTATTGAAAAGGCGGAAGTTCAAAAAGAGAAAA